>NZ_MSDT01000002.1:0-1304505 GCF_001975575.1 Mangrovimonas sp. DI 80 | reverse complement strand
GCTGCAAATATACCTCCTTTTTGGATATCTGCAAGCCTTTTTTTGGGTTTTCGGGAAATATTTTGAAAAAATGAATTTAGAGGACTGGAATTGAAGCGCTTGGGTGCGCAATTATTTTATAGCTTATAGGAAGTGACGTGTTCACGTTTCCTTGTAGCCCCTTTTGAATACATACTATATATAATGTATACAAAGAACACAAAATACCCCTCACCTTATATATAAACGATACACCGAAACAGGAAAAACTTCTATTCACCCACCATTATTCCGAATGAAGAAACATCTTTTAATAATGAGTGAAAACTATTTTGATATCAATGGAAGGATAATCAACAATCAATTCTTCATTCACAACAGTCCCTATACCTAATAAATAATTGCCCGGATTAGTATAAAATTCATAGCCATTACCATTTTTCTTCCACAATGACTTATAGTCCGGATCCGAATAACAACTTTCCGGCGTTGCAGCAGCATCTTTAAATTTCCAACTATAAACACCGTCTTCTTCAACCTTTAAATATTTGTGCTCAACACAGGCCAGAGGCACCAAGTGACCATCGTAATATCTCTCGACTGCTTTCCAACTGCCAACTACATTATCCAAGTCATCATTTGAACAGGAAAAAAATAATACCAAAAATGAACATAGAAATACAAATGTCTTTATCATAAGTAGAAATTAAAACCTCCAAAGATGTTAAAAACAGAAAATGGACACAAGGGAGTAGCAACATTATTTTCCTTAGAAAGAATACTTCAATGCAATGAAACCGGAAAACAAATCACAAAACACCATGAAACAAAAAAGCCTCCCTAAATCGGGAGGCTTTTGTTGGCCTACTAGGGCTCGAACCTAGACTCTTCTGGACCAAAACCAGACGTGTTGCCAGTTACACCATAGGCCATCGCTTTGTTTTGCGAGTGCAAATTTAATACAATCTTTGACATGCGCAAAAGTTTTTTTAAAAAAATTTTCAATCAACCTAAGGTTTACCTAAAAGCCATAGTGTTTATCATATTTATTACTAAATTCGTCCGCAACAATAGACAACATCTTATGACACATTTCAACTTCAAGAAATGGAATACCATCCTGGGATGGATCGCTTTTACAATAGCTCTTATCACTTACGCTTTAACCATTGAACCCACCGTAAGCTTTTGGGATGCTGGAGAATACATTTTAACTTCTTCAAAACTGCAGGTTGGACACCCACCTGGAGCGCCATTGTTCCAAATGCTAGGAGCGTTCTTCTCCTTATTTGCATTAGAACCTTCACAGGTAGGAATGATGCTAAATATGATGAGTGCCGTTTCCAGTGCATTCACTATTTTATTCATGTTTTGGACCATTACCTTATTATTGAAGAAATTGGTAAAAGAAGATGAAGAAGGCATGACCCAACAGGCTGCAATGGCTATTTTGGGGAGTGGTTTGGTAGGAAGCCTTGCTTTTACCTTTACAGATTCGTTTTGGTTCAATGCTGTTGAAACAGAGGTTTATGCCATGGCTACCCTTATCATGTCAATAATGTTTTGGTTGGGATTACGCTGGGAACAGGATATGCATACTCCTAGAGGAAACCGTTGGCTCATTTTAATTGCCTTTATCATTGGGCTTTCCTTTGGGGTTCACTTTATGGGGTTATTGACCATTCCTGCCATTGGTTTGATCTACTTCTTTAAGAACTACAAAACTGTAACAGTTAAGAATTTTATCATTGCCAATGCCGTTGCTATTGCCATTTTATTGTTCATCTTTAAATTATTGGCTCCAAATATCATGAGAGCCTTCAGTGCCTCAGAGTTATTTTTTGTAAATACTGTTGGATTACCATTTAATTCAGGATCTATTATTGCGGGTATTGTGTTGATTGCCTTGATTTATTTTGGACTGAAATATACCCGTGACAAAGGCTATAAGCATTTAAACACTGGCATCCTATGCCTTACCTTTATAATTATAGGATTTTCATCTTGGTTGATGCTTCCTATTAGAGCCAATGCCAATACCATTATTAATGAGAACAACCCTTCCAGTGCCCGAGAGCTTTTGGCCTATTATAACCTTGAGCAATATCCCGAAACTCACCTTTTCTATGGACCCTTGTTTACAGACCAGTATACGGGGTATGACGAAAACCAACCTTTTGTTGACGACAAGCCAAAATATGAAAAGGACCTTGAAAAAGGCAAATATGTTGTTGTAAACAATTATAAGAACGCCAAACAGAATTACAACTCCACACAGGCCGCTTTATTACCTAGAATGTGGAGTACAGAGCATGCCGAAAACTACATGCGCTTTACAGGCCTCTTGGACTTCAAGATCAAACCAGAGTACCAAATGGAAAATGAGGTACGTGCCTTGGTGAATGATTTTAGAAAACGTGTTGCCGAAGGCCGTATCGATTATGAAGGCTATCACAATTTCCTAAAACAGTATGGACAACAATTCTTGGATATCGAAAAGCCTTCCTTGGGAAAAAACATCAGCTATATGTTGGAATACCAACTTGGTTATATGTACTGGCGTTATTTTATGTGGAACTTTGTAGGGAAGCAAGATGATATCCAAGGGAAATTTGATGACCTCCACGGAAATTGGATCAGTGGTATTAACTTTATTGACGAACTACATTTAGGCATGTCCCAAGACAACCTTCCTAGCGATATATTGAACAATAAAGGACGTAACACCTATTACTTCCTACCATTTATATTAGGACTCATTGGCTTTATGTTTCTGTTGAACAAAGACAAGAAAACCTTCTGGACCATGTTGGTATTCTTCCTGTTTACAGGTTTGGCCATTCAGTTCTATACCAATGTAAGACCTTTTGAACCTAGAGAACGTGATTATTCGGTGGTAGGATCTTTCTACGTTTTTGCCCTTTGGATAGGATTTGGAGTGTACGCACTTTATGATCTATTGAAAAACTTCACCAAATCAAAGTTCTTGGCACCTGTAATTACCACTGTGTGTCTAGTATTGGTTCCAGCTATTCTTGCTGCCAACAACTGGGATGACCACGACAGATCCAACAAACGTACTGCACAGGCCATGGCAGCGCAATATTTAGAATCTTGTGCGCCTAATGCTATTTTGTTCACCATTGGAGATAATGATAGTTTCCCACTTTGGTATGCCCAGGAAATTGAAGGCATCCGCACCGATGTGCGAGTAGTGAACACCAGTTTATTCCAAACAGATTGGTATATCGACCAAATGAAACGAAAGGCTTATGAGAGTGATCCAATCCCTTCTCAACTTACACACGACAAGTATAAATATGGTACCAGAGATGTTATTATAAAAAGAAGAATTTCTGACGATACTGTGTCAATTAAAGACTTTTTGAACTTTATCACTAGCGACAGTCCTAAAGCTAAATTTAAGTATAGGTTACAGCAAGATGGTGAAGATCCAAGTTATTACCCTGAAAACTTATTGAATTCAAACTACTTCCCTACGGAGAATATCAGAATTCCTGTTGATAAGGAAGCTGTTTTGAAAAATGGCATTGTTAAGGAAAAAGATGCCGACAAGATTGTGCCTTATATAGATGTGCGCATCACTTCTGGAGCCATCTATAAAAACAGGTTGATGATGTTGGATATTATTGCCAATAACAATTGGGAACGACCAATCTATTTCACGGGTGGAGCTTTTGGAGACGAAGATTATATCTGGATGAAAGATTACCTGCAATTGGATGGTCTATGTTATAAATTGGTTCCTATAAAAACTCCTGTAGACAGAGCAAATCCATTTGACATGGGCCGCGTAGATAGCGATTTGATGTACGACAAAGTAATGTCTTGGGATTGGGGTAACAGTGGGACCGATATTTACCACGATGTAGAAACCCGTAAAAACGGAATTACTTACCGCGGAAACCTTGCCAGACTTATCGAACAGTTGATTAATGAGGAAGACTACCAGCGCGCCGAAAAAGTTGCCGATTTGGCCATGGAAAAAATGCCAGTAGACATTTACGGATATTACACCTTATTGGAACCCTACATTAGCGCCTACTATGAAATGGGACAAAAAGAAAAGGGTCGTAAACTCTACAAGGAGGTTTCTCAAAAATACCAAGAGAAACTTACTTACTACAGTGGCTTGAGTATAGAAAACCAAACGCGTTATTTGGATGAAATTGTTACGGATATTGAACGGTACAGAAGTTTGGTAGACATCTTGGTAATCTATAACGACAAAGATTTTGCGATGGAAGAAACCCAAAAATTTAACAATTATTTGAAACTTTTTGGGCACTTTACAGATGAAGAACCTGCTGTAGAATCCTTGATTGAAGATGAAGATATTGCTGTGGACACCATCGACAGCATGTTGAAACTGGAAGAATAAGGCTAACAAATCATGCCTCTTGGGATTGCTTTTTAAAGACACCCTATCATGAAAGTTGCACCCATCAAAACACCGGAAGTAGTGAAGCGAATGTTCCCAAACTATGTTTGGGACATGCCTTCCGGCGAAAAAACGATTTACCTCACCTTTGACGATGGTCCTACCCCAGAAATTACTGAATGGACTTTGGACATTCTCAAACAATTTGATGCCAAAGCCACCTTCTTCTGCATTGGGGATAACATCAAAAAATATCCTGAGATATTCCACAAAGTTTTAGATGAAGAACACCGTATTGGCAACCACACCTTCAACCATCTTAAAGGCTGGAAAACCGAAACTGAAGACTATCTCGAAAACACATTAAAGGCCCAACAGATCATAGATACCGAAAGTGACCAAATTGGCCTAAGCAAAACTTCTCTTTTAGCACCTAAATTATTCAGACCTCCTTATGGCAAAATAAAACCTTCCCAAACCGAACGATTGCTTGCACAGGATTATAAAATTATCATGTGGGACGTGATTTCTTATGATTGGGACAAGGACATTTCCAAAGAACAGTGTTTGGAATATGTAACTTCAAAAGCAAAAGATGGAAGCATCGTAGTGTTTCACGATAGCGTAAAGGCAAACAGAAATATGAGTTATGTGCTTCCAAAAGTTCTGGAGCACTTCAAACAAATGGGATATACTTTTAAATCCCTATAGAGATTCTTAAATAAATTCTTGAATAATACCGATAAGGGTGTTGGCATCTTGCTCGCCACTGTGACGCCATTTCATCTCACCATTTTTGTAGATGATCAAAGTAGGTAGACCTTTTACTCTAAGGGCATCGGCAAGCTCCTTATTTTTATCGACATCAATTTTGATAACCTTGGCTTTATCTCCAAGGGCTGCTGCCACATCCCTTAGTACAGGGTGCATGGCGATAGATGGTTCACTCCATTCTGTGAAAAAATCCAATAGAACCGGGATATCAACATCTATTAATTCCCCAAATTTTGACATACATAATTGTTTTAGGCCAAATCAGTTATACAAACCTACATATATTTTCCCAATTTAAACAATATCATATCAAAATTGTAAGGTTTATACTAATTCTTTCAATAAAAATTAGGATACTTTACCTTTTCTTAACTCAATGACAGTTACCTCTGGCCAAATACCCGTGCGCCCCGGAAAACCTAAATAACCAAAACCGCGGTTGACATTAATGTATTGGCCCATTTGTTCATAGATACCTGCCCAATATTTATAACGCCATTTGGCAGGACTCCACTTCACCCAACCTGGGATTTCAATCCCAAATTGCATGCCGTGGGTATGACCACTCAAGGTTAAGTGATAATGATAATCATCATGAACCACGACATCTTCCCAATGGGATGGGTCATGACTCATCAATATTTTAAAGTCATTTTCATCAACAGATTGCACTGCTTTTTTAAGGTCGCCTGCTTTTTTGAATGGCCCTCTCCCCCAATTTTCAACGCCAACAAGTGCCAAACGCTGCCCGTTTCGTTCTATAAAACGGCTTTCATTCAACAACAAATCAAAGCCCATATCCTTTTGGATTTGCTTCAATTCTTCCAAATTGGCATGTTTATCTGCTTCAGAATTCCATTCCACATAATCTCCATAATCATGATTTCCCAACACCGAATACACACCATCCTTAGCCTCGAGTTGTCCAAACAAATCCTTCCAATCATGCATTTCTTCAGCCTTATTGTTGACCATATCGCCGGTGAACAAAATCATATCACTCTCCTGCTTTTTGATTAGATCGATACCATAAGCAACCTTGTTTCTATCATCAAAACTTCCACTATGAACATCACTAATTTGAGTAATCCTATAGCCGTCAAAAGCTTCGGGAAGATCTTCAAAATGTAGCGTATATTTCAACACTCTATAATCATACTTCCCTTTATACATACCGTACAATAAGGATGAAAACGGAATGGTTGCCAAACTGAGTGCTAACTGACTTACAAACTTTCGCCTAGAGGGGATATATAAAGACTCTTTTCCTGAGGCGTATTTATCATACACTCCAAAAATCAACCTAAGTATATCTTCACCCAAAAGAATGGGAACCACTACAATGTTAAAAGACATGAACACCAACAAAAATCCAAAGGCATAACTCTTGGACTGTGTCAATACCCGACCTTCCGGGCCAGCAACAAATTGGAAGATAAAATTCCCCAAGACTAGAAGGGCAATGGCAATGAAGACATATTGCACCCAATTATATTTAAAAATTGTTTTAATGGCCTGCAAACCATAAGCAGTCAATAGCGCATAAACAATGCCGAAAATAATCCAACGAACCATAATTCAAATTTGCCCAAAGATAACCTCATTTTAATGGTATTGCCATCCACCGAAGCATATTTAACTATACCTTAAGATTTTAATACTTTAAAATGAGCTGTTCATTAAAACCACTTAATGGTCATATTGATTAATTTTTGCTTTAAGGACGTATACGGAGGAAACAACAGTTCAATGGCTCCTGATGTATGCTGTTTTAAAACCGCCCGCTGGTTTGAAAACTCCTGGAACCCAAAATACCCATGACTTTTACCAATGCCACTGGTGTTACTTCCTCCAAATGGCAGATAATGATTGGAATATTGCAGTACATTGGCATTAATTGCGGTACTCCCAGCTCTGGTATTATTTAAAATCTGGTCTATAAAGCGTTGGTTTTTACTGTAGATATATAGCGCCAACGGTTTGGATTTAGCATTGACATATTCCAAAATATCCTCAACCTTATTATAGGTTTTAATAGGCAAAATAGGCCCAAAAATCTCTTCTTGCAACAGACTTGCCTCATCAGGCAAGTTGCTAACCACTGTGGGAGCGATATAGCAATCTTCCTCTATAGCTTCTCCTCCAATATCAAAACTAGCCTTGCGGTTCTTGGCATCATCCAAATGCCCAACCAACCTATCGAAATGTTTTCTGTTTACCACCCTACAATAAGCCGATGATTCGTGCGGATTCTTAGAATAAAATTCTTCTAACTGGAGTTTTAAGGCTGCAACAAAATCATCCTTTACCGATTCTTTGACCAACACATAATCTGGCGACAAACAAATTTGCCCGTTGTTTATGAACTTCCCCCAGGCAATCCGTTTTGCAGCCAGTTTTAGATTGGCGGTTTCATCTATAATTGTGGGCGATTTTCCTCCCAATTCCAAGGTAACCGACGTTAAATGTTCGGAAGCGGCTTTCATCACCAACTTTCCCACTCCGGGTGACCCTGTAAAAAAGATATGATTAAAGGGCAGTTTCAACAATTCCTGAGACACCTCTACATCTCCCTGCACCAAGGCTACCTCTTCTTCTGGAAATAGATTTGTAATGATTTCTTCCATCACTTTTGAAATATGCGGCGTCATTTCCGAAGGTTTCAAAATCACGGTATTCCCGGCAGCAATGGCTGATACCAAGGGCCCCAATGTTAGATTCAACGGAAAGTTCCAAGGCGCCATAATCAAACAGACACCTTTGGGTTCATGTTGATACCATGACGATGTCCCCAACAACGCCAATGGAGTTTCCACTTTTTGAGGTTTTAACCACTGCTTTAAATTTTTACAAGCAAACTTGATTTCGCTTACCACTGGATAAATTTCCGTAAGATCGGTTTCTGCAAATGGCTTTTTAAAATCATTGTACAGAGCTTTTTGGATTGCTTCCCTATACCTAAATTCTATAGCCTTTTGTAGTTTTTTCAGCTTTTGAATTCGGGTTTTGTAATTGGTATTTCCTAAATGGAATTGATTCTGTTGTTGTTTTTCAAACAAGCTATCATACTTATTGGCAGCGGATTGTAGCATTTACTGTGATCTAATTTAGAAGATTGAAGGCTCTAAGGTGCATTTCATCGATATTTTTGGTGCTGTTTGTCAGATAATCCATTTATCGACGTTTTTCATCTAATTAATTTACTGTAACCGTATCAGTTATGTTTCTTTGACTTGCATTACAAACAAAAACCCACTTTTAGGTCATGAAAAAAGTTATCGCACTTATAGTATTAGGCTTTCTACCAATCATGTTAATTGGACAAAACAATACTACTGAAAACTTACAACAAGATACTAAAATAATTAAGGAAACTTCGGTCGAAAAAACCGAATCCACCAAAGAGATTAAAGAAGGTACAGAGCTAAAATCGGCCATCAAGGCTCAGGTTTTAGACCTCAACTATAGAAAAAGTAATGATATCATTAGCGTGAAAGCTTATAAGAAAAGCCTCCAAATCAAGGCGAAGTCCATAAAGCTTTGCTAATGCATTACCGGCCAAAAAGAGAAAACCGAAGTTCACGCTTCGGTTTTTTTCTGGAATAATCTCAACGCACATTTCTATTCGCCCCTAACTTTTCGTAGTTTTGAAGTTCTTTCAAAAACAAATACATGTCAGCACCTAAACGTCTTTTTTTAGTCGATGCCTACGCCCTGATTTTTAGAGGGTATTATGCTTTTATCAAAAACCCAAGAATCAACTCCAAGGGAGTGGATACCTCTGCCATATTAGGGTTTATGAACTCCCTTTTGGATGTTATCAAACGGGAACGCCCAGACCACTTGGCCGTATGTTTTGATAAAGGTGGTAGTACCGACCGTGTGGAGATGTTTGAGGCCTACAAAGCCAATCGTGACGAAACACCAGAAGCCATCAGGATTGCGGTACCATATATCCATGAAATCCTGAAATGCATGCATATTCCTATCATGGAAAAAGAAGGATACGAAGCAGATGACATCATAGGAACCCTTTCAAAACAGGCAGAAAAACAAGGCTACCAAACCTTTATGGTCACTCCAGATAAGGATTTCGCCCAATTGGTTTCAGACAATATTTTTATGTACCGCCCTGTATTTGGCGGCGGCTATGAAACTTGGGGAATTCCCGAAGTGAAAGAAAAATTTGAAGTGAATGATCCTTTGCAAGTCATTGACTTTTTGGGAATGATGGGAGATTCTGCGGACAACATCCCAGGGCTTCCAGGAGTAGGAGAAAAAACAGCCAAAAAGTTCTTGGCCCAGTTTGGCAGCATGGAAAACCTTTTGGACAATACCCATGAGCTAAAGGGAAAAATGAAGGAGAAAATAGAAGCCAACAAAGAACTTGGCCTTATGAGCAAAAAACTGGCTACC
Organism: Mangrovimonas sp. DI 80; assembly: GCF_001975575.1. NCBI lineage: Bacteria > Pseudomonadati > Bacteroidota > Flavobacteriia > Flavobacteriales > Flavobacteriaceae > Mangrovimonas > Mangrovimonas sp. DI 80. Next base: position 1,294,934 of record NZ_MSDT01000002.1, on the reverse strand, counting down.
ATCATGCTGGATGTGCCTGTGAAATTCTGTGAAACCGATTTTGAAATGTCTGAACCCGATGTTGAAGCGGTAAAGAACATTTTTCAGGAATTGGAATTCAGAAGGCTGATTGACAATTTTATTAAAACATTTGCTGCTCAAGCAGACACTACCTCTGCCGACAACTCTGCAGAAGGCAATACCACCACTACAACCTCAGCAAAACAAACGACGGCTGGCGCAGGTCAATTTTCTCTTTTTGGAGACGATTCCAGTTCATCTGCTCCAACAACTGAATTCTCCAGAAACACCTCGATTTCTACCTCACATTTTTATCAAAGTGCCGATTCGCCTTTGGCCATAAAACTATTGATCAAAAACTTGATGCAACAGACTTCGGTGTGTTTTGACACCGAAACTACAGGCATCAATCCTTTAACGGCAGAATTGGTGGGAATAGCATTTTCATGGGAAACAGGAAAAGGTTTCTACGTACCCTTTCCCGAAGCCCGCGATGAAGCCCAAGCATTGATTGAGCAGTTCCGAGAGTTTTTTGAAAACGACACTATTGAAAAAATAGGTCAGAACCTTAAATACGATATTAAGGTTTTGGCCAAATACAATATTCAGGTAAAAGGCAAACTGTTCGACACCATGTTGGCTCATTACCTCATCAACCCAGACATGCGTCACAACATGGATGTGTTGGCTGAAACCTATCTCAACTACACGCCTATTTCCATTGAAAGTCTTATTGGCAAAAAAGGTAAAAATCAATTATCCATGCGACAGGTATCTCTGGAAAAACAAACGGAATATGCTGTTGAAGATGCCGACATTACCCTACAACTAAAAGAACACTTTGCCAAAGAATTGGGAGCTGCCAATACACAAGCTCTTTTCGATGATATTGAAGTACCACTTTTACGGGTTTTGGCTGCCATGGAATTGGAAGGCATTAATTTGGACCAAGAATTCCTGAAGCAACTTTCGGAAGCACTTAATAAGGACATCGCCGATTTGGAGCAAAAAATATATACGGAGGCTGGAGAAGAATTCAATATTGCCTCTCCAAAGCAATTGGGAGATATCCTTTTTGACAAATTAAAATTGATTGACAAACCCAAGAAGACCAAGACAGGACAATATGCCACTTCCGAAGATATTCTGTCCTACCTCGCCAAAGACCATGAAATCATTCAACATATTTTGGATTTCCGCGGCCTAAGCAAATTAAAAAGCACTTATGTGGATGCCCTACCTCTACAGGTAGAACCTTCCACTGGGAGAGTGCATACAGATTATATGCAAACCGTGGCTGCTACAGGACGCTTAAGCAGTAACAACCCTAACTTGCAGAACATCCCAATCCGTACGGAACGCGGTAGACAGGTTCGTAAAGCTTTTATTCCACGCAACGAAGACTACACCCTTTTGGCTGCGGATTATTCTCAAATTGAGTTACGCATAATTGCTGCTCTAAGTGAAGAAGAAACCATGATCAACGCTTTTAAACATGGTGAAGACATTCACGCTTCAACAGCTTCAAAAGTATTTAATGTGCCTTTGGAAGAAGTTACCAGAGAACAACGTAGCAATGCCAAAACCGTCAACTTTGGAATTATTTATGGCGTGTCTGCCTTTGGTTTGAGCAACCAAACCGATCTTTCAAGAAGCGAAGCCAAGGAATTGATAGATACTTATTATGCTACCTATCCAAAATTAAAGAGATTTATCAGTGAGCAGGTAGATTTTGCCAGAGACCATGGCTATGTACAAACCGTTTTGGGAAGACGCCGCTATTTAAAAGATATCAATTCTAGAAATGCGGTGGTGCGAAGTGGCGCAGAACGTAATGCTGTGAACGCTCCTATACAGGGAAGTGCCGCCGACATTATTAAAATTGCCATGATTAATATTTACAAGAAATTGGAAGAAGGCAATTACAAAACCAAGATGTTATTACAGGTACATGATGAATTGGTATTTGATGTGTACAAACCAGAATTGGAAACCATCAAAACCTTGGTCAAAACTGAAATGGAAAGTGCCTACAGCTTAGCAGTGCCGTTGGTGGTTGATTTAGACACAGGAGACAATTGGCTGGAAGCCCACTAATACAGAAAAAGCTATCGAAATTCGATAGCTTTTTTTCTTTTCCGGATGAATTTTCTAGCCCAATTCTTTAGCTACTAGATAATAAAATGCAGGCCGGTTTTTATTTTTAAACTCAGACATTGTTTCGGCAACCTTTGTAATGGCAGCCATGGCCTTGTCCTTATCGGTGATTCCCAACTTCTTTTCAACAAAATTCCTACGCACCGTTTCCAACTCCGATGGATCCTGGGCTGCTACCAAGGATGCATCGTGGTTGTCTACCATAGTTTTCAAACTATTTACGTAACCGTCCAATTGGGCATGGTCAATATCACTCACACCACATTTGTTCAGTTGGCTGACAGCAATTTCTTTAAGCTCTGACAATTTTGCTTCTACGTCATTCATGTTCTTAAAATTTTATGGATTAATAATTGATTTTCAAACAGATAGGATAAATTAAACAATTTACAGCACATTACCTCAATCCCTTTTCATCTATTTTTTAACCCTCCCGATTAATTAACTTTTGCTTAACGGACAGGTCCATTTTTCATCTTAAAAAATTTCATTCACACACTGATATTTAGACTTAACACTTTCAGTTTTAAACTTTTTTGTAATTTAAACAGCATAAAATCCAACCAAAGATCTCCAACCACAACTCATAAACACTATGGAAAGTTTACTCAATATTGGCCTGAGCATTGTTGCTTCCTTAATCATGCTTGGTTTTGGTTACATTATTGGACGCATTAGGGAACGTAAACAGCAACAAGGCACGCCTCTTGAAGACTATCCTTTTTATCCTTTTAAAGTGAACCAAGACAATTTGCTGTGTTTCGATCTAGATTTGTTTAATGAGGCCGTGAGCGAACTTCTTCAAAAAACCAATCCCCAAGCAGGAAGACAATTGGTACTTATTGGAGAACAAAACAATGTAAAACACCTTTTGAAAAATCCGTTCAGAAAGCGCTATTATAAATTGTATAAAAAATATAAAGGCGATCAAGTTTTGGATGAATCGGTTAATTATCTAAAAAACTACAAACGCATTGTACAACATATTGGGGATAGTTTCCCAGATTCTGGTATTGAGATTCTACTTCACAACCTTACCAACCCTTCCAAAGCTCTTTACTATATCAAGAATAATGTCACTGGTCGCAATATAGAAGCACCCGCCACCAATTTGGTATTGGACCTAAAAAGACGCAATTCGCATAACGAAGACAAAATCAATTACGAACTCAATATTGGTGCCCGGAAATTTAAATGCACTACCATTCCTATTTATAAAGAAAAAGACGGCTTGATTGGCGCCATATGCATTAACATAGACTACAACTATATTAATGACGAAGTGCGCCACAATCCAAAGATTATGAATTCTTTTTTGGATTCCATAATAAGGACAGACATGGTACTTAACGAAAACATTTTGAGCAAATCAGAATTCCAAAAAGCCCAAGAAGGCAAACGGCATTTTAGAGACTTTTAAAACTGTACATCAGCATATTATATTTTAGTATCTTTATAAGAAACAAAGCTTTCTAACATGGCTAATGTAAAGATTCCCGTGGTTACCTATACTGGCATCAACCAACAGATTGTACACACCGATCCTGACTCTACACTCCTAGAACTGTCCATCAACAACCAAATACCGCACATGCACGAGTGTGGAGGCAATGGTTTATGTACCACCTGCCGAATTCGGGTTTTGGACGGTCTGCACAACCTTACGCCTAGAACCCTTAAGGAGCAAGAAGTAGCCAGTATCAGAAAATGGGATCCTTCCATTAGATTGGCCTGTCAATGCTATCCAAAAGGAGATGTCAGTATTCAGCGTTTGGTTTGGACCAGTGCCGAAGTCAACAAATTACAATTAGAAACAGTTCCTGAAGGTTCGGCAGAAGAACGTGCTATTGCCATTTTATTCTGCGATATTAGAGGCTTTACCAAAATGGCCTCGGAAAACAGTAACTTTGATGTTGCTCATATTCTTAACCGGTTCTATACTGTATTGGGAGATCCTATCTTAATTAACAACGGTGTCATCTATCAATATGCCGGCGATGAAATCATAGGTCTTTTTGGGGTTTCAGGAGGCCTTCGGAACAAAAATTGCCAAGATGCCGTAAGGGCGGCATTAGGTATGCAGTATGCGATTGAACGACTCAACAGATTTGAATTGGTAGATTTTGATGTCACCATTAAGCTTGGCATAGGCATCAATTTTGGAAAAGCCTACATTGGCCACTTGGGCCATCCAAAACATAAGCAATTTGCCGTAGTTGGCGACCCTGTTAATACGGCCAGCCGTATCCAATCCTTTAACAAAACAGCCATGACGAATATTTTGATTTCGGAATCTATTTATAAAGGATTACCCGAAGGCACTTTGGAAACAGGACAAGTCTTTACCCCACAAATGGACGGCCATGAACACCAAACCACACTCTACGAACTGAAAGGTTTCAAGGAAATGGATATTCAATTGGAACTGCAGCGTTCCCTAGACTACATCTTACGCAATGAAGAGGCCTTTGCTACCAAGTTTTATAATCGGGTATTTGAAAAAGCTCCGGAAGCTAGAGCCCTTTTCAAAAATAACATGGCTTCCCAAGGGCGGTTGCTCACCCATATGCTAGGAGGTATCGTCTATTCTATGAGTCGGCCAGAACATCTTACGTTAGGTCTTAAAATGTTAGGCGAAAGTCATGCCAGATATGGGGTTAGTGAAGCCCATTATCCAGTGGTCTTATCTTCACTTTTGGAAACCATAGAAGAAGAATTGGGCGATTATAGCAGTGGGCAATTACTAAAAGCTTGGGAACAGGCCTTGACCATCATTACCACCGAAATGAAAAAATACGCTTAAAGCCATTTTTCTCCATACACTTCCCATAAGGTATCCATAGGGTTGATATGGGGATGCTATAGGGCAGCTATTGCATTTCTATAAAAGGGATTTCAATACAAAATGTTTAGTATTTCTTCTTATAAAACCTCCTTTATCCCCCTTCTTTTTATAGGCTTTTAAGTATCTTTATACCTTAAGTTCATAACTCAATAATACATAAAAGACCATTACAAATGACGGATCTTCAAATATCGCAAAGCGTCGCCCCAAAGCATATCCGCGACATTGCAGCCACACTAAATATCGACGAATCTCAACTGGATTATTACGGATCGGACAAGGCCAAGCTTCCTTTGGACCTTATTGACCAAAACAAGGTTGACCAAAGCAATTTAATTTTGGTTACTGCCATTACTCCAACCCCTGCCGGTGAAGGAAAAACGACTACTTCTATTGGTTTGGCCGATGGCCTGAGTAAAATTGGCAAAAAAACGGTAACCGTTTTGCGCGAACCTAGTTTAGGCCCTGTATTTGGGATTAAAGGTGGTGCCGCCGGAGGTGGATGGAGCCAAGTAATCCCAATGGTAGACATCAACCTACATTTTACGGGAGATTTCCACGCCGTAGAAAAAGCCAACAACCTTTTGGCAGCACTAATAGACAATAACATCCAAAGTAAAACCAGAAGTTTAGGAATTGATCCCCGAACAGTACTTTGGAAACGCTGTATGGACATGAACGACAGAGCCCTTCGCAATATTGTTGGCGCTTTGGGAGGAAAAGCGGGTGGTGTGCCTCGCGAAACAGGCTTCAACATTACGGCTGCTTCCGAAATTATGGCCATCCTTTGTATGAGTACGAGTTTGGAAGACCTTACAGAACGCATGGGCAACATTTATATAGGAGATACTTGGGAAGGGAAACCAGTTTTCGCCAGAGACCTCAACGCCCACGGTGCTATGGCCGTTTTGATGAAAGATGCCATTAAGCCCAATTTAGTTCAAACTTTGGAAGGAACACCTGCTATTATCCACGGTGGCCCATTTGCCAATATAGCACAAGGTACCAACTCAATCCTTGCCACAAAAATGGGAATGAGCCTTGCCGACTATGTAGTCACCGAAGCTGGTTTTGGTGCCGATTTAGGGGCCGAAAAATTCATGAATATCAAATGCCGAAATGCAGGACTCTCACCTAAGGCTGTTGTATTGGTAGCCACTATTAGAGCTTTAAAATACCACGGAGGAAAACCCTTGTCGGAATTGACACAAGAAGACACCGAAGCTCTTGCCAAAGGACTCCCAAATTTGGAACGTCATGTGGACAGTTTGAAAAGTTTCGGGGTACCTGTGGTGATTTCCATAAATACTTTTGATAGTGATACCGAAGCTGAAAAACAATTGCTCTTTGAACACTGTGAGAAAATGGGAGTACCTGTAGCCCTAAGCTATGGATGGGCCAAAGGAGGTGACGGTTGTACCGATTTGGCAAAATTAGTGGTTGAAGCTGCTGAAAATTGCACCGAAAAAATCAGCCACACTTATGAATTATCGGATTCCATCAGAACCAAAATGGAAAAAATTACCCGAACCATTTACGGAGCCAAACATGTCATCCTTTCCAATAAAGCAATGAATCAAATGAAGCACTTTGAAGCGCTTGGTTTTGGAGACCTTCCGGTTTGTATGGCTAAAACGCAGAAAAGTTTGAGTGATGACGAAAAGAAACTGGGCCGCCCGGAAAACTTCGATATCAATATTAGAGAATTTGAAGTTGCTTCAGGAGCAGGATTTATCATTCCAATTGCCGGCGCCATTTTGCGAATGCCAGGATTGCCAGCCACACCTTCGGCAGAACTTATAACCATAGATGCCGAAGGCAACATTGAAGGCCTATTTTAAACCGCATTACTAAATAATGAAAAGCCCAAAAAGATAAATTTTGGGCTTTTTGTTTGCCTTAATTCACTTGAACCATTTATTGTGTATCTTGTTATTACCAAATCCAACACTGTTAACAAAACCAAAAGATCATGAAAAACACGAGAATATATAAAATGGCATTTGCCAGCGTCTATCCCCACTATGTTACCAAAGCAGAGAAAAAAGGCCGCACCAAAGAGGAAGTAGACACCATTATTTGTTGGCTTACGGGATATGACCTAACCGAACTTCAGGAGCAAATAGATACCAAGGCGGATTTTGAAACCTTTTTTGCAGAAGCTCCCGAAATCAACCCCAATGCTTCCAAAATTACAGGTGTTATCTGTGGTTACCGTGTAGAAGAAATTGAAGAAGATCTCATGCAACAAATTAGGTATTTGGACAAACTTATTGATGAATTGGCCAAGGGAAGGGCTATGGAAAAGATTTTGAGAACTTAAAAAGACCTCTCTTTTCATCTTCTCGATTTAAAACACAAAAAAGCCCCAAAATATTTTGGAGCTTTTTAAAACAAATCACAGTCTAAACAGGATTGTTTACCATACTAATTGATCCTGCCTATTTTTTAAAACAACTAACTTTTAATGTGCTATCAATTTTATGGTTTTTGAACCATCTTGAGCATTTAAGTTTACAATCCAAAGACCATTCGCAATATCTATTGACGTATCCTGATTGGTTTCAAACTCATGTACTAAGGCACCTGTTAAAGCATACACTTTTACCTGAGTTGCAGAAGACACATTGGAAATAAATAACTGCTGACGGTAAGCTCTCACGGTAACCGCAGTTTCCATAATGTCATCTTCAATTCCCAATGAGCCGTCTAATTCCGGAAAAGGGTCCCAACCATCATTTCCTTGGGTAAAATTAAGAGTATTGATGGCAGTGCCATCGGTCAACTCTGCTGTGGTCAACACCGTAGACCATGCCGCACGGTTCTCAGAGTTATCTACTCCTTCAGCATTTTCAATAGTACCATATTCATACATCATGGACGACTCTCCTCCCAAACTATTGGTCCAACCAGCTGGTGCAATCAAGGACAAGCCTTCTGATCCTGGATATGTTGACTCGTCAATAGTCGTATTGTAGAACACAACTTCACTGGTATTCGGTGCCCAGGGACGTCCAAAATACCCAGGTTTAGAACCATAAGTAGAAGCCGTCTCCACACCTGGTACTGGCGATACTACATGACATTCATACATTAAAAACCCTCTTCCACTGGTTTGTTGTGCTGCCGTGATATAAGCTGCATCGTTACTGGAATCACTGGTATTTAATACTAAATCGGTTTGGTAAAACACAGCGGTCATTCCTCCAAACAGATAATCCACAGCTCCCATCATGGCACCTTTGTAAATCGCTACACGAGCTCCCGATGCTCCATAGAAAGAATCCTGACGACCAATAACACGGCAATTGTTCAAAATTATTCTATCGGCACTATTGGCAATCCCGATAGCAGCAGCCTGGGTTACAAAACCAGCCGAGCGATCCTGCACACTTGTGTTTCCATAATCGGTTGGACGAGTTGGTTCACTTGGTGCTTTGGCCAATACCGTATCTTCCGATTCCTTTTGAGAAATATATTGGTTAAAAGAGTTTTCCAGAATGATGTTTTCGAAAGTCACATCCTCGGCAGTAATCACTACGGTGGCATTCCAATAGGAACTTCCTCCTCCAGTGCCTTCTTGGTTCACATAATTGGTATATCCGTTGGCAGTATTTACCGCCAAAGCCTCAGCACTCCATTTATTGTCTGTGCCTTGACTAAAGAAGTTATATTTCTGTCCATAATAAGAGGTAATACGAACAGCATTGGCATCTATATCCACACCTTCGTTCAGAATTGCGATACTTGGAGTAGATGATACATTCGTTAGAGTGACATTAGGGCTTGACACCACCAACATCTCCTCATAATTACCTGGATCTATCTCAATGGTCACCAATTCATTATTTGGACGTTCCATATTGGCTACAGCATCCAAAGCAGCGTTAATAGTTTGGTAATCCTTATCAACTCCCACAGTAATCACAGCGCTATAAGCTACGATATCTACCACTTTAATAGAGCGGAAATAAGAAGTTCCACCTACCGAAATCGTCACCGTACCATCTACTGTTCCTTCATATACATATTCAGAAACCACGCTAGAACTGGTACTTCCAGAAGTATTGGCTACTACATCGCCATCTTCAATGGTATAATTAGATTGGTAGTAATCGGTTACAATCACTTTTTGACCAACAGCAATTGGCACTGCAATAGTAGCTCCAGTAGAGGCTACCAAGTCTGGTGGACTGTGATCTCCTCTTACGCTCACACTTCCTGAAAAAATCAATCCTTTATAAGCTGCTGCATTGGAAATGACTTTATCATCGAATAGCCATTCGCTTACAGGATCAAAAGAAAGTTCCTTAGAAGTATCGGCTCCATCAACAGTTATATTGGAAGTTAAGGCCAATTCAATTGGATAGGCGTCCAATCCATCGTATGTAATACTATAAACCCCATTACGTAAAGCTACAATAGTAACATCGGCAAAAGTATAGGTATAGCCTTCTTCATTATTATTGGTAAAGGTCAAACTCAAAGCACTCATTTGCTCAGCATCCAAATCTGGAGCAGTAATGCTTACGTTATATACTGGTTTTAAAGTGAAATTGACATCGGAAGTCGCAGCTGCAGTTCCTATAGTAATGGTATTATCCAAAATCTCATAGTCGTTAACACCTTCTGCAGAAATGGTATATTCTAAATCGGCTTCAAGATTAACCGAATAGGTCATAGCTTCTGGATCTACGGTAACTATTGGTTGGTAAATGGTTTCCACTAATGGATCTGGGGTGAAATGTAATTCCAAATTTGAAAGGTCTGACAATCCAGTGATAGCACCACTTAAATTGTATAAGTCTACTTGTAACACCGTAATGTCATGCATAGTGCTTTCCTCAGTTACCTCCACAGTATCTCCATTGGTAATGACATACCCATTGGCGCCACCTAAACTTAAGGCATAAGTATAAGGTGCAGGCACCTCAATGCTGTAAGTTCCATCGGTCACTACGGCTTCATACATTTTACCTGCCTCATTGGTATATTGTACGGTATAACCCTCTGGAATCCCAGGTGCTTCAGTAGTATCTACATTTCCTGTAATGGTGATGTAATTGGCTGCTTTTCTTAAAACCCTAAAATAGCTAGGCTTTCCTATATTGTCATATACATGGTATTCTCCCGCATATTGGGCCACGAATTGCAGTTCTACCTCTGCGGCAGGCATTTCAACCTCATCTTTTTGGGCAGCCGGGTCGGCGGCATATTCAAAATTGATATTTCCTCCTGAATCTGTTCTGGCATGAATGGTAACTTCATCATCTTCCTGTAAATTAAGCGTCAAGTAACGATTCGTATTAGCTCCAGAATTAACGTATACTCTTCCAGTGAAATTAGTTGAACTGGCAATATTTTCATCCCAACGGGTAATACTGGTGTTGGTAGTTCTTAAACGATCGCTGGTGCCATTGGTAACATAGCCCAAATCGCCAGCTGAAAATGACGGTAGGTTTATACCACTTGTCCCTGGAGTTACACCATCATACCAAGCATTGATTACTTCTTCATTCAAATGATTATTATACAAAACCTCATCAAATTGTTCTGCCCCAAAATCCCAAACATCTGTCATAATGATAGACGCAGGAAGATTGGTCACCTGAATGGCAGGCGTATAAGCATTGGAGCCATTAAATGTAAAATATAAGGTAGTAGCTCCTCCCACATAAGTAAACTCATAGTAGCCTGTTTGGTCTCCCATTTCAGGGTAGGCATCCATATCAACGTCCATAACTCCCAAATCGTTACCTCCCAAGGTGGTTCCTCCACTCATGGTACCCGAGCTATACACCGATCCGTAAAAGCGAACCGTAGTATTGGTTCCCTCCACATCAATTTCCAATGAGTTTCCTTCCTTAAAGGCCACCCCATAACCGGTACTATGCCACTGAGATGTTGCCGCTTGGGTTCTTACCTTTCCGTCAGGACTTGTGGTAGACGTTACGGGATCCCATTGTACTCCAGTATTGGTAAAAGTAGATTGGTCTCCCAAATTATAAATGGTATAGGGATAGGTGACCTCTATAGCCGGAGTGTAAGCATTGGAACCACTAAATGTAAAATATAGGGTTCCAGCCCCTCCCGTATAACTGTATTCATAATACCCCGTTTGGTCTGCCATTTCTGGATATGCATCCATATCTACATCTAAAGTGCCAAGATCGTTTCCCCCTAGGGAAGTACCGCCATCTAAGGTTCCTGCACTATAAACCGATCCATAAAATCGGATGGTACAAGTTCCCGTAACGTCTATTTCCAATGAATTCCCATTTTGGAAGGCAATGCCATATCCGGCACTATGCCACAAACTTGTCGCGGCTTGGGTTCTAACGTTCCCATCTGGACTTGTGGTAGAAGTCACAGGATCCCACTGATTACCCGAATTGGTAAAGGTGGATTGGCCCCCTAAATTGTAGCTGGTCGTGGTCTGCCCTTGAACGGCAGCTACAACACATAAAAGGAACAATTGCAAAAGAAAGTAATGTTTTTTCATGTAGTAACAATTTGTTCTAGTTAATTATCAAAAAACGTCAAGTCAATGACTGGCATTAACTTGTGACATTCTTCACCAACAATGGTAGGTTTAGCCAATTAATAAGGGGAATCGATAAGATTTTAAGACGGTCGACAACTACTTAAAATTAATGTAATCGATTACGTAAATATATTACAAAATTGTTATAATCAAAAAATATCACTCAAAAAAGTGTGAATTTCACATTTATCACATATCAAAAAAACCAATATATTAATCCGGGATAAAAAAACCCCAAGAACTCGTCTTAGGGTTTACAAGGGTTTTTAAACTATTTTCTATCGTTTCATCAAACGGAAGCTTTCAGTTTTTCCATTAATTTGAGGTTTACATATGTACATACCTTTAGAAAATTGACTCAAATCTAAGGCGTATCTTTCTAGCCCATCCATTTCATGAGTATTTGGAAGGGCATCCAATTTTTGTCCTGTTACAGTAAAAATTTCTATGGACACATTTCCATTAAGTTTGGATGGGAATTCGATATAGCACATATCTTCCACAATCGTTGGATATACCTTTACCCCTATACTTTCTAAGTCTTGAAGGCCCAGATTATCACAAGAGGAGGAAATTTCCCCTGTATCAGTAATATCAAGAGTAGCTCCAGCACCACAACTTTCATTACTAATCACCTCAGCAACATCTTCTACCTCAATCACGGTATAGCTATACGTAGGCGCCGTAACTGTGCCAACATTAGATTCGCCATTTAAGCAGTTGTCAAATACCAAGGACACGGTTCCTCCGTCGGAACTAGCATTTTGGTACACATTGCCCACATTCGCAAAATCTGTATTTTCCACATAGCAGGTAAGATCATTGATACCTCCTCCCAATCCCAAGGCTGTAGAACTCGATACATCTGTATTGACATAACAGTTTAGAATATGCAATTCGGCATTTCTGGCTCGGGGCATTCTGGCCTTCACACCATCTGCCCAAAAGCAATTTTGAAAGGTCACACTGTAATGTCCATCTACAGGAGCATTGGTACTGCTAGAACCCACCAAATTGGAAAACCTGTGGTCATTAGATCCCCCTGGACCACCTGGAACGGCAGGCTTTAAATAGGTAAACTTACACCAAGACACCGTCACATTATCTGAATTTCCTTTAATATCGAAATCGCCATCCACACCATCCTGAAACTCGCAATGGTCCACCCATAAATTGGTACAACCATCGGCCGTTAAATTATCACGTCCATCCACATCATAAGCCCCCGGACCTTCAAAAATCAAGTTTCTTATAATTACATTATTCGATCCATTTTTCAAGTTCAAAATCCCTGAACCACTTTGAGTCTGGCTATTGTTCACCAATTTGGCACCCGGCAACCCTAAAATAGTTTTATCGGTCACCACTTTACTAATTTGCTGACCTTCCGGAATGGTGATCGTCCCAGAAACCAAAATAACTTTGGGACCAGCCGCCTCAATATTCGTCTTCAAAGCTGTATAAGTAGTAACCGTAATAGGAATAGCACTCCCACCTCCAGTAGCAGCAGCCCCAAAGCCTTCCGGCGATTCCATATAATAATTTTGCCCATTCACATAGAACATACCCGCCAATAAGGCAGCAAAAAGTAATCGTTTTTTCATGAGTATATCAAATTAAATTAGGAAGGAATCACAATGCCATAGCCTAGAAAGCATTTCGTTACTATTTCAACAATGTAATCGATTACCAAATTAAGACATAATATTCAATTCTCCAATACCAAGGACCTAATAGCGTTGTTAAAATGAGATTCTATCACTTTAGAAGAGTACGGCTTAAGAATAAAAAACAAACTGTTGTTTGCTGATTTTTAATTGATTACATTTAAGAAACTATTAAAATCAATTATTATGAGCACCAAAGTAACGTACCTTGGAGTGATACTTTTCACCCTTATTTCATTTAGTTTTCAGGCCCAAACCATCTCCAAGCCTTCGGCCCAATTTTCGTCAGATTTACTTTCTACCCTTAATCCAGGGAATGATTTAGGAATTTCCTCTGAACTCAAAGACAAAATTGAGTCAGAAAATCGCAGCTATGTTCAGGACATTATGGACATTGCCAGTGGAGATGACGACGATGATACCAAGATTAAAAAACTGACGAATAGAAAAAATCAACGGGATGGCGTCCTTGAAAGTGCCTTTGGAAATGACGATATGTTGAAATCCTACAAAAAGAAAATCAACAAAGAAATCAAGCCTTTCAAGCGAAAATATAAATTAGCCAAATGGGTTTTATAATATAAAATCCCTTGCTACTTCGAGCAAGGGATTTTTTTATATTCTTACCTAAATAAAACTCCCCCCTTTCCAAAAAACAATGCCTCTTCCCTTCTCCCATTTACTTACAAAGCAACTATTCCTTAAAACACTAAAATTTCCTTCGATATAGTTAGAGGCCAATGGATTCAACTAAAAAAATTTAATGTAAAGTTTTCACACCTGTAATATTTCACTTTCAAAACTTTTAATATATTTGGCCGCTATCAACCAACAAAAACCCTCATGAAACAACTTTTCTTGTTTGCATTCCTTTTTCTAGGACTTGCTACTAACTTTTCCATGCAATCCCAAAACTATGTAGGTTTCAATATTGACAATTACGCTGGAGTCCACAGTGTCTTACTTAACCCTTCTAATGTTGTGGATTCTCCCTTTAAAACGGATATCAACTTCTTTTCTTTTAGCTCCTTTGCAGGAAGCGACTATTTAAGTTTCAACTTTAAAGACCTTTTTAAAAGTAATGGAGAATTCGATTTTGAAGAAGATTCCAATACCACAGCCAGCAACAACAATAATTTTTTCCTTAATATGGATGCATTGGGTCCTTCCTTCATGATGAACATAGCCCCAAAACACAGTATAGCCATCACTACAAGGGCAAGAATCTTTTTGAATCTCCACAATATGAATGGTAAACTCTTTGACGATTTGGAAAACGGATTTGAGGACGACCAAGATATCGACATCAATATCAACGATTTGAATGGCACCGCACATTTTTGGGGAGAATATGGCCTTAGTTATGGAACTATACTACTAAACAAAGAGCATCACTTCCTAAAGGCAGGAGTCACCTTAAAATATATTCAAGGAGCAGGAAGCACCTACATAAACGCCGATCAAATACAAGGCCACTATAACGCAGATACCAACCTACTCACTACAACCGGCAATCTTAACTATGCCTCCACGCTAGATTTCGATACTGACGATTTGGATTTATCCAATTTAAGTGCCGGATTTGGGGCCGATATTGGAGCCACATACGAATGGCGCCCAAAAGCAGTTATAGACTCCACCTCAAAAAAACTTAAGGACTACAAGTTAAAAGTAGGCCTATCGGTTACAGATATAGGTTCGGTAACGTACAAAGGCACAACAGAAACCAGTTATGATTTGAACAACATAGTAAATACCGACGAGTTTGAGGACAAAGAAGTAGAAGAAATTCTTGACGAATATTACGATTACTCAGAAAAGCTTACAGACAGTAAAATACAATTGCCAACTGCCCTTCATTTCTTAGCAGATTATAGTATTGTAAAATCATTATTTGTGAGCGTACAAGGCTCATTTTCTCTAACCGACAAAAGCAATTCCACTGCATCGAGTATTATCAATACAATAACTATTGCCCCGCGATACGAAATTAAATGGTTCAGTTTTTATCTGCCGGCGAGTTTTAGGGAATACGGAAACTTTGCTTGGGGCTGTGGTCTAAGAGCAGGTCCCCTAATGGTAGGCTCTGGCTCCCTACTCTCCAATGCCTTTTCAAAATCGACCAAAACGGCAGATATTTATCTAGGACTTAAAATCCCTATTTATCAATAAAGACAAAAGTGCCCCAAAATTGGGGCACTTTTTTTATCCCCCACATATTAAAATCACTCCTCAAAGTTTTTTTGCTGCCCCATATTTTCAACCAACTTTAAAAATCTAGGTTCCTTCCTTAGTTCTTTAAAATCGTAATTGTTTTTCATTCGTGGCATCAAAAGTTCCCTAGCTTCATAGCTCTTCTCCAAACACTCCAAAGCTTTTTCATAATTTTTAGCCATACAGTATAAAGTTCCCAATTTATAGTAAGGTTCCCCACTTTTAAATTCTAAACGATCGGCATAGGCCCTTAACACCGCCTCCATACCTCCATTTTTAAACAACAGATCAATTTCCGCCATATCATCTTCATTGCCCGATTCCATTTTCTTGAAACAGTTCAACGCCTGTTCTTGATCGTCCAACCGCATTAAATTTTTCATACAGAAAGTATAGTCCGGTATTCCAGAAATTTCTGCCGACTTAGTTTGTTCTTCTAAAGCTCTTTTAAAATTGCCCGTATTGTAAAACACCATGGCGCTTATGCTATTTCCAACTCGCGAATTGGGGTTGTACTTTAATGCCAGGTCAATTTGCTCCCTTGCCTCTCTATTTCTTCCCAAAATGTCCAACAACTCAGCATAATATTGATGACCCGTAGCATACTGAGGATCTATGGAAACTGCCTTTTTCAACTCTTCTTCTGCCATTTCCCAATTCCAATCATACCAAGCTAAAATCCCCCCTAAAGTGGCATGGGCAGAAGCGTCCTTGGAATCTAAATTCAAGGCCATATCCACATACTTTCGGGCTTTAGCGATCCCCGTTTCCACATCATACCAACCCCACCAAACCATGATAAAATAGGCATCAGCCAAACCGGCATAGGCCAAGGCATATTGAGGATCTATCTCAACAGCCTTTTCGAAATAATAAATGCTTTTCTTCAAATCCTCCTCTGTACGCCGGTGCCAAAAAAAGCGTCCTTTTAAATAGGTATTGAAGGCTTCAAAATTTTTAGGTGCGTTAGTTTGATGTATTCTATCCTTATTTGGGCCAATAGTCACTTTAAGCTGTTTGGCCACGTCCTGAGCAATCGCACCCTGCAACTCAAAGATATCCTCATAGGCCCGCTCATAATTTTGAGACCAAAGATGCCTGTCCTCCTTGGCATCTATCAACTGAAGGATAATTTGTGTTTTATCGGCATACCGCTGAACACTACCTTCCAATATATAGGACACGTTGAGCGCCTTTGAAATTTCAGGGATGGTATTGGTAGTTCCTCTGTAATGTTCCATGGTAGTCCTGGAAATGACATTTAGCCCATCTACATGAGACAATTGACTCGTGATCATGTCCATAATACCATCGGAGAAATATTGGTTGGACGGGTCTTCGCTCAAATTTCTAAAGGGCAGCACCGCCAGGGACAATGGCTGATTTTTGGGACTGATATACCACAAATTGAAAATAACCAAGCCGGCCACAAAGGTAGCCATTAGTGCTACCCAAATTCTTTGACCTACACTGGAAGAACGCTCATCGGGCAATAGTCTTTCTTTCAATCCGTCTCCAAACTTATCTGAACTGTGGGATTTCAATTCACCTGGAGAACATTTGTAATGGTCGTGAAAGCATTTGATAAAATAGGAAGGACTGTTAAACCCAACAGCATAGGACACTTCGGAAACGGTTGAGACATTATTTTCCAAAAGCGTGTGTGCTTTCTCAAGACGAAACGACCTGATAAATTTACTGGCCGACATTCCTTTTAAAGTTTGCAATTTTCGGTGCAATTGAGACCTGCTAATTCCAGCCCCTGAAGCCAACTCCTTCACTCCAAAGTTCTCATCCTGATAGTTCTCTTCTAAAATCCCATATAGCTTTTCAATAAAAGCTTGGTTCATTGATATCAGCGGATCCATATCCCCACATGTCTTTAAACAATCTCAATGATTGCAAACCAGTTCCCTAACTCAGCTAATGTACTGATTCTAAAATTACTAAAAATTAAAAAAAGCTTTGACCTGCATTGCTTCTTTTTCATTAACCTTAAGGATGTGAATTTATCGTATGCCACGGAATCACCCACTTTTGTTACAGGGTTTGCAACATAGTTTAAGGTGCATGCAACATGTATTTTCCCAAAATAAACACGTCCGCAATACCTTTATATACACGAATAATCAAAAACATAACCATATAAAATTTAAGCATCATGAAACCACTTTCTCTATTCCTTTGGGCATTTGCCCTATTATTAAGCTTCACTTCATGTGACACCCAAGAAACCGATATGATAAGCAACGAAATCTCCACTCAAGCCAAGATGGCTAATAGCTCTGTAGAAAAACCATTAAAATTGAATTTTTTTACCAAGCGAAATTATAGTTTGACTGGGGAGGGTTATTGTACCGAAGCCCCTTTCGTTGGATTTAACTACCAAGTTGGTGCGGGAACAGGCACCCATTTAGGAAACTTTAGCGTTACCATTAAATTTTGCGAAGCTGGTTTGACCTATACCAATATTGATGGCGTGCTGATAGCTGCCAATGGAGATGAGCTGTATTTTACCAATCCCGATGACGGATCCTACGGTGAAGTCATAATTATTGACGATCCTTTTTATGAAGGTTATTTTGAAGACCCTATTGTTTTTAATGGAGGTACTGGCAGATTTGAAGGCGCCACTGGAAATGCCACTTTTAATAGTTATGTCAATTCCTTTGATGATGACGGAAATTTCATCCCCGAATTCCAAACGGACCATCAACTAACAGGAACACTGATTCTCCCAAAAGGCAACAAATAGTTGAACAAGACGAATAAGTTCTATAAAAGTCCCGATGGCATTTTGATTTTAAAGTGGTATCGGGACTTGTTTTTTCCTCAGTCCGGTTAACAATAAGGGACATTAAAAAATCTCAGCCTTCATTATTTAAATTTATATCATTCTCCTAAAAATCAAACATTTAAAATTTCGTAACTTTATATAAATCAGAACCTTAAATTGATTTCAACATGAAGTTACATTACTTTTTACTAGGCATATTTCTGATTTTTAGCTGTTCAAGTGAAGATGATGAAAGTTGCACCTATGAAATCTCCTATTTTACAGATTGTGAATGCACCTATGAAGAGCAATCCTGCTTAAAAATTGCCTTCATATACAAAAACGAATTAGAACGGCTAAGGGATATTTATGTAGCTGGTGGCAGCCATTGTGTATATGTTGAAAATATAAGCACCACAACCAGACAGAACCTATCGGGCTATATCAAAAAAATTCCAGATGAATGCTATGACCTAGATGGGTGGCAAATTACCCAATAATACTTCTCTAGCTCCTCTTGACTTTTCCAGTGATTTTATATAAAAGCACTACTCCAGACAAAGCTGAAAGAATCTCCTTAATGATTGTTGAAAAATCCGTTAGGATAGCGATAAAATTTTACTTAATTTAGTGATTACAAACTATTTACAATTAAAAAAGCCCTACATCACACCTCACACGGTGCATAAACTCAAACCTTATTTAAACATGTAATTAATGAGTTTAACTTATAACTTTAAATTATGAATAAATTAACTTTATTATTTGTCTCTGCTCTACTATTTAGTGCAGCAAGTGTTTTCGGACAAGCTAGAAGTGAATTGAACTTTGGCTTTGTAGGTGCTAATTATGAAATTCCTATTCACAGGGATATTACCATTGCTCCCGGAGGTGGGACTAGTTTAGATTTTGACTGGTTGAATTTAGGGGTAAAAGGAAACTATTATTTCGACAATTTATTTGGCTTAACCGCTCCTGCTTGGGACGTTTACGGAGGGGCCAATTTTGGGTATTCCGTATATATGGGAAGTGGCCATGACGACAGCGACATTGATTTTGGTCTGCAAATTGGCGGTCGCTGGTTTTGGAATGACAAATGGGGAGTCTATGCAGAAATAGCTGGAGGAAACGTTGCTGGCTTATCTCCTGGTATTGGGCTAACCGTCAAATTATAGATAAAACTAATAACATTAAAAATAAAACAGGGAGCTATAGCTCCCTGTTTTATTTTACCTCATTTATCCGGAAACCACAAACACCCCTAAAACAAAAAAGCATCCCAATCTTCAATTAAGAAAAAAGGAAAGCTTCTCATTGGCAAGTCTCCTGTTGGGGAGGCTCACAACTCCCAGATTGCCCCGGGAACAACACAACTAAACTTTAGGCCAAAAAAAAGCTCCAATTTCTCGGAGCTTTTAAGGCAATTTTGCGGTCTGGACGGGACTCGAACCCGCGACCCCCTGCGTGACAGGCAGGTATTCTAACCAACTGAACTACCAAACCGTTGCTTCATTGCGGTTGCAAATATACAACGCTTTTTCAATTGCGCAAACATTTTTTGAAGAAAAAATGAAAAAAATTTCACTACAAAAATTTATCACGTTCTATCATATACGTTGTCAACACTTTATCGAAATCTTTTTTTATGTCGGCTTCTACATATTTTATTCCGTATTGCCCACATTTTAATCGGAGCTCGTTAAAATAAGTGCCAACTGCCTCCTCATAATTATCCTTAATGGTGTCTGGATACAGGTTAATGTACTCTCCCGTCTCTACATCGATGAACCTTTTTGGGGTATTATCGAAATCAAACTCAAGCTCCTTCTCCTTATCGAACACATGAAACAGCACCACTTCGTGCTTATTGTACTTTAAATGCCTCAAGGCTTCAAACAACTTTGCCTCATTGGTAGAAGTCTGGAACATATCGGTGAAAAAGAAAATCAAGGAACGTCTATGAATCTTTTCGGCTATTTGGTGTAGATAGGTATAAGTTTCCGTTTGCCTTTGTTCGGGTTTAGCCATGACCATATCACTTAACCGGTGCAATAACATCTGATGATGACGTTCACTTCCCTTTTCGGGTGCGTAATAATCATAAGCATCACTATAGATACTCAAACCTACCGCATCGCGCTGTTTCTTTAAGATATGCATTAAAGAAGCCGATGCCAAAGCTGAAAAGGCAATTTTGTTT
Organism: Mangrovimonas sp. DI 80; assembly: GCF_001975575.1. Taxonomy (NCBI): domain Bacteria; kingdom Pseudomonadati; phylum Bacteroidota; class Flavobacteriia; order Flavobacteriales; family Flavobacteriaceae; genus Mangrovimonas; species Mangrovimonas sp. DI 80. Next base: position 1,274,531 of record NZ_MSDT01000002.1, on the reverse strand, counting down.
AAATGGTCTATGGAAAACTGGCGCATCTCAGGATAATGCATCGAGCTACTGTTATCTATAATCAAATGACAGCGCAAATTGGTCTCTTCATCATAACGCTTGGTGAACAATTTATCGGTTTTGGCAAAGAGTTTCCAATCGATGTGTTTGGTACTCTCACCCCGATTATAGATTTTATGTTCAGCAAACTCAGCCGAAAACCCATGAAAGGGGCTTTTATGCATGCCCGCAATAAAGCCCTCTACCACCTGTTTGGCCAGTAGTTCAAGATTTTTGAATCCGCCTGTTTTATTTAGCTCCTGTTGTAAATCCATTCAAATAAAAACACTCATTTATATAATAGCATCCACAATGCCATATTCCACTGATTCCTCTGCTCCCATCCAATGGTCACGGTTAAAATCCTTCATTACCTTATCAAAATCCTGACCACAGTTATCGGCCAAAATTTGAGCACTCAATTCTTTGGTTTTAATAATTTCTAAAGCAGTAATCTCAATATCGCTAGCAGGTCCTCTCGCTCCCCCACTTGGTTGATGGATCATCACTCTGGCATGAGGTTGAATAAACCGCTTACCCTTTTTCCCCACAGAAAGCAAAATAGAGCCCATAGAAGCCGCCAATCCTGTACATATGGTAGAGACATCGCTATTGAGTGATTTAATGCAATCATAGATAGCAAAACCCGAAGTTACATAACCTCCTGGACTATTAATGTACAGTTGAATGTCCTTAGTCTCTAAAGCATCCAAATACAATAAGCGGTCAATAACATGTTTGGCAGACTTATCATCTACTTGCCCCCACAGAAACACTTTGCGTTGGTCCAACAATTTACTATCTATAAGATCTTGTACTTTTGGCTGTTTATTCATGGTATATCATTTTTTCCTAAAAATAAAAAAAGGTTTGCTGAACACAGCAAACCTTTCACATTTCTTTTAGAAAGTATTTTTTATAATAGAGAATCAATAGCTTCTGTATAAGCACTCTTTTGAGCTACACCAACTTGACGACCTACAACTTCACCGTTTTGGAATACCAATACCGTAGGAATGTTACGCACACCATATTTTGCAGCAAATTCTTGGTTAGCATCAACATCAACTTTACCAACAATAGCTTTACCTTCGTATTCTTTGCTAATCTCGTCAATGATTGGTGCTACCATTCTACAAGGACCACACCATGCCGCCCAAAAATCGACCATAACCGGTTTGTCACTATTCAAAACGGTTTCTTCAAACGTTGCATCTGTTATCTCTAATGCCATAATCTATAATTTAAATTGTGTTTTACTTCAGTTTCTATGAATATGCAAACTTAGTCAAAAAATTTGCCAAAGCTTACATACTGACAATATGTTTTGATTATATCCACATTGTTTCAGCTTATTATGCTAATTTGGCATAAATCCAAAACCATCTAATTAAGTTTGTAAAGGATATTTTGATTCTCCAATTCCTTTAGCAATTCCTGTGAAATCCTCACCTTCTGTTTTCGGCCAATCATTTCCAGTTTTATTTGCTCCTCATTATCATATACCGTAAAGTTCAATGCCTTTTCACCAGAGTGCATCCTTATCAAATCGCTAAGCATGTGTACTTTTTCCTCTTGCAGGTCAGCAATATTAAGTTGAATGGACAACTTTCTGGCATAGGTTTCCATAACATCATGCAACAATTGGAAATAGTTGAACTGCATCCTCGGCTCTCCTCGCTGCCCGGTGTCCTTATTGGTAATCCATCCTTCACGAACAAACACTTTCACAAATACAAAGGAGTTCTGCACTAAAAAGTGACGGAATTTCAAATACTCTTCACCAAAAATTCTAAATTCAACACTGTTATTATAATCGTCCATCGTGAACATGGCCCAACCTTTCCCCTGCTTACTCACCCTGTGCTGCACATCGGTCACCACACCTCCAACAGTCAATTCACGGTTGACAAACTGATCCAGTTGCGTCAATGCCGCCAAGGTGGCATTACAGAAAGTATTCAATTCTATTTTGAAATCATCCAATGGGTGTCCCGAGATGTAAATCCCTACCACTTCCTTTTCCCGAGCCAATTTTTCCATAGTCCCCCAAGTCTCGCAAGGCGGTACAACAGGCTCTTCAATCTGCACATCACTAGACTCCCCAAAAAGACTTACTTGTGCCGAATTCTCGTTCTCTTGGTGCTTGTTTCCATATTTAATCGCCTTTTCCAAAAAGGTAATGCCATCTCCTTCATCATGGAAATATTGCGCACGATGGGTTCCCGAAAAACAATCGAACCCACCAGCCAAAGCTAAGTTTTCAAAGGCCTTCTTGTTCGCAGCTCTTAAATCGATACGTTTGGCCAAATCGAAAATAGACTTATAAAAACCGTCTTTCTTTCTATTATCAACAATGGTTTTCACGGCACCATGTCCCACACCTTTAATAGCCCCCATACCAAAACGCACGGCATTTTGATCGTTTACGGAGAATTTATAAAAGGATTCATTAACATCAGGCCCGAGTACATTTAATTTCATGCGCTTACATTCCTCCATGAAGAAGGTCACCTGTTTGATGTCGTTCATGTTATTGGAAAGTACCGCTGCCATATATTCCGCAGGATAATGCGCCTTTAAATAAGCTGTTTGATAGGCAATCCAAGCATAACAGGTAGAGTGCGATTTGTTGAAGGCGTAACTTGCAAACGCTTCCCAGTCTTTCCAAATCTTCTCCAACACCTTACGCGGATGCCCATTGGCTTCCCCTCCATCCAAAAACTGAGGCTTTAATTTTTCCAGTAAGGCAAAGATTTTTTTACCCATCGCCTTACGAAGCATATCCGCATCACCCTTGGAGAAGTTGGCCAATTTTTGCGACAACAACATTACCTGCTCTTGATAAACCGTAATCCCATAGGTTTCCTTAAGATATTCCTCCATGGCCGGTAAATCGTATACAATTTCCTGGTCTCCATGCTTACGCGCAATAAAGTCTGGGATGTATTCCATTGGACCAGGACGGTACAATGCGTTCATGGCGATAAGGTCATCAAACACGGTTGGCTTTAAGGACTGCATGTGTTTTTGCATCCCAGGGGATTCGTATTGGAACACCCCAACCGTTTCACCTCGCTGGAACAGCTCATAAGTCATTTGATCATCCAGAGGGAAATTCTCAGGATCCAACTCTATGCCATGTTTCGCCTTTACAATCTTCACGGTGTCCTTAATCAGGGTCAGTGTTTTCAACCCCAAGAAATCCATTTTTAACAGTCCTGCAGATTCCACTACCGAGTTATCAAACTGCGTCACATACAAATCGGAATCCTTGGCTAAGGACACGGGTACGAACTTGGTAATATCATCTGGGGTAATGATTACCCCACAGGCATGGATCCCTGTATTTCGAACAGAACCTTCCAAAATCTTGGCCATGTTTACAGTCTCTGACTCTAAACCTGCTCCATCAGCAATATTGAAAAGTTCTTGTATTAATTCTATCTCTTCGGATTTGAACTTCGCCTTTAATCCCTTTTCATCCAAACCAAAAATCTTGTTCAGTTTGGTCATGTTTGGGATCAATTTGGCAATCCTGTCAGCTTCAAACAAAGGCAAATCCAACACCCTTGCCGTATCACGAATAGACGACTTGGCCGCCATGGTTCCGTAGGTGATAATCTGAGCCACCTGACTGCTCCCATATTTACCGATTACATAATCCATAACACGGCTACGTCCTTCATCATCAAAATCGATATCAATATCGGGCATACTCACACGATCCGGATTCAAGAATCTCTCAAAAAGCAGATCGTACTTGATTGGGTCAATATTGGTAATCCCCAAACAGTAGGCTACGGCAGATCCCGCCGCCGATCCACGACCCGGCCCTACCGATACGTCCATGTTCCGAGCTTCCCGAATGAAGTCTTCCACAATCAAGAAGTAACCCGGATATCCCGTTTTCTCGATAACGTCCAGCTCAAAGTCTAAACGCTCAGCAATGGAGGGAGTAATTTCTTCATAACGCCTTTTGGCTCCTTCGTAGGTTAAATGCTTCAAATACGCATTCTCCCCACGTTTGCCTCCATCCTTTAAATCGTCTTCATGCTGAAATTGCTCAGGAATATCAAACTTCGGCAAGAGAACATCCCGTGCCAAATCATAAGCTTCTACCTTATCCAGAATTTCCTGAATATTTGAAATAGCCTCTGGAATGTCCTTGAACAAGGATTTCATTTCATCGGCCGACTTGAAATAATATTCTTGGTTTGGCAGTCCGTAGCGATAGCCACGGCCTCTACCAATTGGGGTACTTTGCTTTTCCCCATCCTTCACACACAACAAAATGTCGTGTGCATTGGCATCTTTCTGATCTACATAATAAGTATTGTTCGTAGCGATTACCTTAACATCATGTTTCTTAGCCAAATCAATTAACACCGGGTTCACACGGTTTTCATCTTCCTGATTATGGCGCATGATTTCTACATACAAATCATCCTGAAACATCTCCTTCCACCACAACAAAGCTTCCTCTGCCTGGTTTTCCCCAACGTTCAATACCTTACTCGGCACTTCTCCATAAAGGTTCCCCGTCAAGACAATCACATCTTCCTTGTATTGTTTGATGATTTCCTTATCAATCCTTGGGACGTAATAGAATCCTTCGGTAAAGGCAATGGAAGACAATTTGGCCAAATTGTGATAGCCATTTTTATTCTTGGCCAACATCACTATTTGATATCCGTTGTCTTTACGGCTTTTATCCAATCGATCTTCACACACAAAGAATTCACACCCTACAATAGGTTTGATTTCCTTTAATTTGGCTTCACCCCCAGCTGCAATTGCTTCTTCATTTTTAGCCTTAACTCCTTTGTTGTGATTCAATACTGCACGCACAAAATGAAAGGCCCCCATCATATTGGCATGATCTGTCATGGCCACACCAGGCATGTTGTTTTTTGCTGCAGCAGCTACCAAATCCGGAATGCTAATAGTAGACTGCAATACAGAGAACTGGGAATGGTTATGTAGATGCGCGAAATTAGCTTCCTCAAGATCTGATATATTCTGCTGAATTTCGGCTTCGGTAATATCTGGAGTCTGCTGCTTTTCTAGACGCTTTCTAATAGCATCACTCGCCTTTTTAAGGTTGATGTGTTTTAAGCCAATTAATTGTATTTCTCCAGGATTGGCTTCACCAAACCTATTGAAATATGTAGGCTCTACATCAAGAGCTTCAACAGTAAATTCTTGACGACGCACTAATTCAAAGAAACAACGTGTTGTTGCCTCAACGTCGGCGGTTGCGTTATGTGCTTCGGCAAAAGGCTGGTTGAAGAGGTATTGGTGCAATTCCGTTAAGGTTGGCAACTTAAATTTACCACCACGTCCTCCAGGAATTTGACACAATTCCGCGGTATGTTCCGTACAGGTATCCAAAACCGGTAATTCCTGAAGTGCATTGGCCACACCTTCTCGATAGAATTCTGCTCCCATAATATTGACATCAAAGCCAACATTCTGTCCAACTACAAATTTGGTTTTGGATAAGACTATATTGAATTTTTCCAACACCTCACTTAAGTACACACCTTGTTCTTGGGCCAATTCGGTAGAAATACCATGGACCTTCTCGGCATCATAAGGAATATTGAATCCTTCAGGCTGTATCAAAAAATCCTGATGCTCTACACAGCGCCCTAACTCATCGTGTAACTGCCATGCAATCTGTATCGCTCTTGGCCAGTTATCGGTATCTGAAATAGGGGCATCCCAACGCTTGGGCAAACCAGTTGTTTCGGTATCAAAAATTAAGTACATAAATCTCCTGTTGTAATTCCAGTATTGGTAATAATTGCGGTTTCAAAGAAAGGCATCTACATCTGTATCAACACCTTAAAAAACAATTTTGCAACTATTGAAAAGCCTTTAAAAATAAGCATAAATAAAACGCAACAAAGCCAAAGTTATAAAGAGTTGTAAACAAAAAAAAGCGCCTTGTACCAGGCGCTTTATAATATCTTATTTTCAGTTTTCTTATGGATTACAATCTCCCAAAGCATCGATAGCTGCCTGCAACACCCCTGAAGTATCTCCACAAGAATTACTTTGTACCACTAAAGCATCTTTATAAGCATTACACAACTCGGCATATTCAGGTAATTCACTACTTGAAGCCGCTAATGCTGATGCGGCTTCATCTGAAATTTTCTGCGCCTGCTGACAACTGGTTCCTCCTCCTGTCACCAATAATCCACCTATAAGTGGCACTTTATAAAATTCACCTTGGATGAAATTTACACTCGTCAAACCATCTTCTGAAAAAGCATTGAATTTAAATTTCCCTGTAACAGTATTTGTAGGCTTATCAAAATCTATAATTTCAATTTCACCATTTGCTGGATACACCTGGACACTTGGGTCAGGAGCATTCAACGTTGAATAAGTCACTCCATATGCATCTGTAAATCGCGCTTCATTTTGATTATCCCCACCCAAATAATACGTCCCTACATTATCCAATGTAGTAACTAAAGACAATGTTTCGTAACTTGTCCCTCCTTGCACAACCAAACCACCCTCATCAATATCTGCAGCATAATACTTCCCTCTCCACGGTTCTCCATCCTTCTTACCAACCATAGCAGGGGTATTGAATTCCAAATCATCTGCACAGCCAAAGACCGCAAACAAGGTCAACGCAAAAAACATTATATTTTTCATCTTATTCATAGGGCTTAATTTTTAAGGCTAATTAAAATAACGTTTTGAAAAACCCAAAAGTATAATAAAATTCTGTCACTGTCTAATTCTAAAAAATTTATGCTATTAATTAAAATTGTAGTATCTTTGCACACTTATTAATAACCGAGGTCGCGAACCTCACTAATTAATTGATATGTCAGTTAAAATCAGATTACAAAGACACGGTAAAAAAGGAAAACCTTTTTTCTGGATCGTTGCAGCAGATGCAAGAGCAAAAAGAGATGGTAAATTCTTAGAAAAATTAGGAACTTACAATCCAACTTCTAACCCAGCTACTATTGACTTAGATGTTGACGGTGCTGTAAAATGGCTTCAGAATGGTGCACAACCAACTGATACGGCTAGAGCTATTTTGTCTTACAAAGGAGCTTTACTTAAAAACCATTTGGCTGGTGGAGTAAGAAAAGGAGCTTTAACAGAAGAGCAAGCTGAAGCTAAATTCAATGCTTGGTTGGAAGAGAAAAGCGGGAAAGTGGATGCTAAAAAAGACACTTTAGCAAAAGCTGATGCAGATGCTAAAGCTAAAGCATTGGAAGCAGAAAAAGCTGTAAACGACGCTAGAGCGGCTGCGGCTGCTGAAGCTGAGGCAGAAGCTAAAGCTGCTGAAGAAGCTGCAAACGCTGAAACAGCAGAAGAAGAAACTGCTAACGAAGAAGAATAAAAAATTTATTTTTTATACTTTTAAAACTCCGATAGTCACTATCGGAGTTTTTTGTACCATTCCGTTTGTCTCCCACATCCTCAAGAACATTTAACTTATTTCATTTTCAGGCAAAACTCACTCACAATGCAAAAAAAAGATTGCTTTTATCTAGGTAAGATTGTAAAAAAATACAGTTTCAAAGGCGAAGTACTGGTAAAACTAGATACAGATGAGCCAGAACTTTACGACAATCTAGACTCTGTTTTTGTAGAACTGCGCAACAATCTGGTGCCATTTTTTATTGAATCCTCTCAGTTGCACAAATCGGATTTGCTTCGCATTAAATTTGAAGAGGTAGACACTGAGCAGGATGCCGACAGTATTATGAAATGTGATTTGTATTTACCTTTGGAATTTCTACCTAAGCTGGAAGGCAACAAATTCTACTTCCACGAAGTCATTGGTTATGCTATCGAAGATGTCAACTTTGGACCTATCGGAACCATTAAAGATATTAATGACAGTACGGCACAGCCTCTTTTTGAAATAGACAGGGATGGCATTGAAATTTTGATTCCTATGAACGACGAATTCATTAAGGAAGTGAACAGGGAAACCAAAACTATTTTGGTAGAAACGCCTGAAGGATTGATCGATTTGTACCTAGAATAGATTATTTGCAGACCAATGAACAAGCCATTTGCATTTAAGCAATTTACCGTTGAACAAGATAAGTGTGCCATGAAAATAGGCACGGACAGTGTACTTTTGGGCGCATGGGCTTCTGTGGAAGCCAACCCTTTTTCTGTTTTGGATATTGGGGCTGGAACAGGGGTTTTGTCCCTTATGCTGGCACAGCGCAGCAATGCCGAACTTATCGATGCCTTGGAGATTGATGATGACGCCTACGAACAATGTGTGGCCAATTTTGAAAATTCGCCTTGGGGAGATCGTTTGTTTTGTTACCATGCCTCATTGCAAGAATTTGTGGAGGAAATTGAAGAGGAATACGATTTGATCGTTTCCAACCCACCTTTCTATTCCGATGCCTATAAAACAGAGAACACACAGCGTGACTTGGCCCGTTTTGAAGACGCCATGCCTTTTGGCCATCTATTGGAAAGTGCCGCGCATTTATTGGCTGAAACTGGAATCTTTTGCGTGATCATACCGTATTCTGAAACAGATAATTTTATCGCATTGGCGAGGGAATTCCAATTGTATCCCAATAAAATTCTACAGATAAAAGGCACTCCAGAAACCGAAATCAAGCGCAGTCTCATTCATTTCTCATTCCATGAAACCGAAGTAGACACCAAAGAACTTATTATTGAAACGGCCCGCCACCAATACACCGAAGATTATATTGCGCTTACCAAAGATTTCTATTTGAAAATGTAACATAAAAAAAGCGTTGTTCACACATGACAACGCTTTTCCTTTTTTATTGCTGCAATATATTACTGCAAACTTACTACAGCCTTAAGATTTACATCCGTCCAAGTCTTTCCCTCGTGCAAAGCATTACAAGCAGCGTGCAAAGCATCAAAAGCAGTGTTTGCTCCAAAGTCCTCCAACAGATCAATACTTCCTTCAAAGGTAACTGATTGACCATCTGCTGCTGGCACAAACGAAAATTCCTTGTTAATGGTTTTGTCATTCAGTTTAATTTCCAACTGCGCCTTACCATCTTTTACCTCTAGGATTCGTCCTGAAATACCTCCCACAAGTTGCGCAAAAAATTCATTCTTTAAAGTTGTATCCCTAGCTGCGTCTCCCGTACTCACAGTTGTTTTATCCATGTTAAAGGTAAGCCCTTTAAACTTGTCCTCGAGAACATCGGCTTCTGTCAATTCTCCATAAGCTATTTCAGAAAAGGTACCATTCACCCCAGCTTTGGCCGGTGTTTTAAATGCCGTCCATGTAAAATCTACATCCTTAATGCTTGGCTTCTTTTCAACCTCCACTATTTCTTGAGCGGTTTCTTCAACGATGGGTTCCGTTTCCTTTTTGGTTTCGCTTTTACAAGACACCAACAGCCCGATCAAGGCCACACTATAAATTACTTTCTTCATATTGTTTAAAAATTCAATAACTGGTTAAATGATTTGTTCCAAACAAATATAGCCCATATCTTTTCCTACACCTTGATAGAGCCTCGTTTTTTAGTTTTTCTATACTATCTAGAGTTTCCTAACTGCTTCACGAATTAAATTAGCATCTTGAAAACGTTTTCGCTACTTTTGTGAACCGCTCAAAAAAGCCATTGAAAATAACGGACTTAAAAAGCGCGACATAACATAAAAATAATTGACATGGCAGGCGAACAGGCCTCCATCACTTTTAAAAATATAGCATGAAACCAGATTTATTTGAAGCACCAGACTATTACCAACTTGACGAATTGCTAACAGAAGAACACAAATTGGTTCGCGATGCGGCCCGTGAATGGGTGAAGCGCGATGTATCTCCAATTATCGAAGACTATGCCCAACGTGCGGAATTCCCAACACAAATCATCAACGGATTGGCCGAAATAGGTGCCTTTGGCCCTTATATTCCTGAAGAATATGGCGGGGCTGGATTGGATCAAATTTCGTACGGTTTGATCATGCAAGAAATTGAAAGAGGAGATTCTGGCGTGCGCAGTACGGCATCTGTACAATCATCCTTGGTAATGTATCCTATTTGGAAATACGGAAACGAAGAGCAACGCCAAAAATATTTGCCAAAGTTAGCTAGCGGTGAATGGATGGGCTGCTTCGGTTTGACTGAACCAGACCACGGTAGTAACCCAGGAGGCATGGTTACCAATTTTAAGGATATGGGAGACCACTATCTTTTAAATGGTGCCAAAATGTGGATTTCGAACGCACCTTTTGCTCAAGTTGCTGTTGTATGGGCCAAGAATGAAGAAGGCCGTATTCACGGATTGATCGTAGAGCGTGGTATGGAAGGATTTTCAACTCCTGAAACTCACAACAAATGGTCTTTAAGAGCCTCGGCCACTGGAGAACTTATTTTTGACAATGTAAAAGTTCCAAAAGAAAACTTGTTACCGGGAAAATCTGGTTTGGGAGCGCCACTTGGTTGTTTGGATTCCGCCAGATATGGCATTGCTTGGGGAGCCATTGGAGCCGCTATGGACTGTTACGATACAGCTTTAAGATACAGCAAGGAACGCACACAATTTGGAAAACCTATTGGTCAGTTCCAATTGCAACAAAAGAAATTGGCTGAAATGATTACCGAAATCACCAAAGCCCAATTATTGACTTGGCGTCTAGGAGTATTGAGAAATGAAGGCAAAGCGACTTCGGCACAAATCTCTATGGCGAAACGCAACAATGTAGATATGGCCATCAACATCGCTCGTGAAGCTCGCCAGATTTTGGGAGGTATGGGAATTACTGGAGAATACAGCATCATGCGCCATTCCATGAATTTGGAAAGTGTGATTACTTATGAAGGCACCCACGACATCCACTTATTGATTACTGGTTTTGACGTTACAGGCCTCAACGCCTTTAAATAATTGATTCAAAATATGTTATGAAAAGCGAGTTTTTACTCGCTTTTTTTGCATCTTTATACTATGTCTTCAAAATCCAGATTAGATAGGGCGTATAAAAATGCAAAGGTCATCCCCTTTGATGACAGTAGTAAATTCATACTTTTTAGCGACTGCCACAGAGGTGACAATAGTTTTGCCGATGATTTTGCCAATAATCGCAATATCTACCTTCATGCGCTAAAACAATATTTTGCAAAAGGTTTTTATTATTGCGAATTGGGAGATGGCGACGATTTATGGGAAAACATTTTCTATAGCCACGTTCTTCAAGCCCACAAGGACGTTTACAGACAAATTCAGCTTTACTTCAATCAAAATAGGTTTACCATGTTATGGGGCAACCACGATATGGTCTACAAAAAACCTGAATATGTCAAAAAACAACTCTATAGTTATTTTGATAAACGAAGTGGCACCCAAAAACCATTATTCCCAGGAATTGAAGTTCATGAAGCCATCATCTTAAAACACTCCCAGACAGGGCAAGAACTGTTTTTAACCCACGGCCATCAAGCCGATTGGTGGAATTATGTCTGTTGGAAATGGAGTCAGTTTTTAGTAAGAATTCTTTGGAAACCCTTAAACGTTATGGGCATTGCAGACCCAACGAGTCCAGCCATAAATTACAAAGAACTGATAAAGGTAGAACGCCGCATCAAGGATTGGATCCAAGCGAACAACAATTTAATCACAATTGTTGGGCACACCCATCGCCCTAGATTTCCCTCTCCAAATGAGATTGCGTTTTTTAATGATGGAAGCTGCGTGCATCCGAGATGCATTACGGGAATAGAAATTGAAAATGGACAAATTTCTTTAGTGAAATGGGAAACCTCCACCACAGATGACGGCACCCTGAAAATTGTCCGTGAAATGTTAGAAGGCCCTAGAAAGCTATCAGAATACCATATGTTTAAAGCGAATTGACGAAGTCCAGAAGGTCTTGTCTTTCACTAGCAGAAAGGTTTTTAAAGCCATTTTTGGCAGCTTCAGCTTCTCCTCCGTGCCACAAAATGGCTTCTGTTACATTCTTGGCTCTACCGTCATGTAAAAAGTGCGTATGGCCATTCACCACCTGAGTCAAGCCAATACCCCATAACGGACGTGTTTTCCACTCTTGTCCATCGGCTAAAAAGTCTGAACGATTGTCTGCTAAACCAGGCCCCATATCGTGTAACAGCATATCCGTGTAAGGATAAAACTCTTGATTGGCCAAAACATTGATATCAGCTTCTTCAGAAATCATTTTGGGAACATGACAACTAGCACATTGCAACTCTTCAAAAATTCTGGCACCATTTTGAATATGCTCCTGGTCCAAATTTCTAGCAGCAGGAACTCCCAAAGTTTTACAATAAAATGCCACCTGTTCCAAAACGTCATAGGTCACTTCAGGATCATCCCCAAAACCATCATTTCCGTTGGATTGGTCATGCCCAGTTTCCTGAGGAAATAAAGGAGTCGTGATTCCCATATCCTCCAAATAGGCTCCGGCACATTGCTCGATGATGGAAGCTGTGTTGGCTTTCCATCCGAAACGGCCCAATGTCATAGATTCTGTTACATGATTGTAAACATAGTTGGCCTTTCCTGAAATGCCATCGCCATCGGCGTCATTGACATCTTCATATTGTAAAATATAGTATTCCGGAATTACTTCTAGCAAGCCCAATCCAAACACTGGCGGCGCCAATCTTGGGGACAGATTTGCTTCCGAAGGAAAAGGAATATAAGTATCCACAACATTATAGCTAGGCTTCTTTAAGATAACCTCAGTCCCATCTGCTAAAGTCTCTACTTGATTTGTAAATTCAACCGAAAACTGTACTTCTGGTTCATAACCGTAAATGGCTTGGTTCTGCAACTGTTTTCCAAATCCAGGCACCGCTACAGGTCCGCCCAAAGCATCTGTTCCTGGAAGACTAGCTCTTAAGAAAAACCCACTTAAACTATTAATGTTTGATGGAAATGCACTTCTTCCATCTTTTGGATGGCAAGAAATACAAGAGGTATTATTGAATACAGGACCAACACCACCGTTGACCTCTGCAGGGGCCGATACAAATACCGCTCCGAATTCCAAATCGGCATCAAAATGATCGGCTATTTGAGAAGCAGACAGGTTAGCAGCAGGAGTACTGAACGAATTACTTGAGGTAAGATACACCGTAGTCTCTCCACCCGCCGCAGTTCTTTCGGTTAACGGATTTACCGACTGATAGCCTTCTTGGTCATCTTTTTGACACGATACTACCATTCCCATTAAAAGGATTCCTACCAATAACCTGTTCGCTTTTCTCATTTTATTAAAAATATCTTGATTATAGGTTACCAATTAAAGGCAACAATTGACTATCCAATAAACTTTGAAGTTCCAATACTTTTTCCTGTGCTAATCCAACAGCATCACGATTGTCGTAAATTGCTTCTGTGAAAGTGCCAGGTATCGCATCAATAGCATAGATAGCAGCGGTGATAGCTCCCTGAATTTCTTGATCTAAGCTACTGTCTACAGTCGCTACAATTTCAGAAATTCCTTTCCCATTAATTCCGTTATAATCTCCTACGTATACATTAAGGATACTTCTCATGTTGTTAGAGAAATCCAATTTAGAATTGTTACTGAAACGAGATTCTTCAGCTTCTGGTTTTGCACCACCATTGTTTCCGTTCAAAGGCTCTTCAATTTTACCATTTCCAACCTCATCAGCAATGATAGAAAGTCCTTCTACGATTTCTTGAAGCGCACCTTTTTGTGACGTATAGATAGATCCAGACTCACCAGCGTTAACGAAATTGTTGGCGAAATTTCCTCCTGAAGCAATCCATCCGTTGTACAATTGGGCTGTTTTAGATTGTAGGTTTTCAGTAGCAGCTACCAAATATTCCAACTCACGCTCTGTAAGTTCAGAAGCTGCTTTATCTCCCTCGATTCCCCATACAAAGTACTCGATGGTATGGAATCCACGAGCTTCATTGTTACTCTCCAATAAACTTTGAGTGATAGGATTCCCACTGTTCAAAATACCGTTGATAGCATTTACGTCTACTGGCCAAGAATCAATAGCTGGATCGATACCTTCAGTATCTACTGGTCCGTATAAAAATCCTTCAGAGTTTTCCCAAGGCTGACGTGTTGCCTGCCACGCCTCTTTTACTGTTTGCAATGCTGTTTCGTCTCCAATAGTTAAGTTGGCCACAGCCTCTTTCAATGCGATTGCATTGTTGTTCATTGAATTGTAAGTTTCTGTAATTACAGACACAGACAAGTTGGTCAATACCTCTTGGTATAGTGCTTCATTTATAGCATCATCGTTGTTAGAATCTTCGTTGCTATCGCTACAAGACACAAACACCGTTGAAATAAATACCAGCATTAAGATTGATTTGATTGAGTTGCTCATTTTCATTTGATTTTAACTTGTTTATATATTAGAAAAAGAATCCTATTCCTGTACTGAATGTTTTTTCATGCTGCTTCTCACCGGTATATTCCAAAGTGGCCAAATCATAATTTTCAGAGCCTAACTTTCTATCGGAATAATGTGCCTTGAACACAATTTGAGGATGTACAAACCAGTTCAACCCTCCAGTAATACTGCTGCGTTCCCATCTTGGGTTATCAATAATTTCACCCGTTACAGAATGCATAGTATCGTAATAATCGTATCTTACAAATGGGTACAACATTTGCTTTGTAGAAGCCTTTAAATGAGGTAAAACATTATAACCTACCTCAGCAGAAACTCCCAAGGCTGTTTTTCCTACTGGAGTTCTTTTAACGCCTAAATTATTGGAAAGATTCGCGTTTTTCTTTGAAACGATATCGGAGTTTTGAATGTTCCCGTAAAGACCAATGGCATTAAAGCGAAGGTTACCTTCGTTATAGCTAACGTGCCCTTCCACCATGGTAACATAGGCAGTATCGTCCATATCATTTTTAGGTCTGTTGGCAGCAGCGTCGTTCATATAGGCTGCAAAACCAATAAACGTATCTTTATGCGTTCCAAACTTATAATCTAAACGCAATGCCAAAGCCACACTTTCAGCATTGGCTGTCTCAAATCTAGATTGGTATCCATTCTTGATCCATCCTCTTGAGGAAAATCCACTGGCATCCAAACCGCTTACCACATAAAACTTATAAGTGAATCTTTTTGCGAAGGTTCCGTATAATTCAATCCCGTTTTCATACCATCCCAAAGGCAAGATTTCGTTTTCCATTTCTTGACGGTGCGTCGTAAAATAGCGTGTTGGCGTATCCAAAGTTTGATGCAAGCCAAAGTACATTTTCATACGTCCTACACGCGCATTGAAATAAGGAAGAATCTTAAAATTGATATGTGCCTGCTCCAATTTAACACCACCACCTTTTTCAATTTCTTGTTCAAATTCACCAAACTCTTCTTGGGTATCCAACTCCAATGTGGTTGCTGTTCCCCCATGTTCAAATTCAATCTCGGATTTAAAATTGATCCAATCGTTGAATTGGTATTTTAAGTATAAGTTAAGACGTTCTGGATCGAACTGATTTTTTAGGTTAGGGTCTGTATCGTAATCGTAGTTGTAGTAGTTGACTACACCATAACCATTCAATGAAAACCGGCTAAGGGAAAACCAGTTTTGTTTTTTGTCGGTCATGGAATCTTTTACTTCTTGTAAAAGTTCCTGTTTGATTTCAGACTTAAGTTGATCGTAAGTAGCTTGATCTATGGTTTGCTGGGCGGAAACTGCCCAGCCAAAGAATACCATTAAGAATGTAATGTGCCGATTCATTTGAAAAATTTGGCACAAAATTAACGTTATTTGGATTTAATCCAAATAAAATCTAAAAAATTAAGACTCAGGGGCCAACTCCACTTTTAGACCTTCCATTTCCGGTGTCATCTGAATCTGACAACCTAGACGGCTATTGTCTTTTACGTAGAAAGCTTCGGCCAACATGGCCTCTTCTTCGTCCTGCATTTCAGGCAGCTCATTATCGGATAACACATAGCATTGGCAAGAAGCACACATAGCCATACCTCCACACACACCAATAGTGCCCTCTGGAGCCAATTCATAACTTCTCACCACTTCCATTAGGTTCATGGCCATATCAGTAGGTGCCTCAATTTCATGAGACACCCCTTCTCTATCTATAATTGTAATGTTTATGTCTTGACTCATTCTTTTTAGTCGATTGATTTTACAACTGCCTTAGGCGCTTCCTTTCTGGTTCCATCAAAACCATCAATACCGCTTACCGTGGTATATTTTAACACATAGCGTTTCCCTGGATTGATAATTTGATAGGCTGCCTGACACATTAAAGTTGCTTCATGGAATCCACAAAGAATCAACTTTAATTTCCCAGGATAAGTGTTCACGTCTCCTATGGCAAAAATACCAGGAATGTTTGTTTGGTAATCTAAAGCGTTGTTCACTTTTATGGCATTCTTTTCGATTTCCAAGCCCCAGTTTGCAATAGGTCCCAACTTAGGTGACAAACCAAAAAGAGGAATGAAATGATCGCATTCTATCTCTAATTCCGTTGGAATATGATCTGCTTTTGTAACGACCACACCGGTTAGGTGATCATCCCCCAAAATCCCAACAACCTCTGCTGGTGTAATAAGATTGATCTTCCCTTTATTCTTTAACTCCTGTACCTTTTCAACAGAATCCAAGGCTCCCCTAAATTCGTTTCTTCTGTGAATCAAGGTTACTTCTGAAGCTACATTACTCAAAAAGATACTCCAATCCAATGCAGAATCACCCCCACCTGCAATAACCACTCTCTTGTTGCGGTACACTTCAGGATCTTTAATCATATATTCCACACCTTTGTCCTCAAAGTTGGCAATGTTATGGATTAAAGGCTTTCTAGGTTCAAAACTCCCCAAACCTCCAGCAATAGCAACCACCGGTGCATGGTGTTTTGTTCCTTTATTGGTAGTAACGATAAAGCTACCGTCTTCCAATTTCTCAATGGTTTCGGCGCGCTCACCCAAGGTAAAACCAGGTTCAAACTGTTTGCCCTGTTCTAAAAGTCTTTCGGTTAGGTCCCCCGCAAGAATTTCCGGATAAGCAGGAATATCATAAATAGGTTTTTTAGGATATATTTCGGAACACTGTCCTCCAGCTTGCGGCAATGCATCTATAAGGTGGCATTTTAATTTTAGCAAACCTGCTTCAAATACCGTAAAAAGTCCTGTTGGTCCAGCGCCAATAATAAGAATATCTGTTTTAATCATGAATTAGTTCTTTCTGCAACAAACATATGCACATGAAATATTGCTCTATATGATATTTATCATTTTTGGGAATAAATTGATTTCCCAAGAGACTCCCTATTTACCCCTCAACATTGATGACCTGCTCAATTTGAGGCGCATACTTTTTAATGGTCATCTCAACCCCAGACTTCAAAGTCATCTGGTTCACGCTACATCCTACACAAGCTCCTTCCAACTGCACTTTTACCAATTTATCGTCCTCAATGGAAACTAGGGAAATGTTACCTCCATCACTTTCTAAAAAGGGACGGATTTCAGCTAGCGCTTTCTCTACATTTATTTTTAATTCTTCTGTTGTCATTATATAAGTGAAAAGTGTAACTTTTATTTTTTAACAGCAGAACATCCTGCCATTGTAGTAATTTTAATTGCTTCGGTTGGCGGTAAATCTTCATTTCTTCTTACTACTTGCTCTACCACATTTCTAGTAAGGGCTTCAAAAGATTGCTCTAAAGGAGTTGCCGTTTGCAGTGCTGCTGGACGTCCTACGTCACCCGCTTCGCGAATGCTTTGCACCAATGGAATTTCACCCAAAAATGGCACATCCAAATCTTGAGCTAAATTCTTGGCTCCTTCTTTTCCGAAGATATAGTATTTATTATCTGGCAATTCTGCTGGTGTAAAATAGGCCATATTTTCTATAATACCTAAAACCGGCACGTTAATACTGTCCTGTTGGAACATAGCAACACCTTTTTTGGCATCGGCCAAAGCAACGTTTTGTGGCGTACTCACCACAACTGCTCCGGTAATAGGTAAGGATTGCATAATGCTTAAATGGATATCTCCGGTTCCCGGAGGCAAATCGATTAACAAGAAATCCAAGTCTCCCCAAGCCGCATCAAAAATCATTTGATTTAAGGCTTTTGCCGCCATTGGCCCACGCCAAACAACGGCTTGGTCTGGTCTGGTGAAAAATCCAATAGACAATACCTTCACGCCATAGCTTTCGATGGGCTTCATTTTTGACTTTCCATCCACATTAACAGCCACGGGCTTTTCATTTTCAACATCGAACATGATTGGCACCGAAGGCCCATAAATATCAGCATCCAAGATTCCTACATTGAATCCCATTTTGGCCAAGGACACGGCTAAATTGGAAGTTACCGTAGATTTTCCAACCCCTCCTTTACCAGAAGCAACCGCTACGATATTTTGGATTCCAGGAATTTTCTTCCCTTTAATTTCATTCTTTGGGCTTTCCGGAGCATTCACCTTTACGTTTACTTTGATTTTAGCCTTTTCATACACCTTGTCGTGGATGACTTTCATTATTTCCACTTCGGTTTTCTTTTTGGCCTGTAAACTTGGGTTTGAAATAGTAATATCTACCACTACCTCATCTCCAAAAGTCACTATATTGGTTACGGCACCACTCTCAATCATATTTTGTCCTTCTCCAGGAGCTGAAATATTTTCAAGTGCCTTTGATATGTCTTGTTTTTTTAACTTCATAATATACTCTCTACGCAGAATTTCCTACTGTTTTGAATCTTGTTTTTAGCCCTTCGTTTTCGATTTATAAAGGATGGTCTCCTCCTTATTTTCTGTAAATCACAAAAAGCTAAATCTCACTAATTTAGACTTATTCTAAGATGCAAATATACTGTGAAATGTTTAGAATGAGAAACAGTTTAATTGAAATGATTTATGCCTAAATTTTGTTTGTTTATAATTCTTTTGACGGATCCCAAAATACCTTTTCAAAGTCTTGAACTTGGCTATCCTTTACCCTTATTCCTTCGCTTTCCAGAAGCTGTTGCATATGGCTGGAACCTTCAAAATGAAACTTGCCGGTTAACAATCCTAAGCGATTTACCACACGATGGGCTGGCACATCCTTCCCTGTTGAACCATTCATGGCATAGCCCACCATTCGGGCACTTCTAGTGGCACCAAGGTATTTGGCAATAGCGCCATAACTGGTTACTCGCCCACTTGGAATCTGTTTGGCTACCTCGTATACTTTTTCAAAAAAACTTAAGGTTTCGGGTTTCATTTCAAGTCCTTAATGATATTGACCAAAGTGATCAAAGAAATGATTCCCGTAATCCCCCCAATAATATAGTTCATGTTCTTTTGGGAGGTGAATTTCAAATGCTTGATTTTTTCAAAGAAGAACATGTAAATGTACAACATTGCAAAAGAGCCCATGGCAGCTCCGGCAACATAGGCCGCAATACTCGTGGTGTCAAATTGCAGCCAACCTAAAGAAGCCAAGGTAATGGCCATATACGCCTGGAACGGAATAGGAAACACATTGATACTGGACATAAAAACGCCTTGAAAAAATCGGCTACGCTTGCTTTTAGGTTCCAGCTCTTCCTCTACTTTTTCCCTTCCCTTGGCAACCAATAAAAAATATACGGTAACCAACACAAAAATCACAAAAGCTACGCGCTGTAAAATTTCTACAACATCAGGATGCCTATTCAAATATCTGGCAAAAACAGTTGCGATAAGGGTTTGGATAAATACAATTATACAAGCGCCTATAGAAAATACGATACCTCTTGTATGACCTTCCCTTAAGCTGATTTTGGCAGCAGTCATATTTAACAAACCAGGAGGCATGACTGCTAAAAAAGCAGCCAAGAACCCTAAAACAAAGGTTATGGTAATATTCAAGAATCTTTGATTTTAAACCTAATATACGTAATTGGTTTGTTTTGTTCTAAATATTGACTCTCATAAAAGGTTTGTATGCTCGTTACTTCTTCCGGGCTTCCTTCCTGTCTGTACACATCATGGTTGGAATACAACACCTCATGTCCTTCACCATGTAACAAACCTAGGGTGTAACCATGCATAAATTCGCTATCGGTTTTTAGGTTAACAATACCATCTGGCTTAAGAATGTGCTTGTAGCGTTTTAAAAATTCCGAATTGGTCAAACGGTGCTTGGTACGTTTGTACTTAATCTGCGGATCTGGAAACGTAATCCAAATTTCGTCCACTTCATTTTCAGCAAAGGCATACTCGATCAATTCAATCTGCGTTCTCAAAAAGGCAACATTATCAATCCCATCTTCCACTGCTGTTTTAGCCCCTCTCCAAAAACGGGCTCCCTTAATGTCAATTCCTATAAAATTCTTCTCTGGATATTTTTGGGCCAAGGCCACGGAATACTCTCCTTTTCCACATCCCAATTCCAACACCAACGGATGATCGTTTTTAAAAACTGTGTCATTCCAGTTCCCTTTCAACTTAAATTCTGCATTCACCAATTCATCCCTTGTAGGCTGAAACACATTTGAAAACGTCTCATTTTCCTTAAAACGCTTGAGCTTATTTTTACTTCCCACTACTTCAATTTAATGTTTATAATAAGATTCGGTAAAATTAAGGAAATATATGGAAGCAGTATTATACTTATCTTTGATTATTAGTGCATCTTGGGAGGTTTGGCTAGCGCAAGTTTCCCACAGAAACCTATAAGCAACAGAAAGCCCTTTAGCGTCACTATGAAAAAACGCATTTTAGTAATGCCCCTTAACTGGGGATTGGGTCACGCCACCCGCTGCATTCCAATCATCCGTGCTTTAATAGCCCATAATTTCGAACCTATCATTGCTTCCGATGGTGATGCTCTAGCTCTTTTAAGAAAAGAATTCCCCAATTTGGAATCCTTGGAACTGCCTTCTTATAAAATTCATTACGCAAAAAAGGGACAGTGGTTCAAACTGAAATTGATTGCCAATGCCCCAAACATTTTAAAGGCCATACAAAACGAAAACAAGATGGTCGACCAGATCATTGCAACCCGCAAAATTGACGGTATCATTTCAGACAACAGACTTGGGGCCTACTCCAAGAAAGTTCCTTCGGTAATTATTTCCCACCAATTACGGGTTTTAAGTGGCAATACCACCTGGTTCAGTACGCGCATGCATCAATCCTACATTAAGAAGTATAATGAATGTTGGGTACCTGACGGTTTGAAATCACCCAATCTTAGTGGGCAACTAGGACATGTGGATAATTTTGAAATCCCCTTAAGATATTTGGGGCCTATTAGCCGTTTTGAAAAACAGGACTCCAAAGATGTCTATGACATCATGGTATTATTGTCGGGACCAGAACCACAACGTACCCTTTTGGAAGAAAAAGTTTTGGCGCTTTTTAAAGACCAGTCTATCAAAACTGTTTTTATAAAAGGGGTGATGGATGAACAGCAAACCTGTGAACAAATGGGCAATATGACCATTTACAATTATATGAGCAGTGACCAATTGGAAGCCACCATCCACCAAAGCTCACTTATTGTATCCAGATCTGGATACACTACAGTTATGGATTTGGCCAAACTTGGCAAAAAAGCCTTCTTTATTCCAACTCCTGGCCAATTTGAACAGGAATACCTTGCCAAAAGATTGGACAGCCAAAAATTGGTGCCATACTGTAAACAAGATGATTTTAACCTAGAGCAGTTGCAGCGGGTGAATGCCTATCAAGGACTTTCAGAACTGGAATACGATGTGAATTACAAAAAGCTATTCAGCCTTTTCAAGGGTGAATGAAAATTCACTTCCTACACCAATTTCACTTTCTACATAAATCTTTTCGTCATGAGCCTCTATGATGTGCTTTACGATGGCAAGACCCAACCCAGAACCTCCTTCTTTGCGAGAGCCACTCTTGTCTACACGGAAGAAACGTTCAAACAGTCTCGGGATATTTTCTTTTCCAATGCCTTCTCCGTTATCTGTAACCCTAACGATTACTTTGTTCTTGATTAGGTTTTCGATACTCACTTCCGTAGTTCCCTTATCGCGTCCATATTTTATAGAATTTACAATAAGGTTTGTAAGTACTTGTTGAATACGTTCCTTATCAGCCCTTACCATAACCGGTGAAGTATAATCCATATCAAAAACCAAAGATATTTTCTTTTTGGCCGCCTTCATTTCCAACATGTCAAATACATTCTCTACCAACTCCACAATATCAAAAACTTCAACATTCAAACTTAGATCACCAGCTTCCAATTTGGTAATCATATCCAAATCGCTCACAATATAAATAAGACGCTCCACACCTTTATTGGCTCTTTCCAAGTACTTTTCGCGAATTTTCTTATCGTTTTGAGCGCCATCAATCAAGGTTTCCAAATACCCTTGCACCGTAAACAAAGGGGTTTTAAGCTCATGGGCTACATTCCCCAAAAACTCCTTTCGGTATTCTTCTCGCACCTTCAAGGTTTCAATCTCCAGCTTCTTATCCTTGGCATACTTGTCTATTTCATGGGTAAGCGTAGCCATATCGGTAGTAATGGGCTGTTTTCTTAAGGAGGCAGATTCCAATAAAGTTAAATCGTCATAAATCTTTTTAACCCTACGGTATATAAAACGCTCCACACGGTATTGGATCACAGCAAAGGAAAACAGATAGGAAACCACTGCAAACCCCAAAATTAACACCCACCAATATTCTAGATTGGAGGTATATAAAAAAACACTCATAAAGAGCGTTAAAAAAAGTGTAATGTATGTAGAAGTTCTAATAGCGAACTTATACGATTTCTTTATTTTTTTCTTCTGCATTAATCTACAAACTTATAGCCTACTCCTTTAACGGTTTTAAAGCTATCATCTCCTATTTTTTCTCTCAGTTTTCTAATATGAACATCAATCGTACGTCCACCTACCACTACTTCATTACCCCAAACCTTATCCAGTATTTCCTCTCTTTTAAATACTTTCCCAGGTTTAGTTGCCAACAAAGATAATAGTTCAAACTCTTTTCTAGGCAAAACGATTTCTTCTCCCTTAACCGAAATTTTGTACTCTTCTCTATTGATGGTCAAGTTACCAACTTTCATCACGTTTTCTGCGGAATCCTCCTCCTTCAAACGTCTCAATAAAGCCTTTACTTTACTAATCAATACTTTTGGCTTGATAGGCTTGGTGATATAGTCATCGGCTCCAGCTTCAAAGCCTGCCACTTGGGAATAATCTTCTCCTCTGGCCGTAAAAAACGTAATGATGGTTTCGCTTAATTCTGGAACCTTTCTGATTTGTTCACAGGCCTCAATTCCGTCCATTTCAGGCATCATTACATCCAAAATGATCAACTGAGGCTTTTCAGCCTTGGCCTTTTTAACAGCCTCAAGACCGTTTTCTGCCGTAATCACCTGATAGCCTTCAGAACTAAGGTTGTACCCTACAATTTCCAAAATGTCCGGTTCATCGTCAACCAGAAGAATTTTTATGTCCTTTTTTTTCATCGGTTTTGTTGTAATCTTTTCAGCGTCAAAGATAAAACTAATAACAAAAATTTATACTTCGTTACACAATGATAACATTAAGATAACTTTTCACTTACCCTTAAATAATCTCCTACAAAGTTCCCATTTTTTTTCGAATAATTTCAAACTACAATTTTTAACCCTCAATTTAAAATCAACGTTAATTTATTGTAAAATAAGCATTTATATTTTCATTTAATAAAAATCACTCTGTTTTCTGTTTATGTTTGTAGGAACAGCATTACTAATTTAAACACTGAAATTTATGAAAAAAATTTACTTTTTGGTATTTACGCTTACTACAATGTTATCTTTTGCCCAGGATATGGTAATATCCGGCGTTTTTGATGGTCCATTATCGGGAGGTCTACCTAAGGTTGTCGAGCTTTATGTTATCAATGACATTGCCGATTTATCGCTTTACGGTTTTGGTTCTGCCAACAATGGAGGAGGTACCGATGACGAAGAAGTCACTTTTTCTGGATCTGCCACAGCTGGAGAATATCTTTATATTGCTTCAGATGAAACTTCTATTGTAGAATACTTTGGAATTACCCCAGATTTCATTTCAGATGCTGCCAATGTAAATGGCGACGATGCTTTGGAATTATTCTTCAACAGCTCTGTTATTGACACTTTTGGAGACATCAATGCAGATGGAACTGGAGAGGCTTGGGAATATTTAGACGGATGGGCTTACCGTGTTGACGGAACTGGACCTGACGGTAGCACTTTTGTGTTGGGCAATTGGACCTATAGCGGTCCCGATGCCACAGATGGCTGTACCAGCAATGGCACCTGCGCTTCTGTGTTTCCAATTGGCACTTATAGCACCGAAGGTTCCACTGCTCCAAGTTTAACCATTCTATCCCCTAGTAATGGAGAAGAATTTATCCCAGGAACGACCTCCGTAACCCTTTCCATAAGTGTTCAAAATTTTGTAGTTGGCAATCCAGGGGAAGGCATTGATGGTCATATTCACTGGATTATTGATAGTGGTGAAGGCGCTGTTTCCCAACCTATGAAATACGATACAGACGATGTTAGCATTACTGTAACTAACGGAGGCGAATATGTTGTTGAAATGATTTTGGTTGACAACAACCACGCTCCTATTAGTCCTGCAGTAAGTGCCATGGTTGAATTTGATGTTGAAGAAATAATGCAAGTAGAAAATCTAGCCGCTTTGAGAGCTGATGTTCTGGCTAATGGAGATGAGCATTATTACGAATTATTGAGTACTCCCACCATTACTTACACCAGAACATTCAGAAATCAAAAATACATTCAAGATGCCAGCGCCGGTATTTTAATTGACGATAATGCAGGTATCATCACAACAAGTTTTACAGAAGGAAATGGCATTAGCGGACTTGTTGGCCAAGCGATTGAATATAACGGTGTATTGGAACTTGTGCCAATGCAAGACGCTTCTGTAGCAACAGGAAGTGCGGTAACTCCAGAAGTTGTTACCATTGCTACCCTTTTAACGGATTGGGAAGATTACGAATCGGAGTTGGTGGAGATAGCTGATGCCACATTTACTGATGCTGGAGCAACGTTTGCTTCTGCCAGCAACTACGACTTAAGTGATGGTTCTACTATCAATTTCAGAACCAATTTTAGTGAAGCCGATTATATTGGCACTACCATTCCTTCTGGAGCTGTTCCTGTTGTCGCGTTGGTAAATGAGTTTAATGGTTCTCCACAAATTACCTCCAGAAGTTTGATGGACATGACACTTTCAGTAAATCAATTTGAAAATGTTGAGTTTTCCCTTTACCCTAATCCTACAAACTCTGGTTTTGTGACTATTTCTACCGCTTACCAAGGTGATATTTCAGTAACAGTTATTGATATGTTGGGTAAAAATGTGTTTAACTCCGAAGTTTTAAATGGACAATTAAATGTGAGCACTCTAGCCCCTGGATTATACCTTTTGAAATTGGAACAAAACCATGCTTCAGTTACCAAAAAACTGATCATCAAATAAGAACATTTCTTCTGAATCTTAAAAAAGCGTTGCCATGGCAGCGCTTTTTATTTTTACCTACTTTTGTTACCATGATATCAGCCCAAGACATTTTCGGGATACAAACTCAGGAAGAGTTTCAAAAAGTAGCCCTGGACGTTTTTAAGTTTCAATTCAAGCACAATACGGTATACCGATCCTTCTGCGATCTGCTGTACATCCATCCCAGCGATATTTCAAACTATCGGGACATTCCTTTTCTGCCTATCCAGTTTTTCAAGTCGCATGAAGTATTGAGCAGTAAAGAAGCCATTCAAAAAACATTTAGCAGTTCGGGCACCACTGGATCAATCACCAGTAAACATTATGTTACCGACCTTTCTATTTATGAACAAAGTTTTAGAAAGGGGTTTGAACATTTTTACGGCCCTGTTGAGGACTATGTGGTTTTGGCCTTGTTACCTTCCTATTTGGAACGCGACGGTTCATCGCTCATTTATATGGTGAACGATATGATTAACCAATCCAAACACCCAGAAAGCGGCTTTTACCTTCATAACCTGAGCGATTTAAAAGAGAAACTTTTAGAGTTGGAAGCTCAACAAAAAAAGACTTTACTTATAGGAGTTTCCTTTGCGCTTTTGGATTTGGTGGAATCGTTTCAATTTGATTTAAAACATACCATTGTTATGGAAACTGGCGGCATGAAAGGCCGAAGAAAAGAATTGATTAGAGAAGAACTCCATCAAATTTTGAAAAAAGGGTTTGGGGTTGAACACATCCACAGTGAATATGGTATGACGGAATTATTAAGTCAAGGTTATTCCAAAGGGCAAGGTATTTTTGAATGCCCTCCTTGGATGCAAATCCTTACTCGCGATCCTGAAGATGCGCTTACTTTAGCAGACAATCATAAAACCGGAGGTATCAATGTGATTGATCTTGCCAACCTAAATTCCTGTGCGTTTATTGCCACACAAGATCTTGGCCGTGCCTATCCAAACAACACTTTTGAAGTTATTGGTCGTTTCGATCATTCAGATATTAGAGGCTGTAATTTAATGGTCTTGTAAGGTTCATAAATTTTTACCGACCAAGGGTTTGCTAAGAAAAAAGCAAATTTATTTTTTTAGTTGGTTGGTTAATTGAACGCCCGGCTTTGCTTCCGGGCGTTTTTTTATGCTACTAACTTAATGATGTAAGTGTTTTTCTTTCCTTTGTTGATGATGATATACTGTCCGTGGATCAAATCTTCTTCACTCAAGATGTAATCTTCCTTCACTTTTTCTTTGTTCACCGCCACCGCATTTTCCTTAAGTGCTCTTCTAGCTTCGCTGTTAGACCCTAAGAATCCTGTTTTGGCTGAAAGCGCTGCAATCATATCCAGGCCTCCTTCCGCAAATTCTGCTTTAGAAATCTCCGCTTGAGGAACCCCTTCAAATACATCCAAAAAGGTACTTTCATTTAAAGTTTGAATGTCTGCCTTAAAGGTTTTGCTGAACAAGATATTGGAAGCCTTTATCGCGTTTTCCAATTCTTCTTTAGAGTGTACAAATGTGGTCACTTCTTCCGCCAATCGTTTTTGAAGGATTCTTGCATGTGGCATTTCCTTGTGATCTGCAATTAGCGCTTCAATAGTTTCCTTATCTAAAAAGGTGAAGATTTTAATATACTTTTCAGCATCCTCATCGGTGGTGTTTAACCAGAATTGGTAGAATTTATACACCGAAGTTTTATCGGCATCCAACCATACATTTCCGCCTTCAGACTTCCCGAATTTAGAACCGTCTGCCTTTGTAATCAATGGACAGGTCATAGCGTAGGCCTTGGCCTCTTCCCCAACATTCATACGACGCACCAACTCCGTTCCTGTAGTAATATTTCCCCATTGGTCACTTCCTCCCATCTGCAACAAACAATTGTAGTTTTTATACAAATGGTAAAAATCGTATCCTTGAATCAATTGGTAAGTAAACTCAGTAAAAGACATCCCAACACTTCCCTCATCACCGGACAAACGTTTTTTAACAGAATCTTTGGCCATCATATAGTTAACCGTAATACGCTTTCCTACCTCACGAGCAAAGTCGATGAATGAAAACGTCTTCATCCAATCGTAGTTGTTAACCAATACAGGCGCATTGGCTTCTGTAGAATTGAAGTCCAAAAATCTAGACAGCACATCTTTTATACCTTCAACGTTGTGGTTCAAGGTTGCTTCATCCAAAAGGTTTCTCTCATCGCTTTTCCCTGAAGGATCCCCAATCATTCCTGTAGCTCCCCCCACCAAAGCAATTGGTTTGTGGCCAGCTTTTTCCAAATGCACCAATAAAATAATCGGCACCAAACTTCCTATATGCAAAGAATCTGATGTAGGATCAAACCCAATATATGCAGTAGTCATTTCCTTATTCAACTGTTCTTCGGTCCCGGGCATCATATCGTGCACCATTCCTCTCCATCTCAATTCTTCAACAAGCTTGTTTGCCATAATATTTTCTATTGATCACTTATTTTTCGCAAAGATAAAAATCAATGTAGAAATCCTCATGCTTTATGAATAATTCTTTACTTTAGTTCCATGGTTTTAGTCACAGGAGGCACAGGTTTGGTAGGGTCGCATTTGCTCTACAAACTCATCAGTAACAATGAAAAAGTTAGGGCTATTTACAGGAATCCCGAAAGTCTTTCTTCCGTTAAAAAGGTTTTTTCATATTACTCGCAGGATTCAGAAAAACTGTTTGGCACCATCAAATGGGTTAAAGCCGACATTACTGACATTCCATCGTTAGAAATCGTTTTTCAAGGAATCACACAGGTCTACCATTGTGCTGCCTTAGTGTCCTTTGCTCCCAACGACTATTACAAACTTCGAAAAATAAATATTGAAGGCACTGCGAATGTGGTCAATTTATGTTTGGCCAACGGCATAGCGAAACTATGCTATGTTAGTTCTATTGCTACGGTTGGCAAACCTCCAAAACCAGAGATGCTTATAGACGAAACTACGCCTTGGAACCCAGAAGATGATAACAGTGTGTATAGTATTACCAAATACGGCGCTGAGATGGAAGTTTGGCGGGGATCTCAAGAAGGGTTAAATATTGTAATGGTAAATCCAGGCGTAATTATAGGCCCCGGATTTTGGAATGGAAATGGTAGCAGTGGACTTATTAGAAGGATTCATAAAGGCATCCCTTACTATACTACTGGTACAGGTGGCTATGTAGATGTGGATGATGTTGTAAACATTATGCACCAATTGATGCACAGTGAAATTACCAACGAAAATTTCATTTTGGTTTCGGCCAATCTTCCTTTTAAGGATTTTCAGTATAAAATAGCAACGGCCTTAGATGTAAGCCCTGCAAAAAAGGAACTTCCTCAATTGTTTTTGGAAATGGGTTGGCGATTGGACTGGTTTAGACATAAACTCACTGGTGCCAACAGGCAACTTTCAAAGCAAATGGCCAAGACCGTTAGAAACACTTCTTTTTACGATAGCTCAAAAGTAAAAAACACCTTGAACTACACCTTCAAGGATATTGATACAAGTATAGAGGGTGTTTGTCAATATTTTTTAGAAGACCTTTAATAAGAGACGTCAATCTATTTGTGGTAATCCGGGCTTTCTTAAAGTGGCCTTTTTTATTGAATCTACATCAATCTTTTTATCGGTTTTGGTTGCCCTTACAGAATCCCTTACCTTTTTAACCGAATCTTGTTGACGTGTTTTTTCATTTTCCTCCGCCTCTCTTATGGAATCAAAATGGTTCTTTTGAACATCGATGCGTTCCTCAACTCTTTTAATAATGGCATCATAGGTTTCGGTATCATACGCATAATAGTCGTTACTTTGGGCAAACTGCAAACTATCAATACCATGCTTTTTGAATACATAATCCTCTGGATGGATTCCTTTATCCTCTAAAGTTTGTTTTTTCATGGACTTGGCTGCATTCATCAAAAAAACGTCATATAAAATATCCGACATCTTTTCTTTAGCAATCAGGTTGTCTGGCTTTTTAGGCCTTTGCTCATCCTTACAGCCCCAACAGCAAGCAAGTAACAGAGAAAAAATCAGTAGTTGCTTCATCTATCAAAAGTTAATCGCTTGGCAGCTTTCCCGTTGGTGAACTTAAAGTTATTATAAACTAAACTACCGTTTACAAAGGTGTGGGTAATTCGGGATTTAAACGTAGTCCCCTCAAACGGCGACCAACCACATTTATAAAGAATATTCTCTTTTTTCACGGACCATGGGCTGTTGATATCTACAATCACCAAATCGGCAAAATAGCCTTCACGGATATATCCTCGTTTTTCAATTTGGAACAAAATGGCCGGATTATGGCACATCTTTTCTGCAATTTTCTCCAATGAAATTTTTTCTCTGTGATAAGCCTCAATCATGGCTACCAAAGCATGTTGTACCAATGGACCTCCCGAAGGGGCTTTGGTATACACATTTTTCTTTTCTTCCAACGTATGGGGCGCGTGATCTGTAGCAATCACATCAATACGACCATCCAATAAGGCTTTCCAAAGTCCTTCCCGATCCTTGGCCGATTTTACAGCAGGATTCCATTTAATAAACGTTCCTTTGGTATCGTAATCTTCATCACTAAACCATAAGTGGTGCACACAAACTTCAGCGGTAATTTTCTTCTCCTTAAGTGGGATTTTATTAGTGAACAGTTCTGTTTCTTTTGCTGTGGACAAATGGAAAATATGCAATCTTGCCCCTGTTTTCTTTGCTAATTCAATAGCTTTTGAAGAGGACAAATAACAAGCTTCTTCACTTCTAATTGCTGGGTGGAACTTGATTGGAATATCATCACCATACTTTTCTGTATACTTGGCCATGTTGGCCTTGATGGTTTCTTCGTCCTCGCAGTGTACGGCAATCAACAAATTAGTACTGCTGAAGATTTTTTCCAAGGTTTTTGGATCGTCTACCAGCATGTTTCCTGTTGAAGATCCCAAAAACAATTTCAAAGCAGCAACATTCTTTTCATCTACTTTTAAAATTTCCTCCAAATTGTCATTGGTACCACCAAACATAAAGGAATAATTGGCATGCGATTTTTCGGCCGCGATGGCGAATTTCTCCTCCAATTTTTCAATGGTAGTGGTTTGCGGCACCGTGTTGGGCATTTCAATAAAAGAAGTAATCCCTCCTGCAATAGCCGCTTTAGATTCCGACTCAATATCTGCTTTATGGGTCAATCCTGGCTCCCTAAAATGCACTTGATCATCGATAGCGCCAGGGAAGACATAATTCCCTTCGGCATCAATCACCTTTACCGTAGATGATTTTGCACTAATGGAATCTGCAATCTCCTTGATATACTCTCCTTCAATTAATATGTCTCCTTCAAAAATTTTGCCCTCATTAACAATCTTGGCATTTTTAATAAGTACCGTACTTGCTTTCATACTATTTCCCAACTAAGCTTTTTAATTTCATATTCAACACCCCAAAAATGGCTTCGGAAATGATACCACTGCTCATTTTCGATTTTCCTTTGGAGCGGTCCGTGAAGATCACGGGCACTTCTATTATTTTAAATTTTTTAAGATACGCTTTAAATTTCATTTCAATTTGAAAAGCGTAGCCCACAAATTTGATGCCATCCAGATTGATAACTTCCAGGACTTGCCGCTTGTAGCATACAAAACCTGCTGTGGTATCCTGCAGTTTCATCCGGGTGATCAACCTTACATATTTCGAGGCAAAATAGGACATCAACACCCTGCTCATAGGCCAATTAACCACATTCACGCCTTTAATGTAACGTGAACCAATGGACACATCGGCACCTTCAATGGCACAGGCGTTATAAAGCCTTACCAAATCCTTGGGGTCGTGCGAGAAGTCGGCATCCATTTCAAAAATATACTCGTACTTCTTTTCCAAACACCATTTGAAACCATCTATATAGGCCCTTCCCAACCCTGTTTTGCTCTCACGCTTTAACAAAAATAAGGAATCTGGAAACTCCTTTTGAAGTTCCTCCACCTTAAGTCCTGTTAAATCTGGGGAGTTATCATCAACCACCAAAATATCGAAGGCCTTGTCCTGGGTAAATACGGCCCTGATTATGGCCTCAATATTTTCAATTTCGTTATAGGTTGGTATGATGACAATGGCGTCCCTCATGCAATCAAATTTTAGCAAAAGTAAGTTTTTTAAAGTATTATTTTTATTGAAAAGTCCTTAATTAAAAGTTAAACAGCTAAAAAATTCTTAGTAATTTAGCGCTATGTTAAGAGAGGTTGTTTCCAACGAATGGTTTACTATTTTAATTGTTATGAGTTTAAGCTTTATAGCAATGGCCAAATTTATGTTCGAGCACCGTTTTTACGACTTTCTAGTTCTTATTGGGAATTCCAAATATTTAAAAATCTACGGAAGAGACCAAAAATTTGTGGATGGCTTTGACACCCTCCTTTTTTTGAACTTGATTATTTCGGTGTCCATTTTCACCTACATAACCTACTCTACACTGATAGATCCTGCCAATTTCAACTTAATAGGCTTTTCAAAATTGCTTATCGGAATTGGAGCACTGCTGCTTATAAAAATTCTATTGGAACGTCTTTTGGGCAGCCTTTTTGAAATTGATGACGTCATGGACCAATACCTGTTCCAAAAGACCAGTTTCAAAAACCTGAGCGGTCTGTTTCTACTGCCAATCAACATCTTACTAATATACACCATTGCCCCGTCAAAAGCCGTTATTTTTGGCACCTTAGGGCTGATGGTACTTATCAATATCATTGGATTTGCAACCACTTTCAAGAGCCACCAAAATATGATAATGAATAACTTATTCTATTTTATTTTGTATCTTTGCGCACTTGAAATTGGTCCTTATCTAATTTTATATCACATATTAATCAATTACTAAGCTTAAACCTATACCAAAGCCTATGAAAGTGAAAACAATTTTAGTGTCGCAACCAGAACCTAAAATAGAAAATTCGCCTTATTTTGATCTTCAGGAAAAACAAAAAGTAAAAATAGACTTCCGCCCTTTTATTCATGTTGAGGGAGTTCCTGCCAAGGAAATCAGACAACAAAAAGTAGATTTGAGCCAATATACTGCTATTATACTTACCAGTAGAAATTCTGTAGATCACTTTTTTAGAGTAGCTGATGAGATGCGCTTTAAAGTGCCAGATACCATGAAATATTTTTGCCAGTCTGAAGCCGTGGCTTTTTACTTGCAAAAATACGTAGTGTACCGTAAGCGTAAAATTTATGTTGGAAAACGCACCTTTGCAGAACTTTCTCCATTAATTAAAAAATACAAGGACGAAAGTTTCCTATTGCCAACTACCGACAAATTGAAGCCGGAAGTGCCAGATACCATGAATGCCCTGAACGTAAAATGGAAAGAAGCCGTTTTTTACAGAACCGTTATCAGCGACCTTTCGGATCTTGAAGACGTGTTTTATGATATTTTAGTGTTCTTTAGTCCATCTGGTATTGAATCATTATTCCACAACTTCCCAGATTTCAAACAGAACAATACGCGCATTGCCGTATTTGGAAATACCACCATAAAAGCCGTGGAAGAAAAAGGACTACGTGTAGACATTGCCGCACCAACTCCTGAAACACCATCCATGACTATGGCCTTAGAAAAGTATATTGAAAAAGTGAATAAGGGAAAATAAACCTTTACTCTTAACCATAAAAAAAGCGATTCAAAATTGAATCGCTTTTTTATTTTCCTTTTTCATATTTATAGCATCTAGAAGGCGTAACGTTGCGGCCCTCCTCTTCTAATTTCCTCGTTTGCGTAGCTTTCAAACTTCTTGAAGTTTTCCCTGAATGCATTGGTCAACTTAAAGGCCATCTTGTAGTAAGCCTCGTCATTGTTCCAGGTAGTTCTTGGACTCAACACTTCGGTTGGCACTCCAGGACAGCTTCTTGGTTGTGCAACCCCAAACACCGAGTGGATGTGGTAATCATCATATGAATACAATCCTAAATCACCGTTCAATACGGCATTGATCATCGCTCTAGTGTATTTCAATTTCATTCTGGTTCCAACACCGTAAGGACCTCCAGTCCAACCTGTGTTTACCAACCAAACGTTCACACCTGTTTCTTTCATTTTTTTGCTCAACATTTCAGCATACTTGGTTGGGTGCAATGGCATAAAAGGCGCTCCAAAACAAGCTGAGAAAGAAGGCTGTGGTTCCAACACCCCAGCTTCGGTACCTGCCACCTTAGCTGTATAACCCGAGATAAAATGGTAAGCAGCTTGAGCAGGAGTCAATTTTGAAATAGGAGGCAATACCCCAAACGCATCGGCAGTCAGGAAGAAAATGTTCTTAGGATTTTTCCCTATAGAAGGTTCTTGAATGTTATTGATATGTTGGATAGGATAACTTACACGTGTATTTTGTGTAATGGAAGTATTGGAAAAATCAACCACGCCATTCTCATCCAAAATCACATTTTCAAGAATAGCTCCCTTTGTAATGGCTTTGAAAATATCTGGTTCATTTTCTTCGCATAGGTTAATAACCTTGGCATAACATCCACCTTCAAAGTTGAACACCGTATTTTCATTGGTCCAACCGTGCTCGTCATCTCCAATCAATTTTCTGTTTGGATCTGCCGAAAGGGTTGTTTTTCCAGTTCCAGACAATCCAAAGAAAATTGCCGTGTCACCTTCTTCACCAACATTGGCACTACAGTGCATTGGTAAAGTGTTCTTGTAAACTGGCAAAATAAAATTCAACGCAGAGAAGATTCCCTTTTTGATTTCTCCGGTGTATCCGGTACCACCAATTAAAGCCACTTTCCTGGTAAAATCCAAAATTGCGAAGTTGTGTTGGCGGGTTCCATCCTCTTCAGGATTAGCCATAAAACCTGGGGCATTTACAATGGTCCATTCTGCTTCAAAACCTTCCAATTCCTCCTCGGTAGGACGTAAAAACATATTATAGGCAAACATGTTGCTCCAAGGATATTCATTGATCACACGAATGTTCAATCGGTAGTTATCATCAGCGCAAGCATAACTGTCGCGCACAAAAACTTCCTTTCCTGAAAGGTATTCTGTTACTTTATTGTATAATTTTTCAAACTTGTCAGACTCAAAAGGAATATTGATATCCCCCCACCAAACTTTGTCTTTGGTAATCTCGTCTTTTACGATAAAACGGTCTTTTGGAGATCTTCCAGTAAACTCTCCTGTATTGATTGCCAACGCTCCAGAGGAAGCTTCCACTCCCTGTCCTTTGGCAATTGTAATGTTGTGTAATTCTTCTGGGGATAGTTGATACTTGACCTTAGCATTCTTGATTCCGTAGCTATCTAGCGAAATCGTTTTCGTAGTTTGGGTATTTTCTACCATAATTTTGTTTGTGTTGTTTGTCCCGCAAAATTAACAACAATATTTTAAAGTACCACCTAAAACCTTATTTATCGGTTTTTAATTTAAAAAAGTCCCAGAACATCAAGCCCCAAGAGGCTATCAAAAGCAACCCTCCTATTGGGGTGATAAAACCTATCGTTTTGAAGTTGAACCCTGTAAGGTCATTGGTAGCCAGGCCATAAATGGATCCAGAAAAAAACAGGACGCCAACCATGACTAAATAGAACATTATTTTTTTGGTTTTAGGTTGAATAAATTGAGTACTTCCCACAAATAACAGCAATAAAGCATGGTACATTTGATAGCGCACCCCAGTTTCAAATGTCTGCTGTGCCTCTACAGCTATTAATTCCTTTAAACCATGTGCGCCAAAGGCCCCTAAAACGATGCTAATGCCTCCCAAAAGAGATGCTGCAATCAAAATGGTTTTATTCATATATTTTAAAAATTTGGTTTTTAATGCCTTAACATTTTATTACATTCGTAACAAAATTAACTAACTATTCTCATTATGCGAAAGATTTTAGTGATTGGTTCAGGGAAATCTGCTTCTTACCTGATCAAATATTTATTGGACAAATCCGACGAAGAACAACTTTTTGTAATCGTTGGTGACGTCAACTTTACCAACGCAAAAAAACTGATCAATCATCACCATAATGCCCAGGCCATAGTTTTGGATGTAAAGGATAGAAAGACACGACAAGCGGCCATTCAAAATGCCGATATCGTCGTATCCATGCTCCCGGCCAGGATGCATGTAGAGATTGCCAAAGACTGTATTTCGTTCAACAAAAATATGGTAACCGCTTCCTATGTTAGTGAAGAAATGCAGAATTTGGACAAAGTCGCTAAAGAAAAAGACCTCATTTTCATGAACGAAGTTGGGGTAGATCCAGGAATTGACCATATGAGTGCCATGAAGGTCATAGATCGCATAAGAGAACAAGGTGGTAAAATGTTATTATTTGAATCCTTTACAGGTGGTTTGGTAGCCCCTGAGAGTGACAACAACCTATGGAACTACAAGTTCACGTGGAATCCACGTAATGTGGTTTTGGCAGGTCAAGGAGGAGCTGCCAAGTTTTTACAGGAGGGCACCTTTAAATACATTCCTTACAACCGCCTTTTTAGACGAACAGAATTTTTGGACATTGAGGGTTATGGCCGATTTGAGGCCTATGCCAATCGCGATTCCCTAAAATACCAAAGTGTCTATGGCCTTGACGACGCCATCACACTTTATAGAGGCACCATTCGCAAAGTTGGGTTTAGCAGAGCCTGGAATATTTTTGTGCAACTGGGCATGACCGATGACGAATATACTATGGACGGCAGTGAGCACATGAGCTATCGCGACTTTGTAAATGCCTTTTTGCCTTATAGTCCTACAGATTCGGTGGAACTAAAACTTCGCCACGCCCTTAAAATAGATCAGGATGATATTGTATGGGACAAATTAGTAGAACTGGATATCTTTAGCAGCACTAAAAAAGTTGGCTTGAAAAAAGCAACCCCAGCAGAGATTCTTCAAAAGATTTTGGAAGATAGTTGGACCTTGGGCAATGATGACAAGGACATGATTGTGATGTACCATAAGTTTGGCTACGAACTCCATGGAAAGAAACACCAAATAGATGCAACTATGGTTTGTTTGGGTGAAGACAAAACCTACACTGCCATGGCAAAAACTGTAGGACTCCCTGTAGCTATTACAACTTTGGCAGTCCTAAACGAAAAAATCACAAGGCCTGGCGTGCAAATTCCAATCCATAAAGATGTGTATGGACCAATTCTTGAAGAATTGGAACAATATGATATTGTGTTTAATGAATACGAAGTCCCTTACTTAGGTTATAATCCGTTAATACTTTAATGAAAAAAGGCAATAAATTGACGGCTGTTTGTTAACTTTATACTTATCAACCTGATAAATAGGTTTCAATTTTTCTGTAAACACATGATTTGCCATGAAAGTCGTCAATCAAAATATCCAAATAGACGGTATCGATAAAAAGATCCTCAGGGCACTTATGGAAGATGCCCGAACTCCCATTTTGGAAATTGCCAGACAGGTAGGCATTTCTGGGGCAGCCATCCACCAGCGTTTACGTAAATTGGAAAAGTCTGGATTGATTGCCGGCTCCAAATTCATTATCAATCCTAAAATTTTAGGATATACCACCATGGCCTTTATTGGAATTTATCTGGATAAAGCCGTTAGCAATCCTGAAGCCGTAAAACAACTTAAAAAAATACCAGAGGTCATCGAATGCCACTACACCACCGGAAACTGGAGTATTTTCATTAAAGTCCTTTGTAAGGACAACGAGCACCTTATGCACCTTCTGAATAAAGACATTCAATCCATTTCTGGGGTTTCCAGAACCGAAACCTTTATTTCCTTGGCACAGCAAATTGATAGACAGATCAATGTGTAGTTTGCCTGTCCTCAGATTCAAGCATTACAAAAACAACAAACATTTCATAAAAGAAAGAGAGCCCTTAATCAAGGGCTCTCTTTTTATAATTGTTGATCCGAATTCTTTACTCTCGAGACATTAAAATACGTAATACATACCAAAATAAAAGCATTAGGGACGCAAACAGACCCAAGGCTGCAGGAATGTAATCGTCTGGAGTGTATTTATTCACCAAATTGGATGTTTGGTATAAAATGGTACCCCCAGCCAAGAGGCACATAGCCACAGAAAACCATAAGCCTAAATTGAATCCGAAAATAGCGCCGGCAATTATCAAACCAAGGGCTATAAAAAAGCCAATGGTCAAACCTGTTCTTAAAAACGAGAAATCTTTTTTAGTCAAGAAAACCACAGCAGACAAACCCGTGAACAATGACAAGGTAACAATAGCCGCTTGATTAAGTAATTCAGGCCCCGATTGGGTAAAATTGATGGCCATATAAATCAATGGCACAAAAATAAGGGCCTCTGCCAGGATATAAATTCCAAAAGCAAGGTATTGCATGTTTTTATCCTCTGAACGCATCGCTGTACTCTCGGCATAATTGGCCACCAACATAAAGCCTCCTAATAACAAGAGCCATTTAAAGCCATCCATCATAGAAAACATAAAGTTGACAACAGCATCACTTTGCAATAAAAGGTATTCAAAAAGAATAAAGGCCAATACACCCCCTGCTACATGGGTATAGGTCTTTTTGTAAAACTCAACACGGTCGGTTTCTGCCAGTTGGTTCAACAAGAATTTGGGTTGAACATTCTGTTCCATAAAATATAAGTTAGTTTATTGGTTTAGATTTTGAAAGTAGCAAAAAAAAGTCAGATGTAACCATCTGACTTTTAATTTTTATAAGATTGTCCCTACTAATCACGGCCACCAAATACTTGCATAGCCCAGTACAATAAGGAAGCCAAAGCGCCAATAGCAGCTACCAAATAGGTACGCGCAGCCCATTTTAAGGCATCTTCAGAACCTGCATACTCCTCAGGTGTAAGCATATGTTTGTTTTTCAACCATGCCAAAGCTCTGTTACTGGCATCATATTCTACCGGAAGGGTAATAAAGCTAAATAGCGTTGCAGCTCCCATAAATACCAAGCCCAATATGGCTATCCAAAAGCCCATACCAACACCGGCCGCGGCCCCTAATACCAAGCCTCCAATCACCAACCATTGCGACATGCCCGAAGTGACACTTACCACTGGCACCAAAGCCGAACGCATTTGCAAGGCTTTATATGCCTGAGCATGCTGTACCGCATGTCCACATTCGTGGGCTGCCACAGCAGCAGCAGCGGCATTACGTTGACTGTACACCGCTTCACTCAGGTTCACCGTTTTATTCTTTGGATTGTAATGATCTGTCAACTGTCCTCTAGTAGAAATCACCTGCACATCTGTAATGCCATTATCGGCCAACATTTTTTCGGCAATTTCCTTTCCACTCATGCCATTTCTTAAATGAACTTTTGAGTAAAGTTTAAATTTCTGTTTTAATTGATTACTTACCAACCAGCTTACCAGTGCAATCCCACCAATAAGTAAGTAATACCCCATATATCCGCCCATAGTTTTTGAGTTTAAAATTTGTTGTATAAAGATAACAAAAAGCAGGCCATTTTATGGTAAGGAAATTTTGTCAGTTACTCACATAATCTGACGGCCATCCAAAGGATTCCGCGATTCCATCATATACAATTTCACCTTTGACAATGTTCAATCCTTTAGACAATGAAGCATCTTGTTTACAGGCCTCTTCCCAGCCCATATCTGCCAATTTCAACACATAGGGCAAGGTGACATTGGTCAGTGCCATTGTAGAAGTATAAGGTACTGCTCCCGGCATATTGGCGACACAATAATGGACAATATCATCAATGATAAACGTAGGATTCTCATGAGTGGTCGGTTTGGTGGTTTCTATACAACCGCCTTGATCAACCGCCACATCAATTAATACCGTCCCTGGACGCATCTCCTTCAACATGTCCCTTGTAATCAATTTAGGTGCCTTCCCTCCTTTTATCAAGACCCCTCCAATAATCAAATCATGGGTTTTGATGTGTTTTTTAATATTGTAGACACTTGAAAATTCTGTCACCACATGATTGGGCATGATGTCATTTACATAGCGCAAACGTTTCATATTAATGTCCATAATGGTAACATGGGCTCCCAAACCTGCCGCCATTTTAGCAGCCTGTACTCCAACAACACCTGCTCCCAACACCAACACTTTTCCTGGAGGTACACCAGGGACGCCGCCCAGCAACACTCCTCTACCTTTAATCGGTTTTTCCAAATACTTTGCGCCCTGCTGAATGGCCATTCTTCCGGCAACTTCAGACATTGGAGTCAATAATGGTAAACTGCCATCTTCATCTTCCACGGTTTCATAGGCAATACACACCGCTTCACTTTTCAGCATGGCCAAAGTGAGTGGTTCACTGGAAGCAAAATGGAAATAAGTAAACACAATTTGATTAGGTTTCACTAAAGGATATTCCGAAGCTATAGGCTCCTTAACCTTTACAATCATATCGCTTGACGCATACACTTCTTCAATGGTATCCAAGATAATGGCACCCACTTCCAAATAATCTTCATCAAAAAATCCACTTCCTTCGCCGGCAGTGGATTGCACATAAACAGTATGGTTTCTATTGATTAATTCAAACACACCGGCGGGGGTCATGCCCACCCTACTTTCGTTGTTTTTAATTTCTTTTGGAACGCCAATTTTCATGGTATCGAAGGTTTTAAGGTTATGATGGA
Organism: Mangrovimonas sp. DI 80; assembly: GCF_001975575.1. Taxonomy (NCBI): domain Bacteria; kingdom Pseudomonadati; phylum Bacteroidota; class Flavobacteriia; order Flavobacteriales; family Flavobacteriaceae; genus Mangrovimonas; species Mangrovimonas sp. DI 80. The sequence goes on along the minus strand of NZ_MSDT01000002.1, from coordinate 1,234,396 downwards.
CTTAAAGATACAAGGAATCTACGAAAGCATATAAATGAAAATCAGGTTTTTGGGATTTTTATAGAATCCTCAAAAAGTGGATTCTATTTAAAGGATTTTTTAATTGAAAAGGAATGCCATTTTTATCAGTTCGTCATTTCGAGTGATTGGTTGGGATACCAATCACAAACAATTGTATCGAGAAAAAGAACTGAAACTAGTAAATGTTCTCGATACAAAATTCTTTTCAAGAATTTCACTCGAACTGACGATTGGGATACTATTAAAAAAAAGAGGCTCCGATACGAAATCGAAGCCTCTCAACTATATCACATTAGACCAATTAGCCTACAATGTTCACAATCTTTCCAGGTACAATAATAACCTTTTTAGGGGTACGACCTTGCAACTGCTCTTGGGTTTTTTCATGAGCCATCACCGTTTTCTCGATGTCCTCTTTACTCATATCCAAAGGCAGCTCCAAAGTAAAACGCATTTTACCATTGAAGGAAATAGGGTAGTTTTTACTGCTTTCCACCAAGTGCTTTTCATCAAACACAGGGAAGGCTGCGGTAGAAATACTTCCTTCATTTCCTAACTGGCTCCAAAGTTCCTCAGCAATATGCGGTGCATAAGGAGAAATCAACACCAATAACGGTTCCAACACTGCTTTGCTGGTACATTTTTGGGCAGTCAACTCATTCACGGCAATCATAAAAGTAGACACGGATGTGTTGAATGAGAAATTCTCAATATCCTCTTCTACCTTTTTAATAGTTTTATGAAGGGTCTTTAAGTTGTCTTTGGTGGCTTCGCTATCGGTTACTTTTAGGGCATCGTTCTCAAAGAACAATTTCCAAAGTTTCTTTAGGAAACCGTGCACGCCTGTAATTCCTGCCGTATTCCAAGGTTTGGCCTGCTCCAATGGCCCTAGGAACATTTCATACAAACGCAAACTGTCCGCTCCATACTCTTCACAAATGTTATCTGGATTCACAACGTTGTATTTGGATTTGGACATTTTTTCAACCTCGCGGCCTACTTTATATACCCCATCTTCCAATACAAACTCTGCGTCCTTAAATTCCTCTCTCCAATTTTTGAATGCTTCTACATCCAATTCATCTGAAGCATTTACAAAAGATACATCCGCGTGGATTGGACTTGTAGCTCCCAAAACTACAGTGTATTGTTCAAAATTTAGGTACTCTTTGTCTTCTGGTGCAACAAAATCTACAAATGCTTGAACAAGCATTTTAGAATAAGCCTCCTGAACATCAAAATTATTCAAAATACCTTCCTTAGAAACACCTCGTAAACTAGAGAATCTCTTTAAGTTAAGTAATGAATCTGACAAATACACTTGAGCATTTAGTTCAACTGTCTTCACAAATTCATCTGCTAAAGGAGTAAATTCCTTTCCAGGATTGGCATATACTTTATTTTTCGTGTGAATATTTAATTGAGATACTCTTCTTACAAAAGCCGAAGTCCCCAAAATCATTCCTTGGTTGATCAACTTTTTAAATGGTTCTTCAACCCCTACATACCCACGATCCTTAAGGAACTTGGTCCAAAAACGGGCATATAGCAAGTGCCCTGTGGCGTGCTCACTTCCTCCAATATATAGATCGACGTTTTCCCAGTATTTCAAAGCCTCTTCGCTTGCAAAGGCTTCACCGCGTTTGGCCGCTTCTTCCATATAACGGAAGAAATACCAAGAACTCCCAGCCCATCCCGGCATGGTGTTCAATTCCAAAGGAAATACCGTTGTGTTGTTTATATTATCATTGCTAACCACTGTGTTGGTTTCGGTACACCAGGCCCAAACATCGGCACGGCCCAATGGCGGCTCCCCTGTTTCGGTTGGCAAGTACTTTTCAACTTCCGGCAAGGTGATTGGCAAATGTGCCTGATCAATCATTTGTGGCATGCCATTCACATAATATACTGGGAACGGCTCACCCCAATAACGCTGACGGCTAAATACCGCATCGCGCAAACGGTAATTGGTTTTTCCATTACCTTGACCAAGGGCCTCCAATTGTTCGATGACCTTTTTGGTAGCGTCCTTATAATTCAATCCGTTTAGGAAATCGCTGTTGGCAATAATGGTGGCTTCCTTATCGGCAAAAGCTTCTTCAGAAATATCTACACCTTCAAAAATATTAGGAATCTCGATATTGAAATGCTTCGCAAAATCATAATCGCGCTGATCTCCACAAGGCACGGCCATTACCGCTCCTGTTCCGTAGCTGGCCAATACATAATCGCCAATCCAGATTGGAACAGGCTCTTTACTGAACGGGTGCTCTGCATAAGCCCCGGTAAACACTCCAGAAATGGTCTTTACATCCGCCATACGCTCACGTTCACTACGCTTTGCAGTGGCTTCAATGTAGTTGTTCACCGCTTCTTTTTGATCATCGGTTACGATTTTTGATACCAAGTCGTGCTCTGGTGCCAAGGTCATAAAGCTCACCCCGAAAATGGTGTCAGGACGTGTAGTGAACACTTCAATTACCTCATCATGACCATTCACATTAAAGGTGACGCTAGCTCCAACCGACTTCCCAATCCAGTTGCGTTGACTTTCTTTTAGCGAATCCGTCCAATCAATAGTTTCCAAACCTTGCAGCAAACGCTCTGCAAAGGCAGAAATACGCATGCTCCATTGGGTCATTTTTTTACGTACTACAGGATGCCCGCCACGTTCGGATACACCATTTACAATTTCATCATTTGCCAAAACCGTTCCCAAAGCAGGACACCAGTTAACTTCGGTTTCTGCCAAATAGGTCAAACGGTATTGCAAAAGGATTTCCTGTTGTTTTTCAGAAGAGAATTGATTCCATTCTTCTGCTGAAAACGCTTCTATAGTATCATCGCATGCCGCATTAATATTTGCGTTCCCTTCCGTAGCAAATTTTGCCACTAGGGTATCTACATGCTCTGCTTTGTTATTGTCATAATTGTACCAAGACTCAAACAATTGGATAAAGATCCATTGTGTCCATTTGTAATATTCTGGATTGCTGGTACGCACTTCACGAGACCAATCGAATGAAAAACCAATTTTATCCAACTGCCTTCTATAGGTCGCAATATTGGTTTCGGTAGTGATGGCAGGATGCTGTCCTGTTTGGATGGCGTACTGTTCTGCCGGCAAACCAAAGCTATCGTACCCTTGTGGGTGCAATACATTAAACCCTTTATGGCGCTTGTAACGCGCATAAATATCGGAAGCAATATATCCCAGTGGGTGCCCAACATGCAGACCCGCACCACTTGGGTAAGGGAACATATCCAATACGTAGTATTTGGGTTTATCGCTGTTGTTTTCGGCTTTAAAGGTTTGGTTCTTTGCCCAGTAGTCTTGCCACTTTTTCTCAATTGTATTGAAGTTGTATGTCATACCTATAATATTCTATTTTTAGTTCCCCATTCATTTTCTTTACTCACTCATAACATTTTTGGTGTTCGTGAATGCTTCCGCATTTGCTTGTCCAAAGAAAACGAATCAAAAGAAAGGACACTTTTGCGAGGAATTTTTCCCAATGTCAAACAGACATTGAAAAAAACCTTGTCAAAACTTCGTGTTCCGCTTTGCTTCACTACATTCGAAGTTTTGCCAACACATTCTGCGCAAAAGGTTTCGATGCTCTGCATCGATTTGGTTTTAAAAGCGCAAATTTAAGGTTTATTAGTAAGACTGTAAAAGGATGACGAATCAAAAAACAGGTTGCATCAGTTTTCCCGAATACAATATCCAAATCATGGAAAGTATGGCCGATATATTCATGGCAACCCCAAACAAAGTCATTTGTGAAACAGAATATGGTTTGGATTTGAAGAAGATGAAAATATCCAAAAACAACCAACAGGAAAAGCCCCCTAAAAACCCCGCCAAAACATAATCTTGAAACCAGAAAAAAAGAATGGCGGTTTCAATAATGAGCAACAAAAGCATTAACAACTTAGTGTTTTTTCTACCGATTAAAGTGGCTGTTGTTCTCTTTCCCGCTTCAATATCGGGTTCAATATCCATAATTTCTCCTGCAATATGCGCCTGAAATGCAAACAAACACAAATACATTATCGTTTGCCAAGGTACCATATTGAGTTCGTTGAGAAACACACTAAAATAAGCCGTAACCACATATCCTACCTGAATAAAAATCTCAAAAGGCGGACGCTCCTTAATTCTAAAGGGTTTAAAATTATAGATGATGTTCACCAACACCATAAACAGCAAAAGCAAAAACATTTTCCACCCTGCCTGATAACTAAAGAATATGATAAAAGGTACAGTGACCAATGCAATCCTTAAAGGTACTTTTGACAAATGACTTTGGGAACTTTTGGCTCCAAAAAGAAAATTACCCTTTCTGGCATTCACCGCATCTGCCTTCACATCGTTGTAATCATTCAGTCCATATACTAAGTAATTGAGTGGAAATGTAAGAAAGCATAAGCCTATCCAAAAGTTGGCTTCTACCCAAAAGTGGCTTTCCAAACTAAATGGCACCAAATAAATCCAGATGGTTGGAAACCATAACCCAGGGCGGGAAATTTTTAAATCTTGTAAAAAGTTTATGTTGATAGATTTTAGGTTACTGCCGCACTAAAATATAGCATTTATAACAATGTTGAAAGTTTAAACGTTGTAAACCTAAGGGGTATAGAATTCTTTTATATTTTTACGTCGCTAACAACATTACATATGAGCTCTTCTTTTGACAGATACCAAAAGCGCAAGTTAATTTCATCCTATTTTTCAGTGGTCATCAGTATTGCACTGGTACTGTTTTTATTAGGTTGTTTGGGCCTTTTGGTGTTGAATGCCAAAAAGGTGGCAGACCACTTTAAAGAGCAGGTGGTATTGACTATTTATTTGAACGATTCTGCCAAGGAAGTGGAGGTGAACCAACTTGAAAAGAGCCTTTCCATGGCCGATTATACCAAATCCATTACCTATGTTTCCAAAGAAGAAGCTGCCGAACTCATGAAAGCAGAGACCGGTGAGGACTTTATGGATTTTGTGGGCTACAACCCTTTGCAGAACTCCATCGACGTATACCTAAAGGCCGATTATGTTACCAACGCGACCTTAGACGAGATTACCGAAGAATTGTCTACCAAAGCTTTTATTGAAGAAATCCGTTACGACAACGACTTGGTAGAGCTCATGAACGACAACGTAAAGAAAATCACCTTTTGGGTATTGGTCATTAGCGGACTGTTTACCCTTATTGCGGTATTATTAATCAACAGTTCTATTAGGTTGGCCGTGTACTCCAAGCGTTTTATCATCAAGACCATGCAAATGGTTGGGGCTACCAAACGTTTTATTAGAAGACCTTTTGTGTTGAAAAATGTACAGTTGGGCATTATTGGCTCTATCGTTGCTCTGGCAGGAATGGCCGTAGTGTTGCATTACCTTAACAAGACGTTCCCTGAACTAGGTCTTTTAGGGCAACCGGTATTGATTGCCGCCTTGTTTGCAGCCGTATTCTTTATGGGAATTTTAATTACTTGGATCAGTACTTTTATTGCTACCCAACGTTTCTTGAACCTGAAAACAGACCAGTTGTATTATTAAACAACTTAAGGCCGAACACCACACATTATGCATTGTACCCTTTGTGACAGCCAGCTCAACCAAAAGGCCGATGCCTATTATTTTATCTGCCCTACCTGTGGCGCCTATGTAATGGACAAGGCCCACTACTTTACGGCCGAACAAGAAAAGGCCCATTACGAGTCCCACAACAATGATGTCAACGACCTTGGCTACCAAACTTTCACAGCACCTATTACCAATGCCATATTGGAAGCTCAAACACCTGAACAATTAGGACTAGACTTTGGCTGTGGCAATGGCCCTGTAATCACCAAAATGCTTCAGGAACAACAGTATCAAGTACACTTGTTCGATCCTTATTTTTATCCTGACCCAGCTTACAAAAATCACCGTTACGATTATATTTTTAGCTGTGAAGTCTTTGAACACTTCTACAATCCCAAGCAAGAAATTGCCCAATTGCTAGCCCTTTTACAACCCGAAGGCCGTTTGTATATCATGACGCATTTGTACCAAGGCCATCCGGATTTCGACACTTGGTATTATCGCAAGGATGCCACCCATGTATTTATCTATACAGAACAAACCATGAGGTATATTGCAGAAAAATTCAACTTGGTTATTGAGAGTTTAGGGGAACGAATGACGGTGTTTCGGAAACTATCCTAAAGTATTAAAATACTATCTAAGATATATAAGTTCAGTCTAACAAAACCCTTTCTTATATAACCCAACCTTCCCCTCCAAATTTACAGCTCCTTAACGCGAAAGTTTTAAATAAAACCGTTACTTTGCACTTGCCTAAACTGCCTAGCAGTAGTAAGGCCGTTGCCCAGGTTGTTGGCAATGCAATTTGTTTCAAAGAATTTTACAGCATATGGGAGCACAAAAGCAAAAAGAAACCAACAAACAAGACTTTCTTTTCGGGAAGAAAAACTACCAGTTCATGCTTATTGGCTTGGCCTGTATTGCCCTTGGATTTATTTTAATGTCTGGAGGCGGTAGTGACGACCCTAATGTATTCAACCCCGAAATTTTTAATTTCAGACGCATCCGAGTGGCTCCTACCCTAGTGCTTATTGGCTTTGCAATAGAGATCTATGCTATCTTGCTCAATCCGCATAAAGCGCCAAAATCCAACAACTAGTTGAGGCCTTCGCCGTTCTGTTTGACATCCCATTATTGATATTTATACCGCATGGACATTATCGACGCCATCATCCTTGGAATCGTACAAGGGCTTACCGAATTTTTACCCGTATCTTCTAGTGGCCATCTCGAGTTGGGAAAAGCCATTTTGGGAGACAGTTCCATTCCTCAAGAAAGTTTAATGTTTACCGTGGTATTGCATTTTGCAACAGCCCTAAGTACTATTGTCGTGTTTAGAAAGGATATTTTGAGCCTATTGGAGGGTATTTTCAAGTTCCAATGGAATGAAGACTTGCAGTTTGCTTCCAAGATTGCCCTTTCTATGATTCCCGCTGTAATCATCGGGGTGTTTTTTGAATCGGAGCTAGAAGAACTTTTTGGCGGTAACATCCTTTTGGTTGGCTGCATGCTATTGGTAACTGCTGCCCTATTGTTTTTGGCAGACCGTGCCAAAAACACCAACAAACCGGTAAGTTTTAGCAATGCCTTTGTTATTGGTATATCGCAGGCCGTTGCCATGTTGCCTGGTATTTCGCGTTCTGGAGCGACTATTTCCACATCGGTACTGTTGGGGAACGACAAAACAAAAGCGGCCCGTTTTTCATTTTTAATGGTAGTGCCCCTTATCTTTGGAAAGATTGCCAAAGATGTCCTTGGCGGTGAATTGAGCTACGAAAGTTCCAACTTCACGGCCCTTAGTATTGGTTTTGTGGCGGCCTTTGTGGCGGGACTTTTTGCCTGTACCTGGATGATTGCCTTGGTGAAGAAAAGCAAACTTTCCTATTTCTCTGTGTACTGTGCCATTGTGGGCCTAATTGCCATTGTGGTAGCCTTAATGTAATTTGATTTTGTGATGATGACTGCTGAAGATTTTAAAGACGGACAAGTATTATTAATAGACAAACCCCTTACCTGGACCTCCTTTCAAGTGGTGAACAAACTGCGTTGGGAAATCAGGCATGCCCATAACATTAAAAAGATAAAGGTAGGCCACGCCGGAACTTTAGACCCTTTGGCCTCTGGGCTTTTGGTGATCTGTACCGGAAAAATGACCAAGCAGATCGACACTTTTCAGGCACAGATAAAGGAATATACCGGTACCATTGTTTTGGGAAGCACCACCCCTTCCTTCGATTTGGAAACCGAAATTGATGCCACCTATCCAACCGACCATATTACCGAAGCCCTAATCCATGAGACCACCAAAAGCTTTCTGGGCGATATCGAGCAATACCCACCTGTATTTTCGGCCATAAAAAAAGACGGAAAACGTTTGTATGAATTTGCCAGAGCTGGTGAAGAGGTAGAAGTAAAACCAAGAACCATTAATATTTCTAAATTTGAAATCACCCGTATTGGGGAGAACGAAGTCGATTTTAGGGTAGTGTGCAGCAAAGGGACTTACATTCGTTCCTTGGCGCACGATTTTGGGAAAGCCTTGAATTCTGGCGGGCACCTGTCGGTTTTGCGCCGTACCAAGATTGGAGATTTTGATGTGGCCAATGCCCTCACCCCGGAAAATTTTATAAAGACCCTAGTTTCGGAATAGTTTTTGTGTAAGGGTTTTCATGAATAATCAACCTCTATGAAACCATACCTTTTTACCCTAACTCTACTTGTAACCGTATCCACTTTTGCACAAGACGGTCTTAAAAACAAAGGCCTTTTCTACAAATTTTCCCTAGCCGCTACCCTTAGGACCAATTCAGACTACGTAGTAACCCGAGACGACGGCAACACCCTTATCCAACTTAACGGGCTATTCATTAACAACTCTTTGGGCTATCAGTTTGACAGGCGTGCCAGTGTGGCCCTAAACGTGGAGTACGACCATTACTTTAAACAGAGTTTCAACTTTATGCCGGTGTATGCCACCTTCCGTTACAATGTACTGGATTTTGACGACCGATTGTTCCTTCGTGCAGGTTATGGTAAACTCTTCGACATGGGCGCACATTTTGAAAACGGCACCATGTACAAGGCCGGTATAGGCATACAGACCTTTGATGCCAATTATAGAAATTCCTGGCTGTTTGGACTGGATTTTAGCCGAAAACGCTTTGGGTATAGACAGGAAGAGAAACTTTCCAGTGTAGCCATTTTCATCGAATTTATGCTCTTTTAATCCATTTTAGTTAAATTAACGTATATATTTATGCACTCAAGTCGCAAATTTGGAATTAATAGAAAAACATAAAGCCTTAATAATCACCACGCTCATTACAGGAATTGTGGTGATGATGCTCTTTAGCTTCCACATAACCAAGCAACAGGCCACCATCTCCGAAAGCTATTATGAAATGGAGCCGCCTACCCCAGAGGAAATCGAAGAACTTAAGGAACTGGAAGCTCTGGAAGAAGCCTTGGGCAAAACTACCAACCAAGCGTACAACGAAGACCAAGAGTTTAAGGACATGATGAAAAACTTCAAGTCCATGAACGCCAACGATTTTGAGAAAACCACCCAACAATTGGAGGAAGCCGCCCCAGACATGGAGGCCAATGATGTAGTGACCTCCAGCAATACCTTTAACGGCTCTGGCGACTATAGTGTAAACCAAGACGAATTGGAACGCTATAAAAAGGCCAAGGACATGTTGGCCATGAAAACGGCCGACAAAAGTGAAAAAAATGCTAATAACAACCCTTTAAGCACCTTGACCTATTCCCTAAAAGGACGCGAACTTTTAAGCAACGAAACCCCGCGTTACCTGTGTGAGGAAAGCGGTAAAATTGTGGTGAATATTACGGTGAACAACACAGGTGAAGTAACCGATGCTTATATTAACAAATCCTCTACCTCAACCAACCAATGCCTTTTGGACCACGCTTTGGAATACGCAAAATCGGCACAGTTTGATAATGGTAATCTCTCAAGCCAATTGGGGTCCATTACTTTTTATTTTAAGGGGAAGTGATCAACAAGGACTTACCATGTAAACAATTATTACATCTGGATTCCTTAAAATTAGTATGAAAAGATATTTTCTACCATTAATCATTCTCACCCTTGGTTGTAATTCTTCTCAAGTAGATGAACTCGAAAAAACTATAGTTGCCTATCAAGATTTACCCACTGAGGTAAAACAACAAATATTCAAGGTTAGTTATATTGAAATAAATGAACCTAAGAGATATGTAAAAAAGACAAAAAAAGAGTTACTTTTCCCATGGATTTATAATGTGATTTTTGAAAGAGTTAATGACGGTAAAGTTTTTAAAACTTCAGGTATAAAAGGAGAGCATGGAAGTACATATGTAATCTATGACGACTTTTTGTATATCCCTAATCACTACAATATTTACCCTTCCGATAGTTTATCCTATTTGTTTACTCGTTTTGATTTAAAGTAAGCCATTTTACAATAAACCATAAGATACCCTCTAAATACTAAGAGATTACCTTACCAATATTTTTCCAAATTTATTTAGAGACCAACTACTTTTTGCCCCCACCTATCCGTCACTTCGAGTGATTGGTCTGCATGGCAATGCAGATCAATAGTATCGAGAAGTGTTTTACAGCCCCTACCCATCCAGCAAACTCAAAATACTCCACCTCCTTAATTAACCACTTGATCTATTATCACTTACGAAAAATATTTCACATTTGCAATAGTGTGACGTCTTATGACCGTTTATGACTACTCTTGACGCTTAATGACTGTCCAACCCATTTTTTTAGGGGGCTTGTTCGAGGATGGTTCGAGGTTTCTTCGAGAATAGCTCGAGGCTATTTGGGCAGGAGGCACCCCTCCCCGAACAAAAGCCAAAGCAAGCCCTAATCACAGTGGGAACAAGGGTTTGGAAACTACATACAAACCTAAAACTGTCTTTCCTTAAAAGCGAAGGTATATTTGTAGCGCTATGATTACAAATTGAAAGTAAAAACGTGAGGGATATGGTGGAAAGGTGTATATTTAGGGGAGATGAAAATCAAGAAAGCCCTGCGTAACAATTGGATTGGTGAGACTACGGTGGCTAGACCTTCAAGGTTTTTAAAACCTTAAAGGTCTGATAGAAACGATTAGTTTGGTAAATTTTAAAAAGATTTAATGACTAAAGAAAATATTTTATTGGTATTATGGATAATCTTCGGATTTATATTCATTACAGGAATTGATGCCATTCTAAACTTTATTTGCTACCTAATCTACTTTGCGCAATTGGAAGCAGGGATTCCTTTAGGCATCATAAACTATTCCATGCCTATAATTACGTTACTGTTATATCTATCCACGACTTTCCTGATGTTAAAAAACATTAAACTAGACACAAATTTAAGTGGTATTTATCTGACTCGTTTTCCCAAGAGATTGTTTATTGTTCTAGGAGTAATTTCCATATTTTTAATACCAATTACCAGCAAATTATCAGGACTATACACGGAACGCCTAACAATAAAAGAAACAGTTTATAATAGCTATGAATTTCTTGCAACTTACGGCTGGTTGACTTCAGGTATTTATATTTCAAGATGGATTATTTTAATCGTCTTGACCATTATCTTTCTAAAAAAATTAAAACTGATTGAGAACCTCAACTAAACGCAATACCCAGACACGAGCATGGGTTAACAAAAGCACCCTTGTTTATTAACATTAATTCCCTTTAGATGAAATACATTCGATACATTTCAATTGCTATTGCAATCCAAATACTTTCATGTGGACAGGCAAAACATGACCCCCATCAAGATGACTTGCAAAACCTCTGAGCACGATAAAAAAAATTCTTTACAAACAAAAAGCAGTGCTATTCCATTAAATACCCCCCACGTTACAGACACCACGATACTTGTTGATTATATATCGAAGTTTGAAAATCATAATGATTATCACCTTCCTTTAAGTTTAACTTCTGAATATACAGATGAACTATGGGAACAGCTATATAAGGCTTCTACTGGCATTGCATATCAGGGCGATTTGGAAACAATATATGAAATGCCAGATAGTATTATCAATGTGCATTTTTCAACAACAGGGATAGACCGCTTACTTTTAATTAACGCTCAACAAGATGTATTTGACACCATTTACAAAAAGAAATACAAATTCTATGATGCCTCTATAGAGTCCTACTATGTTGCTAGCTACGAAATTAAGGAAGAACAAAATGATGCTATAATTGCCATATCCACTAATAAGGATCTTACAGGTTTACTTAACAAATCGCCTGAAACCATTACAAAAGACAGTACAGAAATGAGCTACAAAAGCCTTATTAATAAAACATATAACACCATCTTTTCAGAATCTACACTTATTCACAATAAAGATACTATCTCAGTTGTTTCCTCAGGTAGTTACCCAAAGAGTACCTACAGTGTATTTTTAATACAAAACGGAATGATAAAGGACTCCCTAACAACTGAATATCTAGCTATTGAGGAAATGAAGCCTATTCCTTTAGCAACCGATAAGGAATTGACATACATCTATTCTGGCTTCCAACCAGATACCGATTGGTATTGGAATGGATTGTTAGCGATAGATATTAAAAATTGGAAATTAAAAACATTCACTAAAAACAGAATAAACAGATAAACATAAGCTAAAGAATTAGCAATGATACTTTGTTATTAAATAAGAATAAAAAGAACTAGAAAACTATTAAAAAAGGAAGCCTTTACTTTTGCTTTTAGTAACTTTAAGGATTCATACTAGGTATTATGCCCAATATTTATCAAGCAAAAAGTCATGACATTAACTGCTCTTAAACCACGCACCATCATTAAAGACACCCCTAAACTGGAAAGGGCCTATATTCAATTTGAAAAACTCCTTAACGAACTGCAAAAAAGAGACCTTCCAGAAGCTATTATACACACCATCAACACCCATATTGAAGCCCTAAACGCACTACCCGACAATGAAAAAACCTTGCGAACGCAACTAAAAAAGGGCCTGAAAAAGATTGTAACATTATTGGAGAAAGAATTGCAATTAGTCCCAAAAAATTATTACCAACAGAAATGGATGGCTATTGGAATATCTGTTTTTGGGATTCCACTTGGGGTGGTTTTTGGCACAAGCCTTGGAAATATGGCTTTTTTAGGTATTGGACTTCCTATTGGCATGGCTATGGGCATTGCCGTCGGTTCAGAAAAGGACAAAAAGGCTCAAGCCGAGGGAAGGCAACTTGATTTGGAATTGAAATATTGAATACCTAACTTTTCAAACCTGTTTATTCTCTTAAATTACTGCAACCAACTTAACCCTATACTTATAGCTTGAGACTCCTAAAAAACCTTTTGTTATTCCAAAAACCACATTTCTTTCTAGCCTATGCCATTGCCATTGTACTAGGGCTTTTGTTTGGAGGGGAGCCAGCAACCATTGGATGGTGCTTTTTGTTTACGGCTCCGCAGATGCAATTCTTCTTCTACGACCTTAAAGACAAACAACAATACTATTATTACTATAATCTAGGTTTGAGCAAGCGCACCCTCTGGGGGTCGACCATTGGTATTTGCTTCATCAACCTTGTAATACTGTCGATATTATGAATCATTTACATATAGACAGTGTTTCAAAAAGTTATGACACAAAGGTCATCCTAAGTGATGTGTATATGTCCTGTAAAAAAGGGGAGACGGTTGGTTTGATTGGACGCAATGGCTCAGGTAAATCTACCTTGCTCAAAATTGTTTTTGGTATCGAAAAAGCCGATTTTAAATTTGTAAGGGTAGGCGAAAACATAATCAAATCCGTTAAATACGGTAGAGGCCTTATCAATTACCTGCCTCAGGACAACTTCTTGCCCAACAATGTTTCCGTAAAGTATTTGATCCATTTGTTTCTTGAGAAAGCACATAGAGAAGCAGTACTTGAAAACGAATACATACAACCTCTACTAAAAAAGCAGAATCAACAGTTAAGCGGTTGCGAAAAACGCATTGTTGAAATTTTTCTGATGGCACATTCCAATGCAGACTTTGTGTTGTTGGATGAACCCTTTAATGGTCTTAGCCCGATTATAAAAACCTATGCTATTGAGTACATCAATGGACTGAAATCGTCCAAAGGCTTTATCATCACAGACCACGATTATGAAAATGTTATCCAATTGGCAGACCGTATTATGTATTTACAAAACGGTTTCCTAAAATCAATACAGGACCTCAAAGAACTGGTAACCTTGGGATATATGTCTGAAGGTGTCTATGAGCAGGTATCCTCCTTTCAACAATCCTAATAAAACTAAAAAAACAACCATTTATTTCAAATTTCATTCTACAGGGAATTGTTTATAGCTTTCTGAAAAAGTTGAATCCTTAGCAATTTACTTTTAGAAGAAACTTGTTTATTTTGATTTCAATATCTAATTTAGGGTCAACAATTTACTGCAGATCAAACTTTTAATTATTTTACAAACTTTAAGAAATCCATTTATTCTTTTACCAAAGGGGTAAATTACAATTCAACCATTTAACAGTTTTAAAATGCAGCATCCATATTAACCATAACAATTAACGCCAGCTGTAATATGTTATTCAATTCGTTTGATTTCTTATTATTCTTTCCAACAGTATTTATTCTCTATTGGAGCTTGAACAGAAATTTAAAAGCTCAGAACATCCTGTTGCTGGTATCAAGCTATATATTTTATGCCTGGTGGGATTGGAGATTCTTGTCGTTGATTGTCATTAGTTCAATAATCGATTTTACAGCTGGAGCAAGAATATTTAACGTTACTACTCAAAAGGGCAAAAAGCAATGGCTTTTAGTGAGTTTAATAGCCAATTTAGGCTTACTGTCTATTTTTAAATACTACAACTTTTTTGCAGAATCGTTCACAGACTTAGTTAGCTCTTTTGGCTGGCACCCCAATGATTTAACATTAAATATCATCCTTCCGGTAGGCATTAGCTTTTATACCTTCCAAACCTTAAGTTATACAATTGACATTTACAGAGGGCAGTTTCAACCTACTAAAGATATTATTGCCTTCTTCACCTATATCGCATTTTTCCCTCAGTTGGTTGCCGGCCCCATAGAAAGGGCTTCTAACCTCTTGCCCCAAATTGAGAAACAACGCAGTTTTAAAAAGGAATGGTTTAACGAAGGAGTAGTACAACTATTAATTGGGCTATTTCGAAAGATTGTAATTGCAGATAGTTTGGGAGCTTACGTGGACATGGTTTATGGAGATGTAAGGATTTATAATTCAACCACCATCCTATTAGCAACCTTTTTATATGCCTTTCAAATCTATTATGACTTTGCAGGTTACTCCGATATTGCCATTGGAACAGCAAAACTAATGGGTTTCAAATTCAACCAAAACTTCAATCTTCCCTATTTCTCCAAATCCATCACCGAATTTTGGAGAAAATGGCACATGTCGCTTTCCTATTGGTTACGGGACTATCTGTACATTTCCTTAGGCGGCAATAGAAAAGGCATAAAAATCACCTATCGCAACCTCATGTTAACCATGCTTTTGGGAGGCCTCTGGCATGGAAGCTCCTGGAATTTTATTATATGGGGAGGTATTCATGGTTTGGCCTTAAGTATTGAGAAGTTGATAAAATCCAATAAGAAATTAAAACTGCCCAATAGCTTAGACTTTTTGGGATATTTCAGCACTTTTTCAATTGTTCTGTTGTCTTGGATTTTTTTTAGGGCTCAAGATTTAGGTACTGCGTTTACAGCTATTTCAAAGATTGTGCACTTTGATTTCTCAGCGCCTTTTATTGGCAACAGTAATTTGGTTACAAATGCCCTACTTATGCTAACCATAGGATTTCTTTTTGACTTATTCTTATTTAAAAAACAGATTCATTTAGAAAGCTTTGGACCTCAATTTAGCGCCGTAAAAATTTCAATCATCTCCACTATCATCATTACCCTGATTAACCTATTTTATTCTACTTCCAACAATTTTATTTATTTTCAATTCTAGTGATAATGAATCCTGCAAACGTTACATATATCGCCAAAACATTTCTTATGACCCTTATCATTTCTTTCTTGATTGACAAATTAATTTTTGTTACTCTTAATAAAATTAGTGATAAGGTTTATACAGGTCAAAAGGTTGGAAAACTAAATCAATACCTTCTTCAAAAGGATGATTTCGACTTTATTGTTTTTGGAAGCTCAAGAGCCAACCACAACATTGATCCAAAAAAAATATCCAACAAGGGCTTTAATATGGGAATTGACGGTCAAAAATTAGCCTATTCAGGAACGCTCATAAAGCTTTTACAAAACAAAAAAGAACAAACATTGTTATTACATATTGACCCTGAAAACGCCTTTAATGAAGCCTACCTAGGAAATGATATAAAAGCATTATTAATAAAATATAACAGAAATAATATCGTAAAAACAGAAATAGACAATTTAAAACAAAATAACATTCTTCAAAAATATTATTGGAGTTTGAGTTACAATGGATCTGTGATTGCCATTTTAAAAAACTATTTCAAACCAAATTACGATTATAGAAGCTATTTTGGCTATGACCCAATTCATGTAAGCGAAACCCAAAGAGAGATTTTCCAGAATATTCTTCAAAAAAATGACACAGTTATTAATTGCAAATATGAATTTAAATTAAACAAAATCTACAAAGATTATATAGATGAATTAAATACATTTTGCAAAGTCAATAACAAACACCTCATTATTTTTACCTCTCCAAAATTTTCCGATAAGTGCAAGAATGACAATAAAGCTTTAAGTCAAGTTTTGGACACTAGAAACATTCCTTATTTCGATCTCACAGATTTCTTCAACAACGACAATGCCGTTGAATATTGGAAAGACAAGGAACACCTGTCAAGTAAAGGTGCTGAATTATTTACTGAGAAAATTAAAGGATTGTTTCATGAAAATTATGCACTCTTAAGAACCAAAAACACCTATTTAAAAGACTTAAGGCAATAGTACCTATAACTACAAAAAATAAGCCCCACATCACTGCGAGGCTTTTTCACACATATTAACCAATCTAATTAAAACCTATTATTATTGTCGTTATGTTTTACAGGTACTCTTTGAGGCACCAATTGTTTTCTTGTTTTATAAATTCCTAAACCCAAAACAGGCACCAGGAGTATTGCAGTTGTTATTACTATTGTTGTCATCATCAAAAATTCAATTACGGTTAAGTTACACATCCAACCTATATATTAAGTGGACTCTTGCTATACTTATAGCAATAACCGTACCAAATCACTAATAACAGACTGTCCTTTGTCGGTATTGTACCAAACCTGCAGCTCTTCCTTAAATTCAGGGGTCAATGCGCCATGTTCCGCCTTGTAAGCTTCCACCAATTGTGTGGCAGCTTCGGGTCTTGGACCAAAGGTACTGACCACTTCACCAGTAGTATCTTCCACCATGATCAATTTTGGAATGGAACGGCCACCATTGGTTAAAAATTCATCCATTAAGGCTTCATTCTCATCTCTAAAAACCAACTTTAGAGAAATGTTATCATTAAGTTCGGCTACTTTATTAATGGCAGGCACTACGTGTGCAGCATCCC
Organism: Mangrovimonas sp. DI 80; assembly: GCF_001975575.1. Taxonomy (NCBI): domain Bacteria; kingdom Pseudomonadati; phylum Bacteroidota; class Flavobacteriia; order Flavobacteriales; family Flavobacteriaceae; genus Mangrovimonas; species Mangrovimonas sp. DI 80. Next base: position 1,217,181 of record NZ_MSDT01000002.1, on the reverse strand, counting down.
CACACCAACTTTCGGTGATTACCAGCCAAGTTACCTTAGTTTGGAATTTCGCCACAGCTTCTTGAATATCTTGGGGCACTTTTATGGTCTTGTCCCACCGCTTCATACGGCGGTCGTTGAGTACTGTAAAATTAACACGGTCTTCCGATTGGTCCTCTCCTGATGTAGCTTGTTGAGCTACCAAGTCCTTGACCTTTTCACGATATTGTTCATAGTTCATACTATGTGTCAAGCTCGCTTTGACAATCTCGTCTACTCTGTTAATTTGTGATATATTCATACTCTAAAATTTTTTGACAAAATTAAGGCTAAAATGCCTATTTTTAGGTAACTGTTGTTACATTAAACAGCTCATTTTTCAACAAAATCACTATGGAAAAACACAGATGTGGATGGTGCCTAGGAGACCCACTTTATGAGACCTATCATGACGAAGAATGGGGCGTTCCTGTATATGATGATGCCAAGCTTTTTGAGTTTTTGATATTGGAGACCTTTCAGGCCGGGTTAAGCTGGATAACCATCCTTAGAAAGCGTGAGAACTTTAGAAATGCCTTTGATAATTTTGATTACAAAACCATTTCACAATACAATGATGATAAGGTCGAAGCACTGCTTCAAGATGCCGGCATCATTAGAAATAGACTGAAAGTAAAAGCCACCATTACCAATGCCCAGGCCTTTATGAAAATACAGGATGAATTTGGAAGCTTTAGCAAGTACATTTGGGGATTTGTAGATGGCCAACCCCTCACCAACAAAATAGAACACTATAAAATGGCTCCAGCCACTACCCCATTGAGCGATAACATTAGTAAAGATTTAAAGAAAAGAGGCTTTAAGTTTGTGGGTTCTACTGTTGTGTATGCCCATATGCAAGCCACAGGTATGGTAAACGATCATGAGACCAAATGTTTTAGGTATAATGAGGTTTGAAAGGAGTGAAATGCTTTCCTTACTTCTAAAGAAGATTTTCATTCATCTGATTACAGATATTTCACAAATTCCTCTCTAGGCATGTCCTCAGCACCTAAACTTTCCAAATGGTTGGTATACACTTGGCAATCTATCAACTTATAATTGGTGTTTTGAATATAGGTGATGAAGCCTGCTTTACTGGCATTGCTAACTTTGGAAAACATACTTTCACCACAAAACACCCCATTACCCAAATCAACGCCATAAAGACCGCCAACCAGTTCATTATCCAGCCACACCTCAACTGATTTCGCATAGCCCAATTCATGTAAGGCCGTATAACCGGCAATCATATCTTGGGTAATCCAACTACTAGGCTGTCCATGTCTCTTGATTTTGGAGCAAGAGGAAATAACTTCAGTAAAGGCCTTATTCACCGTCACCACAAAATCTGTATTCCGAAGCACCTGCTTCATACTTTTGGAGACTTTTAAACGCTCAGGAAAGAGTACAAATCGGGGGTCTGGCGACCACCATAGAATGGGATCGTCGTCATCAAACCACGGAAAAATGCCATTCCGATAGGCCAACAACAAACGCTCTACAGATAAATCACCCCCAATGGCCAAAAGCCCTTCTGGTGAGGTTTCCCTAACGTCTGGAAAATATAATTCATTTGTAAGAATACTTACCATCTACTACAACGTTTTCGTGAATATTCACACAACTTTCCTTTCAAAAACCAATAATTTTTATCAATTTTGAAATGGCCTGCATAATAAATTACTTATTATTCATTGCATTTTGATAATTACTTTTTATTTAGGCCGCACCTAAAACCACAATACTAAAGTCCTGGGTTTCCCAGGGCTTTTTTTATGCCTTGCTCTTAAAATTACATTCTTTTTTTGAGCTTTTCAGTAATTTGAAGCAGCTACTGTTTTCTACATACAAAAAACCCCACTTTTTAAAAGTAGGGTTTCTGTATTGCATCTAAAATTCTTAGACAATTCCTAGAAAGGAAGATCGTCATGCTCATCTTCATTCAAGTTTCCTGCTGGTTCAAAAGCATCTGCAGGTGGCATTGGAGGCATACCTCCTGAGGCTTCAGCCTGCGCTGCTTCGATACGCCATCCTTGAATAGAGTTGAAATATTTAGTTTCACCTTGTGGATTCACCCATTCTCTACCTCTAAGGTTGATACTGATTTTTACGGGCTGCCCTACTTGGTAAGAATTTAATAAGTCGGTTTTATCCTGTACAAATTCCACCATAATGTGTTGTGGATATTGTTCGTCTGTAGTAATAACAATCTCTCTTTTTCTAAACCCGCTGCTTCCGAAACTTTGGGTTGTCCCAATCATTTTAATTTTTCCCTGAATTTCCATTCTTCTTACTATTTATTCTTATTTGTAATTTTTAAATCTTATCTCAACTACCGTTATGATAGCAGTACTTTCCAAGCACTTGCCACATCCCCAAAACTCAAATAGTTTTGCGCTAATTTGTGTTTTTCCCGATGTGTCATGCTCGTTACATTGGGGTAACGCTCACTAATATCCTCTAAAAAAGCTGCAATATCCTCCTGAGAAGGCAGCTGCTCCACATTCCCAAGCATTCCCAAATCATTCCCTGTCAAGATCATGCTATTTCTGACTTCATCTGGAAGCGCATCCACACCAAGCCCTAAGGTTTGCAATGGCTTAGGAATTTCAAAAAAACCATTTCTAGCTCTGCTGTAATAACTCCCACCTGCTCTAGCCACCAAATCCAATTTCTCTTGATCGATACGCTGATCGTCGTCCAACACTTCTTCAGAAATATGGAACTTCACGACTTCACAGATTATCAAGTTTCCGGCACCTCCCTCTGTTCCCAACTTCACAATGTCATTCACCTTGCACTCAAATTGCACTGGTGATTCGGCTACTCTAAAAGGTTTTACCAAATCCGATTTCAACATGGTCAACCCAGCTTTTTCAAACTCATTGACACCTTTACCATACTCGGTACTGCTCAAGGAAGCCTGTTGTACCAAATCAAAATTCACCACATTAATAACCACTTCCTTTACCGCTTCTGCATTCTCTAAGGTATGCTTATTTGTATTGTCCCTAACTCTTCGCGCCGGTGAAAAAATCAATATGGGCGGATTGGCACTAAACACATTAAAAAAACTGAAAGGCGATAAATTAGGATTGCCTTCCTCGTCAATAGTACTCGCAAATGCAATAGGTCTTGGTGCCACGGCACTTAACAAATACCCATGTACTTTTGCAGTAGGCATGTCCTTTGGGTCAAATGAAATCATTGGCATAATTGATTTGAGGCAAATGTAACCATATTACCAAAGTAATAAAAATGATTTGAAAACCTTAAGCACAATATTATTAACAGAATTCCATTATATTTAGAATTACAAAAATTTTAGAATGACCTTATCTACCAATAGAAACATTTTACGTTGGACCATCATCGTAGTATCTTTTGTGACTATTTCCCTTATCCTTTGGAATACGTATATTTTCTTTCAAAACTTCAAGGCAGAAGAACGCACCAAGATGGAAAATTGGTCATTGGCACAGGAAGAAGTAAGCAAGGTTACCGATTTGAAATCCAATGTAGGAGAATTACCATTGGAAATCCTTAAAAGTAATACCACAACACCCATGATTTTGGTAAGCTTGGAAGGTATCACCTATAACAACATTGATGAAACTAAAGCTGAAGATTCACTATACATCCAATCACTAATTGAAAAATTTAAAAGCGAAAACCAACCCATTGAAATTCGATATAAGGACAAGGTACTCTCAACTCTATACTACGGAAATTCACCATTGTTGAATAAACTAAAATATTATCCCTTAGCCCTCTTGCTTATCATCTTTTTGTTTGGCGCCGTGGTGTATTTTTTCTACCGAAGCAACAAAAATGCCGAACAAAACAAACTTTGGACAGGAATGGCCAAAGAAACGGCCCACCAAATAGGCACCCCACTTTCTTCACTTGTAGGATGGATTGAAATTTTAAGGTCTGAAAATGTAGATCCTGACTATATTTTGGAAATGGAAAAAGACGTACAACGCCTTCAAACCATAACAGAGCGTTTCAGTAAAATAGGCTCTATGCCCACCCTTACCAAAACTGACATTGTAAAGGAAACCATAGATAGTTATGCCTATTTAAAATCGCGTTCTTCAAAACTGATTGATTTTGACATCTCCGTTCCAAATGATGAAATATTTGTAGATCTCAACTCGCAACTTTACAGCTGGACCATTGAGAACTTGGTAAAGAATGCCATCGACGCCATGAAGGGCAAAGGCAAATTAAGTGTTGCCATAGAACATGACACCAAACATGTAAAAGTAAATATTACGGATTCGGGAAAAGGAATTTCCAAACAACAGTTCCATCAAATTTTTGAACCCGGCTACACTAGCAAAAAGCGTGGTTGGGGACTTGGGCTATCTTTAGCCAAACGCATCGTAGAAGATTACCATAACGGCAAAATAAAGGTCCTACACTCCGAAATCGGTAAGGGTACGACCATGCAGATAAGTTTAAAAATTCTTTCGTAAATTTGAGTTTATGAGCGCATCATTTTTTACCCTAAAAGAAGTTGATCTTAACAACAATTGCCCCGAGTGCTATTCCAAAAAAGGCCTACACTTAACCTTTAAGCAAAAGTTGGTGGAAAACGCCTTTTACAAAGCCGTCACCAAAGACACTAGCCATACGCTCTATTGCCATACCTGCAATACCGAAATCTATCCCGTACAATGGACCCATGAAATAGAGCAGGTATTCGCTTACCAACAGCGCGCCACTCCGGCCAAACCAAGGTCTGTGAAACTCACCAAATTATCATGGATACTTATTGCCTTAGACCTTTTGCTCATTTTGGCTATTATCCTATACGTGTTTGGCGTTTTTGAAAATTGATAAACTATAAATGTGAGGCAATAGCCTTGGCAATTGCTTCAAATTCTTCAGGCTGCAAGGTTTCTTTGGAAAGAAAACGGGCATCATCCATTCTATTCAACGGAATTAAGTGTACATGCACATGAGGCACTTCCAAACCAATCACCGAGACACCCACGCGTTTACAAGGAACTGCTTTTTCCAATGCAATGGCTACTCGCCTTGAAAACGCCATTAAACCCATATAGGTAGCTTCGTCCAAATCGAAAATCTTATCAACTTCCTTTTTTGGAATACATAAAGTATGTCCCTTTGCATTAGGGTTGATGTCCAAAAATGCCAAAAACTCATCAGTTTCAGCAACTTTATAACAAGGAATCTCTCCGTTAATAATTTTTGTAAATATTGATGCCATGGTGATTCAGAATTAGATTTAAAGATAAAAAGATTCCCGCAGAACGGGAATCTTTTACTTAAATTTTAAACTGGTCTATCGAGACCGCCTATGATCTTGAAATTTCTAGAATATCAAATTTCATAACACCATTTGGTACCTGAATGTCTGCAACTTCTCCAACAGATTTCCCTAATAACCCTTTACCAATTGGAGAATTTACAGAGATTTTACCAGAGGCCAAATCGGCTTCTCCATCGGCAACCAAAGTATAGGTCATTTCCATACCGTTCGTTTGGTTTTTGATTTTCACTTTTGAAAGCACTAATACCTTAGAAGTGTCCAATTGCGACTCATCAATCAAACGTGCACCTGCCAAAATATCTTCCAACTTAGAAATTTTCATTTCCAATAAACCTTGCGCCTCTTTAGCAGCATCATATTCGGCATTTTCACTCAAATCCCCTTTGTCCCTTGCTTCTGCAATGGCTTGAGAGGCTTTTGGGCGTTCTATATCCTTAAGTTGTCTTAACTCATCTCTTAATTTCTTCAGTCCTTCCGCAGTGTAATAAGATACTTTACTCATAACTTCATTATTTAAATTGTAAACTGTAGCCGAAGTTCGTTCAGCATAAAAAAAATCCCGCTAGCACGAGATTACATACAAATTTACACAATTTTTTTAAATGTTAACTAGGCCTAAAGGTAACTAAAAAAATGGGAGTTCAAAGTAGGTGGTACTTTATAATAATTCGTTAAATTTTTAAAGAGCTCATATGCAAGGCCTACAGAAAGCCTTAATTTTATCGTAATTTGCAGTTCTATTTTACAGCTATGAAAAAACTAATGACCTTTTTAACCCTACTGCCTTTATTGTTAGCCTGTGGTGGTAACGACGACCAAAACGAATGCAATTACCTGCCCAATGTTGGTGTGAATGCGTCTTTGAATATGAACTTACCACAGTACAGCCAGTTGCAATTTCCAAGCAATCCTGTGTATGTGGGCAACCAAGGTGGTGTTGGAGGTTTTTTTGTGGTGAATACAGGTTTTGGATTTATGGCTTTTGATGCCGCCGACCCTAACCATGCTGTGAGCAATTGCTCCACTTTAAGTATTGATGGCATTGAAGGCGTTTGTGGCTGTACCGATGCCAACACCTATAGCTTAATTACAGGACAACCACTTTATAACTCCGAATTGCCCTGTGGCCTGAGGATGTATGTGGTAGAACAAAGTGGAAACATGCTGTACGTTTACAATTAAAATAATATCCTATCGAAATAAAAAAAGCCAAAACTGAAGTGTCGTTTTGGCTTTTTAGTTTTAAAAAGATACGTTTTTAGAATTTCAAGGTCATTCCCAACAAAAAGTTAGTGGTAGCCTGAGGATAATACCCAGCACCTTCAATGGTGGTTACTTGGTTTGGATCGGACCAAGTATCATCATAAGTGTAGTAATACCCATTAGACACATACTTTTCATTGAAAATATTGTTCACCAATCCCGTAAACAAAATAGATTCAAAGATTGATTTCGTTTTTAGCTCGTAAGTGATGTTGAAATCGTTTACAAAATAGCTGTCCAATTTTGAATTCTCAGCATCTGTATTCCCCATAAATTGTTCGCCTACGTATTTGCTCAATACAGACATTTGCAGGTTGGACATTGGTTGAAACACCAAAGCATTGGCCGCAATAAACTCTGGGGAGTAAGAGATGTTTGTTTTTCCTAAGTTGACCAATTCTCCATCTATGGAAGCAAAGGTTTCCTTGTTCTTATTGGAACTCAAAGTAAAGTTAGGCTGAATGGAAAACTTTTTAGACAAAGCCACCGCGGCTTCAACTTCCAATCCTAAACGATAACTATCCCCGCTATTGGTTCTGATTGGGTTCCCTACATCGTCCAAGTTACCCGTTAGTACCAATTGTTCGTTGTATAGCATATAATAAGCATTCACATTCAATCTCAGTTTTTGAGCGTCGTGTCTCCAACCCAATTCAAAATCGTTAAGCTGCTCAGGTTTTACAGTGGCATTGTTTTCAAAATCGTCTCTGTTAGGCTCTCTATTGGCTCTAGCATAAGAGAAATACAAGTTATTATAGTCATTCATCTTATAGGTCACTCCCGCTTTTGGATTGAAAAACGTATAATTTTCATCCACATTAAATGGAACTCTATCAGATGTCAAGCCCGATGTTGTGTAATCTACATTTCGAACTTGTAAATCTCCATAAAGGCTCAACTTCTCATTAAACCGATAGGTAGCCTTGGCAAACACACTAAAATCGCCTTTCTTTCCATTACCATCGTAATAATGGTCTCCTATCTCACTATCACTTGCATACTGTGCCCAAATAATTTCTCCAAAATGGTCACCATCGTAAAAACTATAAGACGTTCCCAAAGTCATATTTACAGCATCGTTTTTATAGTTGACATTGGCATTTACTACATAAAAATCATTATCCAACCAACGACGACGAATCAAATCTGTGGTATTGATGGTTTCACCTCCAATTTGAATTTCTGCCAAATCATAATCGGCAAAATCTTCGTCTTCCTTATATTGCTCAAAGAACCCGCGGCCATAAGTATAATTCAGTCCCAAGTTGGTAGACCAATGGTTATTGTAACGTTGGTTCCAATGCAGTTGGTAATGGTCTTGTTTGTAATCATCTACCTCATTGTCATAAAAATGCATGTTTCCATCGGCGTCAAAATACATTCCCGCCGTATTAAAGGTTCTGTCATTTTCCAATATGTCCAAATCCTCCAAACCATTCCAAGACTGGTAGGTTTTCTCCTTTCCTCCAAAAGCCAAGGCTTTAATCAAGGTATTCTCATCTACATAAGACCCTTGCAAAAAATAAGATTGCAAATCGGAAGAAGCTCTATCTATATATCCATCCGATTTAATTTTCGACAAACGCCCAGCAAACTCGAAGTGATCGTTCATCAATCCTGTGCTGAACTTCACCGTATGTTTGCGTGTGTTATAACTTCCGAAGGAATTGGAAATTTCTGCACTCGCTTCTTTCGAAACGGCATCGGTCAGCACGTTAATACTAGCTCCAAAAGCCCCAGAACCGTTGGTAGAAGTTCCAACGCCTCGTTGTAACTGTAAACTTTCTACTGAAGAAGCAAAATCTCCCAAATTCACCCAAAAGGTTCCCATCGATTCGGCATCATTATAAGGAATCCCGTTAATGGTCACGTTTGTAGATTGGGCATTGATACCACGTACACGAATATAGGTATATCCTATTCCGGCTCCTGCATCTGTAGACGTTACCACCGACGGCAAATAATTTAAGAGCACAGGAATGTCCTGACCTAAATTGCGCTTTTCAAGCTGCTCCTTGGTAACATTGGAGTGTGTGATTGGAGATGTAGCTTCTACCCTAACGGCCTTTACCAGAACCTCGTCCAGTTTTTCAACTTCGGTAGAATCTTTTGTTTGTTGTTGTGCTTTTCCGGTGACTGATAGCACCAAAAGTGTTAAAAAAAGAAATAGTTTTTTCATATCGATTAAAAAATCATAATCGAATAAAAAGAGGTCATTATTCTTTTGTTGTTTTACAATAGATTTTGAAGCAAATGCTTCTATTACCATACGTTAAAACTTAATACCTTACTAATGGTTAACCGGTACTAAATGCCTGCAGACATTTTTAACGCTTCATTCCTAAACAGCATTACCTGTTCTAGGTTCAATGGGTATGATCTCAGCCGATATTAGGCACCCCTTTTTGAGAACGCTGCAAATTTAGGGAAGAATAGAGAATTAACCTACCTAAACAGAATTATTTTCAATAGAGGTCTGGCGGTTTCCTAAAACTCTTTTTTTCAGACTGTTTTCGTTTGTCCTGAAGTCGCTTTTTCTTGACGCCTTTTGGAATTTTGGTCGGCACACGTTCCTTTTGCACCTCTAGAGCCTCCTCCATCAAGTTCAAAAACTTTTGGATGACAAGGTTTTTGTTTTTGAATTGACTCCGGCTGTCGTCACTATACAATACCAAAACCTGCCCCTTGTTTACCCTATTGGAAAGCGCTTCAAGCACACGCTGTTTTTCATCTTCCTCCAAAACCTTGGAGGCCATCACATCAAAAAATAGCTCCACTTTAGTAGCTACTTTATTAACGTGTTGCCCTCCCGATCCTGAACTACGAACCGCCTTAAAGGTCAGTTCTGAAATAAGTGCTTCCTGATTAATGTCCATTAAGAACTTGGTGTGGTGCTTTCAACAAATCGTTCACCGTTTTTACAGGGTTAAAGGTTATCAATGGCACCTCTACAAACACGGTGTTCCAATTGGCCATACTTCCATTCCAAAGTCCCGGAAGCTCCAATGCTTTAAGGTTTCTACCATTTTTGGTCTTTTCGGTAATAAAAGCCGCCGAAGGATCGACATATTTGGTCAAATTGAATTTTTCACCCTTATAATCCTTAACACTGCACACAATATCCACAGGGTTGAAATGAGTTGATTTCGTTAAAATGGATTTTTGAGCCTTGTCCTTCATATTGATTTGGGCAGATTCCACAATTTGAAGAGAAATTACCCCATCTTCATTCTTCACCCAAAAAGGCCCACCTCCAGGCTCTCCTTCATTTTTAACCATTCCGCAAATACGGATAGGACGGTTTAGTTTTTCCTGAAGGTACTCTATTTGATATTTAGACTTATATTTTTTGAATTCTGGAGAAATCTTGACATCCATTTTCTTGCTCAAGAATTTGGCAATTTCCTTAAGATCCTTCTCTTCTAGATTGTCTTCATCCAACTTTCTTAGGTAAGCAAAGGCCTGCTCCTGAAGCTCCATTAGAATTCCAGCTAACACCTTTTTATACTTAGCCACCTCTTCCTTGTATTTATAAACCACCACATTGTCAATATTCTTCATAAAAATGACGTCGGCTTCAAGGTCGTTTAGGTTTTCAATAAGAGCTCCATGCCCAGAAGGTCTGAACAACAAAGAGCCATCCTCTTCCCTAAACAATTTGTTTTTTGGGGTTACGGCAATGGTATCTGTAGACTCCTTTTGATATGAAAAGGAAATTTCAAACTTCACCCCTGTTTTAGTTTCTACCTTTTGTTGAATTCTCTCAAACTCACTTTTGAACTTGTCTTTATATTTTTCTGAAATGGTGAAGTGTAATTTTGCCTTACAATTATCAGACGAATACAGAGCGGTTTCAAACAAATGCTCTTCAAACGCTGTTGAAATCACCTTGTTTTTATACTCATGAAATGGCAACAGTCCCTTTGGATAGTTTCCGTAGTCCAACATATCCTCATCCAACATGGCCTTTACAAACAACCAAGCCTTTTCGTCTCTCGACTTTTTGTTGTAATCGGGATAAGTTTCCAAAAGCTTTGCCATGACCTCATCATAAAATGGGAACTTTTTAAGCCCGAGAAAAAACAGGGAAAGATCCTTTGCATCGGTATTGTTGATATAGGAATTTAAACTTTCAGTCTCAGGATCATAATCCTGCTGAAACTGAAATAAAAACTTGAACATTCTGGTAGCAGCTCCGGAAGCAGGCACAAACTTTAATAGCTCACTTGTATTCTTTTTATCTTCAAAAACCTTTATATAGGCCGCCTCTTCTTCTGCAGTAAGCTTAGTAATGCCCTTTCCAATAGTGGCCGCCGCAATAAGATGGGTAAACGGGAGTCCGTTTTTAAAAATTTTAATCTGTTGTTTTACTTTTTTAGGGGTGAGTCCCTTTTTTTCTATCTGTTCTAAATCTGCTTCAGAAAATTTCATCAAGTCTGTTTTAATAGATTATCAATATGCTTCACCGCAACGTTAAAGCGTTCCTCTTCAGAACCCTTAAGTAAAACATATGGTTTGTTATGTGTTCTTAAAGCCGTTTCAAAAGCTTGAAACATGTGCTCCCTTTCATTAGGTCTGTCACGAATGTCATCCGCTTCCCACGGTACATCAATATTAGTCAAAAAATAAAGATTATACTGATTCTTTCCAACTATTTTATTCAAAACTTCAGGACAAAAACCATCATAATACATTGAACTATAAACTTTTGTCTCCAATAAATCGGTATCGCAAATCAATAGTTTTTCCACCTTTGAAGTCAGTTCATTTTCTAGTTTTATTTGGCCAATAGCAATGGGAAGCACATCCTCTTCAGTGAGTTGTTCTCCCTTTTTCATTTTTTCTTCAGCATAACTTCTTGAAAATTCAGGAACCCAAAGCGTATCGTAATGCTTTGCCAAGCGTTGTGCCAACACCGTCTTCCCTGTAGATTCAGGCCCAAAAAGCACCACTTTTATGCAGTTTGAATCTTGTTGTCTAAGCTGCGCTTCCATTGGCGATATCCTTGAATTGCTAAAATTGTAAAAATGAGGTACTGTAACGATAACATCCCTAAACCTCTATAGGCATACAGCGGGACGGTAATTAGATCGGCGAATATCCAAAGGGTCCAATTTTCCAGTTTCTTGATAGCCATATACCACATTGCTGTAAAGAAAATTCCGGATGTAAAGATGTCTATATAATTGGGGAGCTCCAATTGGTAACCATAAGCCGTGTAGACCAAATAAGTTACCAACATTGTTAACAAAAACATACCAAGCCCAATAAGCTTCTCTTTTCTATTCGTTCTTGAAATTGCCACCACATGCTTGTCTTCCTTTTTTCTGGCCCAGTTCCACCAACCATAAATACTCATCACCGAATAGTAAAAATTCATCATCATGTCTCCCAAATACCCAGCCTTGTACAATAGAAAAACTGTGATTACCGTTGCCACCAAGCCTGTTGGATACACCAAGATATTTTCCTTTTGGGCATAATAAACACTTAAAATCCCGAAGACAAAGGCAATGGCCTCCAAGACAATGAACAGTGCAGGAGTACCCCGATAGGGATCTATGAAAAAATCAAAAATGTGGTTCATAGTCGTGACGGTCGGATTTCACAATTTTCATGTACAACAATCCTCTTTCTATCAACTCAAAAGCTTCCTTGATTTCGCTTGTCAGCAAGCCCATAACCTCATCATAATCGCCATACACTTGAGTGCTCAAAGGATTTTCCAGAACGGTAAGCCCTGAAGCTCGCAGTTTTTTTATAAAGTGAATAATAGCCGGTTCGTAGTTATCTTGAAGCGGTGTCAATGTTAGTTCTACTGAAATTTTCATGGTGTTTTAATTCCCTAATAGGATTTATTTAGAGTTATGTTTTTATTCAACCAAATCCGTTCAACGGTTTTGGTGTTTCTAGAATATTTTCTTTTTGCTGAAGTCTTTCAAAAAAGGTCTCATCTTGTTCGAAAGCTGTTCCAATCACTACCATATCGGCACCTGCATTATAGGCTTGAGTTAAGGCTTCCATATTTCTAATCCCTCCTCCAACAATCAAAGGAATCCTTAAATCCTCTTTTACTTTCTTGATAATATCGGCATCAATAGGATGTAAAGCGCCACTACCTGCTTCCAAATAGATCAATTTCATCCCCAACAATTCCCCTGCTTTGGCCGTATCTACAATACTCTGAACATCATTTTTTGACATTGGCAGAGTATGCGTCACGCGCTGAACGGCTGTTTCTTTCCCATTTTCAATAAGCAAATAGCCTGTAGGGATGATTTCCAAATTGGCCTCTCTCAACTTTTGAACCGCCTGCACTTGTTTCCCAATAAGGTAATCGGGGTTTCTTCCCGAAATTAAGGACAAAAACAAAAGGGCATCTGCCTGCTCTGAAATTTGGGAGACGTCACCTGGGAAAATAATTACAGGCAATAAAGTATGCTTCTTTATCTCTACCACCAAAATTGGCGTAACATGTTCATCAACTTCACTCCCGCCTACAAAAATATGGGTGGCGATAGATTTGTTAATCTTCTCCATCAAAGTGGCAACCCTATCCATTTGGAGTTTATCGGGGTCCAACAACACTGCCAACAATCGTTCGCCTGCGGCGCTTCTTCTTAAAATATCCTTATAAATCATCAGTTACGGAAGTGTATAAGCACAGGTAAATCCTTCAAACTCCAAAAACGCCACGTGATAGCGGCTCTTTTTGTTTTTATAATCAATCCAAGCCGTGGTTTCGCCGTCATTCATCATAAACGGAATCACCAAAGTGTGCTGCAAGAAACTCAATCCTGGGGTAGCAAAAAGCTTATACAAAGACTCTTTAACACACCAAATCACTGTAAGCTTATTGATATAATCGGCCTCGGTATTCTTCAAATACTTAAACTCATAATCCATAAACTTATGAGCTATCACCCCTATTTTTTCTCGTTGCTTTTCAATGTCAATCCCAACCACATCATCACTTACCACTACGGCAGAAAAGGTAAAAGAATGGGTTATAGAAATGTGCTTCCCATCTTTTAAATGAGGTTTCCCATTTTCATCATAAAATAAATCCTCATCAGTATAGCCAAACTCAGCTAGCAAATGACGAACGCTTAAAAAACCTCGCTGGTGCAATTCACTTTTCATGTTTTGTACACGCTGCAAACTTTCTGGTTTTAGGTTAACAGGCTGAAACAACTCCTGATAGGACTCTGTTATCTTCCAGATTTTAACAGAAGTTTGTGCACTAGGATTAAGGGTTTTATATAGAGGCATTTACTTTTCTGAAAGTTATTGATTATCTTTGCACCGCTTAAAAAGCAATGCCACTTTGGGTAAGCGAATTTAACCATTTTAGGGAGTATTGCCAAAGGTGTCATCTTATAACACTAGAAAAACATAAAACATGGATACAAAAACTGTGGCGTACGAGCCATTTAAGGTAAAAGACCTGTCATTGGCTGACTGGGGACGCAAAGAGATTGAATTGGCAGAAGCAGAAATGCCTGGATTGATGAGCTTACGTGAGGAATACAAAGAGTCTCAACCGCTTAAAGGTGCTCGTATTGCTGGATGTTTGCACATGACCATTCAAACGGCTGTTTTGATTGAAACCCTTCAAGCCCTTGGTGCCGAAGTTACCTGGAGTTCTTGCAACATTTTTTCTACCCAAGATCAAGCTGCTGCTGCTATTGCCGCTGCGGGAACGGCTGTTTATGCTTGGAAAAATATGACCGAAGAGGAGTTTGATTGGTGTATTGAGCAAACTTTATTTTTTGGTGAAGACCGCCAACCGCTTAATATGATTTTGGATGACGGCGGAGACCTTACCAATATGGTATTGGACCGTTACCCACATTTGGTTGAAGGCATCAACGGTTTAAGTGAAGAAACGACTACTGGAGTTCACAGATTGTACGAGCGTATGAAAGCCGGAACGTTGCCAATGCCTGCTATCAACGTGAATGATTCTGTAACCAAATCTAAATTCGACAACAAATACGGATGTCGCGAAAGTGCTGTTGACGCTATTCGTCGTGCTACCGATGTGATGTTGGCCGGAAAACGTGTTGTAGTTTGTGGTTATGGAGACGTAGGTAAAGGGACTGCCGCTTCTTTTAGAGGTGCCGGAAGTATTGTAACCGTGACTGAAATTGATCCTATTTGTGCTTTACAGGCAGCTATGGATGGATACGAAGTAAAACGTTTGGAAACTGTTGTTGGAAAGGCTGATATCGTAATCACTACAACTGGAAACAAAGACATCGTTCGTGGTGAGCACTTTGAAGCTATGAAAGATAAAACCATCGTATGTAACATTGGGCATTTTGACAACGAAATTGATGTTGCTTGGTTGAAAACAAATCATGGTGCAACAAAAGTTGAAATCAAGCCTCAGGTTGACAAATATACTATCAACGGAAATGATATTATCCTTTTAGCAGAAGGACGTTTGGTGAACCTTGGTTGTGCTACTGGACACCCGAGTTTTGTAATGAGTAACTCCTTTACTAACCAAACTTTGGCGCAAATTGAACTTTGGACCAACAAAGATGCTTACGAAAACAAAGTATATATGCTGCCTAAGCATTTAGATGAGAAAGTTGCCAAATTGCACCTTGCCAAAATTGGCGTGGAACTTACTGAGTTGAAACAAGACCAAGCCGATTATATCGGTGTACAAGTTGAAGGTCCTTTCAAACCAGAATACTACAGATACTAAGAGAATTCAAATTCTTATTAATAGAAATCCCAAGCCTCACGGTTTGGGATTTTTTTTGTTTTCTGCTGAAGTTTCAACTAAAAATATTTCCTGAAAAATCATTATATTCCTTAAACGTCATGGCATATCCAGAAGACAATATTAAAGTGCCTCGTTTTAGTGAGGAAGCAGGGTTTTACACCACTAAAA
This sequence comes from Mangrovimonas sp. DI 80, assembly GCF_001975575.1. Taxonomy (NCBI): domain Bacteria; kingdom Pseudomonadati; phylum Bacteroidota; class Flavobacteriia; order Flavobacteriales; family Flavobacteriaceae; genus Mangrovimonas; species Mangrovimonas sp. DI 80. The sequence goes on along the minus strand of NZ_MSDT01000002.1, from coordinate 1,201,687 downwards.
AACGCTCCAAGATTATGAGTCGTATTCGTGGTAAAAACACCAATCCAGAGCTGCGTTTCAGGAAAGCGCTTTGGCAAAAAAATGTCCGATATCGTGTGGATAGCAAAAGCCTACCTGGCAAACCAGATGTTTCCATTAAGAAGTATAACCTTGCTATTTTTATTGATGGGGAATTTTGGCATGGCTACAATTGGGACGAACGAAAAGATCAGATAAAAAGCAACCGCAAGTTTTGGATTCCCAAGATAGAACGCAATATGCAACGAGACTATCAAGTGAACCAAGCCTTGGAAGACATGGGATTTACCGTTTTCAGGTTTTGGGCACACGAAATCAAGACTAACCTGGACCAATGCATCAATGATGTTTTGGTCTATATCACTACAGGCCGGAATGATTGGTAGGCAAACTCAATAAATAAGACAAAAAAGCCCTTTCAAATTTGAAAGGGCTCATTATTAGTTTAGGTTTTGTTCTTGCTTGGGGTGGACCAAAGTCATTTCCTCAATTAAATGCGAGGCTCCCGCATATTTATCAATCACGAATAAAATGTAGCGCACATCCACCATAATGTTTCTACAAATTTCAGGACTGTAATAAATGTCACTCATGGTTCCTTCCCATACACGATCAAAATTCAAGCCTATCAAGTTGCCATGGGCATCCAAAGCCGGACTTCCTGAGTTTCCTCCTGTGGTATGGTTCGTCCCGATAAAACAAACTGGTAATTTTCCATTGGCATCGGCGTAATTTCCAAAGTCTTTTGTAGCATACAATTCCCGTAATCTTTCGGGAACATCAAACTCATAATCACCCGGCACATATTTTTCCATCACACCATCCAAATAGGTGATAGGATCATAATACACGGCATCCTTAGGTTCGTATCCTTTCACCTTTCCATAAGTTACACGAAGCGTACTATTGGCATCTGGAAAATAACGCTCATCCGGCATCACCTTCATCAAAGCTTTCATGTACAGTTTTTGATATTTATTGATTTCAGCATTCAAGGCATTAAAATCAGGATCTAAAGAGCTATAATATTCTTCAATAAAAGGTTTCGCATATTTATAGGCCTTGTCCTTATTCAGTTTTTTAATAACCTCCTTAGCATCTCCATCCAAAACTTTCATGGCCGATTTTAAATCGATGAAACTTGTGTTTTTATAAATGGATGCATCCACATTTTGGGCATACAAAGGCATGATGGCTTCAAAAACACCTTGATCTACATCTGCATTAAAATCCTTATAAATACTGATCAACTTATCTACAACAATATCTCTTGAACGATCAAAAGCTTCCTCACCTTTCGTTGCAGTGCGCTCCATTTGGTCCAATCTAAACATGATGTCCAAAAGCTCATTGTTACGCTTAAAAATCTCATTGAAATTCCCTCGCTTTACATTAACAGCTTCAATCTGCGCATATAATTGTTCCAACTGTGGCAAAACATTTCCATACTGTTCAACAAGGCCCTTCTCTTTTAAAAGACTTGTAAACTCTGCCTCCATATTGCGTTTAATGGCTACAGCATTACTCTTTTCCAAGCCTAGATTTTCTCCAATCCATTTTTTCCAATAGTTGGCAATTCTAGCTTGCTTTGAAGCATATTGAATTCTTATTTCGTCATTCTGTTTCATATACCCATCAATCACCTTTAATGCCGCTTCCCTAATAGCGATATTACTTGGGTTCACTTTTTTTACAATCTGCTCAACTGCCACTGCTGGTAAATACTCATTGGTGCGTCCTGGAAACCCAAATACCATAGTAAAATCATCTTCGGAAACCCCGTCCAAGGACACCGGTAAATAGTGTTTAGGCGTGTAAGGCACATTGTCTGCTGCGTATTTTGCCGGGCGATTATTTTGATCGGCGTAAATTCTGAACATAGAAAAATCACCAGTATGGCGGGGCCACACCCAATTGTCTGTATCGCTACCAAACTTCCCAATACTGTTTGGAGGCGTCCCCACCAAACGCACATCCTCGAAGCGCTCGGTTACAAACAAAAAGTACTGGTTTCCTTTATAAAAAGACTTGATTTTTGCTCTCTGCCAATCTTCTTTCTTCACGTCTTTGAGCACTTTGCTGCTGTTAGAATCGGTTAACGACTGTAATTCCTTGGCAGACATTTCTGCATTGGTTCCTGCCAAAACTTGCTCGGTCACATCATCAATTCTTACAATGAATTCTACATAAAGATCATTGTTTGGCAATTCTTCTTCCAAGCTCATAGCCCAAAATCCATTCTTTAAATAATCATTTTCCAAAGAAGAATGCACTTGAATTTGTCCATATCCGCAGTGGTGATTGGTCAAAATCAATCCTTTTGGGGAAATCACCTCAGCAGTACACCCGCCATTGAAATGCACCACGGCATCTTTTAAACTGGAATTGTTGACATCGTAAATATCCTGAGCCGTCAGTTTACTTCCTAAAGACTCCATTTCGGCTTCGTTCATTCCTTCCAAAAGTGACGGAATCCACATCCCACCTTGTTGGGCAGTGACTTGAAGCGTGATAAAGAGCAATAGTATCTTGAAATATTTCATAAGTAAGTTTTTAAGAGGCGCAAATTTAAGAAACCCTTTTGAAAACCAAGAGCTCTTTATCAAACCTTTAACGCAAGAACTCGCTTACAAAAAATAATAGCATTCACATTTATTTTAACTGAAAAAACAACAAAAACCTCGCATTGTTTTTTGGGCAGAATTATTACATTTACTGTATGCAGGACCAACTTAAAGTAGCTTTTATTCAACAGGAACTCTCTTGGGAAAATCCTAAGCAGAACCGCAAACGGTTTAAAGAAGCCATCGAAGGCATCAACCAAAAGGTAGACCTCATTTTACTACCGGAAATGTTCACCACCGGATTTACCATGAATGCCAAGGAACAGGCTGAAACCATGGATGGCAAATCTGTAGATTGGATGAAGAAACTGGCTTCAGAAAAAGATGCCGCCATTGTGGGCAGTCTGATTATTGAAGACAATTCCAAAATCTTCAATCGGCTATTGTTTGTTCACCCAAATGGAACAATTGAACATTACGATAAACGCCATACCTTTTCCTTGGCAGGAGAAGACAAAGTCTATGCTTCTGGAATGGAAAAACTTATTGTTGACTATCATGGTTGGAAAATTTGCCCTTTAATTTGCTACGACCTGCGCTTTCCTGTTTGGAGTCGCAACAAAGAAGATTACGATCTCCTCCTTTACGTTGCCAATTGGCCAAAACCCCGTATCGTGGCCTGGGATACTTTATTAAAGGCCAGAGCCATTGAAAATATGTGCTACACTGTGGGTGTGAACAGGGTTGGCGTGGACGAAAAGGACAATGAGTATTGCGGCCATTCTACAGCCTATGACATTTTAGGCAACAATATTTCTCCAATTAGACCAAATAAGGAATATGTTGGCATTATTACTTTAGAGCGTAACCACCTGAACTTTTACAGAAACAAACTGAAGTTTTTAAACGATAGGGATACGTTTTTAATCCAATAATGGAAACTCGATAATTGGATCCCAATTGGCCCTAGCATCCTTGATCAATTCAGGATAGTAACTGATACGTTCTGGTTGACGTTTTTGCAAATAACTCCCCGTATCCCATTTTTGGTTTCCGTTGGTATCAAAAATCACTCTTAAATAGTAATTCACCGGTTCAATAAACCTAAAGTCAAACACTCGGTTTTCGGTAGCGAATTGCTCATATTTCACCTCGCCCTTTTCGGTTGTTAACTGAACAATCACCGGGAACTTGGCATTCTGTAAAGTCACACGCATGTTGGAATAATCGGTGTAGTTTTTGGTCTTTACGTTGAAGTTTAGGGTATCATTAACATGACCAAAAAATCCCGTTAAGGCCTCTGGCAACATTTCAATGTTGTAATTGTTTGATTCTGTTTTATCAAACTTAAACGTATAGATATTTTTCAAGGTGTCGAATTCTGTTTTGTAAGCCACCTCCAAAGTATCCTTATCGGTAATTTTAATCTTTTGTTCATCAATATTCACAAAAGGCGTAGTGCCTTCAATGGCAAAATCCTCGTTAAAAGATATCGTTCCAGACTTCAGAGGCTTCACCTCCAGGCTGTCTCTTTCCAACTCTCTATATTTATGAATCAGGGTATCTGTATACTTGTCATTTCTAACCACAAATCGCGCCGAATCCATTTCCATTTTTGGTTTGTACCAATAATACAAGGTATCAGCTTTGGCATCTTTGGTGATTCTGGTTTCATAATCAGAAGGTGTTTCCTCCAATAGATCTATTTTCATGTTTTTGGCATTCCCCTCATAACCAAACGCTATTTTTTCACCAGCAATCTGCTTTGGTTTTATCGCTCTAAAATCCAATTCCTCAGAAAATAGTTTTAACGTATAAATGGTATCGTTTGGCACCTTTACAATCCCTCTATGAAATCCAATTTTATCAACCTTAGGTTCAAAGGTAAAGTTCCCATTTTTATCATTAAGGGCTACCATCATATACTCCCCTTCCTTAAGATTTTCCAAACTAAAAGTGGTTAAACTATCAAGTGTATTGGTGACATACTTAGGTTTCCTTTTATAGACTACAGAATCCGTATATGTAGAATCCATTTCATAAAGCATCACAGACACAAATGTATCTGGCTCTTTATTTTCAGCATCCAAAATCAAACCTTTAACCGACAGCGAATCGATATAGGTTCCAGTAGAAAACACATATTTGTAATATGGGTAAGGATTCTCTTCATTATTATCCACAATACTTTGCCCAAAATTGAAGGCATAGGTAGTATTGGGCTGAAGTGTATCCTTTATTTTAATCTTGATATACTTACTGGCAGATCCCAAAGGCGTGATATCCGGTTGGTATTCCATAGGAGGAGAAATGATCAACTGCTTTTGCATGTTTTTCACCTTGATGTACTCATCGAAGTAAATTCTAATCTCGGAAGCCTTAAAATTTGTAGAAAAATTTTCTGGAACGGACTTTACAATTTTTGGTGGATCCACATCTTTTTCTCCTCCTGTTGGCGTTCCTCTATTGGCACACCCCACAATACTAAGAATTACAGTAAATACCGCTAACGTTTTAAAACACTTTTGTAACATCCTAAGGCTTAATTTTTACGCAAATTAACAACTTATTTGGTATACAAACGGTATGCTCTCTTGAAAATTGTCGATTACAGGAAGCCTCAAAGTGTTTAGCTAATCGGTTATGGCCATAGTAGCCAAACTCAAGGACAGCCCTTCAATATTCAACAATACTTGGGCACAGGCTTCCACAGTAGCACCGGTAGTTATAATATCGTCTACCAACAACAAGTGTTTCCCGGTTAATTTGTGTTTTCCTGCAATTTTAAACGTAGAAGTATCGGTCTCCAATCGTCTCAATCTGTCCTTGAATACTTGCGTATTGGTGGGTGCTTGTTTCTGCAGAACTTCTGTATTGAAAGGTATTTGTAAAGCAGTTGCTATTTCTTGACCAAATTTATGCACTTGGTTAAAGCCCCGCTTTCGCATCTTAGCCTTATGAATGGGGACAGGCACAACCAAGTCTATATTTTGATAGGCCTCCAAACTTTTTAGTTCCTCTCCTAGCCATTTTCCTAAAAACGTCCCAACCTCCTCTTGACCGCGATATTTTAGGTTGTGTAATATTTGCTGAACAATCCCTTTTTTGGAAAAATGCAGTAAAGAAGTTGCTTGTTGCAAAGGCACTCTTCCATAGAGCACATTTTTAATACGCTCATCTCCATTGAAATGAAAATTTGTAAGAGGTAACTGATGCCGGCATTCCAAACAAATACAGGCTACATTATCACCCAAATGGTCACTACAACCCATACAAACCTTCGGAAAGAATAAGTTTAACAAATTTTTCATCACTTCATCGATAAAAATAATATAATCTTAACATTAAACTATATTTTGGAAGCGATAAATAGCGAATTAATAATGATAGTTAACCCTCAATTTTTTAACTACAGATTAATTATTGGTTCATTAATTATTGCTTTAGCTGTTTTAACTGTTTACAGTTTTACAAGTCACCAATCCATTAGAGCTAACGAGCAATTTTTAGAGAGTGAAAAACACTTAATGGAAAACGAACTATCTCAAATGATCTTGAGATACGACGACATTATAGGGTCCAATAATTTAATGTCCTCTCAAGTAAAAGAGGCTAAAAGAAATGCAGAACTTACCTTAGATTCTCTTCGAGTCCTTCGCAGCGACCTATCTGTCATCTCTAAATTCAAACATCAGGTTACCCTGTTAAAAACCAGAAACGATCACCTGTTCAGGGCCATCGATTCTCTTAAGGATGCCAATTTGTTACTGCAGCGTGAAAAGTTGTTAGCTTATAATGAGCTAAAGAAAGAGCGCAGTACCAACAACAGCCTGAAGAAGGAAAATAAAATTTTGAGTGACCACATTAAAAAAGGTTCCCTGCTAACCGCCAACTCTTTTGAAGCCAAAGCCTACAAAAGCTTTTTGGGAAGAAACAAAGAGACTCAAAAAGCAACAAAGGCCGACCGTATAGAAGTAAATTTCACTCTAGCTGAAAATGCACTGGCCGAAGAAGGCGAAAAGGAACTGTACATTCAAATTGTAAACCCTCAAAACAATGTGTTAGCAGATAAAGGCTCAACCTTCTTTGGGGATTCCTCATTAATTTACAGTACCAAAAAAACCGTCAACTATCACGGTGACGTTATGGACATTACCGTCGATATTGAACCTAACAATAATGAAAAACCACTTTCAAAAGGCACCTATTTTGTGAATGTCTTTCACAAAGACAGAAAACTGGGAGCCACACAAGTTACGTTACAATAATCCTTAAATATATTTTGAAAAACCGCTCCCATAATCAGAGCGGTTTTTTATTTTTGCAGCATGGCAAATCAAGACGATCAATTTAAAAAAGTAATATCGCACGCAAAGGAGTACGGATATATATTTCAAAGTAGTGAAATATATGACGGATTGAGTGCTGTTTACGACTACGCACAAAATGGTGCTGAACTAAAGAAAAACATACGCGACTATTGGTGGAAAGCCATGGTACAGATGCATGAAAACATTGTAGGTATCGATGCCGCAATTTTTATGCACCCAACAACCTGGAAAGCGTCTGGGCACGTCGATGCCTTTAACGATCCATTGATAGACAATAAAGATTCCAAAAAACGATACAGAGCCGATGTTTTAATTGAAGAGTATTGCGCTAAAATAGAGGCTAAAATCGACAAGGAAGTAGCCAAGGCTGCAAAGCGTTTTGGAGAAGCTTTCAACAAAGAAGAATTTATCTCTACCAATGCTAGAGTTTTAGGGTACCAAGAGAAAATCAACAGCATATTGTCACGCATGGCAAAATCTTTGGAAAACGAAGATTTGGCAGATGTTAAAGCACTGATTGAAGAACTGGAAATTGCAGATCCACTAACAGGTTCCAAAAACTGGACAGATGTGAAGCAATTCAACCTTATGTTCGGGACCAAGCTGGGTGCTTCGGCAGAAAACGCGATGGATTTGTATTTGCGTCCAGAAACGGCACAAGGGATTTTCGTTAACTTCCTAAACGTTCAAAAAACGGGCCGTATGAAGATTCCTTTCGGGATTGCGCAGACAGGAAAGGCGTTTAGAAATGAAATTGTAGCAAGACAGTTCATCTTTAGAATGCGTGAGTTTGAACAAATGGAAATGCAATTTTTCATCAAACCGGGCACTCAAAAAGAATGGTTCGACCACTGGAAAGAAGCTCGATTGAAATGGCATTTGTCCTTAGGCCTTGGAGCGGATAACTACCGTTACCATGATCACGAAAAATTAGCACATTATGCCGATGCTGCTACCGATATAGAATTTAAGTTCCCATTCGGATTTAAGGAATTGGAAGGGATCCATTCCCGCACAGATTTCGACTTGAAACAGCACGAAGAGTTTTCTGGTAAAAAACTTCAATATTTCGATCCTGAAGAAAACGCCAGCTACACACCTTACGTATTGGAAACATCCATTGGTTTGGATCGTATGTTCTTGGCCGTGTTCTCAAATGCTTTAGAAGAAGAAGAGTTAGAGAACAATACTACTAGAACAGTATTGAAATTACCTGCAGTTTTAGCACCTACGAAAGCGGCTATTTTGCCATTGGTGAAGAAAGACGGTTTACCAGAAGTTGCAAGACAAATTGTAGAAGACTTGAAATGGGATTTCAATGTGGTATATGATGAAAAGGATGCCGTTGGAAGACGCTATAGAAGACAGGACGCCCTAGGAACTCCATTTTGTATTACCGTAGACCACGATACTTTGGAAGACCAAACAGTTACCATCCGTCACAGAGATACTATGGAGCAAAAGCGCGTGAAAATTGAGGAATTAAGAGATCTCATCAAGCAAGAGGTTGATGTTAAAAATTGGTTGATGAAGATGTAAATTTCATCTCTCTTATAGAATAAAAAAATCCCAACCGAATGGTTGGGATTTTTTTATTAAAAATACGCTTTCAATTGAACCGTCCCTGTATGGATGGTTTTAGAGGTTTCAGTTTTACGTCCAAAATAGTTAAGATTAAGGTCTAAAAATTTGGTCAGCTTCTTTTGAGCCAAAAGCGTCCAAGTAAAGTTCTTCCCTGGCTGCAACCCTTCCAAAATTTGATATGATACCGGTGTATTCAAATTTCCTTCAAAAGTATTTTGAAACATATTAAGCTCTCCAGTTAAAGATACCTTTTGGGCCTTGTTATAAGTAAAAGACATTCCGTAATTGTTTTGTGACAACGTTTCCAATCCACCAATAATATTTTCTTTGGTCGTGTATTGGTAAAACACATCAAATCGAGCATTTTCATTGAATAAATACGATAGTTTTGGATGACACCTTACCTCTTCAATCTCATAATTCCTACTAGAATAATTTTCACTTAAACTTTCATTGGTCCCCAAACTATTCTGAAAGTTAAACAACCAACTCTTGGCAAACTTATGGTTAAAGTTGAGCTGATGGCTTTTCAATTTATTCTCTTGAAACCCTATCGATAAAACTGTCCTATTTCTGTTATTTAAAAAAGTATATGAAGTTGTATAACGCTGCTTGCCACGATTAAAAAACAATACATTCCTGATACTTTGGCTCAAGGCCAAAAGATCATCCTCTTCCGTTACAAATGGATTTAAATTGAACTCCCCGCCTTCCCTTCTGTTTTTTCCATCTATTAAAAAGGAAGTCTGATTGTAGAAATGAGACAGAAACTTCTTTGTTCCCTGCTCCTCAACAGACCATTGCGCAGGATTTAAGGTCAAGGTCTGGCTCAATCTGTTTTGGTGGGTCTTTACAAATACTTGGTTTGGCAACAACACCCTGATGAATTCACCTTCATCCTGAAACTGGGCTATTTCAAATTCGTTGAGTTCCTGCACCCCATTGTCATTATAATCAATCCACTTATAACTTCCCTGCCCTGGCTCCACTTCTACATAGGTAAAATCTTGTTGAGGCAAAGTCCCCGAGTTGGTTTCATAAATGGTATTCCAAAGCACGATTTGATTAAACAACTTTTGATTGAACACCACCCTAGAGTTTAAAGATTGCTCATCTTCAATTTCAGCATCCACCGATTTTAAATTTCGATAATTGACATACACCCCAAGGTTGGTATTGGTATTTTGGATGAGTTTTGATTTGAAATAATAGGTATTGGAGTGGCTCACTTTTGTAATACTGTTATCTCTTAAACTATCATTGACACGATGTTTATAGCCCAACTCCACAAACACCTGTGTACTGTCCCCAACACCTGTAAAAACTTCATAAGCTGTAAAACGCTGACTCAAATTAGTAAGCTCATCCGTAGCACGTTCACGTTGCTCATTATCTTCCATCGCAAATTTGCCTCCCACCCATTGCTTATAAAAACTATAGGTAACACGGTTAAAACTTCTTAAGAACGTAGATGTCGTCAAGCTACTCCTATTATCCAAAAAGCTAGAATTTGAATAAATACTCCACTTATTCAAATACAAGTTGGCAAAAACATTATGCTTATTGCCATTAAAATTTTCAGAGAAATTTAAGTGCTCAAACCTATAATTGGCCATGCCTTTTTTAGAGTGCAGCAATTCCACTCCGGCCGTTAATAGACTTTGATTTCCCAAAGGATCTTCCAAATTCCAGTCTCTATTAAATTCAGCGTAGTACAACCGCTGAATGGTCTTAAAATTCTTTTGGATGATATCCCCATCAACAAACACATTTAAGTTCCACAAACTATCTGTTTTCACCAAAGCCTGTTTCACTTTCAACTTCGCCGCAAAACCATCATTATTGTCATCGTCCAAAGTAGAAAAAAGGTTTTCATCATTTTTGCTCCCAGCTACTTCAAAATAAATATCGGTTTTATCCGTAGGTTGATAGGAAGCATTTACTACAGCCAATTGCAATTTGGTTGGAGCTATCAGTTTTACAACTGGCTCATAATTTCCTTGTGGCACACCATTTATCGGTGCAACGTATTCATAAATATTAGAGATAGCATCGCTACTCACCAAAATATAATTGCCTTGATTGTTCCCAACCAAAGTAAACTTTACGCTGTACAGTTCATCCTCAGGATTGCTCGAGAATACATAAATTTCTTCTCCGTCAACAACGGCCTTCCTATAGAGAATTCTGTTCTCACTATAGGTTTCGGGAATGGCAGAGGGTGCCACCATCAATGAATTATCGTCTCCTGCGTTGGACAAAATTTCCTTTTGATCGTCGGACAAGTTTTGCTGCAAAGGCTGATTTTTAGCATCTACTTCGGAATAGACAGAAGCTCCTATTTTAAGCTTTTCGGTTTCATGGGCACCACCACCGAACACTATAAACCTGGAATAATTGCGCTCACTGAATTGATAATCGACCGTGATACGCATTTCCGAAGTAATAGGATAGGTAGAATTGAAAATAATCTCTCCCGCATTGTAATCTATGATATAATCCTTGTTTTCACCCCGCTCCACAGGCACTCCATTCACATACACCGTTTCACTTCCTGACACTATCAACACAAACAACTCATTATTGGGGCCTCGCAATTTATAAGGCCCTTGATTTCCTTCTTCTGCCGTAAATTTACTCGTCGTAAATTGCCCTCTCACCAAAGCCCCCGAACCAAACAAATTGGTTTTTGAATTGGGATGTTCCAAATTTGCATTTACCAACAAACCCTGAACCCGCTTACTAAAATTTCCAAAATAGGTATTGGTGGTTCCTAAATCGATATCTCCCGCCCTGATGTTCCATCGGTCGCTCATCAGTTCAATAAATACCTGATCAAATTCATCCAAACGTTGGGAATAGCCACTTTCCTGCAGAGGAATATTAGCATCTTGAATAGATGCCCTTAGAGATACTTTATCACTCAATTTTCCAGAAATCTGCAAATCCAATTCACTATTCAACACCGAATTCTGATTGTTCCCAATCGTTACTCCACGAGAAATACTCCCTGAAGTAGACAATCCTTCAAAAGGCGTAAATGTTTTCTCCACAGTAGACTGCTGCAGTTTGTACAGACGCTGCATGTCTTTGGTATCTTCAACGATGATTTTGTCATCCAACTGAAAATAACGCCGTGTCATAAAATCAGGGAACCGCAAATAGTCTACAACAATAGTATCCGTTTCAATTGGCTTTTTAAACACCAATAAGGCTTTTGAAAAATCGATGGAATAAAAGGACGAATCTACAAGAGTGTTCTGTTTGGTTTTCACCAAAAACCTACTGGAATTAATACTCACCGTATCAATTTGAACGGTATCGCGAACAGCCAGTTTTTTAGTCCTGTAATGTGACGGAAGTTCCTGCGCAAATGCACAAAACGACAGGAACAAACATATAACACTTAGCGGTATTCTCATTACGGGATTTAAACTTCCTTTTCAACAGTTGTCAAACTTTGGTCTTACATATCACCTTTAAGACCGTAGTATTTCATCTGATACTAAAACTTCATAAGATAAAAATTATTTTATCGTTAAAAGCTCCATAAAATAATGGCGTAAAAGTACTGTATTATTTATTTTAGCTGAAATTTGCCGTTTCTTAAATCGCATCTGTACAAAACAGAACAAATGGCAGCATTCTATTTAATTTACAATCATATATGAAAATCATTTCTTACAATGTCAATGGCATCAGGGCAGCTATTAACAAAGGATTTATGGACTGGCTCAAAAGTGCAAATCCCGATGTTATCTGCCTTCAAGAAATAAAGGCTATGGAAAGTCAATTGGACCTCGATCTTTTTGCCGAAGCGGGCTATACTCACAACTACTGGTTCAGTGCGCAAAAAAAAGGCTATAGTGGCGTTGCCATTTTAAGTAAAATTGAACCCGACCATGTTGAATATGGCACGGGAATTGAGTCTATGGATTTTGAAGGCCGAAACCTGAGAGCTGACTTTAATGGGGTTTCTGTAATGAGCATGTATTTACCTTCAGGAACCAACGACGATAGGTTAGCCCACAAATTTGAATATATGAACATGATTCACGAATATTTAGATAAGTTACGCGAAACCCACCCAAACCTAATTGTATGTGGCGATTACAATATTTGTCATGAGGAAATTGATATCCACAATCCTAAAATGAAGGGAGTTTCTGGTTTTTTACCTGAAGAACGCGAATGGTTGGGACAGTTTATCGATAGCGGATTTATAGATGCCTTCAGACATTTGCACCCAGAAAAACAAGAATACACTTGGTGGAGCTATAGAGCCAATTCCAGAGCCAACAATAAAGGCTGGCGTTTGGATTACAGCATGGTAACCGAGCCTTTACAAGAAAAAATCAAAAGAAGCGTTATCCTGTCAGAAGCAGTTCATAGCGACCACTGTCCAATTTTATTGGAAATAGAAGCTTAAACCAAATTTTATTACTAAACAACATTTAAAAATTTATCCCGTATGCTTAAAAAAATTTCAGTTGTTGCCCTTTCACTTATGCTGGCCACTTCCTGTGTTTCCAAAAAAATCTACACCGATTTGGAAGACAAATATGCCGAATTGAAGAAAGAGAATCGCGATTTGGCTGACCAAAACAGCAGCCTTTCGGAAAGCTTGAACAAGACCAAAAACGATCTTGACAGATTACAAAAAGAATATGATGCTGCCGTAGCACAGCGTGACGCCTTAAAAAGTGACTACGAAGCTACCAAAGCCAACTTATCCAACCTGAAGTCGTCTTACGACGCCCTTGAGAAAAACAGTTCTTCGGAAATTGCAAAGAACGTACAGAAAAACCGTGAGCTTCTGGCACAATTGGAAGCTAAAGAACAGGCTTTAGCCAATGAAAATGCCCGTTTGGAAAAACTAAAACAAGAATTAGAAGCCCGCTCACAACGTGTAGCAGAATTGGAGCGAGTGATTGCTTCCAAAGATGCAGCCATGGGACAACTTAAGGATGCCATTTCCAAAGCCTTGACCAACTTTGAAGGCAAAGGATTAACCGTTGAGCAACGTGGTGGAAAAGTTTACATTTCTATGGAGAATAAATTATTATTCCAATCAGGAAGCTGGGCCGTAGGCGCCAATGGTAAAGAGGCCGTTCAGCAGTTGGGTAGCGTATTGGCGGAAAATCCAGATATTGCTATTTTAATTGAAGGCCATACAGATGACGTTCCTTATCAAGGCAATGGGCAATTAAAAGGAAACTGGGATTTGTCTACAAAACGTGCCACAGCCATTGTAAACATTTTAAGAGAAAACCCTTCCATCAACCCAGAAAACTTGACGGCTGCCGGACGTGGAGAATTTGCGCCAATTGCTTCCAATGACACTCCAGAAGGGAGAGCAAAGAACAGACGTATTGAAGTTATTCTAACACCTAAATTGGACGAAATCTCCAAACTGTTGGAGGATATCTAAACCAATAACATTAACATAGTTTTAAAACCTTTCCCTGCTTAGCGCGGAAAGGTTTTTTTTATCTTTAACCTTCTTTTTTTCAAATACAAAACAGCAACTTACAATGATATACACCACATTACCTCATACCGATATAAAAGTTAGTAAAATTTGTTTGGGCACCATGACTTGGGGCAACCAAAACACCCAAGAAGAAGGTTTTGCCCAAATGGACATAGCTTTGGATAAAGGCATCAATTTCTTTGACACTGCCGAAATGTATCCTGTTCCTGCAAGCCCTGAAACACAAGGATCGACCAGTACGATTATCGGCAACTGGTTAAAGGAACGGGGAAATCGCGACAAGGTGATTATCGCTAGTAAAATTGTAGGCCGCCCTAGTGATTATACAGCCCATATTAGAACTACAGGACTTCAGGGAGATTCCATTGATGAAGCCGTAAACAATGAATTAAAACGGCTTCAAACGGATTATATAGACCTGTATCAAATTCACTGGCCAGAACGTGAAACCAACACCTTTGGAACTCGTGATTACAAACACAATCCCAATGATGCATGGGAAGACAACTTTAAGGAAGTGCTTCATAAATTAGATCTTCAAATTAAAGCTGGAAAAATCCGGAATATTGGATTAAGCAATGAAAAGGCTTGGGGAACCATGCGCTTTTTGGAAGAATCCAAAAAGAACAGCTTACCTAGAATGAAAACCATTCAAAATGCTTATTCCCTTTTAAACAGAACTTTTGAAGGCGATTTGGCAGAAATCTCCATGCGGGAAAATATTGGCTTATTGGCCTATTCACCAATGGCTTTTGGAGTGTTGTCTGGAAAGTATATCAAAGGTACGGCAGCCGACAATGCTAGATTAAAACTATTCCCTAGATTCTCTAGATATAGCAGCGAACAATGTACCGAAGCTACAAAACGCTACCTAGAAATTGCTGAAGACAACAATATGACATTGGCCCAAATGTCGTTGGCTTTTGTAACCCAACAACCTTTTGTAACCAGTAATATTATAGGTGCTACCAGCTTAGAACAACTTGAAGAAAATATCGGAAGTATTCATGTAAACTTAAATGATGATCTTTTAAAAGCTATCAATGACGTGCATACAGCAATGCCAAATCCTGCTACTTAAACATATCATCATTAAAAACAAAAAACCCCTTCCAAAACTGTTTGAAAGGGGTTAATTTTTTGATATTATTTGATTTCCTTACCATTTTTATCATAAAAATGATATTCAAGATACGTGTAAGCATCTCTGGGTAATACTTTTACCCATTTTTTATGTTCTAAAAACCATTTAGAACGTATTGAAGGAAAACCTTTGGTTAAAAAGGCTGCTATAAAAGGATGTGTGTTTAAGGTCACCTTTTTGTAGTCTTTTTTGAAAATACGTTCCATGTCTTGGGTAATCTTCTGCACAATTTTAATTGGTGCTTCTATTTCGTCTCCAGCACCATTAGGATTTTCTTCCTTGGTTTCAATATTGCGCTCTGGGCGTACGCGTTGTCTGGTAATTTGTACCAGCCCAAACTTACTAGGAGGCAATATTTTATGTTTTGCTTTATCATCCTGCATTTCATCGCGAAGATGATTATAAAGTTTTTTACGGTTCTCTGCTTTCCCCATGTCAATGAAATCCACTACGATGATCCCACCCATATCGCGCAAGCGCAGTTGTCGGGCTATTTCTGATGCTGATATTAAATTGACTTCTAAAGCAGTGTCCTCTTGATTTTTTTCTTTGTTGGAGCGATTACCACTGTTAACATCTATAACGTGAAGGGCTTCGGTGTGTTCAATTACCAAATAGGCGCCCTTGGCCATAGATACTGTGCGTCCGAAAGATGTTTTTATTTGACGCTCGATACCATACTTTTCAAAGATTGGCACGCCATTTTTATACAACTTTACAATAGACTCTTTGTTAGGTGCAATTTCTTGCACATAATCTTTAATTTGACCGTACATAGCTTCATCATCTACGATAATGCTAGAGAATGAATCGTTAAAAATATCCCTTAAAATAGAGGATGCCTTGTTCATTTCTCCCAGCACTTTACTTGGATGATGTGCTCTGTTTAATTTTTTACACATGGCCGTCCACCTGTTGAGCAAGTTTTGCAGATCCTTGTCCAATTCGGCAACCTTTTTGTCTTCGGCTACGGTACGTACAATTACTCCAAATCCTTTTGGCGTAATGCTTTTTACCAAGCGTTTCAAACGGTCTTTTTCCTCTTTGGATTCAATTTTTTGTGAAATTGAAATGCGATCTGAAAACGGCACCAACACCAAATAGCGCCCTGCAATAGACAATTCTGAACTGATGCGGGGACCCTTGGTGGAAATAGGCTCCTTTACAATTTGAACCAAGATGGATTGGTTGGCTTTTAATACATTTGAAATGCTGCCATCCTTATCGATATCCTTTTCAAACTGAAAGTTTTTGAGTAAAAAATCGGTGTTTTTTCCTGTGCTTACACGTTTTACGAATTTTAAAAGCGAAGGAAGTTTTGGACCCAAATCATGATAGTGCAAAAAGGCATCTTTTTCATAACCCACATTCACGAATGCGGCATTTAGGCCCGGAACAGCTTTTCTAATTTTGGCTATAAACACATCACCAACCGAAAAGTTATTGTCTTCTTCATCTTTATGTAATTCAATAAGTTTTCCATCTTTTAATAAGGCAAAATCAACAATATCGGAACCTGATCTAATAATCAATTCTTTATCCATACTGTAAATTTATATCCACCCCAAAAAGCTTTGGAGGCAGATGGATTATACTTTTAATTTTTGACACAGAAAGTATTTTCCGTTAAGTCCATGCAAGCCAAAGTACTAGCAAAATGGGCATGAACTAAATATCAAAGAACGTTACATTAAAAAATGAAAAAGTAGTTAAAAAACTACTTTTTCATTTTATTTCTTTTTGTGACGGTTAGCGCGTCTTCTTTTTTTACGCTTGTGCGTTGCTACCTTGTGTCTCTTTCTCTTTTTACCACTTGGCATAAAATTGTATTTTAAAAATTAATATTTAGGTTAAAAAGTTAGTTAACTTCTACGTTTGTTTTTACGCCTTCTACAAATACTTTTGCAGGTTTGAACGCTGGGATATTGTGAGCAGGAATTTTGATAGTTGTATTTTTAGAAATATTTCTTCCTGTTTTTTCTGCTCTAGTTTTGATGATGAAACTTCCAAAACCTCTTAAATATACATTGTCTCCATTCTCTAAAGAAGCCTTTACTTCTTCCATGAAAGTTTCTACTGTTGCTTGCACGTCGCCTTTTTCCATTCCTAATTTGTCGGAAATCTTCGCTACTATATCAGCTTTTGTCATCGTATTTAATTTTAGGGTTATTATTAATTATTAAGGGATGCAAATATAGGAATTTTAATTTCAATATTTCAAACCTAATTAATTAAAATTTAAGCTTATAAAGGATTATTTTCGCAAAAATTAAAAATTTGAAATGAATTTTAAGGAGAAATTAACTCACTGGTACTCAATAAATAAACGAAGTCTTCCATGGCGAAAAACAAAAAACCCATATCACATTTGGCTCTCCGAAATTATTTTACAACAAACCCAAATCAAACAAGGATTACCCTATTATGAAGCTTTCGTTAAGGAATTTCCCACCGTATTCGAGCTTGCCAATGCCAACGAACAGGAGGTTTTAAAACTGTGGCAAGGCCTGGGGTACTACTCAAGAGCTAGGAATCTTCATTTTACAGCTAAATATATTGCCAACAACTTGCAAGGTATATTCCCTAACAACTATAAAGGGCTGCTACAATTAAAAGGTGTTGGCGATTATACGGCCAGCGCCATCGCCTCCATTTGCTTTGACGAACCCGCTGCTGTGGTAGACGGAAATGTATATAGAGTACTTGCTAGGCACTTTGGCATTCACACTCCTATTAATAGTACAAAAGGTATCAAGGAATTTAAAGAATTGGCAACCTCACTACTTGACAGCCACAATCCTGCGGACTATAATCAGGCCATCATGGAATTTGGAGCCATACAATGCAAGCCCAACAATCCAGATTGTAGCCAATGCGTCCTGCAGGAAAGCTGTGTGGCACTTCAAACCAAAACGGTAACCGAACTCCCTGTAAAGCTAAAAAAAGTAAAGGTTAGCAAAAAACATTTCAACTTTTTGGTCTTGATATCTTCTAAAGGAGAAACCATTTTTAAAAAGCGAACGGGAAAAGGAATTTGGCAAAACCTCTATCAATTTCCTTTAATAGAAACCGAGCAACCTTTAAAATCTTCAACTTTTAAAAAGCACCCGCTTATTATAGATTATTTTAAAGAAATGGATTTTGAATTCTCCTTATATAATAAGGACACGATTGTACACAAACTCTCTCACCAACATTTACACACCAAGTTTTGGATTGTTGAAATAGATCAATTACCAGAAAAGGGTCTTCCAATTTCGAAGCTGAAAGAGTTCCCCGCACCAATACTGATTGGCAACTTTTTGGATGAATTTCGATTCCCATTATAAAGACTCACAAATTTTTCTTACTTTTAAGAAAGTCATTGAAAAATGGTTAATTTTGCTAATACAAACACACAAATTATATGTCTGGAACCTTAAATAAAGTGATGCTTATTGGGCATTTGGGAGATGAAGTAAAACTACATTATTTTGAAGGAGGCAATTGTGTGGGCCGCTTCCCTTTGGCAACCAATGAGACATACACCAACAGACAAACCAACGAACGTATCACCAATACCGAGTGGCACAATATTGTGGTTAGAAACAAAGCCGCAGAGATTTGCGAAAAATACCTAACCAAAGGTGACCGTATTTATGTGGAAGGCCGCATCAAGACCAGAAAATGGCAAGATGAAAAAGGTATGGACCGCTACTCTACGGAAATACACTGTACCGACTTTACATTTCTAACCACAAAAGGCGAATCCCAGAATTCGGGATCAAGCCAGCAGCCGCAAATGCCACAAGCACAGCCAATGGCTCCAGATACAATGGACGACAATGACGATCTTCCATTTTAATTTGTTTAACTAATCTCTTTTGAATTGGACCCTGAACCCCCGAGTTTCATATTACCTTTAATTTCCATCAACGTTCCCTTAATTTCTGGAATTGTACTGCTTGTTGTTTTATTAATATGTTCCGCCCTTATTTCTGGGGCAGAAGTCGCCTTCTTTTCTTTAACCCGATCAGACATCGATAACGGTCTAGAAGAAAAACCCAACACTTTTAAAATTATTTCCAACCTTTTGGAACGCCCCAAAAAGTTATTGGCCACCATTTTGGTTGCCAACAATTTTATAAACGTGGGTATTGTAATCCTGTTTGCCTTTTTGGGCGAACACCTATTTGCTTCCATTGAAAGCTATTGGATGAAATTTTTCTTGGAAGTAGTTGTGATTACCTTCCTAATTTTATTGTTTGGAGAAATCATCCCTAAAATATACGCTAGCAGAAACAGGGTAAAGTTCTCCACTTTTATGAGCATTCCGCTCCAAGTTTTGGATGTTATTTTCACCCCCATTACTTTGCCAATGCGTTACATCACCATTGCCATCCACAACAAATTGGGCAAGCAAAAATCCAATTTAAGTGTGGATCAATTATCACAGGCTTTGGAACTCACAAGTGAACAAGACACCACTCGCGAAGAGCACAAAATTTTACAGGGAATCGTTTCCTTTGGAAATACCGATACCAAACAGGTGATGAAACCCAGAATGGACATTTTCGCCCTTCAAACCGATCAAAAGTATAGTGAAGTCATTGAACAAATCACAAAAAATGGTTACTCCAGAATCCCTGTCTACAAAGATAGTATCGACTCCGTTATCGGGATTCTATATGTAAAGGATTTACTCCCACACATAGACAAAAAACAGTTTGACTGGACAACGTTACTCAGAGAGCCGTTTTTTGTTCCTGAGAACAAAAAATTGGACGATTTAATGTTGGAATTCCAAAGCAAAAAAGTGCACTTAGCAATTGTGGTTGATGAGTATGGTGGGACATCAGGCGTTATTTCTTTGGAAGATGTTATCGAGGAGATTGTTGGCGACATTAGCGACGAGTATGACGACGATGATTTGTCATACACCATTATTGACGACAAGAACTATTCCTTTGAAGGCAAAACCCCTTTAAAGGACTTTTACAAAATCATCAAGATAGATGACGAATCTATTTTTGAAGACCATAAAGGCGAAGCCGAAACCATCGCCGGATTTGTTCTTGAAATTTCTGGGCTGTTCCCTAAGCGCAACAGCAAAATAAATTTCAAAAACTACGTTTTTACCATAGAGGCTTTAGATAAAAAACGCATTAAGCAAGTAAAGTTTACTATTTTAGACGCCTAAAAGTTCCTTTTTAGGATAATATCATATTAAAATGAAGAGATTAGCAGCAGTTATTTTGGCAGGACTTTGTCTATCATGTGCAGAAGACCCAATTCCAAAACCAAAGGCTTTTTTACGTTTAGATTATCCCCAAGCCAATTACCATACGGTACAGACTGCATTGCCTTTCTCATTTGAACAAAACGAAATAGCTGAAGACATTGACAATATTAAGGTAGATAAATCCAAAAATACTTTTGGTTTGGACATTCAGTATCCAGAAATGAAAGGGACCATTTACCTAACCTATAAACAAGTGAACAAGGATAATTTGGAATCCCTGATTAAGGATGCCCAAAACCTTACCCAAAAACATGTCGTGAAAGCCGATGAGATTATCGAACAACCTTACGAGAACAAATTACATAACGTTTTCGGGATGTTTTACGAAGTTGGAGGCAATGCCGCCAGTCAATCGCAATTCTATGTTACAGACAGCGTAAACCACTTCCTAACAGGTTCTTTGTACTTTTATGCAAAACCAAATTACGATTCCATTTATCCTGCTGCCGTGTATTTAAAAAACGACATTAAGCATATCATGGAAACCATTACTTGGAATTAATTATTTATAGAAAAAAGAAAAAGCCATCAACGTGTTGATGGCTTTTTCTTTTATTATGCTTAGCTAGAATTTCTACTCATTCAAAATCCATTCTCCACCTTCTTTAATAAGGCTCATGGTTTCAACCGCATTACTTCCATTGTAAACATCATAGCTCAACACATATTTCTGTCCTTCTTCGGCCGTAGGGTCAACCACATTGGCCATAAGGTCTGTTAATACCGTAAACATCATATCGTCACTCCAAGAAGTACCTCCCCCTGTTCTATTAAAGTTACCATAATTTGCCAAATTTCCAGCGGCCGCCTCAAATCCAGGCTCAGACGCATAGGTGGTGGCAATATAATCGTAATCAGCCCCTGTTAAAGTATATTGGATTGTATTATCTGGCACCCATTCCGTTCCATCAAAACCAAATTGCAAACTAGATTCAACTGTAGACTCATGTCCTGTCCAAACCCCATCAATTACCGTATATAAATTCCCTCTTAACTGCGGACCTGACGAACTCGAAGAATAGTCATAAATCACAAAAAGCTGCTCCTCCTCTTGGCCGTAAGGGAAATTAATACTCATAAACGTTGGCAAATAATTATTTGGTGGAATTGAACTTCCAAAGGTATTGTTCTCTCCTGGTTGCCCTTCACCTTCTCCCATGGCATCAAAATCGGCAGAACTTAAAAAATAAACACCTTCCATTGGAGTCCACTCATCTCCCGAATACATAAAAAACTCACCTTTTGAATTATATTCACCTGAAACCCCTAAAGCTTTTACAAGCAACTGGTCCACCTCCCAAGAGGCCGCATCGTCTGCTGTAGATTCATATTTTAAAGCTATATGGATGGTCTCCCCGTCATACGCCGACAAATCATAATCTTCAGAAAGTATAAAATCCCAATTATTTCCAGCTGGCGCATCTGCAAAATCAATGAGTTCCCAAGTTGCTGCCATCACGTCTCCTCCAGTTGTATAATTTGAAGAAACTAATACTGATAACAATGACACATCATCAGCATAGTTAATGGCTTGTCTAATTTGTACTCTAATATCTGTTTCTCCAGACAAATCCATTTCTGGAGAAATTAACCAATCTTCATTTACGATAGAGCCACCATCATACCCACTCATATAGGCATATTCCACTCCTCCAAATGATGCAGGTTCCCATACTTGACCATCTCCAGCAACACTTATGTTTTCAAATCCATCAAGTGACCCGTTAAAATTATATTCAAACAAGCTTGCAAAACCAACTTCAGGATCCTCAAAGTATTGTCTGTATCTAGCCAATACTATTTGTCCTTCAGTAGGTGCCTCAATTTGGTTTTCCAAAACAGATATTACTTTCGAGGTAGCATCCACATTAGGGTAATACCCAAAAGCATCACTTCCTGAAGCGGCGTAATCTGCGATTGTTAATTCATACTCATCTGCCCCTGTAAAATCGCTTACTCCTTCTGCATTCCCAATATAAAGGTTATAGAATACATTAACAGATGACCCTGTGTCCAAATAAGGGTACAATTCTGCCAAATACGGAGGCAACAATTCCCGAGCTTCATCTTCGGAATTGAAACTTCCGTATTGCAAGTCCAACTCATCGTAATCATCATCCGTCAAAGTCAATTCTATCGATTCAACAACTCCAACTGCATTTTCTCTTGCTTCATCGTGAAGGTCATCCATGGGGTTACAAGAACATACGATTGCCCCTAAAAAAATTGCATATAAATAAAATACTCTTTTCATCGCTTTTCTTTAAAAATTAAGTTTTAATCCTATACTGTAAGTTCTACCTGCACCATAGTAAACTAAAGCACTAGCAGCTGTTCCATCCACATCATTAGAATCTGATATATATTCTGTATTAAAAACATTATTGATCTTTCCATTCAATACGGCCTCAAATGATCCCATATCGAAAGCATGGCTCACACCCACATCAAATAGTCCATAGGCTGGTGTTTCCCACGTATCAGGAAGATCAGCACTTCCACGACTAGTAACCAAATAGGAAGAATACATATTCCCCGCATAATTATAATCCAAATAGATTCTAGATCTATCTGCAAACCTATAATTAGCCCCTAAAGCAAAGGTTGTTTGAGCTGCATCACCAACTTTCAAATCTTTTGCAAACACATCAACCACATCTATCTCCTCACCGTCTTGGTCTCTAATAATGGCCGATACATCACTTTTCCATTTCCAATCACCTATAGAAGCCATCCCTGTAAAGGTCAAGTCATCAGAAAATCTATAACGCAAATCAATTTCGATCCCCTGGTGTAAAGCATCCATTCCCGTTAAATTATAATAAATTCTGTCTGCCTCTGGAGTAGCTCCTGGATAAGATCCATTGATTGCTTTGTCCAACCAACTGGTACGGTACAAATTCACATTTGCAGACAACTTTTCTGCTCTAAACCCATACCCTACTTCCACACTAAAGACCTTTTCATTTGTAGCATCCTTATTGGCATCCAAAGTATCCTCATCCAAGAATACCGAAATCACAAAAGGTGCCTTTGAAAAATATCCAACATTAACAAACACATTGTTATTGATATCCAAGTTGTAGTTCCCTCCTCCTTTCACACCAAAACCAAGAAAATCCACATTGTCTGAAGTTCTGCTACCGGTGATCTCACTGTTCATAAACTCTTTTTTCTTGTAGTTAGAATTAGACACATCCGCAGCAAGGAAGAAGTTTAAGTCATCCGTTAATTGGTATTCAGCTTGACCAAAAAGGCCATATCTAAGCACAATACCATCATAATCCTTATTATACCGATCTCCAACTTTTAACGGCTTGCCATAAGCAAAGGTATCCGACTCATTATCCAGGAAAAACTGCCCTCCAAGTAAATCATCTACCTCGTACCAGTGAGACCCAATATAGTAACGCGTATCCAATCCTCCCGAAATTGTCAAGTTATCGCTTAGTGAATTTTTGTAGGTAGATAAAATCCCATACCATTCGTGAGAGTTTCTCGATGAAGAAATAATATCTGTAGAACCAGCAGCTCCATTAGCGATATTTTCATCCACAATTCTATCAAAATCTATAGGCTGTAAACCAGAACTACCCATTCTATAATCATTTGATCCAATTTTATTACCTTCATCTCTACGTCCTCCCCCGCTTCCAAAAGAAGCATAAAGCGCAGTTGATAAAGCAGAATTATCATTGATTTCCCATAAATGATTTAAGGACAATTGTGGTTTGTGGTAAAAATTAAAAGATTGATGATAAACCTTCCCGTTTTTATATCCCCAATCTTTATTGGCTCTTCTAGGTCCTGACTCGGTAGCTTGCAACTCTGAAATAGTAGATCTATTAAAACGTTGCCCATGCTCTTGTTGAGCTCCAAAGGCACTAAAGGTCAATCTATTCTTTTCATTCAACTGTTGAGACAAACTCACAAAGTAGTTAAAACCAGAAAATTCAGTACCATCAACATAACCATCTCCTGAGATTTTGGCAGCACTTACCGTAGCAGCAAAACCTTTTGAGGTTAACCCCGTGGAATATGTCATACCATACTTTAAGTACCCATTATTACCAATACTTGAAGCAATATTTCCTCCAGCTTCGGCATCCGTACTTTTTGTAATAATATTAATGGTTCCCCCAACAGATGGCACAGCCACCTTTGAAGCTCCCAAACCACGCTGCACCTGCATAGTTGATGTTACATCTCCTAATCCAGCCCAGTTAGACCAATAGACCCTTCCATTTTCCATGTCGTTAACTGGAACTCCATTAATCATAACAGCAACATTTTCTGAATCAAATCCCCTTAGGTTAATCCTTCCATCTCCATAACCACCACCAGCTCTTGTGGCATACACCCCTGGCGTTGATTTTAAAATTTCAGGAAATTCCTGGGTACTCAGTTTTAAGGCAATTTCTTCTGCCTTTACCGTAGAAACTGCCACTGGCGTTTTCCTATCTACAGCCACGGAAGCAATAATTTGGACTTCCTGCAACCCAACCTCGCTAGACTCCAAAGTAATAACTCCAAAGTCCTGATCACCACTAAAGGTAATGGTCTGGGTGGTATACCCTACGTAGGTAATCACCAATTCTCCCGAACTTGCTTGTGTAGTAATTGTGAAATTTCCATCAAAATCGGTGGTTGTCCCGTTTGATGTCCCCTTTTCAATGATGTTTGCACCTGGTAATGGTTCGCTGAAGTCTGAACCGATGATTTTACCTTTGATAGTGCTTTGTGAGAACAGCGCCGAACTACATAAAAATACAGCAGCTGCACATAGTAACTGGTAAATGTTTTTCATGTTTAATTGTTGAAATTTGAATTAGTCTTGGCAAAATTACTTATTAAGAATAATCAAATATTACCTTAACATTAGTAATTAAGCACCTGAAAGTTAACGATTAATATCAAACCATCAACAATTAAACACGAAAGCTGTTAAAAGTTTTTTAACATTTGTTAAGAAAGTTTTTTATAAAACTCCAAAAGGTTTTGCGTGGAAGCATCGTGGCTATTAGCATTTCCTGTAGCATTGATGTCTTCCAAAATAGTATTGGCAAGTTGTTTTCCTAACTCCACACCAAATTGATCATAGCTAAAAATATTCCAAACAACCCCCTGAACAAAAATTTTATGCTCATACATCGCAATCAATTTTCCAAGGCTTTCTGGCGTTAATTTCTCAATTAGTATAGATGTTGTAGGCTTATTACCTTCAAAGACCTTAAACGGCACCAAAGCACCCGAAGCACCTTCTTCTTTCACCTGTTGCTCTGTTTTACCATTTAGCAAGGCTTCTGTTTGCGCCAAAAAGTTGGACATCAATTTATCCTGGTGATCTTTATCTCCATGTAATGCTTGAGCAAACCCAATAAATTCGGCTGGAATTAATTTTGTCCCTTGGTGGATCAATTGGAAGAAAGCATGTTGCGAATTGGTTCCCGGTTCTCCCCAAATGATTGTTCCTGTTTGATAGTTCACAGGATTCCCGCTTCGATCGATACTCTTTCCGTTACTCTCCATGATCCCTTGCTGCAAATAAGTCGCAAACTGATTTAAATATTGAGAATAAGGAATCACCGCCTCGGTTTCAACACCGAAGAAATTATTATACCACACACTCAACAGTGCAGATATCACGGGGATATTTTTATCAAAACTGGCAGTTCTAAAATGCTCATCCATTTTATGTGCTCCCAACAACAACTTGTCGAAATTCTCAAAACCAACAGAAAGACTAATAGACAGTCCAACCGCACTCCATAAAGAGAAACGACCACCTACCCAATTCCACATTGGGAAAATATTGCTTTCATCAATCCCGAAAGCCTTTACACGCTCTATATTGGTAGACACCGCCACAAAATGTTTAGCAACGGCTTCTTCAGGAGCATTGATCAGGAACCAGTTTCTGATGGTGCTTGCGTTAGACAAAGTTTCCTGAGTAGTAAAGGTTTTTGACACTACCACAAACAAGGTTGTTTCTGGATCTAAGTGCTTGATAACTTCATTCACATGATCTCCATCAACATTACTTACAAAATGCGTCTTTAGGTGATTTTTATAATACGTAAGGGAATCTACAACCATAGCAGGTCCCAAATCAGATCCACCGATTCCTATGTTCACGATATCGGTAAACGCCTTCCCTGTGTACCCCTTTAACTCTCCCGAAACGACTTGATTGGTAAAAGCCTTCATCTTTTCCTTTACCTCATAGATTTCGGTCATTACGTTTTCACCATCCACCAAAACCTCGGCAGTTTTTGGAGCTCTTAAAGCAGTATGTAGAACCGCTCTACCTTCCGTTTCGTTAATAACATCACCTCCAAAATACTTAGAAATGGCATCTTTAAGATCTACTTCCTCTGCCAATTTCAGCAAAAGCTCAAGAGTTTCTCCTGTAATCCTGTTTTTTGAAAAATCTACGTAGAAGTCTTCCCATGAAATGGTCATATTATTTGCCCTTTCTGAATCTTGAGCAAACCAATCTTTCATATGAGCATTTTTAACGGTTTCGAAATGCTCTTTCAGCTGCTTCCATGCCTCTGTAGTCGTAGGGTTTATTGCTTTTAATGCCATTTTTATTTTACTTGTGTAATTAATGTTTCTTCCGCCAACAATTCTTCATCTTCCTGAAGCCCTTCAAATTGAATGGCATCCAAACGAGCTCTAATTGGCGTAATATATTCCATGTATCTTGTTTTCAAACTATCCGAAATAGGCTTGGCCTCAGGCAATTTTTCCCTAAGAGGATCCACTTGCCTACCATTTTTCCAAAAACGGTAGCAAACGTGAGGCCCTCCAGTATTACCTGTCATACCTACCCAACCAATAATATCTCCCTGTTTTACAAATTGCCCCTTCTTAACGTTTTGGGCCTTCATATGAAGGTACTGCGTTTCGTAAGTGGCGTTATGCCTAATCTTCACATATTTTCCATTACCACCACGTCTTGTAGACTCGGTTACGGTACCATTGGCTGTTGCCATAATAGGCGTCCCAATGGATGCCGCAAAGTCCGTTCCTTTATGAGGTTTTACTTTATACCCATAATAAGCGATTCGGCGGTTAAGATTATATCTAGAAGAGATTCTTCCAAACTGAACCGGCGCTTTCAAGAAGGCACGTCGCAAGTTTTTAGCCTCATCGTTGAAGTAATCTACGATACCCTTAACAGTATCGGTTTTAAATTGGAAGGCATAAAAAGGCTCATTATTATGCTCGAAATAAGCCGCCTTTATTTGATCTACCCCTACATAAATACTGTCATCTATATATTTATCGGTATAAATCACCTTGAAACGATCTCCTTTTTGCAAACGTCTAAAATCGATAGTCCAAGCGTAAATTTCATCTGCCATTTTATAGGCCAATCTTGGACTCAAGCCTTGGGATTCCAAAGTTTCGGAAATATTACTATCTATAATTCCTGTAGCTTCCTTTTCCACATACTTGATAGGTTTTCTGTTGGTATAGGCATGAATAGAGTCTTTGAAATTAATCACCACATATTCCTCCTGATTAGGTTGGTAAATAAAACACTGCGGTAATTCTAGGGAATCTTTGGAACACAACAAGGTATACGGTTTCCCTACCTGAAGTCTTCTTGCAATATCGAAGCTATCCTTGGCGCTCTCTACAATATTGTAAATAAGAGGATATCCAATTCTATTACGCTCCATGATAGCTCCAAAACTATCCCCATTTTTAATGGTATCGCGCTTTACAATAAACTCGTTAAGATTGAATCCGAACTCGTGAATTTCTGCAGGTTCAACAAAAGTTTGTAACGGCTCAATTTTCTCTTCTTTCACCTTTTTATCATCCTTACATGATAAAAATGTCACACACACAAATAGTGCTGTTAATAATCTTGTTTGCATTAAATTATATCAATTTTAAATATTCTCTCCCCAGTTATCCAACTCCTCCTGCGACCATAATTCTGGAAAAAATATACGCCTTTGATATTTGGGGTGCATATATTTCTTCCAGTCACTTCCTCCTGTTGCTTCTCCGTCTCCAAGACCACTTTCAATATAATGCCTTGCGGTATTGTAATGCGCCATTACCCATGTGATATTGACTGTATAGTCAAAATGTCTCATGGCCTGCACGAGATTTTCATCCTTTTGAGCTTCCATTGGCAGCTCTTTAAATCTAGTCCAAAGGTTTTTGGTATTGTAACTCTCCATAAACCTCAAGAAATCATCCTTATAGCGCTTTTCAAAATTAACTAAAAGCGTCGACTTTTTCCCTGTTTTGTAATCCTTTCCCGCCGCTTGCCAATACAAATGCTCAAAAGCATGGGTATATGGTGTATTTCTGTCTATGGTGGCACGGAACCTATAATCGATCAAATTGATCAACTCTGTTGAAGCAAATTCTATCATACGGTACTGCGCACTTTGGAAACCACTGGCAGGAGTCAACGTATGGCGGAACTTCATGTATTGCTCCACTTCCATACCTTCTCGCATGATATTGAAAGAAGTGGTCAACATATCAAAATAGCGACTAACGCGCATTACCTTTTCTGCAAAGAAATCGGCTTTTAACTCTTTACATTCGGCTACCTGCTCAATTTCCCACAAAATCATTTTGAACAAAAGTTCATTGATTTGGTGATAGGCAATAAACACCATTTCATCTGGCAATTGCGTGCGCTGGATTTGGAGCCCCAAAAGGGCATCGGTTTGGATATAATCCCAATATGTAATGGGCTTACTGTAAAGCAGCCCTTTTAAATGGTCTTCGGTATTTTGGTTGATGGATTGGAACTTTTGCTCTAGTTCCTCAATGACATTATCAAATTTATTTGGGTTGGCCATATGTTAGTTAGTCAAATTGAATTTGGAAGGAGTGTTTCAAGCCTCTGAAGGATTCCAGTTCTGCCCGCAACGATCCCACTGCCAAATCTGCTTTAATTTTTAATGGGATCTTGTTTTCGTCTGCACTCACCCATAACGTTAAACTTTCTTGTTCTTTAAACACCCTTCCTGCCATTACGTACGGCCTGAATTTAAGTGTCTTTACTTTTCCAAAATCTGTCTCGATAGTTTCTCTTCCCAAAAACTTGAGCTTGAACACATAGTTTTCTTCATCAAAAAACATGTTCAGTTTCACTACATCTCCAACCTTTATCTTATCGGTATCGTAATTGTTGCGCAAATAATAAAACGCAGACACCATGTCCTGAACATCTTTTTCTGTAGCAAACACTTGTCTCCCGCCGTTTTTATAGTTTTTGACATGCGCTTTGCTTTCATTGTGATCAAACTTGATTTCAATATCCTTGGTATGTCCACCTTCGTCAATCTTCCTTATGAACTTATACGGCGCACCGGTTTCCCTATCGAAATAACTTTCGTAATGGTCGTCTACTTTAAAAAACCAACCTATGGCTCCTGTAGTCCATCCTTTACCTACTACATGATATACTTCTTTACCATCCAGCATTTTTTCATGCACCTCAAGTGTTGCGTTACCAGCCTTTAAAAAGCCACTGTAACTCATCTTAAACTTGAACCATTCGCCTCCGCCAAAAGCCGTTTTGTCCTGAGCCGAAGCAATTTGCGCAAAGAAAAGAAAACTGAGAAAAAAAAGATTAAATTTCATGTTAAAAGTATCTTGTCCTCCTAACTTTTGACAAATCATGAGGCTGTTTAAAAAGCTGACAAACAATTACTGTTCCAAATGTATAAAAAACAAAAAACTCCATAGTTGCCTTATGGAGTTTTTTAAAACGTGGAACGTTAAAAATTTGTTATAATGTACCTCTCTTTTCCTGCTCTCTTTCGATTGATTCAAAAAGGGCTTTAAAATTTCCAGCTCCAAATCCGCGAGCTCCCATTCTTTGGATAATTTCGAAAAACAAGGTTGGTCTATCTTCAACCGGTTTGGTGAAAATCTGCAACAGATATCCTTCTTCATCGGCATCGATCATGATTCCCAAACCTTTCAAGGTTTCGATATCCTCACGAAGCTCATGACTGAACTCTTCCAACCTTCCAGGAACTGCGCTATAATATTCTTCCGGTGGTGTTGATAAGAATTCCACACCTCTAGAACGCAAATCAGTCACTGTTTTGATAATGTCATCTGTAGCTACCGCAATGTGCTGCACTCCTGATCCTTCATAAAAATCAAGATATTCTTCAATTTGAGAACGTTTCTTTCCTTCGGCCGGCTCATTGATTGGGAATTTGATGCGACCGTTACCGTTACTCATTACCTTACTCATCAAGGCTGAATATTCCGTATGGATTTGTTTGTCGTCAAACGAAAGGAAATTCACAAAGCCCATCACGTCTTCATACCACTTTACCCAAGTGTTCATTTCACCCCAACCAACATTTCCTACCATGTGGTCTATGAATTTTAAACCTGTTGGCGTTGGATTATAATCCGATTCCCATTTTACAAATCCAGGCATGAACTGTCCATTGTAGTTTTTACGCTCCACAAACATGTGAACCGTTTCTCCATAGGTATAAATACCAGCTCTTACTACTTCACCGAATTCGTCCTTTTCAACGGTTGGCTCCAAATAGGATTTTGCACCTCTTTTAGTAGTCTCTTCATAAGCACTTCTTGCATCTTCGACCCAAAGCGCCACAACTTTCACACCATCTCCATGCTTTACAATATGCTGGTTAATTGGTGATTTACTGTTCAACGGCGTGGTTAAAACCAATCTAATTTTATCTTGAAGTAGCACATAACTCACCTCATCTCTTGAACCAGTTTCCAAACCTTTGTAGGCATATGATTGAAATCCAAAAGCAGTTTTATAAAAGTGAGCCGCTTGTTTGGCATTACCCACATACAACTCAACATAATCAGTTCCTAACAAAGGCAAAAAGTCTTCTGCCCCCTCAAATATTTTTTCCAGTCCGTATTCAACCGACTTAATTTCTTTACTCATAATCTTTATTTTTTTTAGTGTTCCAACCAAGATTTAAAATAATCTTCGTCTGCTATTTTTAATGCTTCTTCTGTTACTTTCAACGGTTTAAAGGTATCAACCATTACCGCCAATTCATCTGTTTTTTCCTTCCCGATACTACGTTCGGTTGCTCCCGGATGCGGTCCATGGGGAATCCCAGCGGGGTGCAATGAAATATGCCCCGCAGCAATATCATTTCTACTCATAAAATCACCATCGACATAGTACAACACCTCATCGCTATCAATATTGCTATGGTTGTATGGCGCTGGAATGCTTTCTGGATGATAATCATACAAACGCGGCACAAAACTGCACACCACAAAAGCATCGGTCTCAAAAGTTTGGTGCACCGGTGGCGGCTGGTGTATCCGTCCGGTTATAGGTTCAAAATCGTGAATTGAAAAAGCGTACGGATAGCAATAGCCATCATAACCAACTACATCAAAAGGATGTGAGGCATACACCATATCAAACATATCATCTTGTTTTTTCACTTTGATTAAGAAGTCACCCGATTCATCGTTGGTTTCCAATTCTTCAGGACGCCTGATATCACGTTCACAGAAAGGCGAATGCTCCAACAATTGCCCAAACCAGTTACGGTAACGTTTAGGTGTGTAAATAGGACGACGAGACTCAACAATGAACAAGCGGTTATCTTCCGTATCAAAATCTATTTTATAGATAATGCCTCTTGGCACCAACAGATAGTCTCCGTATTTAAAGTCAAGATTCCCGAGATGGGTGCGTAATTTCCCTGTTCCCTTATGGATGAAAATCAATTCATCTGCATCGGTATTCTTATAGAAAT
This sequence comes from Mangrovimonas sp. DI 80, assembly GCF_001975575.1. NCBI lineage: Bacteria > Pseudomonadati > Bacteroidota > Flavobacteriia > Flavobacteriales > Flavobacteriaceae > Mangrovimonas > Mangrovimonas sp. DI 80. Next base: position 1,169,500 of record NZ_MSDT01000002.1, on the reverse strand, counting down.
ATTCTGTTGTAGATTGCTTTGGAGCCGCCAAAATAATACTACAATCACTATTGGTTAACACTGTTTTTCTGCTTTCCAAATAATCGTTTTCCGGCTTCACTTGAAACCCTCTAAAACGATAGGATTGCATATTGTTTTCTCTAGCAATTTTTGGAGCAACGCTATATTGATTTTGAATAGCTTTGACCTGAGTTGGTCGTTGTTCGTGATAGGAGTTGGTGGACATCCCATCAAAACCTATAGTCCCAAAAAGCTGCTCGCTATACAAACTTCCATCTGGCTTTCGGAATTGTATATGACGTTTTGGGGGTATTTTCCCTAGTTTATGATAAAAAGGCATTGTTAATAATTTTTTAAGTTGAAAGTAAAAAGTAACAAACAGCATAGCCGCTTGCGCAGAAGGCACAAAACGCCTACTTACTCAGGATTTCTCTTGATAAGAAAATGAAGATGCGCCAATAAACCTGTCCAAAAATGTGTCACTTAAAATTCTTGTTTAATATTTATCAGGAGCGTTTTGCAACCTTATAGTTTTCTCTTAAAACCACACGGTCTTCTGCAAATATCGTAAAATTTTTGTAGATTTTTAATAAATCATGAAGAGCTTACAACGTCAGAGCATTAAGTCAAATTTTATACCACTAAAACCAGAACCCTAGATTGAAGAACCAATAGTCCCTTTTGGTATCTGGCGACCACGTATATTTGGCTTCAATAGGCCCTAAAAAGGTCTCAAAAGAATACCCTACAGCAAAGCCTGTATAGTCTGGAGTAGTTAACCATTCGCCTGTTTCAAAAATATTATCTTCTACATTGCCAATGTTAGCGGCTAGCAAAAAATGGTTCTTTTTAAAAAACTCATAATCCAATGTAAATGTACTTTTCACGAAGCTATTCCCTGTAATTGACATAAAATCGTAGCCATAAAAGGAAACGAAATTATTTATGAAATTATTGGCATAGCCGCCCAATCCGAAATCCATCGAGTTAGTTGTATTCTCTCCTATTTTGAATCCTCCCTGCTCCAAAATAGTCATGGATAGGCCATTCGCAATCTTAAAGGCATAACCAATATCCGCCTTGGCAATGGAAAAGGGCTCAAAATTCTCATTAAAACTGGAAGCATAGAAATACCAATGGATATCACCATTGAAATAGAAGCCCTTTTTGGGAAAATAGCGATTGCTATACGTATCCAATTTAATATTACCATAAACACTTAAATAATCAGTGTTTTCAAATAAATAATCATCATCATTATTAGTACTAAACTGATTCACCAAAGTTTGAGAAGTTATCCTTAGGTGCTTATGCTCCGCCCCTGCAATTAAGGCAAAATCCTTTCGGAACAGCGTCTGAACATAAAATTGCGAACTAAAATCCCGAAGGTCCACATCAACCTTATTGACATTACTGACTTCTTCCTCAAAAGTCCGAAATATTAATTGTGAATTGACATCTCTATCAAATTGATTGAATCGCGTCCGCAATCCCACACTCCAATAAAATCCTCTATCAATAAAATAGTCCAAGTTATAGCGAATATTATCGCCTAGAACCACATCAAAAGACAGTACATCATTATCAAAAAGAGCGCGCTTTCGGGTAAGATTCACTATTGCCGCACTTTTATATAGTTCATCATAATGCAATCCCAAACGGAAAAAAGTTGTAGTTTCATTTTCCTTAATAGTAGCCAACAAATCATAGCCTTCTATACCGTTTGATTTCTGAAATCTGTACTCAAAAGTGTCAAAATTATTGGTTGCCATCAAATTGTTCACACCACTACTAAAATCGGTATAATTCACAGTGGTGTTACTTTTAAGCTTCAATTTCCCCAAAACATAAGCTCTGGTATACTTTTGATACCCTTTAATTTTGATGGAATTAATCCTGATACTATCTGGACTTTTCAAGAACTTGGTAGTAGATCTATTTGAAGACCCGACTTTTTTGGCCAATTCAACGAGAGGGCCAAGTTGCTCCCTTGCCGCACTCTCTCCATTTTTCACAATTCGCTGACCTTCACTAAACGAGATCACCGAAAAATCCTTGATATCAGGTTTGATGTAAATATCAGTTTTCTCCGACTTCCAAACCATGTCATTAATGGTCCTGTAATTATTAATCTGCAGTAAAATATCAGGCGCAGAAGTCAGTTCCTCCCTAGTTGCCAAATCATCCTGAACATCCACCCCTATAATTACATCCATACCTTTGGCCTTCAACTCATCAATAGGATAATTATTGGTCACTCCTCCATCTATCAACAACTGATCATTTATAATTACCGGTTGAAACAAGGACGGAAAAGCTCCACTAGCCGTAACCGACTGCGCCAAATTACCTCGTTCCAAATAGACAGCCTTTCCGGTTTCCACATTGGTAGCCGTACAAAAAAATGGGATTGGCAACTTATCAAATTCCTTGACATCGCTTACAGGAAGCGTTAAATAAGTCAATAAATTATAGACATTTTGCCCTGAGGAAATGGCCGATGGCAACTTCAACTTGAATTTATTAAACGGTAAGGTCACGGCATATTTCTCGGAATTGTCCCGCTCATAGAAAGTTTTGGATTCCCTAGGTAAATAATCGGTAATCACCTCATCAAAATTGACACTTCCAAAAATGGAATCCAACTGCTTTGCCGAATACCCCGAGGCATACAAGGATCCTACAATGGCTCCCATACTGGAACCTGCTATATAATCAACCTTCAGCCCAATACTATCCAATACTTTTAGCACACCAATATGGGCAAATCCCTTGGCCCCACCACCACTCAACACCAAACCTATTTTCAAAGAATCCTTTGCAGGGGTTTCTTGAGCAAACCCAACTCCCGCAAACAATAGGAAAATGGCAATGATGGCTAGAAAGTGTTTCATTTGTTTACATAATAGGCCTTTATTTTCTGTGCCTTGGAAGGTCCAACTACCGAAGTGAGATCCTCTAGAGAAGCTTGGGAAATCCGTTTTACCGATTTAAAGTGGGTCATCAACTCCACTATGGTTTTCTCCCCAATACCTGGAATGGTTTCCAACTCCGTATTAAGGGCATTTTTACTTCTTCTATTTCTATGATGCTCTATCCCAAAGCGGTGCGCTTCGTTTCGTAATTGTTGAATGACTTTTAGGGTTTCGCTTTTTTTATCTAAATATAAGGGAATTGGATCTTCTGGGTAAAATAATTCTTCCAAACGCTTCGCAATTCCGATGATTGCAATTTTTCCGCGTAAACCTAAGATTTCCAAACTATTAAGCGCCGAAGACAATTGTCCTTTTCCTCCATCAATAATGATCAATTGAGGCAGTGCTTGCCCTTCGTCCAAAAGCCTTTTATAACGCCTGTGAACCACCTCTTCCATAGAAGCAAAATCATCTGGACCTTCTACCGTTTTTATATTGAAATGACGATAATCCTTTTTACTTGGCTTGCCGTTTTTAAATACCACACAAGCGGCCACTGGGTTGGTCCCTTGAATATTGGAATTATCGAAACATTCTATATGCCGTGGTTCTTCATGCAATCTCAAATCGACCTTCATTTGTGCCATGATACGGTTGGCATGTCTATCCGGATCTGTGATTTTAACTTGTTTAAAACGCTCCATTCGGTAATACTTGGCATTTCTGATGGAGAGATCCAAAATATGTTTTTTATCTCCCAACTTGGGAACCGTTACTTTTATAGTTTCGCCAATATCAATTTTAAAAGGAACATAAATCTCTTTGGAATTGGAATTGAAGCGTTGCCGAAGCTCGGTTACGGCCAACCCCAAAAGTTCCTTGTCGGTTTCTTCCAATTTCTTTTTGATTTCCAAAGTATGAGACCGAATGATGGAACCGTAGGATAACTGAAGAAAATTGACATACCCATAGCCTTCATCGCTCACTATTGAGAACACATCTACATTACTGATTTTTGGGTTGACAACCGTAGATTTTGCCTGATAGTTCTCCAGTACTTCAATCTTTTCCTTTATTTTCTGTGCCTCTTCAAACTTCATATCTTGCGCCAAAGCCTGCATTTGCTTTTTAAAATGAGACAGCGAGTCCTTAAAATTCCCTTTTAAAATCTCTTTTATCGAAGCGATATTGGCATGGTATTCTTCTTCGGTTTCATACCCTTCACATGGCCCTTTGCAATTTCCCAAATGGTATTCTAAACACACCTTGTATTTGTCGGCTTCAATTTTTTCTTCAGCTAAATCGTAATTACAGGTTCTTAATTGAAACAAGCCTCTAATTAATTCCAACAAAGTAGATACCGTTTTCATGCTGGTATAAGGCCCAAAATATTCTGAACCATCCTTTATCACCCTGCGAGTTGAAAACACTCTTGGAAAACGCTCCTTCTTGATACAAATCCAAGGATAAGATTTATCATCCTTGAGCATCACATTGTATTTGGGCTGATACTTTTTAATCAGGTTATTTTCCAACAGCAAAGCATCGGTCTCCGTATCGACTACAATATGTTTGATACTGGCAATCTTTTTTACCAGCACTCGGGTCTTCCCATAATCATGCTGTTTCGTAAAATAAGAACTGACTCTCTTTTTAAGGTTCTTTGCTTTCCCAACATATAAAATCTTCCCCTCAGCGTCGTAATATTGGTAGACTCCCGGCTGATTGGGCAAGGTTTGCAACTGAATTTCAAGTGAAGTTTGGCTCATCATTCAAAGGTAACTATTTTCATGGTTTTCAATCGGCAGCCAAAATGTTAATTGCCCTAAAAATTATCTTGGCAAAGCTAATTTTGAAATCAGTAATTCACTAACTTCGTACATTTATATTCAGCAATGAAAACACAAACCATTGGCCGCATAGACAAGATTGATTTCCCTGAACTACAACTATTTGAAGTTGATGTTAAGGTAGACACTGGCGCCTATACTTCTGCCATACATTGCTCAAAAATCATCGAAAAAAACAACAGCCTAATCTGTACATTTCACAGTGACGGCCATCCAAACTTTAGCGGTGTCGAGGTGAGCTTTAATTCCTATTCAAGAACCAATGTAAAGAGTAGCAACGGTTTCAAGGAAAACAGATTTAAAATTAAAACCGATGTCATATTTTTTGGTAAAACCTATAAGATTAACTTAACTTTAAGCACCAGAGACGACATGAAATTTCCAGTTCTTATTGGCAGACAGTTTTTAAGCAAAAAATTTCTCGTTGATGTAGACCAGAAGAACGTATCTTTTAACGCCAGTAAACGCGCATGAACATAGTAATTCTATCTAGAAATTCTTATTTATATTCTACCCAACGGCTTATTGAAGAGGGCCGAAAAAGAGGGCATCAGGTTGAAGTGATCGACCCCCTGAAATGTGACATCATTATTGAAAAAGAAAAACCTACCATCTTTTACAAAGACCGTTATTTGGATTATGTAGACGCCATCATCCCAAGAATTGGCGCCTCTGTCACCTTTTACGGTTGTGCGGTGGTACGTCAATTTGAAATGATGAACGTGTTCACCATTGTAACCTCAGACGCTATTCAACGCTCACGGGACAAACTGCGCAGTTTACAGCGCTTGAGCAAAGCCGGAATCGGCATGCCAAAGACGGTATTCACAAACTATTCCAGAGATGTTGAAGAAGTTATTGAACATGTAGGCGGAACTCCTGTAATCATCAAGCTACTTGAAGGCACTCAAGGTTTAGGTGTTGTTTTGGCTGAAACCAAAAGCGCAGCTGAATCTGTTTTGGAAGCTTTCAATGGATTACAGGCCAGAGTAATTGTTCAAGAATTTATCAAGGAAGCCAAAGGGGCTGATATTAGAGCTTTGGTTGTAGATGGACAGGTAGTTGGCGCCATGAAACGCCAAGGGAAAGAAGGTGAATTCCGCTCTAATTTACACAGAGGAGGCACCGCCCAAATCATCAAACTTAATGATGCCGAACTTAAGTTGGCTATGCAAGCCTCAAAAGCATTGAAACTTCCTGTTTGCGGTGTTGACATGCTTCAGTCGGCCAGAGGACCTCTATTATTGGAGGTGAACTCTACCCCAGGGCTGGAAGGGATTGAAGAAGCTACCGGAAAAAATATTGCCCGCGCCATCATAACTTATATAGAAAGGAACCGATAGATGACCTACACCCAAAAAACAATCATTTCCATACTTGGCAAAGACATTAAAGCGGGTGAGCGTTGTGAATTGAATTTTGGGGTGGCCAATCTGCATACCACTTCCAGCATCGATGTGCCCGTTATCATTGAACGCTCCAAAAAACCGGGGCCGGTTGTTCTTTTTACGGCTGGCATCCATGGAGATGAAGTGAATGGTGTGGAAATCATTAGGCAGATTATTGCCAAAGGCATTAACAAACCTAAATGCGGAACCATTATTTGCATTCCTATTATCAATGTTTTTGGGTTTATCACCCTAAAGCGTGAATTCCCTGATGGCAGGGATTTAAACCGTGTATTTCCCGGAACGAAAAAAGGCTCTTTGGCTAGTCGTGTGGCACACAAACTTGTTAGCGAGGTAATTCCTGATGTAGATTTCATCATGGATTTCCATACAGGTGGAGCCGGAAGGTTTAATGCACCACAAATACGCATTACCAAAAACAATCCTCAACTGGATGAATTGGCCAATGCATTTGGGGCACCTTTTATATTGTATACCAAAAACATCAAAAAGTCCTTCAGAAATACATGTAGCAAACTAGGCAAACCTATTTTGTTGTTTGAAGGTGGAAAATCTACCCATATAGATATCAATATTACCAATACTGGGGTTAATGGCGTAAAACGCGTGTTACACCATTTAGGCATGTTATCTACTAAATTCAAGGTATCCAAGCCAAAAACGCAAACCGTCACCATTTTGGATAGCAGTTGGCAACGTGCCAACTATTCTGGAATGTTCAAACCTTCCATCGCCTTGAACACAAAAGTGACCAAAGGCGATATCATTGGCAACATTACAGATCCCTATGGTAAATTCAACCATTTCGTAAAAGCCATTTATTCAGGTTATGTTATTAATGTGAATGAATTGCCTATCGTCTATCAGGGGGACGCCCTATTCCATATTAGTACCAAATTAAAAAATGACCAAGCAAGAATTAAGAACCCTATATAAATCGAAGCGAGAGGCGCTTTCGGAGGATGATATTGACCAATTGAGCATAGAAATTGCCAATCAGTTATTGAAGATGGATATTTGGAACTATTCTTTCTATCATCTTTTTTTGAGCATTGCATCGAAGAAAGAAATCCAAACCGATTTTATCCTGAACATTCTTTCTGGAAAAGATAAAAACATTGTTATTTCAAAAAGCGATTTCAAATCGGGTACTATGACCAACTTTTTATTGACAGACAACACTGTAATAAAAGTGAACTCATATGGTATTCCTGAACCTCAGGACGGCATTGAAATTGCCAATGACAAGCTAGACGTGGTATTTATCCCTTTATTGGCTTTTGACGACAACGGACAAAGAATTGGCTATGGAAAAGGGTTTTACGATCGGTTTTTGGTCAACTGCAAACCTGATGCACTAAAAATTGGACTGTCATTTTTTGAGGCAGAACCTTCATTCGACGACATGCATGAAGCAGACATTCGCTTAGACTACTGCGTTACACCAAGAAACATCTATACGTTTTCTAGCTGAGTCGTGTCCTTCTCCTTTTCTACTTCTTTTTCTACATCCAAAATTTCCAATTCATCTGAAGACTTCGGGAACGCTTTTTTGTTGAAGACAATGAGAATGCCTATTCCCGTACTAATGGCCATATCGGCAATATTAAACACAGGCTCAAAAAAAGAAAAGCTCCTTCCTCCCACAAAAGGAAACCATTCTGGATAAATTCCACTATAAATAGGAAAATGGAGCATATCCACAACGTTGCCATGAAACAAACTGGCGTAACCACCTTCAACAGGCAGAAAAGTGGCCACCCTATTGATGCTATCGCTAAAGATGACGCCATAAAAAACCGAATCGATGATATTGCCCAAGGCACCTGCAAAAATCAAGGCTACGGCCCAAATTAGGGTTTTGGAAGCTTTCTTTTGGATGGAAGACACCAACCAATAGCCAATACCAAAAACAGCCACAATTCTAAACAGTGTTAAACTCAACTTAGCTGTTTTATCTGAAATAAAAGATGCAAAATCACTGATTTTAGTTCCCCAAGCCATTCCATCATTTTCCACAAATGCAATATGAAACCATTCAAACACCTCTATACGATCCCTAAGTTCAAAATGGGTTTTAATGTATAGTTTGCTTATTTGATCGGCAAGCAAGATTAAAATAATTAAGAGGAATGCTTTTTTTAATGACATGGATTAGAATTGATGAAACACAAAAATAGGATTTATAAATTGATTGTGAACACTTAATCAATTTTGAACATCCTAGAAATAAGACATAAAAACAAACGCCCTGTATATACAGGGCGCTATTCTAAAAATATAAGTTTAGTTATTGCTGCATGTTTTTTGCCTCAATACTTAATGTAGCGTGCGGCACTAACTTAAGGCGCTCCTTACTGATCAACTTGCCCGTTACGCGACAAATACCATAAGTTTTGTTCTCAACTCTAATAAGGGCATTTTTTAAGTCCCGGATAAATTTCTCCTGTCTGATGGCCAATTGAGAGTTCGCTTCCTTACTCATGGTTTCGCTACCTTCTTCAAAAGCCTTAAATGTCGGCGAAGTATCATCGGTTCCATTATTAAGGTCATTCATGTAAGCACTTTTCAAAAGCGCTAAATCATGTTCGGCCTTTTCAATTTTATCTAGAATCAATACTTTAAACTCTGCCAAATCCTTATCGGAATACCTGTTGTTAGTTTCTACTGCCATAATCTTATAATTTTTCAATAAACAGTTTGGTATTTACATCATCAAAGGCTATCTCAATCCCATCGGTTACAATGTCTAAAATTTCCAATTGATCTGTTAACGTCTCTGTTTTTATATAGTCAATATTTTGTTTTACCGCATTACTAATCTGTTCATCCTTTTGCAAGTGGACTGCAATCCTGTCGGTAAGCTCAAATCCTGAATCTTTTCTTAGGTTTTGTATTCTGTTTACCAACTCTCTGGCGATACCCTCTTTTTTCAATTCCTCATTGATTGTAACATCCAACGCAACTGTTAAAGCACCTTCGTTTGCTACAAGCCAACCTTCGATGTCTTGTGAGGTAATTTCCACATCAGAACGTTCTAATGTAATACTTTTTCCATTAATTTCAACATTTACCTCCCCTGTTTGCTCCATATTTTTTATATCCTCAGACGTAAATCCACTGATTATCTGAGCGATGGATTTCATATCTTTTCCAAAACGAGGACCTAAAACCTTGAAATTAGGCTTGATCTGCTTCACCAAAATCTCAGAAGCATCTTCCAAAACTTCGATTTCCTTTACATTTACTTCAGAAGTAATCAAGTCTGCAACCGCCAAAATCTCAGTTTTTTGTTGCTCGCTGTTTACAGGAACCATGATTTTTTGCAATGGCTGACGCACTTTTATCTTTTCCTTGGCACGTAATGACAAGACCAAAGATGAAATAGTTTGTGCACTCTCCATTTTACGCTCCAATTCCTTATCTATAAAAGCAGGATCGCTTACAGGGAACTCCGCCAAATGTACACTTTCAAAGTTTTCTTTTTGTGTCACTTTTGTTAAGTCCTGGTAAATTTTATCCATGTAGAATGGCGCAATCGGCGCTCCAAGTTTCGCCAAGGTTACCATACAGGTGTACAAGGTTTGGTAAGCCGAAATCTTATCGGATTGGTAGTCGCCTTTCCAGAAACGTCTTCTACTTAAACGCACATACCAGTTACTCAAGTAATCCTGTGTAAAGTCTGAAATTGCTCTGGCCGCCTTTGTTGGCTCATACTCGGCATAATACTCATCAACCTTTTGAATCAAAGTATGTAATTCAGACAAGATCCAACGGTCAATCTCTGGTCTTTCTTCCAAAGGAATATCCGTCTCACTATAGGTGAAGTTATCCAAATTGGTATATAAAGTGAAGAAAGAATAGGTATTGTAAAGTGTTCCGAAGAATTTACGTTTTACCTCTTCTACGCCTTCAATGTCAAATTTCAAATTGTCCCATGGATTGGCATTGGAAATCATGTACCAACGCGTGGCGTCTGCCCCATAATTGGCCAAAGTTTTAAATGGATCCACGGCATTCCCTAAACGCTTGGACATTTTCTGTCCGTTTTTATCCAACACAAGTCCGTTGGACACAACATTCTTATAAGCCACCGAATCAAATACCATCGTTGCAATGGCATGAAGGGTATAGAACCATCCACGTGTTTGGTCTACTCCTTCCGCGATAAAATCGGCAGGAAAAGAGGTATGGGCATCAATTTTCTCTTTGTTTTCAAAAGGATAGTGCCACTGTGCATATGGCATCGATCCAGAATCAAACCAAACATCTATCAAATCGCTTTCACGCTTCATTGGCTTACCAGAAGCCGACACCAAAGTGATTTGGTCCACAATGTTTTTATGTAAATCTAATTTTGCATAGTTAGCATCATCGTTGTTACCTACTTCAAAATCCTTGAAAATATCTTCCGCCAAAACGCCAGCATCAATAGCACGTTTCATTTCAGCTTTTAATTCTTCTACAGAACCAATACAGATTTCCTCCTTGCCATCTTCAGTTCTCCAAATTGGCAATGGAATTCCCCAATAACGAGAACGTGACAGGTTCCAGTCATTAGCATTTGCCAACCAATTTCCGAAACGCCCTGTTCCTGTAGCTTTAGGCTTCCAGTTGATGGTTTCGTTCAATTCAAACATTCGCTCCTTCACATCGGTCACCTTGATAAACCAAGAATCCAAAGGATAGTACAAAATTGGTTTATCAGTTCTCCAGCAGTTAGGGTAACTGTGTTTGTATTTTTCAACCTTAAAGGCTTTGTTCTCTTCTTTTAAACGGATGGCAATCTCAACATCTACCGAACGCTCTGGCGCTTCACCATCGGCATAATATTCGTTCTTCACATATTTCCCAGCATGCTCACCCATTTCTGGTCTGAACTTCCCTTGCAAGTCCACCAACGGCACCAAATTCCCTTGCTCGTCCATTACCAACATTGGCGGCACTTCTGGAGTCGCTTGTTTAGCTACCATGGCATCATCGGCACCAAAAGTTGGCGCGGTGTGTACAATTCCTGTACCATCTTCCGTGGTCACGAAATCTCCCGAAATCACTCTAAAGGCATTCTCAGGATTGTTATGTGGCAACGCGTAGGGCAATAACTGCTCATAGGTAATCCCTACTAAATCTGCTCCCTTAAATTCCTTAATCACACGATAAGGAATCTTTTTATTTTCTTTTGAATAACTATCAATATCTGCTTGAGATTCGGCAACTATGTACTTCCCTGCGAACTGTTTTCCAACCAACGGTTTTCCAAGCACCACTTTGATAGACTCAAAAGTGTATTGATTAAACGTTTCAATCAACACATAGTCAATTTTTGGCCCAACAGTTAAAGCCGTGTTACTTGGCAAAGTCCAAGGTGTAGTCGTCCAAGCCAGGAAGTGAATATCTCCTTCGTTTTGCAAAAACTCAGGTAATGACTCTGCTTTAGCTTTAAATTGGGCTACGATTGTGGTGTCCGTTACATCCTGATAGGTCCCCGGCTGATTCAGCTCATGGGAACTCAACCCAGTTCCTGCCTTTGGAGAATACGGCTGAATTGTGTAGCCTTTGTATAATAAATTCTTATTATAGATTTCTTTCAACAACCACCATACACTTTCCATGTATTTTGGTTCGTAGGTGATGTATGGGTCATCCATATCCACCCAGTACCCCATTTTTTCGGTAAGGTCGTTCCACACATCCGTGTAACGCATCACCGCCTTACGACAAGCTGCATTATAATCTTCTACTGAAATAGTTTTTCCAATATCCTCTTTGGTAATTCCCAATTCCTTTTCAACACCTAACTCGATTGGCAATCCATGAGTATCCCATCCAGCCTTTCTTTTTACCTGAAACCCTTTCATTGTTTTGTAGCGAGGAAAGATATCCTTGATAGCACGTGCCAAAACGTGGTGTACTCCAGGAAGACCATTTGCCGACGGAGGCCCTTCAAAAAACACAAAAGGTTTTGCGTTGTCTCGAGACGTGACACTTTTTTCAAAAATGGAATGTTCTTTCCAGTAGGCCAACATTTCATTGCCTACTTTAGGTAAGTCAAGACCTTTATATTCAGGGAATTTCGTACTCATATTGTCATTAATTCTTTTGGACCTGCGAAATTAATGATTTTTAGAGAAATAGCCGTGCTATTTGGAGGAAAATGGTCACCTTGAAAATGCCTCTTACACAATAAAGCCTACCAAGTCTTCGATTTTGGAAAGTAACTGAATTTTAATAGCCGTTTTTTTCAGTGAAATTTTATTGTATTTCGATACGAAAATGGTAGAAAATCCTAGTTTCTCTGCTTCAAGAATGCGTTGTTCCACACGTTGCACCGGTCTAATTTCACCAGAAAGGCCAACTTCGGCCGCAAAACAATAGTCTTTTGGCAGCGCTTCATCTTCGTTTGAAGACAAAATGGCTGCAACCACCGCAAGATCAATTGCAGGATCATCAACGGTGATGCCTCCCGTAATATTTAAGAAGACGTCTTTGGCCCCCAACCTAAAACCGGCGCGTTTTTCCAAGACCGCCAATAACATATTGAGACGTTTGGCATTAAACCCCGTGGCACTACGCTGTGGCGTCCCATAAACCGCAGTACTTACCAAAGCCTGCACTTCAATCATCAAGGGGCGCATCCCTTCCAAAGTAGCTGCCACGGCATTACCAGAGAGTTCATCATCCTTTCTAGAAATAAGAATTTCCGATGGATTACTAACTTCCCTTAGACCTGCTCCCTGCATTTCATAAATCCCCAATTCGTTAGTGGATCCAAAACGGTTTTTATTGGCCCGCAAAATTCTAAACACATGGTTTCTGTCACCTTCAAACTGCAACACTGTATCCACCATATGTTCCAAAATTTTAGGACCGGCAATATGTCCATCTTTGGTAATATGTCCCACAAGAATCACTGGTGTAGCCGTTTCTTTAGCAAATTTGATGAGCTCAGTTGTGCATTCCTTAATTTGGGAAATACTTCCTGCAGAAGATTCTATATAATCACTATGAAGTGTTTGAATGGAATCTACCACCACAACATCCGGTTGCAAATCTTCGATCTGTTTGAAGATATTTTGCGTTTTGGTTTCAGTTAAAATATAGCAATTACTGGCGACTGGATTGATGCGTTCGGCACGCATTTTTATCTGTTTTTGGCTTTCCTCTCCAGATACATAAAGTGTTTTATAAGGCAAGCGCAAGGCCATTTGCAGTAGGAGTGTACTTTTCCCAATTCCAGGTTCCCCACCCAAAAGCGTTAAGGATCCAGGCACCAAGCCACCTCCCAATACCCGATTAAACTCCAAATCAACAACATCAATCCGAGCGTCTTGTGAAGCGTCAATTTCATTGATAAGCAAAGGTTTTGCCGCACGTTTTACCGAAGCTGAAGCAGGTGATTTCCAATCACTCTTTTCAGGAGTTTGAAGCACCTCTTCTGCTATGGTGTTCCACTCCTTACAAGCAGTACACTGCCCCTGCCATTTTGAATACTGGCTTCCACAATTCTGACAATAAAACGTAGTTTTTATCTTGGCCATCTCTAGAAATTTAGGCTAAAATAAGGAATAAATCTCCGCAAAAAAACAATCCCCAACACAAGGTATTGGGGACTGCACATAATTGAGTGATTGGTATTGGTTTCTATATTTTTAATCTTCTCCTTCCTCCTCTACTTCTTCTGCCACAAACTTTAAATCTTCCACTTTTGACAAGATAAAATCTTTGTCTATATGCGCCATGTCATTCAACTGTAAAGCCGTTTCATACAACTTAACCGCCTTTTTGGTTTTCCCCATTTTTTCGGCATACAATGCTAAATAATATGTTCCCAAAGAGGAATTAGGATCCTGCTTATCTGCTAATTTCCCAATTTTCTCTAATGATTCCACATCCTCGCGTTGCTCTGCTACAGCCACAATTTTTTCAAATTCTTCTTCGGTAATAGGCTTATAAATTCCAAAAAGTTCTTCAATTCTTTTGTAGCGATCTACAATGTAATCATCCAAAGTTCCTTCATAAGGGAATACTTTTTCTTTAAGCTCCTTTTCATCCAAAGGCTTATACAATTCGAATATTTTATCCAAGGCTTTTGAAATTCCTCCTGTCACCAACATATAGTGTGTATCTCCTTTGAACTCGTCAAAATAATAAGTCAATGAATTGTTTTTTGCTCCCTGAAGGTTAGCATTTACCTCACGAATATTATCCTTTAATGGGGCTAAATCATGATCACTGGTAACCATGTAATAGAAAATTTCCTCGTCAATCCACTTCAAGCGGCTCACCACGTTTTCCTTCATTTCGCCCTTAAAATCAGGACTTAAATTTACATAGGCATGAAACATTGGATCTGAACTCAACAAGAATGAGTTGATAAAGTTCCCCATCACGTTATGACCTACGGCCACTCTAAACTTACTAGTATTGTACTTGCTATCAATGTACGGTAACAATTCTTCTGACACGAATCTATAGAATCTCTCTCCAGATTCAATTGGCATTCCAGTTACTTCATCATGGTAACTATCGTAAAATCTCTGCTTACCTTGCTCGATTCCAACGATGATAGACTTGGGCATTTCATCGAAATAAGTTTGAAAAGCCACTTGCCCAGCAACGGCTTCAAAAAGGTAATCCCCATCAAAAACCACAATAACCGGGTGTTTTAAAGGGGAACTTGGATCGTAACCTGCTGGAAGTTTGATTTTTATTTCACGAGTAGTATTTAGCTTTCTAGATTCAAACTTTTCTCGGGTAACCTGAGCAAAACTAACACTAAAGGAAAGTAGTGCTAAGACAAAAAGTAGATTTCTATTCATCGTTTAGTAGGTTTGGATTAGGATAGTAAACATACCAAAAAAATAGTTAACCTGCTAAAAAAAATCGATGAACTGCAATTATTTGTATTAATTCTGGTCTTTGATGTCGTAAACCTTCTCCAAAAGCATGTCTTTGTCGATGTATTCGGACTCATTCAACAACAATCCAGATTGGTAATACTGTAAAGCCTTTTTCAAGTCGCCATACTCCTCATAATACATACCCTGATAATAGGCACTAATCATAGAATCTGGGTATTCCTTTTTGGCCAGTTTGGAAACATTTTTCAAAGATTCCATATCGTCCTTTTTCTTGGAAGCCGCAGCGGTAGCCTTTAAATCGATTTCCACAACCTTTTTCTCAAAACCATAGAACAATTTAATATCGTCATATTTCTTCATCAAATAGTCATAAGGAGAGCCTTCGTAAGTAAGCATTTGCTCTGAATATTCCTTTTTATTGATGGGTTTGTACAAAGAAAATATCTGGTTCATGGCCTTTGGAATTGCCAAACCTACCAAAGAATAGTGGTTGGCATCATCAAAATTATCAAAACGGTAATGCAACTTTGGGTTTTCAATACCACCCAAAGTCTTATCCAGATTGACAATACTTTTGTTCAAATTCCCTAAATCGTTTTCCGCAGTGGCCAAATAAAAGAAAGTATCAATAGGAATATTGTTCAAACGTTGCTCCAAACGACTGGCCATTTCAGGCGCCAAATCTGGACTAAACTCTACAAAAGCCCTAAAAATAGGATATTCCTTGAACACATAATAGTTCATGAAGTTAGCACTTAAATTATGTCCAACGCCAATTCTAAATTTGGAAGCTTTGTATCTACTTTCGATATAAGGAATCAACTCTACCCCAACAAACTCAAAAAATCGTGCACCTTCATGCGCTGGAAAATAAGTTTCGTCATCATAAAAGAAATCCACCTCTCTAGTTGACGCCTGATTGATCCCCACCACAATACATTTTGGCATTTCCCCCCAATAGGATTGGTAATTTACATTACCAATAACTGGTTCAAACAGATAATCCCCATCAAAAACGATAATGATTGGATACTCTGTTTTGTCTTCAGGATTGTAATCGGACGGCAATTGGATTTTCAATTCCCTACTTTCCCCTAAAATGGACGATTCCATTGTTTCGAACAATACCTGGGATTGTAGTGTTTGATAGCCCAAAACAAATACCAAAAGCATGAAAAACTTATGCATAATTTTCCTTCATTTATATTGTTACGGCAATTTATAAAATTATTTGGTTCTATTATAGATTGGAAGGCAAATTAAAGATATTCCTCCCAAAAGTGTAAGCATGAGTGTTTGCGTGGACCACATAATCCATCCGAAAGCCCTGCTAGGGTCTTCCGGTAACGCAAAAAGCATAAAGGCCAGAACTACCGCTTCAGGATAAGATCCAATCCCGCCATTTGTCGCCGCGATACTAAAAGTTGCAGAAATAAATCCAACCAAAATGGCGGCTAATGGAATAGGCTGTAATTCCTCTATTCCCAACGAAGTCACATAGAACATTAAAAGATACATGATCCAAATGAACAAAGTATGCCCTATAAAGGCCCACTTTTTCTTCATTTTGAGAATACTCAACACGCCTTCTATCAAACCAACCACAAATGTTCTCACCTTGACCGCAAACTGCGACTTCCCATTTTTAAAGTAGATAATCAGCCCCAATCCCAAAACAAGCAGCAAGGCTCCAGCTGAAAGCACCTTAACGGTATCAAATTTCTGTATGAAAAAATTATAAATGAATTCAAATTCCAAAAATAGGGTTGTGAGTATAATTAAAAGCAGCACCAAAAGATCGGCCACTCGTTCTGAGACAATAGTTCCGAATCCCTTTTCAAAAGGCACGCCTTCGTAATTGGTTAACACGGTTGCCCTAGTAACTTCCCCAGCCCTTGGAATGGTAAAATTTACCAAATAACCTGCAAATACAGCCATTATCCTATTGGGCATTTTAGGGAAATACCCCAAGGGTTCCAATAAAAACTTCCAACGGTAAGCTCGAGATAAATGGCTCAAAAAACCAAATAGGATTCCTAAGGCAACCCAAAAATAGTTTGCCTTTTTAAAATGTAAAATGAGTTCCCCTACTGAAATTTTGGACAGCGAATACCACACTAAAACAACACCCAACAATAATGGCAATGTTATTTTAAGAATGGTTTTAAGCTTTGAATTCAATCTCGGGATTTAGTTTAACAAGTTAGTGGCTTCGTTTGGAAACACCAATGCTGGCTTGAAGGTTTTAGCTTCTTCAATATCCATAATAGCATAGGTAATCAAAATCAATGTATCACCAACAGCTACCTTGCGGGCTGCCGCCCCATTTAAGGTGATTTCACCACTGTTGCGAGGTCCAGGAATTACATAGGTCTCCAATCGCTCACCATTATCATTGTTCACAATTTGAACTTTTTCTCCTTGGATTATGTTGGCGGCTTCCATAAGATCTTCATCAATGGTAATACTACCAATGTAATTAAGATCTGCACCTGTACATTTAACTCTATGAATCTTAGATTTTACTACGTGAATTTGCATGAGGCAAAAATATTAATTTAAGGCGATGTTGTCTATAAGTCTAACATCTCCCGCATATACGGCTATAAAACCGCGATATGTATTTGAATTAGTTTTTTCTGTAATTGTTTTCAGGGTCTGTTCGTCTGCAATAATGAAATATTCCAATTCCAACAAATCGTTGGCAGCAAACTCACTTTCAACCCAATCGGTTACTGCTTTAGCACTTTCTGTGCCAAACTTAACTTTGGCAGCTTGCAGGGTTTTGTAGATAAATGGCGAAGCCTCTCTATGAGCTGGTGTCAAACGGATGTTTCTAGAGCTCATAGCCAAACCGTCATCTTCCCTGTAAATAGGGCATCCAACGACATTTACTGGAATATCATACTTCTCAACAAGCTTCTTAATGATCATCAACTGCTGAAAATCCTTTTCTCCGAAATAAGCATTGTCAGGCTGAGCAATTTCAAACAAACGTTTTACAATGGTTCCAACACCGTCAAAATGTCCGTCCCTAAAACGACCTTCCATTTCATGCTCCAAGCCATCGTAAGAGAAAGATGTTGACTCCACATCGGTTCCGTAGATATCTTCCACCGAAGGCGCGAACACCATAATATCGTTGCTAAGCTGTTTTAACAGCTCTACATCGGTCTCCAACATTCTTGGATATTTCTCAAGATCTTCTGGATTATTGAACTGGGTAGGGTTTACGAAAATACTCACCACAACGGCGTCATTTTCGTCCAATGCCTGCTTGATTAAGGACAGATGTCCTTGATGCAGAGCTCCCATGGTAGGCACCATTCCAATGCTACGCTTCTGGGTTTTTAGTTCCTCGACAGTGCTTTTTAACTCACTGGATTTATGATAAATTCTCACGTGACAACAAAACATTAACAGCGTGCAAAACTAATATTTTACTGGCAATCTGCATAAAATTTTGTAATTTTGCATGTTTTTTATTTCTAATTTACTAAATCGAACCTATTTTATGAAAGATAAGCGAATATTGTATGTGTCTTCCGAAGTTGTACCATATTTACCAGAAACAGAGATCTCATCGATGTCATTTGAAGCTCCAAAAATGGTAAACAAACAAGGAGGCCAGATACGAATATTTATGCCTAGATATGGTAACATTAATGAAAGAAGACATCAATTGCACGAAGTAATCCGTCTTTCTGGTATCAATCTAGTAATAAACGATTTAGACATGCCACTTATCATTAAAGTGGCCTCCATCCCTAAGGAACGTATTCAGGTTTATTTTATTGACAACGAAGAATATTTCAAGCGAAAAGCAACCTTGACAGACGAGGAAGGAAAGCTGTTTCCTGACAACGACGAGCGCGCCATATTTTTCGCAAAAGGGGTGATAGAAACCGTAAAAAAACTCAATTGGTCACCAGATATTATCCATGTTAACGGATGGATGGCTTCTTTGCTTCCTTTGTACTTAAAAGAATTTTACAAGAACGAACCACTTTTTAACGAAAGTAAAATTGTAACTTCGGTATACAATCAAAGCTTCGAAGGTACGTTAGATAAAGAAATGATCAACAAAGTAAAATTCGACAATATCGATGAAGATCTGGTAAAAGTCTTGGAAACGCCTAATTATTCCAACATCATGAAAGTGGCTATAGACCACTCTGATGCCTTGATAAAAGGATCGGCTGTTATTCCTGACGAATTGACCGAATATCTTAAAGCCTGCGGTAAACCGGTACTTGAGTACTATGCTCCAGACGAATTTATGGAGCCTTACACCGAATTTTACACTACCGAAGTCTTAAAATAAGAATCGCTTACATGAAAAAGAAAACAATTGCCCTAAAAAACATTGCGGTACTGGCAGCACTATCTTTGGCTACCATTGCTTGTAATGAAGATTTTTCCACTCTGGATTCGGACCTTATCAACAGCGATAACAACTCCCATTTCAATTCAGAAACAAGCCTTTACGATGTAATCACTTACAATAGGGCACTTGGAGGAGAAGGCGCTCAGTTTAGACCCGTTCAATCCAATAATTTACCGTCCAACCTTTTGGGAATCTATGACGACCCTACTTATGGACGCACAACGGCAAGTTTTGTCACCCAATTGGCTCAATCCACTTCAGATCCAAGTTTTGGGGAAGGTACCCAAATTGACTCTGTTGTAATGACCATTCCTTTCTACAGCTCCGTAACAGGAACTGCAGATGAAGGTGGCAACACTTATGAGTTGGATTCTATTTTCGGTGATGCTCATATCAAATTATCACTCTATGAAAGCAACTATTTCCTAAGAGGATTTGATCCAAATTCTGAATTTAACGAAAGTCAACGTTACTATTCAAATGGCGCTACTTCGCTTACTGAAATGATAGACCCTGCTTCCTTGGAAGGAACACCTATTGCTGAACTTTTAAGCGACACAGAGCCATCTGTTCTTGATAATTTCAAACCTAGCGAAACACAGATTATCCTAACAGAGCCTTCCGATGATGAAGTAGCCGAAGGAGAGGAACCTGAATACGAAGTAACCGAGCGCTTAGCACCGGCCCTTAGAGTAAAATTGGATCCAACCTACTGGAACGAAAAAATCATTGCTAAAGAAGGAGACGCTGTTTTGAGCAACTCCAACAATTTCAACAACTATTTTAGAGGTATTTATTTTAAAGTTGAAGCAATTGGCGAATCGGGTCATATGTCTATGTTGAACATGTCTTCAACTTCCGCAAACATCACCATTTATTACACCAAAGATCCAAGTGTTGAGGATGGAGACAGAATTGAAGCCAGTTATACCTTAACGTTTTCAGGAAATCGTGTTAACTTCTTCGAAAATAATTTCACCCTTCCGTTATTAGATGGAGATGAATTGGATGGAGATGAAAAACTGTACCTAAAAGGAGGGCAAGGTTCCATGGCAATCATCAAACTTTTTGATGGTGAAAATATCGATGAAAATACCGAAAGTGATAACACTTTTGAAAACTTTAAAAACTTCTTTGCTCAAACAGACGAAGAAGGAAAGTTTGTAAAAAGAAGACGACTAATTAACGAAGCTAATCTTGTTTTCCACGTAGATCAATCTCAAGTGAATGGTCAAGAGCCAGATCGTATTTATCTTTACGATATTGACAATGAAAGATATTTGGCTGACTATTTAGGAGATCTTGCAAGCACCACTTCGCCTCTGTATTCAAGAACCAATCACTTAGGTAAATTGGAGCGCGTGGATGATGAAGCTGATGGTGAAGGAATCAAATACAAACTTAGAATTACGGAACACGTAAAAAGCCTTATAGAAAACGACTCTACAAATGTAAAATTAGGTTTAGTGGTTTCAACCAACGTAAACCTAGAAGTTAATAGCAGTACTGGTCTACCAACCAATCAAGCAAAGATGCTTACTGCAGACGACGTTAAAGTACCCGTAAGCTCTGTCCTTTCCCCAAGGGGAACCGTACTTTTTGGAAACAATACGCCGGATGAGGACAAAAAGGTATATTTGGAGATTTTTTATACAGAACCAGAAAACTAAAACATTATGTGTGGCATTGTAGGGTATATTGGGCACCGTGAAGCCCACCCCATTATCATAAAAGGACTAAAACGTTTAGAATATAGAGGATACGACAGTGCTGGTATCGCACTTTTTGATAACTGCGATATCAAACTTTCCAAGACCAAAGGAAAAGTTACCGATTTAGAAGATCGTATCGCTCGGGAAATTACTACTGAAGGGACTTTAGGAATTGGCCACACTCGTTGGGCAACCCATGGAGTTCCAAACGATGTCAATTCGCACCCCCACCTTTCCAACTCAGGGAATTTGGTAATCATTCATAACGGAATCATTGAAAACTATGAATCCCTTAAAAAAGAATTGATTCAAAGAGGGTTTACTTTCAAATCGGATACTGATACCGAAGTATTGGTAAACCTGATTGAGGACGTAATGCAAAAAGAAAACCTGAAACTTGGTAAAGCTGTTCAAGTAGCCTTAAACCAAGTCATCGGTGCTTACGCCATTGCTGTTTTTGATAAGACTAAACCTAACGAAATTGTTGTTGCTAGATTAGGAAGCCCATTGGCCATAGGTATTGGTGAAGGCGAATTCTTTATTGCTAGTGATGCGTCCCCCTTCTTGGAATACACCAAAAATGCAGTATACCTTGAAGACGAGGAAATGGCAATTATTCGTCGTGACAAGGATATCAAAATCCGTAAAATTTACGACGACACAAAGGTTGATCCTTATGTTCAGCAATTACAATTAAACCTTGAGCAAATTGAAAAAGGAGGTTATCCTCATTTCATGCTTAAGGAAATCTATGAGCAGCCAAGTGCTATCTTGGATACTTTTAGAGGACGTTTGTTAACAGACCAAGCCATCATAAAAATGGCCGGTGTAGAGGACAACATGAAAAAATTCCTCAATGCAGAGAGAATTATCATTGTAGCCTGTGGAACCTCATGGCATGCCGGTTTAGTTGCCGAGTACATTTTTGAAGATTTGGCCAGAATTCCTGTTGAAGTAGAATATGCTTCGGAATTCAGATATAGAAATCCTATCATTACAGAGAAGGATATCGTGATTGCTATTTCCCAATCCGGTGAAACAGCAGATACCTTGGCAGCCATTAAATTAGCAAAATCTAAAGGGGCTTTTGTATTTGGCGTTTGTAATGTTGTAGGTTCCTCTATTGCAAGAGAAACCGATGCTGGTGCTTACACCCACGCAGGACCTGAAATTGGGGTGGCTTCTACAAAAGCGTTTACTACCCAAATTACTGTGCTGTCTTTAATTGCCCTTAGATTGGCAAGAGCCAAAGGCACTATTTCGAGTTCCGATTTCAGACATCATTTAATTGAATTGGAACTTATCCCTGAAAAAGTTCAAAAGGCATTGGAAACAGATGAAGCTGTTAAGAAAATAGCCGATATCTATAAAGACTCCAAAAACTGTCTTTACCTAGGGAGAGGCTATAATTTCCCGGTTGCTTTGGAAGGTGCTCTTAAACTAAAAGAGATTTCATATATCCATGCTGAGGGCTACCCGGCTGCAGAAATGAAGCACGGTCCAATTGCCTTAATTGATGAAAACATGCCAATAGTTGTAATCGCTACCAAAAAGGGGCATTACGAAAAAGTGGTAAGCAACATTCAGGAAATTAAATCCAGAAAAGGAAAAATTATAGGAATCGTTATGGAAGGAGACGAAAGTGTTAAGGAATTGGCAGATCACGTCATTGAAGTTCCTGAAACTTTAGAGTCTTTATCACCATTGTTAACCACCATTCCGCTTCAATTACTATCATACCATATAGCCGTAATGCTAGGTAAAAATGTGGATCAACCACGAAATTTAGCAAAATCGGTGACCGTAGAATAATACAAACTCTAAGGTCTAGAACTTAAAAGCCTCTAAAAATGCAATATGAATTATGCATTTTTAGAGGCTTTTTTTATCTATTTCCCATTACAAATAGGTCTTTTTTATCAAAAAGTACTATGCATGCATAGTTTTTTGATAATTCTTCATTGTAAGTTCTCAAAGTTTATATATATTGGCGCCACTAATAACTAATTCTTAATAATGAAAACACTCCCTAAGATTCTTATGCTGCTTTTTTGTGCCTTTTCGTTTGCACAAACTACCGTATCAGGAAAAATTACCGACCACAACGGCCAACCGCTTCCAGGAGCCAACATTATAGCTCTTGGTTCCTCCGAAGGTACCATTTCGGATTTTGACGGAAATTATTCCTTTGTTGTCAATCAACAACCTCCATTTAGCATCCAAGTAAGTAGCGTTGGATTTCAAAGTGTCACTAAAGAAATTACTACCAACCCTCAAACTATAGACATTATTTTAACCGAAGGAACAGAACTGGACGAAATTGTTATTTCCGCCTCCAGAACTCCGGAACGTATTTTCGAATCCCCTGTTACAGTGGAACGTTTTGGTTTAAAGGAAATCAAAAATACCGCTTCTGCAGATTTTTACGACGGACTTGAAAACTTGAAAGGTGTAGACGTTAACACCAACAGTTTAACCTTTAAGGCTATCAACACAAGAGGTTTTGCCACCTTCGCCAATACCCGCTTTATGCAGTTGGTAGACGGCATGGACAACTCTACACCTGCCCTTAACTTCCCAATAGGGAATTTGGTTGGGATGAATGAAACCGATATCCAAAGTGTAGAACTATTGCCTGGTGCTGCTTCGGCTTTGTACGGAGCTAACGCCTTCAATGGTATTTTGTTCATGCGTAGTAAAAATCCATTTGATCACCATGGAATTAGTGGGTACTACAAGCAAGGAATTACTTCGCAAGATGCTGCAGGAGATAACACCTACAGAGACGCTGGAATAAGAGCAGCTTACAAATTCAGTGATAAGTTTGCAGCCAAAGTAAATTTTGGTTGGTTAAAAGGAACGGATTGGGTAGCGAACAACTACCAAGGAAAACCGGGTACAGGAGACACTAGAGCAAGTGTTGGATACGATGGTTACAATATTTATGGAGATGAAGTTTCTACAGACATTAGAGACGTGGCCTTAGCATTGGTTGGCTTGGGAATTCTTCCAAGTGGTGCCGAATCGTTAGTGCCTTCTGTAGACGTAAGTAGAACAGGATATGAAGAACGGGATTTAACCGATTATAATGCAGAAAGCATTAAAGCCGACTGGGGATTGTACTTCAGACCAATGGCCGATGACTTCGAAATTGCCTATGTTGGTAAAATTGGAACAGGTTCTACCATTTATCAAGGAACCAACCGATATACAATTGATAACTTCTTCCAGCAACAACACAAATTGGAAGTTCGCAACAACAACTTCTTTGTTAGAGGGTATGTGGTTTCAGATAAAGCCGGAGATTCTTACGATATGGTTTTCACGGGAATCAACATCAATAGAGCTTGGAAAGATGACCAAACTTGGTTTGGAGAATATACAGGAACCTATGTACAGGCTGCTTTGGCTGGAGCAACAAATGAGCAAGCCCATGCTATTGCCCGTGCCCAAGCCGACACCGGAAGATATGAACCAGGTTCTCCTGAATTCCAAGCGGCTTTCAACAGAAGTATCAGCGATCCAAACTTAAGCACGGGGTCTAAATTCCAGGATGCTTCCAAATATTACCATGCCGATGCCAACTACAACTTCACACATTTATGGGATGTAGTTGAAATTCAAGTAGGAGGTTCTTACAGAAAGTACAGTCTTAATTCTTCTGGAACTATCTATACCGATTATGACGGAGCTATCGATTATTCCGAATTTGGAATCTATACACAAATGCAAAAGCTTTTCAAGTTCAACAACGATATGTCCTTAAAGCTAACAGGCTCTATTCGTTATGACAAATCAGAATTCTTTGATGGATTCCTATCGCCAAGATTATCAGCTGGTTTAACATTGCATGAAGACCACAACATCCGTGCATCTGTACAAACAGGATTCAGAAACCCAACTACACAGGATTTATTCATTGGGTTGGACGCGGGACGCGCCGTTTTGGTGGGAGCTGCACCTGATAACCTAGACCGTTATACCAGAGATTATGCTGTAAGCGCTTCGGGACAATTGTTAGGACAACCTTCTAATATTACGCAAACAGGAGCTGCCGCTTATAACAACTCCTATTCAGCATCTTCCGTACAAGCCTTTGCACTAGCAGGCAACCCTGCCCTTTTAGAAATAGGAAATCCAGACTTAGTAAAACCAGAACGTGTAACTTCTTTTGAAGTTGGGTACCGTGGTAAATTGGAAAAGAATATCATTGACTTCAGCGTTTACTACAATAAGTACAAAGACTTTATCTCTAGTGAAAATGTGATAGCACCACTTTACGGTGAAGTTGGAGACAACACACTTTCTGTTGCCGCCATTGCTAATGGTGATTACAAGGTTTACCAAGCATACACCAATTCAAAAGCTGATGTAAATTCTTATGGTGGTTCCCTTGGGGTTTCAACCAAAATATTCGGTGATTTCGATTTAGGAGGAAGCTATACTTATACAAAACAAGATTTTGATCAAGCAGCCTATCCAGATTTCAGAACCAATTTCAACACGCCAGAACATAAAGTGAAAGCGTCTTTTGGGCATACCGATTTGTTCAAAAACTTTGGATTTAACATTGCTTGGAGATGGAGCGATGATTACTACTGGCAAGCAACCTTTGGTGACGGCGCTATTCCAGCATACCACACCTTGGATGCCCAAGTTAACTATAGAGTACCATCTATCAAATCTAGCTTCAAAGCTGGCGCCACAAACCTATTGGGCGATGAGTACTTTACTGCCATTGGTACTGGATACATAGGATCCATGTACTACGTTTCATGGACAATCAACAACCTATAACAATTAGCAAACATCATTAATATGAATACAAAATATATATGGTTGCTCGCCATTTCCTTAGGATTCATGGCCTGCGACAGTGACGACACAATAGCTCCTTCTACAAAACCCCTACCGGAATTGACCGCAGGAGAAGCTGATTTTTCAAATTACGTTTCTTTAGGAAACTCATTAACCTCTGGTTATACCGATGGAGCCCTATTTATAGCCTCTCAAGAAAATTCCTATCCTAACATTTTGGCCTCACAATTCAGTTTAGCCGGTGGCGGAACTTTCACTCAACCCTTAATGAACGACAATTACGGAGGGTTGGCCCTAGCAGGAAACCGCATTGCCTCCCCAAGATTGGTGTTTGGGGGAGCTGGACCAGTACCTTTAGAATCGGTGATTGGACCAGTAACCGTAACTACAGATATTGCTACCAACAATCCAACCGGGCCTTTCAACAATATGGGAGTTCCAGGGGCGAAAAGTTTTCATCTTTTGGCTCCGGGTTATGGAAATATAGCCAACCTTTCAGCAGGATTGGCCAATCCTTATTTCGTAAGAATGACGGGGGACACTCCAGATGCAAGTGTTATTGAAATGGCCTTGGCTCAAAACCCATCCTTCTTTACTATGTGGATAGGAAACAATGACGTTTTGGGATATGCTTTAAGTGGCGCCGATGGGTCTTCACCTATCACAGATCAAGCAACATTTGATTATGCTATCTCTACTCTGGTAACAACCCTAACATCAGGAGGTGCCAAAGGGGTGGTTGCAAACATTCCAGACATCACAACAATTCCACATTTTACAACCGTACCTTACAATCCGCTGGATCCATCTAACCCTGATTTCGGACCTCAAATTCCAACCTTGAATGCTATTTTTGGTGCTTTAAACCAAGTTTATGTAGCTATCGGAGCTCCTGAAAGAGCCATTGTGTTTTCCGAAACAGAAGCAAGTGCCGTGGTGATTAAGGACGAAAGTTTAGAAGATATTTCATCTACCATCACGGGAGCCTTAATGGCCAGTCCAACTTTCCCTGCCTTTATAGGCCAATTTGGATTGCCTGAACAAGCAGCTCCATTGGTAGCGGCTTTATTAGGTCAAACCTACGGACAGACAAGACAGGCCAACGAAAATGACTTATTTGTGTTGACAAGTAGCACTGTAATTGGTACAGTGAACACCTCCTATGCAGGAGCTTTAATGGCGCAAGGATTACCTCAAGCTTTAGCTGGACAGTTTTCAGTAGAGGGGATCACCTTACCATTGGAAGATAAATGGGTATTGATTCCAACAGAGCAAACCGAAATAGCCACTGCCACCAATAGTTTTAACGCAACAATTCAAGCGGCGGCCTCTGCAGCCGGTTTAGCAATGGTTGATGCCAACGCTATGTTGTACCAATTGGCCAACGGAGGTTTAACAGATGGTGATTTTACCTTAAGCGCCAATTTGGTTACCGGAGGTGCCATGTCTTTGGATGGTGTACACCTTACCTCAAGGGGTTACGCTGCAATAGCAAATGCCTTCCTTAAGGCCATCGACCAAACTTACGGTTCCAATTTTGAAGCCTCAGGAAATTTAGTAGATATAGGAAACTTCCCAACAAACTACGCTCCTACCCTTCAATAAAATAGCTAAGAATTTTCATAAAAAACGCCTACTTGTCAAACTCTATCAAGTAGGCGTTTTTTTATCCTGAAAAACTAAAAAAAATGGCTTTATTATTAAATTAAAAAAATATATCTTTGCAGCGCAAAAAACGGGGAGCCCGCTTCAATGCGTAGTCCTTGTTTTTCAGTATTAAAATATCTAAACATTAAACATATAAGTAATGTCAAAAGTTACAGGTAAAGTTGCACAAATTGTAGGACCGGTTATCGATGTTGAATTCGGTGCTGATTCAGAACTTCCAAAAATTTACGATTCGTTAGAGATTAAGAGACCTGATGGTTCCACTCTTGTTCTAGAAGTACAGTCTCACATTGGTGAAGATACTGTAAGAACAATTGCGATGGATTCATCTGATGGTTTGAGCAGAGGAACAGAAGTTATCGCTACTGGTGCTCCTATCCAAATGCCAATTGGAGATGATGTTTACGGACGTTTGTTTAATGTAATTGGAGATGCTATCGACGGTCTTGGTGATTTGCCAAAAGCTGGAACATCTGGTTTGCCAATTCACAGAGAGGCTCCAAAATTTGAAGATTTATCAACTTCTACTGAAGTATTATTTACAGGTATTAAAGTAATCGACTTGATTGAGCCTTACGCAAAAGGAGGTAAAATTGGATTATTTGGTGGTGCTGGTGTAGGTAAAACTGTATTGATTCAGGAGTTGATTAACAATATTGCAAAAGGTCACGGTGGTTTATCTGTATTTGCTGGTGTAGGTGAAAGAACTCGTGAAGGAAATGACCTTTTGAGAGAGATGTTAGAGTCTGGAATTATCCGATACGGTGAAGACTTCATGCACTCTATGGAAGATGGTGGATGGGATTTATCTAAAGTAGATAAGTCTAAAATGAAAGAATCAAAAGCAACTTTCGTATTCGGACAGATGAACGAGCCACCAGGAGCACGTGCACGTGTTGCTTTGTCTGGTTTAACAATTGCTGAATACTTCCGTGATGGGGCTGGAGACGGACAAGGAAAAGACGTTCTTTTCTTCGTAGATAACATCTTCCGTTTTACACAAGCTGGTTCTGAGGTATCTGCACTTCTTGGACGTATGCCTTCTGCGGTAGGTTACCAACCAACATTGGCAACTGAGATGGGTGCGATGCAAGAGCGTATTACTTCTACCAAAAAAGGATCTATTACATCTGTACAGGCGGTTTACGTACCTGCGGATGACTTAACTGACCCGGCACCTGCAACAACGTTTGCTCACTTGGATGCTACAACGGTATTGTCTCGTAAAATTGCTGAGCTTGGTATCTATCCTGCGGTAGACCCATTAGATTCTACTTCTAGAATTCTTACTGCTGACATTTTAGGAAACGAGCACTACAAATGTGCACAACGTGTAAAAGAGTTATTGCAACGTTATAAAGAATTACAAGACATTATCGCCATCCTTGGTATGGAAGAATTGTCTGAAGAAGATAAATTGGCTGTATCTCGTGCAAGACGTGTACAACGTTTCTTGTCTCAGCCTTTCCACGTAGCAGAGCAGTTTACTGGAATTCCTGGAGTATTGGTAGATATTAAAGAAACTATCAAAGGATTTAACATGATTATGGACGGTGAATTAGATCACTTACCAGAAGCAGCGTTCAACCTTAAAGGAACTATCGAGGAAGCTATCGAAGCTGGAGAAAAAATGCTTGCTGAAGCTTAATAAAACACTAAACTATGTATTTAGAAATAGTATCGCCAGAAGCTACATTGTTCAGTTCAGAAGTGGACTCAGTAGTGTTGCCTGGAGTTGATGGTGAATTCCAAATGTTGCAAAACCACGCGCCTATTATCTCGTTGTTGCAACAAGGAACCATCAAAATCCATACGCACACCAAAAGTCAGCCTGGATTTAAGGAATTGCCTGCCGAAATCATCCCATTACATGCAGATGATAAGGTATTGACCTTAAAAATAGATTCTGGAACTGTTGAAATGAAAGACAATAAAGTAATCATTCTTGTTGAAAAATAAGATTCAGAAACTTAAACATAGAAAAGCCAAACAATACTGTTTGGCTTTTTCTTTTTATGCCAAACAAAGTAAATTTGGATAACCTAAACTTCCTGTTATATTTGGCATATGAATTCCAACCAACTTATCATTTCCGAGAGTCCTCGGCCTAAATGGCAAATCCCAATAGCCGCTTTATTTTTTACCGCTGCCACCTATTTCATAATACTTATCATCTTCAACGTTGTGTGGAATGACAAGACTATTAGGGACATTGGCCTCCTTTTTAAATTTGTAGTATACTTAAGTGTTTTTGGCACTTCATTCTGCTTCCAAAAAAGTGTACACATTGACCTAAAAAAATCTAGATTTCGTTCAACCTTTGAGATTGGTCCAGTAAAACTAGGCCAATGGAAAACCATTTCGAGTTACGAATATGTATCTGTTTTTCATCAACCATTAGAAAATGGGCATAAAATTTACGAAGTGAATCTTTGGTACGACACCAACAAACATTGGGAACTTTACGAAGAATACAATCCCAAGGAAGCCTTCCGGATTGGTTTTGAACTATCTGAATTATTGGATATCGATTTATTAGATGCCACTACCCCCAACGATTACAAATGGATGGATAAAGAGGTATTACGGAAACAATTAGAAAAAGTTTCTTAATAATTTTAATCATTCTATCATTCCCAATACCTCATGATAAGCCCTTTCCAACCGTTCAATTACAGATTGAATTTCCTCTTCATTTAAATGTCCAAAACCAAACCTAAGGGCACAAGTATCTGCATCTTGATACAAAATGGTTTTTGGCAAAAACAAATCATGCTTTTCAGCTTGTTCGGATAATTTTACCAAAGAAATTTTGGATTTGAATTCCAACCAAATCGCTAACCCTCCAGCCGGAATTTCATAAGAAATGTCATCCTTAAAATGAATCTTCAACAAATTACACAAACAATCACGCCGTTGTTTATAAACAATGACATTCTTTTTAATCAAACGGTACATTTCCCCTTCACTAATCAATTCCGAAAGCATTTGCTCCTGAATTAAATCACCTTGACGATCCAACAATTGCAAATAGTTTTTTGCCTCTAAAATTAAGTTCTCAGGAGCCACAACAAACCCTGTTTGAAAACTAGGGAACAAGGACTGCCCCAATTTCCCCAAATAAATCACCAGACCATTGGCATCGGCGCTCGCCATGGGCAACATGGCAGAGCCTTCAAATTGGAAATCGTAGTCATAATCATCCTCGATAATTGCAAACTGATATTCTTTCGCCAATTCCAACAGCTTTAAACGCCGTTCAGCACTCAAAGTTTTAGTGGTTGGATAGTGTCGATGAGCGCACACATATACACAGCGAATACTTCGTTTTATAAAATGGGTTCTAATATAATCTACATCCAAACCATATTCGTCCACAGGAATAGTCCTTATAGCAGCACCGGCCTGCTGAAAAATCATGTTCGAGGCATAATTACTCAACTGCCCAACCAATACCACATCATTCTGCTTGATCAATAACTGCGAAACGATATACAGGCTCATTTCGGTACTTCGGGTACTCAACAAATTGTTTGGTTGAATATGAAATCCCCTGGTTGCATTTAAATAGTTACACAATTGGGTTTCAAAAACCGAAGCAGACAATTCACTTGTATGGTTCCATTTCGAGATTAAAGACTTTCGCTTCATGGCCGCACTGTACCACCTTGAAAATTGATGTACCGGATGCAGCCTCAAATCAGGTTGTCCATCATTAATGGTATATTTCGCATTGGTTTCCTGAGCCGTGGACGCCAAATGAAAGGATTGTTGAAATTGAAACCCAGTTGTTTTTGAATAGTTATAAACCTGGTCAATTTGTTGCGCTGAGGCCTTAATGGGAGCCGTTCGTTGTTCCGGCAACAATACAAAGGTTCCTTTATTCGGGAGAATCTCCACCCAACCCTGCGAGGCTAATTCCTCATAAACTGCCACAGCCGTATTTCTATGGATACTGAAAAGCTGGCTAAAACTTCGTGTTCCCGGCAATGCCGTACCTTTGGAAAGATAACCCCGTTGAATAGCATTGATAATTTGCTGTGCTATTTGAATATAAACTGCTGTTGAACTTGATTTTTCAAAAAAAATCAGCTGTTTTAAGAGATCATTAACCGGACTATTCATAGTTTTAAAACTGGACTAGTTTACTCGTCCGGAAAGTTACGACTTTTGCAGAGTTAAATTACATCAATTCATGAAAACCAAATTATTGTCATCAGCATTTATATTATCAACCTTAATGGGGATTGCTCAAGTGGAACCAGTTAAAATGGACTCCCTGGACGAAGTCATCATTACCTCCACGCGTATTGACCTTCCCTTTAAGGAAAACTCCAGAACCATAACTGTAATTACCTCAAAGGACATTAAGGAAAGCCCTGCCACCAATCTCGCCGATTTATTACAGCAAGTCGCCGGTGTAGATGTTCGCCGCCGTGGAACTTATGGTTCACAAGCCGATCTTTACATTCGAGGAGGCAGTTTTGACCAGACCCTATTGTTAATTGATGGCATTAAATTGGAAGACTCCCAAACGGGGCACCATAGTATGAACTTGGCCTTGCCCCTAGAAGTAATTGAACGTATTGAAATCATAAAAGGGCCTGCGGCAAGAGTATTTGGCCAAAATGCCTTTACGGGAGCAGTCAATATCGTAACCAAAAAATCTATGGACAACCGAGTAGATTTAGGAGTACAAGCTGGTTCTTTCGGACAGAAAAATGCCTCAGTAACTGTGGGTAGCGAGCTTAGCAATACCTCACACATCATTCACTATTCCAGAAATACGTCTGAAGGCTATCGCTACAACACCGATTATGACAATCAGAATTACTTTTTGAAAAGTAGTTTTAATAAAAACCATATGCCAATAGATTTGATTGCTACATTCCAAGAGCGCGATTTTGGAGCCAACGGATTTTATGCCTCTCCTTCGGCAGTTAATCAATATGAAGAAACCCAAGCTAGTTTGGTAGGATTGTCGTCTGTTTACAACCATAATAACATAACACTGAAACCTCGTTTGTACTGGCGCAGAAATCAGGATATGTATTTGTACACAAGAACCAATCCTGAAGGTTACAGAAACCTACACCAAACCAACAAGATTGGGGCAGAACTTCACGGTTCTTACAACTCCAATATTGGAACAACCGGATTTGGAATGGATTTGGCGCAAACCTATCTTTCCAGTAATAATTTAGGAAAACGCGACCGTTTTATGACCAACTTCTTCTTGGAGCACCGTTTCAAATTTTTCAACAACAAATTCGACGTGACTCCTGGAGTGGCAGTAACCTATTTTTCAGATTTTAAATTCCATGCATTTCCTGGAGTAGATGTGGGGTATTCGGTTTCCGATCAATTAAAACTTTACGGAAATATTGGTTATACATACCGCATCCCAACCTACACCGATTTATACTACAGCGACCCAACAACTTTAGGAAATGATCAATTGGATCCTGAAGAGGCCATTGCCGAGGAAATAGGGATTAAATTCCTAGGAAAATCCATCAATGCTACTGTGGCATTCTTCAACAGAGATTCCCAAAAACTTATTGATTATGTAAAAGTAAATGAGGACGATCTTTGGCAAGCAGAAAACATAAGAGATTTGAACACTAAAGGTTTTGAAGCCAACCTTAATTATAATTTTGAACTGTCTGGACTCACACAACACATCGATCTTGGCTATACCTTTATAGAAGATGAAATTAAAGATTTGGATATCGACTATTCAAGATATTCTATCAACTCTTTAAAGCATCAGGCAACAGCGAGCTATCGTGGTCATTTCTTTAAAATTGTGCAACCAAGTTTGACCTACAAATACGCCGAACGCACCTCAGGACAGGCTTATACTGTATGGGACGCAGGGCTTACCGTGAGTATTCAACAATTGGATGTATCTCTCTACGCTAACAATATTTTCAACGAAGAATATTACGAAACTAACTTAGTACCAATGCCTAAAGGCAATGTACTGTTCGGGGCAACTTATCATTTCAATTAAGGATCAAAGCAAGTTTTCAACAATAGCAAAAGTATGAATATCATGTCCTAACGTTTTCTTAACTTTAGACGTTAACTATTCATACTTTTCTATTGAAGCTTTATAACATTCCTCGCGTAAAAACAATTACCAAAGAGGACTTTATTGCAAACTACTTCAAGCCGCAAAAACCTGTGGTTATTGAATCTTTAACCGAAGATTGGCCTGCTTATTCCAAATGGTCGTTGGAGTATATGAAATTGGTTTCGGGAGACAAAACGGTTCCTCTTTACGATGATCGTCCAGTACATCACGAAGATGGTTTCAACCAACCTCACGCCACAATGAAAATGGCGGAATATATCGACCTTTTAAGAAGCGAGCCCACCAAATACCGCATTTTCCTATGGAATATCCTCAAGGAAGTACCCGAACTACAAAGCGATTTTTCATTTCCAGATTTTGGTATTAAGCTTATGAAAAAGCTACCAATGTTATTTTTTGGAGGAGAGAACTCGCATACGTTTATGCACTATGATATTGATTTGGCCAACATTTTTCATTTCCATTTTGAAGGGACCAAACAAATCATTCTGTTCGACCAAAACCAAAACAGGCATCTTTATAAAATTCCCTATTCCTTAATTACAAGAGAAGATATCGATTTTTCCAATCCAGATTTCAATCAGTGGCCTGCCCTAAAAAATGTAGAAGGCTACACTACTAAATTGGAACACGGGGAAGTATTGTACATGCCCGAAGGCTACTGGCACTATATGAAATATCTAACACCTGGATTTTCCATGAGTTTGAGAGCTATCCCGAGACACCCAAAAAATTTGGGAATCGCCATTTATAATGTCTTCGTATTACGCTATTTGGACAATTTTATGAGGCGTTTACAAGGACAAAAATGGATAGACTGGAAAAATGAACAAGCCATTACAAGAACCCATAATAGAATAAATCTTAACGCATAACTTCTTTGGTTGTGCTATATTTGTCCACTCAAAAAACCAAATAACATGAAGAATATTCTATTTGTGGCATTTTTGTTATGTGCCACCTTAACCTACTCACAAGCCTTTCAAGGAAAAGGCGACAAAAAATTCCAGATTGGAGCCAATTTTCAAGACCGTGCTACGGGAATCAACGCCACTTACGACTTCGGGCTTGGGGAAAACATCTCTTTAGGATTTGCCTCTACTTACGCTCTGGATGTACCTGAATTCCTTGATGCCGATTTTATTGACCGTTTTGATGTTAAAGCACGCTTTAATGCACATTTGGGAAATGTCATCAACATTCACGAAGATTTCGATTTATACCCTGGATTGGATTTTAGCATCAAGAATTTTGGAGGGCACTTAGGAGCGCGTTATTTCTTTACCTCAGGTTTTGGTGTGTTTACCGAAGCTACTTACCCTATCGCTTTTTACGATACTGGCCATTTAACCCCAGCAGAGAAATTACACAATCAGTTTACCATTAGTTTTGGAGCTTCCTTCAATCTATAAATTGAAGGAACAAATTATATATAAAAAAAGGCTGTTTAAAAAACAGCCTTTTTTTATCGGATCAATTCATTCACCTTTTCATAAACCAAGTGAGATTCCCATCCACGGTACAATAGGTAATCTGCTAGCTTTTTCTTTTTCTTAAAAGAATTGGTTTCCCTAATAGTTTCACATTGCTTTTCTGCCAAGCTTTGAAACACTTCCAAATATTCCTGCTCGTCAATTTCCTTTAAGGCAGCATTGATGTTATAAGCAGAAATTTCCTTGGCCTTGAGTTCATTCTTTAGCCGATTCCGTCCCCATTTCTTGATTCGGAACTTTCCCCTCACAAAACTTTTGGCAAAGCGCTCTTCGTTTAAAAACTTATGCTCAAGCAAGTGCACGACAATATGGTCAATAGCCTCTGGAATCATGTGCATTGTTCGTAATTTTTGAACGACTTCCTTATGGCAACGCTCCTGATAGGCACAGTAATGTTCCAACTTTTTAACGGCTTCCTCTACAGTATACGTTTTGTGTGTTTGCATGTTTCAAAAATAACAACAATTAAACAATTTGACGAAAACAAACTAACTACCTGAATATTAGATATTTTACTTATATTTAAGTCTTATTTTTTAACCAACCAATAATTAATCCGTAATGACAAAACAACCAACCCTCAGTTTTGTTGCTATCGCCTTTGTGGCAACATATAGTTTTGGACAATTAGAAATCGACTCAACAGGTGTCCCTTACACTATTGATTTTGACAACACCGTAACCAATGTAAACAACAATGCCTTTACTGGTAGTGGCTGGTCTCCAGACCCCAACAGTGGACAATTAGATTCCGATGCCTGGTCCCATACTGGAAATAGCGATGGAGATTTAAGCTTTGGAGATTCAGGAGATTCAGGAGATTATGCTAGAGGCACTTCTACTTATGGCGAATCAACAGGAGGTTGGTATGCCTTTAATAATAATGGCGATATCGCATTAGGAATCCAACCAACTGGAAGTGATTGGGCTCCGGGAGACCTAACACTGCGCATTCAAAACAACACAGGGAACCTTATTACTTCTTTGGAATTGACTTACGACATTCTCTGTTTTAATGACCAAGAGCGAAGCAATAGCTTCAATTTCTCACATTCCGATGATAACACAACATATATCCATGAAACAACACTGGATTATAATTCTCCACAAGTAGCAACCGATGTTTTAATAACTTCCCCAAAAAGTATCACTCTCTCAGATTTGGCTATTGCAGATGGTTCCTTTTATTATTTGCGCTGGAGTGGTGATGATATTTCGGGATCAGGATCTAGAGACGAATTTGCCTTAGACAACATTTCAATAACAGCCTCTAGTGGAAGTCCTAGCCCTGAATTAAAACTTTTGGACGCCGATGCCATCCCTCAAAATTGTGGCTACACTATAGACTTTGGAAGTACAGAAAGTAACAATGGCTATACAGATGTTGACTTCACCATTGAAAATATTGGCAACGCCGATTTGGAAATTAGCAATTTTAACCTCACTGGGGATTTTTCAATTATTGATCCCATAACCCTTCCAAGTGTTACAACGCCTCTTGTGGTCAATCCCAGTTCAAGCACGATTGTTACAATAAGGTTTTCTCCTCTTAGTGATGGCCTCTTAAATGGTACTTTGGAAATAATTAACAATGATAATAACGAAGGAGATTGCGTTATCAATTTATTAGGAGAAGGATATACGCCTGCTCCAAATATTATTGTGAGAGGCGTGATTGGAGCCAATCCCACCATTGCTAATGGCAGCACCACAACTTCTGGATTAAACAATACCCTTTTCGCATCACAAACCATCAATTCCGGGAGTCAAACCAAGAGTTTTCGTATTGCAAACGAAACTGGCAATGACGTTCTTGAAGTTTCCAACATTTCCCTTTCTGGAGATACGGCCGATTTCTATGTAACGGCCTCCACGTCCTACGCCATTTCCATTGGCAGCTATGCAGACTTCAGCATTACCTTTCAACCCTCAACAGATTCTGGGACCAGAAGCTGCGTTGTTTCCATTACAAATTCCGATCCCTATAAAAATCCTTATACGTTTACGATTGAAGGCACGGCAACCTGTCCTTCTACAAGTGGCACAATTACTCCTACCGAAGGTCCCATTGGCACCGAGGTCACCATAAGTTCCCCAAATAACCTTTTGGGAGCAACTGCATCACTTAATGGCACATCTCTTCCTATAGTTTCAAACTCTTCTGAAGAACTAACGGTTAGCATCCCATCGAACGTAACCATAGGTGGTCCCATCAGTGTAGAATTGGCCAGTGGTTGTATCTTCAGCAATACATTTACGCTTATTGACCAATCAATCTCTGGATGTGACACCAGTAATTCGGCAAATTTGGATAACCTTTTCATTAGTCAAGTAACGGATTCACCAACCGGAAGTTTATCTTATGTGGAATTATACAATGCCACCAATTCTAACATTGATTTTTCAACTACAAATTACAGTTTACGAGTCTATAACAATGGTAACACCTCCGGCTACAATACTATTACTTTAAACTCAGGGACAATTCTTCAAGATAGCACTTTTGTTATTGTTATGGGAACCACGGACACCCAATGTGCTGCCGATGGCGCCGATGGATCTTTGGCCGAATTGGAAATTACTACCGTTGGTGTGAGCATTAATTTCCATAAAGACTACAATACCAGTATTGGCCATGATTTTATTGGGCTTTATGAAGACAGTGCTTTAATAGATGCTTTTGGTGTTTTAGGAGATCAAACTTGGGCCTACGGATTGTGGCTTGGAGAAAGTGGGGCTACTTTTGAACGCATTGCTTCATTATCCTTGCCCAACCCTACTTTTAGTACTTCAGATTGGAACATTTCAAATTGGGAAGATTGTAACGATGTGAATTATTCCAATATCGGAAACTATGATTTTTCTACTGGCATACCTCCTACCGTGAACACCATTTACGCCACGAGTTTAGGATGCACTTCTACTTCCCTAACCGTAGAAGCAACCGAGGGCTATAACGAAATCGATGACATGAACGACTTGGTTTATCTTTGGCACTACTTTTACCCATCACAATCTAATTGGATGCCACTTTCTGATAATGCTATCTATTCTGGAACCTCCTCTAATACACTTGTCATTTTAGATACTACCGAAATTGAAGATGCCCAATACTATTGCCAAGTTATGGAAAGCGGCTCAACTTGTTACCAAAACTCTAGCGCCATATCCCTTCCTTCCACAATGGCTATTTGGGATGGCAGCTCATGGTCCTCTACTCCTACTTCAGACAAGGCGGTTATCATAAATGCAGATTATGACACTGGAACTAACCTTAACGGACAAACCAGTTTCGAAGCCTGTAGCCTAATTGTAAATTCAGAATATACGCTTACTATTGCCAACAACACCTATGTAGAGGTGACAAATGATTTAACGGTAAATGGCAATATCATTGTAGATTCTCAAGGTGCTTTTGTCCAACTCAATGACGATGGAATAATTGAGGGAGACGTTTTGAATGACCCTTCAAAAATTACCGTGGAGAAATTTACTGCCCCAATGGACCATTGGTATGAATACACCTATTGGAGCTCTCCTGTTACCAATGAACAAATCCAAACGGGTCTAGCCGAATCTTCAGTAAATAGACGTTACAAATTTACCGCCGAAAATTATCTGGATGCTACTATGGAATCCAATAATGATAATACTGCATCGCCTGGTCAAGATGGTATTGACGACGATGGCAACGATTGGACATGGGTTCCAGGTTCAGAGTTAATGGAAATTGGCAAAGGTTATGCTTCCACCCATAATGCCGGACTATTCAACAGCACACTAGGAACTCCTCCCTTTCAATTCAAATATACCTTTGAAGGCCCATTTAACAATGGCAGTATTGAAGTAGATATTTATAGAAATGACACAGAAGTTAACGATGACAATTGGAATCTTATAGGCAATCCGTACCCTTCTGCCATTAGCGTGGAAAAGTTCTTTGAAGAAAACCACCTTACAGGAAAAATAGCTGGCGCGATATATTTATGGTCGCAAAACACAGCGCCTTCTAGCAGCGCAAATGGTAACGAAAATGAAAATTTTTCGCAGGCAGATTATGCCATCATTAATTTGTCTGGGGAAACAGCTGGCGGAGACGGTGTTTCTCCAATAGTTGGAACAAATAACGATAGATACATTCCTTCATGCCAAGGATTTTTTGTAACCATGGAAAATGATGCTACCACAACTGGTGCTAGCCCAATTTATAGCACTCAAATCATATTTAACAACGATATGAGGGTTAAGGACACGAATGGCAACAGTCAGTTTTTTAAAGTCGCCAATAACACTCCAAATGAAAGACTTTGGTTGAATTTGACCTCAAGCAACAATAGTTTTGGTCAAATTTTGATTAGTTACCTTGAAGATGCAACCGACAGTTTTGATGGCATGTCCTATGATGCGCCCAGACAAACCCACAATTTGTATACCTCTTTTTATTCCATAATTGAGGGAACGGATAAAAATTTTGCTATTCAAGGGAAGTCTCCAGCAAGTTTGAATTTTGAAGAAGTGATTCCTTTAGGATTTCAAACTGTGGCCCCAGCATCAACCCAATACACAATAAATATAGCTCAAATAGAAGGTACATTTATGGAGTCAAATACTATTTATTTGAAGGATAATTTACTCAACATTACGCATAATCTTTCTGAGGCCAATTATTCGTTCACTTCGGAAGTCGGTACTTTTAATAAACGGTTTGAAATTGTATTCACCGCTAATACGTTATCAACAAACAATTACTTTGCAAACCCTAACCAATTATCAGTTTTCGAGCTTCAAAATGACGAAGTTCAATTCAAACTAAACGATGACCAATTACAAATCATGCAAATTGACATTTTGGATATGTTGGGGAGGAAAATGTATAATTTGAGAGGAAACAGTAATACTGAGACCTACAATGTATCTCACTTAAGTACAGCATCCTATATTGCCAAAATCAGCTTATCCAACGGACAGTTTCTGAACAAAAAATTTATCAAACAATGAATTGCTCTTACTTACCCCTTAAACACTTATTAACTGAACACTTGATTAAACACCGATAATGATTTCGGTTTTCTGAAATCCCCCAAATGCAACTCATAATATAACAACAGCATATTAAGGAAGGATTGACGCTGTTTTGAATTCAGTTTCACATTGGAAAGGCCTTCAAAATTTGTATTCAACAACTGTTTTAAAATGCTCAAGTTTTCATCAGATATAGAATAAACACCATCATTGTGACTTTCAAACAGACCATTACTTAGATTAAAATAAGGTTTGGAACTATTCGAAACGTCCGGATAAAAGCCCAAATGCCTCGTGAGCTGAAGCAAAAACAACAAATGAAAATTGGAAAATTGAGTTTCGTGATCCAACAACAACAGAGAATTTTCCAAATAGTCGTAGAGAGCCTCATTAGGTTCTTCTTCTCTCAAGGAGGTAGACAAGACTTCTGCCAGAAACATTACGATAGAACCCTTCAACACATTTGTATGCAATGACTCATATGGATGCTCTACCTTAATATCTTTGATAGTTTGAAGCGAATGATTGGGTTTGTAGTCTTCATCTATTTGCAACTGTGACAACATTTGAAAATAGGCCACCTTAGAGTTCCCTTTTTTATTTTTGAGAACACCCCTTAAAATATAGCTCACCGTCCCTCGATTATAGGTGTAACATTTCACAATTAAATCGTAGTCCCGGTATTTAAGCTTTGACAATACAATAACCCTATTTTTGGACAACATGAGCGAAAGATTTTATCTAACGATTAATAACTTAAGCACTTTAGTTTCAAAAGAATCCAAATCGGAAATCATGATAAGATACACCCCAGTAGCCACCACATTATTGGCAAGGTTTTTACCATTCCAAATCGCGGTTCCTCCATCAATGGCAAAATTATAACCCGCTCTTGAGGTACGTTGATTTACTCTTGATTGGGCTTCAGCTACCAAATTCCCTTCTATATCGGTAATTTTAATATTGACATTTTCGGTAAGCCCTTTTATTTTGACCCCCTTGGTAATATTGTTAAGATCATCAAACCCTAAAATGTTATATTCCGGCCTTACTGGGTTGGGGTATACAAAAGCATCATCCAAATCCTCCTCTGTTTTGGAACCTCCCGCTAAAAAGGAAACCAAACCGTTGCTTGTTGCAAAATAAACTCTACCATTTTCACTATCAATGGAAATATCATTAATGGCATTGGAAGGTAAAGGAGAATTGCTTTTGGTAAAATGATAAATAGTTTCCTGACCGTCTGGAGAGAAGTAAAACACACCCGAATTCAATGTGCCAATCCATTTGTTATTGGAGCCGTCTACTTTGATAGAAGTTATCGTTTGCTCTACTAAAAGCTCTTCTGCCAAACCATCCTGCAAAATTACAATTTCATGTACGTTTGCCTGTGAGCCTGCAACAAAACTTCCCGGATTATACATGACCCGCAAACCTCTTTCGGTACCTATCCACAGCTGATTATTATTATCCAAGGCAAGGGATCGTACAATTGTAGAAGGCATATTTTCTTCCTCAGAAGCCACAAAATTCATAAGATTATTGCCTCCATTTTCATTGAACCCCAACACGCCATAATAATAACTTCCGAAGAAAACATTTCCCTGAGAATCCACAATAGTTGATGAAAATCCTATATTTTCCAGAGGAGCATCAATTATAGAGGTAAAATCAAAGGAAGTCCACTGGTCATCAGAAAATTTATTTAAAGGACTCTCTACCCTTCCATTTGTCAACCATAAGGTACCATCATTTTCAAAAGCACCCGAAAGAGTTAAATGCAAATTCCCCGCAAAAGGAGTGATGGTACTATTATCTTGATTATAGACCTGTATTACCTGGTCATTGTTTATTTCAATTAATCCAGCACTATAAGATGATATATAAACTTGTTTACGATTTATAGGATTAACAGCAATATGTGAAAGATAATTTGGATTACTCACAACAGCGGCTATAGTGTCATAAGGCGTATTGATCCATTGTTCATTTTTAAAATGGCTTACCCCTGTTCTTGCCTTTCCTCCATTAAAGTTATAGGTGGATGAGTACCCTCCAAAAACGGTCCAAATTTCATTACTTGGAGTCTGAATTGAAAATATATTATTTAACAAAGGCCCTTGAGGATGAATTTCATCATAGATTTCTGGAGCAGAAACAGCCATTTTTAAAACTCCATGGCCAGGTTTTCCACTTGATAAAATCCCTTTTGTCCCAGCATACACATTATTTTGGTAATCAACAATACCTGAAGTAAAGGAGGTCGTCAATTCTGCAGGAGCGTCTACCACCCCTGTTTGCACAAAGCCATCACTATAAAGATATACCTGAGAATTTGTTGTTACCACCAAATTGTCTTCATCACTTCTCATATCCAAAGGCACTTGTGGATATGTAAAAATACTGCTCAAATTGCCATTTAAAATTTCATAAGCGATTTTGTTAGATTTGAATGCATATAAGTTATTTCCAAATTGTTCAATCCCAACAAAACTCCCAGTACCCAATGTCTCCCACTGTGTATAATCAATTAGGTTTGGATTTGACAAATCACCTATTTTTATTGCATTATTATCCCCACAGGCGGCATAAATTAAACCATTACTAATGGTAGTTTGATAAACCTTTATGTGAGAACTACCTATCCCCACATAAAAAGTGTCTCCAAATTCTAAGTTCTCTAAATCGTATTCTGAAATACCAAAATCAGTTGCTATATACACATATCCATCATGCTCGTTAAAATGATTAATCCTTTTAATATTAGCTGGAATGGTTGGCTTGTTAAGAATGTCAATAACCGTCGTTACCTCTGTAAAATTGTTTGAAAGTACTTCAACCAATCCGTTTTCATAACCAATTAATAACTCATCAAAGGCTTCACTATAATGAATAGTTGAAATCGACTCCCCAGACAAACCATTTACCGTTGTAATTTCTTCTATGGTCCCGAAATTAATATCATATATAAATATGGCATTATCAGAAGCCACATATATATGGTCTTCACCTTTAGAAAAATCCTTAATATCCAAATAAGAAAAATGTCCCTGCCACAAGGTGGAAAAATCCTGTGCTAGTGAAGTTTTAAAACAAAACAAACAGGCTAGTATATATACGTAAAAATAAGGTTTCATTAAAAAAATTTAGAAGTCTAAAGAGTAACCAAAAATAGCAATATTTATTGTATTTTGGCTTTTCAATTGTTTAACAAGCACTATGCTTTTTAGTAGCCCTATATTTTTATTCCTTTTTCTTCCGCTAACAATTATTATTTACCGCTTAGTCCCAAAAAAGTTAAAAAACCTATTGCTTCTTCTCGCCAGCTTATTCTTTTACACATGGGGTGAAAAGGAACTTATTGTCATAATTTTGGCATCTACTCTAATAGATTTTATTAGCGGACAAATTATTGATAATGGACAGAGAAAAACAGGTCTTTTCCTGTCCCTTGTTTTTAATTTAGGATTACTACTATATTTCAAGTATGCTAATTTTGTTTTTTCAAATTTAGCCGACCTCTTAAACACACTGCAAGTTCCAGTTAATTTTGGTTCCACATTTTCAAATATTGCGCTACCCTTAGGCATTAGCTTTTACACCTTTCAAACAATGTCCTATACCATAGATGTCTATAGAGGACAGGTAAAAGCTCAAAGAAATCTTATAAATTTCGCTACCTATGTCTGCTTTTTTCCCCAATTAATTGCGGGGCCTATTGTGAGATACAAGGACATTCAGGCTGAACTTACCAACAGAAAAACCACTTCAAATTTATTTGCTTCAGGAGTGGAACG
Organism: Mangrovimonas sp. DI 80; assembly: GCF_001975575.1. NCBI lineage: Bacteria > Pseudomonadati > Bacteroidota > Flavobacteriia > Flavobacteriales > Flavobacteriaceae > Mangrovimonas > Mangrovimonas sp. DI 80. The sequence continues at coordinate 1,125,468 of NZ_MSDT01000002.1, read as the reverse complement.
TTTTATTATTGGTTTGGCTAAAAAAATGATTATTGCCAACAACTGTGCATTTTTGGCCGATGGTGTATTTAACTTGCCAAGCGATGAAAGGTCAGCACTTATTGCTTGGTTAGGAATTTTGGCATATAGTTTCCAAATCTATTTTGATTTTTCAGGATACTCGGATATGGCTATAGGATTAGGAAAAATGTTTGGTTTTAATTTCCCAGAAAACTTCAATTTCCCCTATATTTCAAAATCCATTCAGGAATTTTGGCGCAGATGGCACATCACCCTCTCAAGTTGGTTCAAGGATTACCTCTACATTTCACTGGGCGGTAACAGAAAAGGGAAAATGTTCACCTATTTAAATCTGTTTATTGTCTTTTTGCTAACAGGGTTATGGCATGGAGCCAATTGGACCTTTATAGTTTGGGGATTGATTCACGGAGGCTTCATGATTATTGAACGAATAGGCTTTAAAGACAGGCTACAAAAGCTCCCAAATGTAATTTCTCATCTCTATACTTTATTGGTTGTAGGCCTTTCTTGGGTTTTCTTTAGAAGTGATACCATACAAGACAGTATAAATTATTTAGGCAATCTATTTAGTTTAAAAAACGAAACAAACATTGACTTTTTAAATTTCTATCTGACCAAAGAAGTTTTATTTGTATTAGTACTAGCCGTTACCTTCTCAACACCGCTTGTTGATTCAACCAAAAAAGGATTAAAAAGGCTTGGAATCTTTCCAAAATCAAACGAATCCATTCATACAGTTAAATTTGTTTGCCTAATAGCCTTGTTCATTATCAGTTGTTTTTATGTGGCTACGGACTCTTACAACCCCTTTATTTATTTTAGATTTTGATGGCACAACTAAAATCCAATAAAACATTTATTTTTAACTGTGTATTTATTGCAATGCTCATACTTCCCAATGCAATAATGTTTACTGGTTTGAGCTATATAATAACAAATCCTAAAGATTTCCCATCGATTAAATCCTCTCTTAAAGACTTCAAAGAATTTTATTCAGATAGTTTTGGATTAAAGACTGGGCTAACCAATAAATATCTTTCATTTAAATCTGATATACTAAATGAAAACCCGATTCCCAATCGTGTGATAAAAGGCAATAACGGATGGTATTTCTTAGGAAATTACCACAACAACATATTAAATGACACCTTCGGAAATGATAAGGTTTCAATAGAAGAATTGGAAAGTATTTCATCTAATATAAATGACATCAACACCTATTTAAACTCAAAAAACATAAAGTTTTATTTGGTTGTCGCTCCAAACAAAAGTCATATTTACCCTGAACACCTTCCATTTCAACTCAATAAAAACCCAAATAAACTGGAGCAACTTAAAGAATATTTGAAGAAAGAAATTGATTTTGAAATTATAGACCCCTCCGAAAGTCTTCTTCAAAATAAAAACCAAAGACAGCTATATTACAAATCCAATACACACTGGAATGATTTTGGTGCTTATATTGGATATTCTTATGCTACAGATAAGATTAATCAATCATTCCCAATCCCTAAAACTCAATTATCAAATTTTTCTTCTAAAACGTATCCCTTAAATGAGGAAGACATTACAAAAATGATCAATATCCACACCAACGAAACCTCCCAATTTTTCACAAAACAAAATTCTTCGGTGGTAGCAGATTCATTATCATTTTCATTCCAACACTATTTAAACCCTGACGTACCTTATAAACTATTAATGCATCGCGATTCTTTTGCCGTAGGATTGATTCCCTTTTTCAATGAAAGTTTTGGAGAAACCATTTATACAAGAGGTTATACTTTAGACAAAGATTTAATTGAAAAAGAACAGCCAAATGTTGTGATTTTTGAAATTGTGGAACGTAATCTTGTACAAGCACTATCCCTATTAGAAAAATAAAAAGCCCCCATTTTCAATGGAAGCTTTTTAAAATTTATCTGATGATAGTATGTGTTACACCACTCCTTGAGCCAACATAGCATCTGCTACCTTAACAAACCCAGCAATGTTTGCACCTTTTACATAATCAATATAGCCATTTTCATCTTTTCCATATTCAATACATGCTTCGTGGATATTGGCCATGATTTCTTTTAGTTTGTTGTCAACCTCATCTCTTGTCCAGTTATAACGTAAAGAGTTTTGAGTCATTTCCAAACCTGAAGTCGCTACACCCCCAGCATTAGAAGCTTTACCAGGAGCGAATAGGATTTTAGCTTTGTGGAATTCAGTAATCGCTTCTTTGGTAGATGGCATATTAGCACCTTCACTCACACAGATACAACCATTTTCCAATAGGATTTTAGCATCGTCTCCGTTAAGCTCATTTTGAGTCGCACATGGTAAAGCAATATCACAGGTCACTTCCCAAGGAGTTTTGCCCCCAAAGAATTTAGCATTTGGATATGCTTTTACATATTCACTAATACGCCCTCTTTTTACATTTTTCAACTCCATTACGTAAGCCAATTTATCGGCATCGATACCTTCTTCATCCAAAATATATCCAGAAGAATCGGATAATGTTACCACTTTACCTCCTAACTGAGTTGCCTTTTCAGCAGCATATTGCGCCACGTTTCCAGATCCAGAAACCACGACTGTTTTTCCCTCAAAACTGTCGCCTTTGGTTTGCAACATACTTTGTGCAAAATATACGTTACCGTAACCTGTTGCTTCTGGACGAATCAAAGATCCACCCCATGACAATCCTTTACCAGTCAATACTCCGGTAAATTCATTTCTTAGCTTTTTATACATTCCGAATAGGAAACCAATTTCTCTAGCTCCTACACCAATATCCCCAGCAGGAACATCAGTTTGAGGACCAATATGACGGAACATCTCACTCATAAAGGAATGACAGAATCTCATGATTTCATTATCACTTTTTCCTTTAGGATCAAAATCACTTCCTCCTTTACCACCACCCATAGGCAATGTGGTTAAACTGTTTTTGAAGACTTGCTCAAAGGCCAAGAACTTCAAGATGCTCATGTTTACCGAAGGGTGGAAACGCAAACCTCCTTTATATGGTCCGATGGCCGAATTCATCTGAATTCTATACCCTCTGTTCACTTGGATTTCGCCTTCATCGTCAACCCAACAAACTCTAAAAGTAATGACACGTTCTGGCTCAACCATTCTTAACAGGATGTTCTTCCCGTGATAAATATCTTGCTCTGCAATGTAAGGAATTACAGTCTCTGCAACTTCCTCAACCGCCTGTAAAAACTCAGGTTCATGCCCGTTTCTTTCTTTTACCAGGTCTAAAAAAGCATCTATTTTTTCTCTCATTATATTAAATATTAAAAATCAAAGGTTCTTTTCGAGGCGCAAAGATAGGGAATCTTTAAAAAATTAAACTTATTTTTTTGATATTCTCAAAATAAATTTAACTCAATGTTAATCTCATAATTAAACCTCAAAATTGTACTTAATTACTTGTTAAAATGCTTTTATTTGTTTGTTAATCCACTTTTTCTATATTTGTTAACAACATTTGCCCTAGGACAAACCAAACCATATGAAGCTTAATTTCAAACTATTATCCATTATATTTCTCTTTTCAACCGCATATAATGGATTCTCTCAATTGGGTTTTTCACACGAAATCGGGGCAATTATAGGTCCGGTACAATTCCGTTCAGATTTTGGAAGCCGAAATGATGAGGAGACCAACTACGGTAACTCCGGGATTGGTATAGGGCTTATCCACTATATTAATTTTGCATATAGAGCCGATTGTAACTGTTATTCCACAGATACTTATTTCAATGATCATTTCAAGCTAAGATCGGAAATTTCATGGAACAAAACCATTTTGGATCACCATGGCCAATGGGTAAGACCCAGCAAAACTAGTGAAAATGCACAACGTTTAAGAGATCATCATGGTGTTGCTGAAAACTTTGATGTGGGAATGCAGCTGGAATATTTTCCTAGAAGTATCCGTTCGTTTCAAGCATTTAGTTACAGATTTGCGCCTTTCGTAAGTTTGGGGGCCCACTATACTTCGGCATCGCCCCAAGCTAGTACCACACATGGCAATGGCAATATTAATGATCCTAGCAACATCTATTCATACTGGTTTGAAAATCCTGTTTATTTACCACCACTACCTCCTGGAGCTTCGCCTTTAGCGAGAGAATACCCAATCAATACAGATCATATCAACACATGGTCGGTTGTTACTAGTGTGGGAGTGCGATACAAACTAGGAATCCTATCCGATTTGATGCTAGACCTACGTTGGCAATACTATTTCAGTGATTGGATTGATGGCTTTAACCATAAATTGAGCTACAACAAATATAACGACTGGTTGATCTGGTTGAATTTTGGATACATTTATTACCTAGATTAAACGATATACAACTAATAAAAAAGCAGGCCGAAAGCCTGCTTTTTTATTTTTCTATTTTCTATTTAACCAATTGCCCGTTCCAAATCAGCAATTAAGTCCTCAATATCTTCAATCCCCACGCTTAATCGAATCAAGGAATCTACAATACCTATTTGCTCTCTTTTTTCCTTTGGAATACTGGCGTGTGTCATACTTGCAGGATGACCAGCCAAAGATTCCACGCCTCCCAAGGATTCGGCCAAGGTGAATATCTTTAAATTTTCAACAATCTTAATCGCTTCCTTATAATTATTCCCCTTTGTGGTAAAGGATACCATTCCCCCAAAATCCTTCATCTGTGACTTAGCAATGTCATGATTTGGATGCGATTCAAACCCAGGCCAATAAACATTTTCAATTTTAGGGTGTGATTTCAAGTATTCGGCTACGGCACGTCCATTCTCACAATGGCGTTGCATCCGTATATGCAAGGTTTTAATTCCTCTCAACACCAAAAAGCTATCCTGAGGGCCACATACAGCCCCACTGGCATTCTGAATAAAATAAAGTTTCTCTGCCAAGTCTTTGTCCTTTACAATCAAGGCTCCCATCACAACATCACTATGACCTCCCAAATATTTAGTTGCTGAATGCATTACAATATCAGCTCCTATATCTAAAGGCTGTTGCAAGTAAGGCGTAGCGAACGTATTGTCCACCGCCAATAAAATTTGATGCTTTTGGGCCATTTCAGCGACAGACTTAATATCAATAATATTCATCATTGGGTTGGTTGGTGTTTCAACCCAAATAAGCTTGGTATTGGTATTAATATAGCTCTCAATATTCTTTGCATTTTCCATTCCCACAAAATGAAATACAATTCCAAAACGCTCAAAAATCTTTGTAAACAAGCGGTAACTGCCTCCGTACAAATCATTGGTTGAAATCACCTCATCTCCGGGATTCAATAATTTGATTACGGCATCAATCGCAGCCAACCCCGAACCAAACGCCAATCCATAGCTCCCATTTTCAATACTTGCCAAAGCCTCTTCCAAAGCATGACGTGTTGGGTTTTGGCTTCTCGAATATTCATAGCCTTTATGACCGCCTGGAGTGGATTGCGCGTAAGTGGATGTTTGATAAATTGGGGGCATCACAGCTCCATAAGCCTTGTCGTGTTCCTGCCCACCGTGTATGGTTTTGGTATTAAATTTCATATAAAATGGTTTTAAACAAATTTAGGCTTTAATTCGCTGTATTCAAATGGATGTTATACCTTTAACTTCCAAAACTGAACCTTCCTATGAAAAAATATCTGTCCCTGTTTGCCCTAAGTCTATATCTTTTCAACTGTGCCGAAGATGCGTCTTTAAAATTTGAAGATTCATTTCTTTCACTTCCTTCCGGAGCAAAAATCGAGGTATTGTATCCAAAGGCAAAAGGTTCTTCCGAAGCAGCCAAAAACATCAACACCACCATCGATTCGTATATCGCTAATCAACTATCTTTTAATGATAGTATCCCTCCTAGCGATCTCAAAGATGCCATAGAAAAATTCAATACGGAATATACTGGTTTTAAAGATGAGTTTAAGGATACCGAAGCGAGATGGGAAGCTTTGGTTGAAGGGGAAGTACAATACCAATCACCAGAGATTTTATGTATTTCCATAAACACCTATTTATATACTGGGGGAGCTCATGGTAACGACCGTATCGATTTTTTAAATTTCAACCCCAATACTGGACAACAGTATAGTACTCAAAATCTCATTTCAGATATGGCAGGGTTTAGCAAACTTGTAGAAACCAACCTAAAAAAAGAGCAAGCCAAAAAAGCAAAGGATAAATCTATGGAGGATCTTTTCTTTGGAAAGGATTTCCAACTACCAGAATCCATTGGATTCAATGAAGATGGTGTTATTATCCTTTACAATACTTATGAGATTGCCTCCTATGCGCAAGGCATTACTGAGTTTTTAATTCCTTATAGTGAAGCAAATGCCTTCCTAAGTATCAACTGATTTTTTGACTAAATCTTTTGATGATGGGTTCTACCGTCAGGCCTTGCCCGATAATGGAAAACACCACAATAATATAGGTAATTACCAAAAATAAATCCCGGTGCATTTCTGGTTTTAAGCTAAGTGCCAAAGCAATGGAAATACCGCCTCGCAAACCACCCCAAGTCATGATTAAATTAGTAAAAGGTACAAAGCCCAACCTTTGGGCGTAGACTTTAACAGGCACCCAAAGCGAGATGTAGCGGCACACCAAGACAATTGGCACAGCAATCAATCCGGCTAAAACATAACTGGTTTCAAAACTCAAAACCAACATTTCCATACCTATCATCACAAAAAGGATAGTATTCAATAGGACATCTATAAGCTCCCAAAACTTGTCTACGTAAAGTTCCACAACGTCAGACATAGCTGAATTCCTTACGGTATCATTTCCAACAATCAAACCTGCCACTACAATGGCCAATGGTGCCGACACATGAAGTTTGTGAGACAATAAAGTCCCTCCCATCACGGCCGCAATGGTGATGATGACTTCAATTTCGTAGTTGTCTATGGATTTCATCAAACGATAGGTCACCCATCCCAACAACAAGCCTAAAGCAATTCCACCAAGCACTTCTTGTGCAAATAGTTTCAAGATATCCGTTGCTACCAGCTCAGAATTTGGAAAAGCTGCCACCGAAAAAATCGTCAGGAACACTACCACTCCAACACCGTCGTTAAACAAGGATTCTCCCACAATTTTTGTTTCCAATATTTTAGGCGCATTGGCCTTTTTCAAAATCCCTAAAACGGCAATGGGATCCGTCGGCGATATCAAGGCTCCAAACAACAAACAGTAGATATAAGCCACTTCCAAACCAATCAATAACAATAGATAGTACATTAAGGTTCCCACCAAAAATGTAGACACCAAAACCCCCAATGTTGCAAATAGCAAGACAGGTCCTCTTTGCACTTTTAGTTGGGAAAAATTAGTATGCAAAGCGCCAGCAAACAACAGAAAACTTAGCATAACATCCAGTAGCACCGTTTTAAAATCAATTTGCGAAATGAACTCCTTTTCATGTGCTAACAAAGTATCATCAAAATGTGACACACCCAAAACAACCAAAGTAAAGACAATGGTAATCACCATAAGGCCAATAGTAATTGGCAATTTTAAAAACCTAACATTGATATAGCCAAAAATGGCTGCAAGCACTATTAAAATAGTGGCAATACCGTAGTAATCCATAAATTAAATTGATTTTTTAAGGGCTAAAATGTAGCCTAAATGTATGCCTTCGTGAAAACAATTAAACCCAACGGCGTCTTCCACACAGGTTAAAGTACTGTTTGTACTGGTAGTATATTCGTTATAAGAATTAAAAATCTGGTTGGCGTAGTCGTTTTTTGTTTGTTCCAATGTAGCAAATAACAAATCCTTAATGTTATCTACTTCCTCTTGTGTCACTTCTCGCTCCGGTTTTGTGCCTTTTTTAAACTGCTCTATAAATTCATCCGAAACCAAGGTTGGCAAACCAGACAAGCGGTACACCAAAATTTGTTGGGTAGCAATGGTGTGGGCTATGTTCCAAATAACATTGTTCTTAAATCCTGAAGGGATGGTATTAAGTTCTTTCAAACTCAACTGTTCCAAGATTCCTTTTAATAAAATTCTGTTTTTGTAAGTGACATCAAAAATCCAATCCATGTCTTAAATTTTCACTAAAAGTAAGTAAATTTCTTTTGAAATGATTTTACTTTGCACTCCAAATGAAAAGATTCCTTTTCGGTTTTATAATGCTTGGCCATGAAAAAAATTTACTACCTAAAAACCTGTAGCACCTGCTTAAGAATCATTAAAGAGTTGGATCCTCCTTCCGATTTTATATTCCAGGACATCAAGACCGAACCCATTACGGTGGCGCAATTAGACGAAATGGGGGCTTTAGCCGGTAGTTTTGAGGCCTTGTTCAGCAAGCGTGCCAAATTGTACAAGGAAATGGGGCTCAAGGACCAAAACCTAACTGAAAAAGATTTCAAACACTACATTTTGGAGCATTATACTTTTTTGAGCCGTCCTGTAATTATTTACAACGACGCCATCTTTATCGGCAATAGCAAAAAAGTGGTGGAAGCTGCCAAACAAGCTATCCACACCAACTAAACTTTCTCAGCCAATTACATATGAACGGTAGGATATGGGCACTCATTGCCGCATGCGTGGTACAGGTGCTTTATGGAGTAAACTTTACATTTGCCAACGATGTTATTGACGATGGGCACGTTCAGCCTTTTGCATTTATTCTTCTAAGGGTATTAGGCGCAACCACCCTCTTTTGGATTATTGGCTTTTTTGCCCCAAAAGAAAAAATAGCTCCCAAAGATTTTAGAACATTTTTCTTGGCCTCCATTTTTGGAATTGGCCTGAATATGCTCACCTTTTTTAAAGGATTGCAATTTACCACTCCTATTCACGCCTCGGTTATCATGACGGTAACCCCCATTGTTGTATTGGTACTTTCTGCGGTGTTGTTGAAAGAGAAAATTACCAATCTAAAAATATTGGGCGTGCTCTTGGGTTTTACGGGGGCCATTGTACTTTCTGTTTATGGTAGGTCCACCCAAGTTGGTGACCATATCTTACTCGGGAATTTTTTGGTGTTTATCAATGCCGTATCTTATAGCATTTACCTAATCATCATTAAAAAGGTTGTGGACAAATACCACCCGCTCACTTTTATAAAATGGTTGTTTACGTTTGGACTTATTTGGGTGGTGCCTTTTGGGTTTAGTGAATTACAAAGTGTCAACCTTAGTACTTTTAACCCTTACACCTATTTTGCCGTAGGCTTTGTGGTAATTGGCGCCACTTTTGGCACCTATTTGCTCAACCTGTTTGCGCTAACCAAATTAAGAGCTTCCACAGTAGGTACGTTTTTGTACATGCAGCCCGTTGTAGCAGGTATCTTTGCCGTTGCCATGGGCAGCGACACCTTGAATGTTATCAAACTAAGTGCTGCAGCCTTAATCATGACAGGGGTATTTTTGGTAACCAAAAAACCTAAGAACTAACTAAGGTTTTTTGGCATTTTCCCGTGTTTACGGGTATCTTCTTTGGTCAATATTTTAAAATCCTCGGCTTTGGGAAGTGACATAATTTCCTCTAGTAGATTTTCTGGCAAACCGGTAAGCTTTCTAGTTTTCAAATTGATCCAGGCCCCCATCAATTCACAATTGGCCAAGTGATTCCCTTTATGATCGTAAAGGTCATGTTCAAACTTAAAGAACATTCCGTCGTCACTAAATCCTTTTATTTCTAAGGACACGGTAATAGGGGTTCCCATAAAAGCCTCCTTAAAATAGTAGATATGTTCATAAAAAATAACGGGACTAATATCAAATTTCACAAGATCGGCCAATGAAAAATCATGATCGTCAAAAAAAGACACCCGGGTATGGCTCATAAAATTCACATACGCCGAATTGGCCAAATGCCTATTGGCATCTACATCGCTCCATCTTATCTCAAAAACTTTCTTGTACATAGCTGTTTTTTTGTTTCAAACAAATTTATGTTAATTTTACTATGCAAGCATAACAAATAGCGCTATTTTATAATATCCTTAACTTTAGCTTTTTGTTTACCTTTGCACAACTTTATAAACTAAGTTCATGATACAGTCAATGACAGGCTATGGAAAATCTGTTCTACAGCTTCCTAGCAAAAAGATTTCCATTGAAATAAAATCTCTAAATAGTAAAAATTTAGATCTCAACACCCGCATGCCTTCTGTGTACAGGGAAAAGGAGCTGGATATTAGGAAGCTCATTGCTTCCCAACTGGAGCGTGGCAAGATCGATTTTTCATTATATATGGAAATCACTGGGGAAGAAACCTCGTCACAAATCAATAAAACTGTCGTTAAAGAATACATCAAGCAACTTAAGGATGTAGTTGATGGTGATGAAACCGAACTACTTAAAATGGCCATCCGCTTACCAGACTCGGTGACTACAGAGCGCGACGAGATTGATGAAGATGAGTGGGCAAGCATTGCTGCCACCATCAACGAGAGCATTGAGAAAATCCAGAAATACCGCTTGGATGAGGGGAAGGCTTTGGAAACAGAGTTTGAAGACCGTGTTGAAAACATCCACAGACTATTGGAAGCCGTGATTGAAATGGATCCAGAGCGTATTGAAGGGGTGCGTGCCAGATTGGAAAAAGGCATTGCCGACATTAAAGAAAAAGTAGACGAAAACCGCTTTGAGCAGGAATTGGTTTATTATATTGAAAAGTTTGACATTACCGAAGAAAAAGTACGCTTGCAAAACCATTTGGACTACTTTTTGAAAGCCCTAAAGTCCGCCGATTCCAACGGTAAAAAACTTGGGTTCATCAGTCAGGAAATGGGCCGTGAAATCAATACCATAGGTTCCAAATCCAACTATGCCCCGATGCAAAAACTGGTAGTTCAAATGAAGGATGAACTTGAAAAGATTAAAGAACAACTATTAAACGTATTATAATACCGTAATGAACAAAGGTAAATTAATTGTATTTTCTGCGCCTTCCGGCTCAGGTAAAACCACCATTGTCAAACATTTACTAAAACAAGAAGAATTAGGTCTGGAGTTTTCCATTTCGGCCACTTCCCGTGCTCCAAGAGGTGAAGAAGTAGACGGCAAAGACTATTACTTTTTATCCTTCGAGGATTTCAAACAAAAAATTAAAAACGACGAATTCCTGGAATGGGAAGAAGTCTACAGAGATAATTTCTATGGCACTTTAAAGAGCGAAGTAGAACGTATTTGGGCCAAAGGCAAGCACGTTATTTTTGATATCGACGTATCCGGTGGTTTGCGCATCAAACGAAAATTCCCAGAACAGACCTTGGCTATTTTTGTAAAGCCTCCAAGCATCGACGAGTTGAAAATTCGCCTTAAAAAACGTAAAACCGAAAGTGAGGACAAAATCAACATGCGAGTTTCCAAAGCTTCTGCCGAATTGGCCACTGCACCGCTTTTTGATAAAATTGTGGTAAACAAAGACCTTGACGTTGCCTTGGAAGAAGCCTACAACTTGGTGTCCAATTTTATAAAGGAGTAAGCCATGAATATCGGACTCTATTTTGGAACCTTCAATCCTATCCATATAGGGCACCTTATAATTGCCAACCATCTTGCAGAGAACAGCAATTTGGACAAAATATGGTTTGTGGTAACCCCACATAACCCATTTAAGAAGAAAAGCACCTTGTTGGACAATCACCACAGGTTGGAAATGGTGTACCAAGCTACAGAGGAGTACCAAAAACTGGAACCCAGCGATATTGAGTTTGGACTGCCTCAGCCCAACTACACCATTAATACACTAACCTATCTACAGGAAAAATATCCCAAGCACAATTTTTCCTTGATTATGGGTGAAGACAACCTGAAGAGTTTCCACAAATGGAAAAACTACGAGACCATCTTGGAACAATACAACCTTTATGTGTACCCGCGACTGTCCGAAGGGAAAATGCACACACAGTTTGATGGCCACCCAAAAATCCATCACGTAGAAGCACCTATCATGGAACTGTCGTCCACCTTTATTAGGAATGCCATTAAAGAAGGTAAAAACATTAGGCCCATGCTTCCGGAACCTGTTTGGAAGTATGTTGACGAAATGAATTTCTATAAATAAAAAAAACCTGCAGATGCAGGTTTTTTAGTATTCGACTAGTACCATTTCCTAGGTTGGTAATGGAGCCTCTTCTTCTCCATCATCCTCACCACCATCGGTAGGATCTTCTGTAGCAGTATCTGGACAATCCAATAGAGAAGCCTCTACAAACATGGCCCAACTATTGCCATCAAACTGGGCACCTTCTGCCCAAGCCGTTTCACCTCCCGTAGGCCCTTCAACCTCGGCATGCGCAGCAAAACAATAATTGTCACCTAAGCTCTCCAAGCTAATGGCGTACACCACTTCATACTCGGTTGCCGAAATAGGCTCTGTAAAAGGAAACTGCCCTATCTGTGGATTTCCGGCACCGTTTAAAGGCACCCAATCATCCTCGCAATTTCCTAGGCTCAAGTGTGTGGTTCCAAGCGTCCACTCGCCATTAGAGCTGAAAATAACAATTAAATGCTCCCCGTCATTGTAAACCGAAACGTCTCCGGCAACATGATGCTGTCCTGCAATCAAATTAACACTTACGCAAGGATTATCGGTATCTAAATCACCCAAGGAAACTTCTTCGGGATTTACAACGGCCTCCGGAGCACTTGAAGTTTGAGGCTTTTTACTGGCACTTTCAAAATCATCGGCATTAACACTTTCCACTTGGCAGCTCATACTTAACAGTAATAGCAGCGCGGAAAACGTATATGTAATTTTTTTCATCGATAAAATAGATTTGGGGTTAAATCATGATGAAATTACGGAACGCCTGACCAAAATCACAATTTAATCGATGTATGACGCAAATTAATTCTAATGAAAAGAATTTTTCCTACAAGTTTCGATGAACGACCTTCCTAGAAATAATAAAAGGCATCTTCCAAATGTTCGATGGAAAAGTCCTTGCCCTTTTTAACAATGGCCACAATGTCAAAACGGACTTCTACGTCCAACGCATTAACTGTGACATAGGCGTCTACAGCCTTTACCAACCGTTGAATCTGCTTTGGCTTTACAAACTCCTCAGGGTTTCCAAAATCGACTGTGGAGCGGGTTTTCACTTCAACAATAGCCAAAACAGCGTCCTTTCGGGCAATAATGTCCACTTCGGCCTTATCGAATCTGTAGTTGCGCTCCAAGATGGCATAGCCCTTGTTCAGCAGAAAATCCACTGCCAATTGCTCTCCCCTATTTCCTAAAGTATTGTGCTGCGCCATTGAAAAATTTAGAAGCTTAGGGGAATTTAACACTTCCTGTTCAAAAAAATGGGGATACTTTATAAAAACTTTAATACCGTAACCGTGAAGTAATTGATATATTTGGCGCTGTTTAAAAATTAACTACATGAAGAAATTAATCTTAATCTTAAGTTTAGTGATTACTGCCAACACCATCCAAGCTCAACAAGTGATGGATCCTGAAATGTTGTGGACTGTAAAGCGCATTAGCGTTTTAGGATTATCTAATGATAATTCCCACATTATCTACAGTGTAAAAACCCCAAATATTGCCGAGAATGGCTTTGACACCGCTTACTTTCAAATTCCTTTGGAAGGAGGCGCTGCGATAGCCATTGAAAAGGAAGCCATTACCGTAGCCGATAAAAACATTGCCCCAAACGGAGCTTATAAAGTTTTCCACAAAGCGGTGCACATTGAAGATATCAAAGCTACCGACATTTATAAAAACTTGGACAAGGCAGATGCCTATGTGTTTACCGATTTGGACAACCGCCATTGGGACACTTGGCAAGATGGAAGTTTCAATCATGTATTCTATAAAGATATCAATGCTGAAGATGATACAGCAATTGACATCATGCCAAACGAGCCTTACTACGCTCCACAAATGCCATTTGGTGGCGACGAGGATTACGTGTGGTCTCCAGACAGCAAGAGCATTTACTACGTAAGCAAGAAGCTGAAAGGTAAAGCCTATGCTACCAGCACCAACACCGATATTTACAAGTACGACCTAGATACTAAAACCACGACCAACATTACCGAAGGGAACATGGGGTATGATACCAATCCTACCTTTAGCCCAAAAGGTGCTTTGTCTTGGTTGCAAATGAAAACCGACGGTTACGAAAGTGACAAAAACGACATTATTGTTCTTGAAAACGGTGTAAAACAAAACCTAACCCAACAATGGGACGGTACCGTAAACAGCTTTAAATGGAGCAACGACGGTAAAAAAGTATTCTTTACAGCGCCTGTAGCTGGTACCATTCAATTATTTGAGGTAAACTATCCTGGAAAGAAAAGAATTGCCCCTGTGGTAACCCAAATTTCCGAAGGGCAGTTTGACGTTAGAGGTATCGTTGCTCAATTGGACAACACCCTTATCGTTACCCGTGGCGACATGAACCACGCTACCGAAGTGTTTGCCTACAACCTAAAAAAGCAAACCTTCAAACAACTTACCAATGTAAACGACGAGCTTTACAGCAGCATCGATTTGCCAAAAGTTGAAAAGCGCTATGTAACCACCACAGACAACAAACAAATGTTGGTATGGGTAATTTTGCCTCCAAATTTTGACGCCTCTAAAAAATACCCAACCCTATTATATGCACAAGGTGGCCCACAATCGCCACTATCGCAGTTCTATTCTTACCGTTGGAATTTCCAATTAATGGCCTCTCAAGGCTATATTGTGGTAGCTCCTAACAGAAGAGGAATGCCAGGTCACGGTGTAGAATGGAACGAAGCCATTAGCAAGGATTGGGGAGGTCAGGTAATGAGAGATTACCTATCGGCCATCGATGCCATTGCCGAAGAGCCTTATGTAGACAACGACCGTTTGGGTGCCATTGGTGCCAGCTACGGTGGGTATTCTGTGTTCTACTTGGCAGGAATCCACAACAACCGTTTTAAAACCTTTATTGCCCACGATGGTGTATTCGATACCAGAACCATGTTTGGTACTACCGAAGAGTTGTTTTTTGTGAACCACGACTTTGGTGGAAACTACTGGGACTTGGACAACAAAGTGGCCCAAAAAGCCTATAACGAATTCAACCCTATCAACCATGTATCAAAATGGAATGCACCTATCTTTATCATTCAAGGAGGAAAAGATTACCGTGTGCCAATCGAGCAAGGTTTAAGCGCTTTCCAAGCTGCCAAAATGTTAGGATTGAAGAGTAAACTATTATACTTACCAGAAGAAAACCACTGGGTATTGAACCCACAAAACGCCCTGGTTTGGCAACATGAGTTCTTTAAGTGGTTAGACGATACCTTAATAAACGAATCCTCTGAAACCATTTCAGAATAAGAAAAGCCCCAATATCTATATTCCGAAACATCCCAAAGGCAGCACTAGCTTTTGGGATGTTTTTTTTGGATTGAAATGAAATATGATTGCACCACAAGGCTATTCACGATACAAAATGCTTTGCAAGAATTCCACTCGAACAGACATTAATCACGAACTCTAAACAAACAACACCATCGTCCCTTCGAGTAATTGTTCTGAGTGCTAACGAAGAGCAATTGTATCGAGAAGCGCGTGACCTCTCATTATAACTTCCTGCCTGTTTTGACACGTCAAGACACCTCGTGACCCCTTATGACACATCAACCCTATTTTTAGGGGGTTTTGTTCGAGGATTGTTCAGGGTTTGTTCAGGTGAGGCTTTAGGGTGTTTGGGCGAGGTACCCCTTTGCACGAACAAAGGCTTAGGCAAGCCCTAGCTATGGTAATTGTTGGGGCATGGTACCTTAGTAGAAAAGTGATGTTTTTGCAATGTAATTGTACATCCCCCTAGCCCCCTTCAAAGGGGGAATTTACTTGTTGGACTGGAAAGGGATACAGGGTTGTAAGGATGTCAACAACTGTTTTATAAGTCTTCACCAAAAACATAAATCCAACCTTAACTTGTAAGATTAATCTATTATATTTACAGATAACCAACTGATGCTTGAATGTGATGTGGACCTTTTTTTGCGGTTACATGTATATTATAAGCAAGACTAGAAAAATCACGCCGATGGCAAGCCATAAAATGACTTCTGGGATTTGTCGCCTATGCGGCAAAAACACTTCACTTTCATACGAACATGTGCCTCCAAAAGTTGCTTTTAATAAAAACACAAAGTTTGTAACAATAGATTTTGAGGAATACATTAAAGCTGAAAACGCGTTAAAAAACCCTCCAAAAGGCAAAACAAAACAAGGCGGAATTGGCTACAATTCATTTTGTGTTAAATGCAATAGCTTTTTGGGCTCTTCGTATGTTCCAGCTTATAAAAATTGGGCTATTGGAGGCATGCAACTATTGAATCAAAAAGAGGAATATGGTTTACATGGCTATACCATTAATGAAATTGAACCTTTAAAAGTGATCAAACATATCATTTCAATGTTTCTTGCTATAAATCCTGAATGGTTTTTAGAATCTTACCCTGAATTAGCTGCGTTTTTAAATGAACAGGAAACAAAAGAGCTCCCGGATAAATTTCGAGTTTTCATGTACTTAACTCGTGCAGAAAGATTCAGATATATGCCATTTACCACCCATGGAAATCTAAAAACTGGAACGACAACTTTATGTTCTGAAATTGCATTCCCTCCATATGGCTATGTGATAACCTTTGACTTTAACGGCAAGATTGGTTATTTAAATGAAATAACAGATTTTAAAAAATTCAACCTTAACCAAAAAACATCCCTCAATATGATAACTTATCAATTACCCACCTACATGCAATTCCCTCTAGATTATAGAAATGAAACCAAGATTGAAAGTGACATTGACAGTTCATTAAGAGAATTGGAAATTCTCAAGAGAAAACATTTAAATGATAAAAACAGATAGTTGTTCTAATTTTTAAAACCATCTTACTAATTATTAAATGCAAAAAACAAAATTACCTCTCTTTAACCATCTTTAATTATAAAATGCCTCATGGATAACTAATTATAAAAAACACCTAAATGACAACAAAAGCATTTACACCCTTCCCAGTACTTACTACCGAAAGGTTGACCCTTCGGCAAGTGTTACCAAGCGATGTGAATGCCGTGTTTGCTTTGCGCTCCGATAATGAGATCAATAAGTATTTGGACAGACAACCCGCCAAAACCCTTGAAGACGCCAAACACTTTATTGCCAACATTACCGAAAACATCCAAAAAGGGGAAGCCCTTTATTGGGGCATCACCTTAACCGAAAGCGGCACATTTGTGGGCAGCATTTGCCTTTTTGCGTTTTCAGACCAACACAACACCTCCGAGATAGGTTATGAACTTTTAAAAAATCATCAAAGCAAGGGGATTATGACAGAAGCTGCAAATGTCGTGATTGCCTATGCCTTCCAAACATTGCCCCTTCAAACCATTGAGGCCAGCTCCCATAAAAACAACCAAGCTTCCATCAAACTCTTAGACAAACTCCACTTCAAAAAAGCAACAACACAAGACCCAACAGATCCGGATTTCCTTTTGTATGTGCTTGATAAAAGGGAGCAGGAATAAAAAGGCCTTATCTAAGGCTGAAACACCACCGTAGTCCCCTCTTTGGTGACGGTCATTTCAATAGTTCTACCCAATATCATGGCACGGTTATCCTTTTCATGGCCTGCAGGCATATGAAAGGCTATCGGAAAATCATAATCGGATAGGGCATCCAAAATCAATTGCTCAATGGAAGTGCCCCAAAGCGTGGTGTTCTTTCTAAGGTTGCTCATATCGCCCACCAAAACACCTTTACAGTTATCAAAATAGCCGGCACGCTTTAAACTTTGCAGCATACGGTCGATATGGTATTTATACTCACCTATTTCTTCAATAAAGAGGATATCTCCCGAAGTGTCAATACTCGTCTCTGAACCCAACATGGTATGCAATAAGGTGAGGTTGCCTCCTACCAACGGGCCAACAGCTTTACCAGTCCTATTGTATGAAGAACGTTTTAACGTATAGGACAGAGGCTCCCCAAATATCGCCTTTTTAAAACTTGCAATGGTTTCCTGAATCTCGCTTACATCCTTTTTCAAACTAATACACATCATAGCATGAATGGACTCATATCCCAGATTATGGAATTGGTTATGCAAACCCGTGATATCACTATAGCCAATCAACCATTTGGGGTGCTGCTTAAATTTGGTATAATCCAATTTATCCACGATACGCACACTCCCATATCCTCCTTGTGCACACCAAATAGCACTGATAGTAGGATCGTCTAGAGCCTTTTGGAAATCGGCGGCACGCTGGGCATCGGTTCCCGCAAAATGGTTATCCTGACTGAATACATGATCACCTACTTTGGCATGCAGTCCCCAACTTTCCAACAAGGCAATGGCGTCCTGCACCTCCTCTTCCCTTTTTTTCAATATTCCCGAAGGCGCCACTATGGCCACGGTATCCCCTGCTTTTAAATATTCTGGTTGTATCAATTTGTTTGAAGTTTGTGAATTGGAATGCTGTGCATTAACTGAGCTCATTGCAAATAACCATACGGCACAACATAAGTAAATTAATTGGATGCATTTTGACATAGGATAAATGTACAGTTTTTTTCCAATTAGCTATCAAAATCCGTATTTTTGCCACCTATTTGAAACACTAAAACATTAGAGCCTTGTTGCCCTTGCAGCAAGTATTAAACATACAAATCCATGACAGATCCTAAACGCTATACCATTACCGCAGCATTACCTTACACCAATGGCCCTATCCATATTGGCCACTTGGCTGGTGTATACGTGCCTGCCGATATTTACGCTAGATTTTTAAGACTTAACGGCAAGGATGTTGCCTTTGTATGCGGAAGTGACGAACATGGGGTACCTATCACCATCAAGGCTAAAAAAGAAGGGGTGACTCCTCAGGACGTGGTAGATAAATACCATGCCATCATCAAACAATCGTTTGAGGACTTTGGTATTTCGTTTGACAACTACAGTCGTACTTCGGCACAAGTACATCATGAAACGGCTTCAGAATTCTTTAAAGAGTTATACAACAAAGGAGAATTTATTGAAGAAGTCACCGAGCAGTTGTATGACGAGCAGGCCAATCAGTTTTTGGCCGACCGTTTTGTAACGGGAACTTGTCCAAAATGTGGCAATGAAGAAGCTTATGGTGATCAATGTGAAAAGTGTGGAACTAGTTTAAACGCTACGGATCTTATCAACCCTAAATCGGCCATTACAGGAAATGTGCCAACCTTGAAGCAAACCAAACATTGGTTTTTACCATTGGACAAGCACGAAGCCTTCCTTAAGGAATGGATTTTGGAAGGGCACAAAAAAGACTGGAAACCTAATGTTTATGGACAGGTAAAATCTTGGATCGATGACGGATTACGTCCGCGTGCGGTAACGAGAGATTTGGATTGGGGAATCCCAGTACCACTACCAGATGCCGTAGGCAAAGTACTATATGTTTGGTTTGATGCGCCTATTGGGTACATTTCTGCTACCAAGGAATGGGCGGAGCGTGAAGGCAAGGATTGGGAACCGTATTGGAAAGACCAAGACACCAAGTTGGTACACTTTATTGGAAAGGATAATATTGTATTCCACTGTATCATTTTCCCAGCCATGTTAAAGGCTGAAGGCAGCTATATCCTTCCGGATAATGTACCTGCCAATGAATTCTTGAATTTGGAAGGCAACAAATTGTCGACCTCCAAAAACTGGGCAGTTTGGCTTCCTGAATACTTACAGGACTTCCCAGAAAAGCAGGATGTATTGCGTTACGCATTGACTGCCAATGCCCCTGAAACTAAAGACAACGATTTTACCTGGAAGGACTTTCAGGCGAGAAACAATAATGAATTGGTAGCCATTTTCGGAAATTTTATCAACCGTGTGGTGGTCTTGACCAATAAATATTATAATGGCATTGTACCAACGCCTTCAGAGTTGACAGAGATTGACGAAGAAACCTTGGCAGCCGTAAAGGCATATCCATCTGTAATTGCAAGTTCTATTGAACGCTACCGTTTCCGTGAGGGAAGTCAGGAGTTGATGAACTTGGCCCGTTTGGGGAACAAATATTTGGCAGACGAAGAGCCATGGAAAGTGATTAAGGAAGATGAGGCCCGCACACAAACCATCATGTATGTAGCGCTTCAAATAGCTTCGGCTTTGGCAACTTTAAGTGAACCTTTCTTGCCATTTACTTCAGAAAAATTAAAGAACATGCTAAATGTTGCCTCAGCTTCAGAAAGCATTTCATGGAATGACATTACATCCAAAGAGGTCTTGCTTGCTGCTGGACATCAAATTGGAAAAGCCGAATTGTTGTTCTCAAAAATAGAAGACCAAGATATCCAAGCCCAGTTGGACAAATTGGAAGCGAGTAAAAAAGCCAATGAAACGGCCAATAAAACCGTAGAACCTCAAAAGGACATCATTAGCTTTGATGACTTCACCAAATTGGACCTTCGTGTAGGAACTATTTTGGAAGCCGAAAAAATGCCAAAGGCAAAAAAATTATTGGTGCTGAAAGTGGATACTGGTATAGATGTAAGAACCATTGTTTCTGGTATTGCAGAAAGCTTTTCACCTGAAGAGGTTGTTGGGAAACGTGTGACCGTTTTGGTAAACTTAGCACCAAGAGCTTTGCGTGGTGTAGAAAGTGAAGGCATGATTTTAATGACTGAAACAGCCGATGGTAAATTGGTGTTCGTTAACCCAGACGAAGGGCAAAACGTTACCAACGGATTGCAAATAAGCTAACCATTGGTCAGTTTACAACCCAAATCACTTATCAACCTTACGTATGACATTTGCTAAACCTTTAAGCTTTCTAATTTTATTTATAAGCCTAAATACCTTTTGCCAGGAAACCGTACTTACATTTGAAAACGAGAAAGTATCAAAACGATTAACGAAGGAGTCCTACACGTTTTCTAATACCGAAAACAATGATTTAACCATTCTTCTAATTGAAGATAAAAATGCCTTTGCCTACCTTTTTGATGTAGATTTCAATCAGAAATCTGCTTTGGAGACAGAAGGATTAAAAAGCAAATACAATGAAGTGGTCGGTTACACCGTTGACGATTTAAACTACAACATATTATATGCCAATGACAAAAAAAGCAAATTTGCTGTCCTAAATATGAATTTTGGGGTAGGTTCGATGGATATAATTGAGTTTAAAATAGATTACAAAAACGACATTTACTTAGGCACCATCAATTACCATAATAAACTTTACCTTTTAACAGCTGATAATGATTTACAACTTAGAATTTGGACTTATCACAATTTGAGCTTTACAAAAGTTAAAACATTCACTTTAGACAATGCAAAAGACAAATCAGTTTTATTAGCTGCAAAATTTAGGATTGGCCCCTTCCTTTTGGAAGCTGATAAATTTTCTGGAGTTGCTAAAATAGACCAACGAATCCCAAATGCCATAGAGGAAACCTCAAAATTAAGCAAGCTCTATCAGAACAATAACAAAGTCTATTTAACACTGGAAAATCAAAAAGACAAAACCTATTTCTATGATATCAACTTAGAGAATTATGAAATTGACCTCAAAACTTTTGATTATCCAGAAGGAACTGTCGGGCCTTTCAAAAAATTCAATTCTTATATCTATGAAGACAAAATTTATCAAATAGCGAGTTCAAAAAATGAATTGAAATTTTCTATTAAGAATCTTACAGGTGAATTAATTAAAAGTTTTTACATAGATAAAGACCATCCAATTCACTTTAAAAATTCTCCTATCATTCTAGATGGAACAGATATACCCTTTGTTAGCAAAAGAGAATTGGAAGAAACCCAAAAGTATCTTCGTAAAATCTCTTCTCAAAATCTAGGTTTGACTGTACTTAAAAATAATGGACGCTATTATGCAACTTTAGGAGGTTTTGAAGTTATACAAACCTCATATGGCATGACTCCAATGTATACCTCCGCAGGTACTATCGTCTCATTCAATCCAACATACACTGCCTATAATAATTACAATACAACAAAATCCACTTATTTCCACTCCATATTCGATTTAGAATTTAATCACCTAAAAGGGGAAGTGGAAGAAAATATATTTGATAAAATTGATGCTCTAAAAAAAGACAAAAAATATAGCACTGCAGATTATGTTTTCTTTCATGATAACACACTTTATTATGGCTATTTCGATTTAAAGGAAGGAAACTATAACCTTGTTACATTTTAAATTAATGAATCACCTCAAATCTCATTGGGACAACGTTTACGATACCAAAGCAGACCCAGAATTAGGATGGTATGAACCTCATCCAGAAACTACATTGCAACTTATAGATAAATGCCACCTACAACCTGACGCTTCCATTTTAGCAGTAGGTGCTGGCACTAGCAATTTGATCGATGCTCTGGTTTCCAGTGGGTACCACAATATCATCGCCAACGATTTAAGCAAGGTGGCCCTAACCAAATTAAAGGCACGTATCAAACATGAGTTTAACCATGACTTAAATTGTATTACAGATGATTTAACTCAGCCTAAAGCACTTTTGGAACAAGACCAAATAGATCTTTGGGTAGACCGTGCCGTGTTGCATTTCTTTTTGACGGAAGAGGAGCAGCACTCCTACTTTGAGCTGATCAAAAAAGTAATTGCCAAAGGTGGCTATGTATTGATTGCCGTATTTGCTTTGGACGGTGCCGAAAAATGCTGCGGCCTCCCCTTACAACGTTACAACACGGACATGCTACAGGAAAAACTTGGCGACGAATTTCAACTTTTAGAAAGTATGGACTATACGTTCATCAATCCATTTGGTGGCGAACGTCCCTATGTATACACCCTTTTTAAAAGAGTATAAAACATCACTACCCATATACCTTTTCCATTGGTTTTGGTATGGTAATTGGTTAATTTAGAGGAACAACTTTTCAACAACAAGTTGTTCCTCTAAAACCTTTAATTATGAAAACAAAAGCACTTTTCTTATTTACATGCATACTAATGCTAACGGCTTGTAAAAGCTCAAAACAAACCACTAGTTCCAACAATAATACAACCTCCATTTCTCTAACAGACACCCCTTGGAAACTGGTAGAATTACAGGGACAAAAAATTACAGACATGACCCCGCAACCCTATCTATACTTGGATTCCAAAACCAATCGTGCTGGGGGTAATTCTGGGTGCAATGGATTTGGTGGCAGTTACACACTTGAAAATGATTACGGCATTAAATTGTCTGGACTGATCTCTACCATGAAAGCCTGCCCAGACATGAGCACCGAAAAAGCCTTTTTAAAAGTTTTGGAATCTGTTGATAATTACACCATCGTCAACGGAGTTTTGAGTCTCAATAAAGCCAAAATGGCCACCTTGGCAAAATTTGAAGTAGACCAATCAGTGATGGATTAAACCACTCACCGATTAACCTAGCTTTATGTAACTAGGTATAATTACACTATATTTTGAAAAATTTCTGGTTCCTTTTAATTTGGCTTCCCTCCTTCTTTTGTGCGCAAAATTACGTTGATGTGCTTCAAATTAGGTACGCCTACACCCCACATTCTAATTTTGAAAACACCCCTAATCATACAGATGTCAACTCATTTGAAACGGTTGCCACCGTTCCATTTCCAATCAATGAGTCCACAGCTATCATTGCCGGGGCCAACTTTACTTATAACAACCTAGAGTTATTTCCAAACGACGGCTACTCCCATCTTTACAATACCACACTAAGGTTAGGCATCAACACCAAACTCTCCAACACATGGCAGGGTACTTTTATTGCCCTTCCTAAAATTGCTTCGGATTACCAAGACATTTCCTCAGACGATTTTTATTTAGGGGGCCTTGCCATATTCAAAAACCAACGTAAGAGCAATCTGTTTTTTAGATACGGTCTTTACCTCTCTCAAGAGGCTTTTGGAGTTACTACCACACCAATTCTAGGAATGTACTACCTCAGCAACAACCAGCTTTTTGAGGCTGACTTAGCAATTCCACTCTCTGCCAATATCAACTATACGCTGCCACATTTTAAAGTCGGAGTTGATTATTTAGGAATCGAACGCAGCTACCACTTACACAGTCCAGAACAAATAGGAAGGTATGTAGAGCAAAACCGATTGGAATTTGCTAGCTACATAGAGTTTAACACCTTTAACAAACAAGTACTTTTACGAAGCAAATTGGGTTACGCCACTAACAGACATGCGGTTTTTGATGATGACGACACCATTGGCTTAAAGGTGATTGACTTCAGAATTGATGACAAACGCACCCAATTAAATCCAAAGTTGAAAGGAAGTTTATTCTTCAAAATTGAGGCTATTTACCGTTTTCATTTAAATTCGCAACAAAACTAAATATCATGTCCCAAAGCATCATTTCCTATATCATTTCATTTACCAATTTACCTGAGTCTGGAGTTAAAAATACACTCCAACTTTTGGAAGAAGACTGCACCGTACCCTTTATTTCCCGATACCGAAAAGAGCGCACCGGAAACTTGGATGAAGTGCAAATTGGAGATATTGTAAAATACAAGGAGCTATTTGAGGCCATGGAAAAACGAAAGGCAACCATTTTAAAAGCCTTGGAAGAACAGGACGTTTTAACCCCAGAATTGCAAAACAGCATTGAGAAGGCGGCAGATCTAACCACTTTGGAAGATTTGTATCTGCCCTACAAGAAAAAACGCAAAACCAAAGCCGAAGCCGCCAGAAAAGCTGGTTTGGAACCGTTGGCCAAAATCATCATGAGTCAAAATGCCTCTGATTTGGAGTCTATCGCTTTTAAATATACCAAAGGAGACATTAGCTCTGCAGAAGACGCCTTGGAAGGCGCACGCCATATCATTGCCGAATGGATCAATGAACGCACTGATATCAGAAACCAAATTCGCCACCAATTGGAACGCTTTGCGCTTATTTCCTCTAAGGTAATAAAGGCAAAGGCCGAAGAAGATGATGCACAAAAATTCAGGGATTATTTTGAATGGGAAGAATCGTTAAGCCGCATTCCTTCACACAGACTTTTAGCCATTTTACGTGCAGAACATGAAGGTTTTATTCGCCTTAAAATTGATATTGATGAAGAGCGCGCCCTTTCAAAAATTGAAAGCCGTATCATTCGTTCCAACAACGCTTGCTCGGAACAAATTGAATTGGCTATAAAAGATGCTTACAAACGTTTGTTGCTGCCATCGCTTTCCAACGAAGCCCTTCAAAATGCCAAGGAAAAAGCCGATACATCGGCCATCTCTGTATTTGCGAAGAACCTTAAACAATTGCTTCTTGGGTCACCTTTAGGAGAAAAAAGAATCTTGGCCATTGACCCAGGGTTTAGAACCGGCTGTAAAGTGGTTTGTTTGGATGCCCAAGGAACTCTAAAGCACAACGAAACCATTTACCCGCATGCCCCTAAAAATGATACTACGGGAGCCATAAAAAAAATTAGTTCTTTGGCAGAGGCGTATCAAATAGAGGCCATCGCCATTGGAAACGGAACCGCCTCAAGAGAAACCGAAGCCCTTATCAGACGCATTCACTTTAAAAATGACATTCAGGTATTTGTGGTGAATGAAGCTGGCGCCAGTATTTATTCAGCATCAAAAATTGCCCGAGAGGAATTCCCAAATTACGATGTGACCGTGAGAGGTTCTGTTTCCATAGGAAGACGACTTCAGGATCCTTTAGCTGAATTGGTAAAGATTGATCCAAAATCTATTGGAGTTGGGCAATACCAACATGATGTGGACCAAACCAAGTTGAAAAACGAATTGGACACCGTTGTGGAAAGTTGTGTAAATGCTGTTGGCGTGAACATCAACACTGCAAGTAAATCCCTATTAAGCTATGTGTCTGGAATTGGCCCTAAATTGGCAGAAAACATTGTGACTTATAGAGAGGAACATGGCAAATTCTTATCTAGAACCGACATTAAAAAAGTACCGAGACTGGGGGACAAAGCCTTTGAACAAGGCGCTGCTTTTTTAAGAATTAAAGACGCTAAAAACCCAATGGATGATTCAGCAGTACACCCAGAAAGTTACAGCATTGTGAAACAGATTGCCAAAGACGAAGGCAAAACAGTTGCCCAATTGATTGGCAATTCTGAACTTCTTAGAAAAATTGATCTCAACAACTATTGCACAGATACTGTAGGGCTGCCTACACTAAAAGATATTGTCAAGGAATTGGAAAAACCGGGATTGGATATCAGGGAGCAAGCCAAGGTATTTACCTTCAACCAAAATATCAAAACCATTAACGATTTACAGGAAGGTCAGTTACTACCAGGGATTGTCAACAATGTGACGAACTTTGGTGCTTTTGTCGATATAGGGATTAAAGAAAGTGGGTTGATTCATATTTCCAATCTATCCGATGGTTTTGTGAGCGATGTTAACGAACACATCAGCCTACATCAACAAGTGATTGTTAAAGTATTGGAGGTTGATATTAACCGCAAACGCATTCAATTAAAATTGCACAAATAACCGTACTTTTTACACCATAACACACTACAATACAGATTCATAACGAAGATTTAAGTACTTTTATGTTCTTTTAGTTTGTAACTGATGACAAAACCTAGAATTGCGCTTGTTATTGGCATTGTTTGCATCTCGATATTTCCTGTCTTGGTGCGACTTAGCTTGACACCTGGGCTCATCTCTGCGTTTTACCGAATGGCCTTTGCCTCAGCCGTTATTGTACCCTATGTGTTGCTCGCAAAAAAGTTTGTGATTCCTTCCAGAAAACTATTCCTGCTGTCAAGCCTTTGCGGACTTATCTTCGGATTGGATGTTGGCGTATGGAACATCGCCATTCAAGGATCCTCAGCAACACAGGCCACACTGCTCACCAATTTATCACCCGTTTGGGTGGGTATTGGAGCCTTCCTATTTTTAAAGGACAAACCTTTAAGGAATTTTTGGATAGGAACCGTAATAGCCTTGATAGGCATGGTGCTATTGGTTGGCCTTCGTTTCTTTTTAAAAATGGAATTCAACATTCCATTTTTCTTCGCGGTATTATCTGGAATGCTCTATGCTGTGTATATGCTTGTGAGCAAATTTGTTTTAGGTGAAGTAGACGTGGTTAGTTTTATGACCATAAGCGTGATGTCCTCTACAATTACCTTGGGCCTTATTTGTGTTGCCATAGGCGAACCCTTCAGTGGCTTTTCCAATGAAGGCTGGTTGGTTTTGGTAATTCAAGGGTTGGTTTGCCAGTTATTGGCATGGCTGCTCATTAGCTACGCCACCAAACATATGCGAGCCACAAGAGTTTCAGTGAGCTTATTAGGACAAGCCATTTTAGCATCAATTCTAGCCTGGATATTCCTTAACGAATCTATTACCCTCCAAATGATTATTGGCGGACTTGTCTTATTATTGGGGATTAGAATTACATTTTATACCAAACCGCTTCCCTTATTTAGATTGTCTAAAAAAGAAAAATCCTAAGCAGGAATGTTTAAATCCTAAGAGTTTTATAGCTAACTTTGATAAAAAACGAAGCTTATGTTATCAAAATCTATAGAAAAGGCTCTTAATGATCAAATACGCATTGAAGCCGAATCCTCGCAAATTTATTTGGCCATGGCCTGTTGGGCAGAGGTAAAAGGCCTGGAAGGAGTAGCCAATTTTATGTACGATCAATCCGACGAAGAACGTATGCACATGTTGAAGTTGGTACGTTTTGTAAACGAACGTGGCGGGCATGCCCAGGTATCGGCATTAAAGGCGCCTAATGTGACCTTCAATTCGTTCAAGGAAATGTTTGAAAAGCTATATGAACATGAAATATTTGTTTCTGAAAGCATCAACGAATTGGTACATATCACTCTTCAGGAAAAGGACTATGCCACACATAATTTCTTGCAATGGTATGTATCTGAACAGATAGAGGAAGAAGCGGTTGCAAGAACTATTTTGGACAAAATCAACATGATTGGGAACGACAAGGGAGGCTTGTATTTGTTCGATCGCGACATCCAACAATTAAACGTAAGTACAGCCGCTGCCGAAACACCTGAATAATTTTAACATTAAATCTTATTTAGATTTATTTAAAATAACTATTTTCGCCCTCGTTTTGAAATAGTTATTATTTGTTTTGGGCAAGAAAAAAGACAAAAAGCAAAAAAAGAAAGAGGCGATAAAGCAGCTGCACGAGTCGGGCATCATCAATGCCGACAAGGTAAAAAGCAGCTGTTGCAAAAAATATAAAAAAGGAGAAAACAAGCGCTGTAAAAAGTGTCCTTGTTTTGACTTGCTTAAAAAGGTGGCTTAATTTTAGAGTACTTCCTTTAACAATACAAAAGAGATTAGTTGAGCGCTAATCTCTTTTTTTGTGCCTTATCATCAATATAATTTATAACTTGAAGCTGTTATCATACCTCAATTTAAATGCTTCAAAACCGACAACTAAGAAATAAAACTGCCAGCGATATTACCTACATCATTTGGCTATTTTGTCTGTTTTCATACATTTCTTCCTATTCCCAAGAATCTTCTCAAATAAAACCTATTGCAGAATCCTTTACAACCTATACCCAATTACCAAGAGAGATTGCCTATGCGCATCTGAACAAATCCACATATATCAAAGGAGAAACTCTAGCCTTTACGGTGTATGTTTTCGACAAGAACAGTAAACAGTTGTCTACAGTCACCACTAATGTGTATTGTGCTATTGTTGACAATGAAGGTAACATCATAAAGAATAAAATGCTATTGGCTCAAAATGGGGTTTGCTATGGAAGCTTTTTTGTGGATGAACCATTTTTCTCGGGTAATTACAACTTTCAAGCATATACCAATTGGATGAAAAATTTTGATGAGCAGAATTTTTATGTTCAGGGCATCTCCATCATTGATGCCAACGACACCACACCACCTCCT
This sequence comes from Mangrovimonas sp. DI 80, assembly GCF_001975575.1. NCBI lineage: Bacteria > Pseudomonadati > Bacteroidota > Flavobacteriia > Flavobacteriales > Flavobacteriaceae > Mangrovimonas > Mangrovimonas sp. DI 80. Next base: position 1,096,577 of record NZ_MSDT01000002.1, on the reverse strand, counting down.
CTAGTTTCCTCACATCTCGACATTCAATTATTGCCAGAAGGAGGCCATTTGGTGGCCAATACGCCAAACACTATCGGTATTGTTGTAAAAGACACTTTAGGACTTGGAGTGCCCAATGCCACTTTTGAGCTTTTGGATTCCAATAACCAAAGCCTGGGCAGTATGGGAACCAATCAATTTGGCATTGGAAAATTTGCGCTCACTCCTGACCATGGCACTTTCTACAAAGTAAGAGTTAAAACGCAAGAGATTACACAAATTCAGCCATTGCCTCCATCTGAACCTTTTGGCATTGCCATGACCTTAAACAAACTCACCGACAAAATCATTTTAAGGTTCAACACCAATAAGGACACCTACAAATCTATTCAAAACAAACCTTATACTTTATTGGTTCATAATGGCCATGACCTTAAAACCATTGGCATTCAATTTACAGATGCCACAGAAATCCTAACTCTAATCCCACACAAAGACCTTTTAAAAGGCATGAATATTTTAACCTTATTTGATGAAGAAGGCAATCCAATCCTAGAACGCCTTTATTTTAAATATGAAGGGGTTCAGTTCGTAAAATCTGAAGAAGCAAATTTCCAAAAAGACGAAGATTCAACGCTGATAAAAATTCCAATTAAAACTGTCAACCCAAAAGCTTTTAATAATTTCAGTGTATCCGTTTTGCCTACCGAAACCAAATCCTACCAACACCATCAAAACATTATTTCTGCACTGTATTTACAACCCTTTGTAAAAGGATTCATTGAAAATGCCCAATACTATTTTTCAGATATTAATAGACAAAAAGAGTTTGAGTTGGACAATCTTTTGCTTACCCAAGGATGGAGCAGTTATAATTGGCAACAGATCTTCAACCATCCTCCCAATGCAAAATATTCTTTTGAACAAGGCATCACCGTTAAAGCGCACATCAACCAATCGAAGTACAATACCTTTGCCATGTTCCCCATCACCAACAATGATTTTGAAACCTTTGAACTAAATGCCAGCAATACCTATTTTGAAAAGCAAGGCCTATATCCACTGGACAAAGAACAATTGCGTTTTGTAGAACTGAACCGAAAAAACTCAGGAATAAAACCCCATTTGTTTTTAGAGTTTTCGCCTTCCAAAATTCCTAATTTGGAAAAGTATCTTAAAATTGAACCTTTAAAACAACCTATCATTTTTAACTCCAATAACTCACAAGCTTTTTTGATCAACTCCTGGAGTGGTGTGGAACAATTGGATGAAATTGTGCTATCCGTTAGAAAAAAAGACAGTCGCAAAGAGCAGCTGAGCCAGCAGCAACATGGCAAAATTGATGTGTTTGATGATAACTTACGTAGGTCTTATATGGATTTTGCCTCCTACATACAAACCAAGGGTTTCAGGGTCTACCAAAATGATGGGCAACTCAACATCATCAATCCTTCGGCTACTTCTGGAACCAACAATAGTCCAGCGGTATTCTTGGACAACATGAGACTGTTTGATTTGAATACTCTATACCAATACCGATTGGACATTGTGGATTACATTCTTGTGGATAAATCAGGATTTGGACAAGGTGTCAACGGAGGCGCCGGAGTGATTAAGATATTTACTGACCCAAAAATTTCCATTACATTTAATGAGAACAGTCCATTTCAAACCTTTAATGTTCCACTTACCTTCAGCACTCCCTCCAAATTTTACACTCCCAAATATGCCTTTTACAAAACGCAATTTTATAAAGATTATGGGGTAGTAAATTGGCTACCCAACTGCAAAGTGGACGACGAGGGCAACATTGTCTTTAAAATTGACAATATCCAAACTGGCGATCTAAAGATTTCCATAGAAGGGACTTGCAATGATGGAAGCTTGATTTCGGAAGTGAAGAACATACAAATCAACTAATAAATATCATTATTAATAGAGGCCATCCAAAAGATGGCCTCTATTAATTTTCACCTAAAATTAAATAAGAATAACCTTACTTCTTCGCCAATTTAAAGGTAGCTTCTCCTTTACTGGTCTCCAATTTCACAAAATATAGCCCTTGAGAAAGATAACCAAGATCCAAGGATGTTGCATTTTCTGAAATACTATAAATCACCCTTCCATTCATCTCCATAACTTGAATACTTTGTATACTTAAATCTTGTGATGAACCAATGGTAACCTTATCTACAAAGGGATTTGGATACATACTGATTGAATTCTTCAGATTATCCTCAACACTTAGATTATCAGCCAATTCATCGAGAACAGTAGTAATTGACCAATTGCCATTGGAATCTTTTACACGTACGTAAAGCACATCTTCAAAACTATACGTCAATGGTATATAAGGTACATTAAAACTCCATGTCACTTCTTCACCCGACTCATTTGCACTTACAATAGTATTATTGCCATATCCCAAATCATCACCAAAAAAGAACTCTAAAGCAACAATCTCGCTATCAGGATTCTCATAGACTTCAATATTTTTCCTAATGGTATGACTCCAGTTTCCATTGGCATCCTTAACCCTCATATAAAGCTTATGGTATCCTATAGTTGTAGAGGCAGGAATATTTGCCAAAACCGTTTGGGTAACATCCTTACTTGGAGAAGTAACACTCAAGACAGTATTCATTCCAACTCCAATATCCTCATCCAAAAAATACTCCACTTGTGTTACATTGGATTGCGCTCCAACACCTAATGTTACAGCCATTAATAATAGGCTAGTTAAAATAATCTTTTTCATAGCACTACTAGTTATTGGTTCTTGCCTTAAGGGTTACCGAAAGCCCAGTATCCACCTCGGAAACTCCAGGAGTAGCCACTCGATAAATCACAGGGATGGCTCCTAACCCAGACAGGTTATAACGATTAGATACCGCAACCCCTCCAAACGCTCCACGCTCAGCTCCATCGCTTCCTGTTTCATTGTAGGTAGAACTAGCCTTTAATTGATAGGCTCCATCTGTAGTCCGCCCCTCATCTATAAACAAGTTAACCATATTTGGTACGTAAACATTACCTAAAGTCCCTTCAAACACAGTGGCATTGGATACGGTATTATACTGCACATTGTTATTAGTCCCGCTATTGATATTCGCGACAATACCGGCTGCTTTTAAGATGTTATTTTGGAAGGACCCAGTATTAAATTCTAAACTCAACTCATTAACAGGGCCATCAAACACATTGTTATTACACTCTGTAATAGTCCCCATACCCCAATTCCCCGACCAAATCAGCCTTTTTTGGCAAATATTATTATTAAATATAATTTCTTGAGGAGGCACAAAACTTGAAACTCCAGAACCAGCTAATGCATTGGTATCATAACTGTTTGAAAAAAAATTCTGAAGGATATATACATCCAATAATTTAGTAGCAAATCGAATATACATCTCTATTCTACAACGTTTAATTATAACACCATTAACATTGACATAAATAACACCATACGAACTTACACTTCCAGATCGAGCAACATTCATTCCTATTAGCTGTGAGCCCTCAGATCCTGATTTAAAATCAATCCGCCTTACCTTTGCATCTAGGGTGTTATTTGAGACATTGGCATTTTCAGTTAAAAAATAACCTGGCCCAATAATAACCAATTGTTTAGTAATATCTGCTCGATCATAAATTTCAATGGACCCTTCTACATGTAAGGTGTCCCCTGCTACCACATTTGGATAAGTAACCGCTTGCTCAATTTGTTTAAATACTGGCAAACTAGGGGTCCCGCCCAAATTATCCCCAAAGGTTGAAGCCCCATCAAAATTAGATTGGTTGTTAACCCGCCAAGTTTTAGCATAAGTAAAAGAGGTTAATAACAAAGTGGTACAAAGCACCACCCTTAAAAGTAATTGTCTTGTTTTCATAATAAAAGAGATTAATAGCATTAATAAATTGGTTTAAGTTGTTTCTTCTTCATATATAGAATGCAGTATAATTCTCATACTGCTTCAAAATCATCTTTCTTCTTCCTCGTTTGCACCAACCAGCATTCCTTTTAAATATTCCCCACAATACCTAAAGGCTTTCTTAACCTTATTCATGTTTATTGTGGCCCTCCCCTTTTTCATCACCGAGCCGTTACCATTGGCAATGTCATCTACAACATCTGGAAAAATTTCCCAAAGGCTATCAATGTTCTGTTGAGATTGCTCCAAAATGGCATCTTCCAGCTCATCAGGGACCTCAGCCCCAGCTTGGGTAAGGCTATCATGAACAAATACATTTTCGTAAATTTCAAAGGATTTGGCCACAAACTTGTCGGCACTTTCAATTCCAGAATTTGAGGGTTGTTGGATACGCTTTTGTGATAAAACGTCTATGGAGGTTAAAAAAATAACAACAGGGGCTACTAAGGGAAATAGATTTCTCATAACTCATAGCTTTAATTTCAGAATTGTCAATAAAACTACTTATAGCTATAAGCAAAAACCAGCCTCAATTTATATTCGAAGGATTTCAGTTTTTTTCTGCTTGATTACCAGCGTTTTCTGCATAAAAAACACTACTTTTAAATCGCTATCAACCAACCAATTACATGAGATTTGTACTTTTAAGCATATTTCTTACATTTTGTATTCCTGCTCTCCCACAACAGGCAATTATTGACTCGCTCAATATTGAATTATCCAAAAGTGATATCCCTGATGAAAACCGGCTAAAAATTTTAAACAACCTTTCCTACGAAAATCACTTAATAAATCCAGAAAAGGGATTAGAACTTAGCGACAAAGCTATAGAGCTAGCTAAAAAATTAAAATCTTCAAAAGGCTTGGCATTTGCTTACCAAAACAAAGGAACCAATTACCATGCGCTATCTAATGACTCCATGGCTTTGTTAATGTATGATAAAGCTATTGAAATACATAAGGAAAGTACCAATTTAGTTGGAGTTGCCAAAACAACATTTAACAAAGGTTTGATTTACTTTGGAAATTCAGATTACCTACGAGCCAATGAATGCAACCTTCAAGCCTTTGAGATTTTTGAAAAAGAAAAGGACAGCTTTCTAATGGCCAAAATGCTAAATAGTATTGGAATCAATTTAATGTATCGGTCAAAATATTCTGAAGCTTTAGACACTTATCTAAAAGCATTAAAACTATATGATACGCTAAACCTAAATAATTCTTTTGACTATGGAAGTACATTAGCCAATATAGGCATATTACACAATAAACTTGGAAATCATCCCCTTGCTATTGACTACCAAAATGATGCCCAAGAAGTATATGAAAGATTAAATTACCCCATAGGAGTTGCCAACACCTATAATAGCTTAGGTAATATTTACGACTCAATGGACAAGCCCAGGGAAGCCATAGATTTTTACAAAAAAGCCTATTTGATAATGACAGAAATAGGTAACAAGGAAGGAATGGCCAATGCACTCACCAACATAGGCATAGCCTATACATCACTTAAAAACTATTCCAAAAGTTTGGAATACCTAAATAAAACAAAACCCATATATCAAGACCTAGAAAACAAGAATAGTTTATCAATAGTGTTCTCTGCCATTGGAGATAATTACCTGAAAAAATATGAATATATAGGCGATAAAAAACTATTGGACGATGCTAAAGGGAATTTCCAAATAGCGCTTGAACTTAACAATAATGATAATTTAGATTTTCAAATCCAAATCCTAGATGAACTAGCTAAAGTTAATCATCTACAAGCCAACTATAAACAGGCCTACGATATAAAAGTTCAAGCTGAAAGACTTAAAGACAGTTTTTCTATGTCTGAAAAAAAGGCTGAAATAGCAAAGCTTGAATCGGAATTTAAATATCAAAAAAAACTAGCTCAACTTAATTCTAGCCATGAAATCGAACAGGCTAATTCACAGGCAAACCTCTCACACGAAAAATTATTAAAAAAGATCACTATAGCAGGTAGCAGCATACTTATTCTTTTAATTATCGCCAGCTTTCTACTATATAAACGGCGAAAAGAGGTAATGACTAAAGCTTTAATTACCGAAACTGAGCTTAAAGCTTTGAGGTCTCAAATGAATCCCCACTTTATATTTAATTCACTCAATTCCATTAGTGATTATGTCTTAAAAAATGATAAAGAGTCTGCCATCAACTATCTCAGTAAATTCTCTAAACTCATAAGACAAATTCTGGAAAACTCAGAAAAAGAACTTGTCCCTCTCGATGAGGACATAGCAATTTTGGAGAATTACCTAGACATTGAGAGACGAAGATTTAGCAACAAATTCTCTTATTCAATAAACACTGATAAAAACATAGACCCCCAAAACACTTTAATTCCTCCATTAATTTTACAACCATTTATTGAGAATAGTATCATTCATGGTTTTAAGAAAAAAGACAACGATGGAATGATAAATATAAGCTTTACAAAGGAAAACAACATTATCATATGTACTGTAGAAGATAATGGAGTTGGGAGAGTAGAAAAAACAATCGCAGAAAAAGAAATTAATAAAACATCTTTGGGAACCAAAATAACCAAGAGCAGAATAGATATACTGAATAAACAAAAAAACACAAATGGGAGTGTAGAAATTATTGACAAAAGACAAGGTACCCTAGTAAAGGTTTCTATTCCCTTACAATTAGCTTTTTAAAATGATTAAGGCGCTTATAGTTGATGACGAACAACATTGTATTGATAGGTTAAACTATCTTACTTCCAAACATCCTGAAGTTTTGGAGGTGGTTGCCACCTGTAATACAGTAGAAAACGCCCTAACCCTAATAGAAGAAGTTAACCCCGATCTTGTTTTCTTGGATATCCAAATAAATGGAAAAACTGGTTTTGATTTTTTAGAGGCACTAAACAGTGTGAATTTCAACATCATTTTTACTACAGCCTATGAGCAATTTGCAATTAAGGCTTTTAAATACAGTGCCTTTGACTACTTACTAAAACCAATCGATGAGGATGATTTTACACATGTGCTAAACAGATTAAAAAAAGGGCTTTCAAACAAGTCTTTAGAATCTCAAATGCAAACATTGCTTTACAACTTGAAAGCAAACGATACTTCAAAGAAGATAACCATACCCACTTTAGAAGGCTTTTTGGTTATAGAAACGAATAATATTCTTTACTGTGAAGCTGACACCAGCTACACTTTTATTCATATCAACGACAAAAAGATACATGTATCTAGGCCACTTAAATATTATGAAGAACTACTTCCCGAAGATAACTTTTTCAGGGTTCACAATTCATTTCTGATAAACATTAACCATATAAAATCTTATAATAAAAGTGGGTTTATTACCATGGACAATGATAGTATCATAAATGTTTCCACTAGAAAAAAGGAAGCTTTTTTGAGACTTATCAAAAAACGAATGTCTCATTAAAAAAAGGCTCCATTTGGAGCCTTTTTTTATCTTACTTCCCTAGCATCAACAATTCGCTGCAGAGAATTTCTGTAGCATAATGCCTATTGCCTTCCTTATCTTCCCAACTACGGTTGGTAAGTTTCCCCTCTACGGCAATTTCCTGCCCTTTTGTAATATAGTTTTCCACGACCTTTACAAGGCCACCTCGTACCACAACATTGTGCCAATAGGTGCGCTCTATTTTCTGGCCTTTTTTGTCCTTATAGCTATCATCGGTAGCCAAGGAGAATCTAGCCAGCTTGTTGCCATCTTCAAAATTTACAATTTCAGGATCTTGTCCCAATCTTCCAATCAACTGTACTTTGTTTCTAAGTGCATTCATAATTTTAAATTTTAAGGTTAAACAGTTAATACCATTGAATTTCATTAGTTCAATTCAACAGGACAAAGATTGTTAACCTCCTCAAAATTAGTCGGTAGTTACGCATTTATAGTCGTTTGTAAACGTTTGTAGTCGTTTGTACACGGATAATTATCACCAACAAACCCTTATATTTGCAGCTTTTTAAGCCCTATGAAGCGCCTCTTAAGCTATATCTACCCAGTCAGAAAAAAAGTGCCTTCCCAATACAGTGGGAAGTTGGAGGTGACCTGGTACGATGGCAAAAAATACCTAAACACCAAAAATGCCAACTATTCGTATGGTTCCTTACAGGAAATTTTAAAGTTTGGTTTGGAGCATATTCACCTGAGTTCCATCTCCAACTGCTTGTTATTGGGTCTTGGTGGCGGCAGTGTGATTGACACACTTCGCAACAACTTCAACTTTCAACAGCACATCACAGCCGTGGATATTGACCCCGTAGTAATAGCCATTGCCCAAAAAGAGTTTCAGCATTACAACTCCCCTACTTTGAGTATGGTGTGCGCCGATGCCCAACAATTTATTCTAGAAAACACAAGTAGGTTCGACCTCATTATTGTAGACCTTTACATTGATGCCCACATGCCATCACAATTTATGGAGCTCTCCTTTTGGAAGACTCTCCTCAAATCGCATTCCCAATAAGGAGCCATTATTTTTAATGCAGCTTTGCATGCTTCCAACTCAGGAAACTTACACCCTATTATTTCACTTCTGGAGGCCAATGGCTTTTGGGTTAACACCCTTCAAAAAGTAAATGGTACCAATACCCTGCTAGTGGCCCAAACCCAATAATCTATTATAAATGAATATTTCCTATATTGTATACGCAACTAACCCATTGTATTATGCAAAAAGCGTGTCCAGAATGTGGAGATACCATCCGCGGAAGAGTGGATAAAAAATTCTGTAGCGATGCCTGCCGAAACAGTTATAACAACAAGGTTAATAAGGACGTTAGAAACATTATCAGGAATACCAACAACAAGCTTCGCAAAAATTATAGGGTTTTAGAAGAACTTAATCCCGAGCAAAAATCTACTGCATCCAAAGCAAGGTTGGTTGAAAAAGGCTTCGACTTCAACTACATTACCAGCATTTACACTACCAAAACCGGCAAGGTTTATTATTTTGTGTACGACCAAGGGTATCTCCCTCTTGAGGGCGACTTTTACGCCTTGGTAAAACGCGAACAATAGCTGTAACATTTTAAGCCGTTTTCCTACTTATTAATAAAAAGCTCCCTTTTATGATAGCATTAGCTTCATCATTTGTCCCTGCCATTATAGCTCTTGTAATTATTGCTGGCATTGGTTTGGGTTCCTACTATTTCAGTTCGAAAAGGGTCATTCTTCGTGCCCTAGCCAAAATACCGCACAAAACCTTGGGCAGCATCAGGTCTAACGAGCTGGTGAAAATCTCTGGAAAGGCCCTGCATGCCAATGCACCGCTTAAAGCCCCCTTGAGCAAACGCGATTGCGTATTCTATAGCATCACTATTGAACAGAAGAAGAGCAGCGGCAAACATTCGCATTGGAAAACCTTGATTCATGATGAACAATTTCACGAGTTTTTTGTGGATTATCGAGGTGAAATGGTCATGATCAAACCTTCCCATACCCCGAAAAACAATGTCACCTATTTAGTGCCCGACAAGAATACCGCCTCTAGAATGTTCAACAATCCAACACCCGAATTTGAGGCCTTATTGAAACGTTATCATATTGAGTGCACCAACTTTTTCGGTTTCAACAAACAATTGCGCTATAGCGAAGGGATAATAGAAGTAGGCGAACGCATCACCGTATCAGGAATTGCCAAATGGAAAAGCTTTACCGAACCCATTGAAGGCTTCCCCTATTCCAAAATACTGTCGCTTGAAAGCGAGGGCAAGCAAAAACTGATCATCACCGATTTGCCCGAGGCCCTTGAAAACCGGTCTTAATTTATAAAAACTGTCTATTATATTTGGAGAGAACCAACATGCTAATTATATCAGAAACCATTTAAAAAGTTTATGTTCAGATTGGCAACAAAAAACACCCTGAAATGAAACCAGAACCAACAAAACAAACAAATTACAGATCACGGGCTTTTAGAGTATTACTTTATGTAGTTGCGGTAAACCTAGTAATCACATATAGGGTAATGACTTTTGCCATAGGGTTTCACGATATGGAAAAATTCCAACGAAATATTGCCATTGTATCGGTATTCGGAAATTTACTCCTTGTAACGGGTATTATACTAACTATTCTCAGCATTAAAAATGAAGAGAAAAAAATTATCAATATTACATTTCGATAATCGGATATCCATTCTTTTTAATACTAACCTTTTTATCCTTGGTGTTCTAAAATAGAAATCGAAAATCTATGCTGGATTAAAAAGGATTGCTTGGATTAACTCAAATCACTCTCAAAAAAAATGCAGCGACACTTGAAAAGTATCGCTGCATAATATTAACAAACCCAACTGAAGCGTGATTGTATCACGTCCATTTAATTCTTCCTATTTCCAATTATGCCCTTTCAACTGAAGGGCTGCTTTTAAAATATCCTTCTGACTAATTTGCCCTACCAATTTACCGTCCTGTACAATTGGGAAACGGCGCATTTTGGACTCCAAGAATTTCTTGGCCGCATCAAACACATTCATATTGCCATCTATGGTCTCCACCTCCTTGATCATGCGTTTCTCAACATTGTCCTGTGCCATTGGCATGTTGTAATATCTACTGTCACTAATCTGCTTTAAACAGTCCCCTTCCGAAATGATCCCAACCAGTTCATAATTGTCATTCACAACGGGTCCCCCCGAAATCTTGTGGGCAATCAAAGCCTTGATTACCTCCTCTACAGACTGCTCTGGTTTAAACGTAATTAATGTAGTACTCATATAATCTCTAACCCTAAACGGGATCTCCTCTACCGTATTGCTTTGCTGCTTTCGAGACCCCTGAAAACTTTTTATGCCCATAACCTAAAATTTTAATTCCTTTTAAATTTACTGAATTTAAGTCATTTAACCTAAAGTGAATTTTAGCAAAATATTCAGTACATTTAAGAAGAACTAACTAACATTACTTCCCATGCTAAAAAAAATCATCGCCTTAGCACTGATACTGTTGGCCATTTATTGGAGTTTTCTTGCCCTAAAACCCACTTCAATTTCTGGCTTGGAAACGACTGACACCGAATTTTCTACGGACAGAGCTTTGGGACACCTCAAAGAAATTTCAAAACAGCCTCATTATGTTGGCATTCCCGAACACCAAAGGGTTCGAGATTATATTGTAACTGTTCTGAAAAACTTGGGATTGGAAACCGAAATTCAGGAAGGCTACAGTCACAATGAAAAATGGGGAAGCATCACCAAGGCCAAAAACATTTTGGCCCGCATCAAGGGAACCGACAGTACCAAAGCACTATTGCTTTTATCACATTACGATAGCAACCCGCATTCCTCATTGGGAGCCAGTGATGCGGGTTCTGGGGTGGTAACCATTTTGGAGGGTCTTAGGGCTTTTCTACATGAAGGAAAACAGCCCAAAAATGACATTATTGTGTTGCTTTCCGATGCCGAAGAGCTAGGACTCAATGGGGCCGAACTTTTTGTAAACGAGCACCCTTGGGCAAAAGATGTGGGCTTGGTTTTAAATTTTGAATCAAGAGGAAGTGGCGGCCCTAGTTATATGTTGGTGGAAACCAATGGCGGCAACCATAAACTGCTGAAAGATTTTGTGGCAGCCAACCCCCAATACCCCGTGGCAAACTCCCTTGCCTATAGTGTTTATAAAAAACTTCCAAACGACACCGATCTGACCAGTTTAAGGGAAGACGGTAATATTGACGGATTCAATTTTGCTTTTATAGATGATCATTTCGATTACCATACGGCCTTAGACACTTTTGAACGATTGGACCGATCTTCCCTGGAGCACCAAGGTAGCTACCTTATGCCTTTACTCCATTACTTCGCCAATGCTGACTTAACGGATTTAAAAAGCGATGAGGACAATGTGTATTTCAACATTCCTCTATTTAAAACCGTGAGGTATCCCTTTGATTGGATTGTCCCCATGCTTATTGTGGCTATCGTTTTGTTTTTAGGCTTGGTATTTTACGGCTTGAAAAAACGCATGCTCAACTCCAAACATATGGCCATTGGTTTTATTCCCGGAATGGCCGCCATTTTATTGAACGGACTTATAGGCGTTGGTGGCTGGAAGGTGCTAACGGTTATTTACCCTCAATATAATGAAATCCTCCAAGGGTTTACCTATAACGGGCATACCTATATTTTGGCATTCTCTATATTGGCAACGGCCATATGTATGTGGCTATACAACAAAGTCTATAAACCTGAAAACACGGCCAGTTTGGTTGTACCCCCACTATTCCTGTGGTTGATTATCTGCACCCTTATAGCCATTTACCTTAAGGGAGCCAGCTTCTTTATCATTCCCGTATTTTTTGGTTTGATTAGCTTGTGGATCTTGGTACGCCAAAAACGTCCCAACATTTTATTAATGGCATTGCTGCTTTTTCCAACCATTTGGATATTGGTACCCTTTGTTAAAATGTTTCCCGTAGGTTTGGGACTAAAACTTTTAGTTGCGTCCACTGTACTGATATCCCTGATTTTTTCCTTGTGCATCTCGGTATTTGGTTTTTCGAGGTATAAAAACCGTTGGGCCTATTTTCTATTTATAGTATCCATTGGCTGTTTTATCTATGCCCATATAAATTCCGATTTCAGCGAGGAACGTCCTAAACCCAATAGTTTGATCTACTTTTTGGATACCGATAGCAACAAAGCTCTTTGGGCCACTTACGACCAACAATTGGATGCTTGGACCAAAACCTTCCTGTCTGACAATCCAAGAGCCAACGATTCGCTTTCAAAATTCAACAGCCACAGTAAATATGGCACACCAATAAGTTATGTGAACAATGCCGATGTAAAACCGGTTCCAAAACCTCATATAGATATTTTACAAGATTCACTAGTTGGAGAGGAACGCCATATAAAACTATTCATCGCGCCGCAGCGCAGAGCTCACAAATTGGTATTGTTTGCAGATTCTACCCAACATTTCATTGATTTTAAAATGAATGGCTACGATTTTAAGAATACCAAACACAATGGATATGTATTGGAAGAGCGTTTAGGGCAACAACTATTTGCCTACTCTGTTGTGGACGATAATTTCACGGATATAGAACTAAGCATTCCAATGGGTACACCGTTGATACTAGACTATTTGGAAGTCTCATTCGACCTCCCCAGCAACCCATTGTTTAGGATGCCTCAACGGCCTGCCGGCATGATCCCGAAACCATTTGTTAACAATGATGCAGTGATGGTCAAGGGGACCATTATTTTAAATTGACAATTTTCATCCTTATACAAACAATCTTACACGATATTCAAAATAAATCTAAAAAAAAATCAACAAAATTGTTTTTTTAGATAAGAATACCCTACGTTAATAAAACGTTAACAACGCTTGTTTGCCTAGCTCGTCTTTCTTTGTTAACATAATTTTAAGACCATGAAACTGGTTAACAAGACAAAACTTTTAATTGCGGCTTCCGTTTTTACCCTATTGGCACTCACTGCCATTCAAGGGTATTTGATCCGTAATACCTACCAGTTGAAAAGAGCTACAGCCCAATATGAAAGCCAAAGCATTTTTACCCAAATTTACAATTCTGAACCTGTTGAATATTTACTTTGGGAATTACGAAATGATGCCATAAAACAAGCCCAGGCCTATAAAAACAAACAAATTTCCAAAGAAGAAGTTATAACCAACCTTCAACAAAAGTCAGCCTCCTTAAATCCCTATTTTCTGGAAGAAATCAACAAAGGCTTTGCAGAATATTCCATACCTGTAGATATTTCGATACAAAAAAAGCTAACATCCATGATTCTTCATGATACCTTGGGAAATACCGAAACAATATATAATGAAAAAGACAGCACCCTACTACTATTAGGTACACCTTATAAACCCACAGAAAATAGCGAACAAAAGCTTATCAATAACGCAACCTTTACCAAAGGACTAGTTGCAAACATCAATGGAAAATCTTACACCTACATGCTTGAATTCAAAACCAAACTGTTCATGTCTGAATCAACAGGTTGGAGCGGGTATTTAATTAAGCAAATGTCTGGTGTATTATTGCTTGCCTGCCTGCTATTTTTGTTCGTGACAGGCATTTTATTTTATTCCATTAATAGTTTATTGAAACAAAAAAAACTGGCCGACATCAAGACCGATTTCATCAATAATATTACCCACGAACTTAAAACACCACTATCTACCTTGGCCATTGCCATTAAAAATTTGAACAATGAGGCATCCAAGTACAATGGTCTTTTTAACAATAGTGTCCTAGAAGTCATCAATCGTCAAAATATAAGACTACAGAAACTCATAGATCAAGTCCTCAATACCAGTTTGGGTTATGAGGAAATTGAACTTAACGAAGAAATTTTCAACATGCCACAGTTCCTGAAAGAAACTGTAGACGACTTTAAACTTAGCCTCAAAGAAGATATTGACATAACTACGAACATACATAAGGACGCCATCCTAATTTCTGCCGATAAATTTTACATCAGCACCGCTATTAACAACCTATTGGGGAATGCAGTGAAATATGGCAGCACTTCTGTAAGCCTACACTATGATTACACTCCCAAGGAACGCACCCATTTCATTAAAATTAAGGACAATGGTATAGGCATCCCTAAAAAACACCAACGATTCATCTTTGACAAGTTCTATCGTGTTAGCGAACAGGATACTCACAATTATAAAGGATTAGGATTGGGATTGTTTTATACCCACCAGATCATCGAGGCCCATAAAGGAAGCATCTCGGTGAGTAGCACTAAAGGAAACGGAACCGAATTCACCATAATACTTTCTAACCAATGAAAAACATACTACTAGCAGAAGACGACCACGATTTCGGGGGTATGTTAACACAGTACCTTCAAAGTAACAAATTCAATGTAGAATGGGCCAAAAATGGCGAAGAAGCCCTAGAACTATTCAACTCCAACACGTTTCATATATGTGTATTGGACGTAATGATGCCCAAAATGGATGGCTTTACCTTGGCAAAAAAAATTACACAGGTAGATCCCGAAATGCCTTTTTTGTATTTAACCGCACGTAAAACCAAGGAAGACAAAATAAAAGGACTAAAACTAGGGGCGGACGATTACATTGTAAAACCCTTCGATCCTGAAGAGTTTGTATTACGCCTAAAAAACATCATCAAACGAACCGAGCAACAGCAGTTTGTACTTAGAGAATATGGAAACAAGGACATTATTTCAATTGGCAGCTATCATTTCGATTATAGAAATTCACTTTTAAAAAGTAACACTACCACACATAACCTTACCAAAAAAGAAGCCCAGTTGATCTACTTCCTTTACAGTAACAAAAACAAATTAGTACGCAGAGAAGATATCCTAACCAAAATATGGAACAATAACGACTTTTTCTCAGGGAGAAGCATGGACGTGTACATAAGTAAAGTACGTAAATATTTTAATGAAGACGAAGATATCAACATTAAAAGCGTCCGAGGATTAGGATTGGAATTCCAACTACTATCTCACTCCTAAAACACAAACAGAAAACGTACTCATTTTAACCTATAAAAACATCTACTATTTTAAAAAAACCCTTTTAAGTTAAATTAAAGTTAATTGCTCTTTTATTTAACAAAGCAATTCATCCATAACATATTTTTAAGATTAATTCCTTGTTGAATAAAAAAAATAAACTAATGCTATCTAGTATTTCTACAATATTCTTTTTAAGCCTTAAGAAGTTAACAGCTTTCAATTACTACAAAAAGTTGGGACCATTCCCCATTACCCTCAAAAACAATAAGTTTGCTTTTATCCTAAGTGAATAGTATAAACTGCATATGCTTATTTTTAACACAAAAAATGCAACACAACTAAAAACCAATTACACATTAATTATATTATTAACCTTTAACTTTTAAACACATGAAAAAAGTTACTCTATTAATGCTGCTGTTATTCAGTTCGCTTACATTTTCACAAGTCTTTATCGACCAGCCTTTCGATGAGTCTACGAAACCCGCCGATTGGACTTACGATGGGACTTGGATAAGCAATTCCACCGTAGGCGCTTGTACTTCTGGTGCCCTAAACGGTTATGGAATCCAAGGAACTACACATGTAGTCACTACCAATACCCAAGTATCCAACGGCACAGAAATGAACATTAGTTATGACTACAATGTTGTACACAGAAATCCTAGATTTACCTTCCCTGCATATGGTGCCCCCGAAGCAAATTGGGGTTCTGTAGTAATAGACTACAGTACAAATGGTACGGATTGGACCACACTTCAAACTATTGACGATTCCAATTTCACCTATGATGGATCATGTAAATCTGCAACCTATACAATTGATGCTGCTACCCTCCCTGCAGAAACTAATTTCCAATTTAGAGCAACCTTTAATATAGTAAACGATTCTAATCAGCTATATTTTTCACTGGACAACGTATTAATAGCTCAAACGGCAACAGAGGTTCCAAATTGTGATGCTACCATAAGCTCTGAACTCACTAATGTCCCTATAGAAAACACAACCATTACATGGAATAAAGCTACAGGGATTCCTACTGGTTACAAACTAGCTGTTGGTCTAGTATCAGGAGACTATACATTTGTGGCTTCTACAGATGTAGGCAACACAACAAGTTTTACCTTCCCAGAGAACCTTGAATACTCAACTACCTATTATGTATTGATCACTCCTTACAATACCTTAGGAGATGCCACAGGTTGTGCAGTGCAAAGTTTTACAACACGTGATGCTCCATTACAAGGTGCCGCATGTAGTGACCCTATCATTATTGACATAGACTCTGGCGATTTTAGCGCTACTGGAGTAAGTCTAAACCTCTACGAAGATGACTATGACACCGCTCCATGTAACGCTGGTAGCGGTTCTTCAATGGCCGGTAATGAAATGGTATATGCTATTGCACCTATATTTGATGTTTCTGTAGATATTGCCCTCACCAACATTATCAACCAAAGAGCCAATATATATGTTTTAGATAGCTGTGTAGATGTTGCTACAGAATGTATAGCCTCTGGCGCTACAGGATACGGAAAAGATGATAATGGCTTTTTCACTAACTTGCTTCTAGAAGATGTAGTATTAATTCCTGGAAACATCTACTATATCGTAATTTCAACTGGTCAAAATTACACTGAAAACAATACCCAGTTTGATCTATCTATTACTAAAAATCCATGTATCAACCCATCCGCTACCTTAACACCCGTAGCAGACTGTGAAAATGGAAAGTATTCAGTCCAAGTGGATGTAACGTATTTTGGAGATGCCACCACTTTAACTATTAGTGATGGTGTAGAAGAGCAAACACTTGACGCCATTGGAGCAAAAACATTTGGACCTTATGACAACAGCTCTACTCAATCCTTTACCATTACATCAGATTTAGGATGTAATATCACAGAGTCTATTACTTATTACTGTCCTCCAGTTAATGACGAATGCGCCAATGCCATTGCCTTAACGCTTTCAACAGATGAAAACTGTGACAACTCTGTATCTGGTTATACATATGAAGCTACAGATTCTACTCAAGACGTATGCTTTTCTAGTTATCAAGATGTTTGGTATACCTTTACTCCGTCAGAAGACGGTTATTACCAATTTGTTGTTACTACAGATTTAAGTTCTAATAGAATTTCTGTTTTAAGCGGTAGCTGCGACACTGAATTTTCCGCTGTAGGAACCTGTGGTTCTTCATACTCTGTTATCCGCCTATTGTCAGCAGGGACACAATACTATATTCCAGTACAGAGTGTTACAGCTGCCTCGATTCCAGGAATGGATTTTACACTTTGTGTTTATAAAATGCCGGATGCTGTTGCAAACGACGAATGTAGTGCAGCTCAAGTAATAACCGAATCTGATGCCAGTGGTAGCAACACTATTACCGGTACACATGAAAATGCTTATTATTCAATGGAAATGGCAAATTGCGGTTCAGGTTTATCATCTTACTATGAAGATGTATGGTATAGCTTTACCCCTCAATATACAGGGACTTACCATATTAACCTAGATATCCTTACAGGAAGTAACGTTTTCTATAGCATGTTCAGCACTTCAGATTGCGCTTCAGTATCTACAGATAACAGAGTTACCTCAACCTGTAGTGTAAACGGAAATTCAAGTGTAGACCTTGTTGCAGGAACTACCTATTTATTGGATATTCACTCAAACAGTAATAGTGAAATTGCCACCTTCTCATTCTTTATCTACCCAGATGCTACTTTGAGCAATGCAGAGGTAAACTTTGAAGGATTTAGATACTATCCAAACCCAGTTAAAAATACGTTGACCTTTGAGTCTCCAAACGTGATTTCTTCTGTAGCTATCTATAATGTAGTAGGTCAAAAAGTATTGGCTACTGCAGGCAACAACACCATGTCTACAGTAAACATGAGTGCTTTACCTAACGGTATCTACTTTGCCAAAGTAAACATTGACGGGACAGAGAAAACCATTAAAATAATTAAAGAGTAATTAATCTATGGGCAAAAACTTCTATAAATACAGGCTACAGTTATTTTTAATTGTGTTATATCTAACCTTAAGCCTTTCCATATTTTTATGGTATATAGAATAAGTCCCATTTAATTTTAAAAAAGGCAGCCAATTAGGCTGCCTTTTTTTTGTTTATAGTCCATTTCCTCAACACACGCTTTTACCTAACAACCACAATAGCCAAGTTAATTTAAGGTTAACCCTCTTTTTAAAACTACCTCCCTAAAAATCATACTATAATTTTGAGCTTAAAGCCATAAATAATTAAATGCTTAAAACCCCTAAACCAACTAAACATTTTAAACTTATTAACCTTTAACAATTAATACTAATGAAAAAAATTACCCTTTTCTTCATGCTACTTACAGGTATGATTACCTACTCGCAAATCGAAATTAATGAAGATTTCAACTCTTATTCCACCGGCATCAAACCTACTAGTTGGTCTGGAGACTTTGAAACTACATCTAATGGCGGCAGCTACATTAACTTCATTTGTGATGAAAGATCCTTTTATACTACAAACAACACTTTATCCACAAAAACTTTTACTACTGAAAATTTATCTGAAGCGTCCAATGGTACAAATGCTACTATTAATTTTAATTACAAAATAGTTGCCCTATCAACTTCATACGAATATCAAGCACCTGCAGAAAATTGGGGAACTTTTGTTTTTGAATACACCACTAATGGCACAGATTGGACAACTATTGGAACCATTGACAGCAACAACTACACTTATGACGGTGAATGCCATGCAGCCTCATATACCATTGATGCTTCCAACCTACCTCAAGGAGCCGATTTCCAATTTAGAGGATCATTTAACTTGATGAACCGTACCGGTTCAATTTATGTTTATGCCTCTATTGACAATCTTGTCATTTCTCAAACAAATACCTTAAGCAATACAGAGGTAAACTTTGAAGGCTTCAGATACTATCCAAACCCTGTTAAAAACAATTTGACGTTTGAGTCTCCAAACATGATTTCATCTGTAGCCATCTACAATGTGGTAGGTCAAAAAGTATTTGCTACTGCTGGAAACAACACCTTGTCTACCGTAAACATGAGTGGGTTGCCAAACGGCATCTACTTTGCCAAAGTGAACATTGACGGTGCAGAGAAAACTATCAAGATTATTAAAGAGTAGTTAGTCTATGGGCAAGCATATCTATAAATACAGGTTACAGCTATTTTTAGTTGTTTTATATCTAGCCTTAAGCCTAGCCATATTTTTATGGTTTATAGCATAAATCCCCTATAACTACAAAAAAGGGCAGCCAATGGGCTGCCCTTTTTTTTTTTTTTGCAGTCAGTATTCAATAGTACGTTAGATTATGTACTTAGCAATAGTTCTCGATACAAAATACTTTTCAAGAATTTCACTCGAACTGACGTTTCTACCAACCATTAAAACCCAAACAATAATAGCCTACCGTCACTTCGAGTGATTGGTCGGCATGATAATGCTGAACAATCGTATCGAGAAGCCATTTAAACTTACATATACACCTCAAACAAACCTTAAATTATTAGCAACTCTTTAAGAGAATATCCTTTGAATTTTTATAGATTTAGAACCTAAACTTTGAAACTATGAAAAAACGATTTTTTATGGTCTTGGCATTGGCGAGTTTTGGCCTAAATGCCCAAACCAACACCGAACTTACCAAACACTTCGAAGCCTATTATAAACAAATGAAAGAACATGGGGATGTGCAAGGTGTGATTAACGCCCTAACGCATTTGGACGTGCTCAAGCCTACCCAATCCCGCAAAGACACCCTTGCCTACATTTACGTGTCCGAGGGACGCTATATGGAAGCTTTAAACACTATTGGAATTGATAAAAACCAAAACGATTCCAACCTCAACACCGAAGTAAAGGCCATTGCCCTTAAAGCCATCAACCAACCACAGCGTGCCTTAGAACACTATGAAGTCTTATTTGCTAAAGAGCCTAATCCATATTTGGCTTATGAAATTGCCGACCTTAAAATGCAGGTTCAGGATCTCGCAGGTGCAAAAACCAGTGTAGAATACGGATTGGCTAATGCCACAGATGATATGAAACGTACCTATTATGAATCTCAGCCACCTTACCAAGCTTCTTTAAAAGCAGGGTTTTTATACCTAAAAGGCATTTTGGTATTCAATGAAAATAAAGATGAAAATGTTGAAAGTGCCCTTGCTTTGTTAAACCACGCTTTGGTAGTAGACCCAAGTTTTAAATTGGCCCAATTGGCCAAGGACGCCTTGTTATCTAGACAGCCGAAGTCGTAAGAAATGAGAAACTCGCTTTGTCATTGACTGAGTCGCATCTTCGGTTTCAAAATGAAGAGGAACGAAATGAAGAATCTACTAGATTCCTCCTTCGTTGTAATGACAAATAACCTATAGTCACTTCGAGTAGGTGTTCGGAATGGAATGAAAAACAAACGTATCGAGAAGTCTTGGAGATTCATTCCTAGGTTCTCGATACAAAATCCTTTACAAAAATTTCACTTGAACTGACATGTTCGAATTACAATAAAACAAAAAAGGCGTTGGAACATCCCAACGCCTTTTTTATAAAATTTTGTTTGACTTTCGTCTTACCAAATTCTTACACGATCTTCTGGTGCCACGAACATTGGGTCGCCTTCTTTGATATCGAAAGCTTCGTAAAACGCATCGATGTTTTTCAATGGCTGTGTAGCCCTTACTTGACCTGGAGAGTGCGTATCGGTTTTGATACGGGTTCTCAAAGCATCTTCTCTCATTAAAGTTCTCCAAACTGTAGCCCAAGACATGAAGAAACGTTGCTCTGGAGTAAATCCGTCAATGTTCTCTGGTCTACCATTCTTTTCGATATCCAATTGAAGGGCAGCATAAGCTCCCAATACACCACCTAAATCTCCAATGTTTTCACCAAGAGTAAAGGCACCGTTAATGTACACGCTGTCCAAGACTTCGATAGCACTATATTGCTCTGCCAATTGGTTACCGCGCTTAGTAAACTCTTCCAAGTCTTGCTCTGTCCACCAGTTTTTAAGGTTTCCGTCACCGTCGAAACGTGATCCAGAATCATCAAAAGAGTGAGAAATTTCGTGACCAATTACAGCTCCAATACCACCGTAGTTTACAGCATCATCCGCATCGAAATTATAGAAAGGTGGTTGCAAGATAGCCGCAGGGAACACAATTTCGTTGTTCATTGGGTTGAAGTATGCATTCACTGTTTGTGGCGACATTCCCCATTCTTTCTTATCTACAGGCTCTCCAATTTCAGAAAGATTCTTTTGATTAGACCAATCTGCAACAGCCATCATGTTTTGGAAATAACCATTACCTTCTTTAACGGCCATTTTAGAATAGTCTTCCCACTCATCTGGATAAGCGATCTTGATGGTCATTTTACCCAATTTCTCAACTGCTTTTTCCTTAGTTTCGGCAGACATCCAATCCAAAGCTGTAATTCTGTTTTGGAAGGCAGTAATCACGTTACGGATCATATCTTCAGCTTTCGCCTTAGCTTCTGGTGGAAACTTGGCATCTACATACAATTTCCCTACAGCTTCACCAGCAGCGCGGTCTACAGTACCCAAAGCACGCTCGTCAGCTGGTTGCATTTGCTTAGCACCATTCAACGTTTGCTCGTAAAACTCCCAGTTAGCTCTTTCAATTCCGGTAGTTAAATACCCAGCCAAACCATCTAAAGTTTCCCAAACCATCAAAGTTTTGATATCTTCAATAGAAGTAGTCGTCAAGAAGTTTTGAACAGCAGCCATGTACTTAGGCTGCATTACGTTTACAGTATCAAGAGACTTTTCAATCCCCATATCTTTAACAAACTTAGCCCAATCGATAGCAGGAGTCATCGCTTGCAAATCGGCAAAGGTTGTTGGGTTGTTAAAGTTTCTAGCATCACGTCTTGCTACTTTATCCAATCTAGGCTCTGCCAATTGGGTTTCCATAGCCAAAATCTTGTCGGCAGCAGCTTTTGCAGTGGCTTCATCATAGTTGATGAATTGCAACATTCTAGCAATGTGCGCTACGTATTTTTGACGGATTTCTTGAGACTTCGCATCTTGATCTAAATAGTAATCACGTTGCAAACCTAAACCTCCTGGTACTACCCAAGCAATGTTCATTGAACTGTTGTTCAAATCGGCAGAGGCACCAATCCCTACAAAAGGAGCGGCAACACCTGTAGTTTTAGCATACACAGTTTGCATATCTGCCAAAGATTGGATACCGTTAATGGCCTCCAATAAAGGTTGAATTGGAGCAATTCCCGCAGCATTACGCGCTACAGTATCCAGTTCAGTTTCATAAATTAAAAGCGCCTTCTTTTGGTCGGTTCCTTCTGCATAAGTTCCCAACTCTTTAGAAGTATTCACGATTTCAAGTACATCCTGTCTTGTATCTTTTCTCAATTGTGTAAACCCTCCCCATCGTGTTTCGTCATCTGGTATTTGGGTGTTTTTCATCCAATTACCATTTACATAATTGTAAAAGTCATTCTTAGGGCTTACAGAAGGGTCCATATTCTCAAGAATGATTCCTGGAACCTTTTCTTCTGCCATAGCAGTCTCCCCAACCTTGGCTTCCTCTTTACAAGAAGTAAATGCCGCCAAACTTAGTACAGACACTGCCAATACATGTTTCATATTGGTATTCATAAATAAATAGTTAAAAAAATAGGGTTAAAATTAGTTATATAAGAAGTTTTGAAATTGCATTTGTTACATATTAACAGAACTTTATATGTTAAAATTGAAGTTCTTCCAAAAAGTTTACTCAGGTCTGCCCACATTATTGGCATCCTTTTCAAATTTTTTGTTGATTTGAAGATTAAGATTTGCCAAGGCTTCCAAAAATTCCTTGATTTCCTGAAGCAACTCTTTCTTGGACACATTATCCAATTCGGTAGCGCCGTTCAACTTTAATAGTTTTGTCTCCAAAGCAGTCACCCTTGCCTGGATCACATTGGTCTTTACTGACTCAGGAATTCCTGCCTTAAACTCTCCTACAAATACCTTCACAATAGAATCTGAACCCGCAAAAAACGACAAGTCTCCTTTTTTCAGGAAGTCGGCTTGGGTATTCAATTCGTGTAATTTTTCCCAATCGGCCACTTTGGTCTGCGAACTAGAATTGAGCATATAATCGGTAAAATCAAGAGCCTCAATATCCGTGGGAGTAATTTGGTTGGGGTCTACCTTCGTCTCGTTTACAATCACGGTTTGCGTTTCAGAATCGCCTCCGCAGGAAACCGCCAAAAAAACAGTGCAGCACAACAAGGCTGTTTTTAGAATTTGCATATTTCGTAGCTATTAACCTAATTAAAATCAGGTCACAAATATAGCGAATCTAATCTTCAGAGTACTTATGTTAAAGCACACATATATTTCAATATTCTATTTTTCGGACACTATATTCTTATTACTTTTGCAAAAAATTCAAATATCTACAGTTTATGTCATCAAAAATATTAATCATTGGCGCTTGCGGGCAAATAGGATCTGAATTAACAACGAGACTTCGTAGCATTTATGGAAACGACAATGTGATTGCCAGCGATATCAATTACAACAATCTTGATGTGGTAAACTCTGGGATATTTGAAATTGTAGATGCACAGGATTATGGATCTATCAAGATTTGTGTTGAAAAATACCAAATCGATACCATTTACCTAATGGCTGCCATGCTAAGTGCTACGGGGGAAAAATACCCAATGAAAGCTTGGGATTTGAACATGGACTCCCTATTCCATGTATTGAACTTAGCCAAAGACGGTTTTATCAAGCGTGTGTTCTGGCCTTCAAGCATTGCCGTTTTTGGTCCTACTACGCCAAAAGTAAACACGCCACAACACACGATTATGGAGCCTAGCACCGTTTATGGTATCACCAAGCAAGTTGGAGAGCGTTGGTGTGAATACTACTTCAACAAATATGGAGTTGATGTACGAAGCATCCGTTACCCTGGTATCATCAGTTGGAAAACCCTTCCTGGTGGAGGAACCACAGACTATGCTGTAGACATCTACCACAAAGCTTTGGCTGACGGGACTTATGAATGTTTCCTTTCAGAAGAAACCGAATTGCCAATGATGTTTATGGACGATGCCATTAATGCCACCGTAGACTTGATGCAAGCCGATGCCGAAAAGCTTACCATACGTTCTTCTTATAACGTTGCAGCCATTAGTTTTACTCCTGCAGTTTTGGCTGAAGAAATTAAAAAGCATCTTCCTGATTTCAGCATTTCTTACAACCCT
This sequence comes from Mangrovimonas sp. DI 80, assembly GCF_001975575.1. Classification (NCBI taxonomy): domain Bacteria; kingdom Pseudomonadati; phylum Bacteroidota; class Flavobacteriia; order Flavobacteriales; family Flavobacteriaceae; genus Mangrovimonas; species Mangrovimonas sp. DI 80. Next base: position 1,071,880 of record NZ_MSDT01000002.1, on the reverse strand, counting down.
GATTTCAGACAGGCCATTGCGGATAGCTGGCCAAAAAGCATTGACGACTCTATTGCCAGAAGCGACTGGAATTGGTCACACTCTTTCGATATGTCGAAAATGACCGAGGAAATGTTGACGAATTTGGCTAAAATCCAAAGCGAAAAAGACGCTAACTAAATAGCTCTAATTTCCATAATTTTTTCATCGAAGTCCTCTTTATAATTGGACCGAGCCTTGATGCGCGCCTTGTAGGTGTAGATTGTAGACACGGTAAGTTCCAAAAATTGAGCAATTTGGCTACTGTCCTGTATACCCAAACGGTACAGAGCAAAAATACGTAGCTCAGTATTTAACAAATCGCCACGCTTTACAGCTGTAACCTGATCTTCAGGGAAGAGCTTATTAAAGTCATCAATAAACGTTGGAAAGAGTTTCAGGAAGATTTCATCAAACTGATGGAACAGCTGTTCTCGCTCTTCCTTGACATTATAACGTTTCAAATTTGGGATGACCTCATTATGTTTTTTGGCAATCATCTTTTGGATGGTGCTCTTTTGAATGTGGTCTATTTTATTGATAAAATCTGACGTAGCATTGATAAAATACTTGATGTATTCCTGCTTAATCGCATCAGACTCACTCAAACTTTTGTTCATTTCCTGCAACTTGGCATAAGAATCGGCCATAGCCTTTCTGGACTTATTTCGAACCTGAAGCTGTTTGAAAATAATCACTAAAAACACAATAATAATTACCGAAAGAACTGTCAATAGAATAACAATGCTGGCCAATTTATTGTTTTGGCTTTCTACCTTGTTCAACTGTGCTTTTTCGATAATAGGCAGAATTTTAGATATCTCAATTTTTCGGTGTCGCGCATTATAAAAAGTAGCATCTTCCATGGCCAATCCAATATAGCGGTTGGCCTTCTCCAAATCGCCCATTTTAAACAGCTCATTGGCCAAGTTTCTGAGGGCTACCGTTTCTTTGGTAGCATGCTTCACATCGGCAATTGCCGCTAAAGCCAAATATTCAATGGCCTTTTGAGGATAGCCTTCTTCCGAGTAAATATATCCCAAACTAGAGGTAGCAATCCCATAATATTCTGATGGCAACTGGAAATTGTTAATCCAATATTTAAAGGCAAATTCGGCCCCTTCCCAATCCTGCTGTTTCATGCGCTTCAAACTCTTGGTAGCCCAATATTCGTTGGTATTGGGTTCTGCCAACTCTAAGGCCCTTTCCAAAAATTGCGTGCCTTGTTGGATGTAGTGAATGCTAAAACGTTCGTCCTTGTTATAATCGGCAAGGTCGTAGTAAGATCTGGCCTTTACAGCATAATACTGAAACTGGGAATTTCTATCCAACTCTCCAACATCAACACTATGAAGCGTATCCAAAGCCTCCTTGAACAAACCGGAAGACATTAATACAAAGCCTTCCTTGATCTTGGCCTTGTCCAATAATTGGGAGTCCTGCAACACCAAGGCCCTAGCTTTGGCCTTGTCCAAAAAATGGTATGCCGAATCGTACTTAAACGATCGGTATTCATTGAACAACTTTAAATAGGTATCGTAAAGATTGTGGTTATCCTGGCTTAGTGTATATTTTTTGACCTCATCTTTTAAAGCATCTATTGTGGCATACTTTTCTTTGATATAGAGCTCCTTTTGTCCCAACACCTCATCCAACTGCTCCAAAACCGGCAGTTCTTTTACGGTGAAAGACGCAAACATAAAACTCAAAAAAAGTAATGCAATAATTCTGTAGGCCATGCAAGTCATTTAAATCCCTCTAAGGGTTATTCAAGAAAACCTTCAAAAGGTTGGCCTAAAATACACAATTTTTAATGATACGCTCCAAAAATTGATGTTTTCACAATACAACTTTACACGATTTACTTCAAAAGAAAACCGCTATTTCTGCGGTTTCCATAAATTAATTATTTTAAAAAATGACTCATTTAAGAACTACTGCCCCTCTTTAATATAGCTCCAACCTTGTTGCTGCTTTTCTACAATTTCCAAAATCCCATCTGGAACCGTCCTTACCCCTGTAATCAAATCGGAGTCCTTGGCATTGTAACGCTTCATGGTTCCTTGGCAAATCACAAAATCGACATTGTCCTTTTTTGCTAAAGTTTCCAATTCCTCTGCCACTACAGATTTATCCTTTAACACCATTTCCATAGCCCCACTGTACATCACTACTTCAAACTTTGAATTAGGATAAGCTTGAGACATGGCCTTTACATGCCTAACCGTGGATTGATGCACCTTGGTATTTGGACTCGTAACATCAAAGACTATTTTCACAGGTGTTTGCTGTGCCAACATTACCATGGTAGATAACAGGAAGACACATGCTGCTTGAATGATTGCTTTCATAATCCTAATATTTTATTCTCCAGCGAAAATATAGCCACAGCCATTTTCTTGAGCACGACCTAAAGCCCACACTCCAGAAGGCACCAACTGAATACCCGGAAGCACTCCATTTACCCATTCCTGATAAGTTTCCTTAGGGTCTAAGCCCATCTTTATGGCTGCTGCCCCACTATACACTTGAATGGCTAGATCGCATACACAAAATAAAGCACCACGCTCCTGCAAGCGCTTGATACCTTCAATTTGTGCCATTGGAAAATCGCCTTCCTGTGGCGCATAATACGGATTTCGGGTATATGCATTACCACTGCTCATATTCACTTTAAACATGTCTCCAAAGGAATATTTCTGCCACAATTTGTCTTCCATAGCCAGAGGTATCGCATCATGACGTAGCACTGTAACTGCTGTCATTTCCTTATCCAACACCCCCATACTGTTATTACTGAGGTAATATGCCCAGTTCCAAATAATAGGAAAACCGTGATGCGGCTTAGAACCATCATATACAATGCGATGGGTTCCCTTGATATTTTTGAACCATGCCTCGGCTTCTGAAAGCTTCTTGGTATCATCCATTGGAATATTGGCATAAATAGGATTGGTAAGTACCGAAAGGGTACTTGCTGTAGCCCCAAGGGCCAGGGCCCCTAGAAATTGTCGTCTTGAATTGCTTTTGGCTGTTTTCATAATTATTTGTTTTTGGTTATGTTATGTGTGTTTTTATAGTATTCCATAATGGGCTGAAAAGGTCCCATTTGGTGTTGTTCCACAGGAAAATCATCGGCATAAGGAGGATAAGGTGTAGATACTGGTTTTTTTAGAAGATCTGGAAAATCCTTCTCGGGATTGGCTTTTTGGGGACGCGCCTGATGATTAATATAACCTGCCACATCATAGGCTTCTTCATCTGTCAATACAGGGGCATCATGTTTCGTTCCAAAAGGCATATTGGCCTTTATAAATTGAGCCGAAGTAATCACCCTAGCCATTCCTGCGCCATGATTAAAGGAATCGTCTCCCCACAAGGGCGGGTACATATAGGTATAACCGTTGGCATCCATCACTCCTTTTCCACTTGGGGTATGGCAAACCGCACAGTTTTTTGCAAACACTTGTTTACCATGCTCCAGATCGACCGCGCGATTGGGAATAAAAATCTTCACAAATCCCTGTCCTTTTATCTTCCCGTCCTCGGGCGCAAATCTGCTTAACCATTCCAAATACTTTACCAAAGCTTGCATTTCCTTGCTCTCCTCGGGAAGCATCTTACCATTCATACTACGCTCAAAACAACCATTAATACGTTCTTGAATGGTCCCCATTTTGTTTTCGCGTCCTCGGAATTGCGGAAACCGCTGAATGATTCCTATTAATGGTGCCGAATAGGCTTTGGTCCCCGAATTGAGATGGCAATTTTTACAGGCCAGCCTATTTCCTTGGTACACCATATCGGCATTTCCATTATCAGGTCCCAGGTACTTTGGGGTTTGATTGAACAATTGATACCCCAATTTTACGACGGCATCTTCTTCAGAATCACCCAAAGTAGTAGGATCGTAATTTTGGGCATAGACATCAAGTTTGGTTTCAATAGGAGCTATCAAAGGCTCTACCTCCTGTTTTCCACACCCCTTTACAAGAAGAAAAGTAATTGCACTTGTCAATACTATAACAAGACCGCAATACAAAATACTTTTATTCCTTGAACGACTAAGCTTATGTTCCGAGGGCTCACCCATGAATACGTTCTAAAAATGCAACGGGTTAAATTGTCGGTATATTTGAGACTTATAAGCAGGAAAAAATAAGGTTTGGGGTAGACTATTGGTTCACCTTTTTTAAAGATGAAAACTATTAGGAAGGGATTATGTTCTTCTAATTTACAAAAAAAGCGGTTTGTTTTACAAATTCTCCTACTTTTTAATTTGGGTCCAATTGCAATATAAAAGACAATGTACGAGGATAATAGCATTGCCTATTATCGCAAGTTTGATAGCTCAAAGTTCCTTTCCACGGAATGGATTGCTTCGGAATTTCAGCAATATAAAATTCAAGTTGCACTATTAATGTCTCTGAAAAGACTTGTAAAGGCTCCTTGACACCTATCAAGGAAATTTTATGTGGTTTGGGGAAATACATTGAAACATCAGATAATAGACTCCTTGTTTCCATGTTTAAGGTTGAAGGTATCACCCAATCCAAAACACCAGTATTAGCTTGAATATGATAGCCCTCAGTAATTAAAAATTGGAGTTGAATTGTATTTTTTCCTTTCTGAACCTGATATACCGTATCCTGAATTTGCACCCATTGGGTTTGGGCATTTGTAGACCAAGAAACACCAATGAAAAATAAAAGGAATAACTTAATGTTTTGAAAGCAGCTCATCAAGCCGTGACTTAAGAGCCAAAAGTTTGGCATCAAAATTTTTGGAATCCAAAAGCGACATAAATTGAATATTGCCTTCTGGATCTATTAACAAATTAGAAGCCAACATCACCTCATCCCTAGCCAAATCCGGCAATACCCCTTCAGGGGCAAAACTTGCTGCTACAGCGCCATCTTCGTCCAACAATACGGGAAATGGAAAATCAAACCGATCCTGTAACTTTTCCTGCACCAAAGTCTGAGGCTCTTTTACATCAATAATTAAAACCTTTACATTTTTGGAGGCATACTCATTGGCCAACTCTACCAAATAAGGCGCTTCGGCATTACAAAATGGACACCAAGTAGTGGCGATATGCAATACCAAATAACTTCCTTTATAAGAAGCCATTTCAACTGTATTGCCTTTTAAGTCCTTAAGAGTGAAATCAGGGGCAGTTGTACCCACAAAAGAAGACTCCTTTTGTTGGGCTTGGAGAGATACCATGCAAAAGAAAAATATCCCCCAATAAATCATTAATCGTTTCATAAGCTATTGATTTACAGGAGCCTCACAAAGTTACTCAATTTATGCAAACTACCGTAAATCAATAGCCAAACACCTCTAAACAAGTTTCATTTCCATTTTTTAGAAGAAATGCTAATGCTTTTTACCCTTGCCTTTTGATTGCTTTTTACCTGCGCCCTTACCCTTTTTGGAATTGGCACTGTTCTTAAGCTGATGGAACTCTGCCGAGCCTGGCTTGATTCCCATTTGTTTGGCAATATAGCCCCACCCTTTGCTTTTATGGGTTTCATAGCAAACTAGCACATCATTTAATGGTTTTCGCGTGATTTTTGCAATTTCGAGCGCCAAATACACTTCACCAAAACCCATATTCAAATTGCCCGTCATATATTCAATGCTCTTTTCAGACACATTGTAAGACAATTTCATATCGGTTTTAAAGGCTCCAAAATCGGCACTCGCACGTGCATTGATGGTATTTAAGTCGGTATCTAATTGCACACTGCCAGTTTTGAAAGAAATTTGGGCAGTGGCAGAAAAGAAGCTGAAAGCCAGCATCCACATACATAACTGTTTCATAAGTAGGTTTTATTGGTTATAAATTATTCAAATGTCCATTAGGTGTTGGGGCACCTAAAAGACGTGTACAATATAACCAAATTTCTTACACATGAACATATTTATGCCTGGCACCCTAGAATGACTACAGCATCCCTATGCAAAACACCTATGGAAACTTATTGAAAAACCTGCTTTAATTCCGCAAACAACTTCTGCTCGTTTTCACTAAACTGTTCACCACCAAACCCCAGAAAACCACCTTCCTTAGCAGTATTAGCAACGGTTTCGGCAATATTTAGTACCCAAGTTTTATAATCGTTCACGACCGTTTCGGGTTCTTTTTCCTTTACAATTGACAAGGCCTTTTTACAGTCTTCCAACACCAGATTGGCCAAACCTTCTTTGGAATTGACCTGCGCTTCCTTGATACGGTTTACAAACTGCTTGCGCTGTTCACTGGCATCAGACATGGCTTCTTTGGCTGCTTCCGGATCTGGAATAATGGCAGTAATCAATGGATTGCTAGCGTAGGTTTCCTTAGCGCCCATCATACTGCGAACGGTTACAAACAACTCTTTACCAGACCCCACAATACCACTAAATCCTGCACTGGCCATAGTAGCGCCTACCAACTGCGGAATGGATGCCACTACATGCCATTCTTCTTCTGTATAATTATCTAATTTTCCCATGGAAATTAACTTTAAGAATTAAAATCCTAAAGATAAAATAATTACACAACAATCTGATTAAGTGATAGTTAAAGATTAAAATGAACGCTTAATTTTAAACCATTCCGTATAACAGCTTAATTTCATGAACAAGAGACATGTAGCCAAAAACCAAGAGTACATTATTTCTCATAATCGGTAACCGAGCCCCAGTTTTCACCACTTTTGATGCGATACAACTGCATTTCTGAAATCCCAAATTGTTTGGCAATCATTTTCATGCGTGTACGCCGATTGGGATCGTGAATTTTACGTTTAATGAGTTTTACCTTGGCCTCTGAGAGTTTGGAATAGGTTCTTTTACGTGAGCCCGTTTTATATTCCGGATTGCTAAACTGATGACGTTCCTTTTCTTTTTTGGTAGCCCATTTTAAATTGAGCACTCTATTGTCGGTTTTGTCATAATTAAGATGAATGACATAAAGGCCGTCCCCTTGTTCCAAAAAGTGTTGTGCTACAAGTTTATGCACATAGCGGCTAGTAGCTTTTCCGTTGTGCTTTTGTTTGACCCGTAAATTCTGATACCCATTGATATAGGTTTTATTGACCAATACCTCTTCGCCTCCTTTGCAGTTAATTACCCGCCCATAATTGGAAATCTTAAACTTTTCATTATCCGCAATTTTGTCGTCGAAGGTAATGGTCTTCCACTCCTCCTTCCAATTGTTCGTTATCATATTTGTAAAATCTTAGCATGTATAAGGCTAAATATAAGCATTTTACAATATCCAAAACAAAAGATTCCAATTAGTTAGCAAAGCAATGTTGTTTTCCAAGAACCAAAACGAGGTGCTCGAAATATTAATTGTCACCCCAAATTAAACCCAAATAAAACGAATATCCTATTGGACATACCTGTAATGCCCTATGATTTTAAAATCAAACAAACAATCCTCTAATACCTGACCGCCACCGATATTATGTACTATCAAATATCGTTTGCCATCAGAAGATTTTTTATTTACCACAATGCCTATGTGTGTAATGGCACCGCCCAAATTCCAACACACAATATCTCCTGGCACATAATCTTCAGCATTTTGAGAAATGGCTTTTGCCGCCCCTCTTCTATTGAAAAAGGTCATTAGGTTAGGCACCCTTCTATGGTCAATATTCTTATCGGTACTTTTTAAGCCCCAAATATTGGGGTAGCTTGAAAAGTTCGCTTTCATATCCTCATGCACTTCCTTCTGCAGATCTACACCAACCTGTCTATAGGCCCTAATCACCACATCTGTACACACGCCTTTATCTGCAGGCACATCTCCGTTGGGATAAGGAATTGAAAAATAACTAGGATCATAGGTTACCTTTTGCTTGGTAAGGGCCAAAGCACAGTCAGACAAGGTCAGAGCGGAAACAGCTGTTTGCGAAAAACAAATAGTTACCGTTGCCAAAAAGAATAGAATTACAACTTTCTTCATTATCAAAAACAATTTATGATTCTTAAAGATAACCAATATCTTGAAAGTCTATTACGGCACAAAAAAAGCATCAGCTACAGACTGATGCTTTATAACAGTTTTCGAATATGAGTTTAATCTCTTTCTATTCTGATGCTTGAAGTGCGATCGTTCCAATCGTCATCGGTTAGACAGCTGACATCATTATAGTAGGTTCTGCTGCGCCCACCATAACGCTCATTTTGGTATATGGTAATTTTATATCCGCGAGGGACTTCAATAGATGACAAATTATCGTTTCCTATTCCCAATTCATCGTGATCGTAGCGCCCTTCACCCAAAGTAATGTTGCCTCCTTTAAAACCACAATCTTTGTAAAGAGTTACACCCCTGCCATAATCACGACTATCATGACTGGAATGGTGACTACTGTTAGAATGATGGCTACTGGAACTACTTCCTCCAGAACATAGAGATGAATTCACTTTTGTTACCGCAGAAACCCTATCGTTATGCACTGTCATCAACAAACACTTATCGTTCCTTTCATGCAGCCAATACAAGGAAATTACAGAAGAGCCATAACTTTTCACCACTTTATACCCATGGTCCTGCAATCTTGTTGAAGCCCTAGGTTCGTCCATACCCCTCAAGTCAGATAAGTTCACATCGTCCCTGTCATAACTGGAATGACTAGAACTACCGCCATTTTTTCCACAGTCCAAATCCGGTGATTTTACCACAGAACGTACACGGCCATCTACAAGACGCACGGTTACACACTGACTCTTTCTGCTGTTCCACCAATTCTGGTAAATGCCGTTGGAAGATTTATCCACATTTTCCAAGTGATAGCCCCTGTCTTTAAGGACTTCTTCTGAAGAGGACCCTCGCATATCTACGATGTCCCTAAGCTCATAGGCCGTATCCTGCCCATATACCACTGCCTGAAGCAATAGCACTACCAACAATAAAATATGTTGCTTTGTTTTCATAAGGTTGTGTATTAACAGTTGCATAAAACGTTATGTAGGAAATCAAAACTCAAGGCAGATGCTATTAATACAAACCGTACAGAACTGTAAAAACTAAGGAAACATAGAGAAGTTGGAGCTGTTCAGCTTAAGAAATGTCAACACCATACAGCCTCCTAAAATTAGTGAATTCTAAACTAAAAAAGAAACTTTTTTTCTCACAAGATGATTTGTAAAAACCTAATAAACAGCAACACAACTACACGCCTATAGCTAAAGTGCATCAAACATCACCATTCAATAATGAGTACTTAAAAATAAAGAGATGGAAAAAAGTGAAACCCTATAGTACAGCTTAATACCGCATGGCAGCGTAACGGTTACCTAAGCAAACCCTCACCAATTTACATGCCAATTCCAGCAGCGCAAAATTACTTGAGTTTTTGGCTGCTGGCTTCGGCTTTCATCACTATATCTCAGGGAAAAGATACTTTTTAAGGCGCTAGGCCGCCGACCCCTGTTTAAGGGCCAGCATACTGTTTTGCAACAGGTATTTATTAATAAGGTTTTTAGGGTAACATATTACCCGCCCCAACTTTATGTAGGGGATCCGCCCATCCTTTCGGTAACGGTACAGCGTACTAGAACTAATGTTCAACAAAGCCATTACATCTTCAGAGGTAAGCCAATCTTCCTTTTGGGCCAGTTTCAGGTTGAATACCAACTGACCCTGATCCGCAATGGGCACTGTGTGTAATGGGTTTTGCATATCGTTTATTTGAGTTGGTTAACATACCCTAAGATATTCATTTTCAACACGCCACCACAAAACACCCTTGTTTATTATCAACAACTTATTGTTTATAAGCGAGTTAGCCTTCGATAACTTCGAGCACTATCTGTGAAAGGGATAATATATCGAGAACACATTCAATAAAGCCACTACATTACTTCTCGATACTATTGTTCTGCATTACCATGCAAAACAATCACTCGAAGTGACGAACAGACTAATAAACAAAAAAGGACAAATACAACTAACATGAATAACGTCAGTTCGAGTGGGCTGCTTGTAAAGCAGGCTATATCGCGAACTCTTCAAAAATCATTTAAATGTCTTTTTAGCCAAATTAGGAAGCGCTTCAAACCTATTGAAAATCAAAGCCTCCTTTTTAGCTCTTGACCATTTTTTTATTTGCTTTTCGGAAGCAATGGCCAAATTAATGTCTGTGAAGGCAGCATAAAACACCAAACTTACCGGGCGACGTTTAAATGTATAACTTTCAGGATGGATACCTGTTTGGTGCTCAAAAAGCCTTTTATCTAAATTAGAAGTGACTCCAGTATAATAACTATTGTCGGAGCATTTAAGAATATAGACATAGGAAAGTTTCATAACTAAAAATATGAAATTTTCAGGTGATATCTAAACGTCAGTTCGAGTGGACTGCTTGCAAAGCAGGCTGTATCGAGAACTATTGTAGGTGACAAAAACGCTTCTCGATACTATTGTTCTGCATTGCCATTCAAACCAATCACTCGAAGTGACGAATGGATCAATAATTAAAAAACATAAACCTCAACAAACACGAATTACGTCTGTTCGAGTGGCCTCCTTGTAAAGAAGGTTGTATCGAGAACACAAGAGCAGAACCTACTCACAACCTCAATGCGACACCATTTTTAACCCTATAATAGAAGCAATCAAGGTAGTAATGAAGAAAAGCCTCCAAAAGGTTGCGGGCTCCTTAAACACCAAGATGCCCACCAAAACGGTACCAACGGCCCCAATGCCAGTCCAAACGGCATAAGCTGTACCAATGGGCAGTTGCTTGGTAACCTTAACCAAAAGCATCATACTAATGGCCAAACACACCAAAAAACCTATATACCAATAGGTAACATCCGCGCCCTTGGCCTCCTTTACCTTCCCCAAACAGGCCGCAAAAGCCACTTCAAAAAGTCCGGCGATAATTAATAGTACCCAATTCATTTGTAGTAGTCTTGCTATATAATGGTTCTATATGGCTTCGGCATAAGCCTTACAACCTAATGGCAATATACACGAAATCTTAAACAAAAATAGAGGTCTCATCTTTAAAACATGAGCTATTTACCTAAATGACCATTAGTGATAGAACATAAAAAAGCATACCCTCCATCTCACTACTCCATACTAACTCCTCAATACTCCCAAACCCTACTTGCCCAACTGCAAAATCCTAATGGCACCCTGCACCACCAAAACAAATACAATGCCGCCAATGATCAAGTCGGGTTTATTGGAGTGCAACCAGTGCACCAAAGCACCAGCTATTATCACACCTAGGTTGATGATAACATCGTTGGAAGTAAAAATCATGCTGGCTTTCATATGGGCCTCCTCCTTGCTTTTGGACTTCTGCAGTAAATACAAACAATAGCCATTGGCCAATAATGCCAAAACAGACACCCATATCATGGTATTGAAATCAGGAAGCTTCTCGCTACCAAAAAAACGGCGCAGCACTTCTGCAAAGCCAATAAGGGCCAACAGTATCTGAAAATAGCCCGCTAGTTTGGCAATGCGCTTTTTGCGTATCAAAGTACCTCCCACAGCAAACAAACTGATGCCATACACAAAGGCATCGGCCAACATATCAAGGCTATCGGCTACCAAGCCCATCGATTTGGAAAGCAGCCCCGTGGTCATTTCAACTACAAAAAAGGCAAAGTTAATGACCAAGACGGTCCATAGCAGTTTGCTCTGGTCTTTGTATTCGGAAAACTCAGTTTGATTGGTGTGTTCACTGCTAATTTGCTTCCCTCCTAAATTGAGTTCTACAATAGCCTGTTCTATTTGCGCGAGGTGGCCTTCATGAAATACTGTCAAGGCCCTATTGGGAATATCAAAATCCAGTTGCTGGATACCTTGCATGCCCTGAAGCTTCATACGGATGAGGTTCTCCTCTGAAGGGCAGTCCATTTTACTAATCTCGAAGATGGTTTTTTCCATGTGCAGCTATGTTATAGGCCATGAGCCCAAACAAATATACAATTCCCCAATTGGATACCATCCAAAAGGTAGGCAATGGAAAGAGGTGAAACCACAAATTCTTGTAAAAAATCTGTGATTCTATCTATCTACTCTATATTAAATACTTAATACTAAGCTACACTGTAGCCTTTACATATAAAAGACGCATAAGTTGACGGTACATTAATAGGGATCCTATAGTAGTAAAAATAAGGGTTGATACATTGAGAAAGAAAGAGGATGGCATAACCTCGGCAACATTGGTTCTAATCTGTAAGCTTAAGCCAAGCCCCAACACAAAGGATACAAGGCCTAAGGCTACTTTTAAATTTTTGGTATGCATATAGTTCTAGTTAATGGATTACTAACTTTAGTTATTGTTTAATTAATATGGGTTTTTAAATGCGGATGGCGGGATAAGCCGTCCAACAAACAACGTACTTGGTCAGGAAATTGTTTGTAATTGTTTTGGCATCATAGGGATTAAACCTTTGTACCTGATAGCGTGACGAATATAAAAAAACATGTTGAAATAGCAATATTAAATTCATCAATTATTTCAACATAATGTCCTGATTCGCATATTTTTAACACTTCATCGAAACAATCGATTACAGAAAGACCGAATCCCCCTAAATTAAATACTAAAAATACTACAAACCATCGACTTTAGAAAGCACTTACATACACTTGAAATTGACTAGGATTAACTCATTAGCATTGTTATCCAGAAAGAGTTAAAAATACTCAACGGTTAAGGTAAACTTCATCAAATTCAAACCCAATAGGACATAAAAAAAGCAGCTCAGTACAAACATTACGATGTATACCTAACTGCTAATCTACACATAACAAGTTGGCAAGTTTTAGTAGGTAGTTTATTCCTTTATAAATTTCAACGTTATTTTATTATTATTTTCAAATTGCACAAAATACAGACCGTTTGGTATGTTTTGAATATTAATAGCCTCACTTTTTGAAACAGTACCACTCAATACTTTTTTACCTAAAATATCATAAATACTATAATCCTCCCTATTGCTTAAGTTGGAAACTTTAATGTAATCGGAAGAAGGGTTTGGGTAGATGGAAATATTCCTAGACAGCACATCATAATCTTCTACACCCAACGCGTTATTAAATGTTGCATAATAGAAATTATCCAACTCAGATAATCTATAGCCGTCATGACAAAAATAAGGATACAAGATAGTGGCGCCTCCTAAATCGGCATTGGTTACCTGAGAGAATTTATGGTTTGTTTTCAACGCTCCCAAATTCCCCTCAGCATCGCTGTTATAGATATTAAAGTCGATAGAAAATGTATTGGCACTAATGTATGATACGGTCAACTCCATGTAATACCAATTACCCAACACTAAATCTGGCGGCCAATTTACTGCAGAAGCAGATGCATTATTGATAAGATCCCCACCTCCACCATGGAACGCAAAACCCAAGGTTTTAGCAGGATGCCCATAGGTATTGGCTGTGTTAGCACTGTTTATGGCAAAACCTATACCACCACGGCCGGCATTACCTTCAATCTTAACATAAGCAGACACTTTATAATCGGCATTTAATGCTACTGGGAATCCTTCTTTTAAAGTCCAATTACCATTGGTACTTCCGCTAAAATTTACAGCTCCTGAATTAGAAATACCACTTGAACTCCCATTGCTAACCGTTGTGGTAGAACTAGGATTGAAATTGGTGGTTAAATCTGCCGTTGAATTAAAATCAATTATTGATTGCGCCTGCATCTTACCGGTGAAAATAAAAAGACCAAAAAAGGCAAAAGTTAGAATGTAAATGTGTTTCATACGCTAGTTGTTTGTTTTTATGGTTGCTAATTGGTTATTTATAGATCCATTTTAGTTTTCGTGCACTTAAAATTCTAGATGTACAAATTCACCCAACATTAAAATTTTCTATTCACACCAACCTATATATAAAATAGTAGCTATTAAAAAGCTTATTTATGTCATCATCATTATCTCAAATATATGCGATTTAACTTACAAATAAAATAAAACGCAATATTTTTGTTAAAAAACTGTATTTATCCCACAATACAATCACATTGAATAAAACAAAACATAAATTACTCCTTCCAAATCCTAATTTTAGACTAACCATAACTTCACAACTACTCCTAGGCATATACGCATACAATTTATAGTGCCAATTCCATAAAAACACACATGCATTACCTCTCACATTTCAAAGCAAAAAACAAGTGCTTATTGTCAAATTGACAATAAATGATTCGCCGCATTATTTTTAAACGAATTAAAAGAGCTTTATTTGCGAATTAGCAAAAAACACGCCTTTTATATTATGAAATCCACATTATTTTCAGCAAAAAATACTTTGATTTTCCTTAATATCATCTTGATTTTCTCCATTTACCAATTTCAATAAACCCATACACTACAACGTTTTAGGAGAATTTTCCGTCTTGAAACACTTTGATTTTAACTCAATCTTTTTTTTAAGGATTTCTTAACAGATAATTTAGACCATCGCTTTTTAGGAGTGGTACAAGTCTAACAATCACCAATTACTTTTTTTATGAAATACACTAACATTCGGTTTCTAATGATCATTGGTTTCTTGGCATTTTTTGGATGCAACAAATCCGATGATGGGAGTTATGTAGCCCCCATTACCGTGTACGAAAAAATCGCGGGCCAATGGAACTTGATGAACCTAAAAATGGTGGACGAAGTGGCCAAGGCCAGCAACATTTCCCCCAACGAACAAAACTTGAGCACTTGGTTCAATTATGACACCTTCCAAATTACCTTTAATGTAGATGGTGACAACCAGCCTACCACCTATGAGGTAATGGGCAATGTGCCACCTTTGTTTGCTGCCAGTGGGTACTATGAGTTGAGCACGCCTTTTCAGCCTACCACGGCCAACCCAATCCTGATTCATCTGTACAGCGATGCGGCCCACACCAACCTTACCGATGTATTGCAGCTTACAGCGGTACCTGGCACCAACGCACAGATGCAAATTACTTTGGTGCGCACTTCGGGCGGAATTCCATTTGTATCCTATGTATTCAACTTAATGGCTAACAACTAATCTAACACTAATGAAGAAACTATTATATACCTTATTAATGGCACTGTACCTCATCCCCAACCTGACACAGGCTCAGGAGTTGGTAGGCTCGGTAGGCACTATGTGGTCCTACCCGGTAGTGTACCAATACAGCGAGGAGGTCACTTGGTACTTTGACCTTTCGGGCACTACCTTTGCCGAAAACGAAGACGTATACATTTGGATCTGGTCGCCTAGCGAACCCGATGCAGGCAACTGGGAAAACTCATCAGAATTTGCACACCTTAATTACGAGGGCAATTTTATTTGGAGCTTTACCTTAACTCCTACCGAGTACTTTTCTATGAGTGCCGAAGACATTGCGGGTAGCGCGGGCTTTTGGTTCCGTTTAAAAGACCTTACAGGAAGCAAACAAACCGAAGTGGCCAACATGCCCTACACGCCAATAGACTCCTTCTTTACGGCAGATGAAATGATGCGTTCCTACCCAACCGAAGCTACCTTGGATGGAGGTTTGAGCATCCTGTTCAACTCCAATTTGGTAGATGGTTTTGCAGACGCTACTAGCGTACACATGCATTCCGGAATGAACACTTGGGCCATTTTGCAAGAATACCAATCGTGGCTCCCAGAGATTGTGGAAAAGACCAAGTTGAAAGACATGGGGGACGGCTTTTACAAAATGGACTTGATTCCTTCGGAGTACTATAATGATATTCCAGAAGGCTTTATCATGGAGAACATTACCTTTTTGTTTGTAAAGGACGACTGGGCAGGCACTTCCCCTGAACTGGTAATCTATGCCGCTGAATATATTCCGCCGCCACCACCAGAGTTTAGATTCTTTCCATTACAGATCAGTCAAAAGGACTTTCTACAAATTTCCCGTATCAATAACGAAACAGGCATCAATACCTTGATCTATACGATTACAGCGGGAAGTACGGAAATCAATGGTGAATTCTCGGGCAATATGGACGAGATCAAAGGATTTATCGATTTGCCTACCCTATTACAAGGCATTCCTAACCTTACCGAAATTCAGGTATTGGTAGTAGACAACCAGGGCAACACCATAATTGATACGACCCTTCCATTGAAAACTCTAGACTAACTAATACTATCACTTTAAAACATCGATTAGAATGACACTTAAAAACATACAAAAAAGTCCAAATCCATTCAGGACTTTTAAGGCGTTGTTTGCTCTATTGCTCCTGTGTTGCCTGTCTGTGACAGCCTATGCCCAAGAAAAGCTTTTGGTAACAGGAACCGTATTTGACAACAACGGATTAGAATTGGCCGGTGCCACGATCTTGGAGGCAGGAACCACCAATGGAACCACAGCAGACTTTGATGGAAAGTTCAGCTTACAAGTGACCACCGGCAATGATATTCAAATTTCCTATTTAGGATATGCCACACAAACCATTAACATTACCGCCAATACGGCCATGCCTTTGCAGGTGACCCTTCAGGAAGATGCCTATGCCTTGGACGCTGTAGAACTGGTAGCCGTTGGTTATGGTACTATGAGAAAATCGGACCTTACCGGAGCTATTTCTACCGTATCGGCAGACGAGCTTGAAAAAGGAGTGATTTCTTCTACAGAGCAGGTGCTACAAGGGAAGGTAGCAGGTTTAACCGTAATACAAGGTACAGGAGATCCAAGTAGCGGGGCGTCGCTACGCCTTAGAGGTGGTACCTCCTTAACGGCCAGCAACAATCCGTTGGTGGTAGTAGACGGGATTCCAGGAGTAGACATCAACACTGTTCAACCAAACGACATCAAAACTATAGACGTTCTTAAGGATGCTTCGGCTACCGCCATTTATGGATCTAGAGGAGCCAACGGGGTCATCATCATTACCACAAAGAGTCAAAAATCTGGTTTCAACGTGACTTATAATGGGTATACAGGAATTAGCTATGCCAGCAACAACCTAGACATGCTTTCGGCCAACCAATGGCGTCAATATGTACGTGACAATAATGTTACGGGGGCTATCGACTACGGTGGAGACACCGATTGGCAGGAAGAACTGCAGACAACCTCAGCAACCATGTCGCATACCGTAAGCTTGGCTTCTGGAGCTGAATACAATGGTTTGAGAGCATCGGTATCCTATTTGGACAATAAAGGGATCATCAAAACCACGGGATTGGAGCGTTTGAGTGGAAACTTGAGTATTTACCAATATGCCATGGACAAGAAGTTAAAGTTTGATGCAGGAATGTTTGCTACCGTTGACAAATGGAATCCGTTGGATTACCGCATTTTCGAGCGTGCCTTCAACTTAAATCCAACCATCCCAGTATATGACGAAAACGGGAATTTCACTTCCGTAGATGGAACCTTATACGAAAACCCTGTGGAAATCTTGACCAACCGTACCGCAGACAGCAAGCGCAACCGCCTGCTGGGATACTTTAAAACAGAGGCCGACCTTTGCACAGACCTTAAGGCCGTATTAAACCTTTCTTACGAGCATAATGCAAGCACAGGAAATACATACAAGCCTTCTTATGCTATTTTGGAAGGGATTACCGAAAACGGTTATGCCCAAAAAACCTATGGAGAATACACCAACATGCAGTTGGAGACCTACTTAAACTACACCAAGGAATTTGGAAAGAACAACCTGAACTTAATGGGTGGTTATTCCTTCCTTGAAAATGTATACGAAGGTTTTGGAGCACAACGTAGTGGTTTTGTAACCAATGCTTTTGGCTATAACAACCTTGGCGCGGGTACCAACTACCGTATTGGCGACGTATACTCTTATAAAGGGAAATCGCGTTTGGTGTCTTTCTTTGCAAGAGCCAACTATAGCTTCGACAGCCGCTTTATGCTTACCGCAACTATTAGAGAAGATGGTTCTAGCCGCTTTGGTAAAAACAACAAATGGGGAACCTTTCCTTCAGCTTCGGTAGCTTGGAGAATTTCCAATGAAGCATTTTTGGAAGACTCCAGTTGGCTGAACAACCTAAAACTTCGTGCTGGATATGGGGTAACCGGTAACCAAGATGGAATTGGCGAGTACAAATCCCTTTCTATTTTGGGTGTAGGAAACGATTCTTACTACGACCCTGCAACCGGCGATTGGAGTTTGGCCTATTCACCAACACAAAACCCAAATCCAGACTTAAAGTGGGAAACTACTGAGCAGCTCAACATTGGTTTGGACTTTAGTTTGTTCAACTTCTTGAATGGTACTATTGAGTGGTACAACAAATACACTAAAGACCTTCTATATACTTACGAAGTGCCTCAGCCGCCTTACTTAGTGGGAACCATGTTAGCTAACGTGGGGGAACTTTCCAACAAGGGGATTGAGTTGAGCTTAAACGCCAACATCATCAACACCGATAAGTTTACTTGGGATGCCAACCTTACCATGGCACATAACAAACAAAAGATAGAAAAGCTATCCAACCAAACTTATGAAACCGATGTGATCTACAGTGGATCGCTTCACGGCTTGTCAGGATTGTCCAACCAATTCTCTCAAATCATTGCCGAGGGTTATCCTGTAGGAACCTTTTGGGGATATGAAAGTTCTGGTTTGGATGAAAATGGAAACTTCATCCTGAGCGAAGAAAAAACAGACATAGGAAACATTCAACCGGACCTATCTATGGGATTGGCCATGAACTTCACCTACTCCAATTTCGACTTTGCCATTACAGGTTACGGAATGTTCGGGCAAGAAGTATTGAACGCTACCAACATGGTATTGTACAACCCAAATCGTTTGCCTGCCTATAATGTACCAGACGGATATTTGGACAGCGGCATTAATGAACCTTCTCCTACCTACTCTAGCTACTGGATTGAGGATGCTTCCTTCTTCAGATTACAGTCTATGAGCTTGGGTTACACCATTCCGTTTGAGAAATCCAACTCTAAATTGCGTGTATACCTATTGGGAGAAAACTTGGCTGTATTTACAGGCTACGAGGGAGTAGATCCTGAAATTGACATGAGCGGATTGGCAAATCCTGGAATTGACAGATTTAATAATTACCCAAGACCAACCACCATTTCTTTGGGTCTTAACTTAACACTAGGTAATTAATAGAGCGATAGTAATTAGAAAATATGAAGACAATGAAATTTAAAATATTTGCAGTACTACTAAGCAGTTT
The DNA here is from genome assembly GCF_001975575.1 of Mangrovimonas sp. DI 80. NCBI lineage: Bacteria > Pseudomonadati > Bacteroidota > Flavobacteriia > Flavobacteriales > Flavobacteriaceae > Mangrovimonas > Mangrovimonas sp. DI 80. Next base: position 1,052,703 of record NZ_MSDT01000002.1, on the reverse strand, counting down.
GTTTGTGACGGTATCCTGTACCGATTTGGACGAGGATCTGTACGACCGCGTAGAAGACAACAACTTTGGGACCACCCCAGATGAAATAGATGCCCTTGTTGGGGGCGCCTATTCATCACTAAGAGGCTTTAGCGACGAAATCTCCAATGCCTTCCCTGGCAGTGAGTTTGTATTCTTTCTTAACGAAGTAGTGTCAGACGAGGCTACCATCCCAACCCGAGGCACCAACTGGTACGATGGCGGAGTGTACCAACGTGCCCAAAGCCATACATGGTTGGCAGAGGACGGCATCATCCTTTCTGCTTGGCGCTATTGCTATGCAGGAATTGCCAAGGTAAATTCCATCATCTACCAAGTAGACCAATCTGGATTGACCGAAGCCGAAAAGACCCCTATCTATGCCGAATTGCGCTCAGTGAGAGCCTATTACTACTACATGTTATTGGACATGTTTGGAAATGTGCCAATTGTAACCGACTTTGAAGATACAGGCTTACCTTCCAATTCATCACGTCAGGAAGTGTACAACTTCGTAGAGGCTGAATTATTGGAATCCTTACCGTATTTGAAATCGGAAATTGTGTATTCTAAATTCACAAAAAATGTAGCCTATGCCCTATTGGCAAGGTTGTACTTAAACTCCGAAGCGTTTGTTGGAACACCAAGATGGCAGGATTGCATCAATATGTGCCAAAACATCTCTGGATACACGTTGGAACCTGATTATTTCGCCAACTTCTTGACAGAGAACGAAAACTCCAGTGAAACCATTTTCGCCATTCCTTATGACAATGATGCAGGAACTATCGGCAACTACATGAACTCCATGTCCCTACACTATTTGCACCGTTTAACGATATCGGCTTCAGGAAATGATTTTCCTTGGTCTGCCAACGGAATGTCGGCCCAACCAGGTGTATATTCTTCTTTTGCTGAAAATGATATGCGAAGAGAGGCCATCCTTATTGGTGATCAAATCAACGTAGCAACCAACTCTGTAATTATGATGGACAACGGATCGCCATTAACCTATACAGAAGAGATCAGCAGTCTTGCCGATGCACAGGAAAATGAAGGAGGCCGCCTGTTTAAATACGAAACCAAAGCCGGGGAGCAGTGGGAACGCGACCATGATTTGGTAATCATTCGCTATGCCGAAATCTTGATGATGCAAGCCGAATGTTATGTGCGTTTAGGGAATCCAGATGGTGCCATTCCGTTCTTGACCCAAATTACTGAAAGAGCAGGTACGGATATGCCAGACATGATCGACCTACAGTTCATCAACCAAGAGAGTTTAAGAGAATTTATATTTGAAGGAAAACGACGTACAGATACCATCCGTTTTGGAACGTTCTTTGAACCTTGGTGGGAAAAAGGATCCACCGAGCCTTATAGAGCCATTTTCCCAATACCTGCAACGGTACTCAGTACCAATACTAATCTAACTCAAAACCCAGGGTATTAAGTTGTTTTCATGTTGGCCTTCTAAGATATTTGAATTAGTTCTTAGGAGGTCAACTCTTTATCGATTAATTTTATAACAATGATAACTTCCAAAAGTTTAAAAACAGTTTGCGCAATGCTCTTCGTGTCCATTTTGGGCTGTGGTTCCGACGATGGCGGAAGCGATAATCCTGATCCTACCCCAGAAGTAGAAGTACTGGATCCCGTAGCCGTTAGCAAAACCAATAGTACCAAAGTGTACATGCATTATATGTCTTGGTTTGAGACCAACGAGAGCAGCGGCAATAACCAATGGGGCTACCATTGGACCATGGCCAACAAAAACCCCAACAATGTGGATGGGACAGGGAAACGGGAAATTGCCTCGCATTTCTATCCATTGATTGGTCCTTACCACTCAGGTGATAAAGATGTCATAGAATACCATTTGTTATTGATGAAATATGCCGGTATCGATGGCGTTTTAATAGACTGGTACGGCCGATATGATGTAAATGACTACAGAATGATTCGCGACAACACCGAAGCCCTAATAGATCTTTTGGATGAAGTAGGCATTAGCTACGCCATAGTTTATGAAGACCGCTTTTTACATGCTATTGTGGACCAAGGAATGGCACCAACTATAGAGAGCGCTGCCAAGTCGGATATGAGTTATATACAAAGTAACTACTTTAACGACGATGCCTACATTCAAATAAATAGCAAACCATTGTTGCTCAATTTTGGCCCCATTACCTTGACTACTCCAGAACAATGGACAGAAACCTTTAGTGTTTTGAACCCTAAACCTAGCTTTTTGACACTATGGTACGAATCGGCAGAGGCTGGCGATAATGCCCAAGGCGAGTTTTCTTGGGTTTATGAAGACAATACCCATCTCACCAATTTTTACAACAACCAATATCCTAATCTAGATTTAGCTTTCGGAAGTGCCTACCCAGGCTTTGACGATTTTTACGAAGAAGGCGGCGCCGAGGCAGGTATCGGTTGGAGCATAGATCATAACAGTGGAGCTACTCTAACTGAAACCTTGTCCTTAGCTACTGGCTCTAATGCTGAATATTTGCAGTTAATAACTTGGAACGATTTTGGAGAAGGCACCATGCTGGAACCCACTCAGGAATTTGGATACAGTTCTTTGGAAAGCATAAAATCCTTTGCAGAGGTTCAAAACCTTCCTAATGTATTCAGCAGCATATATCAGCTGCATACCCTTAGAAAGGCGCATGCCAACAACACCAACATACAAAAACAATTGGATCAAGTATTCTATTATTTCGTGGCTTTGCAGGTGGATGATGCCCTTGCATTGCTACAGGCAATTGAAGACTAAATAACCACTCAATATATCAAAATGAAAAATTACCTCTATACATTTGGCCTCACCCTCTGCAGCTGCGCGCTCATTGTGTCCTGCGCCAAAGAGCAACCAACCTACAAGCTTAGTTCTCCAGACCAAGCAACCACATTAGAGTTTAGCCTCACCGAATCAGGAGCCCCTCAATACAAGGTATCTCATAACGGAACCTCGGTTTTGGAGCCTTCCTTATTGGGATTTGAATTTGAAGACCTGAAAAGCATGACCGATGGTTTTGAAATTATTAGCAGTGAAGAGCATAGCGCCGACACCTCTTGGGAGCAACCTTGGGGTGAATTTAAAACAATCAGAGACCACCACAATGAATTGGTGGTACACCTTAAAGAAACTGAAGGAGAACAACGTTTGATGGACTTAAAATTCCGTTTGTTTGATGATGGACTTGGGTTTAGATATGCCTTTCCAAAGCAAGAACATATGGACAGTGTAAAAATCTCAAACGAATTGACCCAGTTTACCTTTCCACAAAACCATGATGTATGGTGGATTCCTGTGCATGCTGAAAACAGCTACTACGAAAGTCTGTACAAAAAAAGTCCCATGAACACCACCGACACTATCAACACCCCTGCAACATTCGAAACCAAGGACGGACTGTATTTGGCACTTCACGAAGCTAACTTAACAGACTTTGCTTCGATGACCCTATTGAAATCCAAAGACAATCAATATGAAAGTGATTTGGTGCCTTGGGCCAATGGTGTAAAAGTCTATGCCCAAACACCTTTTGAAACGCCATGGAGAACCTTAATTATTGGTGAGCAACCTGGCGATTTGGTGACGTCAACCTTAATGCTCAACCTTAACGAACCTTCTAAAATTGAGGATTTGTCTTGGATCAAACCTTCCAAATACATCGGCATATGGTGGGGAATGCATTTGGATAAATATTCTTGGGGACAAGGAGACAAACACGGCGCCACCACCGAAAACACTAAAAAATACATCGACTTTGCTGCGAAGCATGGTTTAGATGGCGTTTTGGTGGAAGGTTGGAATTTAGGCTGGGATGGCGACTGGACTGCCGATGGAAGAGCATTCAGCTTTACACAGCCTTACCCAGACTTTGATATTGAAGCCATAGGTGAATATGCAGCCATGAACAATGTGCGTTTGATTGGTCATCACGAAACCGCAGGAGCTGCCAAACATTATGAAGACCAATTGGAAGACGCCTTTAAACTTTACAACAGGATTGGTGTGAATGCGGTAAAAACAGGCTATGTAAACAAATATTTAGACAAGAAGGAATGGCACGATGGCCAGTATGGCGTGCGTCACTACCGAAAAGTGATTGAAACTGCAGCCAAATACCATATCATGATCGACAACCATGAACCTGTCAAAGGCACGGGGTTACAACGCACCTACCCCAACTTGATGACCCAAGAAGGCGGAAGAGGCCAAGAGTACAATGCTTGGTCTGCCGATGGCGGCAACCCTCCTGAGCACACTACGATTTTACCATTTACAAGAATGTTATCTGGCCCTATGGACTTTACCCCTGGAAATTTCGACTTCAGTTACGAAACCCCTAACAAAGCCATGGTTCCCACTACTCTTGCAAAACAATTGGCTTTGTACGTTACTATGTTCAGCCCATTGCAAATGGCATCAGACTTACCAGAAAATTACGAAAGCAAACCAGCGTTTCAATTTATAAAGGACGTCCCTGAAATTTGGTCAGAAACTGTGGTGCCAAATGCCGAAATTGGCAAATACGTCACTATGGCTCGCAAGGATTGGAATAGCCTAGATTGGTATTTAGGAGCCATTACCAATGCGGATGCTCGCCAACTACAGGTTCCCTTAACCTTTTTAGATGAAAACACTTCTTATACAGCTCAAATTTATGAAGACGGCGAAGGCGCCAATTACAAAAGCAATCCCTACCCAATTAACATAACTACTAAAACAGTGGACCGAAACACCACTTTAGAATTGAACTTGGCTGCTGGTGGAGGAACCGCCATTAGGTTCACCCCAATAACCGAGTAGTTCATTTGTTTAAATGTTAATTTGAAAGCCATATCACTATCAAAAGGATATGGCTTTTTTTACGGATTCCTTAAAAATCGACATTATTTAATTTGTATTATTGTATATTAACATCAAGGAATTGCCAATTGTGAAATTATATCTCATCCCTCTTTTTGCACTCTGTTATATATTGAATTTGGTAGGCCAAGAGTTGCCTCCCATTGAAATTTATACTCCCACACAATACGGTGCAGAAAACCAAAACTGGGGCATTTCACAAACTTCCGACAAAACCATTTATGTAGCCAATAACAAAGGCCTTTTAGAGTTTGATGGTGCCAAATGGCGTTTATATGCCTCTCCAAACGAAACAGTGATTCGCTCAGTAAAGGTCATTAACGATGTGATTTACACTGGCTGTTATATGGAGTTTGGATACTGGCAAAAAAATTCATTGGGAGCTTTGGAGTACACCTCACTTTCTAAAAACCTTTCCACTCCTTTAATTGAGGACGAACAGTTTTGGAAAATTCTAGCCATAGACAACTGGATTCTCTTTCAATCCCTTAACAGGATTTATGTTTACGACACGACAACTTCTGAATTCAATGTGATTGAATCTAAGGTAGCCGTAACCAAAATGTACAAAGTAGACAATAGCATTTATTACCAAGACATTGGTTTGGGAATTTGCAAGATTGAAAATGGGCAATCAAAAGTAGTGTCGGGCGCCCCTGTAATGACCCAGAATATTGTCGTTAATGTTTATTGGCATAACAATATGCTTTTAGCGGAAACCCAAGACAATGGTTTTTATATCATAGAAAATGGGACAACCAAACAATGGGATATCCCTGCCAACGACCTACTTTCCAAAGTAAGTGTCTATAGCAGCATCCAATTACAAGATGGAAGTTTTGCCCTTGGAACCATTTCCAAAGGAATTATTCATTTAACCAAAGACGGAGAAGCCAATTACATCATTAATCAGCAAAATGGCTTAAGCAACAACACCGTGCTTTCCATGTTTGAGGATATGGAACAGAATATCTGGCTAGGATTGGACAATGGCATCAATTGCGTAAATATTACCTCTCCATTTCGTATTTACAAAGACGAAAATGGCACCTTAGGAACGGTATATGCTTCGGCCATTTTTAAGGGTCTGCTATATTTGGGCACCAACCAAGGACTATTTGCAAAGCCTTTAAATTCTTCCGAGGAATTCACTTTTGTGGAAGGTACCAAAGGTCAGGTTTGGTGTTTGGTTACCCATGACAACTCACTCTTTTGCGGACATAACATTGGCACCTTCATAGTTGAAGGCTACAAAGCCTCCTTAAAAATTCCTATCGATGGTACTTGGGATCTTAAACCTGTCCCAAATCATAACAACTTATTATTTCAAGGAAATTATAACGGCATCAACGTACTCGAAAAAATAAATGGCAATTGGACCTTTAGAAATAAAATTGAAGGTTTCAACAATTCAACTAAGTTCTTTGAAGTTTTGGGCTCCAATGAGTTTTTTGTGGATCACGAGTACAAAGGGGTATATAAAATTACCACAGACAAGGATTACACAAAAGTTCTCAACGTCGAAAAAGTTCCTATTGAACAGGGTATCAATTCAAGTCTCGTTAAGTACAACGGTGAGATTCTGTATGCATATAAAAAGGGAATATTTGCGTACACCCTTGAAAATAAAACCTTTGTAAAAGACACCATTTTAAGCCAAATGTTTAATGAAGAATCCTATACTTCAGGAAAATTAATCTCTGAGAAACTTACCAACACCCTTTGGGGATTCTCAAAAGAAGATATTAGCTTCCTCTCAGAAAGGAATTTCAGCGGCCATCCAAAACTCACAAAAATTGCATTTCCAAATACCTTAAGAAAAGGAATGACCGGCTATGAAAATATAAGTTACATCAACCAAAACAACTACTTATTTGGGTCATCAACAGGCTACACCATTTTAGATCTAGACAAAATTTCCACAAAACAATATGAAATTTCTTTAAACACGGTAAGCAACCAATCCTTAGACTCAGATATCTTTTTTGCAGACAAAACACATACAGGGGAATTCAAAAACAAACAGAACAACCTTGAATTTACCTTTAGCATCCCTGAATTTGACAAATATCTAAAGCCCGAATTCCAGTATCAATTAGAAGGTTTCTATGATCATTGGAGTCCATGGAGTGAATCTTCCTCTGAACTATTTAAAAACCTACCATATGGCACATATACTTTTAAAGTGAGAGGCAAGGTAGGGGATACACTAACGGATAATGTAGCTAGCTACAAATTTACGATTGGCAGACCTTGGTATTTATCAAATTTAGCTTGGGGATTTTATGCTATTTGCCTTATTTTACTGTCTTTACTACTTCATAACGTTTATAGGAACTACTACAAAAAGCAACAACAGAAACTGTTAAAAGAGGCGGAACATGAACTTGAATTGAAAGAGCTTGAAAATGAACAGCAACTCATGCAATTTCAAAATGAAAAGCTACAGCAGGATATTGAAAACAAAAATCGGGAATTGGCCATCTCCACTATGAGCCTCATCAAGAAAAACGAATTCCTGAATGGCATTAAAAACGAACTCAAAAATTCAAAAGAAGACAAGAGCATTAAATCGGTAATTCGTATTATTGACAAAAACCTCAACAATAAGGAGGATTGGAAATTCTTCGAGGAAGCATTTAACAATGCTGACAAAGACTTTTTAAACAAGATCAAAGACAAACACCCATCCCTTACACCTAACGATTTAAAACTTTGCGCTTATTTAAGGCTCAACCTTTCATCCAAAGAAATTGCCCCCTTGTTAAATATTTCTGCAAAAAGCGTGGAAGTAAAGCGTTACAGACTTCGAAAAAAAATGGATTTACCGCACGAAGCTAGCTTAACAAATTACATTTTGGAAATATAGAGCCTATACAAAGCTTAAAATTACCTATACACTACCACTACACAGACTGATTTTCAGCATCTAGAAAACGTTTTCGCAACAAAAACACTCTACCTAAAAGCCTTTATACACAAGGACTTTATTGTCATATTCTCATAAAAACACCAACATTTTTAAATTGTATGTTTTTTGTTGTGGTCTATTTTAAGGATTTCACACTGTATTATAATAAGTTTACCTTACTAAAAGCTAATTCTATGATTTCAAAACTTATTTCAACGACACTTTTCCTTTTAGTGTCGACATTGGCATTCTCCCAGAATGTCAATGTTACTGGAACGGTATCTGACACAGACGCCCTACCGTTACCAGGTGTCAATATCATTATTAAGAATACCAGCAAAGGAATAACCACAGATTTTGACGGTAATTTCCTTTTGGAAAATGTCCCTATCAATTCCATTTTGGTGTTTTCCTATGTAGGTTACCAAACCCAGGAAATTGTCATTACAGAAAGTACAACTTTAAATGTCATACTTCAGGTAGACACCGAAACTCTAGATGAGGTGGTAGTGGTAGGATACGGAACCCAAAAACTGAGCAAGGTATCTGGTTCTGTAGCCACAGTAAAAGAAGAAGCGGTAGAGCAACTCAAGCCAGTTCGAGTTGAAGAAGCCCTTCAATCCAATGCTGCCGGTGTCAATATTATTTCCAGTGGCTCACCTGGAGCGGGTCCCGCAATAGCCATTAGAGGAGTTGTTTCCAACAGCGGAAGCAGTCCTTTGGTAGTTATCGATGGTATTCAGCAAACTTTGGCGGATTTAAACTCCCTTAACCCTTCCGATGTCGCTTCCATTAGCGTCCTTAAAGATGCTGCCTTGGCTGCCATCTACGGAGTAAAAGGAGGAAATGGGGTTATTGTAGTAACCACTAAATCTGGATCCAAATATGGAAAAACCACTTTTAACTTCGATTCGTATTATGGAGTTCAAGAAGTTACCAAAACCATTGACGTCCTTAATGCCAGCGAATATGCGGCAATTCTAAATGAAGCCAGTGCCAATGCTGGAGAGGGCATTATATTTCCGGATATTTCCCAATTTGGGGTAGGCACCAATTGGCAGGATGAAGTGCTTCGCACAGCTCCAATTGAAACCTACAACATTTCTGCCGCAGGAGGTGGGGAAAAAGTAGATTACTATGTTTCTGCAGGATATTTAAGTCAAGAAGGTGTTGTAGGCGGTGGTGACAAATCGTTTTTTGACCGATTGACCTTGGCCAATAGATTGAATGCCGACCTTTCGGACAAATTCAAACTTCTTCTAAATACCAATTACACCAATATAAAAGGTAAGGGGCTGGCAGAAAACAGTGTGAACAGTGTACTAGCCAATGCTTTGAACTTTGACCCAACTGTTCCTGTATACAATGAAAATGGCGACTACAGCATCAGTAATACCATTACTCAGGAAATCGTAAACCCACTAGCTCAAATTGCAAACACCTTTAATGAAAGTAATACCAACAAACTTTTTGGTAAAATTGAATTGCAGTATGATCTCCTAGACAACTTAAAAGTAACCTCTCGCTTAGGTTATACCTATGTAGATATTTACAACAAAAATTTCTCTCCTTTTGTATTCTATGGGGTTGGACATAACGCTACAAATGCAAATCCAGATTTATCCCCAATTGTAACTGTTGATGCAGAAACAGGTGAAGAAACTAGAACACACAACAGAGTAAGCGAGTCTAAGACCAATTACTTCAATTATACGTACGAACTGTTTGCGAACTACAATTTCATGATTAATGAAAACCACAATTTTGAAACGGTTCTAGGAATGTCACTTCAACGTGACAAAGGCGAAAACATCACCGCAAATGCACAGGATATCCCATTCAATTCATGGACCTACGCCGATGTTAGTTCAGCTACAGGGGATGCCGAATCACAGACCTCAAGTTCTTGGCAATATGTAAAACGTAACCTATCCTACTTTGGACGTGTCAATTACGACTATAAAGGAAAATACCTATTATCCTTTACAGGGCGTGTGGATGGTTCCACTGTATTTGGAAAGAACAATAAGTTCGGATTTTTCCCTTCAGGATCTCTTGGTTGGGTTATTTCAAACGAAGACTTTTACAGTTCCAACACTTTCGACTACCTAAAAATTAGAGGAAGTTATGGTACCGTAGGAAGTGACAATATCCCGAACCAATTCTCAAGAATCTCTACGTTCCCAAAATATGTGTTTGATGGAAATATCATTAGTGGTGCCACTTTAGGTACCATTCCAAACGAGGATGTATCCTGGGAAAAACAAATACAGATCAATGCCGGTTTTGATTTAAGAGTGTTCAATAACTCATTATCGCTTACCGCGGATTACTATCAAAAAACTACTGACGATTTACTTTTTGACCCTACGCCTTCCCTATATTTGGGTTCAATCACGGCACCGCCTGCCAATATTGGAAAGTCCAAAACCAACGGGGTTGACCTTTCCTTGGGTTATAACAATAGTTTTTCAGAAAACTTCTCCTTTAGTACCAGCGTAAACTTTACAACGGTTAGCACCAATGTTGAAGAAGTTAGTAATGACAGTAAGTTTATATGGGGATCTGGTTACGGTATTCCTTATACAAACATTACCCGCTTTGAAGAAGGCTTTACCCCATGGTATTTCTTTGGCTACCAAACAGACGGAATTTTCCAAAACCAATCAGAAGTTGATGCTCATGCAACTCAAGATGGTGCACAACCTGGAGATATCCGCTACAAAGATGTTAATGGAGACGGTGTCATCAACGATAGTGACCGTACAAAAATTGGAGATCCTTTCCCTGATTTTACCATTGGATGGAACTTGTCATTCAACTTTAAAAACATAGACTTCAACGTGTCCACGTTTGCTTCCGTAGGCAACGATATTTATCGTGCTTATGAAAGAAACCTAAACTACACCAACAGATTTGCTGCCACTTTAGATAGATGGACGGGAGAAGGTACAAGCAATAGCGAGCCTAGAGTAACTTTTGTAGACACCAATAACAACCGTAGGGCTTCAGACAGATATATTGAAGACGGAAGCTATTTCAGAGTGAAAAACATCCAATTGGGGTACACACTGCCTCAATCCGTATACGACCAAACTGGTTTGAGCAGTGTTCGTCTCTATGCGCAGGTTAAAAATGCCTTTACATTTACCGACTATTCAGGTTACGATCCTGAAATATCTGCCGGTTCTTTTTCTGATACAGGAATTGACCGAGGAACCTATCCAATCCCACGAATTTGGGCCATGGGTGTAAATGTTAAATTTTAAAAAATGAATACTATGAAATATCTAAATAAAATTCTCGTGATAAGTACCGCACTTTTAACAGTTAATGCCTGCACAAATTACGTCGATTTTGAACCATCCGAAACACATGAAATTGTTGCCGGGGTATACTTTCAGTCCAAAGGCGATTACGAAGCTATTCTTACAGGATGTTACGACCCACTGCAATGGCTTTACCTCAACACGTTGATTGGGGACATTGCTACAGGAAACTCCCTATGCGGTGGAGAAAGTGCCACCGACGTTATAGGATTACAGCAAATAGACGATTATACTCACAATCCAAATAACGACAACCTAACCTCTATTTGGCAATGGTGTTACGAAGGTGTGAACCGCGTGAATTATTTGGAAGAAAACAAAGCCAAGCTAGATTTCGAAGGCAAGGATGCCATTTACGGTCAAGCCTATTTCTTAAGAGCATACTATTATTTTGAGTTAGTTAAGTTTTTTGGAGACGTTCCTTTATTTACAGAGCGCAGACTCGACGGTACAGATTCAGGAACGCTTCAAAGAACATCTAAAGAAGAGGTGTATGCTCAAATAGAAAACGATCTATTGGAAGCCGTTAACAGCCTTCCAACCACCCAAAATCAAGCAGGACGTATCAATAAATATGCAGCACAGGCACTTTTGGGAAAAGTATACCTGTTTCAGGATAAATTCCAGGAAGCGGCCTCAATGCTACAAAATGTAATTGGCGTGTACAGCTTAGTTCCGGATTATGAAAGTCAATTTTTAAAGTCTGGAGAAAATGGTCCCGAATCCGTATTTGAAATTCAATATTCCAATGAATCAGAATGGTACGATTGGGGATGCCCAACCTGTGGTGAAGGAAACTTCGGTATCATCCACAATGGACCAAGAGCTTACTCTGGACCTCAATTTGCCTCTGGGTGGAGCTTTAATGTTCCTACTGCAGCGCTTTACAATTCTTTTGATGAAGGAGATACCCGTCGCGATGCTTCCATCCTAAATATTGTAGCGTTTTCTGAAGAAACCGGTGCTTCCTACGCTGAAGGTTATGAACATACAGGATACTTCAATAGAAAGTACATTCCTAGAGCTGGTGAAAGTGGGGCACAAACAGAATTGAACTACCTCACCAACTATAGAGCGATCCGTTACGCCGACGTGTTGTTAATGGCCGCCGAAGCGAATGCCAGAGGTAACATCAATGAGGATTTGGCCAGACAATACTTAAATCAAGTGAGAGAACGTGCCTTTGGAAATTCAGACCATAATATTTCAAGTTCAGGAACTGCTCTGGTACAAGCCATTTGGGCCGAACGGAATTTGGAACTTTCCATGGAAGGCCATCACTTTTTTGATTTGGTAAGAACGGGGCAGGCAGCTACCGAAATAGAAGGCTTTGTTTCTGGCAAACATGATGTATTTCCTGTGCCGCAACGTGAAATTGATATTTCAGGATTAACCCAAAACCCACAATACTAAAATTGAATCATATGAAAAATATTAAATACATAGCTTCCATTTGTCTGATAGCATTGTTGGTGTTTGCCTGTAGCAATGATGATGACAACGCAGATTTTGTAAACTCTGCCGTAGCACCTTCCAATGTCTCGGCGGCTTTTAATGTTACCCAAGACAATACAGGCTTGGTAACGATTACGCCAACCGGGCAAGGCGCCGTAGCTTTTGATGTGCATTTTGGAGATACTACCGAAGAGCCTACTACCCTCACAGCAGGAGAAAGCGTTGAACACATCTATGCAGAAGGCACTTATAACGTACAATTAGTTGCCTACGGCATTACAGGTCTGGAAACCGAAGCGTCCCAAAGTTTGGTAGTTTCCTTTAATCCTCCTGAAAATTTAATGGTAACCATTGAAAATGATCTAGCGGTTTCCAAACAAGTCAACGTCTCAGCAACGGCAGATTTTGGAATCACCTATGATGTCTATTTTGGAGAACCTGGAGTTACAGACCCTGTAAGTGGCAATATGGGTGAGACCGTTTCCTACGTTTATCAAGAAGCTGGCACCTATACCATTACCGTAGTAGCCATGAGTGCAGCCATTGAAACAACCACCTATACAGAAGAATTTACAGTAACCGAAATTCTACAACCTATCAACTCGGCACCTGCTCAACCATCGCGATATGAATCGGATTATATTTCAATTTTTGCAGGAGCCTACACCAATGTTGCCGGAACTGATTACAATCCTGATTGGGGTCAATCTGGACAAGGTAGCAGTTATGCCATGTTCAACTTAAATGGTGACGAAATGCTGCAGTACATCAATCTTAGCTATCAAGGTATTCAGTTTGGAGAAACGGTAGACGCTTCCCAAATGGAGTATTTGCATATTGATGTTTGGACTGCCGATGTAGACCAAATACAAATATTCCCAATTAGCTTAGGTACGGGAGAACAACAGGTTACCCAAGATTTAACTCCAGACCAATGGAACAGTTTCGACATTCCACTTTCGGCATTTACCGATCAAGGATTATCTATGGCAGACTTACACCAATTTAAATTTGTTGGAGAGCCATGGGCCGGAGGAACTGTATTTATAGACAATCTTTATTTCTGGAAAGCACCTGCAGCAGCTTCTGGAATTGAAGGCATTTGGCAATTGGCACCAGAAGCAGGAGCCTTGATGGTTGGCCCTAACCCTGGTAGTGGAGATTGGTGGTCCAACGATGCACAAGTAGTAGCTGACCGTGCCTGTTTCTTCGACGATAAATATGTATTCTCCCTGGGAGGCACTTTCAATAATGTATTGGATGGAGAAACTTGGATTGAACCTTGGCAAGGAATGGATCCTGAAGCCTGTGGTGCGCCTGTGGCCCCACACGATGGTTCCAATCCTGCTACCTTTACATACAATGAAGGAGATGGCACTTTAACATTGAATGGAACTGGTGCTTATCTAGGCCTTCCTAAGGCCAATAACGATGGCGAACTTCCCAATGTAGCCATGCCGAGTTCCGTCACTTACGACATTAAACTTTTAGACAACAACAATACCATGATTGTGAGTATTGAAGCTGGTTCAGGAGTTTTCTGGACCTACAAACTGGTGCGTTACATTTCTCCAATCGTTGGGTCTTGGCAAATGGCTCCTGAAGCAGGATCCCTTATGGTTGGACCAACTGCTGGAAGTGGCGATTGGTGGTCAATTGATGCGCAGGCAGTATCAGACAGAGCTTGTTATTATGATGATGTATATCTCTTTACATCAGACGGTTCGTTTAGCAATATACTTGGAGATGAAACTTGGGTAGAAGGCTGGCAAGGTGCCGATCCTGAAGGCTGTGCTGCGCCTGTAGCACCTCATGATGGATCAAACAGTGCTTCCTTTGATTATGATGAAGCTGCAGGAACATTAACACTAAATGGTTCTGGAGCGTATTTGGGACTTCCAAAAGCCAATAACGATGGAGAGCTTCCTAATGTGGCCGTTCCAAGTGCCATTACCTACAATGTTACCCTTACAGATAATGACATGACCATGACCGTCAGCATTGAAGCGGGATCAGGCGTATTCTGGACCTATAAATTGATTAAGCAATAAAAATAAACAAGATGAAACATTTAAAATATATCATTGGATTATTACTTGTTGGCTTCTTTACCTTCTTTAGTTGTGAGGAAGAAGACTACGAATTTGGAGATATCATAACTCCTTCTAATCTGCAGATTACTGCCAATATTGTTGGCCAAGATGCCGATAATCCTTACGGGGATGGAAGCGGAAATGTCAACTTTTCGGCAAATGCAGACAATGCCATTACTTATCAATATGTTTACAACGGTTCAGAATCGTTGGCTCCTAGCGGAGAAAAGACCTACAGTTTTGGCAACACAGGAGTACATACCTACACCGTAACTGTTTTGGCTTTTGGAACTGGAGGCGCCACCACCAGTGCTACTGTAGAAGTGGAAGTTTTAGCGCTTTATGCACCTCCAGCAGATTTACTGACCATGTTGACCAACGACAGTTCTAGAACTTGGCGATTGAAAGCTGAAGCAGCAGGGCACTTTGGTGTAGGGCCAGCCGATGGAACCAGTCCAGTTTGGTGGGCAGCCGCTCCTTATGACAAGGAAGGATTGGGAGCCTACGACGATCGCTTTATTTTTAATATCGATGGTACATTCACACACATAACCAATGGTACCGGATACGGAAAAGCAGCACCTCTTGACCAAGATTTTGGAGTTGCTGGACAAACCCCTAATGCCGATGACGAATACGTTAACTACCCTCTAGATGATTATTCCGAGTCATGGGCACTGAGTGCTCCTGGAGGACAGGAAACCTTGACTTTCTCAAATGTAGGATACCATGGATTTTACGTTGGTGGCGATCATAGCTATGCCATTCTAGAACGTTCAGCCAATGAAATGACAATTAAAACAGTAGGATCTGATGGCAACGGTTGGTTTGCCATCTTAATCGCTGAAGACTAGACACAACAAATTGATTTTAAAATGAAACAGACTATGTTAAATATATGTCTTAGTTTGCTTTGTGCCTTTTCCATATCATGTTCCAGTGGAAGTGACGATTCACAACCCACTGGAGATGATGATGGAGGCATTGTGCCAATTATTCCTTCGGCTTTGGTATTAAATATTACCAAAGTTGGAGCTAGCGAACAATTTCCCAACGGGGATGGTTCCGGCACCATTCAATGTACAGCCTCGGCAATAGATGCCGTGAGTTACGGCTTCCGTTTTGGAAATGGAGAGGAAATACCAAGTACCGATGGCACTATGGAATTCACCTATACCAATCCCGGCACCAACAATTACACTATCTATGTTTTTGCTTATTCCAGCACCAATCACAATATCAGCACCTCAGAAAGCATCTCTCTTTATGTAGACGATTCCGTGCAATTGGTTTGGTCTGATGAATTTGATGTCAACGGCGCGCCTGATACCTCCAAATGGGGCTACAATATTGGAACGGGACAAAGCGGTTGGGGAAACAATGAGTCGCAATATTATACCGATAGAGCGGACAATGCTATTGTTGAAAATGGGGTGTTAAAAATCATTGCCAAACGTGAAAACTATCAAGGATCAGAATTCACCTCAGCACGATTGTTGACCAAGGATAAATTTGAATTCACCCACGGTAAAGTTGAAATTCGCGCCAAACTTCCAGAAGGAGGAGGTACTTGGCCTGCACTATGGCTATTGGGTGCCAATATAGATGGGGTGGGATGGCCAGCCTGTGGCGAAACCGACATTATGGAACATGTTGGCAACAACCAAGGCTATATACAAAGTGCCATACATACTCCTTCTAGTTTTGGGAACACTTCCAATTTAGGCGGACAGCAAGTCGCTAATGTTTCTAGTGAATTTCATACCTACGAGCTAGAATGGACTTCTGAGAAAATGGTGTTTTCGGTGGACGGCAATGTGCATTACACCTATCAACCAAGTAATAAAAATGACCAAACCTGGCCATTTGATTTAGATCAATTTATCATTATGAATGTTGCCATGGGAGGAAATCTAGGCGGTACTATAGACCCCAATTTTATGGAATCCACCATGGAAGTAGACTATGTAAGGGTATACCAATAATAAGCACATGAAAACACGGTTAAATTATGTTTGGGGCTATGCCCTAGCGGTACTTTTTTGTGCCTGCGGAAATACAAACGACACTGAAAAATCAGCTGATACCAATGTTGCATCTCAACAAGGACTCAATCCTGATATTGAAAGAAAAGTAGACTCTCTTCTCTCACTTATGACCCTTGAAGAAAAAATTGGTCAGATGAATCAATATACTGGATTTTGGGAGGTTACGGGCCCCACCCCTAGCGAAGGGAATCAAGCCTTAAAATACGAACACCTTAAAAAAGGATGGGTAGGCTCCATGCTGAATGTTACGGGAGCCAAAGAGGTGACGGCCCTACAAAAAATTGCGGTTGAAGAAACCCGCTTGGGAATTCCATTGATCATTGGGTTTGATGTGGTACACGGCTATAAAACGGTTAGTCCCATTCCTTTGGCCGAAGCTGCCAGCTGGGATTTGGAAGCCATCCAACGTTCAGCCGAAGTAGCCGCCAAAGAAGCAGCTGCCTCAGGAATAAACTGGACCTTTGCCCCAATGGTAGACATTTCTAGAGATGCCAGATGGGGACGTGTAATGGAAGGCGCCGGGGAAGACCCCTTTCTTGGCAGTAAAATTGCAACCGCTAGAGTACAAGGATTTCAGGGAGATGACCTTTCTGCAAACAGTACCATTGCTGCCTGTGCCAAACATTTTGCTGCCTATGGCTTTCCCGAATCCGGAAAAGACTACAATACTGCAGACTTAGGAACCTCTACTTTGTACAACATTGTACTTCCCCCTTTCAAAGCAGCCAATGATGCTGGCGCAAGAACCTTTATGAATTCTTTTAATGAACTCAATAGTATTCCTGCCACTGGAGATGCTTTTCTTCAACGTCAAATTTTAAAAGGCGATTGGAACTTTAATGGCTTTGTAGTGTCCGATTGGGGCTCCATTGGTGAAATGATTGCCCATGGTTATGCCAAAAACGGAAAAGAAGCCGCCAAGATTGCGGCCAATGCAGGCTCCGACATGGATATGGAATCCCATTTATATGTAGAACACCTTTCACAATTGGTAAAAGATGGAGACGTGAAAGAAGCCTATATTGATGATGCTGCGAGACGTATTTTAAGAGTAAAATATGAATTGGGATTGTTTGAGGATCCTTACAAATATTCCAACGAAACCAACGAAGCCAATTTAGTGGGGAGTGCAGAAATAGAGGAAGCGGTTTTGGATATGGCAAAAAAATCTATTGTGCTTCTTAAAAATGACAAACAATTGCTTCCCCTTAAAAAAGAAGGCCTTAATATTGCCTTAATTGGAGCTCTTGCGAAAGACAAAACAAGTCCTTTAGGAAATTGGCGATTAGGAGCAAAAAACGGAACAGCCGTATCCCTTTTAGAAGGACTTCAGGCTTACAAAGGAAATACCATCACCTATGTACAAGGTCCCAATTTTGTTGAAAACGACATTGCCTTTTCTCGCCAGTTAGAATTTAACATCTCCAATAAAAAAGGTATAGAGGAAGCTGTATCGGCTGCAAAAAATGCCGATGTGGTACTAATGGCTTTAGGGGAACATGCTATGCAAACAGGAGAAGGACGAAGTCAAGCCAATATTGAAATGGATCCATTACAACAAGAATTATTGGAAGCGGTTTACAAGACCAATCCTAATGTTGTTTTGGTATTAAGTAACGGACGTCCTTTAGCCATTAACTGGGCCAACGAGAACATCCCTACCATTTTGGAAACTTGGCATTTGGGAACCCAAAGCGGAAATGCCATTGCCAAAGTACTGTATGGTGATTATAACCCAAGCGGGAAGTTGCCAATGACCTTTCCTAGAAATGTAGGACAAGTACCAATTTACTACAACTACAAAAGCTCAGGTAGACCTAATGAGCCGTCTCCAGGAGAAGTGTTTTGGTCGCATTATACAGATGAAAGCAATACGCCTTTGTACCCATTTGGATATGGCTTAAGTTATACATCTTTTGAGTATGGCAACCTACAAGTTTCGAATGTTGAAAATAATAGCGTAAAGGTTTCAGTTACCGTAACCAATACGGGGGCATATTCTGGAAAAGAAGTGGCGCAGTTGTATATCCATGATTTGTTTGCAAGTGTCACCCGCCCAATAAAAGAATTGAAAGGTTTTGAAATGATTTCCTTAGAACCGGGAACTTCCCAAACCGTAACCTTCACTTTAACTGAAAAAGAGTTAGGTTTCTACGATAACCAAGGGAAATACATTGTAGAGCCAGGAGATTTTAAAGTGTTTGTTGGAGGAAGTTCAGCAAGTGGTCTAGAATCTGAATTCACAATAAATTAATCCATTCCAATAACTAACTAAATGGAGAATCTAGAGGGAATACCGTTATGGTGTTCCCTTTATTTTATAGTACTCCCCTCCTTTTAACCAAGCATCTTTAAGTGCTTTTTTGGAAGTATCAGTAAATTTATAACCTTCTCCCTCCGAATAACTTAGAACTACACTCCCCTTTAGTTCCATGATTTCTCCTTCACGCTCAACTTTTATGGTCATGGGCGCTCCTTCTTGAAGATCATAGCCCATCATCAAGGTTTTTTGAAGATTACTACTATCAAATTCGGTTCCATTCATTTCCAACAGAATATCTCCTTGTTCAATTCCCATGGCATTGAAAAATGCATTTTTATCATCAGGAACCACAGCTATAATCTTCCCACTAATTTGGTCCAAACCGATATAGGGCTTACCTCCCTTAAGAAACACCAAAGGGTCTGCGACAGGCATTTTCGCTCGGGTAATTCCCATTCTACTCAAATACGCATCATAATCGATAGGCGAACCATTTACTATGTAATCGTTGATAAACTCGCCTACTTGCGGATACGTTAGTTTTACAAACACAGGGATTAGCTCCTCATCATCAAAGGCTTTGCCTGGACCATACATTTTGGCCAATTCGGCCATGACATCCATAAGACTACGCTCGCCATTGGACTGCTCCCGAATGATAATATCCAAACACATGCCCATCAACGCTCCCTTTTGGTATACATTGGCATACTGTACCTGCATTTTACCATCCAAAACATTTTTGCTCATTTCGATAAAGGACAAATGGTCGTTATAGCGGTAGGATATTTTTATCTTTTTCATCATAGTGGCTAAAAACGTAGCCTCATCTATCAATCCTTCGTACACCTGAAAATGTTGGGCAAAATATTCTGTAACACCTTCATACATCCATAAATGCTCCGACATTTTAGGATCGTTAAAATCGAAATATTGAATTTCTTTGGAATGGATGTGCAGTGGTGTTAGTGTATGGAAAAACTCATGGGAAATAACATCTACCAGATCATTGCTCTTCATGGTTTCTAGGAATACGCCCACCGTAGAATAGTTGTGTTCCAAGGCTCCAATACCCTTGGCATCATCTTTTTCAAAAGATGTTATATAATTTAACACGGCATATTTTTTGGTGTTGTTGGCCTCGTCCATATAGTTTTTTTGAGCCACGATAATCTTTTTTAAATCCGGCAAAAAGACTTTTGATGTGATGCTAGTATTTTTAGGCGAATACATGCTCAACAGCACCTCCATATCATTGTAGTTGAAAGTTGATACATCTGGAGCTGCATACATAATTGGAGAATCTACCAATTCAGCAAAGCGTGAGGTATAAAAACTATCTACATCATTTTTGGGATTTTGGTCCACAAGGGCACTGCTTCCCAATAAATTCTCAGGATGAGTTACGGTTACTTGATAAGGATACTCCAACATTTCCGAGAAATACCCCACAAAACCACTCATATTAAGAACGAAGTTTTTATCGGCTAAAATGTTAGTTCCTGCTGGAGAAAAAATGGTCTCGGAGTCTGCCGACACGAAATGCGAAACCCCTTCATTGTCAAAAGTATCATCCACCAAATAAGTGATATGATGTAGTTTTTTGGCGTCCTTGATTTCCCAAGAGTTAACATCCTTCTTTGTAACTTCCAATACATTTCCTTTGGAATCGAAAGCCTTAACTTCTGAAATATAGCGCCCATAATCCGCTATAGCATAAGTACCAGGGATAATTTTCGCCATATAATAGGTCACCTCTGAACTGCCTATTGCAGGAGGCGTTACGGTAACCTTTACTTGATCGTTGGTAACATTTACCAGATCTACGCCTACTTTTATTGCTGAAGGCGCCTTTGTAGTTTCCTTGGTTGTTCCACAGGACCACATTAGGGCCGAAAAGCCCACGACACACCATAACTTTAGTTTCATTGGGAGAAATATTAGTTTGTGTTGAAAGATACCGATTAATTCCCAATTACTTATTCCTACGTACGAAAAAACCCTTTCCGTAAACGAAAAGGGTTCATCGAATTAAAACAACTGCTGATTTTATTCAGCTAACATAAGTGCACCAAGTTCATGATAAAAGAAATCCTGTTCATCATTCATTGATACAAATAAGCCTTTTGGATATTTAGCTCCTAATGGTATGGTGGTTACATCGCAACCATCGGTTTCCTTAGTTCCCAAATTGATCGTTTTCACATAAGTGTTATCGTTACGCTTGAAAATATTGAAGCTGTGATCCTGTTGGTTGGACACTATCAAAAAGCCCTCTCCATTATCAAAAGTAGCAATGGCAATACCTTCGATATCTTCCTTGAAATGTTCACCACCAAAAAGCGCTATCTCTTCATCTCCTTTTGATGGGTTAGCATGATATTTTCTAATCCCAACACCTTCATCGGAATAGTATACATACCCAAGGGCATCGTCTACCGCGATGGCTTCGATTTCCTTTTGACCACTAAACGTCCCGAACTTTCTCAACAACGTAGCTGATACGCCCAAAGAATCTGCTGTTAAACCATATTGATGTAGATACCCTTCTTTAGGTCCGCTTTTACGGCTCACAATAAATGATATCTCTGCTGTTTCTGGATTCTTGTATACAGACACTCCCATAGGGCGCTTCATTTCAATATCGGTTTCATCTTCAAACACCTTAAAACCACCATTGTCCAATTCAGTCATGTCTGGCACGGAAAACACACGTACTTGGTGCTTCTCCCTTTCCGTAAACACAAGGATATCTGTAGCTGTAGAATCATTTAACTTAAAACCGTATTCCACATCCACATTGTTAGGATAACTGATGCCTACAATGCTTTTTTCTGGAATGATTTTTCCGTCCAAATCAAAAGCATACACACCGCCATTGGTTTCATTTTTATCGGTTCCGAAAACAATACTCTTTGCAGGATCGTTTGGGTTGATCCAAATAGCTGGATCGTCACTATCATGTGGTGTTTTTTCCGTTACTAAAGTTGGAGCAATCACAGGTAAAGACTCCTTACACCCCATCAATGCTAGGGCACAAACTAAACTTAATATATTCTTCATTCCTTATTTCTTAAACAGGTCGTATTTCAATCCGAAAGTTAAACGCTTTTCATAGTATTCCATCTGCATCGTTCTTCCTTTAGAACCTTGGAAGTAGCGTAATGGTTGGTTGGTGATATTATTCAAATCAACATACAAACTCAAGTTTTTGGTAATAGCAGCTGTTGCATTGAAGTCTACGAACAATTGCTCATCATAGTAACGATCTTCAAAAGCACGTCCACCGATTTCATCGATATAAGAATCTGAATAGTTAGCAGACAAACGTACACTAAAATATTTCCCGTTATATCCCAAAGATCCGTTGAACATGTTTGGAGCCGTGTTAGGCAAATCCAAATCTGTACGCTCTTCTCCATCTTCATTGAAAATACCATCAGCATCCGACTTCAAATAAGTGTAGTTTAAATAGATGTTGAAGTTTTTAGCAAAGCCTGGCAAGAAATCCAAACGACGTTGCAAAGACACCTCAGCACCAAATACGCTTGCTCCATCTCCATTTAAAGGCTGATAGATTTCATATCCGTTAGCATCCTCCGTTTGTCTTGTGTATACAAATTTATCGATGTTTTTATAGAACACACCTCCAGAGATGATTCCCACAGATTTAAAATAATGCTCGGCCATGACATCGAAGTTCATGGATGTGGTTGGATCCAGTTCTGAATTTCCTAAGAAGATTTCTTCATCCTCGTTGTTCACTTCCATATAAGGTACTAAGTCCACATAATTTGGACGCGCCAAAGTGTTGGTCCAAGCAGCTCTTAACACCGTATTGTCCCCAAATCCGTACTTTAAATGTACACTTGGCAATACATTAGTATAGTTGTTTTTATCTTTAAGAACATTGGTTCCTGCAAAATCACCTTCTTCATCAAAAATG
The DNA here is from genome assembly GCF_001975575.1 of Mangrovimonas sp. DI 80. Classification (NCBI taxonomy): domain Bacteria; kingdom Pseudomonadati; phylum Bacteroidota; class Flavobacteriia; order Flavobacteriales; family Flavobacteriaceae; genus Mangrovimonas; species Mangrovimonas sp. DI 80. The sequence goes on along the minus strand of NZ_MSDT01000002.1, from coordinate 1,029,752 downwards.
ATTTCATTTCCTTCACTCTCAATAGCCGTGTGCTCTACTCTTGCTCCAAACAATACACTGAACTTACTTGAAAAGTTCTGGCTCATCATGGCATATCCCGCATATACATTTTCATTGACGTCGAAGTTGGCAGTTAGGTATTCCTCTGGCAAGTCTTCTCCTTCAAAAAGGTTGGTATCGTATAAGCTCAAACCTCCCAAAAAGCTTGGATTAACAAACGACCCTACTTGGTATTGGGCACCAGCCAAGAAATCTGAATCTGAATAGTTTCTCGTTGGCACATCACCTAAGAAATCGTAGTCACTTCCTTCTGGGCTGAATTCTGTAAAATCGTTGTCTCTATTTTTATTCTTTAATCTGGTTTTCCCTCCAAACTTCAAGAAGCCTTCCTCTTCCGCGATAAAGCTTAACGGTACTTGAGCATTCACGAAAAAGTTAATATCCTGCTCTTCTGTGTATTGATTTTCCTCTGATAATTCATCAAATTCGAAAAGTGCAAAATCAGCATCGCCAGCATCTACTGGAGAAAATAATGGCTTATCCTCATTTCCATTAAATGTCACGGCATACTCACTCTCGTAAGTCATATAACGCTCGTTTAGACGCTCTTCAGAAGCTTTGGAATACGATGCCAACCAGTCAATTTTCCAGTTGTTCAACAAATGATCTCCACTTAAGCTATAGTTTTGCATGCGCTGGTCTTCCAAACGTGCATTTTGGTTACGACCACCAGAGATCCCTCCTTTGGTTTGACGTTTTGCCTCTACAGGGAAGCTTGTTAAGTTGCCATTGCTATCTACTGTGAAATCACCCAATTCAATATCTTCTCCATCCAAAATTTCATTTTCCAAACGGAATCTGTTTTCACGGTCATCTCTCCAGTTGTAGATGGACTTGAAATAAAGTGTGTTGTTTTGATCTAATTTATAGTCAAAATTGGCAGAGAAACTTCTACGAACACGCTGTACCAAGTACTCTCTAATTTCAAATACACTGGCATAAGGATTTACATCAACCTCTTCCAAGTTATCCTCATCACCATTGTTGAATTCAAATTCATCTTCCCACTCTGCTTCTACGTTATCACTACCAAAATCATTGTCGTTGATCGAGGCTGCTATCATCCAACCCAACTTATCGTTTTTAGAACGGTCTCCAACCAAAAAGGATCCGTTTAGAATTCTTTTATCGGTAATGAAGTTGATACCAGACCCAGCAGTAGCTGACAATCTGAACCCTTGCGGCGAAGATCTTGTAATCAAGTTCACCGATCCACCCAAAGCATCTCCATCCATATCAGGAGTTACAGCCTTGTTTACCTCAATGGTTTGGATCATGTCCGAAGGAATCAAGTCCATTTGTACATTTCTATTGTCACCCTCTGCCGAAGGAATTCTACTTCCGTTTAAGGTTACAGAGTTCAATTGCGGCGACAAACCTCTTACAATAATATTACGTGCCTCCCCTTGGTCTACCTGCATCGTGATACCAGGAATACGCTTTACAGCATCCCCGATATTGGCATCTGGGAATTTCCCAATTTGATCGGTAGATACAATATTGGTAATGTTGGTTTTGTTCTTCTGGGTGTTCAAGGCTCTTGCTTGACCACTTAAACCGTACCCGGTTACCAATACCTCATCCAATTCGGTGTTTTTAGAGGTTAAGGTAAAATCAAGAATCACGGTTCCTCCAGGGACAACAGTGGCCTCTTTGCTGATATCGGAATATCCCAAATATTTCACCGTTACAGTATGGGTTCCCTCAGGAACTTCCAAAAGGGTATAGGCTCCGTCAAAATCGGAAACAGCTCCCTTTTTTAAACTGTCAATTGCCACGGTGGCTCCTGGGACGCTCAATCCATTGTCATCTGTAATGACCCCGCGGATAATACCATTTTGTGCCAAAAGTGCATTTGAACCAAATACTAAAAGACACCAAATAAATAAACTTTTGAGTAGTTTCATTTCTGTTTGTTATATAGATTAGTTGAGAGCAAAACTATATTTAGAGCTTGGATTAGAGCTAAAATTAGCGTTAACAAAACGTAACAACCCTCTGGTTTTAGGCTATATAACAAGGCAACATTAACATTGTGGTAACATACGGGTAAACCTTAGGAAAACTCACTAGAGTTGTAAGAGAAATGCCTGTAAATCGTCTTTGGAATCTAAGGGTAATTTTTTACGCATTCTATACCGTGCTATTCTCACACTGTCAGGAGTTATCCTTAAAATGGAGGCTATTTCCTTTGAAGACAAATTAAGACGCAACAGCATACATAAACGCAATTCGGCAGGTGATAATGGTTCAACGGCAAAAGCATTCAAATCTTGGAAAAATTGTGGATGGATCTGTTCAAAATACCCGGTGAATTCGGTCCACTCATTTTCTTTGGAAAGGTCAAAATCGATTTCCTTTACCAAAGCTTCCAACTTCGAAGCTACCATTGTTTGGTTCCTTCCTTTTAAATTAGACAAGGTTCGGGAAATGTTTTCCAACATTTTATTTTTATTGGACAAATGCAAGCTATAGTTGGTTAATGCCGAAAGTTTAAATTCTATTTCCCTTTGCAAGGAAGCTTCCTCCGCTGTCTTTCTGTCTAAATCGGCCTGTAAAATCCGTTGCTTGTATACACTTATTTTAGCCTCTTGTTGCTTCTTCTTTTTGAAATAGATAAACCATCCTGAAAGTCCCAAGAGAATAAAAACACTCGTGAGGGTCATAATATTTTGTCGAATGCTTTGGATTTCATTTCGTTGATTCAACAGAGCCACTTGCGCTTCCTTTTCCTTCACTTCGTACAGCACCTGAAGTGCCCCCACCTGTTCTGTATTTTTACGTTGGATTTCTTGTTCGTTGAGATCGGCATGGGCTTCCATGAATTCAAAGGCCTGTCGGAAATTGCCAAGTTCCGCATACACTTTAGCCATATCCTTCAAGGCACTTTCCTCTTGATGGGTATTGCCTGTACTTTTGGCCAACTCCAAAGCCTGTTGGGTATACTCCATCCCCTTTTCAAACTCTCCGTTTTTTCGTTTGATATCCCCTAGGTTATTGATAATGTTCACCTGAACACTCAAGGGACTGTGCAGTGCATAATTCCTTGCTTTCGTGAAGTATTCATAAGCTCTGTCAAAATCCTCCAAATCCTCATAAATACTTCCCATATTTTCAAAGGTAACCGCCAAACCTGTACTGTCACCTAATTTCTCAAATAAGGCAAGACTTTGGCGCTGATACTCCAGGGCCTCATCATAATCAGATTCCTTTTCGGCAACACCACCCAACAAACCTATCGCTGTAGCCTTTCCTTTTTCAAACTGCAAGGCCTCGGCTAGATTTAAGCTTTCAACTAAATGAATTTTGGAAGGTCCGTACTTTTTTAAGGACAAATGCAACGCTCCCAATTTGTTATTTATGTAAACTGATAAGGTATCTTGAGTTGTTTGAACCTCCAAAGCTTCGTGATAGTGCTTCAAGGCTTCATTGGCAATTCCTAAACTTCCATAAAAATCGGCCATTTTAATATGGGCCTTTACAATTCCTAATTCGTCCTGAAGATTTTCTGATTTCTGGAGTTGTGCTTTAAAATCCTTAAAAATGGAATCTACAGAGTGATTTTTAAGACTACTTTCTTGGGCATGTACCTGACAACCCAAAAAGAAATAAAGTATAAAGATATTGGTAATTGAAGGAAGGGCTTTGGCAATTTTCATCATCATTAACATGTAAAACAACCAAAGGAACGGTTTGCATGTTACTTAATGTTGATGCAAATGTTAAATGACTGCAAATAAAAATCCCCACCTGTAATAGGTAGGGATTTTTTAGAAGATATGAGAATTGTTTCTTAAGCTTCGAAAGGCTCAATAGAAACAAAAGATTTTCCACCTTTTCTTTTCTCAAATTTAACGATACCATCTACTTTAGCATGTAAAGTGTGGTCTTTTCCAGCATACACATTCTCACCAGGATTGTGTGCAGTACCTCTTTGTCTAACGATAATGTTTCCAGCTACAGCAGCTTGACCACCAAAAATCTTAACACCTAAGCGTTTCGATTCTGATTCTCTACCGTTTTTCGAACTTCCGACTCCTTTTTTATGTGCCATTTTATTTCGATTTTATGTTTTGTTATTAACTTAAAGCAGCGATTAATTCAGCTTTCTTCATAGTAGAATATCCTGAAACATCTTTTGCTTTCGCCATTTCTCTTAATTCAGCAACAGTTAAAGCGCTTAAATCTTGAGACGCTTCAGCCTTAGGAGCTGCTACTTTTTTCTCAGCTTTTGCAGCTGGCTTAGCACCAGAAGCAACAATACTTTCAATAACAATCTCTGTTAAAGCTTGTCTGTGACCATTCTTAACACGGTAACCTTTTCTACGTTTCTTTTTGAAAACGATTACTTTGTCACCTTTAAGGTGCTTTAAAACTTTTGCTCCTACTTGAGCTCCGTCTATAGCTGGGGCGCCAACAGTAATGTTCTTTCCGTCACCAATTAGAAGTACATTATCAAAAGATACTGCATTTCCTTCTTCAGTAGCTAAACGGTGAACAAACACTTTTTGGTCTTTTTCAACTTTAAATTGTTGCCCTGCTATCTCTACAATTGCGTACATAGCGTTACGTTTAAATTAAAATGTTTATTAAAAAATGAGTGCAAATATACTCCTAAATAATTAATCTACAAACCTTTTATACGTTTTGAGGCGTATTATAGCTTTTTTTGAAGATTTGCATGAAGGATAAGGTAAGAACAATGCTTGAAGTTAAGCCCTCTATAAGGATGATAAACACCAGAATTCCAGGCCCTGCACCGTAGTTCCCGAACCACTCCCCGAGCAGGTATTTTGTAAATTCAGGATCTATGTGATACATGTAAACCGCCATAAAACCGGTAAAAATTAGGGTCCCCACAACCCCTGACATCAACCCCGTTTTAAAACCATCTATATAGGTAAAAGCTTCTTCTGAGGCAAGTTTGTAGTTTTTAATAGCGTAGTAAATGCCGGCCGCCATGATAATTCCGTTAAAAAGTCGTAGCCAAGGATTTTGATGTAGCCCAACCAGGCGTACCAATAAAAAATAAGCCGTCAAACCAACCGCAATAATAATTCCGAATTTTACGGAAACAGAAAAAGGTGTCTTCATAATCCAATCCATTAAAAATCAACCACCTTTAAATTTCGTGAAAATTTATGTATTAATATAATTTTTATAATACTTTTTACATAATTGCTATACAAAGCCAACTTTGATTTCTATTTTTGCAAGGAGTGTAACATTTTCAACCTGTGTTAGACTTACATTGAAACTTATAATTTTAAAACTAAAAAACGCACAATGAAAAAAGGCTTATTTTCTTTAGCTTCTTTGTTGCTTATTGGTAATTTGACCATGGCGCAAAAAGTTGAATTTGAAGAGTATGACTTAGATAACGGGATGCACGTCATCTTACATCAAGATAATTCTGCTCCAGTAGTAACTACCTCTGTTATGTACCATGTTGGAGCTAAAGACGAAAATCCAGACCGTACTGGATTTGCCCACTTTTTCGAACACTTGTTGTTTGAAGGTACCGAAAACATCGATAGAGGAGAATTTTTCAAAATCGTTGCTGCCAACGGTGGAAAAAACAACGCCAACACTACCGATGACCGTACATATTACTACGAAGTATTCCCTTCTAACCAAGTAGAGCTTGGATTATGGTTGGAGTCTGAGCGTTTAATGCACCCAGTAATCAACCAAATTGGCGTAGATACCCAAAACGAGGTTGTTAAGGAAGAAAAGCGCATGCGTGTAGACAACAGCCCATATGGTAAGTTTTTGGAAAATGTAAAGGTAAACCTATTCAAAAAGCACCCATACCGTTGGACTACCATTGGTAAAATGGAACACTTGGATGCTGCCACTTTGGAAGAGTTCCAAGATTTCAACGCAAAGTTCTATGTGCCTAACAATGCTGTTTTGGTTGTAGCTGGAGACTTCAACAAAGCAGAAGTTAAAACCATGATCGAAAACTATTTTGGACCAATTCCTCGCGGGGAAGATGTGGTTAGAAACCTTCCTAAAGAAGATCCTATCACCGAGACCATCCACGCTAAAGCGTACGATCCAAATATTCAAATCCCAGCTATCATCGCTGCTTATAGAACACCTTCTTTTAAAGATAGAGACGCTTATGTTTTGGATATGATTTCAACTTATTTAAGTGGAGGAAAATCTTCAAAATTGTACAAAAAGATTGTAGACGAGAAAAAAATGGCTTTGGAAGTAGCTGCTTTCAACTTTAGCCAAGAAGACTACAGTGCTTATATCTTGCTAGGATTACCTTTAGGAGATGTAACTCTAGATGCCATCATCAAAGAAATCGACGAGGAAATTGTGAACCTACAGAGCAACCTAATCTCTGAGCGTGACTACCAAAAACTTCTCAACCAATTTGAAAACCAATTTGTAAATGCCAACTCAAATGTTGAAGGTATTGCCAATTCTTTAGCAAGATACTACATGCTTTATGGAGATACCAACCTTATCAATAATGAGATTGACATCTACAGATCTATTACTAGAGAAGACATTCAAGCCGTTGCTAAAAAGTACCTAAACCCTAACCAACGTTTGTTATTAGAGTACTTACCAGAAGAAAAAAGCAACAACTAAAAACATAAATTTCACAGATGAAAGCAAAAATATCAACTTTATTAGTCTTGTTTTTAATGTCTTTAGGTGCCACTGCACAAATTGACAGATCAAAACAACCAGAAGCGGGGCCAGCTCCAAAAATCACCCTCGAAAAACCAAATGAATTTGAACTAAAAAACGGTATCAAGGTGCTTGTGGTAGAAAACCACAAATTGCCAAGAGTATCTTATTCACTTCAAATAGATAACAAGCCTATCATTGAAGGCGACAAAGCTGGCGTATCCAGTTTATTGGGATCTATGTTAGGAAACGGAACAACTACCATCTCTAAAGATGCCTTTAACGAAGAAATAGACTTCTTGGGAGCGCGTCTAGGGTTTAGCTCACAAAGTGCTTACGGAAGCTCTTTGTCTCAATACTCTGAAAGAATTTTGGAATTGATGGCAGATGCTGCAATCAACCCATTATTGACTCAAGAAGAGTTTGAAAAAGAGAAAGCAAAAGCTTTGGAAGGCCTAAAATCTAGCGAAAAAAGTGTTGACGCCATTGCCGGTCGTGTTGGTGGCGCTTTGTCGTACGGTTTGGATAACGCTTATGGAGAGTTCATGACAGAGGAAACTTTGAACAACGTAACTCTTGATGACGTTAAGGCTTTTTACAATAAATATTTTACTCCAAACCACGCTTACATTGTAGTGGTTGGAGACGTAAAAGTTAAAGACGTTAAAAAGCAAATCAAAAAGTACTTCGGAAAATGGGAAAAAGGTCAAGAAATAACTACTGCTGTACCTGCACCAAAAGCTAACGTAGCTACAACTGAGATTGATTTCATCGACATGCCAAATGCTGTACAATCTAACATTTCTGTGACCAACAATGTAGATTTGAAAATGAATGACGAAGACTACCTTGCAACAAAATTAGCTAACTACATCCTTGGTGGTGGTGGTGAAGGTTATTTGTTCATGAACCTTCGTGAAGCCCATGGATATACTTATGGCGCTTACTCAAGCATTGGATCAAGCAGATACAAAACATCACGTTTTAACGCTTCTGCTAAAGTTAGAAATACCGTAACAGATAGCTCTATCGTAGAAGCTTTAAAAGAAATCAACCGTATCAAAACAGAACCTGTAGATGCAGAAGCACTTAAAAATGCAAAAGCTAAATACATCGGCTCCTTTGTAATGAACTTGGAAAACCCTTCTACTGTTGCTGAGTATGCCCTTAACATTAAATTGAATAACCTTCCAGAGAACTATTACGAAACGTATTTGGAGCGTGTTAACAATGTAACTGTTCAGGATATCACCAATGCTGCCAACAAGCACTTTGCTACAGAAAATGCCCGTGTAATTGTAGTTGGAAAAGGAAGCGACGTATTGGAAAACCTTGAAAAAACAGGATTTCCTATTAAATATTACGATTCATATGCGAAGCCTACTGAAAAGCCGGTTTACGAAATCCCAATGCCTGCTGATATGGATGCCAACAAGGTATTGAACGCTTATATCGCTGCTATTGGAGGTCAGGCTAAATTGGACGCCGTAAACTCTGTATACATGTCTGCTGAAGCTGAATTGCAACCAGGAATGGTTATGAACCTTGAAATGAAAAAAACGGTTAAAAACCAATTCCTTCAAGAAATTACAATGATGGGACAATCCCAAAAACAAGTTTTAGACGGTAATTCTGGTTACTCTTCTGCTCAAGGTCAAAAAATTGACATGAACGAAGAGCAAGTTAAAGCTGTTCAAGTAGAATCATCTCCTTTCCCAGAAGTAAACTACCTAAACGGTGGTGTTACTTTGGAAAAAATTGAAGTAGTTGATGGCGAAAAAGCTTATAAAATCAAAGTTGACTCTGAAACTGCTATTTTCTACAGTGTAGAATCTGGTTTAAAAATTAAAGAAGAAAAAACAACCCCAATGGGTGTTCAATCTACTTTCTATACCAACTACCAAGAAGTAGCTGGAGTTAAGTTCCCATTTACTATCGGTCAAACTTTTGGACCACGTCGTTTCGATTTCACAGTAAAGGAAATCAAAGTAAACGAAGGTGTTAGTGATGCCGATTTCAAATAAGAAAAAGGATTAACATGAATATTAAAGGGCAAAACGATATGTTTTGCCCTTTTCTTTTATCAACGATTCCTTCTATGCGAAAGATAAACTCCAAGCAGCACTATAGCGGTAGCTAATCCCTGCAACACACTGAAAGACTCTCCATCCAACACGCCCCACATTAATGCTACCACAGGCATTAAATACGTTACCGAAGAAGCAAATACAGGGGTTGAAATCTGTACCAAAGTAGTGTACAGCACCTTTGCCAAAGCAGTCCCAAAAAAGGACAAAATCGTCACATACACCAAGGACATTTTAAAATCTGGATTTGCAAAAGTAGTTTCAGCAAAAAATCCAGACCAAACCAACACCAATATGGCAGGCACAATAATGGCTACATAATTCCCCGTGGCAATTGCCAAGGGCTTCACATCCTGCAGATATCTTTTAATAATATTTACATTACTTGCATACATTACCGTTGCCAACAATACAAATCCCGCGTACAAATAATTCTGTTCTGGATTCAGTTCAGCACCTTTTAAAATAAGCAAACAAGTCCCAATAAAACCAATGATTACCCCTAACAATTGTCGTTTGGTGGAGCCTATTTTAAATACCGCCATCCCCATCAACAAGGTATTCAAAGGCACCAAAGAATTCAGCACAGAAGTTACCGCACTATCAATTTCGGTTTCGGCTATGGCAAACAAAAACGCAGGAAAGAAGGAACCTAAAAAACCAGAAATGGAAATCCACAACCATTGTCTAGCTTTTACTTCTTTTAAATGCTTCACTCCCACAGTAAAAAGGAACAACCCAGTAATAATCGTCCTCAACGCCCCCAATTGCCAAGGTGTCAAGCCCAACAAAGATTTCTTGATAAGTATAAAAGAACTCCCCCAAATCAATGACAGAACAATGAGGTAAATCCATTTAATATTGATTCTTTCCATGCTTCTTATTTGAAAATCACAAAATTCGTTAATTATTCTGCAGGAAACATCAATAATTATTAGATTTGTCTTACATTAACATACAGTCCCTCCCTAGGGGCACAAACGAAAAACTATGAAATCTATCTTTACTATTTTGGCTGTTGGCGCATTAACATTAAGCACTGTGGCTTGCAAGGACAATTCTGCTCCTGAAGTTAAGACCGTTGCTATTGAATCCCATGCAGAAGAAGGAAAGCAATTGGATCCTAATGCAACTTACGCTAAAGCCGAATTCAGCATTGAAGGAATGACCTGTGCCATTGGATGTGCCAAAACCATTGAAAAGAACATTTCTAAAATGGAAGGTGTAAAATCTGCCACAGTTGATTTTGACAAGAAATTGGCTATGGTTGAATATGACGAAGCAAAGGTAACACCAACTTCTTTGGAAGAAACCGTTACAAAAACAGGAACCATGTACAAAGTGAGTGATATGAAAACTGTAGAAGCTTTCACTGAAACTTCCACTGCAAGTGCTCACTAATTTTCACTATTGAACACATAAAAAAAGCCGCTAATATCAAGCGGCTTTTTTTATTATCTAAGCTGAAATCCTTTGGCGGCCCACCATGGATGAACCTCAATCTCTAATCTGCCAGCTTTTACCATAGGGTCCGAATTAGCCAAACTATCTGCTATCTCTATTGTTGGCACATTATAAATAGTAATCCCTCTTATATCCCCATCATCTCCAAAAGGTCCTGAGATATCTGCATAACCCAGCTCGTACATTTTCCCTAGATGTTTAAGATGTTTCTCCTGAAGCAATGCTGCTTCCTCTTCATTTTGATTTCTAACTGCTCCTTTCTTTAAAAAAGCTATAAAATATTGTTGCATCAACACCGTATCTTTGGTCTTGGCATCCACATATTCGAAGGTTTGAAATCCCTTTGAAGTCAATGAATCCTTTAGAGCCCTAACCGATATTTTTTTCTCAACAGGAGTCTCTTCTTGAACCACAATGGAATCCACAACAGCTTCTACGGTAGTTTCAATTTTGGACTCCTCATGTCCTTTGGAGTTGTCTTTACAAGCAAACAACATCCCAAAAACGAACATCATTACGACTATTTTTCTCATCAATTCTGATTTTTCATCATTCTATTTCCAAGTTTTATAAGGCGATTTACTTAAATGGGAATTATAATATTCCACTTTTCCAGTCACCTCTTCCCCCAACCATGAAGGCTTCAAAAAGTCTTCATCTACAACATTCAATTCAACTTCAGCAACTATTAATCCTTCGTTTTCATCATGAAATTCATCTACTTCAAACAAATGGTTTCCCATTGGTATTTCATAGCGTGTTTTATTGATGACACCGGGCTCACAAATCTGCAACAATGCTTCAGCTTCTGCCTTATCTAAAGTGGTTTCCCATTCAAATCTGCTCAAACCATCTTCAGTGCTCTTCCCTTTTACGGTAAGGATGCCTTTATCACCTGAAATCCTCACCCTAACTGTACGTTCTTTATCCGTATTCAAAAACCCCTGAACAATCTGCTTGCTACTGGTTGCTTCAGTTTTAAACGCTTCCGACGACACTAAAAATTTACGTTCTATTTCTATCATAAACCTTTCTTTCTCCTTTTAAAAACCAATTATTAAAAGGCATTTAATGCCTAAATTTACGGCATGCAAAGTGATTTACCAATAAGAAAGATTATACATGTAGACATGGATGCCTTTTATGCCTCTGTGGAACAAATGGATAATCCTGAACTGAAAGGTAAAGCCATTGCGGTTGGAGGCAGCAGTAAACGTGGCGTAGTAAGTGCCGCTAGTTATGAAGCCCGGAAGTTTGGTGTGAAAAGTGCCATGAGCGGCATTCAGGCCAAACGCCTATGTCCGGAACTAATTTTTGTCCGCCCTAATTTTGAACGCTACACAGAAATCTCCAAAAGAATCAGGAAAATCTTTTACGATTACACCGATTTGGTAGAACCTCTATCCCTCGACGAAGCCTATTTAGATGTTACCACCAACAAAAAGGGACTTTACAGTGCTTCCATGATTGCCATGGAAATCAGGCAGCGCATTTTTGATGAGATAGGATTAACAGCTTCCGCAGGGATTTCCATCAATAAATTTATTGCCAAAGTGGCCAGCGACTATAATAAACCGAACGGACAAAAAACGGTTGGTCCAGAAGAGGTTCTGGATTTTTTGGAAGCCTTGGACATTAGAAAGTTTTACGGTGTAGGTAAAGTGACGGCCGAAAAAATGTACCAATTGGGGATTTTCACTGGAAAGGATTTGAAATCCAAATCTATGGAGTATTTGGATGATCACTTTGGAAAATCGGGGTGTTACTATTATTATGTCGTCAGGGGAATCCATACAAGTGAAGTCAAGCCCAACCGTATTAGAAAGTCTTTGGCTGCAGAACGTACCTTTAGTGAAAACCTATCTTCTGAAATCTTCATGCTTGAAAAACTCGAGCATATTGCAGAGGAAGTTTCCAAACGATTGACAAAAAGTAAAGTGGCTGGAAAAACAGTAACATTAAAAATAAAATACTCCGATTTCACCCTACAAACCAGAAGCAAAACCTTGCCCTATTTCATAAGTGATAAAAGCATCATTCTTGAAACTGCAAAGGACCTCTTGTATCAGGAAAAACTTGACAATTCCGTAAGGCTGTTGGGAATTTCCATTTCCAATTTAAACACTGAAAAACACAAGGATAAAGACAAAATAAAAGACGAAGAAAGCACTGTAAGTGTGCAATTGAAATTTGATTTTTAAGAAAATTTATCGTTCAAGGTTTCTACAATATTCTCTATTTTTTTGTTTTTATAGGCCTTTTCCAAAGCTAAGGCGGGCACCTGCCTCACCTTACAATCCATGATAGAACAGCGCTCGCAAGTTACCCCAACTTCTTGTGTTTTGATTCTATCGTCATTTAAAAAGTTCAGCTTCCGTTCCAACTGCTTATTAATGAGCAAACCTATGGTAATACTTCTGTATTGATGGTCTCGAAATGGATCCCGCGTAGCAGACGACAGCACTAAATACTTCATGTCATCACTAACATAATTAGAAATTTGAATATCAAATTCATGTTCCTTATGGCTCTTGCTGATATCTTCCAAAACTTTTAGCGCCACCCAACGTCTGCAATAATGCTCATTGGTTTCATTGGCCCTAGGGGAATGTTGATGCGCTAAATGAAGCTCCTTTTTCAAGTAAAATTTGTCGCTATTGGCCCTATGTGTAAACCTTAAAAAAAACAGATCTTGTATATTGAATGATTTAGGTAAAATATTTGTCAACCGCTGGTAAAAGGACTCTGGCGAGGCATTAAAACTTTCCATTGTTTTCAAAAACAAACCGGCATCAAAAGTGTCTCGTTCAAAGAGTGTTTCTAATTTCGTTGAAAGTTGGGCTTTTGGAAGAATCAAAGCACCAGCAAAATAGGACGCATAAAAGTTATTAAGTACCTGATCGAAACTTTTAAATTTTATCCAAGGAAAAGTGTACAACCTATCGTTAATTTCCAGATAATTATAGGCAATCTCTTTAGCAAAAATAAAGGTACGTTGTGGCTCATCAATACCATTTGCCAAGAGCAATGTTTTACTTTTGGGTACAAAAACAGACCTTAAATTACCTAAGGCTTCATGTTTGCCCAATTCATTTTCATTAATGCTATATCCATATTCTTCAACCAAAATTTCCTCTAACTCTTTGGATGAAATTGGCATTGTTAAATCCACTTGATAAGATTTTGCAAACCTTAAAACGCCTTGTTCCAAATCCTCAAAATAGTTGTTATTGGCCTCCTGAAAAGAGCGTACTGAAGCCAGAAAAAAACTCTCCCTACTAAAATTGTAATGTTTTGCAATCTCAATAATAGTGCTCACAAATGCATTCACTTTGGCCGGTGCATTGGCCACAATATCAATAAGGTTGCTCTCCTTTATTCCAAAAAGATCCAAGGGAATTTCCTTTAAAATTTTTGACTGCAGCAACTCTCCAATGGGCGCCAAATTTTTGTCAAGCTTTAAGGAAACCATTTGGTCATACGGGACATCCAATTTTTCAGATAATACGGCAATTTTGTCTGGCTTAGGGTATTTTTTGCCCTTTTCTATTTCATTTAAATAGGATTTTGACAGTCCCGTAAGCTTGGACAGCCCAAATAAGGACAAATTCTTATCGGTTCTAATTTGCTTCAGCTTAAGCCCAAATATGAGTTTTATATAATCTTGTTCCATACTAGATTAACAAAAATAATAAAATTTGCGAATCAAATGAAAAAAGCGAAAATACATTTTTAGCGAACGTTCGCTTGTTTTTTAAAAATCTTTATTCTAATATTGTATTGTAAAATTCTGAAAACATGGAAAATACAATTTTAAAAACGTCAAAAATCAAATTGGATAATAACGTTCAAAACTTTTATCCTGAAATTTTAACCAAGGAAGCCTTAAAGTTTATTGCCCTGCTTCATGATCAATTTAATTCTAGGCGACTGGAGTTACTTAACGATCGAAAACTACAACAGCAGTTGTTTGACAAAGGAGACCTTCCAAAGTTTCCTGAGGAAACCAAAACCATTAGAGAAAGCCAATGGACCGCAGGAGAAATCCCAATTGATCTTCAAGATAGACGTGTTGAAATTACAGGACCAGTGGACAGAAAAATGATTATTAACGCCTTAAACTCCGGAGCTAAAACCTTTATGGCCGATTTTGAAGACAGTAATTCCCCAACTTGGCAAAACTGCATGCAAGGCCAACAAAACTTAATTGATGCCAATAAAAGAACCATTAGCCTAATAGACCATGCCAAAAGTAAAACCTATTCACTAAACGACAATCCTGCTGTCCTATTGGTGAGACCTCGTGGTCTACATTTAAATGAACGACACTTATTATTGAACAATATTGAAGTCTCCGCAAGTTTAGTAGATTTTGGTCTGTACGTTTTTCATAACGTGAAAACACTTCTAAAAAACAACACTGCCCCCTACTTCTATTTACCAAAATTAGAGCATTACCTTGAGGCTCGTTGGTGGAACGAGGTATTTATGTTTGCACAAGAGTACCTTAACATTCCCAACGGTACATTTAAAGCCACCGTTTTAATTGAAACAATCACAGCTAGTTTCCAATTGGATGAAATTATATATGAACTAAAAGACCATATTGTAGGCCTCAATTGCGGCCGATGGGATTACATATTTTCATACATCAAAAAATTCAGAAATCATACTGAATTCAATGTCCCAAACAGAGATCAAGTCACCATGACCACCCCATTTATGGAGGCCTATTCTAAATTGGTGATTCAGCGCTGCCACAAACGCGGCATTCATGCCATTGGCGGAATGGCTGCTCAAATCCCCATTAAAAACAACCCAACAGCTAACAATTTAGCTTTGGAAAAAGTACGAAAGGATAAGGAGCGTGAAGCTAAAAACAGGCATGATGGCACTTGGGTTGCACACCCTGATTTGGTACGCGTTGCTATCGACGAATTCGACAAATATATGCCTACCCCTAACCAAATACACTTAAAGAGAGAGGATGTTAAAATCACAGAAATAGATTTGGTTGCACAGCCTCAAGGTACCGTTACAGAGGCTGGAATACGAAAAAACATTAATGTTGGCATACTCTATTTAGAAGCATGGTTACGAGGTTACGGGGCCGTGGCACTCTACAATCTAATGGAAGATGCGGCCACTGCAGAAATATCGAGAACCCAGGTTTGGCAATGGCTTAAAAATGAAGTAATCCTTGAAGACAGAAGAGCCTTTTCCAAAAACCTTTATTCAGAAATATTTGATGATGAAGTAGAAAAAATCATCACAGAACTAAGCGGAAGTAACATTAAAGATTCGAAGCTTAAACAAGCCATTAGCCTATTCAACGGCTTGGTACTTTCTGAAGAATTTGAAGAATTTTTAACGATTCCCGCATACAAGCACCTATAAAAAACAATCCTGCGATTGCGGCAACAATCAACAGGATCTAATTATTAATAAAAATAACGTATCACAAAATTATGAAAAATCTACAACAAAGCAATTACTGCTCGGCCTTACACACTGTAAAAAATCTAAAAGAAAAATACGGTGAATCCTGGAAATCAATTAGCTCAGAAAATGCAGCTAGAATGATTGCGCAAAATCCTTTTAAAACAGGTTTGGACATAGCCAAATACACGGCTAGCATTATGAGAAAGGACATGGCAGAATACGACGCCGATTCTTCAAATTACACCCAATCTCTTGGCTGTTGGCACGGTTTTATAGCCCAGCAAAAAATGATCGCCATCAAGAAACACCATAACACCACCAACAAAAAATACCTTTATCTATCGGGATGGATGGTAGCCGCTTTGCGCTCAGAATTTGGACCATTGCCAGACCAATCCATGCATGAAAAAACAGCTGTGCCAAAATTGATTCATGAAATCTATCAGTTTTTACGTCAAGCGGATGCCATAGAGCTCAATGATTTGTTTAGAAGATTGGAAAACGGTGAAAATGTGCAAGAACAGATTGATAATTTTGAAACACACATTGTCCCTATCATTGCCGATATTGATGCTGGGTTTGGAAATGAAGAAGCCACTTACCTTTTGGCCAAACAAATGATTCAAGCTGGTGCTTGCGCTATTCAAATTGAGAACCAAGTATCCGATGCCAAACAATGCGGCCACCAAGATGGTAAAGTTACCGTTCCTCATGAAGATTTTATAGCCAAACTTAATGCCGTAAGGTATGCGTTCCTTGAATTAGGTGTTGAAGATGGCATTATCGTGGCCAGAACAGATTCAGAAGGTGCAGGTCTAACACAAAAATTGCCGGTTAGCAAAGAGCCCGGTGATTTAGCTTCGCAATATTTAGCCTTTATTGAAGCTGAGGAAACAAGTATTATTAATGCCAAAGAAGATGATGTGCTCTTTAAACGCGACGGTAAACTAGTAAAACCTGTTAGGCTTCCAAATGGGCTTTATAAATTCAGAGAACATACTAATATTGACAGGGTAGTCTTAGATTGTATAACAAGTCTTGAAAATGGAGCGGATTTACTTTGGATTGAAACACCAACCCCAAACCTAAAACAAATTGCCCACATGGTTAACCGAGTAAAAGCTGTTGTTCCCAATGCCAAATTGGTTTATAACAATTCTCCTTCCTTTAACTGGACCCTGAATTTTAGAAAACAGGCGTACGAAGAAATGCTTTCATCTGGAAAAGATATGTCCTTTTATGACAAGGATAATTTAATGGATATAAAATATGATAACTCAGAACTATCCAATATAGCAGATGATAAAATAAAGTCGTTTCAAAAAGATGCTTCAAATGAGGCAGGGGTTTTTCACCATTTAATTACCCTTCCTACTTACCATACCACAGCTCTCCATATGAATGATTTATCAGAAAACTATTTTGGAGAAGATGGCATGTTGGCTTACGTTAAAAAGGTGCAGCGACAAGAAATTCGAAAAGGTATTTCCTGTGTAAAACACCAAAGAATGGCAGGTTCAGACCTCGGTGATGACCATAAAACGTTCTTTTCTGGCGCACAAGCCTTAAAAGCGAGCGGCAAGAAAAATACTTCTCATCAATTTGAAAATAATAAGAATGAAAATAAAGCTATTAAGAAACTCCCTTTGACAGCATAGTTTTTCAGTTTACACATTTCACATAAAAAAAAGGCGTCTCGATAGTTTCAAGACGCCTTTTTGATCAATTTTTGACCAATGTTTTATTTAATATTACAACTTGTAATTTCGGTAACTCTTAAGGTATTTACCATACCTTTCTCCTGAATAGGCATAGCAGCCAAACTTACCAACATATCACCTTCTGTTAAATAACCCTTTTCACAAGCAATGGCATTAACATCTTCGATGGTTTCATCAGTACTTACAAACCTGTCATAATAGAATGCATTTACACCCCAAAGCAAACTAAGCTGCGTTAGAATACGCTTGTTGGAAGTAAATACCAAGATATGCGACTTTGGTCTCCAAGCCGAAATCTGGAATGCTGTATAACCACTGTTTGTCAAAGTAGAAATAGCTTTGGCATTGATTTCGTTAGCCATATTGGCAGCGTGGTAACAAATGGACTTTGTAATATATCGCTTTGTACGAATGTGCGGAGGTGATTGTGGCACTTGGATTAAGTGAGAATCTTCCACACTACGAATAATGTTAGACATTGTTCTAATTACCTGTACAGGATAAGATCCAACAGAGGTTTCTCCAGAAAGCATTACCGCATCGGCACCGTCCATTACAGAGTTGGCAACGTCATTTACCTCGGCACGAGTTGGCGTTAAACTGGAAATCATTGTTTCCATCATCTGCGTAGCAATAATTACCGGTATTCTAGCCTTTTTGGCACGTAATACCAATTGCTTTTGAATTAAAGGCACTTCCTGAGCAGGAACTTCCACCCCTAAATCTCCACGAGCTACCATTAAACCGTCACAGTAAGCTACAATCTTATCGATATTTTCTACCGCTTCAGGCTTTTCAATCTTCGCTACGATTGGAATTTTTTCATCGCTATGCTCCTTGATCAACTCTTGTAATTGCATTAAATCTTCTGCATGACGCACAAAAGACAGGGCAATCCAATCTACATTTTGACCAATGGCAAAAATAGCATCTTCAATATCCTTTTCTGTTAATGCAGGCTGAGAGATGTTTGTATTTGGAAGGTTAACTCCTTTTTTAGACTTTAACGGTCCTCCTTGAATTACTCTAGCCTTAACTTCCGTTTCGCTATTTGTTGATACAACTTCAAAGATCAATTTTCCGTCATCAAGTAAAATACGTTCTCCAGGTTTAGCATCTTGAGGGAACTTTTCATAAGTCATGTAAACACGCTCTTTGGTCCCTTCAAAGCGCTCTCCAGTAGCAAAAATGATCTCGTCTCCTTCATTCACTACCACTTCCCCTTTCATAACCCCAACGCGAAGTTTTGGCCCTTGAAGATCCGCCAATATGGCCGTGTTAAATCCAAATTCTTCATTCAGCTCTCGGATCATTTTGATGCGTTCTGCCACATCGCTATAATCGGCGTGAGAAAAGTTAATTCGGAACACGTTAACACCTTCTTCCATCATGCCTTTCAATACTTCCTTAGTACTGGTTGCAGGGCCTAAAGTGGCAACTATTTTAGTTTTCTTTCTTTGTTGCATTAATTAAAAAATTAAATAATCTTTAGATTTCAATTGTTCTGTATCTACACTATAAGCCGTAATAACCTGTGGTATAGACTGTATTTTATCGAGAACCAGTTTTTCATTAAACTGTTCATTCTCGTCTGTGATCTTCACTAAATAATCAACATTTTTCAGTTCGGGGATCAAATTATAGGTTTTCAACACCTTTTCCTGAACATCAAAAAGCGATCCGGAGCTTTGCAAACTGTCTTCTTCCTTTTTACATACATTGGAAATTAAATTCCAAGTGATGTACTTCTTTTCATTATCCCACTCATATATAGCGTAAGTAGCCGCAAAATATTTATAATCCAAATCTTGGGGTTTACGCTTCAATTTGATATCTAAGTAGGAATTCAGCAGGTAAGCCAATCTGTAATCTTCCAACCTACAATGAATGGCTAAAAGTGAAAAAGAGGCATCATAAAAATCGTCAACAAGTAATTTATGCAAAGCCATGCTCCCATCAAAATATTGATGGTGTAAATATACTATATTAAAATAATTTAAAAATGAAGTTTCCGTTAATCTTCTTCCGAAACCCAACGAAAACGTTATAGTTAATTATAATTTATTGCAATATTGTGGCTATTCGTTAAAAAACTTTGTGATTTTATTTTGATAGGCAAAGAAGGCTCTTTTGGAAGCTTTTTCCTCTGCCTTTTTCTTGGATGTGGCCCTTGCCTTTGCCACAACCTTATTGTCTATGGACAACTTCACCGAAAAGTGTTTTAGGTTATCGTTGCCTGTATCTTCGTAAACATTGTAATCGAAGGTTTTCTTTTCCTTTTGGCACCATTCAATCAACAAACTCTTATAACTAATAACCTTTCCTTCCAATGTTTCAATATCTACATGCGGATTGATGACACGGTCATAAATAAATCGTTCACAATACTTATACCCGCGATCTAAAAAGATGGCCCCGACCAAAGCTTCAAAAAGGTTTCCATGAATATTGTTACCAAAGTTAGACTTTGCAATCTTACTCTCCACCAAATCAATAAGCTTAAGTTCCTTCCCGAGCTCATTTAAATGTTCACGGCTTACCACCTTAGAACGCATTTTGGTAAGATAGCCCTCATCTCCTTGTGGCACTTCACTAAACAGATAAGATGCCACAACCGCACTCAACATAGCGTCCCCTACAAACTCCAAACGCTCATAATTGATAGGGTTCCCCTTTTTGTCCCTTAAATTCATGGAACGATGGGTAAACGCTTTAACATACAAGCTTTTATCCTTTGGCCTAAACCCTAGAATACTTTTCAGTTGTAAAAAAAAATTCCCGTCATTTTTTGAACGGGAATTTAATATGTTACGAATGTAATTCATTCGGGAATTAATCTAATTTTTTGAATAAGACACAAGCATTGTGTCCTCCAAAGCCAAAGGTATTGCTCATGGCAACCTTAATGTCGCGCTTTTGAGCTTTGTTCAATGTTAAATTCAATGATGGGTCAATATTTTCATCTACAACCTCATGATTGATCGTTGGCGGTACAATACCGTGCTCCATCGCTAAAATAGAAGCAATTGCTTCAATAGCTCCAGCAGCTCCCAATAAGTGACCTGTCATGGATTTAGTAGAATTGATATTGATGTTTTTGGCGTGATCACCAAAAACCTCAGAAATTGCCTTAAGCTCCGCAACATCCCCTAAAGGCGTTGATGTTCCGTGAGTGTTGATATGATCAACTTCTTCAGGAGCAATTCCTGCATTCTCCAAACAATTTTTCATTACTGCAATTACACCAATACCGTCTGGATGTGGCGCTGTCATATGATAGGCATCTGATGACAACCCGCCTCCTAAAACTTCGGCATATATTTTGGCGCCTCTTGCTTTGGCATGCTCATATTCTTCAAGGATAATAGCGCCTGCTCCTTCTCCTAAAACAAAACCATCTCTGGTGGCATCAAAAGGCCTTGAGGCCGTTTCCGGACTCTCGTTTCTTGTGGACAAGGCATGCATGGCGTTAAATCCTCCCATACCTGCAATGGTTACGGCCGCTTCGCTTCCTCCTGTTACTACTACATCACAATGCCCCAATCTAATATAGTTTAAAGCATCGATCATAGCGTTTGCAGAAGAGGCACAGGCAGAAACCGTTGTGTAGTTTGGTCCCATAAATCCATTTTTGATGGAAATGTTACCAGGTGCAATGTCTGCAATCATTTTAGGAATAAAGAACGGATTAAACCTTGGGGTACCGTCTCCAGAAGCAAAGTTTAGCACTTCATCCTGAAAGGTCTCCAAACCTCCAATTCCTGCTCCCCAAATAACTCCTACACGTAATTTGTTAATGGCGTCCAAATCCAATTTTGCATCGGCGATTGCCTCGTCTGAAGCTACCATTGCATATTGGGTAAAACGGTCCATTTTACGAGCCTCTTTTCTATCGATAAAATCGGTAGCGTTAAAGTTTTTTAACTCGCAAGCAAATTTGGTTTTGAATTTTTCAGCATCAAAATATGTTAAAGGTGCTGCACCGCTTTTTCCACTCACAAGGCCTTCCCAATATTCATCCTTGGTATTACCTATAGGGGTCAAAGCACCCAGACCTGTAACTACTACTCGCCTTAATTCCATAAATTGTTTTTAATTATTTTGCTTCTTCTATGTACGAAATAGCTTGACCAACTGTTGCAATGTTCTCAGCTTGATCGTCTGGAATTTGAATATCGAATTCTTTTTCGAACTCCATAATTAATTCTACAGTGTCCAATGAATCTGCGCCTAAATCGTTAGTGAAGCTTGCTTCAGCTACCACTTCGTTTTCATCAACACCTAATTTGTCTACGATAATCGCTTTTACTCTTGATGCAATGTCTGACATAATCTTTAATTTTAAGTTTTAATTAGTTGGCAAAAATAAAAAACTTTATTCTTATAACACACCTTTACTTTAAAAATGTGTTTCTAAAATTACTAAATTCTCATCTAAGTATTTTCATTTTACGCTTCTTATTGTGAAATATTATTCTTTTTTTTGTTTAGGTTTTTAGGGGCGCTGTTAAACATTATAAAGAACGAAACACCAATACCTAAGGAAGCACGCGCAACCCTACTGTTATTTTCAACGTAATATCCAAAATAGAAGACTGAAACATGAAACGTATTGTCATATTTGCATCGGGCAGTGGTAGCAATGCCGAGAATTTAATCAAGTATTTTTCGAAATCAAAAACAGCTTCGGTAGTTCAAGTTTTGACCAACAATCCGCAAGCCACAGTCTTGGATCGCTGCAAAAAACTAGAAGTGAGTGCCCTTTCGTTCAACAGAGTTTCCCTTTATAAAACGGATGATGTTTTAAATATTCTCAAAGCCTCCAAACCAGACTTGATTGTATTGGCAGGCTTTTTATGGAAGTTCCCCAAAAATATCCTACATGAGTTTCCAAACAAAGTCATCAACATTCATCCTGCCCTATTGCCTAAATATGGAGGAAAAGGAATGTATGGCATGCATGTGCACGAAGCGGTTGTAGCCAACAAAGAACTGCAAACAGGAATCACAATCCACTACGTTAATGAAAACTATGACGAGGGAGCCATCATTTTCCAAGATAGTTGTTTTGTAGACACTTTGGATAATGCAAATGATGTTGCCAAAAAAATTCACGATTTGGAGATGAAACATTTTCCTGTTGTGGTTGAAAAACTCCTAACGGAAGAACATTTAAAATAACTGTTTTCCCTTTTAAAAGAGACACCGTTTACTGCTACGAAAATTTACTACTATATATATTAAGGTATAAATGGCCAAGAAAAAGCAAAAATACTACACCGTTTGGAAAGGCCATAACACCGGAGTGTTCGACAATTGGAATGACTGCAAAGCCCAGATAAAGGATTATCAAGGAGCCCTGTATAAATCTTTCCCCACTTTTGAGGCCGCAAAAGCTGCCTTCAAAGGGAACTACAAAGATTTTATCGGACAGCCCAAAACCTTTAAAAGCACACTTTCTCCTGCAGAACTCCAAAAGATAGGACAACCAAATTACAATTCCATTTCGGTGGATGCTGCCTCAAGTGGCAACCCAGGCATTATGGAATACCGCGGCGTGGACACCAAGACCAAAAAACAACTCTTCATTCAAGGTCCCTTCCCTGAAGGCACCAACAATATTGGTGAGTTCCTCGCTATTGTACACGGCTTGGCAATGCTCAAAAAAAACAATAGTAACCGCATTATCTACACCGATTCCAAAACCGCCATGAGCTGGGTTAAGAAAAAAACCTGCAATACTAAGCTTCCTCGCAATGAGAAAAACAAGGCACTTTTTGAACTTGTAGACCGTGCTGTAAGTTGGCTAAAAAATAACGACTATACCACCACCATTGTTAAATGGGAAACCAAAGCTTGGGGTGAAATTCCAGCAGATTTTGGAAGAAAATAATATTCGTAATTTAGAGCGTAAAACACTATATTTGCACAAAATTTTGAAACCTCTTTATGAGCAAGTTAGTTATTGTTGGAACAGTAGCATTCGATGCTATTGAAACCCCTTTCGGAAAAACCGATAAAATACTTGGAGGTGCCGCAACCTTTATAGGATTGGCAGCTTCAGAATTTAATGTAGACGCCTCAATTGTATCTGTAGTGGGCGGCGATTTCCCACAAGACTACTTGAACCTTTTATCCAACAGACGTTTGGATATTTCTGGGATTGAAATAGTGGAACACGGCAAAACCTTCTTTTGGAGTGGCCGCTACCACAACAATATGAACTCCCGAAACACCTTGGTAACCGAACTGAACGTTTTGGCAGATTTCAACCCAGTTGTTCCTGAAAAATATAGAGATTCTGAAATTGTAATGTTAGGAAATTTACACCCTATCGTACAATCTAGCGTCTTGGACCAAATGGTGAACACCCCAAAACTGGCCATTCTGGATACCATGAACTTTTGGATGGACCATGCCTTGGAAGACCTTTTAAATGTTATCAAGCGCATCGATGTGATCACCATCAACGATGAAGAGGCCAAACAGCTTACAGGAGAACACTCTTTATTAACTGCTGCTAAAAAAATCCATGAAATGGGTCCTAAATATGTGGTAATTAAAAAAGGTGAACATGGTGCTTTGCTGTTCCATGAAGAACATATGTTTGCAGCTCCCGCGTTACCATTGGAGCAAGTTTTTGATCCAACAGGCGCAGGCGACACCTTTGCAGGGGGCTTTGCCGGATATTTGGCAAAATCCAAAGACTTGTCTTTTGAGAACATGAAAAATGCGGTCATTTATGGATCGGCTATGGCATCTTTCAGTGTTGAAAGATTTGGAACCGAGCGAATGCAGGATTTATCATCCAATGAAATCCATAAACGCATACAGCAATTTGAAAATTTAACGCAGTTTAAAATTAACTAGCATAATATAACGCGCTCTTACACGAGTGCGTTTTTAATTAAACAATTATCCTGCTTCGGCAGAAACCTTGACAACAGACATTATGAGTGATGCTTTAAAACATGAATGCGGAATCGCACTTATTAGACTTTTAAAACCATTGGAATTCTATAAAGAAAAGTATGGAAGTGCTTTTTATGGCGTTAACAAAATGTATTTGATGATGGAAAAACAGCACAACCGTGGTCAGGACGGTGCAGGTTTTGCCAGTATTAAATTAGATACAGAGCCTGGAGAGCGCTATATAAGTCGTGTGCGGTCTATTGCCCAACAGCCAATACAGGATATTTTTGCTCAAATCAATTCCAGAATCAACAAGGAATTGAGTGAGAATCCAGAATATGCCGACGATGTAGAGCTTCAAAAGCGTCATATTCCTTATGTAGGAGAACTACTTTTAGGCCACGTTCGCTATGGGACTTTTGGAAAGAACAGTGTAGAAAGCGTTCACCCATTTTTAAGACAAAACAACTGGATGCACAGAAACCTTATTGTTGCAGGTAACTTCAACATGACCAATGTAAACCAATTGTTTGATGGATTGGTTCGTTTGGGACAGCATCCAAAGGAAAAGGCAGACACCATTACCATCATGGAAAAGATTGGTCACTTTTTGGATGACGCCGTTTCTAAAAAATACAAACAACTTAAAGCAGAAGGTTACAGCAAAAGAGAATGTTCTCCAATTATTGCAGAACGTTTAAACGTAGCTAAAATATTAAAAAGAGCCGCCAAGAATTGGGATGGAGGTTACGCTATGGCAGGTTTGTTAGGTCACGGAGATTCCTTTGTTTTGCGTGATCCAGCAGGTATTAGACCCGCCTATTACTACCAGGATGATGAAGTTGTGGTAGTAGCCTCGGAACGTCCAGTAATCCAAACCGTATTCAATGTAGATTTTGATAAGGTAATTGAATTGGATCCAGGTCATGCCATCATCACCAAGAAATCGGGTGAAGTTTCCATCAAAAAGATTCTTGAGCCTTTAGAGCGCAAGGCGTGTTCTTTTGAGCGCATCTATTTTTCAAGAGGAAGTGATGCAGAAATATACCAAGAGCGCAAAACCCTTGGTAAACTTTTAATGCCTAAAGTACTTGAAACAATAGAGAACGATACTAAAAATACGGTATTCTCCTTTATTCCAAATACTGCGGAAACATCATTTTTCGGAATGATTGAGTCTATTGAAAAACACCTTAACGAAAAGAAAACAAAAGCAATTCTTGATGGAGGAGGTAAACTTTCAGCAGAACATGTAACTGAAATTTTATCAGAAAGACCAAGAATTGAAAAAATTGCCATCAAGGACGTTAAATTAAGAACCTTCATTACCGAAGACAGCAGTAGAGACGATTTGGTTGCACACGTTTATGATGCCACTTATGGGGTTATTAAGCCACAGGACAATTTGGTAATTATCGACGACAGTATTGTACGCGGTACAACTCTTAAAAAGAGCATCATTAAAATGATGGACCGTTTACATCCTAAGAAAATTGTTGTTGTATCCTCGGCTCCACAAATTAGATATCCAGATTGTTATGGTATTGACATGGCAAGACTTGAAGACCTAATTGCTTTTAGAGCCATGTTGGAATTGTTGAAAGAAAATGACAAATACCATATGGTTGAGGAAGTTTACCACAAATGTAAAGAGCAGGTAGACTTGGAAGACAAGGATGTTCAAAACTTTGTAAAAGAGCTTTACGATCAATTTACAGATGATGAAATATCTGATAAAATTTCTGAATTGATCTGTGATGACAGCATTAATGCCGAGGTTAAAGCCATCTTCCAAACAGTGGATAATTTGCATACTGCATGTCCGAAGAACTTAGGAGATTGGTATTTCACAGGAGACTATCCAACGGCTGGAGGTAACCGCGTGGTTAACAGAGCATTCATCAATTTCTTTGAAGGAAACAAAGAAAGAGCTTATTAACAGCTTTGATATTTTAGAGCACTTTATCCGATAAAACGACTTTTTATCTAATATAAATGCATTTCATCTAATAATTATCAACAGTTAAGCAAATTACGTATACTTTAGCATCACCATAACATAAGTAGGTTAAGTTCATGGTAGATTTGGGGCAAAAAAAGGTGAACAACAGTTCACCTTTTTTTATTTTCGGTCAATTCTACACCTAATCACCTCTATTTCAGACTGCATTTCATCGAACAAATAACTTTCAGCGATTCCATAACATATCAAAATAAAATCACTTTTCACCGCTTAAACCGATTTATGGGTCTTTAATCTAAAAAATTTAAATGTTAAAATTAAGACCTTATATATTTGTCAATACCATAACATAAGTAGGTTAAGTTTATGGTAGATTTGGGGCAAAAAAGGTGGACGTCAGTTCACCTTTTTTATTTTGATATTTCATTACTCCTCAAAATTTTCATCAAATCGAAAATTGCACTCTTCTCAAAATCAACTTCGTTTTTAGCGCAAATATTTAAAAATCAGATATTTATTTTACAAAAAATACTTTTCAACTAATATAAATGTTGTTCATCTAAATTTTTGAAATAATTTAAAAAGTGCTTCTATATTCGTTGTCACCATAACATAAGTAGGTTAAGTTTATGGTAGATTTGGGGCAAAAAAGGTGAACTAATGTTCACCTTTTTTATTTGTCATAGCCTTCTTCAAATACATGACATAAAAAAAGCAAGCCTTTTGGCTTGCCTTTATAAATTTAGCTATACTAAAATTATTTTGCTTCAGCATATCTACGCTCAACTTCATTCCAATTGATAAGGTTGAAAAATGCGTTGATATAATCTGGTCTTCTGTTTTGGTAATGTAAATAGTAAGCGTGCTCCCAAACATCCAATCCTAAAATAGGAGTTCCTTCGCAACCAATTCCTGGCATTAATGGGTTGTCTTGGTTAGGAGTAGAACAAACTTCTACTTTTCCTCCTTTGTGAACACATAACCATGCCCATCCAGATCCAAATCTAGTTGCTGCAGCTTTACTGAACGCATCCTTGAAGGCTTCTTCCGAACCAAATGCAGCTTCGATAGCGTCTTTTAATTCTCCAAACAAAACTCCTTTTCCTTCAGGATTCATAACCTCCCAAAATAAATTGTGGTTGTAAAATCCTCCACCATTGTTTCTTACAGCGGTATTGTCCATATCTAAATTGGTAAGAATATTTTCTATCGTTTTTCCTTCCAAATCAGTTCCTGCAATAGCGTTGTTCAAGTTGGTGGTATAGCCGTTATGATGTTTTGTATGATGTATTTCCATAGTACGCGCATCGATGTGTGGTTCCAAAGCATCGTATGCATATTTTAATTTCGGTAATTCGAAAGCCATAATATTTGTTTTATTTGATTAATATTAATTTCATCCAAATTTACACATAATACAGCGCAATTAAAAATATTAAATAGCTATGAAATGATTGATAGTTTCTATCTTGTCAAAAATTCGTTGTATGCAAAACCCGAGCCCATTTTCAATCTATAATGCCTCTGCTGGAAGTGGAAAAACATATACTCTAGTTAAAGATTACCTGAAAATTCTAGTTACCTCCACACACCCAAAACAGTTTAAGCATATCTTGGCCATCACATTTACCAACAAAGCGGTTGGAGAGATGAAGGAACGTATTATAAACACCTTGCAATTATTTGCAAAACCCGAGATTTTGGAACAGGGTAATAGTATGTTTGAAGAGCTTTGCATGGAAGCCAAATTGTCCCCGCAAGAACTTCATGACAAATCCAAGCGCATTTTAAATGCCATTGTGCACAATTACGCCAGTTTTGACATTTCTACAATAGACGGTTTTACCCATAAACTTATAAGGACTTTTGCACACGATTTAAAACTCCCTTTAAACTTTGAAGTAGAACTGGACCAAAACACCTTATTGAACGAAGCTGTTGACAGTCTTATTTCAAAAGCTGGAACCAACAAAGAACTTACTAAGGTTTTGATAGATTTCGCCATTGAAAAGGCAGATGACGATAAAAGTTGGGACATTTCATTTGATTTCAACAAGATTGCCAAATTATTAATCAATGAAAACGAATTGCCTTTTGTAAAAACCTTTAAGGATAAATCCTTGCAAGATTTTACAAGCCTAAAAAAGGAATTAATCAAAAAAAGCTCCAACCTAGACAACTCTATTAAAACAGAAGCGGAAGCTGCTTTGGAATTGATTGATGAAAGTGGTTTGGAACATGGTGATTTCACAAGAGGAAGCCTCCCTAAATTCTTTATCAAGGCTACCGACAGTAACTTTAAATACGACTTTGGTTCCACACAATGGGAAAAAGGATTCGTGGAGAGCGAGCGTTTATATCCTAAAAAAGTAACCGACAATGTTGCTGCCACAATTGATGCCATTCAGCCTCAACTCATAGAACACTACAACAATATAAAAAACGCCTTTTATCAATCTAGATTTGCAAAGGCTATATACAAAAACAGCACACCACTTTCGGTGCTCAATGCCATACAACACGAACTCACAACTATTCAAAAGGAACAGAACAAACTATTGATTTCGGAATTTAACAACATAATCAATAACGAAATCAAAGGCTTGCCTTCCCCTTTTATTTATGAGCGCCTTGGGGAAAAATTTCGCCATTATTTCATCGATGAATTCCAGGATACCTCCGCATTGCAATGGCAAAATCTCATTCCGTTACTTAACAACACCTTGGCGTCGGAAAGTGGAACGGCCATGTTGGTAGGGGATGCTAAACAGGCTATTTATCGTTGGCGAGGTGGAGAAGCAGAACAGTTTATTGATTTGTTCACAGACGTCAATCCATTCCAGGTGGAGAAAAAGGTGGAAAACCTCCCTACCAATTACCGTAGTTTTCAAACCATTGTTGAATTCAACAACAATCTATTTGATTTTATCTCGGAGCACACCTTTAACCATCCTACCTATCAATCACTTTACCAAACCGCTTCCCAAAACACCTTTTCCAAAGATCAGGGCTATGTCAATCTTTCCTTTTTGGAAATTTCCAAGGATGATGACAGGGATGAACTTTATTGTCAAAAAACATATGAAAGCATTTTAACCTGCATGGACAATGGTTTTGAAGCCAAAGACATTTGTGTGTTGGTAAGAAAAGGCAAAGAAGGTGTTGCTATAGCCGATTTTTTAAACGAAAAAGGCATCGATATTGTCTCTTCGGAAACTTTATTGATTAAAAATGCTCCTGAAGTTGCCTTTACCAATGCCTTTTTAAAACTCTTGATACAGCCAAAAAACAACGAGTTAAAGGTCGAGGTATTAAATTTTCTATCCGAAAAATTGAATCTTGAAAATAAGCATGCCTTTTTCAAGAAACATATCCCTTTGGAATTCGATGAATTCATTCAAAGCCTTTCAGAATATGGGATTTTCCTTGACGGTTCTGCGCTCCTACTTCTACCACTTTATGATTTGGTAGAAACCGTCATAAGAAGCTTTCAACTTACAGATACCTCCAATGCCTATATTCAGTTTTACTTGGATTTGGTTTTGGAATATTCCCAAAAGCACACCTATGACCTTGCTGGATTTATTTCCTATTTCGAAAACAAGCAAGATCAATTGAGCATCATCTCTCCCGAAGGTCAAAATGCAGTACGGATCATGACCATCCACAAATCCAAAGGGTTGGAATTTCCTGTCGTGATTTTCCCTTATGCAGATATGGACATATACAGACAGATAGACCCAAAGGTTTGGTTTCCTTTAACACCTGAAGATTTTAATGGATTCGACTATGCACTACTTAACTACGGAAAAGATATTGAACACTTTGGCGAGATAGGCCAAATGCTCTACGAAGTACAACAGGCTCAATTGGAATTGGACAACATCAACCTACTCTACGTGGCTTGCACAAGACCCATTGAACAACTTTATATAATTTCAAAAAAGGATGCCGACTCCAAAGGGAACTTCAACAACAAAACCTATGCTGGTATTTTGATGCAATATCTGGCGCAGGAACAACTTTGGCAAGATACAACTCTAGAATACACCTTTGGAACACCACAAAGACAATCTAAAAAAATAGAATTAGTTGAAGCCAACCTCATTCAAGAAGCCTTTATTTCTACCCCAAAAGAAGATCACAGCTTAAGGATTCTTACAAAAGCAGGATTACTTTGGGAGACAGAACAAGAGCGGGCCATCGAAAAAGGAAATTTGGTGCATGATATTATGGCCTTGGTACATTCTGATCAAGATGTAGATTTTGCCCTTAGACAATTCCTTGACACAGGAAAACTGAATTCAAAACAACACGAAGAATTAAAACCATTAATTCTGAATATTATCAACCATAGTTCCCTAAAACCATTCTTCAATTCAGATTTAGAAATTTATAACGAAAGGGACATTATCACGAAACATGGCGACATTGTAAGACCAGATAGAGTGGTCATCAATTCCCAAAAAAAAGCTACCATCATCGATTATAAAACCGGAACAGAAACCACTTCCCATCTCAAACAGCTAGAAGGTTACCAAACAGTCTTAGAAGATATGGGCTTCAAGGTTGCTCACAAAATTCTTGTATACATCAATGATGATATTCATATAAAAGAATTTTAACTTTGCAGTAAATTGAAATTATCATGTACGGAAAAATTAAGGAGCACTTACAGCAAGAACTACAAGACATAAAAGATGCGGGATTATTTAAAGAAGAACGCATCATTACTTCACCTCAAAATGCAGAAATTACTTTAAACACGGGGCAAACAGTTTTAAATTTTTGCGCCAATAACTATCTAGGTCTATCAGACCATCCAGAAGTCATCCAAGCAGCCAAGGACGCTATGGACACACATGGCTTTGGAATGTCATCCGTGAGGTTTATTTGTGGAACACAGGACATCCACAAAACCTTGGAAGCCAAAATTGCTGAATACTACGGCACTGAAGACACCATCCTTTACGCTGCAGCTTTCGATGCCAATGGAGGAGTTTTTGAACCATTATTAGGCGCTGAAGATGCCATTATCTCAGATTCACTGAATCACGCTTCCATTATTGATGGGGTACGTTTGTGTAAAGCGGCAAGATATCGTTACCAAAATAACGATATGGCCGATTTGGAGAAACAGTTGATCGCAGCCAATGAAAATGGCGCTCGTTTCAAAATTATTGTGACGGATGGAGTATTCTCCATGGATGGACTCGTTGCTCCTTTGGACCAAATTTGTGATTTGGCAGATAAATACGATGCCTTAGTAATGATTGACGAATGTCACGCTGCTGGATTTATTGGAGAAACCGGAAGAGGCACCTTGGAAGAAAAAGGTGTTATGGGACGTATTGACATTATTACCGGAACCCTTGGAAAAGCCTTAGGAGGCGCTATGGGTGGTTATACAACTGCAAAAAAAGAGGTTATCGAAATATTACGTCAACGCTCTAGACCATATTTATTTTCCAACTCATTGGCACCAGCCATCGTAGGAGCTTCTATTAAGGTATTTGAGATGCTTTCCACAGACACTTCACTTAGAGATAAGTTGGATTGGAACACCAAATATTTCAAAAAAGGAATGAAATCTGCAGGCTTTGACATTATCGATGGAGACTCTGCAATTGTACCCGTAATGCTATATGATGCTAAGTTATCCCAAACCATGGCTAAGATGCTTTTAGACGAAGGAATTTACGTTATAGGCTTCTTTTACCCAGTGGTACCAAAGGACAAAGCACGTATCAGAGTACAACTATCAGCAGCTCATAGTCAAGAACATTTGAACAAAGCTATCGCTGCATTTACAAAGGTTGGAAAGGCCTTGGAGATAATTTAAAATTAGTCCAAACACTTATATCTTAGAGCAAATAAGCAATATTTTTATATATTTGTCTTTGTTAATAAATTTTAACAACTTACATTTGTTTACATTAACACTTAAAATTAAATTATAGAATATGAAAAATCTTAGCAGATTATTATTGGCTTCGTTGCTTTTATTAGGCTTCAATGCTAATGCTCAAGATGAAGACAATCCTTGGGCAGTAGGTATCGGCGTAAACATGGTTGATTTTTATCCAACTGGGGAAGATGCGCCTCTTGGTGGTTACTTTGACGAGTATTTCAATGTAGGTGATCACTACAACATTCTTCCATCCTTGTCAAGCCTTAGCGTTTCTAGATACATGGGTAGCGGATTTATATTCACTGCTACAGGATCTATCAACCAAATTGAAAACTTCGGTGACCTTTCAGTTGATGATTTATCTTACTATGGTCTTGACGGGACTATCTCTTACAGCTTCTTAAGACATTCTACTTTCAACCCATTCATTGGAGTTGGTGGTGGTTACACTTGGGTTGATGAAATTGGAGCTGGTACTTTAAACGGAACTTTAGGATTTAACGTATGGTTTACTGAAAACATCGGATTAACTGTACAATCTGCTTACAAACACGCGTTTGAAGATTATTTAGATACACACTTCCAACACACTGTAGGTATTGCTATCAAATTTGGCGGTAAAGATACTGATGGTGACGGAATCTATGACAAAGATGATGCTTGTCCAGAAGTTCCTGGATTGGAAGCATTCAACGGATGTCCTGACACTGACGGTGACGGAATCCAAGATAGCGAGGACGATTGTCCAAACGAAGCTGGTTTAGCTGAATTCAACGGATGTCCTGATTCTGACGGTGACGGTGTGCCAGATAAAAACGACGACTGTCCAACAGTTCCAGGATTGAAAGAATTAAACGGATGTCCAGATGCTGATGGAGACGGTGTTGCTGATAAAGATGATAACTGTCCAAACGAAGTTGGTCCTGCTGCTAACAACGGTTGTCCTTGGCCAGATAGAGATGGTGATGGTGTTGCAGACAAAGATGATAAGTGTCCAGACTTAGCTGGTCCTGCCTCTAACGATGGTTGTCCAGTTGTATCTGAAGAAGTTCAAAAAGCATTGAATGCTTATGCTAAAACAATCTTGTTCGACACTGCCAAATCATCAATCAAGGCTGAGTCTGAAAAAGTTCTTAACGATATCATTGCTATTTTGAACGAGTATCCTAACGCTAAGTTTACCGTAGAAGGTCATACTGACAGTGTTGGTCGCGAAGATTCAAACATGAAGTTATCTGAAGCTAGAGCTCTTTCTGTAAAAGACTACTTAGTTGATCACGGTATCGATGAATTCAGATTGTCTTCTAGAGGATTTGGTGAATCTCAACCAATTGACACTAACAACACTAAAGCTGGTAGAGCTAACAACAGACGTGTTGAAATTAACTTAGTAAAATAAGAGGTTCTAAACCTTAAAAATAATAAGTGTAAAAACGCTCCGATATTCGGGGCGTTTTTTATTTTTATGCTATGACAAGTTTTATTGAAGACGTTATAGCAGACCTTAACCATAAAGGCCTTAACATACCCCAGTTAACCTTTGTATTACCCAGTAGAAGAGCCGGAGTGTTTTTGAAACATCAGCTTTCAAAACATAGTACTCAAACTTTTTTCGCTCCCGAAATTGTTTCTATAGAAGAATTTGTAGAAACTCTATCAGATCTCCAGTACATCACCAATACCGAGTTAATTTTTGAGTTTTACGAAGTCTATCTAAAACTGACAGACAAGGAAAACCAAGAGTCATTTGACGAAGTCTCTAAATGGGCACAAATGCTCATTCAAGATTTCAATGAAATAGATCGCTATCTTATTCCACCTGCTAAGATTTTTGATTATTTATCGGCCATAAAAGAAATTGAACATCACCATTGGTCATTAGATGAAAACCCTTCAACTTTTGTCAAGAATTATTTGTTGTTCTGGAACCAACTCAAACATTATTACAACACCCTTCAAACCCAACTATTGGAGCAAAATAAGGGCTACCAGGGTTTAGTATACAGAAAAGCTGTAGATAACCTCGAACAGTTTACTTCTGCTCATCCCAATAACAAATATATTTTCATGGGCTTTAACGCTCTCAATAAGGCGGAGGAAACCATTATTCAAGAATTGCTAAAGCAAGGACTTGCACACATCTATTGGGATATTGATGAAACTTTCATCAAAAATCCAGAACATGATGCAGGGCTATTTATCAGACAGCACAAGGCTACTTGGCCCTATTTAAAACAACATCCTTTCAATTGGCTTCATCACCATTATACCAAACCAAAAAACATAAAGGTCACCGGAGTTCCAAAAAATGTGAGTCAAATAAAATATATAGGTGAGCTACTTTTGCAACTCGACAGCGAAAGCTTAAAAAAAACAGCCATTGTACTGGGAAATGAGGAACTACTGCTCCCTTTGCTCAATTCCATTCCAAAAAGCATAGGGGCCGTTAATATCACTATGGGACTTCCATTAAAAAGTGTCCCACTGGTAGCCTTGTTCGATCAGCTTTTAAAGCTCCACATTAAAGGTGGTGACAATTTCTATTACAAAGATGCACTGGCAGTATTGTCAAATCAATTTGTACGACCATTACTAAATAATGCAAAAATCAAGGTAGCCAATGTCATTTCAACAATTGAAGAAAACAACATCATCTACCTCAACTTAGACAAACTTACCACTCTATTTCAAGGGGAATATCAAACTCTTCTAAGCCTCCTATTTGGTCCTTGGAAAGACAATCCGAATACGGCTTTAGAGAACTGTTTTAAGCTTATTTCCCTGTTGAAATCATATTTGGATCAAGATAAACCATCCAACATGTTGGCTTTGGAATATCTGTACCGTTTCAATGCCCTGTTTAATGAATTAAGCTTACTGAACAGTCAGCACAAACACATCAAAACCATTGCAACACTTTATAGTTTCTACAAGGAACTTCTAAGCACTGAAACGTTGGATTTCCAAGGAGAGCCACTTGAAGGCCTTCAAATTATGGGAATGCTGGAAACCCGTGCCTTGGATTTTGAATCACTTATTATTGCCTCAGTCAACGAAGGTATTCTTCCCGCAGGAAAGAGCCATAACTCTTTTATCCCGTACGATGTCAAACTAGAAAACAAGTTACCAACCTACAAGGAAAAAGATGCGGTATACACCTACCACTTTTATCGCTTGTTGCAGCGTGCCACCAATGCACATATTCTCTACAATACGGAAACAGATGCGCTTAATTCAGGTGAAAAAAGTAGATTTATCACCCAATTGGAAATTGAGGGTATACATCCTATTCAGCATAAAGTGGTAACACCAAAAGTTCCAAAGATTACCAAACAGTTAAAAACTATTAAGAAAACGGATGCTGTCCTAGAGCAAATCAAGCGCTTGTCCAATGCGGGCTTCTCTCCTTCCTCCTTGACCAATTACATTAGAAACCCCATGGATTTCTATACCCAAAAGATTCTAGGCGTTAAAACCTATGAAGATGTAGAAGAATCAATTGCTGCCAATACCCTAGGGACCGTGATCCATAATACTCTTGAGGGTCTATACAAACCACATATTGGGGAGTTCTTAAAACCTGAAGATCTTGAAGGCATGAAGCCCAAAATAGATACATGGGTAAAAAAGCACTTCAAGGAGACCTATAAGGAAGGTGATATATCAACAGGTAAAAACCTTATTATTTTTGAGGTGGCGAAACGCTATGTGTGGAACACCATAAATTTAGAACTAAACGAATTAAGGCTAGGCAATGAAATAAAAATTATCGCCCTTGAAAAAGGATTCAGAGCCTTATTGGAGATCTCAGAACTTGATTTTCCAGTATATCTAACGGGAAAAGTAGACCGTATTGATCAATACAATGGTATTACAAGAATCATCGACTACAAAAGTGGCAAGGTCGACCAAAGTAAAGTAGAAGTGGTGGAATGGGAAGATTTAACCACAGATTATGACAAATACAGCAAGAGCTTTCAGGTACTCACCTATGCCCTTATGATGGACAGTGTTCCCGAAATGAAAACAGAAAATCTAGAAGCAGGTATCATTTCCTTTAAAAACCTAAACGCAGGCTTTTTAAAGTTCGCCAAAAAGGACAAACCTGGTGCTTATGCAAAGAAGGACCAATTGATTACTTCAGAAACATTGGAAAATTTCTCTGAAGTCCTAAAAAACTTGATTTTAGAAATCTGCAATCCTGATATTGATTTTATAGAAAAGGAGGTATAAAAACAAAAAACGCAATCAATTAAAACTTAAAAGATTGCGTTTTCGTAAAGTGGAGCATATCGGAGTCGAACCGATGACCTCTACGCTGCCAGCGTAGCGCTCTAGCCAGCTGAGCTAATGCCCCTCAACTGTCTCTCATAACATAGCTGTGATGAGACTGCAAAAAAACGAAATATTATTTAATTTCAAAGCCAAAAAATTAAATTTATATCTAAAAAATTCAGCTGTTGATTAGAAAAGCTACCATAGAAGATTTGGACGCTGTTGTTTCCATGTCATCGGCCTGTGCTAAGCATATGTGTGCCAATGGCATTTTTCAATGGAACGACCACTACCCCAACAGAGCTACTTTTAAGAACGACATTGATCGAGAAGAACTTTTGGTATTTCAAAGCCAAAATAACATCCTCGCTTGCATAGTAAGAAGTACTCACAAGGACGACGTTTACAATAGTGTAACATGGCTTACCAAGAATGAAAATAACCTATATATCCACAGATTAGCTGTACACCCAAATTATCAAGGACAGGGCATTGCCCAACAACTTATGGATAATGTTGAACAGTATGCCAGAACCAATTCGTTCAAATCCATTCGCTTGGATACCTTCTCACAAAACACAAGAAACCAAAAATTTTACGAACTTCGCGGCTACAAACAATTGGAGGCAATATACTTTCCCAACCAAAGTGAGCATCCTTTTTATTGCTACGAACTAGTATTGTGAGTACCGCCATTAGCCTAAAAAATATCAACAAATTAGCCATACCTGCCCTCATTGCCGGTATTTCCGAGCCTATCCTATCCCTAACCGATACGGCCATAGTAGGCAATGTTCAGCATCATCCAACAGAATCCTTGGCAGCAGTGGGTATTGTCACCACATTTCTATCCATGCTTATTTGGGTGTTTGGACAAACACGCAGCGCCATTTCATCCATTATTTCTCAGTATTTGGGAGCAGGAAAATTAAATGAAGTACAATCCTTGCCAGCTCAAGCAATTATGATCATTACGTCCATAAGCCTGTTGATAATTGCTGCTACTTATCCTTTTGCCAATTACATTTTCAAATTGTACAACGCTAGCGATTTGATTTTACAATATTGTGTAGACTATTATAGAATTCGCATTTTCGGTTTTCCCTTCACACTATTTACAATTGGAGTTTTTGGAGCCTTTAGAGGACTTCAGAACACCTATTATCCAATGATTATTGCCATCGTGGGAGCCGTTTCCAATATTGTTTTGGATATCGCTTTTGTATACGGCGTAGAAGGTTTTATTCCCGCCATGCATATTAAAGGAGCGGCCTACGCCAGTGTATTGGCGCAATTGCTCATGGCTATTATTTCAGCCATATACCTTCACAAAAAGACCGCCATTCCTTTACGGGCAAGGCTTCCTTTCAATAAAGAAATCAAAACGTTTATGGTAATGGTCATCAACTTATTTGTGAGAACCATTGCCTTAAATGTAACCTTATATTTTGCCAGTTCCTTTGCCACAAGTTATGGCGCCAACTACATTGCGGCCTACACCATTGCCATTAACCTTTGGTTTTTAGGCGCCTTCTTAATTGATGGCTATGCTAGTGCAGGCAATATTCTATCGGGGAAACTTTTGGGAGGCAAACAGTATACACAGCTCATACAGCTTAGCAACAAACTCATTGTTTGTGGCATACTTGTCGGTATCGTCATGGCGAGTATTGGCGCACTTCTTTACCATCCTATCGGAAGGATTTTTACTCAAGATGAATTGGTACTGACTGAATTCTACAACATATTTTGGATGGTCTTAGCCATGCAACCCATTTGTGCCTTGGCCTTTATTTTTGACGGGATGTTCAAAGGTTTGGGTGAAATGGTCTATTTAAGAAACCTTTTGCTATTTGCTACATTTCTGGTGTTTGTGCCTATCCTTTTCACACTTGATCATTTCCACTATCAACTCTACGGTATCTTTATAGCATTGACCCTTTGGATCATTGCCAGAGGCATTCCATTAATCATAAAATTTAGAAAAATGTTTATGCCCCTTTCCAAAAACAGTTAACTTTGGCCATTAAGCAAATTTGAGCCATGTTATTAACCATTCTACAAGTTGACATAGAAGAGAAAATCAAAAATGCTCCAGATTCAGGATATGAAATTGGTGTGTTTATTGGTTCCTTGTTACCGTTTGTCATATTGGTGGCCATTGCTTATCTCATTTTTAGATATAACAAAAACAAACAAAACTAAACAGTACTATGAATTTCCTAAACTTTTTAAGCGGTAACGGCTTGTTTTTAATCCTAGCCATTGTATTGATTGTGATTTACATCTACAACCGCAACAAAAGACGCTAAGATTAACGCGTCTTTAACCAACCTGTAATACTCAATCTTTGGGTATCCACAGGTTTTACCTCATGCTCTATCACCTGGCTTTCAAAAATCACCACGCGCCCAGGAAACGGATAAATCACTTTCTCCTGTTCCACACCATTTTCATCAAGGTATAATACCAACTCGCCTCCATTTTCTGGTTGCCAATCTTCGTCATTCAAATAGCAAACAAAAGACAGTTTACGACGATCGTCATTTTGGAACGTATCCAAATGTCGTTTGTAAAAAGTCCCCTTCGGATATAAAGCATAATGGAATTCCTTTTGTAAGATTCCCATAAAGCAGGTCTTGTTAAGATAGCCTACCAAATGATTGATCTTATCAAAAAACAATTGCTCTGTAGCATTGGCATTTACCTCATCAATCCAAAGAATCACATCGCCTCGAATGGACTTTTCTATGGTTTCATTCACACGGTTGCCAATAGCCGCTTTTTTAAAAGCATCCAATTGGTGCTTTTCCATTAAAGAATCGCGCAAAGCGGCGACCTCTTCAGCAGTAAAGAATTGTTCAACAACACTGTACTTCTGCGTTAAAATATCCGCTATAACGTTCTCATATAGCGGGTTTTCAACAAAATCCAATTGCTCAAAGAGCACACTCATAGTTTCATAGATCTAAAAAAAGTGCGCAAATGTAATCTAAAAACCATTTGCTTTTACAAATTCAATACCTTTGCAATGAAATATTTTGACTATGAGCAACATTCGAATTACGAAGCAATTTTCTTTCGAAACAGGACACGCACTTTATGGTTATGATGGGAAGTGCAAAAATGTACACGGACACAGTTATAAACTCTCGGTAACGGTAATTGGACAGCCTATTTCAGATACTTCCAATGTGAAGTTTGGGATGGTGATTGATTTTGGAGATCTGAAAAAGATTGTAAAGGAAGAAATTGTTGATGTATTTGACCACGCCACCGTGTTCAACAAAAATACCCCGCACATAGAATTGGCCAAAGAATTGGAAGATCGTGGGCACAACGTACTTTTGGTAGAATACCAACCTACCAGTGAAATGATGGTGATAGACTTTGCGCAAAAAATAAAAAATAGGCTGCCCCAAAACATACAGCTCCATTCTCTTAAACTACAGGAAACCGATTCGTCCTACGCCGAATGGTTTGCGAGCGACAATAACTAACAGCACCAACTTTAGTAAACAACACCAACATACATGGAGGATTTCTTTAAAGACATTTTTGAGTACCATCATCACATGAACCAAACGTTGATAGAGGTATTCTTAAAGTATCACCAACAGGTTTCAGAGCGTACCCCTGCCATGTTTTCGCATTGTTTAAATGCCCACCAAATATGGAATTCACGTATTTTGGAAACCACCCCTTTTGAGGTAAACCAACTACACCCTTTGGAAAACTTTAAAATCATAGATACCATTAATTATAGGACCACCCTTAAGATAATTGATACCTATGAGTTTGGAGAGCCCATAGTCTACCTCAACTCCAAAGGAGAACCGTATGAGAATTCGGTACAGGACATTTTGTTCCATATTTCCAACCACCATACCCACCACAAGGGGCAGTTGATTTCCGATCTTAGAAAGTACGGAATCACACCTCCTGTAACCGACTATATTTTTTACAAACGATGAACATCCCCCAAGGAAAAAACATATACTTTGCTTCCGACAACCATTTGGGAGCCCCTACAAAAGAAGCCTCACGCCCAAGAGAACAGAAATTTGTAGCTTGGCTAGACGAAATCAAGCAGGATGCTGCCGCCATCTTTTTAATTGGCGATCTTTTCGACTTTTGGTTTGAATATAAAACCGTTGTTCCAAAAGGCTTTACAAGAATTTTGGGCAAATTGGCCGAAATCAGCGATTCTGGGATTCCTATTTACTTCTTTGTAGGCAACCACGACCTTTGGATGGATGGTTATTTTGAAGAAGAACTCAACATTCCAGTATACCATGAACCCCAAGAATTCATCTTCAACGACACGACGTTTTTCATAGGTCATGGCGATGGTCTAGGCCCGGGGGACAAGGGGTACAAACGCATGAAAAAAGTGTTTACCAATCCTTTTAGCAAGTGGCTGTTCCGTTGGTTACACCCAGATTTAGGTGTAAAATTGGCCCAATACCTTTCTGTGAAAAACAAACTCATCTCTGGTGATGAAGATGCTGCCTTTTTAGGAGAAGACAAGGAGTGGCTGGTACAATATTCCAAACGAAAATTGGAAGACAAACATCGGGACTATTTCGTATTTGGACACCGTCATTTACCAATGGAAATAGACTTAGGCAACAACGCTAAGTACATCAACCTAGGTGATTGGATCAACTATTATACCTACGGCATATTTGATGGTAAGGAAATGCACTTAAAAACCTATTAGTGCTCTTCCTTCTGGTGTTCTTCCAAATCTTTGGTAAGATCCAATTTTCTAAACGTAGGTGATACCAATCCCGTAGTTATTACAGTGATCAAAGTCATCGTACCACCAAACACTACAGCGGTAACAGTTCCCATCAATTTGGCGGTCAATCCACTTTCAAAAGCACCTAACTCGTTGGAAGATCCTACGAACATTGAGTTTACCGACGACACCCGTCCGCGCATATTGTCTGGTGTCTTGATTTGAAGAATGGTTTGTCTAATCACCATGGATACCCCATCGGTCACACCACTAAAGAACAGCGCCACTACCGAGACCCAAAAGATGGAGGACAGCCCAAACACAATAATACATATTCCAAAGCCAAATACTGCCCCCAATAGCTTCATCCCGGCTTTTCTACTGATAGGAATATAGGCCGTGGTCAACATGGTTAAAAAGGCTCCTACGGCAGGAGCCGCTCTTAGCACTCCAAACCCTTCACTACCTACTTTTAAAATATCTTGGGCAAATACAGGCAAAAGGGCAATCGCGCCTCCAAACAATACGGCCACCATGTCCAACGTTAAGGCTCCTAAAATAGCCTTGGTTTTAAATACAAAGCGTACGCCTTCCTTCAAACTCTGGAGTACAGGCTCCCCAATTTTAGGGTTCAAAACAGGTTTTTTCTTTATTTGAAATAATACTATCAAGGCCAACATCGCCAATCCAAATACAAAACACAAAGTCCAATGCACGCCTATGATACTGATAAGAATTCCCGCCGTTGCAGGTCCCAAAACACTGGCCATTTGCCAAGTAGAGCTACTCCAAGTCGCTGCATTAGGGTAAATCTTTTTAGGCACGATCAAGGCTACCAACGAAAAGATAGTTGGCCCAAAAAAGGATCTTACTATCCCTCCAAAAAATACCAAGGAATAAATACCATACAAGATACTTCTTGTAGACCAATCGGCAACTACCACATCCCAAGTCAATAGGAACAAGCCTAAACTAATCAAAGAAAAAGCTGCAATACAAAGGGCCAAAAGATTCCGTTTTTCTCTTTGATCTGTAATATGCCCTGCAAACAGTGCCATTGAAAGTGCCGGAATGATCTCCATCAAGCCAATAATCCCCAAGGACAAGGGGTCTTTTGTGATACTGTATACCTGCCACTCTATCACGATAAACTGCATAGACCAGGCAAATACCAGTGCAAAACGC
This sequence comes from Mangrovimonas sp. DI 80, assembly GCF_001975575.1. Lineage (NCBI taxonomy): Bacteria > Pseudomonadati > Bacteroidota > Flavobacteriia > Flavobacteriales > Flavobacteriaceae > Mangrovimonas > Mangrovimonas sp. DI 80. The sequence goes on along the minus strand of NZ_MSDT01000002.1, from coordinate 987,337 downwards.
ACTATTAAAAAAGTGTTGAACTCTTTATATCTCAAGGCCGCATAAGGGTCGTTTTTTGCCATAAGTTGATGGAATTTGAAGTATCAAAAATACAACGAGAAATGTTACGACCGCATATACTAGAAGAAAATTTAAATCTTTACCAACTTAAATTCCACGCGCCTGTTTTGTAAGTGGGCCTGCTCAGTATCTTCCTCAATAAGAGGTCTATTAGAACCAAACCCCTTATGTTCGACTTTGGACGGATCCAATCCTAAGGTTACCAAATAATCCGCTACAGCTTTGGCCCTGTTTTCTGAAAGTAATTGATTGTGCTCCTTGCCGCCTTGGGCATCTGTATGCCCAAAGATTTCAACTGCCAACTCAGGATGTGTAGTTAAATATTCAAACAGTTCTTCTATCTCAGAGGTAGATTCCGTTAAAAGCTCCCATTTGTCAAATTCGAAGTTTACATTTTTACAAACGTACACCTCATCTTCTTTAAATACTGATATCTCCTCTATTCTAGGAGTATCAGTTTCTTTAGAGCTTATGGAAACATCGTCAATGTAATAATAGGCAAAGGCTTCATGATATTCCTCGGACACTTCTTGCTTGCGTATACTCCAATTTCCATAAAAATTGCCGATAGTGAAATACTTTTCAAAGCCAAGAGCTTCGTATTCTACCGATAGTTCCACCCAATGTTCTTTATCGCTTAGAGCTGCCTCATTCCGGATTTCAATAAAGTCACTGTCTACAGCCTGTTTGGATAATTGCCTAATGTTTATAACCTTTTCATCTGGATCCCACAAAGGCATTGGCATAAACAACACCCCAAAATCATTAATTGCATAGGTAGACTTCTCCGCTAAACTCACATAAAAAGAGATTCTGTATGTTACGCCTTTCTGTAAAGGTTCTTTCAAAGTTCCTTGAATATATTCCCTGTAGTTTCCAGGAGAGTAAGCATAAATACCTGCATAGGCATCTCCTGTTTTGGCATTTTGCTGGCCATTGAAATTATTGAAGCCGATATATTTGCTACACTTATGGAAATAGTCCGAGCTACCTGCTGAAGGTCTTGACCAATCCATGACCCAATACTTAGAAAAATGTCCAATATCAGGCGGGCAAGACTTATGGGTTTCAAAACTAGGATTCAACACAAGATTCTGGGCACAAAGCCATTGTAGCGACAAGCCAAACAAAACGATAGAGAGTTTTTTCATACAACCCTAACGTATAATTTGTAGGAATATTATTTAATATCCCGCAACTTCATCTGTAAGGACACCGTACCATTCCAATGGTTTTCGTCTATGGAATACACGGCCTTAAAAGCTTGCTTATCCTGAATTAAAGGAAACTTATCACCAAGACCAAAGCCAATCCCCACAAGGGTGTTGCCGTTAGCCTGCGGATTATGCGGTTGGCCCACCAAAACACGCAAATGCTTATCGTCTTCGCCCACACATTTTCCGTAGCCGGTATCTACAAGGTCTTCGGTCATAAAAATGGGAGACATATTGCCCGGTCCAAAAGGTGCGAACTGCTTCATGATACGCCATAGTTTGGCATTCACTTCGTGCAATTCAATCTTGGTATCAATTTTTATCTCAGGAGTTAACAGGGTCTTGTCTATGGTTTGCGACACCACATCTTCAAAAGCCTGTTTAAAGGCCTCATAATTTTCTTCCTTCAAGGTCAGTCCTGCCGCATATTTATGCCCTCCAAACTGCTCTATATGCTCGCTACAGGCCTCTAGGGCATTGTATACATCAAAGCCACTTACAGAGCGTGCCGAAGCTGCCAACTTATCACCGCTTTTGGTAAATACCAGCGTAGGGCGGTAATAGGTTTCTATCAATCGGGAAGCCACAATGCCTATCACACCTTTGTGCCAATGTTCTTGGTATACCACCGAGGTGTAGCGTTCCTGCTCCTGCAACTGCACAATCTGTTCCAGAGCTTCCACCGTAATTTGTTGGTCGGCTTCACGTCGATCGCTGTTAAAAGTTTCAATTTCGCTGGCATATTGTTCCGCAAGGGCAGGGTTTGTTTCTGTAAGAAGCGTCACCGCATGGTTCCCGTGTTTCATACGTCCTGCCGCATTGATACGTGGGGCAATAATAAACACCACATCGGTAATGCTCAGGTTGCTTTTCTTTACTTGGTTGATGATGGCCTGAAAGCCGGGTCTTGGTTGCGCATTGATAACCTGCATCCCAAAATAGGCCAGCACTCGGTTTTCTCCAGTAATGGGAACAATATCCGCTCCAATGGCCGTTGCCACCAAGTCCAGATATTCCGTAAGGTCATCTATAGTTTTGCCATCATTGGCCGATAAGGCCTGAATCAACTTAAAGCCTACCCCACAACCGCACAGTTCCTTGTAAGGATACTGGCAGTCTTCCTGTTTGGGGTCCAACACAGCTACCGCTTGGGGCACTTCGCTCCCCGGTCTATGGTGGTCGCAGATAACAAAATCGATGCCTTTTTCTTTAGCATAGGCTACCTTATCGATGGCCTTGATACCACAGTCCAACGCCACAATAAGGGAGAAGTCATTATCATCGGCAAAGTCAATGCCCTTATAGGATATTCCATAACCTTCGTCATAACGATCAGGAATATAGGTAGCCACTCTATCGGTTCTGGTTTTTAGGTAAGACGACATCAGGGCCACCGAGGTAGTTCCGTCTACGTCATAATCGCCTAACACCAAAATATTTTCGCCCTGTGAAAGTGCCCGCTCAATCCTTGCCACCGCCTTGTCCATATCCTTCATGAGATAGGGATCGTGCAGATGTGCAAAAGAAGGTCTAAAGAAATCCTTGGCTTCTTCAAAGCTTTCAATATTACGTTGCAGCAACAAGGTTGCCACAATATCATCTACCTGAAGAGCTTCTTTTAAGGCAGTAATCTGTTCCTTTGGTGGTTTTGGCTTAAGCGTCCAACGCATGTTATTTGTTGTGATAATGAATAGAAGTATTTACAGTTGCAAATTTCCTAAACATTTCCATAACGCCACAATATTTTTCCACAGATAAATCTACCGCCTTTTTTATTTTGTCTTCATTAAGGTTCTCGCCGTAAAAATGGTATTCCACATTAACGGTATGGTAGATTTTTGGGTGCTCCTCAGTAAGCTCACCAAAGGTATCTATTCTGAAATCGGATACCTGCACCTTCATTTTGTCCAAAATGGACACCACATCCAAACCGGAACATCCTGCCAAAGACGACAACATCATGGCCTTAGGCCTTAGGCCTGAATTGTGCCCCCCGTGTTCTTCTGAAGTGTCCATAAACAGGGTCTTTCCGCTTGGGTTATCCGATTCAAATTGAGAGTTCCCTTTCCAGTGCGTTACAACTTTATGTGTCATCGTTTGTGATTTTTTCGTTACTTGTTAGTTCAAAAATACTACTTAAAACCCTAAAAAGGAACAATTATGCCACTTGTCACACCATTATCGCCAGATTATGATCAGGAAACCAAGGAACTAGCCGAATTCTTTAACGAAACCTTGGGATTTTGTCCCAACTCGGTGCTCACCATGCAGCGGCGTCCAGCCATTTCCAAGGCCTTTATCAACCTCAACAAAGCGGTGATGGCCAACGAGGGACGGGTGACTTCTGCCCTCAAGCGCATGATTGCCTGGGTAAGCAGCAATGCCACAGGTTGTAGGTATTGCCAGGCCCACGCCATTAGGGCGGCCGAACGCTACGGGGCGCACCAAGAGCAATTGGACAATATTTGGGACTACCGCACCCACCCTGCTTTTAACGAGGCCGAACGTGCCGCGCTGGATTTTAGCCTTGCCGCCAGCCAAGTACCCAACGCCGTGGATGCCTTCATCGAACAACGCCTGCGCGAACATTGGGACGAAGGCGAGATTGTGGAAATGCTTGGCGTGATTTCCTTGTTTGGTTACCTGAACCGTTGGAATGACAGCATGGGCACGTCTATTGAAGAAGGCGCTGTGGAAAGTGGCAATCAGTATTTAGGGAAACATGGATGGCATAAAGGAAAACATGTTTAGGGGTTGGTATGTCGTAGTGAGTGTTGGGAATTGAGGTTTATCAAGCCAATCCAAGCCTGAAGCAACAAACCCTAAAACAATTGTTCCAAACTATTGCAATGAACATGAAAACCTTAGTATTCGTTATTGGATGCATCTTCTTATCAACCCTTTGCTGTAATTCAAAACTTGATAAAGAAAATGCAACATCTGAATTTTTCACAGATTCCATTTACAGCACTCACCTTTCCGAATATAGGAAGCATATTGTGTATTTGCCCAAGGGATTTACCCCAAGCAAGCAATACCCCATTATGTATGCTACTGATGGCAATAGCCACTTAACGCAAAAGAAACACTTATTGGATTCGTTAATTGATCACCAGATTATAAAACCCCTGATTTTTGTTGCCAGCTTTTCTAACAGTAAAATTGCAGACAGTACAAGCACTACCACCGGTGACGGCAAAAAGGTACTTCTAACCTATCGAAATTTTGAATACATAGACAGGCACCCTTCTAGAGAAGAAGATTCTTTATTGATCCACAGATTTAAAAACCATAAAGCCTATTTTGTTGAAGAGTTCATTCCCGGAATAGAGATGAAATACCACCAAAAACCCAAAAAGGATAATCGGTACTTCTATGGCGTGTCCAATGGAGCTGGATTTGGAGTCAGTCTCTTGAACTCGCATCCAAACACCATTGGAACCTATCTATGTTTTTCAACTTTTGGCGGCGACATCCAAAGCAATAATTGGAACAGCAACATACAGTACCCAAATTTATATTTGCGCTACGGAAGCGAGGAACCCTTTTTCCTTAAAGAGGATGCCGAATTTATTAAGGCAAAATATGCCACAATCAAGGCATTTGCCGAAATACAAGAATTTGAGGGCGGGCATGATAACAGCTTGTGGAACGAAGCGTTTATTGACGTAGTTAGTCGATTGTTCGCTTTGGAGTAAAAGAAAGATTCCTTAGTAATAGTTCTTATTTCCATTTCATTTAAAATATGGACTCTACGTTCATTTTATTCATTCACTCTATTTTCAGGTATTCATGAATGCTAGGCATTTGGACGAGCAAAGAAATCGAAGATTCAGCGTAGCTAAAATGAACAAACACCAACAACCAAACAATCACCACCCCCACCACACAAAAACCCCCAACCTCAGCACCAAATGCACAACAATTACCCCATCCCTTCATATCCCTTCCTTCGCGTTTCTTTCGAGGATTGTTCGGTAAAAGCCCCGTTTTACGAGGAAAACACGAAGAATCCTCGAACAAAACCCCTAGAAAGGCCCTAGAAGGGGTATTTTAAGAGTAAGAGATATGATAGAATTGATATGTTGGAATAATGGTTATATTCGAGAATATTAAACGGCATATCCCAGAATTAAATGAACCATTCTAGACCCATAAAATGTTTAAAACTATTTTATCAGCTTCTATTGTAACCCTTTTATTGGTTGGTTGCAAACGGCAAACAGAGGTTAAGACACCGCCATTGAACACCGTTACAAAACTGATTCAAGTTGATTTTTACGACAACATCCCTTATCTCATGATGCAAAAAAACATTGATACTGTACTGTTTGTTGTTTCAAAAGGAGAAATGGGTGGCGGATTAACCAAAGGTGATACTTCTGGCATATACACCAGAGTATCTCCATTTCAATTTAATTGACACCTTAAAAGCATTATGTGCTGCTATAACGAATATTTGTATGATTCTCTAGGATTGCTAATGGAAGAAACTGAATTTACAGATTATACAATGGAATATCGATACCAATGGGAAGCAATTGAAAATAACATCTATAAAATTAGGCAAGGCCAATACAAACATGAAGATACAACGTTCTACAAATTAGATAATGGCAAGGTTATTAGCAAACAGTATACCACAGAAAATGGACCACTCTTTAAAGCTTTTCACTATACCAACGGACAACTAAGCTCAACTTCAGAAGCAAGGAATAGTGATGAGAATCCAAATTTTAAAAGCACCACGGAATATGATTGGAACGGGCCTACCCTATCAAAAATCCATGAATATTATGAGACGGACAATGCCATTCGAGTACAGTTTTTTGACGACACCTCATTTCCTTGCTATGAAGCCTTTATATCTAATGGGGACACTTTAGTTGAAATGTCTATAATTCGGAAATAAGATATATGATACATTAATTATGCTACATCTTCTATTTAAAATCACATTATCAAGAAATATCTTACAATAATTTGTATATTCAACGCGTTAACCTAAACCCCAAACCAACCAATTATGACATTTAAACACACGCCTTTAGCTCAAAAAACAAGCAAAACAATCGTACAAATAGTTCTTGGCGCAATAGTATTGCTTAGTTATTCCTGTAAAGAAACCCCTAAAAAAGAATTCTCACTACAGGGCACAACCAACGGTATAGAAAATGGCACAACCATATACTTGGGAAATAAAGAGTTTAAAGATTCAACAATCGTCAACAACAACACTTTTAACTTTAAAACCAAGTTACCCTATACTCCTATTGAGGCCCTTTTAAGAACAGAGGACAATTCAACCTATAGGTATCTTTGGCTAGAAGATGCTGCCATGACATATGATGCCAGTAATGCTGATTTAAAAAGAGCCACCGTAACAGGCTCAGAATCTTTGAATTTAAAACAGAGCCTATACAGAGCTGCTGACTCCTTGCCCAATGCAGGACCCTGGGAAAGACAGATGGACTTTATCAAGAGCAATCCCAACAGTATTGTGAGCGCAAGCATGCTTGCCCAATATATTACCATTTTTGGAAAAGAAAGAACAATGAAACTTTTTGAGCCATTTTCCGAACAAAACAAAGCTTCTAAGTTTGGCCAAAAAATTGCCCGCTACATAGCACTGAATAAAAATCCTAAAATAGGAGAGCAATTTGCAGATTTTGAAATGGCCAACCAATACGGCGAGCCTTTAAAACTATCCAACACCAATGGAAAAGTGATTTTTTTAGAGTTTTGGGCTTCATGGTGTGGGCCCTGTCGAGAAGAAAACCCCAATCTTGTAAAAACCTATAAAGAGTTCAACCCAAAAGGCTTTGAAGTATTTGCTGTATCCTTAGACGAACATAAAGAAAAATGGATCAAGGCTATAGAAAAAGACAGTTTAAACTGGTTACATGTAAGTGATTTAAAAGGATTTGGCAATGAAGCATCTTTGATATATGGTATCAATGCCATCCCCGACAACTTTTTAATTGCTGAAAATGGTGAAATCATTGCTCGGGATTTATATGGGGAGGAACTAACGCAAAAATTGGAAGAACTACTCAATTAATTTTTGCAACCTCAAAAATGCCATAGTTTGGTGTTCTTATTAACAAATAAACAAGGTCGAAGGAAAGGTGAACATATTCAACCCAACGCTCCTGCTCAACTTCATGAAGTAGTACTTAAACACAAAGCACTCCATCAATACATGATGGAGTGCTTTGTACTTATTAATCTTATGTGAAGTTGCCTAGGTTTTCAAAATGGCGTTGAGAAAAACGGTATCGAAACCTAAAGGCCTTTCAAAACCCTTTTTCTCGATACAGTATTTCTGTTAAATGCCACTCGAAATGACAGGTTTTGATGTGCTACAAAAGGAATTTAATAACCCACTACTTGCCCGGAACTATTTTTCCTGCAATGGCTCACCTTCAAAGCTAAGACCATCAAAGCCTGTAGCCATAAAGTTTCTAATGTTTTGGTGGCCGGTTCCGTTTGGGTCGTTCAATACTTCATCAAAATAAAACTTCCCGAAGCAGGCCAAGGTGTCTTCTTGGCTAAAACCTTGCAATTGGGCAAAGGCCAACAATTTGCAAGAGCCCGAATTTTCTCCCGCCTTGTTATGAAGGTCTCCATTAGTAAAGGCGGTTGGCGTAAAGGTATAGTTGGCTTCTACCACTGCCATGGTTTCTGCAAACTCTATCTGTGTTGGTGTGCTTTGTAATTTTTGTTTGAATGCGTCAATCGTCATGTGTATCTATGTTTATTTTATGTTGTTTTAAGGCTTATTTCTTTCCGCCTACAATCACCACAATCTCTCCTTTGGGTGGCTTTTGGGTATAGTGGTCCAAAACCTCTTGAGCAGTTCCCCTCACGGTTTCTTCGTACAGCTTGGTAAGCTCTCTGGATACGGACACGGGACGGTCTTCACCAAAGTATTCGCAGAAATTGGCCAAGGTCTTCAATAGCTTATGTGGACTCTCGTAAAAAATCATGGTTCGGGATTCTTCGGCCAAAAGGGTAAGCCTAGTTTGACGTCCCTTTTTCACTGGCAAAAAGCCTTCAAACACAAACTTGTCGTTAGGCAAGCCTGAATTTACCAAAGCAGGTACAAAGGCCGTTGCTCCTGGCAGGCATTCTACATCTATTCCGTTTTCAATACAGGCCCTAGTCAATAAAAACCCGGGATCTGAAATGGCCGGTGTCCCAGCATCGCTAATCAAGGCAATGGTCATACCTCCTTTTAACCTTTGAACCAAGCCTTCTACCGTTTTATGCTCGTTGTGCATATGGTGCGATTGTAAGTGTGTGGCAATCTCGAAATGCTTCAGCAACTTCCCTGAAGTACGAGTGTCTTCGGCAAGGATCAAGTCGACTTCTTTTAAAACCTCAATGGCCCTAAACGTCATGTCCTTGAGATTTCCAATGGGCGTGGGAACTATGAAAAGCTTACTCATTTTAGGCGGATTAGGGTTCAAAAGTACAATCTTTTCAGTTTATGCACATCACTAACCAATGTAATTAGGCAATGAAAAAAGATTTCAATGCCTAAAAAATGTCTATCACTCAAAAGGAAACTGGAATTGGATACTTACCCAAACTTACTCTCTACGATTTCCATAAAGCGTTCTTCGTAGGGCTCTTTACCTTGCCATTGGTTGTAATCGGGTTTTACGATGTTTTGGATGAGATTACTAGCCTCTTCAAATGATTCTGAAGTATTGATTTGTGACAGTACGCGATCGTAGTCTTCATTTCTGCCATCAAATAGATGTTTGATAAAGGCTATTTTATCATTCAGACCTATGGCGATACCGCCACGCTTTAGTTTGTCATTAAGCGACTTTTTGGCTTCAAAGCGCGCGTTGGCTTCGGTTACAGGCTCAAACACAGGAGTCTCTTCAAAGCCAGCTGTAATATCTTCAAACACATCGCTTCTATAATCATTTTTTGGCACCGCCGATTCAAACAATTCATCAATTTGATGTGTTTCCTCTGGCATTTGCGCCACTATATCTTTGATTTTTTCAATGGCTGGCTCCATGATTTCCTCATGTTGGGTATCATCAATATCAGTATACACCCTATCCTCTACTTCTATACTATCACTAATAGTATTGTTGAATGCCTTGTCCAACATTTCAAAGAAAGAAGAATCGCTTCCAATACTGGGCATCTCCCCTTCAAAATTGCTATGTAAAAATTTTAATACGGAAAGTTTCTCATAAAGCGCTCCGACTTCGGTGTGCATTTTTTCCACATCATCCCTCCCTTTCAGTTTTAGGATTCTGTGGGCAATGCTCATCAATTCGGATTCCAACTTCTTCTTCATAACTTTAAAAATTTAATCTAATGTGTGCTTTTGTTTTTTTGATAAATTTACGCCACCTTTATACAAAACGAAAGTTAGCCTAGTTTTAGCGTTAAAATTACAAAATGTTTCTTGAAAATACAGTAAACCCCAAAGAACAATTTGGCTGGATTGAAGTGATATGTGGCTCGATGTTCTCTGGTAAAACAGAGGAATTGATACGCCGTTTAAAACGTGCCCAATTTGCAAAACAGAAAGTTGAAATCTTTAAGCCTGCCATCGACATGCGGTACGATGACGAAAAGGTGGTGTCTCACGATGCCAATGAAATTCGTTCTACACCAGTGCCGGCAGCTGCCAACATTCCTATTTTGGCCGATGGTTGCGACGTGGTTGGTATTGACGAAGCCCAGTTTTTTGACGATGAAATTGTAAGGATTTGCAACGACTTGGCCAATAAAGGGGTTCGGGTGATTGTTGCCGGATTGGATATGGACTATAAAGGTAATCCCTTTGGCCCCATGCCCAACTTAATGGCTACTGCAGAGTATGTTACCAAGGTACATGCCATTTGCACCAAAACAGGAAACTTGGCCCAGTACAGCCACCGAAAAACCCAAAGTGATGCACTCGTTTTGTTGGGGGAAGTAGATGAATACGAACCCTTGAGCAGAGCGGCATTTTACAAATGCATGCTAAGGGACAAAGTGAAGCACATGGACGTGACCGATGCCGAAGATCTTTCACCAAAAAACAAAGAAGAACAGTAATGCCCAAAGCCCAGGAAACTACCCTTGAAATAGACTTAAAAGCCCTCAAGCACAATTATAATTACCTTAAGTCTAAACTCCAACCTGACACTAAATTTTTGGCAGTAGTAAAAGCCTATTCCTATGGGCATGATGCCAATGTAATTGCCAAGTACTTACAGGAACTTGATGTAGACTATTTTGCAGTGGCCTACACTAATGAAGGGGTGGCACTACGCGATGCTGGTATTACGAAACGCATCTTGGTACTGCACCCACAGCCTGCGCATTTTAAACAACTTATTGAACGTTGCTTGGAGCCTAGTTTATACAACTCCAAAGTGTTGAATGAGTTTATCGCTGTTGCAGAAACTGAGCACCAAGCCAATTACCCTGTGCATTTGAAATTCAACACTGGCCTGAACAGATTGGGCTTTTCAGAATATGATGTAAAAGGGATCGCTTCCATTTTGAACCATACTAGAACTGTGAGCGTGAGATCTGTATTTTCTCATATGGCAGCCAGTGAAGACTTAGATGAAAAGGAATTCACCCTGAACCAAATTGAAACTTTTAAAGCCATTGCCAAAGACTTTACCGAAACCCTTGGCTTTAAACCTATGTTGCATATGTGCAACACCTCTGGAATCCTAAATTATCCAGAGGCTCATTTTGATATGGTCCGCAGTGGTATTGGGTTGTATGGCTTTGGAAACTCGGAAGAAGAGAACCAAAACTTCCAACCTATCGGAACGCTTAAATCGGTTATTTCACAAATTCACCATATCAAGAAAGGGGAAACCGTGGGCTACAACCGCGCCTTTAAAGCCGATAAATTTCAGAAAACTGCCACCATCCCTATTGGTCATGCCGATGGTATTGGCAGGCAATATGGACAAGGCAAAGGTGCCGTAACCATCAATGGCCAGCGCGCTCCTATTATTGGAAATGTCTGTATGGACATGATTATGGTAAACATCACCGATATTGATTGCAAAGAAGGAGATGAAGTCATTGTTTTTGGCAAACATCCAACGGCTTCAGAGTTTGCCCAAGGAGCCAATACCATTTCCTATGAAATCCTCACAGCCATCTCACAAAGGGTTAAAAAGGTCATTCTACAATAATCTTTTTAATTGATTTTGAGCTGATTGTTTTTTTGGTATTTTAGTGTTCTAATAACCTAATTAACACACATCTTATGCTAAAAGAATTCAAGGAATTTGCCATGAAGGGCAACTTGGTAGACATTGCCGTGGCCTTCGTGATGGGAGCTGCCTTTAGTAAGGTAGTGGCCTCTTTTACAGGAGGCATTGTATCTCCTTTAATCGGTTTGATTTTCAAATCAGATTTCAAGGACCTTAAGTATGTCATTACCGAAGGCACTGCCAATGACGCAGGTGAAATCACAGGAGAAGTTGCCCTGCTTTACGGAGAGTTTTTGACCAATGTCATCGACTTTATTATTGTGGCTTTCGTGATGTTTATGCTTATAAAGGGCATCAATGCAATGAAGAAAAAAGAAGAGCCAGCTCCTGCCGCACCTGCAGGACCAACCCAAGAAGAATTATTGGCAGAAATTCGGGATTTGCTTAAAAAATAAAATTGTTAAATAAATAACTTTTTGTTATTTGTTGTAAAAAAGCCTTGGTTTTAAAGACACTGAGGCTTTTTTTGTGCCCTAAATACTCAATTAATACTTAGCTTTGCTCAAAACAATTCAAAAACCCTTTAAATACAAAATGTAACATGAAAGTAGCAGTAGTAGGAGCAACCGGAATGGTTGGAGAAGTTATGCTGAAAGTTCTTGCAGAACGCAATTTCCCATTAACAGAATTAATCCCAGTAGCCTCAGAGCGTTCTGTTGGAAAATCAATTACATTTAAGGACAAGGAATATACCGTAGTAGGTTTGGCAGATGCCGTAAACATGAAGCCAGATGTGGCCTTATTTTCTGCAGGAGGAGATACCTCTTTGGAATGGGCACCTAAATTTGCCGAAGTTGGTACAACCGTGGTAGACAACTCTTCTGCTTGGAGAATGGACCCAACAAAAAAATTGGTAGTTCCTGAAATCAACGCCAGCGAATTGACTAAAGAAGATAAAATTATCGCCAACCCAAACTGCTCTACGATTCAGTTAGTAATGGCTTTGGCACCACTTCATAAAAAATATAAAATGAAACGTGTGATTGTTTCTACCTATCAGTCAGTTTCCGGAACTGGTGTTAAGGCAGTAAGACAATTAGAAAATGAAATTGCTGGTGTAGAAGGCGAAATGGCCTACCCTTACCCAATTGGGCGCAATGCCTTGCCTCACTGTGACGTGTTCCAGGACAATGGTTACACAAAGGAAGAAATGAAATTGGCCAAAGAGCCTCAGAAAATTTTGGGTGATAGTTCATTTGCAGTATCCGCAACAGCGGTTAGAATTCCAACTGCTGGAGGACACAGTGAATCTGTAAATGTGGAATTTGAAAATGATTTTGAATTAGCAGATATCAGAACCATTTTAAGTGAAACTCCTGGAGTGATTGTTCAAGATGATACAGCCACAAATACCTACCCAATGCCAATTTATGCGCATGATAAAGACGAGGTATTTGTAGGAAGAATAAGAAGAGATGAATCTCTACCAAATACTCTAAACATGTGGATTGTTGCCGACAATTTACGTAAAGGAGCTGCTACCAACACCATTCAAATTGCTGAATATTTGTTGGAAAACAATTTGATTTAATAATAGATCATAGCTTATATCCTTCCATAACTTAAACGCTCAGTTAACTGAGCGTTTTTTTATGCTATTTTTGCAGCATGCTTCAGGTAAAAAACTTATCATTTCACTATAAAGACAACTCGGTACTAAAAGATGTCAACTTTGAAGTTGGTATTGGCGAGCACCTTTCCATAATTGGGGAAAGCGGCTCAGGTAAAAGTACCCTTCTAAAGTTACTCTATGGTGAACACGACTTGGACCAAGGCGAGATTTTTTGGAAAAACATACAAATTTTGGGGCCAAAATTCAATTTGGTCATTGGCTACGATTTTATGAAATATGTTGCCCAAGAATTTGACTTGATGCCTTTCACTTCCGTGGAAGAGAATATTGGAAAATTCTTATCCAACTTTTATCCTGAAGAGAAACAAGAAAGGATCGCAGAACTCTTGGAAGTTGTAGAATTGACCCACTTTGCCAAAACCAAAGTAAAGACCTTAAGCGGCGGCCAAAAGCAGCGTGTGGCCTTGGCCAGAGCCTTGGCGAAACAACCCGAAATCATGTTACTGGATGAGCCTTTTAGCCACATTGACAATTTTAAAAAACAATCCTTACGCCGAAATGTGTTTCAATACCTAAAACAACATAAAATAACGTGCATTGTAGCCACGCATGACAGCGAGGATGTTTTAGGATTTTCGGACAGAATGATTGTTTTGGACAAGCACCAAATTGTAGGCAATGATTCCCCTGAAAATTTGTTCAACAACCCACAGACACCTTTAATAGCGTCCTTTTTTGGAGAATTCAATATCATTGAAGGAAACATTGTTTACGCTCATCAATTAAAAGTGGTTCCAAATTCCAACCTTAAAGCAACCGTCAAACAAGCCTATTTTAAAGGGGCTTGTTATTTGATTGAAGGGAATTTAGGCGGAAAAACTATTTTTTTTGAACATTTTGAGGAACTAAAACCAGGAACCCTAACTTTTTTGGAGTATTCTAAATAATTTCTAGAATTATCATCTTGTTCCCTCTAAAATTAATCTCCTCCCCAACCTGTTTCCCCAATAACAATTGTCCAATTGGAGTGGCAGCAGAAATGGCATAAAAAGACGTGTTTTCAATATTCAGTTCTCCCAAACTTACAGCAATAAAATAATTTGCTTTATCGGTAAACACCACACTCCCCAAACCAATTATTTTAGAGCTACTGTTAGGATCTATTTTGGATAAAACAGCTTTGGTGCGTTCCAGTTCTGCTAATTGTTGGCCTGCCTTTTCCCGTTCCAATTGCAACATGGCACGACCAGTTTCATGCTTATCTCCAGCACTGCTTTTAGTTTCGGAATTCAGGGATTCTTTAATATCCTGAATATTTTGTTGGCTTACTCTTAACCGCGTTTCAATTAACTCCAAACATTGCTGCAACAACCCGAGTTTTATTGTTTCCTTATTCTTCATTGGGAACAGAGTAATCTAAAGGTCCGTAAAAGCCCATTTGTTTGACAATCCACTGCTTTCTCCCCTGAATGTATGCTGTGGCAGGCTGAGCTTTGTATTGCCTTGGATTTGGTAAAATAGCCGCTATTGCGGCTGCCTCATATTGGGTTAATTTACTGGCAGGCTTTTTAAACCAATAGCGAGAAGCGGCTTCTGCTCCATAAATACCATTTCCCATTTCAATGCTGTTAAGATACACCTCAATAATACGTTCTTTTGGCCAAACCAATTCAATTAAAAATGTGAAATACGCTTCCAATCCTTTGCGCAACCAACTACGTCCTGGCCATAAAAACACATTTTTTGCCGTTTGCTGGCTAATGGTACTTCCTCCTTTTATCCGCCTGCCTTTTTTGTTATTTTCATAGGCCTTTTCAATGGCTTTTACATCGAAACCATGGTGTTTTACAAAGGTTTGGTCCTCACTGCAAATAACGGCCAATTGTAGATTTTTAGAAATTGCTTCAAGAGGTTCCCAATCGTGTTTCCACATGTTTCGCTCTTTCTCCTTTGGCTGCTCATAATAACGAATTACCATCAGCGGTGTGATGGGTACCGGCACCCAACGATAGATAATCACCAAGCCTGCAGAAAGGATAATCCACAGAAAAAAAAGCTTTATAAGAAATCGTAAAAGTTTTTTCATGATATCAATCTAACAATTCTGCCAATTCACTTCCTATCAAGCTGCCAATGGCAACACCCATGCCTCCCAGTCTTACACCACAAAACACATTGTTAGACACTTGCTTCACTATTGGTTTCTTTTGTGAGCCAACGCCCATAATACCACTCCATCTGTTTTCAATTTCAAAAGGGGTATTAGGTAAGATTGTATTTTTAAGCAAATCTTTCAATTGATTTTGAACCAATTCCGTAAGCCCAAATTGTGTAGTTTCCTCTGTTTTAAAATCTAAGTTTCGACCACCACCAAAGAGTATTCTATCCCCAACATTTCTGAAATAATAATACCCTCTATCCAAATGAAAGGTGCCTTTAAACGCTAAGTTTTTGATAGGTTTGGTTACCAGCACTTGAGCTCTTGCCGGCAAGACAGTTTCGTTTAAAAGTTGAGACGCAAATCCGTTAGTGGCCACAAATAATTTGGAAGTTGACACTTCAAAATCCTTCGTTTTTATAACTACACCTGTATTCGTTTCCGAATAGCCTTCAACAACAACGTTATTTAAGATTTTCACTCCCAATGACTGAACTTTACAAAGTAAGGCCTCCATCATTTTTCCAGTGTCAATCTGACCTTCGAAAGGGGTATATAGAAATTTGTTTTGCACATTTTGAAAGCCAAATGTATTTTCCTTAAGTACAAATACATCTTCCTTAAACAAAGGATGAAGCAACTCGTTAACAGATTCCATTTGCCCCAAACAAGCATCAAATAAAGCACTCTGTTCTTGAGTAAACAGTTCGTAACCTCCGTGTTGTTTGAAATCAATAGCGGTATCGGTTAAATTTTGACGCAGTAGTTTTAAGCCCTCCACACGCTTCTGAACCAATTGAAACACGGTTTCCTCATCATGGGACTGCAAATCCTCCAAAATCTCACTAAGACTCCCAAAACAGGCAAAACCGGCGTTTTTGGTACTGGCCCCTTGAGGCAAGATGCCCTTTTCCAAAACAAGCACCTTTGCTTTGGGATAGTTTTGCTTTAAATGCAAAGCGCAGTTCAACCCAACAATACCACTGCCAACAATGGTGAAATCGACGTTGGAGAACCAAGATTGTATTTCCCAAAAAGACCAATTCATATTACGAAGTTACTGTTTTCGTGTTAAGGATGGAAGTGACATCCTTTTTGTTTTTCACAAAAAGATATAACGGACAGCCTGACTTTTGGGCAAATACTTTTGGGCAAAAGGACAGCATAAAAAAACTCCGAACTTTACAATTCGGAGTCTTTATTTTATGAGAATGTGTTATTCTTCATCCTTAAGATCTTGCATTTTGAAACCTTCCATAAATTTAGTGGTATAGTTTCCAGCAAGATACTCTGGGTGGTCCATCAACTGTCTGTGGAAAGGAATGGTTGTTTTAATTCCTTCAATGACGAACTCATCCAAAGCACGCTTCATTTTGTTGATGGCTTCTTCTCTAGTTTGAGCGGTTGTAATCAACTTAGCGATCATGGAGTCGTAGTTTGGCGGAATGGTATACCCTGCATAAACGTGGGTATCCAAACGCACACCATGACCTCCTGGCGCATGTAACGTAGTGATTTTCCCTGGTGACGGTCTGAAATCGTTGAACGGATCTTCCGCATTGATTCTACACTCGATGGAATGTAAATTTGGTTCGTAGTTTTTACCTGAAATTGGCACTCCGGCAGCAACCAAAATTTGCTCACGGATCAAGTCGAAGTCAATTACCTGCTCGGTAATTGGGTGCTCCACTTGGATACGCGTGTTCATTTCCATGAAGTAGAAGTTACGGTGCTTATCCACCAAAAATTCGATGGTTCCCGCTCCTTCGTATTTGATGTATTCAGCCGCTTTTACAGCCGCTTCTCCCATTTTATTTCTTAATTCCTCTGTCATAAATGGCGAAGGAACTTCCTCTGTCAATTTTTGGTGACGACGTTGGATAGAACAATCACGCTCAGACAAGTGACATGCTTTACCTCTGGAATCTCCAACAATTTGGATCTCGATATGTCTTGGCTCTTCGATAAGTTTCTCCATATACATATCATCGTTTCCAAAAGCAGCTTTAGATTCCTGTCTGGCAGAATCCCATGCATTTTTAAGGTCTTCAGCCTTCCAAACCGCACGCATTCCTTTTCCTCCACCTCCGGCAGTAGCCTTCAGCATCACAGGATATCCAACTTCCTTGGCCAATTTTTCGCATTCCTCGTAACTAGCAATGATTCCGTCACTTCCAGGAACACATGGCACGCCGGCTTCCTTCATGGTTGCCTTTGCAGTGGCCTTGTCCCCCATTTTTGAGATCATCTCTGGAGAGGCACCAATAAACTTGATATCGTGTTCTTCACAGATTTTTGAAAACTTGGCATTTTCAGACAAGAATCCATAACCTGGGTGAATTGCATCTGCATTGGTAATTTCTGCAGCTGCAATGATATTTGCCATTTTTAAGTAAGATTCAGAGCTTGGGGCTGGACCAATACAAACCGCTTCATCGGCAAATTTAACGTGCAAACTATCGGCATCTGCTGTAGAATATACAGCTACCGTTTTAATGCCCATTTCCTTACAGGTTCTAATTACACGAAGTGCAATTTCTCCTCGATTGGCAACTAATATTTTTTTAAACATAAATTCTTCAAATTTTCAATATTCAAAAAACAAATCCTGAAGAACCTCTTCTGGTTTTGGAATTGAAAATTGGGATTTTACATTAAGATGGGTCCACTAAAAATAATGGTTGATCAAACTCTACTGGAGAAGCATCATCCACCAATATTTTTACGATTTTACCTGAAATCTCAGATTCTATTTCGTTGAAAAGTTTCATGGCTTCGATTACACAAAGCACATCTCCTTCTTTAATAGTGCTGCCTACCTCCACAAATACAGGTTTGTCTGGTGCTGGCTTACGGTAAAAAGTACCAATAATAGGAGACTTTATAGTTACATATTTTGAATTCTCGTCCGCTGGAGCCGCTACTGGTACAGCAGGCACTGTTGCCTGTACCTCCGCTACTGGAGCAGCTTGTGCGATTGGATTGCTAACTGGTATTTGTTGTAGGATGGTAGTAGATTCACCTTTATCTTCACTTCCTGTCTTAATGGTGATCTTGATATCGTCCATTTCCAATTTAACCTCACTTGCACCCGACTTGGCCACAAACTTGATTAAGTTTTGAATTTCCTTTATATCCATAATAGTTTAATTATATTATTAGTTTAGTTTAAGAATTAGGAATTATAGGCCCATTTTAAATAGACCGATCCCCAAGTAAATCCGCCCCCGAAGGCAGCAAATATTAAGTTATCTCCTTTTTTGAATTGTGATTCGAAGTCGCTTAACAACAACGGTAAAGTAGCCGAAGTTGTATTTCCATAACGATGGATATTTTTAAGAACCTTTTCATCTGGAAGGTTCATTCTGTTCGCTGTAGCATCAATGATACGCAAGTTCGCTTGGTGTGGCACCAACCAAGCCACGTCCTCATGACTAAGGTTATTACGTTGCATAATTTTTTCAGCTACATCGGCCATATTGGATACGGCAAATTTAAATACCGTACGTCCATCTTGATGAACAAAATGTTGACCATTCTCTACAGTCTCAACACTTGGAGGCAAAATAGATCCTCCTGCTTCTATTTTAAGAAACTCTCTTCCCGCTCCGTCGCTTCGCAAATATTCATCTTGAAACCCTAAACCTTCTGTATTTGGTTCAAATAATGCTGCACCGGCACCGTCACCAAAAATAATGCAGGTAGTCCGGTCTGTATAATCAATGATCGAAGACATTTTGTCGGCTCCAATCAACAGAACTTTTTTGTAACGTCCAGATTCTATATACGCCGATGCCGTAGACATTCCGTAAAGGAAGCTAGAGCATGCTGCTTGTAAATCGTAAGCAAATGCATTGGTAGCTCCAATTTCTGAAGCTACATAAACCGCAGTAGATGCCACCAATAAATCTGGGGTAGCCGTAGCCACAATCACCAAATCAATTTCCTTGGGATCTATCTGTTTACGTTCCAATAAGTTTTCTGCTGCTTTGATGGCAAGGTAAGATGTTCCTGCCCCTTCTTTTTTAAGTATTCGCCTTTCTTTAATACCTGTTCTAGAGGTTATCCATTCGTCATTGGTATCAACCATAGTTTCTAGAACTTTATTTGATAGCACAAAGTCTGGCAGATAGGCTCCTACAGCTGTAATTGCCGCTGTGATTTTACTCATTCCTTATTTATTAGTTGTCCGAAATTTTGGCAAAAAAGGCCAAAAACAAGTAAATTTTGACGAAATTACTACTTTTTTAGTCAAATATGACGCAAATTAACTTGTTTTTGAGACTTTAGAAAATTAATCATAAAAAAAACGCTCATTGCTGAGCGTTTTATTATATGCATGCATAATACTTATGCTAAATTCTCTTCTTTTTCAGAGTTGTCAATTAGCACTTGACCTCTATAGTACAACTTTCCTTCGTGCCAATGAGCTCTGTGGTATAAGTGCGCTTCTCCTGTAGTAGGACACGTTGCTATCTGAGGAACAGATGCCTTGTAGTGTGTTCTTCTCTTATCTCTTCTTGTTTTAGAAATCTTTCTTTTAGGATGTGCCATTTTATATGTTATTTATCCGTTAATAGTTTTTTTAATGTATTCCAACGAGGGTCAATCTCCTCTGATGTCTTATGCTCCTTTTCGCCTTTTGGGCTCAACTCTTCCAACTTTTTAAGTACGTCTGACTGCAAAGTGCCATCCAAAACTCCTGGATGCACACGCTTTGCTGGCACGGATAATATGATCAATTCATAGATGTACTGTGCCACGTTTAGTTCGTATTCCCCATGAGGCAAGATCAATATATCTTCATATTCATCATTGTACTCCTCTCCAAACTTCACAACTAAATCAAAATGACCTTTAATGTCTTGGTCAAATGGTTCATTGGTTACATCGCAATTGACATTTACGGTACCTTCAACTGCAAAATGCAACTCCATTAAAGTGGACTTTTTCTCTAAATCCAAATGGGTGTCAATTTTCACGTCGTTGAACTCTTCGTACTCAAAATGTTCAAAGAACTTATTATCAATTTGATAATCAAAATGATGCTTTCCAACCTTTAAACCTACAAATTGTATGGTATATTCTTTTAAGGGCTTCATAGTCACTGTCATTTTGAGCCTGCAAATATATAAATTTTTTATTTATTACTACTTGTTATAAACAAAAAATGTTCATATCTTTTTTGGCGCCTTTTTTAACGGGTTTTTTGAGAGTATTTCATACTCACTTCTATTTTTAAAAATCTGTAACGCGGTGAATACCGCTTCTTTAAACGAACTTTCATCCGCTTTATTGGCTCCAGCAATCTCATAAGCCGTTCCATGGTCTGGCGAAGTCCTAATTTTATCCAATCCCGCGGTAAAATTCACCCCCTGTCCAAAAGAAATAGTCTTGAAAGGGATTAAACCTTGATCATGATAAGAAGCCACCACCGCATCAAAATTTTTATAATTATTGGAACCAAAGAAACTATCTGCCGAATATGGTCCATAAACCAACTTTCCAGATTCCCTAATTTTCTTCAAGGTTGGTCCCAATACTTTATCGTCCTCTTCACCAATTACCCCATTATCACCAGCATGTGGATTAATGCCCAACACAGCTATACGAGGTCTATTAATATTAAAATCCTTCACCAAAGAGGTATACACCGTATTTATTTTCTCTTGAATTAATTGTGGTGTAATTTTTTTTGGAACATCCTTAACAGGAACATGATCGGTAAGCAATCCTACCTTAAGATCTTCGGTTACCATAAACATCAAACTCTTACCTCCCAATTCCTTTGCCAAATAGTCGGTATGGCCAGGAAATTTAAATGTCTCGGACTGAATGTTATGCTTATTGATTGGTGCAGTCACCAAAACATCTACGGTTCCTTTTTTAAGTGCTTGGGTGGCAGCCTCCAAAGATCTCACTGCATAAGTTCCTATTTTTAGATCTTCCTTACCAAATTCAACAGTAACATTTTCTTTCCAAACATTCAAGACATTAATTTTCCCTTCCACTATTTGGCCAAGATCATGGATTCCATGTAAATTAACGCTACTTCCTGTATGTTTCTTATAAAATGACATCACTTTTATGGAGGCAAAAATTACAGGCGTACAAAACTCCAACATTCGTGGATCTTCAAACGTCTTTAAAATAATTTCTGGTCCTATGCCATTTAAATCCCCTACTGAAATCCCAACTCTTATTGTATGTTCTTTTTTCATTAAATATGATTCAATTTTCATACTGCCTCGTGAACATGGCTTCCAAACGATAGCCAAATTCCAAAAAATGACAGTTCATTTAAGTAAATACCGTAATTGTACGTACTTTTATACCTGCAAATTTAACCATTTATTCGACATTATGTTTACTGGAATTATTGAAGACTTAGGCGAAATTATAAAACTGAATACAGAACAGGACAACCTTCATATAACCTTAAAAAGCAAGATTACCCCCGAACTCAAAATAGACCAAAGTGTTGCCCATAATGGTGTTTGCTTGACAGTAGTAAATATTTCAAATGAAGAATATACGGTTACAGCCATTAAAGAAACACTGAACAAAACCAATTTAGGCTCATTAAAAGTAGGTGACCAAGTAAATTTGGAAAGAGCCATGAAATTAGGAGACCGTCTGGATGGTCATATTGTTCAAGGCCACGTAGACCAAATTGCCACTTGCAGTTCTGTAACCAATGAAAATGGTAGCTGGGTATTCACCTTTAGTTACGATACATCTTTACATAATATAACTATTGAAAAAGGATCAATTACCGTAAATGGAGTAAGCTTGACCGTAGTAAACTCTAAGAAAGGAGAATTCAGTGTTGCTATAATTCCTTACACATTTGAACATACCAACTTCAGTCAGTTTGATAAAGGAAGTGTCGTAAATCTAGAATTTGATGTTGTGGGAAAATATATTAGTCAACTATACAGGTTGTATCAATAGAGCGTTTCTATTTTTTCTGTTTAATTTTCATTCTCACACCATAGAATCCAGCTAAGGCCAATAGCAATGGGACCAATCCATCAATAGGCAAACCTGGAGGTATTGTTCCTTTAGGTTCAGGTGGGGGCAATTCTTGAGCAGCACACATAAAACTGACTAATACAAATAAAACCGAGGCTAATATTTTTTTGTTTTGTACTTTCATTATCACTTTAATGCAAAAGCAAGCTTTTAAACTCCAAGTTTAACAATCGTTTTTTATCCTTACTATTAATCAATTCTGAAAACAAATGTTAAAACGAAACGCCTCACAAGGTTAAATTCTAATATGCTTTGAGGTAATTTGGTTCGTAAAATTATAAAAAAAAGTGACCTTACAAAATAAAAGCAAAAAAAATATTCCATAAAAAGCAATAAAATCCGATTAAGTGCATTTTAAAATTTGACCCCAAAAGATAAGTAATGACCGATTCAATGATAAAACAAATAGGTTAATCAAACGTTAGGTTAACCTCAATAATTCCTTAAAATATTTAATGTTTTCTTATTTTCAGTAGTACCACCCAAATTGAAACACGCTTTTAAACTACGAATAAATTGATTTAAAAAACTGAATAGAAACATATATTCCCGTACAATTTTTCTCACCGTCATCCTTTAACCGCAAAATAACAAGTTTATTAGCAAAAAAAAGTGCGATTTATTGCGCTTTTCACAAAAAGCAATACTAATCACATAATCCAAAATCCTTTAACCAATTTTCCAACGCTTTGGTCCAACCTGTACTACTTCCTCTTCCTTTCAAACCAAATCCATGCCCACCTTGATTATAGACATGAAGTTCTGCTGAGATATTATTTTCAACAAGACTGCTGTAGTATCTCAAACTATTTTCAACAGGTACCGCCCCATCATCTGTAGCATGTACCAAAAAAGCTGGTGGTGTTTGCGCATTAATTTGTTCATCTGTAGAAAACTTTTCAACTTCTTCCTTAGATGGATTTTCACCAAGAAGATTGGTTTTCGAACCTTTATGTGTCACACCTTCCTCCATTGAAATTACCGGATAAACTAATATTGAAAAATCAGGTTTTAATGGCACCGTCCCTTCCTCATAAACAACTTCATTGTAAAGCGTAGAAGCCGATGCTGCCAAATGACCTCCTGCAGAAAAGCCCATAATCCCAATTTTATTTTCATCAATATGTAATTCATTGGCATGGGTTCTCACATATCGAATAGCTTGCTGTACATCCTGTAATGGCCCAAAAGATTTATCTTCCATAATACCATCATGCGGAAGTCTATATTTTAAAACCAATGCTGTGACCCCATGCTCATTCAGCCATTTCGCAGGTTGAATTCCCTCTTTATCAAATGACAAATATCCGTAACCACCGCCAGGACAAATAATCACCGCTGTACCATTACTGTTTTCAGGTCTAAACACTGTTAAAGTTGGCTTTGAAACCTTATACACTTTGATTACCTTGCCATCCTTCACCTCGGCTTCCTCTTGGTACTCCTTATCTTCAATAGCATTAGGGACACCATTTGGATATAAGTTAATTTCCTCTTGTGAAAGCATTTTAAATTGTACGGCCAAAAGCATAGATCCGAATACTAACCATTTAAACCAATTCATCTTTTAAAACTTTATTTTCAAAATTATAATTCTATTTAAAATAATCCACCAAAAAACTCTCTGAATCCTTCAAAGCTTGAACAAATCGTTTCGCCACTTCATTTGCACCTAGGGCCGATAAATGTGTATTATCTTCTTTTCCCTCAGGATAGAAAGGATGTTCTCCTGACTCAAAATGAAGATGCAATTTCTCGGAATCTTCCACTCCATAAGCCTCTTCCATTTGCTCTGTTAAATACTGCATATCTACAAAAGGAACATCAAATTCTTTAGCAACCATTCTAACTTCTAATGGATATGCACCATGCGTATCTACCAAAGTTCCCTCCTCATTAAAATTCCTTCTTACAATAGAAGAACACAAAATTGGCCTAGCTCCTTTATGGATAGCCTCCTGAACTATTTTGATTAGATTATGACGATATGCCGTATGAGGATTGGTATATCTTTTTGAATCATTTTCCTTTTGATCATTGTGTCCAAACTGAATAATAACCACATCTTTTGGTTTTAATTTGGCAACCACCGAATCCCAACGCCCTTCAGCAATAAAACTTCTGGTACTGCGCCCGTTTACTGCGTGATTTTCCACAGTCACCTTATCGTTGAAAAATGGCGGTAGCACTTGCACCCAACCATGCTCTGGATTTTCTTCTGGATCCTTCTTATTCGCCATGGTAGAATCACCCACAGCATAAATTGTAATAGTCTCTTGAGGTTCTACTACCTGTTTACTTTGCTTTTGACAGCCCACCAACACTGTTAGCAGCAACAATATTTTAAAATAGTTCATACCACTCTGGTTCATTACTTTTTGGATGTTCGCCCAAGATGTTCTTTTTCGTATATTTCCTTGCTTCTTTCTTATTTAACTGATGCGACCACGGCACCCTTTTTTCTGGATGGAATCCTTCTCCCTTACAATTGTATTCGGCATAAAAGGCATTTTTTTCCGCTTCTGGCTTCGACCAATTATGCCACCCTTCCGAAAGAATATGCCCTTCCATTTCGCAATTCAAAAACACGGTTTGCGCATAAATACGCCACGGCCGTCCCAAATACACTTCTGTCACACCCTTTTCGGCAGTCAACTTACAGTTTAAAAACACATAACCAAAACTTGCCCCTTGAGACGTTGACGCTGCCGTGATATAGGAATCCTTTTTACTATGAATCACACAATTCTCGAACAGTGCCGTAGCCCCTCCAAAAATAAAGTCAGTCGTGCCATCAATATAACAGTCCTTAAAATATTGCTTCCCAATCCCTGAGGCATACAAAGTATCCTGATTCCCTAAAATATTACAGTTATGTATCATAACACGATCTGAAAACAGCGATAAAGCAACAGCCTGTCCAATATCACCCGACGTATTTTGAATGGTCAAATTCCGAGCCTCAAAATCGTTAGCTTGCACCAACATGGTAGGAGTGAAAAAGGTAGAATTTCTTCCAAGATTAATTTTGTCAAAATAATCGTCGTAGGTGATAATTGTGTGCTCCTTACTTTCTCCAACCAATGACAGGTTAGTATTCCACTCATGTACCTTTACCTTTTCATAATACACCCCATTTTTCACAAAAATGGTTATACGATCATACGGAAACGACTTTGTATTATTAATGGCCTCTTGAATACTGGTATATTCCCCAGAACCATCTTTGGCCACCACCATATAACGTTCATTCAATGGTTTTTTATGAATGATTTGCGCTTCTTTACCGAACTTCTCTTTCCATTTTGGGTAACGTTTCAACACCTCTTTAGGTTCATTGGTATACCACGCATAACCATTTCTTCGCTCAGCTCCTATTTCAGCCATGGTGTACTTTTTAATCCCATCACGATCGCAGAAGAAAGGCCTGTTATCGTCCAATTCCATAAAGCGCGCCCAAATAGCTTCGGCATTAGGATCCTGAACCATTATTTTATCAGTTAATTCCCCAGAATCATCATAAAACCGCTCTTCTCGCAAACCTTCAATCTTTACCTTTTTAAACCAAACCACAGCCGCATCAACAGCCTGTACAACTTCAGGGGAAGGCTGTTCCAAAGCCATTAAAAGCAACACAATGTTAGCCGATTCCTTCCCACTTAACGAAGGCAATTCATAGGCCCTTGCCTTAGCAGGCGAAAAAGTTGTCTCATCATGTTGGGCACACCATCCCGTTAAAACCCCATTTTGAACATACTGTGTTTTTAATATACAGTCAATGCCTTTTTCAAAAGCAATATTTACCTTAACTAAAGTTGTTTCATCTGGGTCTATGGAATAATACCCCGACTTATTTTTTAACTCCAAAAGCAGCTTCATGATATTGGCCATGGAATCGTCATTATAGGTGATATGTGAATAATACCCCTTTTTAAGCGGATAAAACTGAGGCCAGCCTCCGTTGTCATATTGGGCTGCCAGTAAATAATCCACGCCTTTTAGAAAAGCCTCTTTATATCTTTCATCGGGAACTTGCCGATACATTTTAGAAAGAAAACGCATTTCCTGAACCGTAGCACCATTATCTGTCGTACAGCCTTCGCCCTGAGTTTTCAACTCCTGCAACTCCTTTTTTTCATTTGAATTCAAAGGCAAATGCATTTGGATGTTTTTGGGCCAACCACCAATATCACGTTGGTATAAAAGAACATTTTCGGCTATTCCCTTAGCCTCTTCCGAAGCAAACCATCCACCTTCTTCCTGATAAATTATTGCCCTCCAGGATTGGTCATGCACTTGAGCCAATACGCCTAAGTTCGCCATCAAACTTATGGCTAAAAATAAAGTATAATATATCTTCGTTAATTTCATTGTGATTCAAAACTGAAGACTAGTCTTCCTTTTAATTAATCTTTCAAACTTTCCAATGGAATCCTAGTAAATTCAACATCTTCCTTATTCGTGGTATAGGAAACATAAAGACACCCCTCATGCACCATCGATTTGGGATAATGATATCCCAATCGTTTGTATTTTCCTTGGTAACGCAGGGGTTGAATACCTTCCCCTCCTGTTCTAAGCACAAATGACCTATCAAAAAACTTTCCATCTTCGCTTAAAGTAATTGCCAAGGGCATCCGCGTTTTTGAATGTACAGGATTATTTACCAAATACACTGTACCATCTGGCAAATTACCGGCACTTTGTTTGGAGCGCGAATCTGGCATTTCGGTTAACATTGGACGCGTCCATGTTTCACCAAGGTCATGACTTACAGATGCCATGGAAAAAAACGAACTGAACTGATCTCTAAAAACCATCACCAACGTCTGATCGTTTTGACTAAAACAACTCGGTTCGATTTCCCGAGACACATCATTTTTGGAAGAGCTATTTGAAAAATCGGCTTTAATCCAACCTCTTACACCCGAAGGATCATTCGTAAAAATGGGAGCAACATGTAATCCTGGTTGAAAATGAACTGCATTAACAATCCGTCCATTTTCCAAACTACGTGGGTCTTGCTCGAATACCCCTTGCATAGGAGAACCATCTTTCATTAATACTGGCTTTTTATCAGACCAATGCATGCCGTCCACACTCGTTTTATAATAGGCAAAACCTCCTTCGGGTACTAGTTTCGAGGGCCAAACATTAAAATAGGCCACCAAAGTATCCCCATTTCTCCACCATCCACCAGAGGTGCTATAACCACTGGATTGTGTCTCAGCTAACACCATTGGCTTAGACCAAGAACGACCATCCTTACTTCTACTGTAAGCTACCCATGTATCTTCTGAGTCTTCATCTTGTTTGGAGCTTTGCCATTGACAATACAAGTAGCCATTAAAAGCTGTCATAACAGCACCGTTACTAAAATGGTCGGTACTATCGGACGGTTTAAATACTGTAAAAGTTTCAATCCCTTTTGGCGTTTTCAACCCCAAATCAGCAACTTGTAAAGAATCAAATAAATCCGATTTCACGGAAAAAAGGAGTTCAGCAGATGAATCCACCTTGCACCCCTGAAATAACAAGCAGCAACACCCAAAGACTAGGGATGACATCAATATTGCTGTTGATTTCTTCATTATTTGGTAAATCTAATCCAATCAATATCCACACTACCCGCATCGTTGATAACACCATCGCGCAGTGCCAAAAAGCCTATTTTGCTTCCTATCCATTTCCCTTCTCTAGATTTAAAAGAAGTTCCTATCGATTTAAATTTCTTCCCATTTTCACTATAGAAGAATTCACAAACACCATTTTTTCCAACCTTCACTTGAAGATAGAATGTATTATTTTTTAATGCTATGGAGGAGCTTTCCTTTTCAACACCATTTTTATCGGCATTCATACAAGTTACCTGAGATAACCTTAATTTACCTGATTGCTGTTCCACCCTAAGATAACTATAATCCAATCCCATGATCAAAAACCCAACTTGTTCACCATCAAAACGTGCATTGAAGGTCATTTTGGTGGTTGCCGTAAATTCTTCCGAGGGAAACTTTTGCAGTAATAAATTAGGGATATCCATTAAGTTCTTGGCTTCTCCTTTGGGCATGCAGTACATGGTGTAATGTCCCATACTTGTTGGAAAACCCCAATACACTTTCGGGTTGGCATGCCATTGCCATTGCAATCCTAAGGCAGGATTATTGAACTCATCAGAATCTGGAGGTGTTACTTTGGAATAGGTCGCCCCTACATTTGGTTTTGCATAGGAAGCCACAGGAACTCCGATACCGTCACCATCCTTATCCTCCCCAATAACAGGCCAACCATCAACCCACTTCATAGGCTGTAAATGAACAATTCTACCATAAGTGCCTTTATCCTGAAAATGTATGAACCAATCTTCTCCAGTTTGCGTTTGTACCCAAGCTCCTTGATGAGGCCCATTAATGGAAGTCTTTCCTTGATCCATAACCTTGCGCTTTTCGTAAGGCCCATAAATTTGCTTAGACCTCAGCACAGTTTGCCACCCAGTTGCCACTCCTCCGGCAGGTGCGAAAATATAGTAGTAGCCATTATGTTTGTAGAATTTAGGCCCTTCTATTGTTGGTTCTTCCTCATGTCCGTCTATAATCATCACCTCATCATCATTCGCGACCGTGCCTTCAGCATTCATAGTACAAATTACCAGTAGACTTTTAATCCCTGCTCTACTTCCTGCAAATGCATAGGCTAAATACACTTGGCCATCATCGTCCCAAAGAGGTGTCGGATCAATCAAACCCTTTCCGCCTTTTACCAAAATAGGTTCAGACCAGTTAGCTTTAGGGTCTTTAGTCTTGACCATGTAAATACCATAATCCGGATCGGGATAGTAAATGTAAAATTCTCCTTCCTGATATCGAATGCAGGGCGCCCAAACGCCATTTCCATGTTGTGGCTTATCAAACACCTCATAAGGTGGCTGTTTTGGCAATGCATAATTGATCAACTCCCAATTCACTAAATCTTTAGAATGCAAAATGGGCAAGCCTGGCACGCAATTAAACGATGAAGAAGTCATATAATAATCGTCACCCACCTTTACAACATCAGGGTCGGAATAATCGGCATGAAGGATTGGGTTTTTATAGGTTCCATCACCATTGTCCGCTACCCAAACCTGAGATAATGGTGTGGAATTTTGTGCAGAAAGACCCAAGTATAAGCAGGATAAAAATAAACTAATTGCTAGTTTCATAAATTTGAGGAAAGCTTTTTGATTATTGATTCAACTCCAAAGCGGCCATGATAAAAGGTCCGGTTCCCTTAGGATCATTAGCTCTAATTTTTTCTCCGATGTAGTATTCAAAAGTACCATCACGGTAAGGATTTCCTCCCAAACCTGCTACGGCACAACACTTATTAAGATTTACCATGCCATCAGCTTCAACACTCACAAAAGTGTCCAAAACACCCTGAAACCCTTTTTGAGCATAGGTCAAATATGATTTTGACAGATAGCCCTTGTTAACACCTTTAGCCAAGGTGTAGGTAAACATACAACTGCCTGTAGCCTCCAAATAATTCCCTTCTTTTTCAGGCATGTCCAATACTTGATACCAAGTACCGCTTTTGTCTTGATATTTGACAATAGCCTCGGCGTATCGGTTTAGGTACTTGATAATTCGCTCCCTTCCCGGGTGGGTTTCTGGCAAATAATCCAATACATCCACTAAAGCCATCCCGTACCAGCCCATACCCCGGGACCAAAAGTTTTGGGACAGACCAGTTTCCTTGTCGGCCCACTTTTGCTCTTTGCTCTCATCCCAACCATGATAGTATAGTCCTGTTTTTGGATCCCTATTATATTTTTCAATCAAGTCAAATTGCTGCACAATTTTATCGAAGGTTTTTGCTCCTTCGGGACCATCCATAAATGTTGTAGCGTATTTGGCATTAAAAGGCTCTGCCATAAAAACTCCGTCCAACCACATTTGGTAAGGATATATTTTCTTATGCCAATAGCCTCCCTCTGAAGTTGTGGGCTGCCCTTCCAATTGCTTATGAAGCGTGTCCATAGCAATTTTAAATCTAGGCTCCTGCTTTTTATTGTACAAATAGTACACAGCATCTCCAGATTTAATCATATCCAAATTATAATTACTAAGCTTATAGGTATCAATCGTTCCATCTTCGGCAATCATCCGGTTGGCATAATCGTAGATGTAATCAAACAAGCGTTCATCATGATTTTGCTCATAAACCCTAGACATGGCCTGCAACACCAATCCGTTGGTATAGCTCCATCTTGGCTTATCACGAAAATCAAGCTTGGTAGGATCTGGAAAACGCACAATTTCGGACAAGGCCATACGCTCAGACCATTTTAAATTCTTTGGAATTGTCATTTCTTTTTGAGGTTCTTCTTCAGCTACAACCTCCTTTTTATTTTCTTTACAACTCATTGCCCCCATTAAAACGGCGAGAACAAGAACTGATTTTACATACTTTTTCATTTGTTATTTCTCATATTTTTTAATCACCAAATATTTCAATTCGGTTTCTCCGGCATTACTAATACCGTGCATACTGTTTGACGGACAATACAAACTGGTATTGGCTCCTACCACTACTTCCTTTCCATTTATATGAAATCTGGCTGTCCCTTCCAGAACATAAAAGAATTCATCTTCGACATGATTATGAGGCGCATGGGTTGATTTTCCTGGTGCCACCACGCTCATTTTAATGGTCCTTCCATCTAGGAAATCCTTATCTACAAACCAATATTGATAACCAGCTTTGGTAGACACTGTTTGGTCTTTTGTAAAGGTGTTGACGCAATCCTCAATAGTGAATGATGTTTCTTGTGCACAAAGCATTTGGATTCCTAAAAAAAGCCATCCAAAAAGAAACATTTGGGCACCTCGTTTCATTTCAACGGATTGTTATTTAATTCTGACAAAAGCCCATCTAAATAGGCCAAGAACCCTTCTTTTGTAGTGATACCATCTTTTTCTTTTTCCCAAGCCCCTAAGAAGTAAAATGACACTGCTTCTGTTGTTGGTTTGAACACCACAATGTGGTCATGAGGTCCTTCTACAACTTGATCCACTGTTGTCTTTTTATAAAATACAGCCATCCCCAAATTATCAGGCACCAAACTTTGCTCACCATAAGTAGCAATATAGGCCCAATCTGAAGTATCGCTTTCCTTTTGGATCAAATCAATTCCATCAAACTTTACAATTCCGGTACAAATTCCTGAAATCGCTTTTGAAGGCATCATGGTATGTTTAGTCATTCTACTATCAGGCTGAATGCTCAATTGTGATTTTAAATCGATTTTATCATCCATGGTCTTCCATCCAAAATAATCTACATTCACCACAGACATGTTTGCCATATTCTCAACATTGGCAAAGGTAGAATCCACTTCATTGAAGTGCAGCACTTCCTTGCCGTCATATCTCCCCAAAGAACCTATTCCCACGGATTTTCCGGCCTTTAAGATATCCATTCCCCAAGACTGCAATTCATGGTACGAATCAAAGCCATCTTGCCCAACTTGAGACAAGACCATCTCATCGGTTACCTTTCCAAAAATGTCAATGGCATTTCTCCAATCCAGATACAGTCTGTATCCCACTTTACTGCTTTCCCAACCTGGACCTTCATAACGGATATACCAAGAATGATCTGTATGTTGTTCAGGAACTTTTAAGGATGCTACATTTTTAAATGACGTTCCGCCACTATATTCCTTATGATCTCTAGGACCATCTATCCACTGCCCCCCTTCTGCAATAGAAATCTCGGCATAGGTTTTAGGCGTTTCAACTACCTCTTTTACCACTTCGGTTTCTTGAGTTGCTTCTGCTTCTTTTAAAGCTGATTTATCTTTACAGGACACCCCAAAAATCATCAACAAAAGGAGTATGGTACTTATTCTTGTCATAATATTTTATTTTTAATTGTTGGAAAACACGGTTTTTAAAAATTGATCCACACTTAACAACACCTCATCAAACCAAGGCTGAAACAACCAAAAGGTATGCGGTGCATTGTGTATGGATTTTATCTCATAATATATATCATTTTGTTCTAAAATTTCAACAAACTCATCTCTTCCAGCCTGAAATCTTTCAAAGTCACTTTTGATGAAAAGTGAAGGCGGCGTTTTTTCATTGACATGCGAAAGTGCCGAAGCTTGATTCCAGATTTCAGGACGCTCTTGATAAGTGCCTCCCAACCATTCTGAAGATAAAGTGCCTTCCTCTGATTTGGGATGATGAAACGCCAAAACCCCATCTAAATTAATTAATGCTTCAACATTAGATGAAATTTCTGAAAGGACATCCATGTCATCAAATACTGAATTTCCATTGGTAGTGGCAATAAACGAGGCCATTTGAGCCCCCGATGAACACCCCAAAACAGCAATCTTGGAAGCATCCACCCCGAAGGATTCCGCATTAAATCGCACATATTTTACAGCCGACTTGACATCTTTGATGCCTTCCGGAAATTGCGCTTCAAGCGACAATCGATATTCAACTGTAAAGCAAACCCATCCCTTTTCTGCCAATTGTTGGGCCAATGGCTGCTGCATGGTTTTATTCCCAGATTTCCATCCGCCACCATGGACCAAAATAATTGCCGGCCTCAGTTCCTTTTGAGGTTTAAAAAAAGCATCCAAATGCAGATCGCGCTCACCAATACTCTTATAAACAATATCTCTTTGCGCTACCACTTCAGACTCGGCTTTCAATGTGACCAATTCAATTTCAGGGTATTTTTTTTGAGCTTTCAAAAAGGCACTTCGAGAGGTGTAACTGGTATCCAATGGCACCCTATATTGCGCCATGGTTTGCCCCACAGCAAACAACACAACTACTATTTTTAATAGATTTTTCAAAGTCATTTTCAAGTTACAGCTTTCAAAAAATAGGAGCTTGATATAAAATTATCAAGCTCCTACCCAACTAATTCAAATATGCAAACACTTCTAATTGCATTTCAATTTAACCTCTAACAAATATGCAATTACAATATTATGAACAGGTTGGATGTTATGGAAAATCGGCACTACCCGACTATTGAAATCTTTTATCTCTAAATGATCAAAATATCCCATACATACTCCTACCATACTTTAGTTACACACCCATCTACAAACTTTCATCACATCTGTTGCTTAGTTTGTGATAAGTTCCCCATTGATATGGGTATTGATAAACTTAATGTTTTCCACATTTTCCAATGAATAAACCGAATCTACTTGTTCGATAACAACATCCTTAAATGTGATATTTTGTACTGGTGAATCTGGATATCCTTTAGCCAAGATTCCAAATTTACCCCCGTTCTTAACCTTTATATTTTCCAAAGAAATATTTTTAACCGTTGGAATAAATTCTCCTGTTTGGTTAGAATAAGTCGCATAGAACAGGTTCACTCGCAACACGGCTTCCTTCACTTGGCCAACTTCTACATTTCTCACATACACTCCATCTACAACACCACCTCTTCTAGAATTGGTTTTAATACGAATGGCACGATCCAAATGAGGACTGTCCATACTACAATCTTCTACATATACATTGGACACTCCTGCAGACATTTCACTTCCAATCACTACACCACCATGTCCATCAATCATTTTACAATTCTGCACCACGATGTTTTCACTTTTGATGCCAACGCGTCTGCCTTCGGCATCTCTTCCTGCCTTAATCGCGATACAATCATCACCAGTATTGAATACACAGTTTTTAATGATGACATTTTTGGAATATTCAGGATCACAACCATCATTGTTAGGCCCATGACTTTCGACGGTTACACCATCTACAATTACATCATTGGACTTTATCGGGTGAATCACCCAAAAAGGAGCATTGACAATTTTCACTCCTTGAATAAGCACATTGCTACACTCAAAAGGCTCTAAAAATGTTGGACGCAAATAGTGTCCTTCTCCAAAAACACGTTCGGCAACCGGCACTCCCGTTTCTCCCATTTCCATCAATCTAGGCAAATTCAAACTATCGCGCTGGGAAGCCATTCCTTCTTTCCAACCATACTCCTCTTTTTTGCACCATGGCCACCAATTCTCATTGGAAGCCTGCCCATTTAAAGTTCCTTCTCCAGTAACGGCAATATTCTTTTTTTGGTAAGCATATATTAAAGGTGAATAATTCATCAACTCAATACCTTCATAAGATGTGTGCACCAAAGGATAGTCTTCAGGATTGGTACTGAACAAAATTTCGGCACCAGACTCCAAATGCAGATTGACGTTATCTTCCAAATGAATTGGGCCGGACAAATATTTTCCTGAAGGCACTACAACTTTCCCTCCTCCTTTTTGAGAACATTCCTGAATAGCTTTTCTAAAGGCCTCCGTATTTTCTGTTATTCCATCGGCAACTGCTCCATAATCCAAAACACTAAAAGTAACATCCGGAAAATTGGGAACTTTAACCTGTTCAACAATTTTTTGCATCGCTTCCCAAGGCCCATCTTGCTGGCTCATTTCTGTAGTTTGCTGCTTTTTTTCAACACATGAAAAAAAGCACACTATCGCCACAAACACAAACATTACGAGATTAATAAAACTAAGTTTAGATAGATGTGCTTTTAACATATGGTTCATTTCAACTTTCTTTAATTTCTTCCTAAAATGCAATCGATTACCCAAACCTAATTAAAATGTCATGAGCAACCAAATTTTTTTCAAAAAATATTATATTAGTAGCAAATAACAGATTCGATTTTTTTTAATTATCTATTTTTAAGCTGTTTTTTTTATAAATTGTAAAAATTCACGCGAAAACAACTAAATTCAAAACATCTAGGTAATCGATAACATTGCAATAAGCACAAGTCCAATGCTTTTGCTTATGTTTGCACAATCATTATGTAACGTTACTTTTAATGAACAAGAAAACAACTATCTACGACATTGCCAAAAAGCTGGACATTACAGCTGCAACGGTATCCAGAGCCCTTAACAATAACCCAAAGATTAGCAAAGCCACAAGGGAGCTGGTACTAAAAACGGCGCAAAAAATGAACTACGAGCCAAATAAATTGGCCGTAGCTCTTAAAAGCGGCAAGAGCAATAACGTAGGTGTAATTGTCCCTAGAATTGACCGTAATTTTTTCTCAACCGTTATTCGTGGCATTGAGGAAGAGTTGCATCCGCATGGATATCATGTTATCATTTGCCAAACCCACAACGATCAGGATTTGGAAGCCAAAAATCTAGAAGCCCTATTGAACGCACAGGTTGACGGCATAATGATTTCTGCCTCCAACGTAGCTTTAGATGAAAATCATATCATCCATAAAATCATTCAGAAGAATGTTCCTTTAATTTTCTTTGACCGTAAAAAGAACATTCCGGGAGTAAGTTCGGTAACCATAAATGATTACGAAGCCGCCTACAAGGCCACCCAACATCTTATAGACCAAGGATGCCAACACATTGCCCATATAGGAGGAGATCGCAGCATTGAAATTTACGACGAGCGTTTTTCAGGATACAAACAAGCTTTGATTGATAATGGCTTTGAATATAAGGAAGACTATGTGGAATTGGTTAGAAGTAAAGTGGAAGAAGGTAAAAAGGCCGCCAAAAAGTTAATGAAACTCAACCCTAAACCGGATGGCATTTTTTCATCGAGTGACCCCGTTATTCTTGGAGCGATTCAGGAAATGACAGCACAGGGTATAAAAATCCCAGAAGATTGTGCCGTAGTAGGGTTTAGTAACGAACCTTTTACAAAGTTTATGGAGCTTCCTATTACTTCTGTAGACCAATCGCCTTTGGAAATGGGAAAAATAACCGCACAAGTATTTTTGGAACAGGTGAACAATACCAATAATGTAAAGGTTGAGAAGAAAGTGGTATTAAGTCCTGAATTGATGATTAGAAAATCTTCATTAAAAAAAGGTTAGATCAGTCACCCCTTCTACTTAAACACAAAACATCTATATAAACATATTTTATGTTAACTATTCCTATTGGATAAAAATCCAAAATCAAATCCACAACCTAATATACAATTTGTCTTTTATTTTCAAAGACTATAGCAGAAGACACCATATAATAAACACCTCTTTCCATCCTAAACAATTTGCATCAAAAATCCTTCATCAATTACAAGCAATACGTTTTAACATATTCACATTCGATTACTCCCTATAACCCAAGAATTTTAGACTCCATTATTATACAATCACCATAAAATTGGAATCCAAGTTTATAAAATAACACCTATACCGTTAAAATTAGTATGAAATCATATTTCGGTTAAAAAAACTTTATAAAAGCCACCCTAGCTGCAGATTATCACATCGATATTTCAAGGCCTTTCAATTCATAATTTTTAAAAAAAATTAACAAAAAATTGTATTTTTCAAAATATATGATAACTTTGGGTAATCGATTACATATCATACTAATATTCTAAACTAACTCATTTTATGCACAACAATTTAATTGATGCTTTGTTTTTACACTCTCTAAGGAGAAAAACAAAGGGACTTTATCCATTAAAGTTTCATTCGATAATACTATTGTTCACATTCCTTTTTAGTGCGGCAACTTTACACGCACAAAGTATTACCGTTAAGGGAACGGTGACAGATGGCGAACTGGGAGGTCCTCTGGTTGGCGCCACCATTTTGGTTAAAGGCTCCACCAATGGAACAACAACCGATTTTGATGGGAATTACTCCCTAACACTTGAAAACGGTAATGCTACCCTGATATTTTCCTATACTGGATTTGCCACTCAAGAAATAGCAGTTGCAGGAAAAACAACTATTAATGTTACCCTCACCCCAAGTCTGGAATCACTGGATGAAGTGGTTATTATTGGGTATGGTACTTCAAAAAAATCAGACCTGACTGGTTCCGTTGTGGCCATTGATGGAGATGACCTCGCTGCGCAACCAATAGCCAGTGTAGCAGAAACCCTTACCGGTCGACTTGCCGGGGTACAGGTAGTATCTTCAGAAGGTTCACCAGATTCTGAAATAAACATTAGGGTTCGTGGTGCCGGATCCATTACTGGAGACAGTTCTCCTTTAATTATTGTAGACGGCTTCCCTGTACCAAGCATGAGGGATATTTCTCCTTCAAACATTGAAACCATCAGTGTTTTAAAAGACGCTTCTTCAACCGCAATATATGGTTCCAGAGGGGCGAATGGGGTAGTAATCATCACAACAAAAAGTGGTAAAACAGGTAAAATCTCGGTAAGTTACAACATGTTTTATGGCTTTAAGGAGATTGCCAATACGATTGACGTATTAAGTCCTGAAGATTATGTGAAATGGCAATACGAGTATGCCTTAATGGATGACCAACCAGAAACCTATGAAGAATATTTTGGGTCCTATGAAGATTATGATCAATATATAGGTATGGAAGGCAATGATTGGCAAAGACAAATTTATGGCCGAAAAGGTGAAGTACAAAGTCGTGATTTAGCCATTAGAGGAGGAAGCGACAAAATCAACTACAACTTTAACTACGCCTTGTTTGATGAAAAAGCCATTATGGTTGGTTCCGATTTTAAAAGAAATAACGTGTCGCTAGCTTTAAAAAGCAAGCCCAGCGACAAAGTAGATCTATCCTTTACCGTTCGTTATGCAGATACTGAAGTAAACGGTGGTGGTGCCAATGAGCAAAATGAAGTATCTTCAGCAGATGCGCGTCTAAGACATAGTGTTGGATACTCTCCAATTCCATTACCAGGCTTAACAACCACCAATACAGATGAAGCCTTATCTTCTTATTTGGTGAACCCGTTTGTTGCAGTAGATGACAACCAACAAAGAAAACTAAGCGAAAACCTTAATATGACGGGAAGCTTTAGCTGGGACATCCTAGAGGAGCTTACTTACAGAACAGAAGTAGGTTTTAACAAAAGATACGATCTTGATTATCGTTTCTACGGAAGATCGACCTACTACGCCCGAAACAGGCCTGAAGTTGAAAATCAAGAAATGCCAGCCTTGAGAATGCGTGACCGCAAAAGAGAGAGCTTTAGAAATGCCAACACTCTTAACTATGACTTCAAGAAATTATTAGGGGACACAGACAATCACCACCTAAAACTATTATTAGGAGAGGAGATGCTTGTGTATAAAAACCACTTGGTAGAAAGTGAAATTCACGGCTTTCCTAAGGATTTTGATTTTCAAACATCTCTTAATTTAACCACGCAAGGAGACCCTTTTTCAGTAGATAATTTTTACAGCCCAGAAGACAAACTACTCTCTTTCTTTGGACGTGTGAATTACGACTTTAAAGATCGCTATTTATTAACGGCCACATACCGTATGGATGGTTCTAGTAAGTTCTTAGGAGACAACCGATGGGGGTACTTCCCTTCCGCAGCCTTAGGTTGGAAAATTTCTGAAGAAGCATTTTTAAGTGATTCTGCTTGGCTAGACTTATTAAAATTAAGATTAAGTTATGGTGAAGTTGGTAACAACAACATTCCTACAGGGCAAACTTCTCTTATCTTCCAGTCTTCTAATACGGCTTATTTAAACGACATCCCAAATTATTGGGCAGCATCCAACATTATGCCTAACCCAGATTTAAAATGGGAAACTACCGTATCTCAAAACTTCGGTCTTGATTTTGGGTTTTTCAAAGGAACTTTGAATGGTTCATTTGAACTCTACAAAAACATTACTGAAGATCTGTTAATTAGATTTCCAACACCAGGTACTGGTTATGATGCCCAATATAGAAATATGGGAGAGGTTGAAAACACTGGTTTAGAAGCCTCATTAAATATTGCAGCCATTCAAAAGGAAAACTATGGATTAAACCTGTCCTTTAACATGGCCATGAACAAGAACAAAATCAATTCATTGGGAATAATGGACAACTTTGGAGAAAACACCAATTGGGCTTCGTCTCAGATAGGTAACGATTATGCCGTTTACGTTGGTGAATCTATTGGAACCATGATTGGATACCAAAATGATGGAAGATATGAAGTGTCCGATTTTAGTTATGATGCAGCCACAGGAGAGTACACCTTATTACCTGGAGTTACAGATAGTGAAAAAGCTTTAGGAGGAGCTGTGCAACCAGGATCCATGAAATTAAAAGATATTACCGGTGACGGCATCGTTGATCAAGATGATATAGGCATTATTGGAGATGCCAATCCAGATTTAACTGGAGGTTTTGTGCTTAACGCTTATGCCTATGGTTTCGACTTGACAGCAGCATTCAATTTCAGTGTTGGCAACGACGTCTATAACGCCAATAAAATTGAGTTTACAACCTCTAATGAAAATGGACAGTATAGAAATCTAAGTACTCAAATGGCTGATGGTGTTAGATGGACCAATCTAGATGCTGAATCAGGACAATTAGTTACCGATCCTGAGGCATTAGCCGCACTGAACGCCAACACCACAATGTGGTCACCATACATGAACAGATATATGTTCACTGATTGGGCAGTTGAAGATGGTTCTTTTTTAAGATTAAATACCTTAACTTTAGGCTATACCATTCCTAACGATTTATTAGAAGCTACTGGAATCACCAAATTAAGGTTTTATGCTACAGCTAACAACGTATTCATTATTACCAACTATTCAGGACTTGATCCAGAGGTGTCAACAAGAAGAAACACACCTCTAACCCCTGGGGTGGATTATTCTCCATATCCAAGAAGCAGACAATTAGTATTTGGTTTTAACCTAAACTTTTAATTCAAAATGATTATTAAGATGAAACAGATATATATATTAACCGGAATTTTGCTCATGGGCTTATTTTTTGGTTGCGATGAATTTGAGGAAGATTTCCTAGAAGCCCCTGCCCAATCAACCCTGGATGAATCCGTAATTTTTTCCACTTTTGGATTGGCAAAAGGAGCCATAGATGGAATTATGGAGCCAATGGGCCAAACCAACTCCTACAGAGGTAGATTTATCCCTTTTTATGGATTTAATACGGACTGTGAGTACCATTACAGTTCCAACCAAAGTGGAAGCTCACAAGCACCTTTGATGATTTATGACGCGTCACCAACAAATACGCAAATGAATACAGACAATAATGCATGGGCTATGATGTTTAAAGGAATTGAACGTGCTAATATCTGCATTCGCGGATTAAGAGAATATGGCAATCCTGTTCCTGGCAGTGATATGGGGCAACTTTTAGGGGAAGCATTAACACTTAGAGCCGTTTATTACGCCGACCTAATGAAAACATGGGGAGATGTTCCTTATCGTTTTGAGCCTATTACTTCAGAAACTACTTATTTGCCTAAATCCGATCGCGATGACATTTACAAGCAACTTTTGGTGGATTTAGCTGAAGCTAGCACATTAGTAGCTTGGCCTGGCGAAACTGCAAATACAACTAGTGTAGAACGCGTTAACAAAGCATTCGTAAAATCTTTCAGAGCTCGTTTAGCTATGGTGGCTAGTGGTTACCAACAATATCCTGATGGTGTGAGAAGAAGTAATGACCCTGAGCTATCAGTTCAAAACATGTACACTCTGGCACTTCAAGAAGCTACAGATGTAATCCAAAGTGGTACCGCACAATTAAATCCATCTTTCGAAGGTTTTTGGAGAAGCTACAACCAAGAAAACTTGGCCCCAGGAGGTGAGTCTTTATGGGAAATTCCTTTCGGTGCGGGTAGAGGACGTGTTGTATTTTCTTTCGGAGTGCGCCATAGAGGCGTAGATCAACATACAGGTCAAGCTAGAGGAGGATCTGCCGGACCATTAGCAACCGTGTTTTATGATTATGATGAAGATGATACGCGCCGTGATGTAACTTGCGTCCCTTACGAGTATGCCTCTCCTAATGATGATGAGTTTTCACAACAAGAATTAACAAGTATGGATTCTTGGTATTTCGGAAAATATCGTTATGAATGGATGGACCGATATGTGACGTCGACCAACGATGATGGCCTTAATAAAATTTACATGCGATTTGCAGAAGTATTATTCATTGCTGCCGAGGCTGCTAATGAACTGAATGGACCTGGCGCTGCTGCACCGTATTTAAAAGAAATCAGAATGCGTGCATTCCCTTCTGAACTTCACCCAGAAAAAGTAGACAATTACGTTAATAGTTTAGGTAGCCAAGAAGCCATGTTCAATGCCATTGTTAAAGAGCATCAATATGAGTTTACTGGTGAAATGGAGCGTAAACAAGCCTTAATTCGATGGAACCTTCTTGGGGCTCAATTGGAAGAGGCAAAAACAAAAATGACCAACTTATTAAACCGTACCGGTGACTATGCCGATGTTCCAACAACTTTATATTATAAATATGAAGAAGATGGAGAAACCCTAGACATCTACGGACTTAATAGAAATGAAACAGAGAATCCTGGTCCAGAATATTTCACTAAAGATTGGACCACGATTGAAGATAATTTTATCGAATTCATTTTTAAACCAGGTGTAGACCCTGATACCAGACAATTTTGGCCTATTTGGCAAACTTTCATCGATGGTAGCAACGGTCAGTTAGTAAACGATTATGGATACTAAAATGCAACTAACAAGAAACAATAAACTATGAAAACAACACATATATTGAAATCATTCTTCGCGCTCATGGTACTACTGGGTTCATTTGCTAGTTGCACCAAGCAAGAGCCATTGATTGAAGAATTACAAATTGACAGAGAATTCATGCCTACTGAATTGGAGGCTTTCATTAGAAACCAAGTGAATATAGAGCTTAATTGGAATACCGATGATGCTGTAGACACCTACCTAGCGGAGTTTAGTACATCTGAAGACTTTAGCACAATTGCAGAATCCGTAACCGTAAACTCTGATGAACTTCCGGTATTAGTACCGTTACAAGCAGAAACGCTTTACTACATTCGTGTAAAAGCCATTAGCAGCAGAGGTTTGGACGATTCTAAATACGCCACAATTACTGCTGAAACAGAAACAGAACAGATATTTCTTCCTCAAGAAGCTGAAGATATTTTAGCAACAGAAGCTACGTTGCGTTGGGTACCAAATAGTACAGTAACTCATATAACACTTCAACCAGGTGATATTGTACACGATATCACCTCTGAAGAAATGGCAACTGGGATAACTGTTATCACTGATCTTACAGGTGAAACTGAGTACACTGCACAAATATTTAATGACACCACCGTACGAGGCAGTACATCTTTTACCACTGGAATTGATATTGGAGATGGACTATTAGTAACTCCGGAAGATGACTTACTACAAATGATTGCCGATGCCGAACCAGGGGCAACTTTAGTGCTAGATGCTGGAGATTATACGGCGCAGACAGCTTCTGTAACCTTAGACAAATCTATTACTATTAGAGGTCTTTACAGTTTTGATAAACCCTTATTGAAAATTGGCTTTAAATTATCCACTGGAGCATCAGCTGTGAGTTTAATTGATTTAGATTTAACAGGGAACCTTGAAATTGATCTTAAGGAAGTTCTTGTTTTTGACGGAGCAGGAAGCTATGAAAGCATCCTTATCAGTGGCTGTAACATTCATGATTATGACAAAGCCTTAATTTATGGTAATGTGACAGGAGCAGTACTAAATTCATTTACAGTAGAGAATAGTGTTGTAACCAATGTTCTAACCAATGGAGGTGATTTTATAGATTTCAGAAACTCCGATGTACTAAACATTAATGTAAATACTAGTACCTTCAACAATTGTGCCCCTGCAAGAGATTTCTTTAGGGTAGATGCGGCTGGAGATTCTAATGGTACGGGATTGACCTGTAATATCAACTTAGCGAATTGTACACTATATGCTTGTTCCAATTCAGACAAAAGAATCTTTTATGTGAGATTTGCTGACAACGATATCACTTCTACCAACAATTTAATCACAGATACGGAAGCAAGAGGATATTCAGACAATAGTGCAACAGATGAAACCATCACTTTTGCGAACAACAATTATTTTAATGCGCCAACATTTTATGATTCATCTGTTAAAAGGTATGATGATTCTACTACATATACCACTGTAGACCCAGGGTATGCAGATCCAGTTAACGGAGATTTCTCAGTGAGCACTCAATCTATTATAGATTATAATATTGGGGACCCACGTTGGCATAATTAAGAAATTATATTCTTTCAACTAGTTAAAAAAAGAGGGGTGATTTAAAAATCACCCCTCTTTTTTTACTTTATAAACGATGCGTCTTTCACAACTATTTTCAATAGCAACATATCAACACAAATTTCACATTTCAATAGAATATAGTTTCTGAACCACTTAGCCTTTCACTCTCCGAAAGGAAACCTATCAAAATGGCTCTTTTGAGACCTTATCACAGCTTCTTTTCTCAAATACCTATATGGACATAACCATAGTTACAATAAAAGGATCAAGACCTCTAAAACCACTAAAAAAAACTAAAAATGAACTTGAGGATTTTGAAGAAAATAAAATTGAAATAAAATAGTATTTATAACTAAGGAAAGAACAATTCAATATGGTAAACAATTGATTCAATTCTAACACCATAAGACCTCATAAAACAACTAGAAGCATACAATTCAAAGTTTGTTCTTCAAGTGTAATTAAAAAAGCCTTCAATAAGAAGGCATAGGATTTGGCTGTTAAATAAGCTTTCAGTCTTGATATTCAAAAGCTCCAATATCTGGAGCTGTACCTAAAAACGGCAAGCCAACATCAACCCCTTGATCAATTAAGTCACTACCAGATGATAGTTTTAAAAAATCAATATCTGGTAAACTGCCATCGGCATTTCTTGGAGACGCCAAAAGATCCATATCCAAACTCACAAAATCGGAAGCATCTGTTGTTAATCCAGACTGCCATCCATTATTGGAAATATCTGTTTGTGTTGCCGAATATGAATCGGAATTGTTCCCTTCAAACGACAATGAATTCTTAATCAATAAGAAGTTCGCAATATTGGTACTACTAAAACTGATATTACGTCCGTTGTTATATGCCGAACAATTATACAATTCTATATCACCTCTATTACTATTGTGATCAAAACCGTCATAAATATTTCCCGCAGCAATACAGTTTTTATAAACACCATGATGCTTTAGAGTTTTATCATCGCTACCGCCAGTTTTAAATCCGTTACCGTCGCCAATTCCAGCACTACCATCCATTAAGTAGCCATTTTTAAAGGCCCAACAATTTTCATAATAGGTGGTAATATTATCATTATCGCGCAAGTAAC
This sequence comes from Mangrovimonas sp. DI 80, assembly GCF_001975575.1. Taxonomy (NCBI): domain Bacteria; kingdom Pseudomonadati; phylum Bacteroidota; class Flavobacteriia; order Flavobacteriales; family Flavobacteriaceae; genus Mangrovimonas; species Mangrovimonas sp. DI 80. Next base: position 942,840 of record NZ_MSDT01000002.1, on the reverse strand, counting down.
CGTCCCAGCCATCATCCAAATTTTGCCAAGCCCTACATCCAATAAATTTATTGTCAGTTCCAGCTGTTAGTTTACATGCAAAACCGTCGGCATTTTCAAGTGAAGAATCGGCATTGTAAAAGGAATCACAATTTAATATGGTGTTATTACTTCCACCTCCTGAAATTTGCAATCCAGAATCGGCATTCTCACTAAACGTACAAAATTCCACAAGATTATAGTGTCCCGTAATATACATTCCGTTGTCCCCTGCTCCAAAAACATCAATCCCTTTAATATGCCAATAGTCCCCAGAAAGTTGTATTCCTCTATTACTTGAGTTCTCAGACATAGCAGAGAAATTGAATTGTGGACGCTCAGAGTCATCTGGATCACCCATGAAAATAATGGCATTTTCAGAAGTCCCATCTGCACTAAAATTAATGGTAGATGCAAATTGATATTCACCTCCTTTAACATAAATAATATCTCCTGCTGAAGCAGTGATAATAGCCTCGGTAATTTCTTGACTGGTCTGAACAACTATTACTGGGCCAACTCCTACTCCTGATATAGTAAATGAACGATCTCCAAAAACACCCGAACCATCTTGAGAAGTAGCCGTAACATTTACAGATCCATTAGACACAGCCGATAATAAACCATTGTTGGAAATCGTAGCTACCGTAGGATCTGAAACAGACCAAGTCACCGAAGTTTCTGTAGCATTTGCAGGCACAATTTGCACAGATAATTGACTACTTAAACCATCTGATATCGTTTCACCAAGTATGGTGATAGAAGTAACTTGAATCTCCTCAACATCCGAGGAATCATTACTACAACCAACTGCAAATAAAACTAAAGACAACACAAGTAACTGAAAACTAAACTTCCTCATATCAGGCAAATAATTAAATTAATATTATAGAGACACCCCTCTTTTCCAGGGTATAAAATCGTTTTGATTGAGAAGCTGCGCTTTGGTTTTCACCTCTCCACTGGCTACTGCTACAATGTATTCCAACATCTCATCTGCCATTTCGGCAATGGATTTTTCTCCACGTATTACACCGCCTGTATCCACATCAATGATGTCCGGCATTTTCGTTGCCAATTCTGTATTGGAAGACACCTTTACAATTGGTGCGATAGGATTTCCTGTAGGTGTTCCCAAACCTGTGGTAAACAATACCAAATTAGCCCCAGAACCTACCAAAGCAGTTGTACTCTCTACATCATTTCCTGGTGTGCACAACAGGTTCAATCCTGCTTTATGAATGTATTCGCCATAATCCAACACATCCACAATAGGTGAAGTTCCTCCTTTTTTAGCAGCTCCAGCTGATTTCATAGCATCAGTAATCAAGCCATCTTTAATGTTACCCGGAGAAGGGTTCATATCAAATCCTGAGCCTGCATCTACCACCGACTTTTCAAAAGCTTGCATCAATTGAAGGAATTTATTCGCTGACTCCTCTTCAATACATCTATTTACCAATTCCTGCTCTACCCCGCATAACTCCGGGAATTCGGCAAGAATAGCAGTGCCTCCCAAAGCCACCAACATATCAGAAGTATATCCTAGTGTAGGGTTGGCAGAAATACCTGAAAACCCATCGGAGCCACCACATTCCAAACCAACTTTCAATTTAGAAAGCGGTGCTGGTTGCCTTTTAATGTTATTGGCTTCTTTTATGCCTGCAAAGGATTCTTTGATAATGGTAGATAACATGTCATCTACCGTCCCCATTTGCTGTTGTTCAAATATTTGAACCGGCTTTTTATTATTCGGATTGATAGCTTCCAATGCATCCTTAAATATCTGAATCTGCAAATTTTGACAGCCCAAACTCAATACCGTAGCACCAGCTACGTTAGGATTGTTCACATAGCCCGCCAACAGTCTCGCCAGACTTTCAGAATCCTGACGAATGCCTCCACAACCACCAGCATGGGTAATAAATTTCACTTCAATATTGTCAAACACACGGTTAGAATTGGCATTTTGTAAATTGGCTTCATCACCTTCTTCTCCATTCACCAAAGCCCTTAACAGCAACTGCTGTTGGCTTACTTGCTGTTGCAAAAGTTCCTTTTCAAAAACCTCCTTAAGCTTTTCTATATTTCTGTTTTCACAGAATACCAACGGAAAAAACAACCATACGTTTTCGGTTCCTACTTGCCCATCTTCCCTGTGGTAGCCCATAAATGTTCTGTCTTTCCATTTATCAACTTCAGGAACCGACCAACCAATATCACCCGTTTTCTTATATACTTTTTCACTTTGGTGCGTTACATTTTCGGTGGTAAGCACCTCGCCCAACGCTATAGGCTGATTGCTTTTTCCAACCAATACACCATACATAATGATACGGTCATTTGTATTAAAATTGGAAAGCGCTATTTTATGCTTTGCCTTTACATTAGAAATCACTTTGATAGTGCTTCCCTCAAAGGTCACCTCCTCACCTGCATTCAAATCTATCAATGCTACGGCCACATTATCCGACGGATGGACCTTAATTAATTTCTCTTGCATAATGCTTAAATTTTGTCTTTAAACTCTTTAAGTCCCTGTTCAATACCTTTAGTCTCTATTTCCTGTAAAGCTAACGTAATGGCCGCCGTCAGGCCTTCTACCTTATTTAAATCTTCTCCCCAAAACTCAACATTCCCCAAGGTTTCCTTGGCCACCTCATCAAGATTTGGCAACGCCCATATTCGGTTGAACTCTGCTACCACTTCTTCACTATCATTCACAGGCAATGTCATTTCTTTCCATTGGCCTTTGTAAAATTGAATCAAGCAGGCCATAGCATAAGTTAAATGCTTTGGCAACGCTTGTTTTTCGGCCACATATTCCAAAAGACTTGGCAATACGCGCACTTTGAATTTCGATACCGAATTCAAAGCGATACTTGACAACAAATGCTTGATAAACGGATTTCTAAATCTGTCAAACACCTCATCTGCGAAGGTCTCCAATTCTGCTTTATCCATATCCAAGGTTGGAATGATTTCTTCAAACACAGCAGCATTCAAAAATGTTCCCGTAAAGGCATCGTCTACTGACTGCTTTACGGTTTCGTTTCCATAGAGAATAGACAAGGGCACCAAAGCAGTATGCGCCCCATTCAGGATGCGTACTTTTCGTGTTCTGTATGGCTGCATGTTGTTTACAATCTTCACATCTAAACCAGTCTTTTCGAATGGTAATTTCTTCTTAAGATCGTCACCTCCTTCAATTACCCAAAGGAAAAAGGTTTCCGCAGTTACAATCAAATTATCACTATAGTCCAACATGGCATTATAGCTCTCAATTTCATCTTTTGGATACCCAGGCACGATTCTATCTACCAAAGTATTATGGAAACTATTATGCTCTTCAACCCACTGCTTAAAGGCATCTCCCAATTCCCATTCCTCAACATATCTTAAAATGATATCTTTAAGCGTATCCGAATTATAATTGATCAATTCACATGGAATAATCGTCAAGCCTTTTGCAGTATCTCCGTTGAAATATTGAAATCTGTGATACAACAAGGCTGCCAGTTTTCCTGGAAAAGACTTTTGCGGCTGCATATCTAAAGTATCATTGGCATCGTAGGCAATACCCGCTTCAGTAGTATTGGAAATCACAAACTCCAAACTGTCCTCCTTGGCCAAAGCCAAATACTGATCAAAATCGGTATACGGATTAATCCCTTTCACAATAGAGGTCACCAATTCCTTGTCACGGATTTCCTCACCTTTCTTGATGCCGTTCATAAACAAGGTGTACAAACCATCTTGATCATTCAGCATATTCACCATCCCATGTTCAATAGGCTGCACTACGGCAACACCTCCATTGAAACCTGCTTTTTTGTTCAGCTCCTGAATGGCATAATCCACAAAAGCTCTTAAAAAGTTTCCTTCTCCAAATTGCACCACCTTGATTGGCAGTTGCTCGTTAATGCTTAGGTTTTCTCTATTTAATGTTTTCATTGTATGAAATTCTACGTTCGTAATTCAAATATTAAAGGTCAAATAAGCTTGGTAACCACAATGATAATTGCGGGAAATAGGTTACCAAGAACAAGGCCAAAATCATTGCCAAAAACAATGGTATTAAAGGCTTAATTACTTTTTCTATAGTGGTTTTGGCCACACCAACCCCAACAAAAAGCACCGAACCTACCGGAGGCGTACAAAGGCCCACACAAAGGTTCAATACCATGATGATTCCAAAATGTACAGGATCCATTCCCAACTTGGTTACAACCGGTAAAAATATGGGTGTAAAAATCAACACCGCCGGTGTCATATCCATAAACACTCCCACAAACAATAGGAGCAGGTTAATGATCAATAAGATGATGATTGGGTTATCGCTAATACCAAGCAATACCGAACTTATATTCTGCGGAATACTTTCATAGGAAAGTACCCAGGACATACTCATGGAGGTCCCAATAAGCAACATTACAATTGCTGTGGTTGCAGAAGAATCCAATAAAATGCTCGGTAAGCTTTTAAAGGAAATTTCCTTGTAATAGAACCCTAGAAGTAAGGTGTACAGCACGGCAATGGCCGAAGCTTCCGTAGCCGTGAAAATACCAGAAACAATTCCTCCAATAACCACTACCAATAAAAACAAACTTGGCACCGCTACGATAAAGGTTTTAAATACCTCTCTTAAAGAACTACGTTTTCCTAACTTATATTTTTTCTTTTTAGCCCAAAAGGACGCCACAATCATCAAGAACAACCCTGTTAAGATTCCAGGAATATAGCCTGCCAAAAACAAGGCTGCAATAGACACACCGCCACTGGCAAGTGAGTAAACAATCAATACATTACTTGGTGGAATCACCAATCCTGTGGTAGCAGAAGTAATGTTTACCGCTGCACCAAATTCTTTGGAATAACCTTCTTTTTCCATTTCTGGTCCCAAGATGCTACCCATAGCCGAAGCCGATGCCATCGCCGATCCTGCAATCGCTCCCATCAACATGGCACCAATGACATTGATTAAGGCCAAGCCTCCAGGTAATGCCCCTACCAAAGTTTTGGCAAAGGCAATGAGCCTATGGGCGATACCTCCCTTATTCATGAGCTGCCCCGAGAGGACGAAAAAGGGAATTGCCAACAGGGCAAAACTATCCAAACCTGTTCCTATACGCTGTGAAATAGTCGTAAAAGCAGGCATGGCAGGGATACTTACCAACATGGTCAATAAAGCTGAAATGGCAATACTCCAAGCCACCGGTACTCCAATGGCTAAAAAACAAACAAAACTGAGTACTAAAACTAATATTGGGATAATATCCATTATAAGGTCTTTTTAATATCTGAAACTTTGTAATAAATAATGAGCAGGCCACTTAAAGGAATCACCATATACACGAAGGCCAACGGAATTTGCAGTGCAGGGGAATGTTGCCCCAATAAAAAGGTGATATACACCAATCGTATACCGCCCACAACCATCGCTGCAAAAGCAAACAGAATAATCAGTCCATACACCAATAAGTGCAACCTTCTTTGAATCTTTCCACTACTTCTGGAAGGAATAACATCAATGGCTACGTGCATATTTCTTCCGGACACATAAGCTGCCCCTAAAACCCCTAACCAAATCATTAAGTAACGGGCCAACTCATCGGTGAAGGAACTGGGCGTTCCCACCACAAAACGGGTAAAGACCTGCCACAGTACATTTACCACCATAACGCTCATGATAATGATGAGCGCCTTGCTTAACACATTGTCTATTTTTTCTCGAAGCACCATATTATTCGGTTTCCTTAATTTGTTGGATTAAACGATACATTTCAGGATTGCTTTTGTATTGCTCGTAAATGCCTTGCACCTTATCTGAAAAGAGTGTTTTGTCCGGCCTGATGATTTCCACTCCAGCCTTTTGAACCTCTCTCAAGGCTTCCGCTTCCGCTTCCGCCCACAATTCACGTTGGTATACTACCGATTTGTCCACTGCTTCCTGCAACCACTCCTTTTCTTGATCAGAAAGGCGCTCCCAAAGGTGCGTTCCAATCAACAAAACGTCTGGTAAGGCCGTATGCTCGTCCAAACTATAATACTTACAAACTTCGTAGTGTCGTGAGAGATAAAAACTAGGCGGATTGTTCTCAGCTCCATCTACAACCCCCTGTTGTAATGAGGTGTACAATTCCCCCCAAGAAATAGGAGTTGGCGAACCTCCAAGGCTTTTAACCATATCAATGGCGGTCACACTTTCCATAACTCTAATCTTCAACCCCTTTAAATCCTCTGGCGTGTGAATAGGCTTATCCTTTGTGTAAAAGCTTCGGCTACCTGCATCGTAGTACGCCAAACCTTTCAGCCAGTATTTAGTACCACCATCCAACAATTGTTTACCAATAGGGCCATCCAACACTTCAAATGAATGGGCGCGATCCCTAAACAAGAAAGGAATTCCAAATACCTTCATATTTGGGGAGAAGTTTTCCATCACACCAGAAGATACTTTGGTCATGTCCAAACTACCTATCTGAAGTAGCTCTAAACACTCCCTTTCGGTCCCCAATTGTTGGCTGGGGTATATTTCCAATTGCATTTTTCCTCCTGAAATTTGGGCCAGGTCCTCGCCCATTTTTTCCATGGCCTTGTGTACCGAATGGTTCACGTCCAAACCATGGCCTAGTTTAATGACACGATGTTCCTGAAGATCACTACAGCCCATGAGCAATAGCCCCAAAAAGGAAAAGGCTACAATTAGTTTATGATGCATGCTATTTGTTTTGTACTTTTTTAATGATGTCCAAAGCCTCTCTTACTTTAGCTTCCAGACCTTTAAAATCTTTGTTTGCCAATACGTCCTTAGAAATAAGCTGAGACCCCATTCCTACACAGGTTACACCGGCATCAAACCAAGCTTTTAAATTTTCTTCAGTTGGAGACACACCTCCTGTTGGCATGATAGAAGTCCAAGGCTGTGGGCCTTTTACGCCTTTTACAAATTGAGGTCCGTAAATATCCCCTGGGAACAACTTTACAATCTCACAGCCCAATTCCTCGGCACGTGCAATTTCAGTCAAGGTTCCACATCCAGGAGACCATAATACCTTTCTACGGTTACATACCACCGCGATATCTTCACGCAATACTGGAGTTACCACAAAATTGGCCCCCAATTGCATATATAATGAGGCTGCTGCCGCATCGGTTACAGAACCTACACCCAAAATCATTCCCGGTAGGTTGGCATTGGCATATTTTACCAATTCCCCAAACACCTCATGGGCAAAATCCCCTCTTGAGGTAAATTCCATTAAGCGGGCACCCCCGTCATAACAAGCCTTTAATACATTTTTGCTTAATTCTATATCTCTGTGAAAGAACAAAGGAACCATCCCTGTTTCTTTCATCACACTAGTCACTTCTAGTCTTGAATATTGTGCCATTTTAGTTTACTATTGAAGATGGGCCTACATGTTGGGAATTAGACTAACCCAACATGTATGTACCCTATATTTATTGTATATTGAATTATCTCGCTACTCTTCCGGAAGCATCTCCTCCCATCAATTTTTTAACCTCATCGATGGTTACCAAGTTAGCATCACCTTTAATGGTGTGTTTCAAACAGGATGCCGCTACCGCAAAATCCAATGCGTTTTGATCATCTTCCGGATATTCCAACAATCCGTAGATCAATCCTCCCATAAAGGAATCTCCACCACCTACACGGTCTACGATATCGGTGATTTGGTACTGACGGGTTTCAAACATTGTTTTACCATCGTATAACACCCCTGCCCATGTGTTGTGGGATGCCGAAATAGAACCTCTCAAGGTCGTGATCACTTTTTTGGCCTTTGGGAATTTCTCCATCATTTGTTGACATACAGACAGGAATGCCTCTGCTTTCACATTGTGTCCCTCTGTTTGTACTGAAATCCCTTCTGGCTTGATTCCAAAGTGCATTTCTGCATCTTCTTCATTTCCTAGAACGATATCACAGTAAGCCGTCAATTCGGTCATGATTTTTTCTCTATGGGCCGCATCACAATACTTCCATAATTTAGCACGATAGTTCAAATCGGTTGAAATGGTGATTCCCTTAGCACTTGCTGCTTTTACAGCTTCCAAGCACACATCGGCAGCACTTTGGGAAATCGCTGGTGTAATCCCAGTCCAGTGGAACCATCCTGCGCCTTCAAATACCTGATCCCAATCAATCATGCCCGGTTGAATTTCACTAATGGCAGAATGCGCTCTGTCATACACCACTTTAGAACCACGGGATACGGCTCCAGTTTCCAAAAAGTAGATTCCCAAACGGTCACCACCAAAGATGATGTTTTGTGTGTTTACCCCTCTTTTACGCATTTCCATAAGGGCACATTCTCCAATATCGTTTTTAGGTAATCTGGTCACAAAATCTACAGGAACCCCATAATTTGCCAACGACACAGCAACATTGGATTCTCCTCCTCCGTACACTACATCAAACGAATTGGTTTGTGAAAATCTCAAAAATCCTGGAGGCGCCAAGCGCAACATAATCTCTCCAAAAGTGACTACTTTTTTCATTGGTATGTATTGTTTTTTATTAGTTTATTAAAATTTAAAATATTCGTTTGCATTGTTATAACTGATGTCCGACACCAGTTTGCCAATCCATTCCATATCGTTTGGCAATTCGCCTCTGTGCATTTCGTTTCCAAACAGGTTACACAACACTCTACGGAAATATTCATGGCGCGGGAAAGACATAAAACTTCTGGAATCGGTTAACATTCCAATAAAGCAACTGATCAATCCCATATTGGACAGGGCGTTCATTTGTTTTTCCATCCCGTCCTTTTGGTCCAAGAACCACCAACCGGAGCCCAATTGTACTTTTCCTTTGACAGTCCCATCATTGAAGTTTCCAATCATGGTAGCCATCACCTCGTTATCCGCCGGGTTTAGGTTGTACAAAATTGTCTTGGTCAATTTGTCTTTGGTATCCAAGGCATTTAAGAACTTCGACAAGGTCTCTGCTTGTGAATAATCGCCAATAGAATCCCATCCGGTATCTGGCCCCAATTGTGCCAACATACGGGTATTGTTGTTTCTTAAAGCTCCTAAGTGATACTGTTGTACCCAACCCAACTCGTAATAGGTTTCGGCTAAGTATAACAACACGGCTGTTTCAAACTGAAGCACCTCTGTACGGCTCAAAGCTTTCCCTTCTCGTTTTTTGGAGAAAATAGCTTTCACTTCACTTTCGGTAGCAGGTTCAAATGAAATTTGGTTCAATCCGTGGTCTGACAAACGACAACCATTGTCATGGAAATAGTCGATACGCTTGCGCAAAGCCGTTTTCAAATCGTCGTAAATACGAATGTCCATTTCAGCCACCTTTTCAAGACTGTCCAAATAGGCATTGAAGGCATCGCTACCAATCATGATGGCCTTATCTGGTCTAAAAGCGGTGCTCATTTTCACTGTAGCATCGCTTTGTGCCAATCTCGCGTGATGATCTAAAGAATCTATTGGATCTTCGGTAGTACATACTACCTCCACGTTCATTTTCTTCAACAAGTTTTGGCAGCTGTAGCCAGGCGAGTTCAACAACTCTGCGGTTTTTGCATACACAGCATCGGCAGTCTTCTCACTCAATAGGTCGTACACGTCGTAATAACGCGCCAACTCCAAATGCGTCCAATGGTACAGAGGGTTACGCATGGTATAAGGCACCGTTTTGGCCCAATGCGCAAACTTCTCCTTATCGGAAGCATTTCCTGTGATGTAGGTTTCATCTACACCCAAGGTACGCATGGCGCGCCATTTATAATGGTCGCCATTAATCCAAATCTTGGTAATGTTTTCAAACACGGTATCATTGGCAATATCTGCTGGCGGCAAATGGCAATGGTAATCTATAATAGGCATTTTGGCCGCGTAGTTGTGGTACAACTCTTGGGCCTGCTTCGTTTCTAACAGAAAATTATCATGTATAAATGACATATCCTTTTTTGTTTGTTGTTAATCTTCGTTGGACGGTTTCCCGATGGTTGCCAGGATTCCCCCATCCACATATACAATTTGGCCATTGACAAAGTCACTAGCTCTAGACGCCAAGAACACAGCGGTTCCAGCTAAATCTTCTGGATTCCCCCAACGTGCAGAAGGGGTTCTGTTGATGATAAATTCATTGAAAGGGTGTCCATCCACACGGATAGGCGCCGTTTGCGAGGTCGCAAAATACCCAGGACCAATCCCATTCACTTGAATGTTGTATTTGGCCCATTCGGTAGCAAGGTTACGCGTCAGCATCTTCAAACCACCTTTGGCGGCAGCATAGGCACTTACGGTATTGCGTCCCAATTCACTCATCATGGAGCAGATATTAATGATCTTTCCTCCACCGTTCTTCACCATGCGGTTACCCACCAGTTGTGCCATGATAAAGGCACCAACCAAGTCTACATCAACCACACGTCTGAACTCGTCAATTTTCATAGTCAAGGCAGGTTCTCTTTTAATGATCCCGGCGTTGTTCACCAAGATGTCTATCTCGCCCTGTTCCTGTACCATTTGCTCCACCATTTGTGCCGCCAAGGTTTCATCGGTTACATCAAAGAGATAGCCCGATGCTTGATAGCCCTTGCCACGGTAGTGCTCAAGAGCCGCTTCCAATTTGGATGGTGTGGTACTAGTGATGATCAATTGCGCGCCTGCGTCTGCCAGTCCTTCAGCCATAGCCATTCCAAGACCATGGGTGCCTCCTGTGACCAAGGCAATTTTTCCCGTTAAATCAAATAGTGTCATAGGGCCTATCTTAATTCGTTAGGGGTACGGGTATCCATATCGCCATAGTCTAGGTTCTCCCCAGCCATTCCCCAAATAAAGGAGTAGTTGGACGTTCCCGATCCGGAGTGGATAGACCACTCTGGCGACAATACCGCCTGATTGCTTTCCATAAAAATATGGCGTGTATGTTCTGGCTCTCCCATAAAGTGACTAATAGTTTGCCCTTCTTCCAAATCGAAATAGAAATAGGCCTCCATACGTCTGGTGTGGGTATGGGCAGGCATCGTGTTCCATACATTCCCAGGCAACAACTCGGTCAATCCCATTTGTAACTGACAGGTTTTTACAATGCTGTTCACGATCAATTTGTTCAAGATGCGCTTGTTGGCATACTTCTCGTCTCCAAGTTCAATAACTTCGGCATTTTCCTTCCCAACTTTCATGGTTGGGTATTTTGTATGGGCCGGTGCAGAATTGATATAAAACAAGGCCTGTTCTCCTTCGGCACTGGCAAACACCACATCCTTGGTATCTTTTCCAATGTATAGCGCCTCCTTCTTAGCCAATTCAAACACTTCGCCATCTACGGTTACGGTTCCTCGACCGCCCACATTTACAATTCCCATTTCCCTACGGTCCAAAAAGTTTTCAGACTTCAAGTAAGGAATGGTTTCCAACTTCAATTCTTTACCAACAGGCATGGCCCCTCCAACCACATACCTATCGTACATGGAATACGTCAAATTAATCTGATCCTCAACGAATAAGTTAGGGATTAAAAAGTGTTGGCGTAATTCCTCTGTTCCGTAGGCTCTGGCATCTACTGGATGGGATGCATACCTAAATTCTGAATGTGTCATATCTCTGTTTTATGTAATCGATTACACAAATATAATATAAATTATGATATATCCTATCATTTTACCCCTGCCCCAACAAAAAAACCACGAATGCCCTCTGTTCGTGGTTATTGCGGCATTATGAATTTCACATAAAAAATACGGTTAATTTGCGATAAATTAAAACACATCCCCTTAAAAATTGTAATTTTATCCCTTTGTTACAAATCAAGCCCTTTTTATAGGTTAATTACAGTACCCATGAGCAAAACACGCAAGCGCGATATCAGCATACATAGCAACCCAGAATTCACAGGTCTAGAACTCACGTCTCCAGGCCAATATGCCGCCGGCACGCCCGCCATAAAGGTAGCCTTTGAGCATATTTATAAGGAAATGGGCATTGTACGCGGCTTGCGCACCCTGTCTCACATGAACCAAAAAGGAGGCTTTGATTGCCCTGGTTGCGCATGGCCCGATCCTGAAAAGCGTTCCAACCTTGGGGAATACTGCGAAAATGGCGCCAAAGCCCTTGCCGAAGAAGCCACCACCAAGAAGGTAGACCGTGACTTTTTCAGTAAATATTCAGTGGAGGAACTTTCGCGTTGGTCCGACTATGAAATAGGCCGCAGTGGGCGCTTGATGGAGCCTATGGTACTGCGCCCCAATAGCATTCATTACGAACCCATCTCTTGGGCCGAGGCCTTTAGCCTTATTGCAGAGCAGTTGCACAGCCTTCAACATCCAGACGAGGCCATCTTTTATACCTCGGGACGCTCCAGTAACGAGGCTGCCTTTTTGTACGGTCTGTTCGCCCGTGCTTTTGGTACCAACAACATGCCCGACTGTTCTAATATGTGCCACGAATCCAGTGGGGTTGGGCTTTCGGAAACCTTAGGGATAGGCAAAGGTTCGGTAACGCTGGAAGACTTTAACAAAGCCGAAGTGGTGATGGTTATTGGCCAGAATCCCGGTACCAACCACCCACGTATGCTGTCGGCACTTGAAAAATGCAAGAGCAATGGCGGCACAGTGATTAGTGTCAATCCACTGGAAGAAGCTGGTTTGATCCGATTTAAAAACCCACAGGAAGTGAATGGTCTTTTAGGTAGCGGCGTAGCCCTTACCGACATTCACCTACAGGTAAAAATCAACCAGGATATTGTCTTGTTGAAACTTATCCAAAAACGTTTGGCTGCTTTAGACCAACAAGGGCAACAGGTATTTGATCATGAATTCATCAAAACCTACACCCATGGTTATGATGCCTTTATCAAAAACCTTGGCAACGATTCGGAAGCGGCACTGCTGAACGCCTGTGGCGTGCCTTCGCACCTCATTGACGAGGTGGTCAACATCCTAGCCAAATCAAGCAAGATTATTATTTGTTGGGCCATGGGCCTTACACAACATAAAAACGGTGTCGATAACATTAAGGAATGCGTCAACCTGCTCTTGTTGAAAGGCAGTCTTGGCAAGACCGGTGCCGGTACCTGTCCTGTACGCGGGCACAGCAATGTACAAGGCGACCGTACAGTAGGAATCATGCATTATGTGTCCAAAAACTACAACCAAGCCGTAAAGGACACCTTCAATTTTGACCCGCCCACCAAGTCGGGTTATGATGTGGTACACGCCATTCAGGCCATGCACAATAAGGACGCCAAGGTATTTATAGGCTTGGGCGGCAACTTTGTCTCAGCAGCCTCTGATACCGAATTTACAGCAGAAGCCCTGCAACGCTGTGAACTCACCGTGCAGATTAGCACCAAGTTGAACCGCAGTCACCTTATCACAGGGCAAACCGCCTTGATATTGCCTACTTTGGGCCGTTCGGAAATTGACATGAAAGGCAACTCACGCCGTCATTTAACCGTAGAGAACAGTATGGGTGTGGTACACCAAACCAAGGGTATGTTGCCCCCTGCCTCCTCGCATTTAAAGAGCGAACCCGAAATAGTCTCAGGTATTGCCCATGCTTATTTCCAAGGGAACCATCCTGTAGATTGGCTCTCTTTGGGGTCTAACTATGATTTGGTACGTGAGAAATTAGGGCAAGTGGTCCAAGGCTTTAAGGATGTAAATACCAAATCTAAAGATGGAGGCTATTACTTACCCAACAATGTACGCTGTTTAGACTTTAGCCGACTGCCCAACCAACGGGCCCAGTTCAGCATTACCCAAGCGCCTAAACACAAACTGGACGAGGGAGAATACTTATTGATGACCATTCGCTCGCACGATCAATTCAACACCACCATCTATGGGCTGGACGACCGTTACCGTGGTATCCATAATGAGCGTCGTGTGATCTTGATGAACCCTAAGGATATGGACCAGGCAGGCTTTGCCCAACGCGATGTGGTGAATATTATGAGCCATTACAATGGTGTGGAGCGCAAGGTGTATGGGTTTATTGTAGTTGCCTATAATATTCCACAGGGGAACTTAGCGGCTTATTTCCCAGAAACCAATGCCTTGATTCCTATAGATCAGTTTGCGGATAAGAGTCATACACCAATTAGTAAGTCGATTAAGGTGAGTTTGGAGCTTCGTAGTTGATATTACATATTGTTGTTGTTGTGACTTGGTTTTGTTAGCTGTGTAAATATTCTGTTGCTTTCTTAGTATATGTTCATTTTGCTTTCACAGTCCATTCATTTTGGCTACGCCGAATCTTCGATTTCTTTGCTCGTCCAAAGAAAACGAACCAAAAGAAAAGACGCCCTGTAGATAGGCATTTTTGTGCTTCTTTTCAGAACCCCAAAACCGTTCACAAATTCCTAAACTTGGTCCAAGGCTTCCCAAGTTTTTAACGGAATTTGCTCTCTATGCTTACGACAGGTCCTTCCGCTTCCAGCGGAATATGATTTTGAATAATGTTGCGCATAACTTTTAAAACCCCATTCCGACAAGAGCGGAACACAACACCCCTGTAGCACTGTGTGCGGTACCTTCGAGTAAAGCAGCGCTTTCTTCTCGGTAACCTCAAGGGGACAATTACAGAGTGGATTCCCCCTTTGAAGGGGGATGTTCTTTTGACTAAGCAATAAGCCCTAACCGATGTGCCTCCCTATTACCCTTTTGCAACGTTATACATCATTTTAAAACCAACAAATAAACACCTCCCTTTCAAGACTTTTCGTATCTTAGAAAGCCTTTGCACAAACTATTCTACATAACACATAGTACCAAAGTCAAAGATTACGAACCTAAAATTCGCAGTTATGAAACCTATAAAAAAAGAAGACCTCAACCCCGAGGTATTTGAACTATACGATGCCTACGCCCATAACAAACTAGACCGCCGTCAGTTTATTGAAAAGCTTTCTTTATATGCTATTGGAGGGCTTACGGTTACCTCCCTGCTGAGTTTTATTTCGCCTAATTATGTGGATACCTTAGAGGTGCCTGTAGACGACCATCGACTGAATTCCTTTTACATCCAATACCCTTCCCCAAAAGGTGGAGGCGATATTAAGGGTCTGTTATCTGAACCCAAAGACAGCAAAGGGCCCTTGCCCGGTATTGTGGTAGTACACGAAAACCGTGGCCTGAACACCTATATTGAAGATGTTGGCAGACGTGCCGCTTTGGAAGGTTTTATTTCCTTGGCTCCCGATGCCCTCTCCCCTTTAGGTGGCTACCCCGGCAATGACGACGATGGGCGTGCGCTTCAGCAACAGCGCGACCGCAATGAGATGTTGGAAGACTTTATTGCCGCCTACGAATACTTAAAATCGCACCCTAATTGCAACGGCAAGGTAGGTGTGGTAGGCTTCTGCTTTGGAGGCTGGATATCGAACATGATGGCAGTAAAAGTACCCACCCTAGGTGCCGCCGTGCCCTTTTATGGAAGTCAGCCTAACGATGAGGAAACAGCCCAAATAAAAGCACCGTTATTGCTACACTATGCCGAATTGGACACCCGTGTTAATTCAGGATGGCCTGCCTATGAAACCTCTCTTAAAAACCACAACATTTCATATACGGCCTATATGTACCCAGGCGTACATCATGGGTTCCATAACAATACCACCCCTAGGTATGATGCGGCTGCTGCGGCTTTGGCATGGGAACGGACTATTGCGTTTTTTAAAGCAAAATTGGTGTAGGGTATTAATACTCTTTTATTCATCCATTTTATTTGTAGGTATTCGTGAATGCTTCGCATTTATCTTGATACAAAAGAGCCAAAAAATCAAGTCTGCATGTGATTAGATCCCACAGACTCTCATGAAGACAAAATCAGCCCCCTTTATTTAAAAACCCAATTCAGCAATGTATTGAATTAGGCTTTATATTTTACAACGTCTTTTCTTCCATATGTAAGATTTTAAATCTGAACACCCTCTTCCAATCTTGTTAAATTGCTCACTTTGAACGATTTAATATACTAAAAACAAGCAATTTAGATTAAATTCACGCCTCCTAAGGCTAATCTCATCCTTTACATAAGGATATCATTTTCATCAATTAACACAAAATCTTTCATCAATGAAATCACTCTTTACTCTAGCCTTGGCCCTATTTTTTACAACATTTCACCTTATTGGCCAAATTCAACCTGTGGTAACCAATTTAAACTACCCCTACAGATTAGCCATTAATGGCAATGATCTTTATTTTACCGAAATAGAAGGGAAGAAAATTTCCAAAATCAACCTCAACTACAGACTTCCCTTAAGCGAAGCCAAAGCGGTATTGAATAACCTAAACGGCCCACTAGACCTGTTGATCAATGGGAACGATCTATATTACAGTGAAAGCACAAAGATCTCCAAAATAGACTTAAATAACCCCGACGCAAACCCTATAGAAATTGTCATAGGCTTAACTGATCCTGATGGATTGGTCCTTGAGGGCAACGACTTATATTTCACCAACGGTACTAAAATTTCCAAAATAAGTCTCAACAATTCCCCTCCCAACGTTACCGATATTGTGACCGGATTAAATTCTCCTGTAGATTTAATAATTCAAGGAAACGACATGTACGTTGCCCAAAAATATACCGGTGAAATTTCTAAAATAGACTTAAGAGCAAAATCTCCAACAGCCGCAGCCGTTATGAGAAAACCAGGAAGCACCCCAACAGGTTTACTTCTTCATGCCAATTATTTATATGTAGCCGACCTTTTTGGATCTAAACTTCTTAAAATAGACCTTTCTGTAAATGCACCATACACATTGCCAGAAGACATACTACTTAATGTAGCAGGCCCTACAGATCTTCTCGTTCATGGCAATACGCTTTACTTTACAGAAGCTTTTGACAATAGAATTTCAAAACTATCCTTTAACACCCTATCAACCGAAGACAACAACCTTACCCCAATAACCGCTTATCCCAACCCTGCCCAAAACAGCATTCATATTACTGGTCTTACCTCAGCTAAACAATACAACATTTACAATTCAATTGGCAGCCATATGAACTCTGGAGAAATCTCCAACAACACAAGCATTGACATTAACCATTTAACCAACGGGGTTTATTTCTTGACATTTCAAAACGGCACAACAATTCCCTTTATTAAAGAATAGCTCCATTCTAACAATAATCTTTACTCTCTACATATCCAACCTGAACATGGGAACCTAGACTATATTGACAACATTGGTTCCTGTGTTCTTCTTCTTTTTATGTTCATTTTGCTTTCATAGTACATGCTCTTTTATTCATCCATTTTATTTGTAGGTATTCATGAATGCTTCGCATTTGCCTTGATGCAATCCTTCGTCACGCTCAGGATAAACCAAGCCAAAAAATCAAGCCTGCATGTGCTTATTCACCCAACAACACTTCACGCCCTAAATAAAAAGAACTCAGTTTTACTCTCGTAAAACCTCAAACAGCTTTTTATTTTACGGCAATTACAGTAGTTTGGTCCCGAAGTCTCACATGAGGACAAAAAAACTTGTAAAATTTAACCCTAATCCCCCGACAGGCGGAACACCCTGTCGTTAATTATTAAAATGAACAACACCCTAATAGCACTACGTTAGGTACCTTCTAGCAATGCGGTGCTTTCCTCTCGGTAACCTCAAGTGGATAGAACACCCCCTGTTGCGTGATGAACACCCCTGTAGTCCCCTCAAGGGGACAATTTATATTCCCCCTTTGAAGGGGGATTAAGGGGGATGTAAAAAAGCAATTACTAAACAACTTTTTAGCTTTAAAACGAATACCCAGCTACATGATGGACACCCCTGTTCTGAAATGAACACCCCTATAGTCCCCTCAAGGGGACAATTACAGAGTGGATTCCCCCTTTGAAGGGGGATTAAGGGGGATGTAAAAAGAGCATGGCAATAGCGTCCCATAGTTGCCCAATATCTTAAAAAGGATACCTTTGAAGGATTAATCAACCAATGGGTTTATTCCCTTAGTAACCCCAACTAAAAAACTTAACCTTAAATGAAACGCAAAACATTATTTTTAAGTGGCATTTTATTGTCATTCTCTTTAATTTTTAGCTGTAACGGCAACAGTGATTCCGAACCAGAACAAGTAACCTTTCTCTGTTGTGGAGACAACCCCTTCGCAAACATAAACGTTGACAACCTGGACCAATCTATGGGAGAGATTAAGGCTATTGAAGTTTTTTCAGCAAATGGAGATGGCGTAAATGACGAGTTCTTTATTGAAAATATTGACCTTTACCCGAATAATACCGTAACTATCTTTGATTTAAATGACAATATCGTTTTCAACAGAAACGGTTATGCAAACAACATTCCTTTTAATGGCCTAGACCAATCTAATACTGAGGAATTACCCTTCGGAAGCTACAAATACAAAATTGTGGTTGAAAATGAAGAAACCTTTGTAGAATATGGATATATATGTATCGTTAGAAATTACTCGGAGTTTAACGATTCTAGTTTTTCAAATTGCGATATTGAAATCATATGGAACGACCCTTATTTGGGACACTGAGACCTATCCGAATAAGGCAGCGAACAGAACACTCTTGATAGCTGTGTTGGTTAGCTTCAAACATTAGGAAGCAGACTATGGTTGGTTTTCTTTTGTTTTCAGATTACATACCCTTTTATTCATCCATTTTTATTTAAAGGTTTTCATATACACTCTTTTGTCTTGATACAAAAGAGCCAAAAAATCAAGTCTGCATGTGCTTGTTCACCCAACAGCACTTCACGACCTAAATAAAAAGAACTCGGTTTTACTCTCGCAAAACCTCAAACAGCTTTTTATTTTACGGCCGTTTCAGTGGTTGGGTCCCGAAGTCTCAAATGAGGACGAATAAACACCTCTCAACATTTAAACCTCATTCCACCACGGGCGGAACACCCTGTCGTAAGCATAGAGAACAAATTCCGTTAAAAACTTGGGAAGCCTTGGACCAAGTTTAGGAATTTGTAAACGGTTTTGGGCTTCTGAAAGAAGCACAAAAATGCCTATCGACAGGGCGTCTTTTCTTTTGGTAAGTTTCTTTATTCACACATAAATTATTACATAATAAAAAAATGTGTTCATGAATGCTTAGAATTTGAATGAGCAAAGAAATCGAAGATTCGGCGCAGCCAAAATGAACAGACTAAGGACGCCAATAAACAGCCTATCATCGTCATTAGAAGGAGATGTAAAAAGAGGCTATGCCATTAGGAAAAAAAGGATATATTTGTAGGAATAGTCAACAATAAAAACTTACAAAACCCTATGCTTAAATTAAAACCAACCCTCATTTTAGCACTCTTAATATCCCTAGAATGTTTTAGCCAACAAACAGGAAGCAACAATATACCAGGTATTGCAATAAGAACTGGCGTGGGCATATTGGGAACCATTTTAGCCATAGTAGTGTCGTGGGAACGCAACAAATCTATTCTATGGGCGATATTCCATGGTATCTTTGGTTGGTTCTACGTCATCTATTTTGCCATAACCAGAAAACTACAACAGTCCTCGCAGAAAATGGTATAAAATAAATTTGCCGTGTATTATGGCTATCTTTAGCTAAAAGTATGGAAGGCAAAATTACATATCAATTCACCAGCCGCATTTGGAAACATGACGCTCCTGGAGGCTGGTATTTTGCTTCATTGCCTAAGGACATCTCCAAAGAAATCAGGGCACAGCTGAAATGGCAAGAACAGGGTTGGGGAAGAATGACTGCCGTTGCTATTATAGACACCTATGAGTGGCAAACAGCCATTTGGTTTGACACCAAACTGGACACTTATCTCCTTCCTATAAAAGCTGAAGCAAGAAAGAATGCTCATATAGCCCTTGATGAGGAGATTGTTATTTCGATTAGGGTTTAAAAGGAAGAAATCATCTTCATTTTGGTTGATGCTTAAATCATACTTCATCGATACCCTCCAAAGAGGATGCAAAGATGATGTATAGAATTAACTAAAAAAAGATATATTTGTAAGAATAATCCACAATAAAACCAACCAACCATGTTCTACAAACACACCCTAGTTATCCTTTTCAGCCTTTTTATGACCAATGTTTACAGTCAGCAAAACGCCCCAGACAACTGTGTTGAAATAACACGGGAGACCTTTACCCAATTAAGAACAAACAACCCCGATATAGCCATACGCACCATATTGGAAAACGGACAGCCGTGTAACAAGAAGGAATACGACTCTATAAGGGCATTGTCCAAACGCTACAACCTTAAGCAAGTCATTTACCACGATACCTTAGCCAACAGTATCGTCTTAGTGAACAAAGTGCTTTCAGAAGCCGAAATGAATGAACGCGACAAGCTTCGAGACACCCAAATGAAAGAAGAGGAACAAGAACGCAAGCAATTGGACGGCACCGTACTGAAAGAGCTGACCCTTGTAGATATGGACAACAATACCCACACCCTTGAAAGCCTTAAGGGCAAGGTAGTGGTATTGGACTTCTGGTTTATGCATTGCAAATCCTGTATTGAGGGATTCCCAGATTTAAATGCTTTGAAAAAGAAGTTTAAAGGCGAACCTGTGGAATTTTTTGCGATAACTTTTGATGACAAGGCTGCCGTAGAGACCTTCTTAAAAACCCACGAGCTTGATTTCACCATTATTCCAAATGCCAGACCTGTTATAGACCAATTCAAGGTATCCTACTACCCTTATAATGTCATCATAGATCAAAATGGTAACATGGAATTCATTGAAAACATTATGTTATTGGATGTATACAACAATTTGAAACGCAAAATTAAAAAGCTGTTGTAACATCTGAAAAGGGCACCTGTGAAAAGGCGAATCAACTTACAGCAAAAAAAAGTATCTTTATTCCCAACACAGATTCTTGACATCCAGCCTAAAGCATGATTCTATTCTTTAAAAAACTCAGGCAACAACTGCTCAACAAGAATAAATTCGGTAGATACCTCCTCTATGCCATTGGGGAAATTGTTCTGGTGGTCATTGGTATTTTAATTGCCTTGGCGGTGAACAACAGTAATGAGAAGCGCATCCTCAAGAACAAGGAACAGACCTATTTCCAGGGCCTACACGATGAGTTTACTACCAGCCAGTTGAAACTTAATGAACTGATTGCGGTAAATAAACGCAATTTTGAAGGCGCCAAAACACTGTTGCAATATACAAGCCATCAAGAGACACCGCCTACCGAAAGATTATTTTCAGAATTGCTGTTCAACACCTTAGCATCGGATATTTCCTTTAACCCCAACAATTCCCTGTTGAATGAAATTATCAACTCCGGAAGCCTAAAAGATCTCTCCAATGCCCAATTACGGATTTTATTGACCAATTGGATTGCCACTATTGAAGACATTGGCAAACAGGAAACCGACTTAGGGATTCAAAGAGAAAAGGTACTGGATCTTTTTAGAAGCGACGCCTACAGTTTAAAAACCATATTCGACCTAACAGGCGCCAGCCAAGAGATAGGTCTGCAGCCTACAGCACAACCTATAAGCAATCTGGAATTGTTGCAGTCGCAGGAATTTGAAAACAACCTTTTAATGTTCGCTCTATCCAGTAGTGCTATGGAAGCCACACATTACAGCCCCCTTATGAACGATTTAAATGCCATTTTGGAGTTGATTGATGCCGAACTGGAATAAAACAGCCTTAACTTGTGATAAAAAAAATAACGAGACATATTTTCTGCGTTGTAGCATCTGTAACTGTTATTTTAATTGCCATTGCATCTCTTCTGTTTTGCTTAACACCAAAGGAAGAGATTGGGAAAACGGCTGCTTCTGATATTGCCTCCCCACAATTGGAAGACTACTGTTTAGGGCGCGATGTTTTCAAAAGACATTGCATTACTTGCCATGGGATAAGCAGCATTAGCGACCCTGATTTATTGCAGAACTTAGATAAAAAAATGGAACAGGATTATTTCTTTAAGTTCATCACCAAACAAGATTCCTTAATTGCATATAAAGACAGGTATGCCACAGAAATGGGCTCCTATACGGAGTTCCAAAATATCGCCATTAGCCACACCTTCGATACAATTACCAAGTACAGTACAAATAAACTTTACGAATATATTGTTGCAGCTAAAAGCGGAAAGCTTGGCTTATAATTCTAGTAAAACAGAGCTTTCCTCTCGGTAACCTCAAGAGGAGAACACCCCTATAGTCCCCTCAAGGGGACAATTACAGAGTGAATTCCCCCTTTGAAGGGGGATTAAGGGGGATGTAAAAAGGGCATATTATCCTAAAGCAAAAAAGGGTATATTTATACAAACCAACCCTTTGGATATGATTACATTCTTTAGGAACATTCGCCAGAACTTACTCTCGGAAGGACGTACTGCAAAATACCTCAAATATGCCATTGGTGAAATCATCTTGGTAGTAATTGGTATTTTAATAGCCCTTCAAATCAATACTTGGCAGCAACATCACAAGGACAGGCTTACAGAACGAGACCTCCTGAACAGGATAAAAGTAGACCTTGAAAATGACATTAAAGGCTTTGAGGACATCAAAGCGTTTAAACAAACCCAAAACATTACCTGCCTAAGGCTGCTTGACTTTTATATTCATCCTACAGAACAAGCCTATGACACCATTCAATTTTTAAACGACATCCATTTTGCGCAATACTTTACACTGCCCAACTACCACAGAACCTCCTACGAAACTTCTGTGAGCACGGGGAACATCCTCAAAATTGCCAATCAAAAATTGGCTACGGATATTTCCAATTATTACAACGATATTGAATTGGAACAGCACGTTTCGGACACGAAACGGTTTATCAATGCCTTTGTAGAGCAGAACCTAATCACAAAGTACCGCTTATCTTCAAAATACATCAATGCACTAGATGGTCTAGGAGGAAAATACATGATGGAACGCTACCAAAATGACCAAAGACCAGTGTTACAGGTTAAGGACATTACAAACGATGTTAGCCTAGAGAACTATTTAAATGACCTCTCAATTAGATTAATTATTGGTATCAAATATTTGGAAGCCGAACAGCAATGGGGGCAGCAACTTATAGACACCATTAATAACTACCTTAACGAACAATAGGATCTCGACACCATGATAACACTATTTAAACGATTAAGACAAGACCTAATGGCAAGCAACAAACTGAGTAAATATCTTATGTATGCCATTGGTGAAATTGTCTTGGTGGTAATAGGGATTTTGATAGCGCTACAAGTAAACAATGTCAATGAACGTCATAAAGAGCGCCAAACAGAGCGCTTGATACTGCAAGAAATACGCGATAACCTCAACTACGACCTTGAAGACATGGAAAGCAATATTGGACATTTGGAAAACAAGATTACCTCCTGCCGGCTACTGCTAAAAGCACTACAACATAAAACTCCCTATCAAGACTCCCTTGGCTATTTTTTCTATTACCTGAAAGTCAATCCACATGTAAGCCATAAAACCAGCGGCTATAATCTGCTGACCTCTAAAGGCGTGGATATCATCCAAAATGATGCCCTTAGAAAGGGCATCACCAACCTCTACGAAGAGGGCTACGAATACCTAACCAGCTTCGAACGTGAACGCGTTGGCTACAATGCCTTTTTAGAACCAAGGATTGTGCCCTATTACAGTGCTTCGGCATTACAGTCTACAAAAGTTCCAAAGGCATTTAAGGGACAAGCTACCGTAGAGCGAATGGCCAACATCGGATTCTTTAAAACCATTAGGAATTATGAAGCTATGCAGGAGGATATGGAATTGCAAGGCATCTTAAAAGATATAGAGACTTGGGAAGTCTTTGGTATCCTAAAACATAAAAAACTAAAAGAAGACACTCAAGAACTGATTGCCCAAATAGACGACTATTTACAGAAGCATTAAACAACATACCATGGATATAGAAGCATTAAAATACCCCATTGGACCCTACACTCCCATCAAACATCCGGATACTGCGATATTGGAATCATGGATCAAGAACATTGAAAACTTCCCCTCCCAATTGGAAGACTTAACAAAGGATGTATCTGTAGCACAACTCAATTGGAAATACAGACCCAATGGATGGACCGTAAAGCAAGTAATCCACCATTGCACAGACAGTCATATGAACAGCATCATGCGCTTTAAGCTGGCCTTAACAGAAGACTTGCCAACCATTAAACCCTATTTTGAGGACCGTTGGGCCGAATTGCCCGACGACCTTGATGATGACATCTCGGGATCGATGGCACTGTTGAAAGGGCTGCACCAAAAATGGACAACACTTTTAAAAAGTTTAACCCCTGAACAATTGGCGCGTGAGTTTATTCACCCCGAACACGAAAAACCATTAAGTCTTTTACAGACCATAGGCATCTATTCGTGGCACTGCCAACACCATTTGGCACATGTAAAAAATGGGCTGGCATCTAACGGCATTTATCAATAAATAAACACAACATGAACACAAAATTCGTTAAACTATTCCTACGCCTTTCCATTGCCACTGCTTTTTTATCGGCAGTAGCAGATCGCTTTGGTCTGTGGCCAGAAAACATATCGGTTTGGGGCAATTGGTCCAATTTTCTGGACTATACACAAGCCATAAATCCTTGGTTGCCTAAGGGCACAATTTCTATAGCAGGAATAATAGCCACCGTATTGGAAATCCTATTTGCACTTTGCCTGATTATTGGCTTTAAAACAGAACTGTTTGCCAAACTAAGTGGTCTATTGTTACTCTTGTTTGGCATTGCAATGACCTTTTCAACAGGTATTAAGGGCGCTTTTGATTATTCGATATTTACAGCCGCTGCAGCAGCCTTTGCCTTAAGTGCTTTACAGGAAAAATATTGGGAATTGGACAGTTTGATATTTAAGGATACGAAGAAATAAAGCAGCGTATGATAGCATAGTGAAAGGAACTAATTTCATTTCACACTTAGTTCATTATGTAAGAAAAACATTCTTAAATGTAAGGCTAAGAAGTCCAAAGTAGGGATAACATCCGTATTTATAATTAGATACCCTAAACCTACCTACTATGAAACCGCTTCTCACCCTATGTTTCCTATTCGTTTGCTTATTATCCCATGCCGAATATAACAGGGGCACCGTTTTTTTTAAAGACGGCTCCCTCTCAAAAGGCCTCATTAAGATAAAAACAGAAGGCGGTATTAAATTCAAAGTGAATGAAGATGCCGAGGTTGTGGAATACGATTATCACAGCATTGACGGCTTCGACACTGAAGGAAAACACTACAAATACATTTTGGTTCAAGATAAGGAAGCGCCAAAACTATTACATGAAACACTAAAAGGGTCCATCACCTTATATTGCGATGAGACGTACAATCAAAACTTTAACTTTCCCAATGCAGCCACGGTTATGGCAAGCATGTCCACTAAAGGAAACAACGACGCTTCCTATTATTACATAAAGGTCAACGACGACATTATTCGCATTGGTATGAGAATCAAAAAGAAGCATTTGAAAATCTTCAGTTCTTGCACTTCACTTATGGATAAAATTGAATCCAAAGAATTAAAAAGAAGAAATGTAGAGGGCATTATCGCCTACTATAATGAGCATTGTTGGTAAAACCGAGCCTCTTCTATAACCCCTTCCAAACCACATTCCACTTTATATCAATATAATGCGCCATAAAATTGTTGTACTTGCTTAGAAATAATTTATATTTAGGCAACGCAACCTAACCGCCTATTGAAAAGATATGCTGGCTTAGATTGTCAATCAACCACACTAAAAAACTAATCAACTATGGCAGAGCTTAACGACTGGACTCGGGAACATTTCAGCAAGCCGCTGGACAGCCCTTATATGTTTTATGTAGTGTATGGCGATTTTGATGTGGACTTTAAATTATCGGGAGCAGAATACCACACCAAAGGTCTCCCACAAGGTATCGACTTGATGCAGTACGGTCCCAAT
Organism: Mangrovimonas sp. DI 80; assembly: GCF_001975575.1. Taxonomy (NCBI): domain Bacteria; kingdom Pseudomonadati; phylum Bacteroidota; class Flavobacteriia; order Flavobacteriales; family Flavobacteriaceae; genus Mangrovimonas; species Mangrovimonas sp. DI 80. The sequence goes on along the minus strand of NZ_MSDT01000002.1, from coordinate 916,903 downwards.
GCCCACCCCGAAGTCCCTAAAAGCTATTTGGAAGGCTACTTTTGGGAAACACTAAAAGAGGACAACCCTAACCTAGCCCAGCAAATTGAAGCAGCAGAGCAATGCTATATTTTTGTAGGCAATGTCCCCGACACCAATACTTTGAACTATTACAGAGACGTGATTGGATTGGTCACCTATTTGTTGGATCACGGCGGCGTGGCAGTATACGATTTACAAACGGTGACCTTTTGGGATAAAAAGGACTGGAAAGACAACATCTTTACTCCCAACACGCCGCAACCCAAAGAACATGTCATGATTCTTTGTTATGACGAAGATGACGACAATACCAAGTGGTTCCACACACGAGGGATGCGAAAATACGGCAGACCTGACATCAGCATTCAAGAAGTTCCAGAAGATAAGGAAGAAGCCATTATAGATTTATTAGGCAAACTAATAGAGTTTCAGGCGCAAGGAGGCATTGTTGATGAAGACTATAAAATAGACATGGAGACCTTACCCAAAACCATGTGGTGTGAACCCCAAGGCGATTTTGAAGACCCTATGTTTAACAATACCCATGTAGAGATTTATTGGGAATAGCATTACATAACAAAAAAATAACGAACATTCAGTTGATTACAAGAAAGTTAAGGTGTAAAATTTCGTAAATTAGTCATTGAAAAGTTTATCATTCGACAACTCTTCTTTTACAATGACTTTTATTAAACACCCACCAACTGTGTCATCATGAAAATCAACAAATCAACAACCCTAGTATTGCTTGCCCTTATTGTTTTTATGAGCTGCAAAAAAAAGGAAAACAAAACCACCGAAATACCTGTACAAACCAACAGCGAACAGACCCTTTATTTTGGTGGAGACATCATTACCATGGAAGGGGAGCAGGCCCAATATGTCGAAGCTGTGGTGAGGGAAAACAGCAACATAGCTTATGTTGGCACAAAGGAGGAAGCCCTTAGTAAATACCCCCAGGCTTCCCAATACAATTTAGAAGGGAATACCCTCATGCCTGGTTTTATAGAACCCCATCTACACCCTTCTATCGCCGCCATCATGCTTCCCAACGAAACCATTGCACCTCATGGCTGGGACAAACCTATAGGAGCTACGGAAGCAGCCAAAACCCCCGAAGAATACAAAATCCGTCTCAAAAAAGTAATAAAAACCAAAGCACAAGCAGACAAAATGCTCTTTGTTTGGGGTTACCATCAATTATGGCACGGCCCCATGTCCAGGGATACCTTAAACCTATTGTGCCCCGATGCGCCCATTGGCATCATCCACAGATCTTTTCACGAAATCTATTTGAATGACAAAGCGGTAGAGCTCTTCAACATCAAAGAAGCCGATTTTGAAGGCAATCCGCAGGTAGATTGGAAAAACGGCCATTTCTTTGAAGGCGGCTGGTTAGCCCTTGTACCAGCTATTGCTCCCTACCTCATCAACCCAGATTCCTATAAAAAAGGATTGGCCATGATGAGCCAACTCATGCTTAAAAACGGCATCACTACTATAGCAGAACCTGGGTTTCCCAGTTCCGATTTTGATATGGAATACAACCTATTAAAAGGTGAAATGGACAAAAACCCACCCTATGATGTGTTTTTAATTCCCAATGGTACACAGCTCTATAGTATGAACGGAAACGACAATGCCAAGGCTATGGAAGCTATGGAGGCCATGCCCACCAAATACAATACAGACAATATCACCTTCTTGCCAAAGCAGGTAAAACTGTTTTCCGATGGCGCTATTTATTCCTTGGCCATGCAAATGAAAGAACCCTATTTAAGTGAAGAATTTAAAGGAGAATGGATGACCCCCCTGCCGTTATTTAAGGAACAATTGAGTTTTTATTGGAACAACGATTACAAAATCCATGTACACTCCAATGGCGATTTGGGCATACAGCAAGTATTGGACTATAACAAAAAGGATCAAAAAAAACACCCCAGAAAAGACCATCGCTTTACCCTTCATCACATGGGCTATTTTGATGACAACATTGCCCAACAAGTTCAAGCCCTAAATATGGAAGCCTCTGTAAACCCCTACTACTTATGGGCCCTAGCAGACAAATATTCTGAATTTGGACTTGGTCCAGACCGGGCAGAAAACCTAGTAAGAATCAAAGAACTCAGCCAACGAGGCGTTCCTGTATCCTACCATTCCGATTTTGCCATGGCACCCGCAAACCCATTGCTATTGGCTTGGACTGCCATTAATAGAGAAACCGCCGAAGAAAGCCACTTTTCACAAGATCAAAAAGTGGATGTCTTTACCGCTATGCAGGGCATTACTATAAACGCCGCACGAACTTTGAACCAAGAAAACAGCATTGGTTCTATTAAAGAAGGAAAAACGGCAAATTTCACTATTCTAAAAAAGAACCCTTTTAAAGTGGCTCCAGAAACCATTAAGGACATTCCCATTCTTGGTGTAGTTCACAAAGGAAGACTCGTTTCAACAGTCGCGATTAAATCATAAGAAAACAGACAGTCCGCAAAACAGGCAAAAACACCTTAAATTGCTTTATTGCTGATTTTTAACTAACTTTAAAAAGAAAGAAACGAAGACCATGCCAACCACAGTAGTTTCAAATCAGGACCACCACAAGAGATTCGAGCATTATTATTTTGCTGCTACCGCCATTTTATTTTTGATATGTTGCATTGTTGGATTCAGTGCCGGTATTCGGAATAAAGCTTCACAAGGCATCAATATGGCAGCCTCCCGCTATATATTACATGGCATTTTTGGATTCCTTTGGATACTACTTTATGTAATTCAAACCCAATTGGTATTTCGCAAAAAAATACAGTGGCATACCAAAGCAGGAAAGGCAGCCTTTGCAATTCTAATTTTATTGACATTAAGTACGCTGTACCTTATCATTTCAGCTAGGACCAGCCACCCTGAAATCCCAATTGAAGGACTTAGTTTTTTAGTGGGCATATTTGGGTTTAGCCTGCTCACAGTGATTCCCCTACTTTTTATTGGTATTGCCATGAGAAAATCGCCATTCCACCACAAACGACTGATGTTTTATGGCACCTTACTACTCGCCAATACAGGGATAGATCGCATTCCATTAGCCTTTGGAATTCCAGATAACCCCATCTTCACAATAATTGTTGACCTAATAATTGCACTGCCATTGTTGATTTATGATTTACGAACGGCCTTAAAAAAAGATAAACGCTTTAGTACCTTATTTTACTTTTACCCGCTTTCCATGTTCATTGTAAATGTATTTGTTTTTGCACCGCAAATATATGCTTCCAAAACCTGGATGAAGTTTGTCGATTGGATCTCCTTTTCAGCATAAATATCAGTCTCTTAAATCACTAATACACAACATTTAGAAATTCCAGTCGCTTTTACTATCTTAGAGGCATTAACCAACAGCAGACTAGCAAATTTAGGTCTGTTTCAACAACAATCTTATGACATTCAAACACCAATCAGCACTTATGGCAATTGCCTTAACAGCCTCATTAAGCCTTGTATCCTGCAAAGAAGAAACCTATCAAACTGCCAGTGCCACCCCGGAAGTCGTTACACCTTCACCCGAAAGCGTTATTGAAAAAGGAAAATATCTTGTTGGGGTTATGGGCTGCAACGACTGCCATTCACCCAAAAAAGTAGGCCCAAACGGCCCCGAACTTATTCCTGAACTATTGTTATCGGGCTACCCATCGGATAAACCTGTAGTTACATTTGACAGCCCAATGATCAAGGAAGGTTTTGGCATGTTTTATCCAGACCTTACCGCTGCGGCAGGCCCTTGGGGGATCTCCTTTGCCGCCAACCTAACGCCAGACGATACCGGTATTGGCAGCTGGACCGAAGCGCAATTTAAAAAAGCGTTGACCGAAGGCAAATTTAAAGGAATGGACAACGGTCGCATGCTTCTTCCTCCTATGCCTTGGACCAACTTTATCAATATCAAGGATGAAGACCTTCATGCCATGTTCATGTATCTAAAAAGTATCAATCCTGTGGAAAATGTGGTACCGGCACCGGTAGCCCCAGACCAAATGTAAGTCCATGTAAAAAACATGTATGCATTACAACATATAAAATCCTATTGGGTGTTGGCCATTGCGCTTTTGAGTTATTCAAGCATTTGGGGCCACCCAACGGGGAATATGATTGTAGTGGACAACCAAGTATTTTGGTCCTATATCCATCCTATTGATGATGCGCTGCACCACGCCTGTATCATGGTGTGGGAAAATGGCAGTACTCCTCAAGTATTCCTAAAATCTGAATATCCGGCGAGTGATTTTATGCTATATGCCAAAGGACAGGACATTTACATCTTGGAACGCCGATACCTACAAGCTTCCGACACCTTTGAAATTCGTCTTTTAAAAACAACTAAAAACCAAAAGCCAACAGTTCTCTGGGAGTGGTTTGAGGACCAATGGCATATTGGAGAAGCTGGGTTCTTTATGCTTTCGGACACCCAAATGGTCTTCGGTAAGTACCCCAGTGTTTACAAATTACAAAAAGGCAAACAACCTTCTGTATATTTTGAATTTGAAACCCCAATCAATCGCATTAGGGCTTTACCTGACGACACCATTCTTTTGTTAGGAGACACTTCCTGTTTCTTGGCAACCCAAACAGGAAGCATACTTCAAGAGTGGAATAATATCATTGAACCTAAAATTACCAATGCCCCCTTGGACCGCAACAAAGTGTTTGATGTTGATTTTCAAGAAGGACAATTGCTCATGGCCTATTGGGGAAGGCGAAGTTTTGAGATGATCGATGCCCAAGGCAATAAACATACATTATATCAACACATCCCTCCTTTCACCCCACATTGGGTAGCCTTTATGGGTAAGGACCAACTATTGTTTGCTTCAGAACTCACCTTCAACGGTAGCACCCCCAAACCAAACCTTATCAAACTAAGCTCCACCGGCAGATCCACCAAAATTTGGTAGGATATAAACTTAATATGTCCAAATTACCTGTTTTCAAAACAATAAAAATATAATTCACTGCAATTCAATGTTTTGAAAGAAATATTTTATTAAATTAGATACCCCCTACAACTAAACTATCTCAAGCCCTAATCCTAACGGTCGTAAAATCTCTTATTAATAACCAATAGATACTATTATGAAACATGTTGTTACTTCATTACTCTTGAGTTTAAGTTTACTGGGATTCTCCCAGGAAAAGCCTAATATTTTAGTCATCATGGTAGATGACGTAGCTCCCAATTCGCTTAGCTGCTACTCCTTGGGCATGCAATATCCCACACCAAATATCGACAGGATTGCTAAGGAAGGAGCCATATTTACAGATCACTACTCCCAACCAAGTTGTACTGCTGGTCGAGCCGCCTTTATTACCGGGCAAAAACCGGTAAGAACTGGTCTTACCACCGTAGGGCAACCAGGGAATCCACTCGGAATCAAACCCGAAGACCCTACCATTGCCGAACTTTTAAAACCACTTGGCTATATGACAGGACAATTTGGTAAAAACCATTTAGGCGACCGTAACGAACACCTGCCTACCGTCCACGGTTTCGACGAGTTTTATGGCAATTTGTACCACCTCAACGTATCGGAAGAACCTGAACAGGGCGATTATCCAAAAACCGAAGAATTCGCCAACAAATATGGCCCTAGAGGCGTAATAGAATCCTATGCCAGCGACAAATTCGACAAAACCGAAGACCCTCGCTTTGGAGTCATCGGTAAACAAACGGTTAAGGATGTAGGCCAGTTGACTTCAGAAAAAATGAAAACCTTTGACGATGTATTGGTGAGCAAAAGCAAAGATTTTATGCGCCGTGCCAAAGATGCTGGCAAACCCTTCTTCATTTGGCATGCCACCAGTAGAATGCACGTGTACACCCACCTTAAAGAGGAATCCAAAAATTTGGCAACAGGCATCAGTACAGACATGGACCTTTTTGGTCACGGACTTATTGAACATGACGGCCATGTTGGGCAGTTGTTGGATTACTTAAAAGAATTAGGCGTAGACAACAACACCATCGTCATCTATACTACCGACAATGGCCCTGAACAAAGTACTTTTCCGGACGCTGGAGTTACCATGTTTAGAGGTGAAAAAATGACCACATGGGAAGGCGGGTTAAGAGCGCCATTTATGGTACGCTGGCCAAACCATATTCCTGCAGGCTTGGTCCGCAATGGTATTTCTGCCCATGAAGATGTATTGCCAACCTTAATGGCAGCTGTAGGATCTCCGGATATCAGTACCAAACTAAGAAGTGGCTATAAGGTCGGCGACATGAACTATAAAGTTTATATCGACGGTTTTAACAATTGGGATTATTGGGCAGGAAGAACAGATACCTCAGCCCGAAATTACTTTTTCTACTATTACGAAAGCAGCCTTACCGCCATGCGTGTGGGCCCTTGGAAAATGCACTTTGCTACCAAGGCGCGCTATTTTGACGACATGATTACCCACACCATGCCGCGATTGTTCAACTTACGGAAAGATCCTTATGAGAAATACGATGACCTTACGGCCTTTCATCTCATTATGCATAAGTCTTGGGTGTTCCAGCCAGCTATTGGTTACTTAAATGCCCACCTTATGACCTTTAAGGATTATCCTCCCAGACAAGCAGCAGCTTCATTAGACATTAACAAAGCCATCGATAAAATATTAAAAGCTGATTCTAGGCAATAAACATATTATGTATCTACCATGATGCAAGCGTTATGTAGCACAGTCCCTAACCTGTTTCTGCATAACGCTTTTGTGTTTTAAGCCATTCATTACAATCAGAATCAAAAAGTACTATCTTTAATCTCATGTAAAATCAGTAAAAAACCCCAGTTCGAGTGAATTTCTACAGAAATTTGTATCGAGAACTGCATGTTTCAATATAAAAAGTTTTACCCCAGGCAACACCAAAGTATGGCGACAGCAAGCTTCCCAACATCCTCCAAAAAACGTTCCAATTACTACAGCTTGTTTTTAGTCATCTTCTTGTTTTGTTCCTGCAAACAAAGGCAACAAACCGAAACCTCTGAAGCTACAAAAGTTGAAACGGACACGACAGTGTTTTCCATTTTTAATACAGTGAAAGGTCCTAAATCCCAATATAAGGGCAGACCGCTTCCGGACGATTTCCATGTGGATTTGTTTTATAAAGACCAACTCTGCCATTGGGTACGGGATTTGTTCGAGGATTCCAAAGGCAATCTTTGGATGGCCACCAACCACTATGGCGTCATCCAATTGCAAAACAACCAAGTGGAATATTTCACTACCGAAGAGGGCTTTCAAGCCAATAGAGTCAACCAAATTACCGAAGACGCACAAGGCAACCTCTGGTTTGCCACAAGCAATGGCATTATCAGTTACAACGGCAACAGATTTACCAGCTACACCGAAGAGGATGGATTGCCAAGTAGAGAAGTTTGGAGCATGATTATAGATCGCAACGGACTATTTTGGCTAGGAACCTCCAAAGGCGTATGCCAATTCAATGGAGCAACTTTTAAAGCCTTCCCGATTCCTAAAGCTACGGTAAGGGATACCACATCTATCATTTCGTATGATAGGGTAAGTACCATTTTGGAAGACAAAAATGGTAATTTATGGTACGGTACCGATGGTTTTGGTCTCTGCAAATACACACCAAATGCCGCCCAAACTTCAACAGAAAATGCTTTCACCATCTATTCCAAAAGCAATGGTCTTCAGGACAACAATATCAATGGTCTTTTGGAAGACCGCAACGGCAACCTTTGGATAGGCAGTATGTTTGGCGGACTCAGCCGATTTAATGGCCAAAGCTTTGAACATGTCACCCAAAATGGAACCATTCAAGGGGAAGAAATTGGCGCACTTTATGAAGATCCTCAAGGAAACATTTGGATTGCCCCTGAGCACCACGGCATCTATCGTTACGATGGAAAGGACTTCTCCCACTACACCGAAAAGGATGGCTTGGAATCCCAAGGTATCATCAGTATGCTTCAGGACAGCCAAGGCAGATTTTGGCTGGGAGGTTGGAAAGGTCTCTTCCGTTTTAGCGAGGACCAAGCCAAAGAAAACAACACTTCCTTTTACCATGTGGGCAAATACGGCCCATGGAACTAACAAAAAGGTAAGATTCTATTTTTTAAATAGTTACCTTATTCATTTCCAAAGAAAAACACTACCTTAGTAGTTCCCTCTGTAAATCTTAGACTACCTACGTTTCATCTTTAAATAATGTAAATACACAGGTATTATGAGACTACTGCTATTACCGTTTCTTAGTCTTCTCCTAATGATGGGCTGCAAAGACACTCCAAAAGAAGACACCACAACCGACAACACCCCTGCCGAAAAAGAAGTAATGACACCAAGTATACCAACCAATCCTTTAAAAAATGTTTACTGGGGAGACCAGCACTTGCACACCGCTTGGTCTGCCGATGCTGGTGCAGCAGGAACCCGCCTAGGTCCTGAGGAAGCGTTGCGCTTTGCCCGTGGCGAAGAAGTGATTAGTGCTACCAAACAAAAAGCCAAGTTAAAACGCCCATTAGACTGGTTGGCCGTTACAGACCACTCTGACGGCGCTGGAGTAATCATGTCTGTTATCAATGGTGATGCCGAAGTCATGGACGACCCAATTGTGGCCCAATACCATGAAGATATGGAAGCTGGCGGCGAAAAGGCCGCTGCCGTAATGATGGACCTTATCAACCGCCAATCCAACAACAATCTACCGCCGGTATTTACAGATCCGGAATTTGCCAAATCCATATGGTTAAAAAATATCGACATTGTTGAGAAGTTTAATGACCCTGGAAAATTCACCGCATTTATTGCCTATGAATGGACTTCCAACTTTGGGGGCGGCAACAACCTGCACCGTAACGTGATTTACCGCGACGGTGGAGACATTGCCAGGCAAATGAGCCCAATGACCACCTTCGATTCGGAAAACCCAGAAGACCTGTGGAAATGGATGGCTAATTTTGAAGCCAAAACTGGCGGCTCCCTATTGGCCATTCCTCACAACGGGAACCTCTCCAATGGACTCATGTTTAAAAACACGGCTTTCGACGGCTCTCCATTGACCAAGGAATTGGCCACGCTTCGAAACAAATATGAAGTCCTCTACGAAATCACCCAAGGAAAAGGCACCAGTGAAACCCACCCCATTTTATCGCCAAACGACGAGTTTGCCAATTTTGAACTTTGGGACAAAGGGAATCTTGTGATGGTGCCTAAAACCAAGGACATGCTACAAACCGAATACGCTAGAAAGGCCTTAAAAGATGGTTTAAAACTGGAAAGTGAACTTGGGGTGAACCCTTTTAAATATGGTTTTGTAAGTGGTACCGACTCCCATACGGCGCTTACCACTGCCGAAGAAAACAATTATTGGGGAAAATATGCTTCCTCTGAACCTAGTGCCGAACGTTGGTCTGAAAAAGCTTTGGATTTCCCTTCCGGATTTGTTCGTGGGTGGCAGTTGGGCGCTTCGGGATATACCGGTGTTTGGGCTACATCCAACACAAGAGAAGCCCTATGGGATGCCATGAAACGCAAGGAGACTTATGCCTCTACCGGCCCTAGAATGACCGTTCGCTTTTTTGGAGGCTTCAACTATACCGATGCCGATATTGCCGATGCCAACAGCGTACAAATTGGTTATGACAAAGGCGTGCCTATGGGTGGCGACCTAAAAACCGCCCCAGAAGGCAAGGCACCTACCTTCCTAATCCACGCTGTTAAAGACCCAACCAGCGGAAATCTAGACCGCATTCAAGTAGTGAAAGGCTGGCTGGATGCCAGTGGAAACACTCACGAAAAAGTCTATAATGTTGTTTGGGGCGATGCCGATAAGCGCAGCTTGGATGCCAAAGGCAACTTACCTCCTGTAGGCAATACCGTAGACGTGAAAAATGCGTCTTGGGAAAATACTATTGGCGCCACCGAATTGAAGACCTTTTGGCAAGATCCCGATTTCGACCCAACCTTAAAGGCCTTCTATTATGTTAGGGTTATTGAAATTCCAACCCCTCGTTGGACCACCTTCGACATGAAGAACTACAACCTTACCATGACAGATGATGTTCCAAGAACCATACAGGAACGGGCCTATACCTCGCCTATTTGGTATAACCCCTAATCTATTGAGACACCTGCATTTTTAAAATAAAACAGAAATTCTTATGAAAACCATAATTTCAAGCGTATTGTTCTCTGTTCTTTTTTTGGTCGGCTGCAAGGATACTCCAAAAGAAACAACCATTGCTCTTAACTCCTCCCCTAAGGAAATAACAACGACTACTAAAGTTCCTTCCAATCCTTTAAAAAATGTGTATTGGGGAGACACCCATAACCACACGGGCAACTCCTTTGATGTGTTCTTATTTGGAACCCCTAATTCCACCCCAGAAATTGCCTACCGTTTTGCCAAAGGGGAAAAAGTGACAAGCCCAACCACAGGCAAACCCTGGCAACTATCCAAACCTTTGGATTTTCTTGTGGTAGCCGACCATGCCGAGTTAATAGGCTCAATTCCACTTATGTATGAAAACACACCTGGTATTTCAGATACAAAAACCGGAAAAGCGTTTTTAGCAATCGCACCAAACAAATCGGAGGAAAACATGCAAAAATTGTATGATATCCTGAATTATGCTGCTTTCGACCAACCTAATGAGGCGAACTTAACGGCTAAAGATTTAGTTGGTGATTTTGGAGGAAAAAAAGTTACAGAAGCCTGGAATAATTATATTGAAACCGCTGAAAAACATAACGACCCTGGTAAATTCACTGCTTTAATTGGTTGGGAATGGACCTCTAACAATAAAGGCGCCAACTTACATAGAGTTGTTTTTATGCCTCAAGACGGAGATGTTGCCAAGCAATTCTTGCCTTATAGCTCACTAGATAGTGATGACCCAGAAGATCTTTGGGCATGGTTGGAAACCACAAGTAAACAAACAGGTGCCGAGTTCGTAGCTATTCCGCACAACCCAAATATCAGTTTGGGACTCATGTTTGCCGAAACCCGCTTAAATGGCAAACCTATAGACAAAGCCTATGCTGAAGCCCGAATGAAATGGGAACGCTCTGTAGAGATTACTCAAATTAAAGGAGACTCTGAAACCCACCCCGCCCTATCCCCTAATGATGAATTTGCTGATTTTGAAACCTATGATTTTGCACTCACACCAGACGGAGCACGTCCCAAACCCACCAAAGCAGATTATGTACGCTCTGGTTTAAAGCGTGGTTTGGAACTCGAAAAGAAAATTGGAGCTAATCCTTATAAATTAGGTTTTGTAGGGAGTACCGATTCCCACACAGGAATGACCTCTGTAGAAGAGACCAACTTTGGAGGAAAAGGCCAACATGATTCCGAACCAAAAAAACGGGCGCACCCCACAGGCATTGGTTCCTCCAAAGGTTGGGACATGGGAGCCGCAGGCTGGGTAGGTGTTTGGGCCGAAAGCAACACACGCCAAAGTCTTGTGGATGCCTTCCAACGCAAAGAAGTTTATGCAACCACAGGACCACGCATCACCTTACGTGTGTTTGGTGGCTATAATTTTGCAGAAAGTGATCTGAATGCCGAAATGGTTAAAACAGGCTATGATAAAGGTGTTCCTATGGGTGGCGATTTGAACAAAACAGCAAATGGCACTGCCCCTGGTTTTTTAATATCCGCCATGAAAGACCCCGATGGCGCCAATCTGGACAGAATACAAGTGGTAAAAGGCTGGTTAAAAGCCGATGGCACTGCTGATGAAAAAGTATATGATGTTGCCCTATCAGATGGCAGGACAGATGGCAAGGTAAAAGTAGGGAACACTGTAGACCTTAAAACAGGTAAATACACCAACTCAATAGGAGATGCCGAGCTAAAAGTATTCTGGAAAGATCCAGATTTTAACCCTAGCCAAAGTGCCTTTTATTATGTGAGAGTTCTGGAAATTCCAACACCTAGATACTCTTTGTACGACGCTATTGCACTGGGTATTGATGTAAAAGAAACAAATCATCCTGCTACCATTCAGGAACGCATCTATAGTTCACCAATCTGGTATAACCCAAACTAATTATATGAAACAACTTATTAAAGAACCCCTAATCCACTTCTTCCTTTTGGGCGGCCTACTATTTGTGTTGTATACTCAAGTAAACAAAAGCGATACCGAACAGGATATCATTGTTGACAATGCCGATGTTGAACATATGGCCGAACTCTGGCGCATGCAATGGCAACGGCCTCCAACCTCAGAAGAGTTACAGGGCCTTATCGACAAATATGTGAACCAAGAAGTCTTGTACAGGGAAGCCCTTAGGATGAACCTAGACCATAACGACGAGATTGTAAAACGCAGGCTCGCCCAAAAAATGGAATTCCTTAGCCAGGACCTTTCCGGCTTGGTCGCACCAGCTTCCGAAGAAAATTTAAAGAGCTATTTTGAGGAACACCAAAAAGACTTTGCAACGCCCTACCGGTACACCTTGTATCAAATATTGTTTACGGCAGATAATCATGTCAATCCTTATGACAAGGCCAAAGCCGTATTAAAAGAATATGGTTCCATGGACACTCAGAACATGAGAGATAAAGGCGATCCTTTTCTTTTGGATTACGCCCTTCAAGACACCGATGCCTTTTACCTGAACCGCGAGTTTGGCGAACAGTTTTCGCAGCAGTTGGAAACCTTGCCTACAGGGCAATGGGCGGGGCCTATCGTGTCTGGTTATGGGGTGCATTTAGTTTTTATTGAATCCAGAACACCGCCAAGCACTCCAAACTTTGCACAAGTAAAGGATAAGGTCCAGCGTGAATACGAATACCAAATGGAGCAGGAAAGCCAAGCAGCCATCCTAAAAGCGCTTAAGGACAATTACAAGGTGCGCATTACAGCAGACAACCTTGAAAAAGCCACCATAGACGAATTGGCCCAAAACCAACAACCATGAAACGCTCCCTACGTTATATCCTATTAATACTTGCACTATTGTTGACCCTCCCCATTGGTGCCCACGAGATCAGGCCCGCCTATTTGCAGATTGTGCAGGAAAGTGACAACCATTACCAAATACTGTGGAAAGTTCCCGCCATGGGAGATATGTCACTAAAAATATACCCCAGCTTCGAGGATGGCTTTCAGCTTAGTGAAGCTGGAATCCCTAGACCCGTAAGCGGCGCTATGATACACAACTACGCCTTATCGGGGAACCGTCCTTTGGAGGGAAGCCATATTGAAATTGTTAACCTCAACAAAACTATGGTAGATGTCTTGGTAAACATCACCTACCTCAATGGCGAAAAGGTCTCCCTGATGTTGCATCCAGACGCACCCATAGCCCTTTTACCCGGTAGCAGTAGCAAATGGCAGGTAGTACAGACCTACACAGTGTTAGGCGTGGAACATATTTGGTTTGGGATAGACCATCTCTTGTTTGTTCTGGCGCTTATCATCATTACCAAAGGCTTTAAAAAATTGGTGACCACCATCACCGCCTTTACTTTGGCACACAGTATCACTTTAAGTATGGCCGTATTAGGCCTTGCCAACCTTCCCGGCCCACCAGTGGAAGCCATCATCGCCTTGAGCATTGTGTTTTTAGCGTTTGAAATGACCAAAATCCATCAAGGCAAGCCCACCTTAACAGCCCAAAAGCCATGGTTAGTGGCCTTCAGTTTTGGATTGCTGCACGGTTTTGGTTTTGCAGGAGCTCTAACGGAAGTAGGTTTGCCTCAATCTGAAATTCCTTTGGCATTGGCCTTTTTTAATGTAGGTGTAGAATTGGGACAGTTAGCATTTGTAGTTGCCGTATTGGGTATTTTAAGGTTATTGTCACTAAAAAAAGACTGGCCTTTGGCTGTGAAAAACATTCCAGCCTATGCCATTGGTAGCATTGCCGCCTTTTGGACCATTGAACGTGTGGTAGGATTCTTTGGTTAAGGGCTAAAACTATCAAAGAATAAGCCATTGTTGCCAATAGATTAAGAAATCATGAAGCGCTTGAAACTGCCCTATACCCCTTACTATATTTGAATTATTGAAAGACTCTTACTGTTGTAATGTTGAAAGGATTCAGGAATTTAATACTTCAAACCTCTTTAGTGGCCGTGCTGCTGCTCTACCTTTTTGTTCCCATACACAAGGAGGCCTTAACCATGCTCCATACCCTCTCTCATAGTTTGGAAACAGCATTAAAAGCGCGCCAAGACCACCTCAACAAACACAACCATCATTTTATGGTCAGCAGTGGGCATCATGAACATTCACATGACCATGTTTCGGATCACGAGCATTCCGATCCATCTGCCCATCAGCATAAACATGGTTACATAAGCCTTTTGGCTTCCTTTTTTTCGTCGGCCGAAAGCAACACCAATCAACAAGAACAACATACAACACTGCTGCAATTCGATAAACACATTTTACCTCTCATTCATAGGTTTCACAAGCAGAACATTCGCATTCCAAGGAAAACCAATTGGTGTGTTTGTTCACGCTATTATGCCATCTACTTACCCATAAACCTTCCTCCTCCAAAGGCTTCTTAGTTTTTTTTCAAAATAGCCGGCTGTCCAAATATTGGGCCTATATGGCTATGCATTTCATTTAAAACATGGGGTCTCCCATGCCTAACTTTTTAAACGATTATTAATGAAAAAATTAATAGTGGTACTAATCATGCTCACTGTTGGGGCCAATTATGCCCAGACCCTACAGGGTAGCATTACCGATACCAACCAACAACCTTTGGAAAATGTGTATGTGTATAATCACACTTCCAAGGTTCATGCACACACTGCCATGGACGGTCGTTTTAGTTTGGAACACACCCATGCAGGCGATTCCATTTCTGCCAACCTTTTGGGCTTTAAAACCGTGACCATTATCGTCAGTCCTGAAGCATTCCAAGAAGGCCTTAACATCGTGATGGCCTCCAAATTGCTCTCATTGGACGAACTGGTCATAACCAAGGATATCGACCCTATGCATCATATAAGTCGGATAGACATTGAAACCAGTCCGGTGAACTCCTCTCAGGAAATATTACGAAAAGTGCCCGGTTTGTTTATTGGGCAACATGCAGGCGGGGGCAAAGCCGAACAGATTTTTTTAAGAGGCTTCGATATCGACCATGGCACCGATATTAACCTGTCCGTAGATGGCATGCCTATCAACATGGTATCCCATGCCCATGGTCAGGGTTATAGCGACCTGCATTTTATGATTCCCGAAACCTTGGAAACCATCGACTTTGGGAAAGGCCCCTATTATGCCGAACGTGGGGACTTTGCTACGGCGGGCTATGTGGCCTTTAGCACCAAGGATGACCTGGAACAGAGCACCATTGCCCTTACCTACGGGCAATTTAATACGGTGCGTACCTTGGGCATGTTCAAATTGACCTCGCAAGAAAGCAACGACCAAGCCTATATGGCCATAGAATATCTGGCCACCGATGGCCCATTCCATTCGCCCCAAAACTTTAACCGTCTCAATGCCTTGGGGAAATACACGGCCAACCTTAGAGACGGCAACAACATCAGTCTGGGCGTATCACATTTTACGAGTCGATGGGATGCCTCTGGGCAAATTCCGCAGAGAGCCATAGACCAGGGTATCATTGACCGCTTCGGAGCCATAGACGATACCGAAGGCGGCACCACCAGCAGAAGCAATGTGAATGTACAATACAAGGGCATTGTGGACCAAGACACCAAGCTAAGCGCCAATGTATTTTATAGCCGTTACACCTTTGAGCTCTATTCCAATTTCACCTTCTTCTTGGAAGACCCCATCAATGGCGACCAAATCAAGCAGACCGAAACTAGGGATATTTTGGGCTTCAATGCCCAGGTGCAACACAACACCCAATGGAACAATATGGACCTAAAGTTGAATGGCGGCGCAGGATTGCGACACGATATGAGCCACCAAAACGAGCTCACTCACACCAAAAACAGGAAGGACGTGTTAGAGCGCATGCAATTGGGCAACATCAACCAAACCCAGCTCTATGCCTTTGCAAATGCCGAACTATCTCTAGGGAAATTTAAACTGGTGCCTGCCCTTCGGCTGAACTATTTCAACTTCATGTATGTAGATGCCCTAGCCGACACCTATGCCACCTTAGCAGAAACCAAAGCCATATTAAGTCCGAAACTCAATGTATTCTATACCGCCAACGAGCGCCTGCAATGGTTTGTTAAGTCGGGGGTTGGGTTTCATTCCAACGATGCCCGCGTGGTGGTACAACAGGAAGGGAGGGAGATTCTGCCAAAGGCCTACGGCGTAGATGTGGGTACCGTTTGGAAACCATGGTCAAAAATGGTAGTGCACACTGCCCTGTGGTATCTATACCTGCAACAGGAATTTGTATATGTAGGCGATGCCGGCATTGTAGAACCCAGTGGCAAAACCCAACGCTACGGACTTGATTTGGGGCTTCGCTACCAACTAAATGATTGGATCTACCTGAACAGCGATGCCACCTTTACCCATGCCCGAAGTTTGGATGCTCCCAGCAACGCCGACTATATCCCTTTGGCGCCTATCACTACCCTTACGGCAGGACTCTCCATAAACAACTACAAACAGTTCTCAGGGGGTATCAATCTGCGCTACCTTAAGGACCGTCCCGCCAACGAGGACAACTCCATTGTCGCCGAAGGTTATGTAGTCACGGATGCGTCCCTAAGCTATGACTTGGGAAAGATACAGGTAGGCCTTATTATTGAAAATCTGTTTAATGTAAACTGGAACGAAACCCAGTTTGCCACCGAAAGCCGCTTGTTTGATGAAGCCTCCTCTGTAGAGGAAATTCATTTTACACTAGGCACCCCATTTTTCGCTAAAGGCACGGTAAATTATAGGTTTTAAAGAGGTGATTTTATAGATATAAATGCCCCATTTTACTGGGAAAACACGAAGAATTGTCAAACAAAGCCCCTAGATAGGCAGAAGAAAGTAAGACAAAATCAAAAAAAAATCTCACAATATTTTGCGTAACTCACAGAAATACAATAATTTAAAAGCCCAATATTAACCATTTAACTAAACTTTGCATCATGGCACAACTTCCCAAAGGGATTATGGGAGGCGTTTCAGGAAAATTAGGTCCTCTGTTAGGCACTTCCTGTAAAGGCATCAATGTATTACGCAACATACCGGCGAACACCAATCACCAACCCACGCCAACTCAACAATTACAACTCCAAAAATTTAAAACAGTTTCTGCGTTTTTAAGTCCGTTAAAGCAATTGCTCATAGAAACTTTTGACGCTACGGGACTACAAAAAACTGGTTATAACACCGCCATGTCGTACCATTTGCGCGAGGCATTACTCCAACAAGAAAACAACTTTAGTATAAATTACTCAAAAGCCCTTGTTTCCATGGGTTGCTTGAGAGGCCTGGAAGATGCAACCCTACAGCTTTCCTTTTCAAGTCAACTACAACTGCAATGGACAGACAACAGCCATAAGGCCATGGCACATCCCACCGATAAACTAATTATCGTTCTATATAATCCACAAACCCACAATTATCTTTGGCAACTCACGGAAACCCCGAGAAACGCGCTAAGTTACAGCGTTTCCTTACCCTCCACCAAGGAGGAAATGCAATGGCATGTATGGGCTGCCTTTATGAGTAGTCAAACCCAAACCGCATCTCTGAGTGATTATTTTGGGGTGGTGAAGGTGTAGATACACTTTTGGATTAACATAGTAAATTGATTTCCACTTAATGCTGTTGAGAGAAAAAACAAGAATCTGTTCCACAAATCACAATGAAACCAATTTTACTAATATTTACTTTTATTTAGCAATCCTACTTTGCATAATTGGGTGTACTACGGAAAATCCTAATACCACGGTATTGAGCAACCTGAATGTTATTGATATAAAAAGCGGCAACATTGCCTATCACCAAGATTTATGGATTGTTAATGGGCACATTCAAAAGCTTACCCCTCATAGAGATAAGCTCTCCAAACAGGACAGAGTAATAGACTGTTCAGGCAAATATGTGATTCCTGCACTTTGGGACATGCATGCCCATACAGCCTCCTTCGACTGGGTGCCAAAACTTCTTATTGCCAATGGAGTGCTAGGAATAAGAGAATTGGATGGTAATGGCAAGTTATACCATTTACAACAAAGAAAAAATGGTGTTTATAAAGGGCTAGAATTTTACTGTTCGGGCAATACCATTGAAGGTGACGGTCCTCACGGTATGGATTTAGGCCTTGACCATATCTTTGCCCCAGAAGAAGGGAGACAGGAAGTACGTCGACAAAAAGACCTTGGGTTTGATTTTATCAAAACCCGATTGGGACTCTCTAGGGAAACCTTTTTTGCGATAGCCGATGAATGCCAGAAATTAAATATCCCTATGGCAGCCCACCTTAGTTTATCTGTAACCCATGAAGAAGCCATAAACGCAGGTGTAGTCAGCATTGAGCATACTGTAGCGCTACAGGAAGCACTTAAAAACAAAGATGAATTGGCCCACAGAATTGAAAAGCGCGACTCCACTTTTTTTACAAGTGAGGGTATTTTTAACGTTCCCAAGTATTATGCTCAATTTCTAGACTCTTTAAACTCTCACGCCTATTCTAAAATACCTAGGATTACCAGTTCTGGCAATACTTGGTTTTGTCCCACACTTGTAATGTGGCGAGGATGGGCAGGTAACGACACCCTTTCCTATCATCCAGATAAAAACAAATACATCCAAAAAGATGAACTAGAAAGCTGGTATGCCATCAATGACACTGCCAATCCCGAAGAAATAGTCATCCCTGACGATGAATACAAGGAAGTAGCTTCTAGGCTATTTAATGAAATTCTAAAAGTCATAAAACCCATGAACGATGCTGGCACCCATTTTCTTGCCGGCACTGATTATATAACGCCTTTTATATACCCAGGCTATGACCTACATGATGAACTTCAGTTATTTGTAGCAGCTGGGCTTACACCTTTGGAAGCACTACAAACTGCTACCATAAATCCCGCCATATTTTTAAATAGAATGCATGACCTTGGTACTGTTGAGAAAGGAAAAATAGCAAACTTGGTACTTTTGGATAAAAACCCTCTGGAAAACATTGAGAACACTGAAACCATTTTTATGGTAATTCAACATGGCAACATTTATGATAAGGAACGTATCACTTTAATACTCAATTCCATTAACAACTAAATCCATATTGAAAATTGATTTTGCCAACAAGAATCAGGATCCTAATTGCTAACGGCCTATCAACAAAGAGTAATATTTAACTTGAAAAAAATTAAATCTTTTCAGTTACCTAGAAAAGCATACTAATTATCGCCCCGAAAAAATAAATCCTCAATACCCTAAACAGAAAAAAAATAAAAGTACAGAAACATTAAAGAAGACTCTACACTAGTACAATATACGGCAGCCACAATATGTTAGGGATATATACTTCATTACGCATTTCAAATACCTATTTGTAGGTATTTTTATAAAAAAAACCATAATACACTACAAATAAACACGTTAACATATTGAAAATTTAAAAAAAAACAATACCTTAACATTAACCAACCAATTGATGATATGTCATGGCACTAATTCCCTTTGGAATCTTTGCTAGTGTTTATAGAAAGCTAAGCCATTTTGCAAGCTGTTCCCTGAAGGATTGTAATGCAACCTGTCATTTAGTAGATGTACCTACCCAAAAAAATGTTGAAGTAGAACTGCCTCCAAATTATAGATTAAAATTTCCTACCTACTTGATTCTCTCCCTATACAAAATTTCAAGTACTCAAGCAGACCAAAAAATGGGCTGCATTTGTGCTAAAAACCACTATAAACAAAAATATTTATGGTATAAAGCCAGCATCAAATCGCAAATAACAGCTTACTAGATTTTGCAATTAAGCTCTAACATAAGTCTATTAATAATCTAAATATATGAGACATCTGACATATTAAATCATTTAATCAACTCTACGAAAAACTAACAGAATTACCTCTTACCAAACTTTAGCATAATCACTAAACTATTAGAGAGTTATTTCTGCTTAGACGATTTTCATCACTAATAAGACAACCATGGAATTCCTAAAATTACAACTCACACTTCTCAAATCAAATATATTGGCAATTACTCTTATAATGACCATTTCAACAATGCTAATTGGTCTCGTAATACTGCTAAACCTATGGAAAGAAATCCCAATTGGCACACTCACTAGAGACCCCATTTCGGCAGCAGGCGCCCCATTCTACACAGGATTCTTTTCTCAAATAGGCATATTCTTTTGGGCCACTTCTGCTGCAATCTGTTTTTTTTGCGCCCTTGTAATTCCTAAAGGCCAAGAAAATTACAAAACTTGTCAGTTCCTTTTAATTTCGGGACTGGTCACATTACTTTTAGGGTTTGATGATGCCTTTCTGTTACACGAGTCAGTATTTCCCTATTTCGGGGTCCCTGAATTGCTAATATATTCCATTTATGTAGGACTGATTATTTCCCATCTTGTAATATTCCTTCCCACCATATTAAAAACAGATTACATACTGCTGGTCATGGCATTATTCTTTTTTGGGTTATCAGTTGGATTGGACATTTTACAAATTCCTTATATCAATCCATATATTATCGAAGACGGCTCTAAAATGGTCGGCTTGGTAAGTTGGTTTTTCTATTTTCTTCGCACAACCACAAATACAATATCCAACAGACTTAACACAAAAGATTTAAACTAAATCAAAATAACAGCAAAAAAACTCTAACCT
The DNA here is from genome assembly GCF_001975575.1 of Mangrovimonas sp. DI 80. Lineage (NCBI taxonomy): Bacteria > Pseudomonadati > Bacteroidota > Flavobacteriia > Flavobacteriales > Flavobacteriaceae > Mangrovimonas > Mangrovimonas sp. DI 80. The sequence continues at coordinate 896,114 of NZ_MSDT01000002.1, read as the reverse complement.
TCAATTACAGCTATAATAAATATTCCATGTTTTGAAAAACCCTAACTGCTTGAATTTCCCATATAATCCTCAAGAAAAACAGCTAGAATTAATTAACTTTAGTAGTTAGAATAAACGCTTAACAACTTAAGTAAAACTACAGGCCATTTCAAGCAATTTCAACGCTCTTAAAAAATGACACTTGAAGATTTAGGATACAATCCCAACTTGGAAACCTATCGCATACAACATGGCCTTGACAGCTTTGAAGTAGGACGGGTAATTGCCGAACACAAGGAGCGCTATATTGTAAAAACTGTAGAACAGGACTATGAAGGCGAAATATTGGGCAACTTAAGGTATACAGCCCAAAGTAGAGCCGATTTTCCTGCGGTTGGTGACTGGGTCGCCATTTCAGACTATGATACCGATAAGGTCCTTATCCATGCCGTATTCCCTAGATCCTCTATTTTGCAGAGGCAAGCAGTGGGCAAAAAAGGAGAGGCACAGATCATTGCCACCAACATAGACACAGCATTTATAGTGCAAGCTGCCGACAGGGATTTCAGCATTAACCGAATTGAAAGGTACTTGACCATTTGCAATGACTCAAAAGTAGATCCAGTAATCATTTTGAATAAAATTGATTTGGTATCAAAGGAAGTTCTTTCGGAACTATTGCAAAGCATCGCCAAAAGACTGCCTAAAATTCCTGTTCTTGCCATAAGTAACCCCTCGCAACAAGGGATTGACACCGTAAAAACCCTTATAGAAAAAGGGAAAACTTATTGTTTGTTGGGGTCTTCGGGTGTTGGAAAGTCGACACTTTTAAATACCTTGTCAGGACACGAATTGATGAAAACCAAAGCCATTAGCGAGCATACCAGCCGTGGGCGCCACGTTACCACACACAGGGAACTGCAGGTACTTAACAACGGGGGCATCATTATAGACAACCCCGGCATGCGGGAAGTAGGCATTACCGATATTACCGAAGGTTTGGAGCTCACTTTTGAAAACATTTTGGAACTAGCTAAACAGTGCAAGTTTAAAGATTGCACCCACACCACCGAAAAAGGTTGCGCCGTCATTTCAGCTGTGGATAAAGGTGAAATCGATGTTATGTCCTACGAGAACTACCTAAAAATGGAACGGGAAAAGGAACATTTTGAAGCCACAGTTGCAGAAAAACGCAAAAAGGACAAAGCATTCGGAAAAATGGTCAAGGAATTTAAGAACGCTAAAAAGCGAGGTAAGCACTAAAAGCTTCATTAGATAATTACACCACAGCATTCCACATTCACACAACAAACTGATTTACAGAATACATAGAGACACCCCTATTGGTTTAGTGTAGAAAAAAAATTATATTTAGAAGGCATTGGAAGCTTTCGACCTAAATATCATCAACCTTTTAGCAGTACTTGTAACTGCATGGCTTGGAGGGGCCGCTGCCAGACGCGTTGGCTACCCGTCTATTTTAGGCGAACTTGTGATCGGCATCCTATTAGGTCCCGGGCTGTTGGGTTGGTTGGAGTATACAGAAACCATTAGGGTGCTTTCTGAAATAGGCATCATGCTGCTTATGGTGTATATTGGTATTGAGATTGATTTTAAGGACCTAAAAAAAGCATCCTGGCCTGGACTTTTGGCATCTATAGGTGGCTTTGTTGTGCCATTTGCTTTAGGCTATTATGCCACTATTTGGTTTGGCGGCAATGCCATGGCCGGAATGTTTGTTGGGATGGCCGTAGGCGTGACCTCCCTAGCCACCAAAAGCAGAATACTGGTTGATCTAAAACTCCTGAACACCCGGATTGCTTACGTTCTTATGGCTGGCGCATTGATTTCAGACACCTTGGCACTTTTGATTTTTGCCGGGATCCTGAGCGCGGCTGCCATGGGAACCTTTGACGCCTCCGAACTTCTAGTTGTAGCTCTAAAAGCCATTGCCTTCTTTTCAGTGACCATTCTTATTGGCATCTACCTATTGCCCAGATTAGGGAGATATCTTTCTAAGTTTAAATCGGCCAGTAGCACCTTCTTTTTCACCAGCATTATCATTGTGGCCCTAGCCTATGCAGAATTGGCGGAGTTGGCAGGTATGCACAGTATTTTAGGAGCTTTTATGGCAGGCCTCTTTATCAAGGACAATTTATTTCCCAAGAATATTTCAAAAGAAGTACATAAAGCCTTTTACGATGTGTCCATTGGCTTTTTGGCGCCTGTATTTTTTGTATCGGCCGGTTTTATGGTAAATCTAGACGTATTTCATACGGACCTCCCCATGCTATTGACCATCATTGCCATGGCCATAATTGGAAAGATCTTAGGGGTTGCTCTATTTTATCTGCCAACTGGCCTGGGCTGGAGAGAGGGCGTTACTATTGGGGCAGGAATGAATGGCCGCGGAGCAGTAGAGATTATCATTGCTGGTATTGGGTTGGAAATGGGCATTATTGACCAAAAGATATTTTCCATACTGGTATTTATGGCTATATTAACTACTATGACTGTTCCTTTTTTATTGAAATGGACCACCGATTGGCTGAAGAAACGGGAGGAACTGGTAGTGATCAACAAACGTGAGGGCCTATTAATATTGGGCGCTAACCCGTTAAGCCTTTTGATTGCCCAATACTTAAAAGACCAAACCAAAATTACCTTTATAGACGCCAACCAAGATATTGTCAAACAAACCAATGAACAGGGGTTTGTTTGCTATCACGGGAATGCCCTACAGGAAGAGGTATTGGCAGAAACCGGTGCCGCTACCATAGAGACCTTTATAGCCGCAACAGCTAATACGGAAGTCAATATCCTTGCTACCCAATTGGCCAGTGGCAGTTTTCAGATACCCAACACACATGTCTTACTTTCCAAAAGCAACTACCTAGCAGGAATAGATATTTTGGAACTGTCCAATACCTCCAGTCTCTTTGCCTCTGGGGTAGATGTGAATTATTGGTTCCAAAAGATTTCTTCGGAAGAATATTCTAAAGGCATTGACCAAATTTCAGTTCCAATGGATAGCAGGGCATGGATAAAAAAACAGATAGCATCCAATTTAAATGTCTTACCTCTTTTGATTGAAGGTCCCTCTGGACATAAAAAACTATTTCATTTTGGACATCAATTACAGCCTTTGGAAAAGGTACATTTTATAACATGAAATAACAACTCGCATTTCAATGCTGCAGTAATCCCTCTATTGAACTGGCAAAATACAAGCCTTGCTCAATTGTTTCATACTCATTTCCAATCCCTGTTCCAAAGTTTGTTGCATGACCTTGGACGTATCATCATGGCACTGTAAACAGGCCCCGACAAACAAGAGGCGCTGTTGTTCAGCTACATTAAAAGGCCTAAAATTGGTTCTTGTTGATGTTGGCTCTTGGGCAGTTCCCTCCTTCATAAAAGGTATCCAAGCATCTTCCGGCAATCCATCATTAGGATTTAAGGCATATTCTGGGGTAAAGACCCATTCCCCTATTTCTTTATTTGTTTGATATACCAAAGTTCCGTTGCCATAGCCCAAAGTATAGGGATTGGCATGGCAGGATTTACAGTCGCGCACTGCTTTTGTTGTAGTATGAGGTGCATTGGGCGCAAAGAGTCTATGAAAGGACACATCGGTATCAGGGTGACCACTATAACTACCTTTATCTATGGTCATGACCATCCCCGGTATGGCAGGCTCAACCGTATTACCGTCCTTGTGTTCCCTAACTCCTAAAGCCGGTTGGGAGGCCGAAAACTCAGCAACATACTCCTTCCATTGACCTTTCACCAATTTCTTAGCCAACAAATCGAAGGCCTGGGCTTCATTGCCATCAAACTTATTGTGGCAACCAATACAGCGTGGTATCCATGAGGAATGACAGGCACTACAACTCACATTTTTATGGGTATTGTCACGAGAACACACAGCCGATTGCGGAGCCAAAGGATGCAATTTCTGATCCTTTTTTCCAATTAGAAAGGCATTCCCCAAAGAGTCCACATAAGTATTTATAAGAGGTCGCCCATCTTTTTCCTTAACTAAAATTTCTTTATCACGGTGCTCATAACCTCTATGTAAATAAACCAATCTACTTTCCCTATCAATCGAATCGAAAGGCACCGTACGAGGCTTGGATTTGAAATGGCAATCATTACATTTCAGGGTAACGGCATCTTCGGCATGGGAATAGGTCTTACCATCGCCCATCACCTCGTGAGAGGAATGACAATCGATACATAATAGACCCTTAGTATGGTGCACATCTTCCTGCAACTGTTTATAGACCCTTTTGTCTTCCAAAACCACATGCCCCTTGCTATGGGCCACCTCAGCTTCATCCAACAAGGTTTCCTGAAGCCCTATATAATTGGTAGAAATCCTGCTGGAACGACTATGACAGCCAAAACAATGAGTATCGTCCATAAACACATCATTGGAAGGATGTACCTGTGGCAGCTGGGTTTTGTTAGATGCCATGTAACTAGAAAGGTCTGCTTTGGCTTGTTGGGAATAATTTAAATGACAAGCATTGCACCCTCCCCCCCGACTTAATTGAGTAATAGGGCCATAATCGGTTTTTTGGCCCCCCAAATGGCAATTGGCACACAAATCCCGTAAATGTTTATCGGCTGCCGAATACTGCAAGTTTTTAATGTGGTAATGGGCATTCAAGCTATCGGCTTCACCAAACACAAATTTATCGACCGCCACCAACCCACTATTGGTAGTCATAAGGGAGTGCTCTACATTATGTAATTCGTTGGCATGACATCTTCCACAGGTCTTTTGGGCATCGGCTAAATTACCCGGTATCAAAACCATGCCTTCATGCGCTTCCTCTTTATTAAAGGAACTTGTATTTCCCAAATGGCAATTGGCACAGCCTATAAGTTCTGGATTGTGGTATTCTGAAAACCCCTTGGTTTGCTGATGGCACTGAAAACAGGATTCAACTTCAGAAACAACCTTACCTTCATATTGCTCCCCTGAAAATTCCTGAGACCTAAAAACATCTGTATGCCTCACAACATACATCAAGCCAAATAACAAAATGGCCAGTATCAAAATCCATCTGAAATAGGTCTTTTCTTTCATAGTGAGCGCTTGTTCAAATTTACAATAAATCTTCCCCCTAAACACTATCAAAAAAGCGCTTCAACTGTAACAATTGTTACAAGAAACCAAGTGTAGAAATGATACTTTTAATCTCTCAAAAAAGATTAAAAAATTCCTTAACTTTAAGAACCAATCCAAATAGCTATGGTGACATCCAGAAGAAAATTCATCAAAATTTCAGCTTTAGGGTTAGGGGGCTTAGCACTTTCCTCTTCAGCAGTCAATTTATTAGCACCCAATCCATTATTGGATGCTGCCGTAAAAGAAAATATTGCCAAAAAACTTTCTAGAACTGCTACATATTGTGAGGTATGCTTTTGGAAATGTGCAGCATGGGCCTATACAGACGAAACTGGCGACATCAAAAAAGTGATTGGAAATGATGATGACCCGCACTGTAACGGAAGACTCTGCCCAAGAGGTACGGGAGGTATTGGTATGTACAGCGATGAAGATCGTTTAAAAACGCCATTAATAAGAACCACCATAAACGGTGAAGAAACCTACAGGGAAGCCAGTTGGGAGGAGGCTCTAGACCTGATTGCCGAGAAATTCACAGAAATTAAACAGAAGTACGGCCCTGAGTCGTTTGCGCTTTTAAAACACGGCTCTCCAGGAAGCCATTTAGAACACCTCTTTAAAGCCTATGGCTCCGATACCATTGCTGAACCTGCCTACGCGCAGTGTAGAGGCCCAAGAGAAACAGGCTTTGGACTCACCTTTGGCTCTTGGGTAGGCTCTCCAGAACCTACCGATATCAGGGACACCAAATGTTTGGTGCTTATTGGTTCCCACATTGGGGAAAACATGCACAATACCCAGGTTCAGGAAATGTCGGATGCCATAGATAATGGAGCTACCATTATTACCGTAGACCCTAGATTTTCTACAGCCGCTAGTAAATCGTCTCATTGGTTACCAATCAAACCCGCGACTGACATTGCATTACTACTCTCTTGGATGCATGTGTTGATTGAAGAAGAGCTTTACAATAAAAAATACGTTGAAAAATATGCCATTGGCTTCGAGGAACTAAAAGCCCACGTAAAACCATACACTCCGGAATGGGCCTACGGTATCACCACCATAAAACCTGATAGCATCAGGGAAACGGCTCGCCTTATGGCTGCGGCTGCCCCAGCTACCATTGTACACCCTGGACGCCATGTGACCTGGTATGGTGACGACTCGCAACGCGAGCGAGCCATTGCCATTTTAAATGGTCTTTTGGGCTCTTGGGGTAACCGAGGTGGGTTCTACTTTAAAGAGAAAATCAGTATTCCAAAATACCCGCATCCAGCCTATCCAGAGCCTAAATGGGGCTGGCATGAAATAGGTCAGCAATATCCATTTGCCGAAATGGGAAATACTTCGGAAGTAGTCAAAGCAACCATACCTAATGAAGATAATCCATATCCTATAAAAGCATGGATGATTGCCGGCACTAATTTAATTAACACCCTGCCACAGCGAGAACAAACTCTTGAAGCTATTAATGCTGTTGAATTTTTGGTCGTGGTAGATACCATGCCTATGGAAATCACAGGCTATGCCGATGTGGTATTACCGGAATGCACCTATTTAGAACGTTATGACGGTATTCGCTCTGCCACCAACCGTCATCCGTCCATTGCCGTTCGTATTCCAGCTGTAAAGCCTAAATACAATTCCAAACCTGCCTGGTGGATCAGTAAACAAATTGGCGACCGTATTGGTTTGGGAGACTATTTCAATTACAACGATTTTGAAGAGGTCATTGAATGGCAACTCAACAAATTGGGGACTTCTTTGGATGAAATGAAAAAGATAGGCGTTAAGAACTTCGAAAGAACCTCTGGACCATTGTTCCTCGAAGAAGGACAGGATTATGTTTTTGGTACTCCTAGTGGAAAAATAGAGTTCTATTCTCAAGAATTGGCAGATTTAGGATTCGATCCTATGCCTGTCTACACCCACCATCCGCAACCACCACAAGGGTTTTACAGGTTAAATTACGGAAGATCTCCAATGCACACGTTCAGTAGAACGATTAACAACCCTTATTTAAGCGATTTAAAAAGTGAAAACACCCTTTGGGTCAACCCAAGGGTAGCCCGAATCCTAGATCTTAAAAAAGACCAGCCCGTTTGGCTTAAAAACCAAGATGGCATTCTATCTGCTTTCCCTATCAAAGTAAGAGTTACAGAGCGTATTCGTTGGGATTCTGTATATATGTACCATGGCTTTGGCCATAACAATAAAAAATTGACCCGCGCCTTTGGAAAAGGTGCCAGTGACGCCGAACTTATTTCCCAAATCGTCGTAGATCCACTAATGGGTGGTACCGGTTTAAGAGGAAACTTTGTTTCCATTTTAACCGAAGATCCACATAAAAATACAATGGTATGAGATATGCAATGGTGATAGACACCTTAAAATGTGTTGGCTGCAGTGACTGTGTGGTCGCTTGCCAAACAGAAAACAATGTGCCCCATGGCTATTGCAGGGATTGGATTACTGAAGCTGTTAGCGGCTCTTACCCCAATCTGGAATTGGAATTGCGTTCGGAACGTTGCAACCATTGCTCCAATCCGCCATGCGTAAGATGCTGTCCAACTGGGGCTAGCCATGTGGTGGAAGGCGGTATTGTTTTGGTGACTGCCGACCAATGTATCGGCTGTGGCGCCTGTATAGAATCCTGCCCTTACGATGCCAGATACCAACACCCCGATGGCTATGTAGACAAATGTACCTTTTGCCACCACCGATTGGAAAAAGGGCAACAGCCCGCATGTGTCTCTGTGTGCCCAACTAAATGCATGTATTTTGGCGATTTGGACGACCCGAATAGCGAAATATCACAATTGCTGAAAAACAGAAAACATAAAACCCTATCCCCAGAGGCAGGAACCGATCCTCACGTGTTTTATCTCATTTAACGCTAAAGTACCATGGAAGAAGAACTATTTACAAGCGGCCGAAACATTCCAAACATTGATCCTTCATTACAAATTTGGCATTGGCCCATCTCCCTGTATCTATTTTTGGGAGGGCTTGCTGCGGGCATCCTATTCTTTGCAGCTTTATTCTACCTCATGGGAAAAGAAAAACAGTATCCTGCTCTGAAAGCAGCCGCCATAATACCGCCAATCGCCCTATCCATTGGTCTCTTGGCATTGGTTTACGATTTAACACATCCACTATACACCTGGCGATTATACACCACTTTTAGGATAGAATCCCCAATGTCCTGGGGCGCTTGGGTATTACTCATTACCACTCCGCTGTCCTTTTTATGGTTATTCAGCTTTTACAGAAACACTTTCCCTAAGTGGGAATCGAAACTCAAACTCTTTAAAAAATTTAAGTTTTTAGATAAATTCGAAAAATTCCTAATTGCCAACAGAACCTATATGGCCTATGCCCTTGTCCCCCTATCGATAATTTTGGGGGTTTATACAGGCATTTTATTATCGGCCTTTAATGCGCGCCCTCTGTGGAACAACGCCATTTTAGGGCCATTGTTCTTGACCTCTGGTTTATCTACAGGAGCGGCAGCCATTATTTTGTTGTCCAGAAATAGAGAAGAACGCCATTTGTTCAGCAAAATAGATCTAGCTTTAATTATCATAGAAATTGCCCTAATCACCCATATGATTATGGGTTATTATGCAGGCTCGCAAGTACAATTGGAAGCCATGGACCTTTTGGTAGGCGGTGAATTTACCCTGATGTTTTTTGGCTTCGTCATACTCTTGGGCCTACTCGTACCTGCCATTTTGGAAGTCATTGAATTATTAGGTTATAAAGTCCCCGTAGCAGTTCCTGCTATTTTAGTCATCATCGGCGGGCTTATCTTTAGGTTTATTATGGTAGAAGCAGGACAACTTACCCGATACCTCTATTAAATTATTTGTTATGAATACAAAACACAAAGCAAACCCACACGTATACTGGAACCCCTATTTTGGAGGTTTCCTTTTGGGCATCATCATTATTTTCACCTTTTACCTTACCGGTAGAGGTTTGGGAGCCAGTGGTGCCATGAAAAGCAGTGTGGTAACGGTCGTTGAAAATGTCGCCCCTAAACACGCCGAAAGCAACAGTTATTACAGCCAGTTTATCAAGGAAGGGGACTCCCCTATGAACACCTGGCTGGTATTTGAAGCCCTAGGCATTTTAATTGGCGCGTTTATTTCGGGGAGCATCAGTGGACGCATTAAGTGGCGCGTTCAGCATTCCCCTAAAATAACGACTAAACGCCGTTTGATTTTTGCGCTTATAGGAGGTGTTTTATTCGGACTCGGCGCTCAAATTGCAAGAGGATGTACTAGTGGTGCCGCTTTAAGCGGCATGGCCGTATTGTCAACAGGAGGGTTTCTTACTATGCTGGCCATTTTTGGATCGGCCTATGCCTTCGCGTATTTTTTTAGAAAGAATTGGATTTAAAATTTAAAAAATAGAATTATGGGACCTTTAATTCCTGGCGGTTATATTCCAATGGAATGGGATAGTATCATAGCAATATTCATTGGGATTGCCTTTGGCTTTGTCTTGGAAGCTTCAGGCTTTTCATCCTCGCGAAAATTGGCCGGTGTGTTTTACGGCTATGACTTCGCCGTATTGAAAGTATTCTTTACCGCAGCAGCCGTATCGGTGATTGGCATTTACTATATGGATTACTTGGGATATCTGGATATCTCACAACTCTATGTGCACCCTACTTATTTATGGGGGGCTATCATAGGTGGTGTAATTATGGGCGCTGGTTTTGTAACCGGCGGGTTCTGCCCAGGCACCAGTTTGTGTGCCGTAGCCATCGGTAAATTGGATGCTTGGGTGTATGTAATTGGCATCATGATTGGCGTCTTTGTATTTTCAGAACTCTTCAATCTTTTTGAACCCATCTATGACGGCTACAACTTTGGCAACATTACTTTGATAGATTCCTTTGGATGGAATCCCTACTGGGTGATTTTTGTATTTGCCATTATTGCCGTAGTGGCATTTGGCATTGCCGATTTGGTTAGAAAAAGAGTAAAAAGTGTGTTTTACTAATTAAACTTGATCCTCATGGACAAAAAGAAAACCGTAAAATTCCTCTCGTATCGCTATCAAATACTGGCTGCAACCTTGATCATTCTTGCTGCCGGATTGGTATTATTACCTAAATATGAAAAACAGGAAGGCATTCGCTCCAAACAGTTATTAAGCCATGCCATCAGTCCGGAGCGTTATATTTCCACCGATGATATTTCCCATAAACTCATTAGCCAAGATCCTTCCTTTATTTTGGTAGACGTGAGGGACGAAGAAAGCTATAATAATTATAGCCTGCCTAATGCCATTAATATCCCGCTGTCAAAATTGTTGGACGAAGACTCTCTTACATACCTCAACCAAGACCAGTTTGACGTGGTGTTCTATTCCAACGATACCTTTCATGCCGACCAAGCTTGGATGTTGTGCGACCGCCTTGGGTTTAAAAACCTACATGTTTTACAAGGAGGACTTAATACTTGGTATAGCACCATTATCAATCCTACCAAACCAAGTGAGGCCATGCCTGAAGCGGACTTTAAACTGTATGCTACCAGAAAAGCGGCCAGTATGTATTTTGGCGTAGCATACCCAGATCAAAATTTAGGTACCGAGTTGCCCTCTGCTCCTTCAACGCCTAAAAAAGTAATTACCGTAGAAAAGAAAAAGAAGCGTAAAGCAGAAGGCGGCTGTTAAGTCTAAAATTGACCTTATACATAATACCATGAAAGAATTAGAGAAAACCAAACGAATATCCATTGCTGCCACGCTATTTATCCTGGCCGTATTGATAGGTTTTTTAACCTATAAACGCCCCAAAAACACTTATGCTTTCAACACCAAAAGTACTTTGGAAAAAATCACCTCAACAGATTATTTCCTACCCTATTCCCTTATTGAAAATGAAGATGTGGCATTTATAGACATTAGAAACCCTTATGAGTACAACAAAGGTCATTTACAAAATGCCATAAACATGCCTTCCGTGGATATTATGAGTGAAGCCTCCCAAAAACTACTGCAGGACCTAAAAAAATCAGATACACCTACCGCGCTTTACGGAAGCACTCCCGAAGAAGCCAACATTCCTTTTCTTATCCTCTACCAGTTGGGATTCGATAATCTTAAAATCCTACCTGTAGAACTCAGTTACTCGCAAAACAAACTCATCACAAAAGAGTCAAAAACAGAAACCCTTCCTCACGATATCAATGGGTTTATCATGGACTCCCAAAAGCATTTGGATAGCTCCAATACCATAGTCCCTCCAACAGCGGATGTCCATAAAAAAGTGATTACGGTTGAAAAGAAAAAGAAACGCAAAGCAGAGGGCGGCTGTTAAAAAACACATACTATACTTCCTTTGCTTTAAAGCTCGCACCTCTTTTATTTCTAGAGAAAAACAAAAATAAGGTTCTAAAAACGGCCAAATATTTGGTATTTTTAACCTATAGTTTACAGCCACTTAGCCAATAGAAACCGTATGAAAAAAACCGTTTACGATCTTGTATCCAAAGCCGTTAAAACTTTTTCAAAAAGTGATATTGTTGCAAAGAAAATCAACAATCACAACAAAGTTCTCTACTACGAAAGATCGCAGCACCTCACATTTCTATTCCAGAAGCAGATTCAATATGAAGAACATATTCAGAATAAAATTAAAGCTTATATAAAGCCTGGAGATATTGTTTTTGATATAGGGGCAAATATTGGCCAATACGCTTTGCCTTTTAGCGAAGCAGCTGGCATCTCAGGAACCGTCTATTCCTTTGAACCCGACTTTAAAAACTATGCGTTTTTGCAATTCAATACCAACATCAACAAATGTACCAACGTTAAGTGTTTCAACTACGGGCTTGGAAAAGAGAACACACAACAGGAGTTTTTTAGGGATACCGAAACGGGCGGACGAAAAGGCTCTTTTAAAAGGAAATTTGTAGAAGACAGCTTCAAGGGATTTACAGAAAACGTCACCCTTAAAAGTTTGGATGCCCTAGTTACTGAATTTGGACAACCCAACCTGATAAAAATAGATGCCGAAGGCTGTGAAGACGATATCATTTCAGGCCTAAGTATCGACTTGCAGGATTGCATTTTTGCCGTGGAAGTTAGGGAAGACACCAAACACTTTATCTTTGACTACTTCACCCAAAAAGGATATGATTGTATTTGGATAGACCATAAAGATCGACCTATTAACAATGCCGAAGATATTCCAAGCTACGCCAATCTTATTTTAAAAAAATGACCTATCAATAAATTAAAAAACCACACAACTAAAGCCAATGGTAAGTAGGCATTAGATAACCATTAGAAGTTACAAATCAATCTAAAAAAATAGCTAACATGGTGAATGGAATTAAATCAATTGCAATCGGAGTGCTTTTAGTGACCTTAGGATGCCAAGAACAGCCTGCCCCACCTAAAGAACCTTGGATTGATAAGCCAATTGCACAATGGCCCAACTTCGCCCTCACCAACGAGATAGGGTTTAAAGACAAAGTCTACAAAGATTTCGCCAACGCATTCCTCATTGATACCGGACGAGACACTTTAGGAGTGTCCTGCAAACATTTATTTATGGTATTTAAAAACCAGCTAAACTTAGAGAGCATAGATCTGGGACCAACATTTGAGTATTGGAAACTCTACCCCAAGAACAACAGCAGTAAAACTATAGGCGTTAAAGATTTGATCAATAGCAACCCCAAAGAAAACATAGGAGAATTCAACACGCTTAAAGTAAGGGATTGGATTCTCTTTGAAATTGAAAAACTCCCCCCAGACCTCTATCCCCTAAAAATACGGTACACACCAATACAGGCCAATGAAATTGTTTATGCCCTGGGATGGGGAGCGAAACAACAAGACAATAGCGCGCCTGCCTTGACAAAACTGCAATGTGCGGATAATTTGGGAGACTATTATTATATGAAATCCTTCGATACAAACCCACAGCCACAAGGAAGGAGCGGCTCACCCGTCATTGACAAAAACGGTTATTTAGTAGGTATTATTTCTGGCGCCGAAGGAAAGCTGGCCGTTATTGGCAGCGTACATTATTTAAAGAAATTATTTGAGGATTATAATATAGATTACCGTAAAGCCAATTATAAATGAATAGACCTTGAAAAGAAACAAACAAACCCTACATTTGATACCTTAAACTTCCATAGTATGCTGAAAGTAGCCGCAGGCATTCTCATAGATCAACAAAACATCCTTATTGCAAGACGAGCACCCGGTAAAGACCTAGCAGGCTATTGGGAATTTCCAGGCGGCAAGATAGAACCCAACGAAACCGCAGAAGCAGCCTTGATTCGTGAGTTTAGGGAGGAATTTCAAGTAGAGATTAGAGTCCTCAACCCTTTTCACAAAAATGAACATATGTATAGTTCAAAAACAATTTTGTTGGAATCTTACATAGCCCAACATGTCTCCGGGGAATTTCAACTGAGGGACCATGATCAATTGGCTTGGGTCACCATCCCCGAATTAAGCAACTACCAAATGGCGCCTGCAGACGTGCCAATTGTAGAAAAATTACTCCACACTTTTAAAGAAAAAGGCGCAATTAAGTAGATAGGTCAGTCGCCTTAACTCCCCCATACACCTATAACTTGAGGGTTATTTAGTACAACACCAAACTATTTACCATTGCTTAAACTAATGGTAACAGAAACTTAAATAAACAGGGGTTATACCGTCCTTAATTTTACCCCTTTTAAAACAACATGGGGTATTTAATCAGTATTATCGTATTTCAAGCGGTATTTTCGTTGGCTTTGGTCATGAGATATCGCAGCAAAAGTCAGTTTGATAAACTCTTGGCTTTGTTCCTATTTTTTATTTTCAGCCACTATTCTACCAAGTTATTTTTCTTGGTGTTTTTGGAACAAAATCCATTTTACTACAAATTGCCAACGAGCTTCAGTTTGTTCTATGGCCCTATTCTATACCTCACTTGCAAATGTGCCGTAAAAGGCATTACACGGAAAGAATTATGGTGGCATTTAACACCGTTCCTCATCGTGAGCGTAGTGTTTCTAGCCGTGATTGCCACACATGGTAGTGGTCCAAAAAGCGATGCCTTTGGGCAATGGTATCAACACCTATCCTACGGCTACCTTATTCCATTTATAGTATATCCATTATTAAGTCTTAGGTTATTGCATCAAAACCCCAACAGTATGCCCAAGGACCGCAACACCTTATTACTAGGTCTCACGTACGTAAACATTGCCTTTATGGTAGTGGTACTGTTTTTGGTGACCCTTCACATTTTAGGCTACGACCCCATTAACATTAGGCTCACCTATGTGCTCATGCTTATTACTGTAGTGTCTATCTTATTGTATAAAATCAATACTTCTGAAGAGCCCATTGTTGCCAATGTTTTGGCCGTTGCCCCTGCAGGTTTAGGAAATCCTGAAAAAAAAACGCAGAAATACGAGAGTTCCAATTTGGAAACCGAAGATTTAAAGGCTTATTACAAAACCTTACAACTGTACCTTGAAAAGGAAAAAATTTATTTGGACCCAGAACTGACACTTCAAAAACTATCGGAAAAAGTCCACATTCCAAAACATCACATTACTCAAGCATTGAATGCCTATGTTCAGAAAAACTTCTATCAATTCATCAACGATTATCGCATTGAAGAGGCAAAATCACTGCTTACATCCAACCACAAAGAATCCATCACAGATATTGCCTATAGCGCTGGCTTCAATTCCAAATCTACCTTCAATACACACTTCAAAAAACTGACCCAAAAGACCCCTTTGGAATACAAAAAAGAGGCTTTGGGCCTCTCTTAACACATGCTTAACAAATTCTTTATTTTTAATTAAAATAACCCAAACCACTTAAAAACAGATCGTTACATCATTCAAACGTTCACCTCACATAATTTGAACGCCCAAATAGACCTCCTCAGTTGATTGCAACGAATGCCCTTGACTTTATTTCAAATTTTGCGGAAGATTAAAATCAACAAAAAAATTTCACACAATGAGTAAACACTTAAAATTCCTTGGCGCTTTGCTGCTAATTTTAATGGCAAGTTCCAAGGTGCTTTCCCAAACATCAAGAATAAGCGGGAAGGTAGCTGATGAGTTTGGTCCGCTTCCCGGAGTAAACATTTTAGTAAAAGGAACCAGCAACGGAACCACCACAGATTTTGAAGGCACCTTTAGCTTGGTAAACGTTGCAGAGGGCGCACACACTATTGTTTTTTCCTATCTAGGGTATGAAACTAAGGAAGTGGCTATTACTACGACAGCCAATGAGCGTTCAGACATGGGGACTATCATGTTAATGCCTAGTACCGAAGAATTGGGAGAGGTGGTACTTAAAGGAGGTTATATGCCTTCGCAACAAAAAGCTTTGAACATCAAGAAAAACTCTGCCGCCATTATGGAGGTATTGGCCAATGACGTGATTGGAAAACTTCCGGACCGTAATGCTGCCGAGGCTGTACAACGTATGACAGGGGTATCTATTGAAAGAGACCACGGTGAAGGACGTTATGTTATTGTAAGAGGAACGCCTATTGCTTGGAACTCGACCTTGTTGAACGGAGACAGAATGCCTTCTACAGAAGGAACTTCAGACAACACTAGTGGAACCCGAGCGGCTCCTTTGGATATCTTCCCTTCGGAAATGATAGAATTTGTGCAGCTGTCTAAAGCGATTACTCCCGACATGGAAGGAGACGCCATTGGAGGATCTGTGAACTTTATCACCAAAACAGCACCTTCTAAAAGAACCTTGAACGTCAACTTAGGTTATGGGTACAACGACCAAGCCCAAAAACCTATCCAAAACGGATCGATCCTTTATGGAGACCGTGTAGCGGATGGAAAAATAGGCTTCATGCTTTCTGGAACCTACTGGAACAGAAACTGGGGTACCGATAACTACGAAGTAGTGTACAACAGCGATAATTTCGCTTTGAGCAACCTACAGCTAAGAGATTATTTGGGAGAACGTACCACTTATGGCTTCAACGCCGGATTTGAGTACACGCCCAATGTGAATACCAAAATCTACTTACGAGGCCTCAAAACTAAATTTAAGGACCGTGAAAGTGCTGTAGAACATATTTTCAATTTTGATGAAAGCACCATCGACCTGAGGGTTCGTGAAGGAATTATTGGTATTGATCTTTATGGAACCGAAATTGGAGGTAACCACCACCTAAGAAATGAAAAGTGGAAAATAGATTGGAGACTTTCTACCTATGGCGCAGAAATGGGCAACGAAAAGCTTCCTGGCTCATCGGCAGCGGGATCTGCAGCTTACTATATGGCCACTTTCTCAACGCCTGTAAGCTATAGCAACCTTACCGGTGATGGCTTCAAGTTTTTAGATATCGATTCACCTTCAGGATACGATGGAGATCCATATGACAATATCCAACCTTACTTGAGCAGCCCTGTAACCGCCGACCAAATGACCTTGGCCAACCAGATTGCTTTCAAATCGCACAGTAAAGAAATGGATTATACAGCGCAAGCAGATGTAACTTTTAAGCCTACCGACAAACTGACTTTAAAGGCCGGTGGAAAATTCAAGCGCATGAACTTTGAAAGAGGCGCTCCTTACAATTATTACCTGTATTTGGGAGATGCCTATGGTGCTCCAATTGCCATGACCAATTTTGACACAAGGCCTTTCCCAGAAAGAGGTGGGTATTTAACCGAAATAGGAAGTCCATATGACAACGTATTGTTGCCATCCTTAAGTTTGAACCAATTGGACGATTTGTTCTCTGCCGAGCAATTGGAAAACCCGTTGTACTACAACATCGAATTTGATGAAAACAACCCGTCATCGGCTGGATCCTTCTACTCAGGACATGAGCAAGTAGCGGCAGGATACTTAATGGGCGATTACAAATT
This sequence comes from Mangrovimonas sp. DI 80, assembly GCF_001975575.1. Taxonomy (NCBI): domain Bacteria; kingdom Pseudomonadati; phylum Bacteroidota; class Flavobacteriia; order Flavobacteriales; family Flavobacteriaceae; genus Mangrovimonas; species Mangrovimonas sp. DI 80. The sequence continues at coordinate 879,092 of NZ_MSDT01000002.1, read as the reverse complement.
GACTGATAAGTTAAGTCTTATTGGAGGGTTCCGCTATGAGCATACCAATTTGGAATATGACGGTTATATGGTAACCGCAGTATCTGAAGATGAGACTACCATCAACAAAATTTCCAACGACAATGATTTTGGTTCCTTCCTGCCAATGGTACACTTAAAATATTCACCAAAGGACAATATCAACCTTAGATTGGCCTATACAAGAACCATGGCAAGGGCCAATTTCTCTGAATTGAATCCAACAGAAACCATTAGTTTGTTGAGTACTCCTGCAACTATTTCCAGAGGAAACATCAACCTAAAGCCTACCTATTCCAACAACGTAGACCTTATGGGAGAATACTACTTTAAAAACGTAGGTTTATTAAGTGCCGGTGCCTTCTATAAATCTTTGGAAAATGTAATCTATACAGGTAGAAGTTACCAAAACATAGACGGGACCCTTTACCAAGTCACCCAACCTCAAAACTCCGAAAGCGGATGGTTGGCAGGATTAGAATTTGGATTGTCCAAGCGTTTGGATTTCTTACCAGGCTTTTTGAGTGGTTTTGGAGTTGAGGCCAACTATACCTTTGCCGATTCGGAAATGAACGTCCCAGAATATCATACCGATGCCACCACTGGAGAGATTACAGAAACGACCACTACCGAAAAAATACCTAACCAGTCTAAGCACATCTTTAACAGTGCCCTATTCTACGAAAAAGGGATCTTTACAGTACGTGTGTCTGGAAACTACAAAGGAGAGTCTTTGGCATTGGTACAAGGCAACCCAGAAAACTACCGTTGGTATGACAAAAACTTCACCGTAGACTTTTCGGGATCTGTAAACATCAGTCCTAAGTTGCGTATGTATGTTGAGTTGAACAACTTGACCAACGAACCTTTGAGATACTACCAAGGCAACACCAACAGACCAGAACAAACAGAGTACTACTCCATCAGAGGTCTATTTGGTATCAACTACAAATTATTCTAATCACAGAACATCATGACCATTCATAAATTTTTATACACAGGAGCCCTAGCAACTTTGCTATGCTCCTGTGGCAACTACGAAAAAGCCGAACAACCCGCATACTCTTTAGATGAAACCATCCATGTAACACGTTTGGAAGACCATAATTACGAGTTGCAATTGAACAAAACAGGGAACTGGAACATCTATACAGGTAACTCTCCAGAAACCATCAATTGGAACAATGTCCAAGTACTTTCAGAGACCCAAAACATTTTGAACATCGCCAACCCACAGCCTGCAAAGCGTCTGTTTTTTGCGGCCGTAAGCGAGAGTGACACCCTATACCTATCGGAACGTGAAATTGTACTGGAACACAGTTTCAATTTTAGGGACATAGGAGGGATTCCTACCAAAGATGGCAAACACACCAAATTTGGAATGCTGTACCGCTCAGGTGAAATTTCAGAATTAAGCAAAGAAGATTTGGCCTATATGGAAGAAATTGGTCTAGCTACCATTTTGGATTTGCGTTCCAATTATGAAATTGAAGAACAGCCAGACATTTATCCAAACGGCGTCAATTGGTTGCACATGCCCATTGGCAATATGGACAACAAAGATCCAAAGGCCATGCTTAAGCAAATTACCGATGCCGATCCGGAAACCTTTGATGGCGACGCCATGATGGAACAGTTTTCGGTAGAGTTCGTGGAACACCCTGAGCCTTTCAAGAAACTATTCCAAAAGATTGTGGAAGACGGCGATTCCCCAATATTGTTTCACTGTAGTGCTGGAAAAGACCGCACCGGTTTCACTTCTGCCTTTATACTTTACACCTTGGGTGTTGACAAGGAAACCATTATGGACGAATATGTGCTTTCCAACTTTTACAGATACCCACACAACGAAAGCACCATCAAAAAGGCAGCGACATTCTATGGCATCGACGAGCGTATATTACGTCCGTTAATGGGGGTAAAACGTTCTTATTTGGAGCGCGGATTTAAAGAAATAGAAGCTAAATATGGCTCTGTAGACAACTTTTTGCAAACAGAAATAGGCGTTGATTCCTTAGTTCAAGCCAAACTGAGGCATCGATACTTAAGGTAGTTTTTTGCAATTAGTTTTTTTAAGGCGGATGTGGTATACATTCGCCTTTTTAATTATGACATACGTAATGGTTGCATCCTCAGATCATATCCTCCTTCCAAAAATTTTATCTATTTTGGCTACCATATAGCTAACAACATGTGTTGTTATACACAATCTCAAAACAACTTAACCGTCATTTAGAGATGAAAAGACATCGTTTTAAAATGCAAGAAAGACATATCACATTTCTTTTAATTGCTCTATTGACCACAACATTACAAGCACAGAATGTCATTTTGCAGACTGGTGATGTATTGTTTAGGGAGTCTGCCGAAAGCAGTTTATCCAAAGCTATAGATGCGGTTACCCAAACCGATAAAGCCACCCATTTCTCTCATATGGGATTGATTGAAATAGTGGGTGATAGCATTTTTGTATTGCACGCCGACACGGAAGGCGGTTCCTGCAAGATTGGTTTGCGAGAATTTATCTATCCTCCATCAGACAGTATTCCACAAGCGAGAACGGTTATCGCTTATCGCTTAAAACAAGACTATCAAAAAGCCATTCCTAACGCTATCAACAAAGCCAAAACCATGTTGGGCAAGCCCTATAACTTCAGCTATGTCATGAATGACAGTAGCTATTATTGTTCTGGATTTGTGTACAGAGCTTTTGCAAATGACAGCATTTTTAAATTGAGCCCCATGACGTTTAAGGATCCAGACTCGGGTAAATTCAATCCCTCTTGGATTGCGTTTTACAAAGAACTGGGCATGGATGTTCCCGAAGGCCAACTAGGCTGCAACCCTAACGGCATGGCGGCTTCTGAAAAGTTAATGGTGCTGGGGAGAGTGCGTTTGTAGACAATTTTAGAATCAAGACTGCTGAGCTACAAGATTTGAGACCAATTTAGCGCTCGTCACAGACGAGTGCTAGCAATATCAGCTAAAGGGTAATTACATTAATTATCTATTTTATCCAGCTCACCTTTGAATTCTATAAATTCTTCAATCTCTCCAAAAATAGAATCCTTTTTATATTCATAATAGCGATATGGAGTATGCACGCTGACCAAGGTGCTAATATCATTTGTATTTTTAAAAATGTCATAGTTCTCATCAATCCTCTGGAAAAATACTTTAGATTCATCAAACAACAATACTTGTGTATTATCAACCCACAAATAACCTTTAAGTTTTGATGAGTTTTTACTTGTATTAAAGTATACAGCCTCAGTTTCAAAATTGCTTGCTTTCAAATAAATATTTTGGTGATTCATATCCACAGAATCAACCCTTAGTACTATAACATTTAACAATGAACTTTGATCCATTTTGTTGATAACCTCACGAATTGGATTAAGTATTACAGGGTTGTTAATTATATGAGAAGCATCTCTGTTCTGATAAAAAGCCTTTTCATATGCATTTGAAGACTCCTGATACAAGAAGAAGAAAGAAATCATGATCCCAAAAAAATGCAACTTATTAAAAAAATAAATCATAATTTATCATGTATTATAACTGAATGCGGAATATATGTTTTCAAACTAATTTGGACTTCATGAATATAAATATAGTTTAGTAGACTTTTTAAATTTAATATTTTTTGCTCATTCAATAAATCCTCATTTATCCATTTTTAAGAATGCTGTAGTCATCCAAAAGTATCACTTGCACAGACGACTCTTGACTAAGATAGCCTTTTACATTGCAAAAACATTCCCGAGAAAACAAAAAAGCCCTCCAAAATTGGAAGGCTGTTTTCTTATTACTCAATACTCTCTACTTATATCTCACTTAAAACAAATCCGTCAACACATTCTCCGCCACCAAATGAGGCAAGGTCACCTTTAGGCTTGGTGTACGCTGCATTTCGCGTTCAATGGCAAATCTGGCTTCTTTGTTTCTGGCCCAACTACGTCTGGCAATACCGTTATTGACATCGTAGAACAACATGCTTTTGAGGCGTGCTTCGGCTTCTTTGGTGCCGTCCAACAGCATTCCAAAACCACCGTTGATCACTTCTCCCCAGCCAACACCACCACCATTGTGGATAGACACCCAGGTAGCGCCTCTAAAACTGTCTCCTATCACGTTTTGAATGGCCATATCAGCGGTGAACTTACTGCCGTCATAAATGTTGGAAGTTTCGCGATATGGAGAATCGGTACCACTCACATCGTGGTGATCGCGTCCTAATACTACAGGGCCAATTTTTCCTTCTGCAATGGCATTATTAAAGGCTTCGGCTATTTTGGCACGCCCTTCGGCATCGGCATATAGAATTCTGGCTTGTGAGCCCACCACCATTTTGTTCTGCTTTGCATTTTTAATCCAAGTGATGTTGTCCTGCATTTGCAATTGGATTTCCTCTGGAGATACTTCCATAATTTGCTGCAGCACTTCCATGGCAATTTGGTCCGTAGCATCCAAATCCTCAGGTTTTCCAGACGTACACACCCAACGGAAGGGTCCAAAACCATAGTCGAAACACATTGGGCCCAAAATATCCTGAACATAGGAAGGATATCTAAAATCGATTTGATTTTCGGCCATCACATCGGCGCCTGCACGAGAGGCTTCCAATAGAAAGGCATTTCCATAATCGAAGAAATACGTGCCTTTGGCTGTATGTTTGTTGATAGCCGCGGCATGACGACGCAAACTTTCCTGAACCTTTTCCTTAAACACTTCCGGCTCCTCACGAATCAAGCGATTGGATTCCTCATAACTCACATCTACAGGGTAGTAACCACCCGTCCACGGAATGTGCAAAGAGGTTTGATCTGACCCTACATGGATAAAGATATTTTCTTCATCAAAACGCTCCCAGACCTCCACAATGTTTCCAATGTAGGCAATGGAAACCACTTCGTTGGCCTCTTGCGCTTTTTTCACACGAGTAATCAAAGCCTCCATAGAGTCTATCAACTCATCTACCCAACCCTGTTGGTGACGTTTGGTGGCCGCTTTTGGATTCACTTCGGCACACACCGTGATACAACCGGCAATATTTCCTGCCTTAGGCTGCGCACCACTCATACCACCCAAACCGGCAGTTAAAAATATTTTTCCAGCGGAAGACTCTTCTTTCTTCAATATTTTTCTGAAAGCGTTCATCACGGTAATTGTGGTTCCGTGTACAATTCCCTGCGGACCGATATACATAAAAGATCCCGCAGTCATCTGACCATATTGGGTAACTCCCAAGGCATTGAACTTTTCCCAATCGTCCGGTTGCGAATAGTTTGGAATCATCATCCCGTTGGTTACCACCACTCGGGGCGCTGCTTTAGACGATGGGAACAATCCCATGGGGTGGCCAGAGTACATATGCAAAGTCTGCTCCTCTGTCATAGTGGCCAAATATTTCATGGTCAACAAGTACTGCGCCCAGTTTTGGAACACGGCACCGTTTCCTCCATAGGTAATCAATTCCTCAGGGTGCTGCGCTACGGCGGGATCCAAATTATTTTGAATCATCAACTGGATAGCTGCCGCCTGTGAACATTGTGCCGGATACTCCGAAATAGGTCGCGCATACAAATCGTAATCCGGTTTGAAGCGGTACATATAAATGCGTCCGTATTCTTTCAATTCCTCGGCAAATTCAGGCGCCAAGGTAGCATGCCAAGCTTCTGGGAAATACCTTAGTGCATTTCTAACGGCTAATTGCTTATCTTCTTTTGATAGTATATCCTTTCGTTTTGGAGCTCTATTAATGCCTTCTGGATAGGACTTTTTTGTCGGTAACTCCGTTGGGATTCCTTGTAATATCTGTTCTTGAAATGTCATATCGCTTTTTGTTTTACTGCACCCTAATGGCTTGTTCTTTTACAAATTGAATGATGGCATAAATATCGTCCTTCAACACACGGTCATCTTCCAACTTCGCCACTTTACTTCTGATCAACTTAAAGTTTTCTTCCACAATATCGGAAAAGGTATTTGGACGTCTAAATTCCAAAGCTTGGGCTGCATACATCAATTCGATGGCCAAAATCTTTTCAATATTCCCCAAAATTTGGTTGAACTTACGCCCAGAGATACTCCCCATAGACACGTGGTCTTCCTGTCCTAAAGACGTTGGCACACTGTCTGCGGAAGGAGGGAAACACAATGATTTGTTTTCCGTTACCAAAGCCGCTGTGGTGTATTGAGGAATCATAAATCCAGAATTCAAACCTCCGGATTCGGTTAACAAACGAGGTAATCCAAACTTCCCTTCCAACAATAAATAACATCTTCTATCGGCGATATTTCCTAATTCCGAAGCTGCTATCGAAGCATAATCCAAGGCCATTGCCAAGGGTTGCCCGTGGAAATTTCCACCTGAAATGGCTTCGGTTTCACTCAACACAATTGGATTATCGGTTACCGAGTTCATCTCAATTTCTGCCAATTCATTTAAATGATAGAAAGCATTTCTTGAAGCCCCGTGCACCTGCGGAATACAACGCATGGAATAAGGATCCTGCACGCGGGCACAATCCAAATGCGATTTGATATTTTGGGAATCCTTAAATAGTCGGCGCATGCGCTCGGCTACTTTTAGATTTCCTTGAAACGGTCTAATGGTATGCAGCGCTTCCTTAAATGGCGAAGCACTTCCTTGGTAGCCCTCAATACTCATGGCTCCGGCCACATCGGCCAAGTCCAAAAGATATGCCATTTTTTTAAGCCCTTTGATGGCATGCGCCAAAATGAACTGGGTTCCATTGATCAATCCCAAACCTTCTTTAGCCTGTAATTGGATAGGCTCCAAATTATGCGCTTTTAAGACCTCTGCGGCAGGTTTAATGACATCGCCCACCCAAAACTCACCTTCGCCCAACAACGGCAAAAATAAATGCGATAAAGGCGCCAAATCACCCGATGCTCCTACCGAACCTTGTTCAGGAACTACTGGCAACAAATTATTTTCAATACAGTACAACAATCGGTCGATCACTTCCATTCTCACCCCTGAAAATCCTTGACATAAGGCCTGCACCTTACAGATCATCATGATTTTGGATAATTCCTTATCAATCGGGTTTCCTACACCAACGGCATGGGTAATGACCAAGTTCTCCTGTAATTTACTGGTTTCTTCAGGGGTAATCTGTACATCGCACAAGGGTCCAAATCCTGTATTGATTCCGTACACGGCCTTATCGGAATTGGCCATAATTTCCACTTTCTGTCTGCAAGCATCTACTTTAGCCTTGGCCTCTTCCGTCACAATCCCTTTCAAAGTTCCTTCTGCAAGGGCCATTACGGTATCAACCGTAAGCTTATTTATACCATATTTAAACATCATTCTCTCTCGTTTTCTATTAGTTTTTACAAAGTTATCGCTATTTTTGATAGCAAATAATATCATTTACATCACTCATTGATGCCTGTAAGTAATCAAATAGAATTGCGTCACCTGCATTATTTTTTGGCTGTCGCCGAAGAATTGCACTTTAGAAAAGCGGCCGATAAGCTATTTATCTCCCAACCAGGCTTAAGCAGGCAAATCAAACAGTTGGAAGAATTGTTGGGCATCACGCTTTTTGAGCGTCATAACCGAGATGTAAAACTTACCAAGGCTGGCGCCTATCTTCATGCTGAAATCAGTAGAAATTTATCCCGACTAGATGGCATTTTTGAACATGCCAAACTCTTGCAGGACGGCAAGCAAGGCCGCCTGAATTTTGGTTATGTAGGCTCGGCGATGCAGGAGCTTATTCCCAGATTGCTTTTGGCTTTTGAAGAAGAACACCCCAATGTGATCTTTAGCCTTAAGGAAATGGACAACCAAAGTCAAATAGACAGTCTTATTGCCCATGATATTGACATTGGCTTTGTAAGATTGGAACGCGTACCTAGAGGACTTTCTATTAAACAGATTTTAAAGGAACCCTTTTGTTTGGTACTTCCGAAGGATCACCCATTGGACAACAGCAATTTTAAAAGCCTGACCCAATTGAAGAATGAATCCTTTATTCTTTTCGATCCCAAGTATAGCACATCCTATTACGAAAAGGTGATGCAAATTTTTGACGACAGTGGTTTTAGTCCCATCGTGTCCCATAATACCATCCACGCCGATTCCATTTATTCGCTTATCAAGAATCGATTTGGGGTTTCCATTGTTCCTAAATCCCTTCAAGTGGGCCATGACCCAGGCGTGAAGTTTATTGAACTTTCAAAGATTCCACAACGCACTGTTTTGTCCATGATTTGGGACCCTAGTAATATGAACCCTAGTTTGGAACACTTTATCCAACTTATCAAATAAAAAAGCACCTATACTTTAGTATAAGTGCTTTTCTTATTATTCCCTTAATAAATAATAATTTATCTTTTAATTGAGAAGTGCGCTTGGAATTGCTTTGGCACTCCCAATTCCTCATAGGTCAACACAAACCAATAATCTGTGGACGGCAACGGTTTTCCATTAAATGTTCCATCCCATGCGGCTCCAGAAGGCTTAATTTGAGCCAACACCTTTCCATAGCGGTCATAAATTAGAATTTCGGCCTCAGGATGGTCATCTAATGCAAAAATATTCCAAACATCATTGTTCCCATCATTGTTAGGCGTAAACATCTTAGGATAATCAATAATTCTAATATTCTCAATTACCAATGGGTCACAAGAGGTTTCTGTTTTCATATCGTATACGTAAACCGTATGCAAACCACCACTTACATTGGTAAATACCCCACCATTATCCACAATAGGCCCATCATCCAACTGGAACCAATAGTCTCCATACCCTTCTACTTTCACTATAATACTTGGACTGGACGAGAATGCTCCTGATTGGCTCACATTCACCAATACTGCTTGACTGGATTGGAATACTTCAAATTCTTGACTGAGTTCCGAAGTACAATTGGTTTCTGATTCAATTTCCTCTATAGATAAAGTATATTGCCCAGGTGACGCCGTATCTACTGTATAAGTTGCCTGAGTAGCCCCTACAATTACAGTTCCATTCAAATACCATGTATAAGCATAATTAGGGTCTTGTAAATCACTTTCCAAGGTCACAGAATTCAATACCTCTCCTGTTTCATAATCCACACAAATCGTATTATTTCCGTCTTGAGAATAAATTTCAGGATTCAATAAAGGTGCTACGGTATATTCAAAAGAAGTAGTATCATAACACTCGTCAGGAATGTTATTGTTCTCAACTCTTATATAAATAGTTTCTCCATAAGCTACGGTATTTATGTAAGCGGCAGGATCTTCAATAGGGTTATCTCCATTTTCAGCATCCTCGGCAGAAAGGTAATAACTCACAGAAAAATCAGTAGGATTTTGACCATTAAGAACTTCTGCATTTAAACTTGTTAAATCAAAGGTCGAATACCCATCATTTTCTCCATCGTAATCACAAACAATCATCGGCTCTGGCATGTTGGCAACAGCTGCGGCCTCCACATTCAATTGATATGGAAAAATTTCAGAACATCCAGTTTCATTAGCAACAATTTCCACATAAATAGTTTGATTGAACTCTGTAGTGTTCGTATATGGGTTTACCGTAATTTGATTGTTCCCAGTTGCATCTTCATAGAAAGTTACTGTAAAATTCGATGAATTTTGACCAGTTCCCAATATAGTATCAATTTCAGCCACTAAATCAAAATCATAGTATCCGCTTACATCAGGACTACAAACCGTCATGCTACCTTCTGCAATGGTTGGTATTGGTTGTACTTCCAAATCAAAACTGAATACAGCATAACACTCTGTTGTTCCTGCATTAGCACTAGTTACCCTCACATATACAGTAGACGAACCAGACACAAAGTTACTAACGTTAGGAATAGCATTATCTCCAGACTCGGCATCAGCTAGACTAGTATGATAGGAGAAGGTTAAGTTGGCAATCCCATTTGCAATGGTAGTTTCATATTGTGTTAAATCGAAAGGCTCTTGACTGTCATTAGGAGTTTGTTCATCACATAGTACTATAGGCGACAAAACCGTTGTACTAGGATCTGGTAATACGGTTATTTCCAAAACTAAGGCGGCCGTATTTACACATGCCGAACCTGCCGTAGACACTCTTATTCCCACTACTGTTTGGGGATTAGGCGTTGCTGTAAAGGCATTTGGGTTAGGAATTACTCCCGTATTGTCCAAAGCGTCTTGCTCTGTAAAATGATAAGTCACGACATAATCAGATGGATTATCGGCATTGGCCAAAATTTCAGATTCATAATCCAACAAGTTAAACGTATATTCCCCATCTCCATCGGTATCACATTCGGAGACTAGATACTCATCTTCCAATTCTAGTATGGTCATTACCTCAATAGCGACCACATTATCGAGGTCCAACGAACAAAATGGAGAGATTGCACTGGTTACAGATTCTAGAGTAACTTCTGTTGTAGTCATTAAATCTGGAAATTGCAAATTGAAATTCCCAGTAGCATCAAGGGTTATGGTTTCAGAAGCTCCACTTCCTATATGATATACTATGGTTGCATTGGCTTCCCCAGTAAAAGTCATTTCCCCCATTTCTCCCTCACATATTGGAGAATTAGTATTAACTGTAGGGATTGTATTTGGATTTACCTTGATTTCGATTGTTTCGGCAATAGATCTAGTACAGCCATTACTTTCTGCAAATGTAACGTACTTCATATCTATAGTTGTATCCTCAGTAAATGTCATATTCAAAGTTGCAGAACCGGTTTCGTCCAACAAAATTTCCTCATAAGGAGGTTTCGCCCCATTTATACTATAGGCTACAATGGCATTTGGAGATCCCGTAAAATTAAATATGGACTCCTCTCCATAACAGATTTCTAAACTATTCACTTCTACACTAGCCTCAGGGCGTGGTAATATCAACAAATTGAATTCTGTTACATCATAACAGCCTGATGCATTGGTCACCTTAGCATATATTTGTGTGGTAGCCGCTGTAGAAAAGTATAATTGGTCTGAAGGAACTTCATTAATGCTATCAGTAGCATCAGACAAACTGTGATAAAATGTAACAGTATTATTTGGATCAGAATTGATATCACTTACTACTTGTCCTAAATCAAAAAAAGCGGTTCCATTATTAGAACAGTTAACTTGATCTTCAATATCATTAGCTACTGGCGATTCTGGAAATGCTCCAGTACCCCTTGTAGCAGTACCTGTCCACTCTATTGAAAACCCACCCCCATCATAAGGACGGTCTATGATCAAATAATAACTTTCACCAGGTTGAACCCCTATCTCACGTACCCAACCATTTCCAGAGCTCGGTGGGGAATGTGTTGCTAAAGAAGTAGAATTCATTCCTGTTAGGTTAGACGTCAAGTTCAACTCACCGGGATTGGTCATAGAACAACGTAGGGGATCAATATTTGCCTGACCTTGTGCGTCTTTACTTTTTATCTCCTCACAGCTTACATTTGGCCCAAAAAGCCAAAAATCAAAATCCTCATCAATAGAGGGATTATCTGGAGTCAATATAAACCCCAAGTTTCCGTCTTGTACAATATCAAACTTTAACCATACAGAATTGTGCTCAAGGTTTCCACAACCATACAAATCCCATTCAGCTCCATAGCCATCAGCATTGGAATTGAAAGTTCCATTCCCGCAAATTGTTATGGCGTTTACACAATCACTAGGCAATCCATCAACATTTGTTTGTGCACTAAGCCTGAACAGGAACATTATAAAAAGGCCAAACATTAAAAATTTCCTCATATTAACTTTCTTCATTACATAATTTAAAACTCCAATAGTCAACCTGCAATCTCAAAATTGCAAATTGACTATTAGCTGTTTACAGTTATTTTTAAGTTTTTGGCTGGTCGGCAAATGTATATAAAAAAATGAAATTACTTTTTAACGATCAGGAATTCTGAGCGTCTATTTTGTGCATCCTCTTCTTTTGTACACTTAGACTTACAGTCTATTTTTGGTTCTGAACTTCCCATTCCCTTAGCCGAAAGTCGATCCTTAGCAATGCCTTTAGAAATTAGATATTGCACCGTTGCTTGCGCACGTCTTTCAGATAGTTTTTGGTTGTACTCGTGATTCCCTTTGGTATCGGTATGTGAACGCACCAAGATTTCCATTTCTGGATATTCCTTCATAACGGCCACTAATCGATCCAATTCAAAGGCGCCTTGTTGAGTAATGTTGCTCTTGTCGAATTCAAAATAAATATTGTTCAACTTCACCTCTGTTTCTGTAATCAATTCATGCTCTGGCTCCAAAACTACGGTTACGTTGGTAGTCCCTCCTTTGCTTGGTGAGACTTGAGCACTCGCTGTTTTGTAGCCTTGTCTTGACACATTAAAATAGTAAGCCGTTTCACATTCTACTTTAAAAGCAGCTGTACCACTAGCATCGTTATCTTTTGTCGCAATAACGTTATTTTGGCTGTCCAAAATTGATACTGAAGCATTTGTCAATACTGAGCCAGAAATAGCGTCCTTCACCAAGGCCACAGCCTCAGCAATACAAACAGGAATAGCCTTATAAATATTGTCTACACCTGTTCTATTTGAAGAAAAATAGCCAACATTATACTTAGTATTTACACTAAAAGAGAAATCATCGCTTTTAGTATTTACAGGCTTTCCCAAGTTAATGGCATCTTCATTTTTGCTCAAGTCTACCTTAAAAATGTCGAAACCTCCCAAACCTTGTTTTCCTGTAGATGCAAAGTATAAAATATGGTCTTCACTGATGAAAGGGAACCCTTCTTTACCAGCAGTGTTAACATTAGCTCCCAAGTTTTCAGGAGTACCATAAACACCTCCATTTACACTTACTTTCCAAATATCGGTATCTCCAAAACCACCTGGCATGTTAGAAGCGAAGTATAACGTTTGTCCATCAGCGCTTAAACTAGGGTGACTTACAGAATACTCTGTACTGTTGAATGGCAAGGCTTGAATGTTTCCCCACTTACCATCTTGCTTAGTAGCACTGTACAAACCTTGTTGCCCAACTTTTACGTTGTTCTTCTTTACTTTTTTATAGTTTCCAGTACTCAAACCATCACGAGCAAAAATCATGGTATTCCCATCGGCACTTAAGGTAATTGGCCCATCGTGGAACGGTGTATTTAAGCTTTTCAATTCTTCTGGTTCAGATAAGGTCCCGTCCTCATTTCTAACCGACTGGTAAATGTCCAAATATGGTCTATCTGTCCAATTATCCTTTTTGTTACTCCCTCTAGAACTCACAAAATACAAGGTATTGTCATTAGATAGCACACTACCAAAATCACTCTGCTCTTGGTTGTTAATATCCACATTTTCCACATCAAACAACTTTGATTGGTCAGCCAAACGTGGTACATAGTTTGGATTTTTCATGTGGGTAATAGCGCGTTGATCTTCTGGCATCAGTTTGGCAAATACATCCATTTGTTTATTAGCCTCTTCATATTTCCCTTGAGATTTTAGAGTCTGAGCATAACGGTAATAGGTTTCGGCGTCCTGTGTTGTTTGCGTTGCCATAGCATACCATTTAGCAGCTTCCTCGGTATTGAAGACATTGTAGTAACAATCCCCCAACTGCTTGTACACATAGGTATCGGCACTTCTATTATCAACCAACTTTAAATAGGCATCGATAGCATCCATATACTGGTAGCTCTCAAACAATTGGTCGGCCTTTTCGGTTTGGGCGTTTTGTCCGTAGCTTGCTGCAACACACATCAGCAAACATAAAAGACTGTATATTTTTTTCATTTTTTAATGGCTTTTTGTGGTTAGAAAAATCTTGGTGAAACAGACACCTTCTTAGCAAAGTTCAAGTCGAACAATACCATAATTTCATGCGATCCTGAAGTACCTCCACTTAAATCGGAAGTGATGGCATCGTAAGCATACCCTACTCTTAAATTTGGAGTAATGGCAAAGTTTACCAATCCTGAAACTGAATCATCCAAACGGTAAGAGGCTCCCAATTCAAAGCGCTCAAAGAACAAAACATTCGCAGAGACATCCAAAGATGTTGGCGCATTGAATGCCGATTTCAACATAAAAGAAGGCTTGAACTTAGTATTTTCTGAAAGGTCAAACACATACCCCCCTGTTAAGAAGTAATGTAATTCTTCTGAACCAAATGTGTATTCCTGACCATTGTTGGTCACATCCAAGTGGGTGCTTTTTAACATATTGGGCACAGAAAGGGCCACATAATATTTATCGGTGTAATAGAAAAATCCTGAACCAATGTTCAAATAGGTATTACTTGTATTTTGGCTAAAGGCCTCATCAGTAGCATCCACAACGTATCCATTACCAATATCACTCCATAATCCAATATTTTGGAAGGTTGCGCCAGCTTTCATACCAAAAGCCAAACGGTGTTCTCCACCTAAATTTAAGGTATAAGAGAAATCGGCGTACACGTTGTTTTCTTCAACTGGTCCGATTTTATCCGAGATAACAGATAATCCCATCCCTACTTTTTCACCTACTGGGCTGTGGATAGAAAATGTAGCCGTTTTAGGCGCACCATCAATATCTACCCATTGCGATCTGTACAACAACCCTATAGATAAATTATCTTTAGAACCTGCATAGGCAGGGTTAATCACGTTCATATTGTACATGTACTGTGTGTACTGCGGATCTTGTTGGGCCTTACCACTTACCATAAAAAGCAGTGCAAAGGCCAAAGTCACATATAATTTTTTCATCTGTGTAGTTTATGCTATAATTGGAAGCTATCTGCCGTTTTTCAGGCAGACAGCTTGAATTTATTTAGGGTTACTTTGCTCTGTTGATATATACCCAACCAGTTTCATTAGCTCCATCACGGTATTCAATGCTATAGAAGTAAGTACCTGTTGGCAACTCCTCTCCATTCTTGGATTGACCTCCCCATTCCTTAGTATAGTTTCCGCTGAAATTATATACCTCTGTACCGTAACGGTTAAAGATGTTCAATTTCACAACTTGGAAACCTGTTAGGTCAAACCAATCATTTTTACCATTTCCATCAGGTGAAATTCCTTTAGGAATCTCTCCACAAGAGAATTTTTCAACCGTATAGCCTGCTGCGGTACTACATCCACCAAGAGTCACTGTTACCGTGAATTGGGTTGGTACCGTCGCATCCATATGGCTCATTGCATATTCAGTGACGTCCAATATGTTTGAGTTATCCCCAACTACTTCTCCATTAGCATCTGTCCAAACATAATCAACCTCATCTGGGTTATAAGCATCACTCACTGGAGCTGCCGTTAACGTAATGTGAGCATCGATACAGTCTTCAGAAATTTCAGAAGTCAAGTTCTCTAGAATGGTAATAGTGTAAGTGCTCATACCTCCCAACAAACACATATCGGCATCTTCCACAATTTCATACGTAATGGTGTACTCACCAGGCGTACTAGCTGCCACATTGATTTCTCCTGTCTCGGCATTGATATCCAAACCTGCTTGTGAGCTGAAACTTCCACCCAAAGTGAATTCTTCAGACAATACTGGCATTACCAATCCACTATCTGGACAGTACACATCCTCATAGGTGAAATCTGTAGTCGGGTCTACAATCTCATTTACTTCCACCACAATTTCAGAACGAGGTCCTTCACAACCATTGGCATCCAAATAGCCAACATAGTAAGACGTAGTTCCTGCTACAGAGGTATCTGGCGTTGGTGCTTCTGTAGAACCTGTACCGCCAACTTCATCGGTATACCATAACAAACTATAAGGGCCATCAATTGTAGCACTTAATTGCTCTGCAACGGCACCTACACAGTACATAAATGGCGACTCAACTCCTGGGTAATCTGGAATACCATCGTACTCCACAGTTATCATATCATCACAATAACGGGTTCTCCAAATGAAGGTATAAGTTCCCGGCACTGTAAATCCACTAACGGTTACCTCTCTAGAACTAGCATCAGAGAACAATACTGGTCCTGGATTCTCTTCAGATATCCAGGTTCCAGTCCCTTCTGCACTCATTTGAATACTTGGGTCTGTACAATCCAGTAAATCGGTTTGCAAAGAATTAATCCCATTATTGGCTACGAAATTAAGTGCATCCAACGTTGTACCAGCTGCTGAATTCTTAGACCTAAAAATAAAACGTGTGGTGGTTTGTCCTTCTGGCACAAAATAAGTCCCTGTATAGGTTGACCAAACCGTTGGTCTAGCCATTTCTTCACGAATATTTACAAACGGTCCTTCTGGAGGCCCGGCAAACAACTGTACCTCACTAGCTTGATTGGCTCCAGACTTACCTGCTGCAAAACTGTAATACATTTGTGTAATTTCTGAAGTATCAAAATCTCTATAAAGCCCAGTAATATTAGGATCTCTTGGATCATACTCTCCATATTCTGGATCTAATATGATAAACTGTCCACCTTCAGCCGGCAGAATCTCAGCCCAATTAAAAATAGAACCTTGATAAAAAATATCACCATCTTCTCCGTTTGGTCTACTCATACTCCAACCTGGTATCAAAGCCTGATCATAGTTGGTCCAAGCAGAGAAGGCACGAGGTATGGCCGGTGACTCAAATCCAAAATTAGGCGCATTCATGGCACATAAATCTTCTGGTGTGGTAGCGCATAATTTAAAGGTACGCGTACTAATTTCAGGCGCTGTTAAACTCAATCGCAACTTATAATTGTCGCCTACCACCAACTCGGTACTATAGCTCGCTACAAAAAGGTTGTCATAGGTACAGCCCATTTCTTCCAAACTGCCATCGGCCAATTCCTTGTACATGGTCATGGTAATATGCGGGATAGCTTCAATTGTATCTGTAAAACCGTGATGCAAATCTTCATTCCCTTCAAAACCATCAATCATAAACACCTGTACTCTAGATTCGGCGGTAAATTCAAACCAAATATCTGATACTGGAGTCTCACCACAAGACAGTACTTCTGGAGATAAGGTCGCATTTCTAAAACTAACATCTACTACCGCTTCTTCACAATCTTCTCCGGAATTAACAGGAATGCTTACGGCTGTAGACACATCGTCTCCTATAGCAAAGTCATAAGGACCAGACCAATTACTAGTATCTCCTTCTCCACAAATGGCTCTTACAAAATACTCATAAGTCCCTACATTATCCAACTCAAAATCATCTGCGGTTGGCACATAAGAAGGCGTATTTACAATAGTTCCAGATTGTGGAAGAGTATTATTGTCTAAAGGCTGTAGCGCCACTTCCCATTGGGTTTCATCCCCACCAGGCGTCCATGACAATTCTGCTGCACCATTCGCCGTTAAATCTGTAGGCTGCGGACAGCTCACATCGCCACATGCTGCCACTCCTGTATAGAAAAACGCACGAGGTGTAGGTCCTAAGATATTAGCGACTTCTTGCCCTTGATAATCCTTTATTGTTATCTCGTATTCTGCATATTGGGTAGGTTCATAACCAACAGTTTCAAAAAACAATGAGTATTCTACTCCGTTACATAAAAAGACAGTATACTCTGGGGCAGCATTGTCACCATTGTAAAACATCATCCTTTGTATCATCACCCCATTTTGGTACAAATCGATACTGGCAGTGGTGAAATATTCGTGATGCTTATCTACAGTAATTTTGTATTCACAAACATTGCTTAAATCGCACATGGTAACCACTTCAACAGGAATTGACCATTCACTCTTATCGGTATCGCTACAAATAGCACGCACATACACTTCATACTTACTTGCTGGGATCAAGCCTGTTACATCAAATGGATTGGAATCCGCAATATAAGAATAGGCCGGATCTACATCACCTGTTGGCGCAGGTTCACCATAAGGCAATACCGCAATTTCCCATGAAGTCTCAGTGCCACTAGTATCCCATCCTATAGTAAAACCTTCATCAATAATAGGGTTAACAGTCACGTTATATGGCTGTGGACAACTAGGAATATCCTCAACAATTACATAATCCACAAAAATTGATTGGTTTGTAACATTATTATTTGGAACATAAAATCCAAAATTAACCGCTGCTGGCGCAGAAACAGGTACCTCCAAAACCATTTCTTGATAATGCAAGGTCTCATCAAAACCATCCACATCGGAATCATACATGAGTGTTCCATTAAGTAATGAATTGGCATCTGCTCCCGTTGTAGACATATAGATTTCTAAAACCTCATTATACCCTTGAAACAATACGCTATGGAAAAAACGCAAACGCTGTCCTGGTTTTACATTAAGGGTAGGTGATACTAACCAAGAGTTAGCACGTGATGCTGAATTTACAGCCGCTGTTTGATCTCCTTCATAAGGCGCTCTTGTACTATTGGTTACCCAACCACTACCAATAGTAGACCAACAAGGTCTTGTTGTAGAATCTGAGTTAAAGGTTTCTACAAATGGGGTATCTATAGCATTACAAGAAGTTGTAAAGGTAATTGGCCCCAACCATCCACTACTGGAATCTCCACAAGACGCCTGTACATAGGCTTCATAGGTTGTTCCTGGCTCTAGATCTGTAGCGGTATAAGTTGATTCGTCACGTACCGTTTCCGCAGTATTAGTTGGCAAACCAGTTCCTGAAGGTTGCACAGCAACATTCCAAACAGATTCTCCTGCTCCAGCGTTCCAAGTAACCTGTGCCGACGTACCAGTAATGTTACTTACAGCTAAATTGGAAGGTCTTGGACATCTTTCTGCCGCTTCAATACTTACATTATCTAAATGTAAATGAGAGAAACCATTTTCTGCATCAAATGCTGGCGGTACTCTAAAGGCAATATATACCGTTCCACTAGATTCAAAATTAATAGTTTTTGTTTCAAAAGCGGTATTGGTGATTTCAAAATAGGGCTCCAGTACTGTAAAGCTAGCAGGATTATTGTCTGTTGTAGAAATCAAGACTTCCATTCCAAATCTGTTTCCAGAAAATGCCGCACTCTTCAAGGCCATATAATCAAACTCCAATTTATTAAAACCAGTATTCACGTTGATAGCAGGCGATATAAACCAATCATCAAAAGCAGATGGAGGCGCAAAGATAGACGTTTGAATAGCCGCTTTATCTGCCAAGGTTGCCCATTGAGCATTATCGCCATTGGCATTAACAACAGACCAACAGAATTTATAACTATCAGCATCACCATCGTTAAAAGTTTCAAAATACGGTACTGGTATTACAAAGGTGTCACAAGTCGTCGTAAACGCTAATGGTCCCACCCATTCACTGTTACCTTTATCGCCACAATTGGCTCTTACATAATATTCATAACGCGTTGCCGGTAATAAATCTTCTGCCGTATAAGGATTTTGATCAGTGATTACCCCTGGCTGAGTAACATCTCCAGGCAATGTAGGCACACCAGCACCAGGTGCTTGCACTACCACTTCCCATTCCGTTTCACTTTCACCAGCCGTCCAAGACAACTCTACAGACGTATCTTGAATAGCGCCTACAGCCAATGCAGAAGGATTTGGACATTGAGGAATAGTCTCCACCAAAATATCATCAATGGATAATCTAGTAGCCTTTTCCGCAGGGTTAGGTGTTACTACCCAAGCAATATTAACCTCTCCCTCTACAATTACAGGCAACTCAATTACCACAGTCTCCCAATTACTATTTGTAATAGCTGTTTCTGGGTAAATCTCAGTGGTAAAATTATTAGGCCCTATTCCTGTTGTAGACAACCTAATAGAATACGTAGACGTTCCATTGGTAGCTCTATGTTTATAGGTCAAACGCTTAGGCAAAGCATCAAAACTCATTCGTGGCGAGGAATAGATATCATTATTATTCCCTGGAGTATCAAGTGTTGGAAGGGTCGGGTATCCCGTAAGGTAACCCCATTGCGCTTTATCCTTATTCAAGTTAAGACTAAACCAACATGGCTCCGGAGTGGTTGAATTAGCTCCCGTAAAATCCTCAAAAAACGGCAATGTATTGGTTACACATTGCGTTGTAAAGGTATATGGATTAGACCAATCTCCTGTAGTAGTTCCATCACAAATAGATCTTACATAAAAATCGTAAGTAGTACCAGCCACAAGTCCTGTATCGATTAGGTTCCCTGTGTTTGTAGATGTAGATACAATCCCTGTAGTAGGCACTGGATCTCCCGTCGGCACCACGGCATATTCCCAAGAATTGGCAAAACCACCAATATTCTCCCAAGACATGGCTACACTAGTTGCTGTTAAGTCCTCATAGGTAATTCCTGTTGGAGCAGGACACGAAGAGGCTCTCATTTCAAAAGTAAAACAGATTCCTGCACCAGGATCTAAATTGGAAGACACCACTATTATATAAGTTTTCCCTGCTTCTGCCAAGAAACCTTCTATAGAAGTTTCCTCCTGACCTGTAGCAGTATAAGCACCCGCCATACAGCTTACCCCAACATCATCACAGCTTTCATATATCAAGACTGAAGACCCTTTATTATAGCAGTTTTCACTAGCTATTTGTTCCTTAGGAACACTTTGAAAAATAGAGACCAAGCCATCTTCTTCTGGGGAGTAAGACATAAACAACTTGTCTCCTTTCAAGAAATTCCAAGTATCTGGCGCACCAGTCACACAGTTACTTCCCTGCGTATCATTAACAACAAATGGATTCCCATAATTGCTCAAGTTATCCTGAACAATATAAGGTTCGGTTAAGTCTGAAGGGATTACAATGGCACTGTCACAAGACAATCCTGATTTTACCGTTTCAAAACTCACAGGTCCGCCCCATTCACTTACTGTACCATTGTCACATATTGCTTGTACATATACATTATAAATAACATCAGATTCCAAGTCAGTAAACGTATAAGAGTTCCCGTTCACAGGAACACCAACACCATTTGGAAGCGCACCATCAGGAACAATTTCCACATTGAAATTGGAAGCAGTAGGATGCGTCCAAGTTACTTCGGCTTCATTGGTAGTAATATTAGTCATAGTAATATTAGCTGCCGGGATCTCATCACAACCTTGCAAGACCGCAACATCATCAATAAACCACTCGTCTCCCGTAGGCACAGCGCCATTCTGATTATTGACAGCTACAAAAGCAAAGTATACCTCTGCATTAGCCAAAGTAGACAAGTCTATTACCTTATGTTCATATTCTGTCTGGGAACCTTCATTTAAATTGGTTTCCGAATAAGTCTTCACAGAAGTACTAAATCCATAAATATCTAGATCTTCAGCTGTGGACACCCTAATTTGGTAAGTAGTACCATAATCAACATCACTTCCTTGCTTAGTGTAGAAATGTAATTCACCATTTGTAGGGACCGTAAACCTAGGTGTTACCAAATAATATTCGGCAGTACTACCATCCCCAATATTATCGGCACTTGGATTTACAGACACCGCATTACTGTCTAAATATCCATCTGAGGTTGCCCCCCATTGGGTAGTACCTACTTCATTATCTAAAAGTGTCCATGTTGCAGGCACACCGCTTTCAAATGATTCATTTGCTAATTGTGAAAATCCTTTCATAGAAAAAAGGACAAACACTCCTATCGTAAATAGGAATTTTAGCTTTCCTTTCAAAAGGGACATTCCTGTGAACGCATCAGCATCCACACAAAAATCTCTTTTCAAAAAGAAAGCGGTCTTTGCTACATTAGATTGTAACTTGTTTTTCATCGTTTGCAATTTCAGTTAGTATTTCTGCTCTAAAACTATACATAAATATAACATATATATAAGTATAGGTTTTAATATTTACTGAAATTCGAAAGGACAAAACCTCAACCAAACAATTGACAAACAACAAAATACCCTTAAAACAACCCAATCTTAAGGAATTGTTAAGATTTCCTTTGTTGAAGTTTCTCAACCTGCCTTTTGAGGGCTTTAATTCGGGATTTTTGCTTTATTTCCATAAAAACAATGACTACCAGAAGTAGAAATCCAGTCACCAAAATAGCCTTTACATTTAATGAAAAATGGGATTGGATTGCGTCAATTTGAGCATCTTTAAGACGATCATTTTCTTGGATGGCATCACTAATGGAATTCCTTTCGGACAGCTCAATTTCATCTTTTGTCGCTAAAAAATGGTTGTAGTAAACTTGGTATTGTTCCCAATCGTCCAGAGCCAAATAGTTTTCAAAAAGTCCCTGGTAAATACCTTGGTTCAATACTAAGTCGCCAACATCTTTGGATTGGTTGAGGGCATTTTGCAATAAATCGATAGCCTCTTGATACTTTCCTTCTCGCAAATAGACTTCCGCCAATCCCTTTTGTGCAAAAGACACCAAACTATTAGCTCCTTTAGCGCTAGCTAAAGTGATAGATCGTCTGTAACTCTCCTTTGCTTCTTCGTATTGAGACAAAGTAGTATAGCAATTCCCTTTATTGTAGTAGGCAATGCTCAAATTCGTTTCGTAAAAAAGCCCCTTTGCCTCATATTCCTTGATGCCCTTGTCAAAAAAGTTTAAGGCAATATCACAACTCAAGTTTTCTCTATAGATAAATCCTTTTACAATATAAGTCTTAGCCAAAAAGGTTCGTACCGAATCTCTCACAGGATAGGCCAAACAGGCCTTTTCGGTTTTGTCCAAAAACTCTATAGACTTATCATAGATACTCATCTGTTGGTACAGAATACCCGTCCTAGATAAAATCTCAATTGCTAATAGTGGATCATTTACCTGTTCCATCAATTCGTTTGCCATCGAGATATACTCCAAGGCCTTTTGATAATCGCGTTTGGAAGAATAAGCTGAAGACACCAAAGCCAAAGCTTTGATCCTAATATTTATTTTATTTGCTTCATCCTGATAAACTTCTAAGCCAAATTCAATACAACTCTCGGGGTCCTCATAAATCTGATTGGTCTTTAAGGCAATCAAATCTTCCAGATCCTTATCACTTAAAGCATTCTGTGCATAACCTTGTAGCATCCCAAATAGGACCAACATACAAAAACCCAAAAGCCATTTCCTGATGTCCATAACCTAGTTGTTGCTTAATTCTTCGTTACGCTCTTCCCTTAACAAATTGATATAGGTTGCCGGAGGCATACCCACAATAGACTTGAATACCGTAGCAAAACTACTGTGCGATGAAAAGCCACTCTCCTCTGCCAATACACTTATTTTATAATTGATATAGTTAGGGTCTTCCTTCAACTTCTCAATAATATAGTTAATGCGCAGCTTATTGATAAAAGTATTGAAGTTGTCGTTATAGTGCTTATTGATAATTTCCGACAGGTATTTGGTATTGGTTTCAAACTGACCAGCCAATACTGCTATAGACATGTCCTTACTCAAGAACTTTCGGGAATTCTGGAACTTCTTCAATTTGGATAAAATTGCCTTTTCAGTGTCCTCTGGAATCACCAACTTTTTGGCCGCTTTGCGTTTGGCAGGTTTAATTTTGGCCAAATTGGTATGGTTGATTTCCAAATACCGAATGATTTCTCCCAAACGTCGTTTTTTATAGTAACTTCTCAAAAACACCAATAGACCCATACCTATCACCAATAAAAAGCCCCCAATAGCCAAATAGATATATTCAGTGAATTTGTTCTTTGTTGCCGCAACGGCTCCCTCGTTTTCCTTTCCTATTAAATTGTAAATAGTATTTACCGCTTCACGCTCCTTAATTTCCACTTCCTTGTTCAACAACAAAAACTCGTAATTATAAACTTTGTGCTGATTGTTCTGACCCGCCGAAAGGTAATTGAACCCCAATTCTTGATTGATTTCTTTCAACAAAGAACGGTTATCCAAAATTTCGGCAAACTTTAAAGCTACAAACAAGGTTTCCTCACTTTTTCTAAAATTTCCCTGTTTGTGGTACAAAGTTCCCATTGCCATAAAGGCCACCGCCTTACTGTATAAATTATTACTGTTGGATTGGTCTATCAATTGCAGGGCCTTATTCACTTCGGCCAAAGCCGCCTGATAATTTGCCCCACGCTGCAAAGCCGTCTCCTTGGCCAAATAAAAATCAATGTAATCTGCAGGTGAACTCTTTAGGAAGTCACCAAATTCCAGTTCCATTTGGTCCAAAAGCCCTAAAACTTTTGCCCTATCATCAGCAGCTTTCAAGTCCAACTGTTCCAATTGCAACCTAAAACCTAAAGAATCCTTAGTAGTTTCCGAAGCGACCTCATCAATCCAATTGGAGGTATGTTCGCTATAGGTAGGAATGGCACCTTGCAATTGCAATTCATGTAGTAACTTCACCTTAAACACGCCTATGGCCGCCCTATCCTTGTAGTTGTTTTTTGGCACTTGAGCACTCGCCTTAAACAGCCAGTCGGCAGCTTGTTTATACTCGCCTTTTACCCAATAACACTTGGCCAAAAGAAGTCCCATTTGTGCCTGAATCTCATCATCGTTCTCATGACTTTTTATGATGACCTCGGCAATTTTAATGGCTTCCTCAGGGTTGGAATACACCAATTCATTGGCCTTAAGCTGCAAATCATCGGCCTGGGCATACAGAGCAGCAGCCTCCGTAACACCCCACGAAAGCCCAAGGGCAAAGGTGATGGCATAAAGGCGTTTAAAACACAAATTCATTGGCTTGCGTAGTCTGATCTGTTCCTAATTAATTGAGGTGCGCTACAAATATAGCTTTAAAAACATAATTTCTACCATCTGTTTACACCGACTATCTAATATGATTATTCTTACATAAGCCACTAGGCTTTTCACAGCCCATTGTTACTGAGGTTTTCCTTTTCTACTTTTCAAAAAATAAAAATATACACCCTCCTCACCCATTCCTTTCAAAAAGCACTTTTTTGTAGATGACTTTCATTTTATACTATCTTTATCGGCACAAGCACTACGGACAATTATTATAACGCCATCCATGACCTATTGTTTTACCTTGGATTTACAACCTGACCCAGAACTTATTGCCGAATATGAACATTGGCATTCCCCACAAAAAATAAAACCCGAAATAGTTGCGGGTCTACGCAACATTGGCATAGAGGACATGCAAATTTTCCGATGGAACACCCGTATGTGCATGGTCGTAACCGTACCCGATGGCTTCAACTGGGAAGCCCAAATGGCTAAACTAGCCGAAATGCCTGGACAACGGGAATGGGAACTCCTTATGGACGCCTACCAACAGCGCCTCACCAATGGCGAAGACAAATGGCTTGAAATGACCCCAATTTTTAAACTTACCGATTGCTAACTCACATGAATAACACCGCCAACGGGCCTGTTGTAGCGCCCAAATATTTATTACCCTTTATTTTATTGTCCCTTTGCTTTATGGGCTGGGGTATTGCCAACAATTTAACCGATCCCCTAGTAAGAGTTTTTAAGGCCGTATTTGGAAACCTTACCACTTTCCAAGCCTCCCTCATACAGTTTACCTTCTACTTTGGGTATTTCTGTATGGCCATACCAGGTGCGCTTATCTCACGCAAATACTCTTATAAAACTGGAGTATTGGTAGGCCTGGGACTATATGTAGCGGGCTGCTTTTTGCTATACCCTTCTACTTTGTTGCAGGAGTTTGTGTTCTTTTGCCTGTCCTATTACATTTTAGCCTGTGGGCTTGGCATCTTAGAGACCAATGCTAACCCCTACATGCTTAGTTTAGGCCCTAAAGACACCGCCACAAAGCGCTTGAACCTTGCCCAATCCTTCAACCCTATGGGTTCAGTAATTGGAGTACTGATGTGCCAAATCATGATTATGGCTAAAATGCCTTTAGATGCCGAAGGCAACATTTCGATAGAGGCCTCACAAATTCAGGAAACACTTAACATTGTTATTTTCCCCTACCTCTCCGTGGCAGGCGTATTGGTATTGGTGTGGATTTTAATTGCCGCTACCAAGATGCCAAAAGAGGCTAGCCCTGACAAGAAAGTCCGTATGCGTCAAACTTTTATCAAACTATTCAAGCAGAAGAACTATCGCTTTGCCGTGATTGCCCAATTTTTCTATGTGGGTGCACAAATTTCAGTGTGGACCTACACCAACTTTTACATCCCTGAAGAACTGGCCACAACACAGGAAATGGCACTGCAGTACCATACTATGGCCCTCATTCTCTTTGGGGTGTTCCGTTGGATCTTTACCGCTCTTATGCAACGTTTCCGTCCGGAGAGCCTGTTATTGGTATCTGCAATTATCGCGACCATCCTTACCTTGAATGTGATCTTTATTGGTGGCCTTATAGGTGTGGCCTCGCTAATTGGAATCTCGGCCTTTATGAGTTTGATGTTCCCTACCATTTTCGGGATGGGCTGCGAAGGGCTGGACGAGGACGAAACCAAGGTAGGCTCCTCTGGCCTTATCATGGCCATCTTGGGTGGCGCAGTATTAACTCCCGCACAAGGAGGGCTTCTTGATATTTTTGGAACGGCCTATTCCTACCTTATCCCTTTAATTTGTTTTATAGTGATTGGAGCATACGCTTGGTATTACAGAGGATTGAAGAAAGCCTAAACGCTTACTGCATTGTATTTTAGCTCTGTTTTATTTGTAAGAAAATTACATATATTAGTATCCGTCAATTCAAACACCAACCCAAATGAAAAAATCGTTCGTACTTATTGCCCTTTGCACTTGTTTGTTCTCCTGTAAAACTACTATGGTAAACCTTCTTATCAAGGACCCAAAGGTTGAAAACACCGAAACCATAAAAGCCTTTCAACAGAAACACGAGTACCCAACCACCAACTCTTTAATCCTTGTGGCAGATACTACAGCCATTCTTCAAAGCATGCTCAAAGGCCTCTCCTCTGGCTATCAAATTTTCAACTCCAAAGGCGAGCTATTATGCTACAATGGGCAATCAACCTGTAGCGGCGAACAATTTAGGCAGTTCCTGAAGACCTCTTCTGAAACCTTTACGCATTGTAACGATAAAAACCTAACACTTGATTCGGTATTGGCACAGACCTACGATTTAAACAACCAACCCGTACAAAGGAAACAATTTGAAAATACCGATTACTATATCGTGAGCTATTGGGCCAAATTTTTGGGAGGCAAACGTGGCTACGAGGATGCCGTTTTATGGATGGAAGAGGAACTGGCCAAAAACACTACCGATACCAGTGTCACTTTCATTAAAATCAACACCGATTTACAGGAAAGTTGGGGCATGAAAGCAGGCGAAAAAGTAAGGCTGAAAATCAAGCAAAAAGGTAGCGAAGGAACTATTAAGCTTTCCGAGCTTCCTTATAAAAACCCACCTTCAACCGTTAAAAGTTAAAGAAAGAGAACTCCCATATGGCCCTCCGAAGGGGACAATAAAAACATTCCCCCTTCGAAGGGGGACTAAGGGGGATGTCCTTTTAAAAACCAATGAACCTAAAAGATTACTGCCATAGACTCCATTCAAAATGCCGGTTCCTATCATATATTTATCTATCTTAGAAGTCAGTCACAGGAATCAACAAAACACATTTCGTTAAAACAACTTGGTTTACTGCATGAAACACCCCTTCTCTATTCAGCTTTTTGTTTGTTTGATGCTATTACCGTGGTGCCTATTAGGGCAAGTACAACCAAATCGAGACTCCCTTAACACAGCCACCATCCTCTTTAAGGTCTCCCACCCAAAGAGCCAACAAGTATCTTACCTGTTTGGCACACACCACGCCTTTGGCAAATCGTTTTTTGATTCGCTGCCACCAGCCAATAAAGCCTTGGCCTCCTGCAATGTACTGATCAAGGAAAATCTGAACCTTCCTAGGCACGAAGCTCAAGACATCATTAATGCACGCAGCACCACCACGTCATGGAGCACCTATTTAAGCAAAGACGACCTCAATTTTATAAATACCCTTTTTGCCAACAGCCCTACCAACTACCACAAAATGACGCCTACGGAACTTTATGTATTTCTAAACAGGCATTTTAAAGAGCAAGTGTGCCAGACCAAAGACAGCACAGACACACACCTATCCCTAGACGACTATATTGGCACCAAAGCCCAAAACCTCCAGCTTAAGCTAATAGGCCTGGAAACCACCGAGGCCCAAATTGCCCTTATCAACAAAGATGTAGAAGGCATGCCAAAAAAAGTGCACAAAAAACGATTGGCCAACATAATTGCCAAACTAAAAACCCAAAACCCCAATAACTGCCAAGAAACCGATTGGTACCGCCAAATGGATATAGATTACCAATTCCATACACCTTGCCAAAACAGTTTGATCCTCACAGATAGAAACAGGGCATGGCTTGCAAGAATCACCCCGCTTTTGGAAACCAACAATTGTTTTATTGCCGTTGGACTGAGCCACTTAATGTACCAATGCGGCCTTATTGTACAACTGCAAAACCTTGGCTATTCCATAACTCCTATTTTGCGAAAGTAAGCGCTCCTCCTGCACTTGCCCACCTATTAAAAGCTGAGGAAATCACAAATCAAAGTGTATCGCAATTAATCACATAAGTTTCAATGCAAAATTTATTGAATTTCACAGTCTTACCTATATATTTATAAGAAGAAAAAACTGATAGTTATTTATGAAAATTGCAGTTATCCTTTTACTTATCCTTAGTTTCCAAACTTCAATAAACTATAATTTTGATTACCGTTTAGAGTACGAAATAGAAAACAACCGTTCAGACTCAATTAAAAACGTGAATTACTACATAAACAGCAGTGATAATAGCTATTATGCAGATATCCGTAACGATTCAAATAAAAGAAATCAATTATATTTTCGAGATCAAGATAAACTAACCGCTCTCGCAACCTTGGATCGCAATTACAAAAAATTAAATTCGCTAGTAATACCTAAAAACTTCACAAACCCATTCGACAACATCTATGAAAAAAAAGCAAAAAAATATGTAATTGAAACGTTAAACGATACTATTATCAACAACAAAAACTGCTCAAGAGTCATTTTTAAAATGACTAATGCAAAAAAAGCTAACAAAAACAAACTCGCATGTCATATATACGTCATCGACACAAGCACTCCAATGCAACCTTTTTTAGCAGAGCCTACTATTTTAAACATTTGGAGACTTCATAAAAACATGCCCCAAGGCTTAATTATAGAAAAGCAAGTTTACAACAATGATGGAAAACTATATTATGTAGAAAAACTAAAAAAAGTAACTCCCATAAATTTTCGTTTGATTATAGAATAAGTATCAATTTAACTTACAACCCTTATTTAAACAGAGAACTTTAAATACAACTACGCTATGCTCACCGCCATACACCCAAAATTGCCCATGCGGAATAAGTCCGTAACCAAGGCTTTTTATATAGGCCTACTGGGCTTTAAGGAATTTGGAGCCCAAGACTATGAAGGCTACCTGATGTTGGAAAAGGACCAGATACACTTGCACTTCTTTGAGTTTAAAGATTTGGACCCCGCACACAACTATGGGCAGGTGTACATTCGCACCACCCAAATTGATACGCTTTACCAAACCTGGCTAGCCAAGGGCTTACCCATACACCCCAACGGCCCATTGATGACCAAACCTTGGGGACAGCGTGAGTTTGCCCTGTTAGACCCTGACAACAACCTGTTGACCTTTGGGGAAACTCTGTAATGCTTTTGGAAGGGAGCCGCAACATGTTGCCCAATAAATTATATGTGCTATACAGGCTTTAAAGAACCGAACATTTCAAGAGCACATTCCCCCTTTGAAGGGGGATTAAGGGGGATGTGCACCAACAAAGGTGTTTAACCGAAATGCAATCTTAAAGCGACGCCTTTCTTCTAATATTAATACGCATGGTATCTTCTATAGGAGTTTCAGACACCAAGATCAGGTAACCACCGCCCCCGGCACCGGCAAGTTTCCAAGCAAGGGCTTTGTCTTTGTATTTGGCAATTTCCTTGTTCACCCGTTCATTTACCATGGCAGGGAACATAGTCGTCTGCGCATTAAAGGATTTTAAGAACCCTTCGGCAAAGGCCTTCAGGTCGCGTTGTTTGATAGCCTCCCAAACTTCATCGGCAGCCTCTGATAGGGCCTTTACATTGGTTTCGTCTATGTAGGTCTCATTCAGCAAATCGAGATCCTTTTCCCTTGGCCAAAGCAGCACCATATAGATGTGTTCTTCCAACCAAGACAACGTTGCTTCATCGTGAATGGATTCAAACTTAAGAGGCCAATAAGCGTTGTCATAATAATGCCTAACCAAACCGGGCATACAAATCCCTATAGCATCCTGCGCACCGGAAATAAGGGTAGACCCCGGCGTATTTTCAAACTTAAACAGAATTTCCGCCAGCTTTTCAGGCTTCTCCAAAGGCAAATAATAAGGCCATATCTTTTTGGCGGCATTACGCGTAGAGGTAGACATCCCGCAGCGCTCGTTATACTCTACAATAGGTTCCAAAGATACCGTCAAGGCCCAACCAGGGTGATATTTGGACACGTAGGGCTGGTCTATCCAAGTACCCGCCAAATCAATTCGGTATGGCAAGGAACAGTGTCCATTGGTTCGGATAGCCGTGGTAGAGCGTTCAGGCAAACCTGCATCGGGAGTACGGCGTAACACATGAAGCTCTATATTCAGCTCGTTGCACAGTTCTTCCTTGGCTGGCGAAAAGCCGTCTTCATTCACCACAAAAAAATCGGGCTGCAACTGCCTAAGATCCTTTTCAAAATCCATCATCCCAGACCCTGAGTTCACAAAGGCTTCCTTCACATATTTTACGGCATTGATCATATACAGACGCTCCTGCTCCGAATTGATGGTATGGCGCCCCTTTAACTCTTGGATAGTACTGTCCGAGCCAATGCCCACATACAAATCGCCAAAAGAAGCGGCTTCCTTAAAAAATGCAATATGCCCGCTATGCAGCATATCGAAACATCCCGATACAAATACCTTTTTATTATTAGTTGCACTCATAGGTCTAGTCCCTTATAGGGTTTTGAATTTTGGTGTTAAGAGCTGGCAAGTTATTTTATTTAGGGCAGTTTGGCAAGCCAGACAAGTAGTGTTTTAGGGTACGTTTGATCTATCTAAGAAACCCCAGACTTTGAGAAACCCTTAACTATTTCAAGACAAACCACCTAAAGAAAAGCCGCTACATATTCAATTTATAACCAAATGACAATTTCGCCATAGAAAGGTTGAACTTATAGTTATGACCAAAATCCAAGGAATTGGCATAAATACCCGTTTCATACATCAAGTTGATGTAAAAGCGCTTCACATTATAGCTTAATGCCACACTAGCATCCAATTTATACAACATAGGCATAGAACCACTACGGCTACCGTCTTCCAAAGTCACCCTATTGTTCATTAGGGCAATCCCAGGCATTAAATTACAGGTGGCAATCATATTATCAGGAAGTACAAAAGCGCTCATCACCCCTGCCAAAAACCCCAGGGCACGCCCGCTATAGCGCTTTACTCCCTGTACATCTTCATAATACAACCCTACACTTTCTGGAAAAATAGAACCATCCGAATCAAAATAATCGAACATCACAAAAGAACCGATTCCACCAGTGATATACACATCTTTGTTTCGTGTAGGCAATCCTGCTTTCAATAAGGAATAAGAAAACTCAATATCCGTAAAGGTGTAGAGATGATTGAATCCAACCGTTCTAGATTTGATATCAAACCGAAATTCTTTAGGCTCTCCAAAACTGTTTTTTACATTATAACCGTTATAAATCTGCAAGTAAGCATTGATGTAATTCCGTTTTTTAAAAATGATGGTACCTTGGGCATCAAAGCGGTTGGTTACCTCTTCCTTGCCATTTTTAATATTAATGGCCAGATCCAACAACACCTTGCTATTGGCCACCCCAACCCCAACCCCATAACGGTTTTTAGGAACGTACCTAGTCTTAAAATCTTCATTGGAAATCTTAAAACGCTTCACCTTATAGTTGGAAAACAAGCGAAGGGAATAGTTTTCAGGATTGTGGTCTATAAACAAGGAGTCTATCGCTTTACGGAATTTAGTTCTTTGCCCTTGCGCATGAATGGCAAAGGACAACAATACAACAACAAGTAGAAAAAAGCGTCGTCTCAAGGGTATAGGATCAATTATTAGGTGTGTTTCCAAAGGTAGCATAACGCAAGCACGCATACAAGAGCTAATATTCCTTTGGAATATCTAGCGGCATGATTTAGCTCCTTTTCCTAGTCTCCCTTTCATCCATATCAACCAATCAAAGCAACTTCACCCATTTAACAACACCCAGATGATTACCATCCCAAAAATAGCCTTATATTTAACCTCCTGAACTACAAAACACTACATTGTTTGGTTTCTTAAAAAAAATGTCCAACCTAAAATGCGACTTATGAAATCAAAAATCAACCTTTCAATAGCAATCCTAGGCACCCTGCTATTGATGACCAATTGCAAAACCGACGTCAAAGAAACTGCTTCAGAAACGGAGCCCCTAAAATCAGGAGTCCTCAAGGAATATATGGACACCTCAGTAAAACCTGGGGATGACTTTATGGCCTATGTCAATGGAAAGTGGATCAAAAACACCGAAATTCCCGCCGATAAATCCTCTTATGGCATTGGTTATATTGTCCATGAAGAAGCTGAAGAAAATGTTAAGACCATCATTGAAGAATCGGCAAATAATGGATTTACTCTAGGATCTGACGAACAAAAAGTAGGCGACCTCTACAAATCCTACATGGATATGGACACCCGAAACAATTTGGGCGTTACTCCGCTGCAAAGCGAATTTGATAAAGTAGACGCCATCACCAACTATGATGAACTGGCCACCTATTTTGCCTACGCCAATAAATTTGGCATAAGCGTTCCTTTAGGGCTTTTTGTATACCAAGACTTGAAAAACCCTACCATTTATACGGCCTATACGTGGCAATCAGGGTTAGGCTTGCCTGACCGAGAATACTACCTCAACAACGATCCGCGCTCCAAAGACATCCGTACCAAATATGTAGCACATATCTCCAAAATGTTTGAGCTGGCAGACTTGCCTAATGGAAAAGAAGCTTCGGAGGCTATCATGGCCCTGGAAACCAAACTAGCCACCAAACACATGGAAAAGGAAAAAACCAGAGACTTGGTAAATTTATACAACATGTTCCCCATGGACACTTTAGCCAACATCATGCCCAATTTCAATTGGTCTGGGTATTTGGAGGAGGCCGGCATCCAAAATGAAAAAAATTTGGGAGTGCTCATGCTGGATTACACAAAGGCCCTAGACCACATTATCACCTCAACCAGTCTCGATACTTGGAAAACCTATTTAAAATGGGGCATTATCAATCGCAATGCCTCTCGTTTGAACGAAGCCCTGGATAAACAAAACTTCGCCTTTTACAGCAGGGAATTACACGGCACCCCTAAACAACGTCCTTTATGGCGAAGAGGCGTCTCAACCGTAAACAATACCATTGGAGAAGTAGTTGGTAAAGTGTTTGTGAAAAAACATTTTTCGCCCGAGGCCAAAGAAAAAATGGAAACCTTGGTTGCCAATCTCCTCAAAGCCTACAAAGAAAGCATTACCGAATTGGATTGGATGAGCCCCGACACAAAAAAAGAGGCCTTGGATAAATTGAGTAAGTTCAGACCAAAAATCGGCTACCCAGACAAATGGAAAACCTATGATATCGAGATCAAAGCAGACGATCTCTTCGGCAATTTACATCGTGCCGCCCTTATGGAATACAACAGGGAATTAGCCAAATTGGGGCAGCCCATAGACAAAACCGAATGGAACATGACCCCACAAACGGTGAACGCCTATTACAACCCAACGCTTAATGAAATCGTCTTTCCTGCTGCCATCTTGCAACCTCCCTATTTTGACATGGAAGCGGAAGATGCAGTCAACTACGGTGCCATCGGTGCGGTTATTGGCCACGAAATAGGACATGGTTTTGACGACATGGGAAGCACCTTCGACGGGGATGGGGTCATGCGTAATTGGTGGACCGATCAAGACAAGGAAGAGTTTAAAAAGCGTACTGCAAACTTGGTGGCCCAATACAACACCTTTGAAGCCCTACCAGATGTATTTGTCAATGGAGAATTCACCCTAGGCGAAAACATTGGTGATCTAGGTGGTCTATCCATTGCCCTTAAGGCGTATCATATCTCTTTAGATGGTAAAGAAGCCCCTGTATTGGATGGCTTTACTGGAAATCAACGTGTGTTTATTGGCTATGCACAGTCCTGGAGAAACAAAATGAGGGATGAAGCTTTACGTACGCTTATAAATACAGACCCCCACTCTCCTGCCAATTATCGTGTTAATGGCATCGTTAGAAATGTCCCTGAGTTTTACACAGCATTCAACGTACAACCTACCGATTCTTTATACCTAGCCCCCGAAGAGCGGGTTAAAATTTGGTAGACGATTTTTAATTTTAAGCATTCAAGCTCCTATTTTACATTGAATAGGAGCTTGAATTTTCTATCTATATTGAACTCTTATTTACTCTTCGGAAATTCCTTTACCGTAGATTGCAAATGCACAATTTTCCATTTGCCATTTAACTTCTTCCAAATTTTAGTGACCACTTCTTTAATCTTCACCTGTTCATTCTTATCGTATGCAAGAATCCTTACAACATAGGCACTGTCGGTAGTCAAAGGATACACCGTGAGAGACTCACTTGAAGGCTCCGGAAAGGGACGTGGAATCTTTTCGCAGAAAGTAGCAATCATACTTTTTGGAGGCGAGGGGTTGCCATTGGCATAAAACGTAATATCGGCATCCATCAGGGACATCACGGTTTCACAATCACCCTCCTTAAAAGCCTGTTGCTCTATTAGGCTTAGGCTTTCAATCTCCCTTTTCACTACATCCAAATCATTTTGCGCTTGAACTGCAAATGCAGAACAAAGGGTCCATCCAAATAAGAATACAAGGTGTTTCATAGGTTTGGGTTTGTTTATACCATGCAATAAACCAAGATAGTAAAAATGTATGAATTTACTTAACAGCTCAAAATTCCGAACCCACCAAAAAAATCACCTTGTAAATCCTCCCTCATAAACCCGCAGTTCCAACAGGTCATGAACAGCACTAAGCTTTTCAGGCTCAGTATCGGGCAACTGCTTTAAATGCGTATCAAAAAAAGACGTAACTAGTCTACTGGCAATCTCCATGCCTTCATACGGATCCATAGCCCCTGTACCAGCCAGCGCAGGCACGGGCACCATAAACGGAATGTCCATAAAATTGGGATGTCCGGACTGCAGAAGCTTACACTCATAAAACAAATCTTGACTCTTATGTGCGTACACATGGGCATTGATATCTTCATGCTCTGCAGGCCAATCGGCAGAAAGATAGAGATACGGCACATGGTAACTGCTGTCTATCATGGTCCCCCACTGAATCCCATCCAAATTGGCCGCGGCCTTTATGCGCTTGTCGTTCATGGCTACTTTTCCTGCCGCACCGCCACCTACCGAATGCCCAAAAACCCCAAGCCGCTTCAAATCCAAGGCTCCTTTTAGTGGCCCTTTGGCATTCCATTCCTCCAATAAATCTATGGTGCCCATCATGTCCTCAGCCCAACGCTCTTGAATAGCACCTTCAAAATAATCCTTGATAGCCTCCCTAACAATAGGATGCCGCTCCTCATAATTCAATCCTTGTTTAAAGACGTTGGCAATCGGTTCTATAGTCGCCATGGCGTTGGCCGAAATCCTTCTTTGATAATCATAGTCAAAAGAAGCAGAGTGCCCATCCGGAAAGCTTACCCCCAAACTTTCATAAGTATGGTTCATATTCACAACAACATAACCTTGACTAGCCAGCTCCGTCAACAAGGCATAATACCCTGTGGCCTTCGAGCCATACCCATGCGAAAACAACAACACAGGAAAGCGTCCATAAGCCACCGAAATCCCGGGATACACATAGGTCTGCACCTTATCCAAATAATCCAAGGCCGCTGGCGGCAAGCCGTATTTGGTAGCAAACCCCGCCCTGCTTGCCTGGTCCACATAAGGCTCTGCTTTCATATTTGTGATAGCCGCCTCACTGGGGTACCAAATCTTATACAACAGTTCCCTTTTATCATTAGGGTCTTCAGTAATTTCTTCGTCCCTATCGGTCTGCTCATAAATCAAAGCCGTTCCAACTCGATAGGAGCCTCTCGGTTCTGGCAGAGAAAACACCGGCAATACCATAGGCAGCACCCATCCTATTACCAACAACCAACACAACAAAACATACCCAAGCCCTCGAAACCACGAGAACTTTACAGAGGCAAAACCATCCACCGTCTTAAGTCGCCACGCCACAAGAACCAACAACACATAGGCCGGGACCATCTGCCAGCGCCACCCCTCCACAATCAAGTGCAAGGCCAGCAACACACATAAAAACAATAAGAGATAATCGGCATGGATGCGGCGCAGCAAAGGACGTTTCACAAAAGGCAATAGGGTGACTGCCGCCAACAGGAGGATTTCAAAAATTCTCATAAACAATAAAGGAGTTCTAATTAAAACAAAGCAAAGACAAGCAGTTTAAGCCTTAGGCTCTTGGTTAGCAATCAAACCTCTCAACACCAAAATCCCCAATCGGCAAACCACAAAGGTAAACAGGCCAAAAGTAGCCGTAAGCAAGGACACTTTTAGGCCACCAGCAAAAATAGCAGGTTCGGCATCTCCCATGGCTTCTATGGAATCAAAGGCCATTATCAAACCAATAATGGAGCCCAAAAAGCCAACCACCAAGCCCAACAGGCTGCTATCGATAGCCAAACGCAGCATTTTTTGCGACTGCTCCAAATGCCCTTTCAAGCCCATAAAGCCTCTCGCCAAAAAGAACAGCGATATCACAAAACAGATTAAAATAAGCGACATCATAAGCGGACCGCCTTCATTAAAGCGGTCTACAATAGAGCCAAAAATTAAAAAGCGACTGAAAACATACATTGCTAAAGGGTTCATAACGTTCGTTTTTTGAATGAATACACCCCAAACTTACGCCATACAGGCACAAGATAATCCAAAATGCGACGAACAACCAAATTAGCTCGCAATATAACCGCAGGTCGAATCCCCTGCTAAATTGGTCATCCGTCTACAAAAGCAACCATCCTGCCAAAAAGTGTTGTATCATTGTAGGGTAATGAGCAGCCTCCTTTCAAAACAAATCCTTTTAAAAGCCTTGGCGCGCAGCCTTAAGCATCTCCTATTTTGGTGCTTGGTCCTGCTGTTCTTTACCTATTTCTTTGGCTCACAAAGCAAAGATTTCCACAACACCTTACTGTTTTCGGCTTTTTTAATGCCCATTACCATCGCCACCACCTACGTGTCCATTTACAAGCTCATTCCAGAGTATTTAATCCCCAAACGCTACGGCAAATTTGCCTTATATAGCTGCTATACGCTCATCATTTCGGGCTACCTCATCATGCTCTCTATTTTCTTTAGCTTGATATATCTGGCCCACTTCAATTACAACGAGATGAACCCCGTTACCAAAAACATCATCTTGGTAACTTCTGGCGTATATCTAATTGTCATTTTGGTAAGCGCCTACAAACTCCTGCAACTCAATTTGGAACATGCCGAAAGAACCAAAAAGCTCCAAACCCAAATTCTGGAAACCCAACTAAAGCTCAAGGAACAGGAACTTCAGTACCTTAAAATGCAAATCCACCCCCACTTTCTGTTCAATACCCTCAACACCCTATACGGTTTTGCCCTTAGGAAGGCCGACGAAACCCCAGAAATGATACTAAAGCTCTCCAACCTCTTGGATTATTTGCTGTATCAAGCCGACAAACCCTTCGTATTGTTAACGGAAGAAATAGAGCACATTAAAGACTATATTGCCTTAGAGGAAATGCGCTTCAACGAAACCCTGAAGTTGCAGTTCACCAGCAACAACATCCCCGAAACCCTCACCATGGCCCCCATGGTATTGGTGCCCTTTGTAGAAAACAGTTTTAAGCACGGGGCGCTGCACCAAGGCAAACTCCATATTTACATCCATTTGGAATGTCAGGGCCAAACCCTGTATTTCAACATAGACAACACCCATAAAAAAGCGCATGCCTCCCCCAAAAAAGGCATCGGACTGGAAAACATCAAAAAGCGACTTAATTTATTGTATAAAGACAACTACACCCTGCATATCCAAAATGAAAGTGATATTTTTAAGGTGCAGTTACAACTACAGTTACACTAGCACGTGAACAACCAAAACACCATATCCTGTATCATTGTAGATGACGAAGCCATTGCAAGGGAAGTCATCCAGACCCACCTGTCCAAAATCCCCAATATAAACGTGGTGGCCAGTTGCAGCAGCGCCATCGAGGCCTTTCAGTGCATTCGCGAACAGGAAGTAGATGTGGTGTTTCTTGACATCAACATGCCAGAAATATCGGGGATTGCCTTTGCCAAGTCCATCAAAAAAAACATCAAGATCATCTTTACAACCGCCTACAGGGACTATGCCGTAGAAGGCTTCGAGCTTCAGGCTGTAGATTACCTCCTAAAACCCATTTCCTTTGATAGGTTGCTAAAGGCCGTCAACAACTATTTTGAAACCCATACTCAAAACACCCCTAGCCCATCAGCTCCAACAGAAGCACCCAACTTTATGTTTGTTAGGGCCGACAGACGCATGATAAAAATAGATTTTGAAGCCATTACCTATATTGAAAGCTATAGCGACTACCTTAAAATACATCTGGGCAACCAAACCATCGTCACCCGCGAAACCATTAGCGCCATTGAAGCCAAACTGCCCTCAGAGAAGTTTTTGCGCATCCACCGTTCCTACATCATCGCCATCAAGCACATTGCCTCCTTTACCAACGACGAAATCATCGTTCAAAACAAGGCCCTGTCCATCAGCCGTAGCTATAAAAAAGACGTGTTAAGTGTGTTGGAGAGGTTTTAGAATAATTATTTGAATACAGAAAAACTGATTACTTATTAATCATTTTTCAATTATGTAAAATTAAAACAATGCATGAAACAATTCATCGGTGTCAAAATCAGGAGAACCTTGTCTTGAATAATAATTTGAATACCTAGCTATCACATCCTTTAAAAAAGGACTTGATATGGTTGCTATTCTCTCAACCCTACCATTCTCAATTAAGTCTTCTAGCCTTTTGGCTGATATTGTAACTTTATCCTGAAAATCAACGTTCCTGCGATAGCCAACTCAGCAGTCGGACATCTGGCCGCGGAAGCAGCCAAATATGGCGCAAAAAAACTACTTGCTCCACAGACCTTAACAGCTACCAAACAAGACATTGCACAACTTAACTGGGCCATATTCGAGCTAAAACAAATGCTTCAGCAAATGAACGACAACCAACAATCTTCCTTTGCATACCTATAATTCATTTGTTAGAGCTAGTTCACATCTCGAGTTCTCAATATAAATCTAGAGTTTTTTTGAGTTCATTTCTAAAATCGTCCCGAATCCATTCAGGCTCCAGCACCTTAAGATAACTTCCATATTTTAAAAGCTCCTGCCTTAACTCAAAGTTATATTTGACGAATAGCGTTAGCTCAAACCTCCCATTTTCATCTTCATATATTTTCTGGGTACTATGGATGGGCAAAGACTCCAAATAAGGCCTTTGGCTACTATCTACGGAAAGACGAATTAACCCCAAATCATGTTCACTATGATTTAAGCCTACCGTATTCTCAAACACCTCCATAGCCCTCTCGAATTTCGACGGCACAACCTCATCATTTACTACCAAACGACTTACCCTATCCAATCCAAAAGCTCTAATCCCTTTCTTAGTTTCACCAACAACATACCACCTATTTTTATACTCCTTTAGAAAATAGGGAGACAACTTATACTCCTCCACCTTGCCCTTATGGTAAAAACTGTGATGAGAAAAACTTATGGAGCACTTATTGCATATAGCCTCAAATATGTTAGTGAATATGGAAAAGTTTGAAACTGTATTACTATTTCTCTCGAATTGAATGTACCTTAAAAAATCAGGATCCAGCTCCACAGCCTGCTCACATAAAGCCGTTATTGCCAAATGCTTAAAATAGTGCGACAAAAAATCATAATCTTTGGTCAAATCCCGATCCAATGTGAACGATCCATTATTATCATTTTTTATATAGTACCCCCTATTCCTAAGGAAATCAATATCCCTGTAAAATTGACTTTTGCCATACTTTATCCCTTTTTTTTGATATTCAAACTCAACCATAGGTATTGTTAAAAACTCATTGTTTTCCAACAGTTTCAATATCCTTAAATGCCTTATTGTTGCTGTACTCATAATTCAAATATATATCTTTTTTTAGTTGTCCCAAAATATGGGAAAATAAGATTTTAAGTTTGCTCAAACATCAAAAACAACATCTTATGGAACTAAAAACAACATTTCAAAACGACAATTCTATTCAAAACACTTTACAATCCATTAACGAAATTGTCTCTGCATCCGCAATGGCATCACTAGCGATTGCCAAGCACACAAATTCCGATAAAAATACAGCCTTATTAATTGGCGTGGGCACATCCATTTTGGTAACTGGGCTGTTAAAATATTTAGATGATTAACTAAAAAATGGTTAAAATAGGATAAAAGATGTAAAATGGACCTACATATCACCCCTTATTAAGCCACCTCAATTGGGAAATTCGCACGAACCACCAACACTAACAATCTAATTCACAAACAGTAAGATATTACTGCTTTTTGTAGGGTTATATTTAGTAAAAAATACTTTAAATTGTAACCGCTGTTGACTTCCTTACAACTTAGGATACTAACAAAATCAATATTAACCAACAAAAAACAATTTACACATGGCGACTTTTGAAGTCAAAACCAAACACGCCATTAACGTACAAGGCGAATACGTTGATGCAGGCTTATCCATTCAGGTAAGCTCCATGTTTTCTAACCCATTTGATGAAGTAGAAAAAATCCACAAGGCATTTCTACGTGTTCACGGATTAGATTTAAAAACAGAGGGATACTTAAGTCCTGGTTACTTAGAATTCAAATTAGTTTAAAACATGAACAGATCAGAATCCAACCAAGTACTAGAAGCTCCTTTAAGGGACGACACAAGCTTCAAACAAGTTATCACCTTAATTTCTATTTACATAACTATCCAAGATAGAATAATAGACAATAAGGAATTACAAATAATCTATAACTACAATTCAAATTGGCAAGAATTACAAAACGAAATAAATAACATTTTTTCGGATTCTCCAGATAAAATACCATTTCAAAAATTAATAAAGGAGCTTGCAAACGCACCAAAAGAAATAATTCATGAAGCTTACCAATTATTTTTAGAGGTAATCTATTCCGATGGTTACTATGACAAAGATGAAAAAGAGATTATTAAAAAAATCAGACAAGAAATCCATATTGATCAGGCGGAATTTTTACAACTGGAAAATAAAATAGCCAACAATATTAAGTTATACGGAGAAAAGGAAGACAAATGGTCTGACGACCTTAAAATAGGCTTCTATAGCTTTATGGAGAAACTTTCTCCACACAAGGAAAATACATTTAGCCAAAAGAAAAAAGAAATCTTACTGAATGGATCCAAATTTGTAAAAAAAATAAAGGAAATATCAGAATACGCACATTATGACCTAACGTTGGCAGAACAAACTGTTGAAAAATCTTCAAACAGAATTTCCTCTCTGCTAGACAACCTTTCTTCCAACGTGAATAAACTACAGAACGCTAAAAGAAAAGATGAAGATCTAAATGTTTTCATTGATAAATTACAAAAAATTGTAGAAGAAAATGCAATAGAGCAATTGGAAGAAAACATTGAAGTCTTAAATAAAAAAAGGAGATCAGTAGATTATTTTACAATATCATTTCTAGGAAGGACCAAAGCAGGAAAAAGCACTCTACATTCAATTATTACAAAAGAAGGTGATGATGCTATTGGAGTAGGTAAAGTAAGGACAACCAGATTTAACAGAGTTTATAATTGGGATAATTTAAGAATTATAGACACCCCTGGAATTGGAGCACCAAACGGGCAATCTGATGTAGACATAGCTGCAAGTATTGTTGATGAGTCTGATTTAATTTGTTATGTAGTAACAAATGATGCCATTCAAGAAACAGAATTTAGTTTCCTCGCGGAAATAAAGAAAAAAAACAAACCCGTTTTAATTCTACTAAATGTTAAGGAAAATATAGAGAACGAAAGACGGCGCGCTCTATTTTTAAAGGATCC
This sequence comes from Mangrovimonas sp. DI 80, assembly GCF_001975575.1. Taxonomy (NCBI): domain Bacteria; kingdom Pseudomonadati; phylum Bacteroidota; class Flavobacteriia; order Flavobacteriales; family Flavobacteriaceae; genus Mangrovimonas; species Mangrovimonas sp. DI 80. The sequence continues at coordinate 836,966 of NZ_MSDT01000002.1, read as the reverse complement.
CCTCAAATGGAAAAACAGAACTGACAACAAAACCATCCAAGGTCATATCGATAGAATAAATGAATATATGACCAAATATTACTCAAACAATTTCTATAAAGTCATACCTGTAATGTTGTTGGCAGCTAAAATTTCAGAGAATGAATCAGATGAAGAAACAAAGGAATTACTCTATACAGCATCAAACATTGACGAGTTCTTAACAAATTTAAAAGAAAGTGTTTTTGATAATGGTCATTTAAGGAAATCGCAAAACATTATCGACGGAAGCAACGTAAGATTAAATAGTATACACGAAAGTTTCAATGAACAACAAGAAACCGTAACGACTATTATCAAAAAGCTCAAAAAGGAAAGGGAATCATTTCTAAAATTCCTTGACAGCAGCAACCCAAAATACAGAAAAAGACTCACAGGAATAGTAGATACTCAATTATTCAAACTAAAGAAACTTGCTAAAGATTTCGCAATTAATAATTACGAACTAAACCAAAGAGAAGCCGAAATCAGATGGAAAACGGAATTAAAAAACTCTGGACACCAAAAAGTATTAGACGACAAGATTAAATATGAATTTGAGAGCATACAAAGTGATATCAAAAACAGACTAGAAGAAAGTTTAGACAATTTTCAATTATTCTTTAACAACATATCTTTCAACCTAAAAACAACATCGACATTTAATTCAAGAAGAGCCACAGAAATTACAGGAACATTAATTGGTGCAGCAGGATCAATCATAGGATTTTTCGGATTAGTTTCCAACCCTGTAGGATGGGGAATTGCAGCTTTAGGAATCGTTGTAATGTTATCTTCGAGACTATTTAAATCCAAAGACAGAAGAATAAAAGAAGCACAAGAGAAAGTGGAAGAAAGCCTTTTAAAAGGGATTAATCAATTAGAAAAGCAATACAAAAACGCCATTACTAAAGAACTTAATGGAATGATAAAAAACTATAGGAAAGCTGTTGACTCCAATATGGGTGATTTAATTGACAATGCTTCAGAAATAAATAAATTATTGAGCAATGAATTATCCTCTGGGAAAAAACAAATTGACAATTTAAACAAGGCAATTGTATTAAGGGTGCTTCAACACACAAATCACTTAAAATTTGAAAAAGATATTTTCAAAACTTTAAAAGAAGACAATTCTATACTACAAGTTATAAGAGATTTTTCTTCAAATAAAATCACCTTATCCTCTAATTACAAATTCAATCAAAAGACAATTAACACCATAAGCGAATTAATACAAGTAGATTTTCAAACCACAACTAACCAAAAATAAAACCTATGGAAAGTAAACTAGATTTAAAATATAATACATTAACTAACAAGCTTGAAGAACTCAAGGAGAAAACCTTTTCAATTCTCAAAAATTATGATAAAACCGAAACCATTAATGAGTTAAAAGACAGGTTAGGTAATAACAGTAATAGAAAAGAGTTGAAAGTAGCCTTTGTAGGGCAGTACAACGCAGGAAAATCCACAATTATATCAGCATTAACAAACGATAAAAATATCAGAATTGATTCCAATGTCGCGACTGACGAAAGCACAGAATATGCATGGAACAATATTGTCATTACGGACACCCCTGGTATATTGGCAGGAAAAGTTGAGAAACATGACCACGCAACGAAAGCCGAATTAAGCTCCTCGGATTTGGTTGTCTACACTCTTACCAGCCAATTATTTGACGATGTAATATTTGAAAACTTTATTGATCTAGCATACACCCAAAATTTGAAAAACAAGATGTTAATTGCTATCAATAAAATGTCAATGGAGAAAGGAGAGTTTTCTGAATTGCAGAAGAATTACACCGAATCAATAAAAACAGTTTTTAAAGAAAAAGGATACGATTTTGATTTCCCTGTTGTTTTCATGGATGCTTTCGATTTTATAGAAGGCTCAGAGCTTGATGAAGAAGATTTAATTGAAATGAGCAACTTTCCCGAATTCATCCATACATTGAATGAATTCATTAACACAAAAGGCTTAATTCAACAATCTTTCGATACGCCTATTAGAATATTAAAGGACAGTTTAGAAAAGATATCCATTGATGAAACCGACCCAAATTTTGGTTTAATAATAAAAAAATATGAAAACAGAGTCATTAAGCATAAAGAAGAACTGATCAAAGAAGTCAGCTTTTTGTACAGCGACTTGAAAGATAAAATTTTGTCTGAAGGCTATTCTATTTCAGGTTTAATAGGAGAGATTGAACAAGAAGATTTCAATAAAAGACAAGAAAAATTCAACATAATATTGAAAGAAGAATCCTCCAACACTATGTACAAAATTGAGGAATTAATTGCAGAAAAAAATAAATCACTTGGAGTTGAATTATCAGACATAATAGCAGACCAAGAAGTAGTATTATACGAAAAGAACTTAACAAGTCAATTTTCAAGCAATCAATATGGAGGTAACTTTAAAAGCTCTTCATATAATGGAAAAATAGAAATTCTTAACAGTATTAAGGATCAAGCTTCAAAATTAACAAAATTCACAGGAGCAAGCAATACCTCTAACATTTTCGCAAGATCAGCTGAAGTAGCAGGTTCTACAGGCCATAAAACTATTTATCAAGCGGGTAAGTTTATTGGATACAAATTCAAACCCTGGGAAGCGGTAAAAATCACAAAAAATGTAGGAAATGTAGCTAAATTTGCTGGACCAGCACTTTCACTTCTTTCAGCGGGCTTAACAATAGCAGATGCTTACAAAGAAGAAAAAGCATTAAAAAAAGTAGTTGCATCAAAGAACCAAATGAACGATAGTTTCCATACCATTTCAAACGACCTCGTTAGTAGTTTAAATGATAAGTTTCAAGATTATATTAAAAATAACATTGATACTCTTATAGAGGATTACAATAATCAAAAAATGGAAATCATAAAAACAAATGAGAAAAACTCGGATTTTCTATCAAAGTTGAATAAACTCAATACTGAATATGTTGACTTTATTGAAGTGGTAAATAACTAAACAATGTTGTTTACATGGAAAACAAGCCAAAACTTATAAACCCCAACCGCCCCTACCACCGCACCGAGATTGATTTAGTCTTTACCAAAGTTAAGGCTCAAATGCAAAAAGAAGCCTTAAACCGAGGTGGTGATGGCTTAGCATTGTATATAGATTGCTACACAGGTGAAACGCTGCGGGGTGGAGACAGATATGACTACGAACATATCCGATCAGCAGAAGAGGTATTTATGACCTATAGAGACCAATTAACTAACGAGCAAATAGCAGAAGTGGTTAATTGCCCAGAAAATGTATCTGTAACCTTGCGAACCATCAATCAATCTAAAGGAAAAATAAGAATGGAAGAGTGGCTAGCAAATCCGAATAATGTTTCAAGGAACAATATCGATCTAAAGTTGACAAAAGCAACGCTTATCAATGCCGACAAAGGCATCCGAAAAAAGGCAGGACAGATATTAAAAGGCCCTAAAATTCTTTGAGTAAGGACAGTTGTCAAGAGTATAAAAATAAAAATATCGGGAGCTCAACCTCCCGATATTTTTGTTTGACCAAAAAGACTCTTACCTCTCAAGAAACAAAAACCGCTAAATTAAACCTATTTTAACGGTTTATTTCACAATAAATGACCTCAAAACACCCAAAACAAAATTCCACCTTAAACAACTCAATAACAAAAGGACATTTTACAGCCCCTAGAGCCATGAAAAACACTCATTGAAATAGCGGGATCTAGAAACATATACTTTAACTAAAAAAAACATCATTCATCGAGTATTGAGGAAAACCTTTTTTTATTCTGCACAATAATGTTTTCCTTTGGTTAGCCTGCTGGATGTCTAAATTTAAAGGCCACTTCAACAAAACAAATGAAAATTAATACCATAGAAATATTAGCAATCTTTATTTTAATTATCGCTACTATTTCCAATCATTTGTTTGTAATATTGAAGGGGAATAGACAAAAATCATATTTACTAGGAACCACAGTAAAACCTTCCATTTGTCTTTATAATAACCCCTTAACAAATCAAGTAATTACGTGATTTATAATACAGACATAAATATCGTGGGCAGCATACCCGATTACCACCTTATTTATAAGGCGTTACCTTTACTTTATGATGGAAACGACAGCCTAGATACAATCCTAATAGCCAATAATGAATTTAATTTAAGAACCGAAAAGTCTAGAAAAAGATTTTTAAGTGTTCTTAACTCAGCCTTTGTACATGAAGACAAAAGCTTAAATGAATTTATTAGCAAACTATTAAAAGAGGATGCTATAGATGAAAAATCAAAGGCAATTATTTTGTTTTGGGTTTTTAGCATAAACAATCAACTGTTCAGAGAGCTAAATAATAATGTTTTTTTGAAATATTATTACCAAGGTAGAGCAGAACTCCCCTCCAGCGATATAGAAGCTTATTTAAAGGACTTGATAAGCAGAAATGAAAAGTTAAAGGGCAAATGGTCAGATATTACGATTTCTACCATAGCCTCCAAGTATCTTACGGTACTAAAAAAATTAAATCTTTTAGAAGGAAGAAAGAAAAAAACATTCTGCTTTGTTCGAATACCCGATGAATTAATAGTCTGTTTAATTCACTTGTATACGCTACTTCATCAAGAAGGCTCAAATTTTCTTGAACACGAATTTTCTCAATGGATGTTTATTTCCAAAGAATCCATTTTGGAAAGATTAAAAAAAATAGCCAAAAAAGATTGGTTAAAAATGAATTACACTGGTTCAACTTTAAGGGTTGAAAGTGGATTTGACTCAAACAGTATTATAGATGGCATATTTAGAAGATCATAAGGCCAAGTTTGAAGACTTAAATGTAAGTCTTGATGCTAAAAACAGGCACCAACTTAAAAGAAAGGCCAATGGGGGAAACAGCATTATATTTACATATCCCCCAGATGAAGAAATACTATACACCAACAAGTTCATGTCTTTAAATGAGGACCAGCAATATCAATTTATAGATATCTCAAAATTACTTGTAGACTTTATTGATTTGGATGGTTGGAAAGATTTTGAGGCCTATTATAAAGACTTCAAAGATACCCCTCATATTATTTTTAAGTCAGATGATGAATCCACAGACTTAATGGATTTAATTATCAATGAAATAATAGCAGCCGACCAAAACGGAAAAATACCTGTATTAACAAGAACTGGTGCCTTGTATGGAACAGGTATCGAGAACGTGAATATCATGGAGCATAAAACTGTAATGACATTAAATAATCCTTTGGTAATTATGTATCCAAGTAAAATTGAAAACGAAAATTTATATTTCTTAAACTTTAAACTCGCATCTAAATATAGATGTACAGTAATAGACTAATTTATGACAACCATCAAGGATATACTAAAACTAGACCTTCAAGAAGACATAAAGAATGTAATTGATTTAGAAGATAAGTCGCAAGATGAAATTCAGTCTGAAATTGAATCATATATTATAACCGATGGGCTTGGCAAACACTTATCAAAGTTTGTATCTCAATATACAAGTAACATTAAAGAAACAGGTGTTTGGCTTTCTGGGTTCTACGGTTCAGGGAAATCCTATTTCGGTAAAATGCTTGGTTATTTAATAGATAACCCGATAATAAACGGAACTTCTGCTCGAGATCGTTTTATGCCTCGATTATCTGGTGTAACCAACCAAAGTTTAATTGAAAACGACATTAGAAAACTAGATTCCGTCAATAGCAAGGTAATTTTTCTAGATATCGCCAAACAAAACACAGACAATGGTTTAGCCTTCACTTTATTCTCCTGCTTTTTAAAGAGCCTTGGTTTTCGGGAGGACCGATATGGTTATATGGAATACGAGCTTTTTGTGGATGACAAGTATGATTTTCTGAAAGAAAAGGCTAAAGCGTTATTCGGGAAAGAATGGGAAGAGATAAAGAAAACCAATCGTGATGTGGCTCGTGCCATGCGTAGAGTTTATGCCGCCATGGACTATACTGATGCAGAATATGAGGACACTCAAAACACCTATAGCTATGCCATCCAAAACTTTGATGCTGGCAAGTTTAAAGAAGAACTGGAAAAGTACTTGACAAAATTCCCAAACCAGAACCTTGTTTTTATTTTCGATGAAACCAGCGAAGCGATAAGCCAAAAGAAGTTCACTTTGTTAGATCTAGAAGGATTAGCTGAAAGTCTTTCAAGTATTAGCAACAAGGTATGGACCATTGCTATAGCTCAAGAAAAATTGGATGATGTTATCAACAATGTCAATGTCAACCGAAAAGACTTAACAAGGTTAACAGACAGATTCAAAACAAAGTTACACCTAGAATCCACAGAAGTAGATGTCATTATCCGAAATCGTTTATTGTTGAAGCAAGAAGATGCCTATTCAAAGCTTGTAAACTACTTCAAAAAGAACGAGGGATCTGTTAGTGATGCCACCAATTTAAAGTCATCTTTTCCAACAAAAACCGAATCGGCAGATCAATTTGCAACGTATTACCCGTTTCATAAATACCAGTTCGATTTATTACAAAAGTTCCTTTTCAGCTCAAATGCCCTTGTGGCAACACAAATTGCAGCAAGAGGAATGATTATTACCACTTTTGATGTACTAAGAAAGGAAATGCGAGATAGAGAACTCTATAGTTTTACTACAGCTCACGATTTATGTACCGAAGCGCAAACTTCCCCTCCTTCAGATCTAGTTAACAAATACAGTAACGCGAAAAGTATTTTAAAAAATAGCTCTATAAATCTTGATGGAGAGTTGCTGCTAAAATCGCTACATTTTTTAAATGAGTCAGAGCTGGCATCACCAACGGTTGAAAATATAACCAAAGTTTATCTCGACGACATTTCTAGATATTATGATGTTAAGCCAAAAGTTGAGGAAGCCTTGAATTTATTGGTAGAATCGAAAATTCTGTTATTATCCAATAGCAATTACAAAATCACCTCAGATCTTGAAGGTAAGCTATTGGAGGAAATGAAAGATTTTGATGTTGAGTTATTTATTAAGAAAAGAGAATTAGTAGGGTATTTAAAAAAGTTATCTCAATTTAGACAGGTTTCAGTAATCAATGAAGACTCTGTTTCTTACAATTTCAATGTTCTGACAGATCTTGACGATGAAATTATATCCTCAAGCAATAAAAATCTAAAGTTAACAGCATACAGCCTTTTTAATATCAATGAAGACCGACAAGATTTCATTGAAGGTTTAAAATTGGACACTCAATTTTCCAAGGATGTAATATCACTTGTACCCGATAATAGTCAATTCAATACAATTGATAGACTTTTGGAGGAAGTTAAGAGATATGGCTATATGGAAGAAAAATATAGCAATGATGATGATGCCAATAAACGTCAAATCATTAGGGAGTTTTCAACCATAAAAGAAGAAAGGGAAAAGGACTTAATCAACCTCATCGAAGCCGCCTACTACAATGGCTCTGTGGTTTATCTTTTCGATGAAAACCTTTTAAACAAAGACAGTTTTAAAGGGTCTATAAATGACATTCAGCGAAAGCTCATCAAAAACATTTATACCAAAAGACTGTCAAGTCAACTTTCTGAAGCTATAGGACCTAAATTGCTGAATGAATCCAATGACGAAAAACTACATCGTTTCTTTTCTGGGGATGAGTTTAAGTTTTTTGACACCAAAGGGAACTTTGTTGGTGATCATTTAAAAGTGATTGAAGAAATAACCGATAAAATAAAAACCAGATATATTGACGGTAAAAGTCTAGAAGACGAATTATCTATGGCTCCTTGGGGGTATTCTTATGGCTCTATTTCTACAGCACTAGCTGTACTGTTTAGGGCAGGGGGATTGGTTGTTAAATATAATGATACGGAGTATTTTTCATATACAGATAAAGCATCTCACGAGGTTTTTAACTCCAGTACAAAATTTAAAACTGCGCGTTATAAATCCATCACAAAAACGCTAAGTGCTACCCAAAAGAATCAAATTGTACAGGCGTTATTAGACCTTGAATATGAAAAAATAACAGAGAAAAAATTAGCTTGGAAAGCCAGTGATTTTGATGTTGCAGATGCCATTTCTGTATTGGCCGATAAATTAATTACGACGCTCAATGCCCTGAAAGGTACAGTGCCCGATTTCAATAAATTGTTTCCATCAATAGTTAAACAAAAAGATGTCTTACAGCAATACACCAGTAAAACTACAGAGGCCAATTATATTGATAAAGCGGAAGATTTCTTAAACACTAAAGAGGAATATGTTTCAGCCATCAAGAGTATCATCAAAGCTGAGAAATTTATCAAGAGAAATCTGGATAAAATTAAAGGCTTTGGACGCTTTGTACAATCAGTCACCAATGAGTTGCAAAAGGCAGGTATTCAACACAATAAAATTGAGACTAATTCGGCAGCTTTCCATGATGCTATGGACAAGGATGTCATGGAAAAATTTGCAGACATCCAAAATGCTGCCCAAAGCATTAAAGATGCCTATTACGAGTTGATGAGCACTAATGCATCACAAATGTCATCGGCTTATGACAGTTTAAAAGTAGCCATAAAGAATGCCCAAGACGATTTAGCCAATAATTATCCTGCCGAACTTAACAAAGACAATATCGATAAGCTAAACTCCCTAATGAACTATTGCGAGGGCAAAATTATCTATAGTGTTAAATTGGAGTATCACATAGAATGCCAGGATTCTAAATTCTCTTTGTCAGACATTATCAACTATATAGCCTTAGCGCCATCCAAGGCCTCTGAACTGGAACTCATTAAAGGGTCTTTTATAAAAGAAGCACCCAAGCCAAGCGAACCAGGGCAGCCAAAACAGCCAAAGAAAATGCAGTTAGGTATTGCTAAAAAGGTCATGACCGCAGGCGAGTATCGAAAATTATTAGCAGCTCAAATACAAGCCATGGCAGGAATGCCAGACGATGATGAGGTTGAAGTAACCGTAAACAACTAACCAAATGAAATTAAGCGACCACGTAGAGCATATCCGCTTATTGATTTATAAGGCATTCAACAACCAATTTTCCCGCTTAGGGGTTGGGCCAACCAAAATGGTAGGTATTGATAAAATACCTGCCGACCTACACTCGAAACGGAATAAAATTGAGGTGCTCATAAAAAGTCATTCAGGCGAAACAGGTAGCTATATAGAAGCTAGGGAAAAAGCCTTAGATGAACTAACCTTTACACTTTTTAACCGATTGGCTGCAGTTAAAGTAATGGAAGCTCATCAATTGTTTCCCCCCATGGTGACCAAAGAAGCAGAGCATGGCGACCGCTCTTTTGGACATAAAATGTGGTTGGAGGAAAACCCAGATATGCGCCATGAGGAACTGGAAGGTCTTAGAGCATACTTTAAACACGAGTTCAACCAATTGGGGGAATCTATCCCATTGTTTCATAAAAACTACCCGTATGCCTTACTGCCATATGTCATTGAACTTAATGAAATCATAGAAGCATTTAATGCGGTATCTGAAGATAACCAAGTTGCCGATGATATTTGGGAAAGCGATGATATTTTAGGGTGGTTGTATGAAAGCTATAATACATTAAAAAGAAAGGAATTAAAAGATTCATCTGAAAAGATTGAGTTTGACAAAGTTAGAATTCAAGCTTGTTTATATACCCCTCGCTGGGTGGTAGAATTTTTAGTTGAAAATTCCCTTGGGAAACTCTATCTGGAAATGTATCCAGACTCGGATATAAAATATGATTATAAAATTGCAAAGGCGCCTCAAACACGTATTAGAGAAACAAAACCTTTACATGAGATAAAGCTTATTGATCCCGCTTCAGGATCGGGAAATTTTTTACTATATGCCTTTGAGTTTTTCTACCGATTGTACCAAGATCAGATTGATAATTTTGGAGCCGATTATGATGAAGATGACATCCCCCAACTTATTATAGAAAACAATTTGCATGGGATAGATCTAGACGATCGTGCCATACAGTTGGCACAGTTGGGCTTATGGATCAAGGCCAAACAAAAACGCAGAAGCATTGGTAAGCTTAAGTTTAACATTGTAAGCTCCGATTTTTTCCTTCCCGATTTTGAAGACGTAGCATCCATTTTTAAAAAGGGAACTACAGATTCCAAACAATTAGAAATCATAGAAGAAATTTGGACCGACTTACAACAAGCCTATAAGTTTGGTTCCTTGGTGAGATTGGAGGAAAAACTAAGCCTAAAACTACATGGTCTAGTGGACCAAAGAGGCATCACCCTCTTTGGCGATCAAGAATTGGAAGAATACAAACGCTTTGAAAACGCCTTTTTATCTAATTTGGAGACCGCTGTTGTGCAACATGCTTCCCAACAAGGCAACTCCTTTTTAACCGATAAAACCAAAGATGCCATTACCTTTTTAAGGCTCATTACCCAAAAATATGATGTGGCTACAGCCAACCCTCCTTATACAGATAGTGGTGATTTTGGGCCAGACCTAAAGAAGTTTATTGAATCAAATTATAAAAAACCATATAGGTTTCACACCAACCTTTATGCTACGTTTATTAAACGTTGTTTTGAGCTAACCAATAATGACGGGAAAGTTGCGATGATCCATCCAAATACTTTTATGTTCATTAAAACTTTTGAACATGTAAGGGAGTTCATAATTAATTATTCATTTATTGAACTTTTTATTGATCATGGGCAAGATAGAATCAATGTTTTCGACTCTAACGTAAGCTTGGATGCCTGTTATTACGTTATTGGTAAAGGACAATCCAATATTCTAAATAAAATTGGGACATATTTCTATATTTCAAATACTGTTCAAGAACGAGAGAAGAAAGAGTTGTTTGAGAAAATTTTAATCAATTTAATAAATGAAAATCCTGACGATAGAATTTTTGTTTTACAACAATCAAAATTAAATCTTATTAAATCTTCTCCCTTTATTTATTGGATTAGTGATGACTTTAGAGAAAAATTTGGAGAAAAATCCCTCGCATTTAATTATGATGTTTCTCGAGGTTTAAATCCAGGAGTAAATGAAAAATATTTACGATTTACGAACGAAGTAATTAATGATAGATATAAGCCGATTAGCAAAGGTGGGCCATACATAAAATGGTATGGAGCAGTTTGGACTTGTATTGATTTAGAAAATAATATAGACAACATACAAAATGAAAAATATTCTAGTCTTTCAGGTAGCGAATTCTATTTTCGAGAAGGAATTGTAACCCCTAGAGTGGGCTCTAAAGGACCTTCTTTTAAATACAAGAGTTCTGAAGTATTATTTAGTGATGCGGATCTAGGAATTTTCCCTAAGGACAAAGATGAATCTCCCTTTTATGCTTTAGGAGTATTGAATTCTAAAGTTGTTAGTTATATCAGCTATACCTTGAATCCAACTGTAAACATCACGGTAGGTGATATTGAAAGAATTCCACTTTTCAATAATAATGATTCCATATCAAGTGATATAGAAAATCTAAGTGAAAGAAACTATAACATCTATAACACTATTTATCAAAATTACATTATTGAATTACAATTTAAATTAAGTCCCCTTTCTAATAACTTAAAGGTTGATCTAATTGGAAGAGTTAAAACTTTCTTAACATATGAAATTAATCTAAAATCACAGATAATCATAAATGAAGCTATTATCGATGAACATTGTTTCAAATTATTTGGATTATCCGAGAGTGACAAAGCTATGATTTTGAAAAAAAAAGGAGAGAGTATTGGTGGTTTGCCAATAAGTCCTAATGCCAAAAGATCCTATTTAACTAATGAGATTGCAGAGTTTCCTTTAGACAATATCAAAGATTATATTGAAAGCTTACCCGAGCAAGAGTTTGATGAATTAACTAAAGAAACTATAACAAATCAGTTTCAACAATTATTCCAAAGCAATAATGATTTAGAAGAGTTTTGTATTCACCACCAAATAAACCCTATCAATGTTTGGTATTTGTTTAAGGAAAGTAACATTGTCCCAAAACAACGCATGAATGATTTGGCCCTGGAATTTTTGGCAGATTTACTGCGAGAAATCCTTATGGAAGATGATGATGGTATTATCCCATTAGTACCCAATGCAGGCGAAAAAGTATTGCTGGATCGTATTGAAGAAAAGTTTATTGAAAAAGGCTTTTCTATGGCACAATACTCCACTTTTGATAGTGTATTAGGGAGAGAACTCAATGATTTCATAAACAACCGTTTCTTTAATGTATTTTCAAATCATTTAAACTTATTTAGACACTTACCAATGACGCCCTTTATTTGGCATTTAACCAGTGGGCCAGAGCAAGGGTTTGATTGTTATATCATCATTTACAAATGGAATAGAGATAAGCTATTAAGTATTCGTTCTCGTTACATAGAGCAAAGAGAACGCTCATTAGAAAACCGTCAAAGTGATTTACGGGCTAAAAGCACCTTATCAGCCTCCGAGCAAAACGAGTTGGATAAAATATACAAGCAGCTCAAAGAGATAGAGAGTTTTAAACAAAAAATTGATGAGTTGTTGGCAGAAGGCTATAATCCTGTTTTAGATGATGGCGTAGGTAAAAACATAGCACCATTACAAAAGAAAAAAATGATCGCCTACGACGTACTTAACGCAGGCCAGTTAAAAAAATATTTAAACGCAGATTGGTAAATGGAAGATAAAATAAGGAAATTTTGGCAGTTATTTAAACAGCAAAGTCTTGTAAATCTGTTATACGCGAATGGAACTTTTGAATCATTTTGTGATTTGTTAAGTGATGAAGAAATTGATTCTCTTATTCAATTGAATGTCATTTTCATAAGGTCGGTTTCTCCTTCATCAACAATTAGATTAAGTGATGTTTCAGCTAATAACCAAGGAAATCTAATACTGATAAATATTGATGCAAATAGGTTCAATGCAATGCTACCTGAAGAAAACATTGCAATCTTACTACATGAAATTGGTCATGTGTTTAATCCTAATATAAATGGTATTGATGGTGAATATCTAGCAGATAATTATGCAAAACAAAAAGGATATGGCAGATGGATTATTTCGGGATTAAAAAAGGGACTTAACAATAAATGGATTGGTTTCGACGAGAAGGAAATTGAATTAAGAATTAAAAATTTGCAGGGTTAATGGATTTACATTCAATACACGAAATCTTTACAAATAGAATTTTACGCATACCAGCGTATCAAAGAGGTTATGCATGGTCTAATAACAAGAAAGTGAATCCTGATAGTAAGGAGCCACTAAAAAACGTAAAAGGTCAATTAATTGATTTATGGAATGACCTCATTAATATTCCAGAAGGTAAATGGCACTATACCGGACTACTAACCTTAGTAGAAGTAAAACCATGTGATTATAATTGGCTACCAAACTTTAAGCAGTATTCTATTGTTGATGGACAACAACGTATTACCTCTATTTTGATTTTATTAAGCGTTATTATAAAAGAGGCTAAGAAACAAAAGGTCGTCCTTGGTATTCGGGAAGGTGATGTAGAGATGCAATATCTTTTTATTAATAAGGGGGTAAACGCCTATATTTTTGGCTATGATAAGGACAATCCGAGTGATAAGTTTTTTAGAAAACATATTTTGTCTTTAGATGAAATAGAAGATGATAGCGAAGAAAGCACTTATACAGAGAACTTATTAAAGGCAAAGCATTTCTTTGAGAGTATGGTCTCGATATATCTTCAAAACGAAGAAAATGATGTTCAATCTCTTTTTAATAGAGTGACTACCCAGCTCAAGCTTAATGAATATATACTTCCAGAAGAATTAGATGAATATGTGGTGTTTGAGACTATGAACAACAGAGGTAAACCGTTGTCGCAACTAGAAAAATTAAAAAATAGATTACTATATCTAAACGACAAATACCAAGTTACAAGTAGCTCAATTGAAGAAATCAACCTAAATAAAGCTCAAAAAAAGAACTTAGAAAACAGCATTAATAAGGCTTGGATAACCATTTACAAGTCTTTAGGGCAAAACAAAGCACGTCCTTTAGATGATGAAGATTTTATAAAAAATCACTGGATTGCATATTTTAATAAATATAGCAGGGATGAAGCCAATGTATATGCTAACTTTTTGTTTGATGAGCACTTTAGCCTAGATAATGTTTATAATGGTAGTTTAAAAAGAGAGGATATTAAGGATTACATAAAATCCCTTCAAAAGTGTTCTGTTTGGTTTAATAAGCTGCATAACCTTAATTATTTTGAAGAATCTGATAAAACCATACGCAAGGCAATACAAGGTATTCATCATGTTGGTCTAAAAGCCTCTTTTAAGCCTATACTATTAGCTATTTTAACCAGAGATGACAGAAATGATTTTGTAGGAACTATTAAAACCCTTGAAAAGTTTAGTTTTAAACTTTTCGATTTATCAGATAAAAGAGGCAATACAGGAGATAGTAAAATATATGAATTGGCTCATCAGGTTTATGTCAAAAACAAAACAGCGGATGAGACTAAAACAGCCATAGAAATTTATACTTCTTGGTATTACAGGTTTCACTTGTTTGCAAACCAGACTTATGAGCTATTTGAATTAGGTCATAAACAAGGATTCTTCAAATGGTCTGGGCGGTTCTATTTATTATATCAATATGACAAACATCTGCGGAACAAAAACAAAACTTCAACAGAAAGTTCAGCCATAGCTTGGAGTGATTTTGTGAAAAATGATAGTATTGAACACATTTACCCTCAAAGTGCTACAGTTAGTTTGAAAGCTTATGCAGAGCAAAAAGGTAAGGAGGAAATTGAAGTGGAAGATGCTTATAATAGAATACAAAATAATTGGAGTCATTTTACAGAATACACCCCAGAACAACGCAGAAAATTGGCAAATAGCTTGGGCAACCTTTTAGCTTTATCTAAAAGTGATAATTCCTCTTTTCAAAATGACCCTTTTTTATACAAAGTAGATCAAAGTAATAAGGGGGAAAGGTATCTTAATCGAGGCTATAAGTATGATTCCATGAGCGCTATGATTGTTGCAAATGAGTCTGAATGGACTCCTGAAAAGGTTTTAGATCGAGGTCTAAAAATGCTAAAGTTTTTATGTGATTATGTTGGAGAAGATTTTGGGGCTATGAGTGATGAAACCAAATACAAAGTTTTAGGCTTAGATTTTTTATTAATTAAACAGAAAGAAACTGAATTACCAGAGGCTACTTTACAAAATTAATTATGATAGACAATTGGTTTAAAAAAGACGTAGATAAGATACTAAAGAATCACTCCATAGCTGTATTTGTAGATGAATCCAAAGAAGCTTTTTTCCTTTTAGACAATTTAAAAGAAGCTGTTTCTATTTACGGTGTTGCAAATGAAATTGAAGAGCTAAAAGCAAAATATGAAATTGAAAAATCTAGAACAAACGGGGAAAAGTTCTTAATCTATACCACTACAGCCAAAAGCGACTTAAAATTTGTTCGTGAATATTGTGAAACCAATGGTTGTGTAGAAATAAAATATTTTGATCATTACATTAAGAAAAAGGTAAATCAGCATCTAAATCTTAACATTAATATTCCAAAAGAAGAGTTGATTTCAGCAGCTAAAGTAAGTGTTGGCAAAGATCAGACCTACTGGATGGATTTAAGCCATAAAGGAGCTTCTGAAATTTTTGATTTGGAAAAGGAATTACTTCCATTTTTGCATGATCCAAAATCGTTTGTAAATAGGTTTGATACTCCCACACAAAAAATTTTCTTCAAAAAAGTAACAGAATTAATTGGACAGACCTATATAGAAAAACCAGCTATCACTTTAGCTTCTGAAGTTGTAAACTGCCTATTGGATGGCCTATGGAACAACAATATCAACCCGCTACTTTTAAATGTTTATAAAACTTGGCTTGATAGTTTAAGCTACAGAGCATCTTTTGATAACTATCTTGAAAAGTATAAAACGGGCAAAAAAGCTAATCCATTTGATATTCATCCCTCTCATCCCTTTTTACAAATTGATGAATTATGTTTCAGGGAAATTGGCACACAGCTACAGAATGGTTCATTTATTACCTCTGTACTCCCTAAGGTAAATCAAAGAAATGAAAATAAGGCCGCACGTAGCTTGGGAATAACGTTTTGGAAGGAAGTAAAAGTTTTACTTGAGTTTGATGAAAAAAACATCAACCAGATAAGCTCATTTAAAGAAGCCGTTGATTTTTATATTAAACATTTTTCAAAATTAGATAGTGCTATTCGCAAATTGTATAGTGTTTTCTTGACTCAAAAAGAAATAATCGAACCATGGCAAGCTTATTACAAAAATTTAGCTACTCTCTATTTAGATAAATGGTTCCGTTATATTGATGATTATAAATCTAATCAAACAGGAAAAATACAGGAAATACTGGATCAACATTCTGATAAAACCGCCATTATTGTTGGAGATGGCGTTTCTTGGGAATTTGCACAAGACATCATTGAAGCCTTTGGAAAATCGAATTATGAGCTGACTAAAAAATATTTGTTTGCTGGATTACCATCGGAGACGGAGCACAACATGAGTCAACTATATGTAAATTCAGGAGTAATACTTGGATCGAAAAAAGAAAGGGAAGACTATTTATCTAAACATAATACTGATAAAGATATCCAATTCATCGATTTAGAAAATGTAAATGAAACTACCGATAAAGCAATTTACCTTATTTGTAGTTATAAAGATCCTGATAAACTAGGAGAAACCTATCAACAAAAAGCTTTAAAATATTTTGACCAAGTCGCAGCTACTTATGCATCAAAAATAAAGCAATTGCTTCAAAATGGATATAAGCAGGTATACTTGGTTACTGATCATGGTTTTACTTTGAGTGGTATTTTGGAAAGTTCAGATAAAATAGAAATCGCCTTCTCAGGGGAGATTGATAAAAGCGAAAGATATATTCGTACTAAAACCAAACAGCAAGTAGACAACAACTTACTGATTGAAAAAGAACTTCCGTATAAAAACTTTCAGTATTGCTATTTTGCAAAAAGACTTGGGCCCTTTAAAACACCAGGTGTCTATGGTTTTAGCCACGGAGGCATCTCTCCTCAAGAAACCCTAATTCCTTATTTCAAATGGACTAACGTCAACACAGTAATGGACAGATTAGAAGTTGTTATTTCAAACAAATCTGAACTTAAAGAGGTTACAGGGAATTTGTTTTCCATAAAGTTAAAAGGTGTATCAGAATCAAGTAGCCTGTTTGCTGTGGAAAGAAAAGTTATCTTAATGTTTTTTGCTGGAGGCAAAGAAATTAATAGGAGTGATATCATTACCATAGAAAAAGGTAAAGAGATTAAAAAGGAATACCAATTTGATTCGCATCAGCAAATTGAAATAAAGGTATTAGATGTTGAAACAAAAGAACAACTGGATAAAACTTCTGTTTTAAAAAGCTCTGCTAGGGATTTGGGAGGTTTACTGTAAAATGATGAGTATATGATAACATTAGACGCTTTGGATAACAAACTTTTAGAAACCTTTAGAGGTTTTGTTGTAAAAAAAGATCTTGTTAGATTGGTAAAAGTTGGGGCAAATGTACCTGTATTTGTACTTGAATACCTTATTGCAAACTCTTGTTCAACTGATGACGAAGAAAAGATCAAGGAGGGGATGGCGAATGTGAAAAAAGTACTTTCTGAGCATTATGTTAATCCCGAAGAAAGTGACTTAATTCAATCTAGAATCAGGGAAAAGGGAACCTACAAGATAATAGATAAAATCTCCGTTAAGCTTGACACCTCAAAAGATGTTTACTGGGCGCATTTACAAAACAGCAACATCAAAAACGGAGTCATATCCGATGCTATGGTGAGTGCTCATGATAAAATGCTCATGGGTGGAATTTGGGCCATTATTGATATTGAATATGACGCCTTTTCAAAGGACGGAACCAAGGGGACACCGTTTATTATTCAAGATATAAAACCTATACAATTATCTTCCTTTGATAATTCGAAACTACTAGAAAAACGTTACCATTTTAATAAAAAGGAATGGCTGAATGTATTGCTACGCAGCTGCGGTTATGAGCCTGAATCAGAAGGCATGACTGAACGGGTTAAAATGCTTTTGCTCTCCAGATTAATTCCGATGGTTGAATCAAATTTCAACTTTATTGAATTAGGCCCGCGTTCAACAGGGAAGTCATTTGTTTTTAAAGAGCTTACACCCTACGCAGTACTTGTTTCAGGAGGTCAAGGAACTGTTGCAAAACTCTTTGTCCATGGAAGCACTGGTAAAGTGGGAGCCGTTGGACAATGGGACGCAATTTGTTTTGATGAGTCTACAGATAAGATTTTTAAAGAGAAAGATGCCATTCCTTTGATGAAAGACTATATGGAATCAGGTTCCTTTTCAAGGGCTGGAGCTGGTGGAGAAATAACGGGAGTCGCCTCAATTATCTTAAATGGCAATATCAATCAGCCAGTAGAAACCGTACTTCAAACAAGTCATTTGTTTAGCGCCTTATCTGATGAAGTAAATAGTGATACCGCATTTTTAGATAGAATCCACTTTTATTTACCTGGTTGGGAAATGATTAAATTTTCACCGACCAATTTTACAAGCAATTTTGGTTTTAGTACCGATTACTTCTCAGAATGTTTAAAATCATTTCGCAAAGTAACATACACAGATGTTATTGAAGAATTTTTTACGCTAGGTGCTCATTTAAAACAACGTGATACAAAGCCCGTTAAGAAAACCGTGTCAGGCTTTATAAAATTGATGCATCCCGATGGGAATTATACAAAGGAAGACGTTAGGGAATACCTTGAAATTGCTATTGAGATGAGACGTAGAGTTAAGGAGCAATTAAAGAGAATTGGAGGCATGGAGTTTTGGGATACTAATTTCTCATATATCGATAAAGAAACCCAAGAAGAACATTATGTAGGGCTTCCTGAAGAAAAGGGATCTCATTTAATAGAAAACACACCTCTTCAGCCAGGAGTATGTTATACATCAACCAGCGATGGTGAAAACATGGCTTTGGTTAGAATTGAAGCCGTAATAACCTCTGGATCGGGAAAATTAAACATTTCTGGTGTTAGCAATACTCAGGTAAAAGAAAATATTAAAAACACCTTCCAGTATATTAAGGCTAATGAGAAAACCATTCTTAGTGAACAACACTCATTAAAGAATTTTGATGTAACTATTCAGGTAACTAACATGCTTGGGGCAAACATCTCTACTGGGATAGGATCAGCCGTTTACATTGCCATAATTTCCGCTATTTATAAGAAGAATTTAAAACCAGGCTTAGCGGTACTTGGAAATCTATCAGTTGGAGGAGCTGTGGAAAGAGCAATTAGTTTTGCAGATAAAATAACGATGTTATCAGAAAATGGAGCTAAAACTGTAATTGTGCCTATGGATAATTTATCAGAATTAGCAAGTGTTCCTGCTTCTGTTTTAGGCAACACAGATGTTCCTTTCTATTCTAACAATCAAATGTTAATGCAAAAGGCTTTACTAGGAGAATAACATAACAATATAGATATGACTTTAGAACATTTAGAAGAAGCAATTAGAGAATGTAATACTGGAGATTTAGCCTTTAATAATAGGGGAGATTTACAATGCTTTCTCTATAAAAATAGATGGTATCCAATGATTGCAGTTGTAAAAAGAGCTTTAGAGATAGCTAATCAACCTGACCCAAACTTAAACTCTCGTAATGCATTATTTAAATTATTTTCTGTTTTAACGTACGTGAGATATCAAAATATTGAAGTCGAAAATAATCAATTAGTTGATTTAACAGATCATGAAAGACTAAATGAAATTAATTACTTGATGCGTATTATATCTCAAATTACCGAGGAAAACCAAGAAGTATGAATAAAGACAAAAAATATGCTGAGATTATTGTGGAAAGTTTTATTCCAAAAAATCTATCTGGTTTACATGGAAAAGTACACATAAAGCCTATTGCAGGACAAGAACCCTTTAAACCAGATATACATGTGGCTTGTTCGAAAAGTTTAAGCGAAGATTACCCTGTAGGTGCCAAATTTAAAATCAAAGCAAAGATTACCTCCAAAGAAGGCGGTAAACCATTTGTTTATTCCCATTATTCATGGCCTTATAATGTTTTAGAGTCTCATTAATTAGGCCCAAATCTCAAGAATCCTTTTGTAAAATAAATAATTGAGTTTATACTTCAAAGAGAAGTACATAGAGATAAGTCTAAAAGTCTACCCGCGATTTATAACGATTAGGGTTGATGATTTTAAACCTAGTTTCCATTAAATTTAAGTCAGATTTGTGATCCGAAAAGATTTTTAAATAATTTGTTTGATGTGTTTTTAACCGTTGTATAGTGAAGTATATAATAGAAATATGTGTAGGTATTGATATAGCAATTTTCGGTATTGCTTATCCAATAATAATAACTGAAATAAACAAAATTGGAGACAAATACAACTCCAATTATCTACCCAATATTTTTCGTTTGGAATGGATTTCAAAAGAGCCTAAGTTTAAATACTTCAATTTTTCAATTTTTCAGTATATTCTATTAACTACAATTACTTCTTTTATTTTATTAATAATAAATGCTAAACCTTGGTTTGGCTGGGATAATATTTTCATTAATAACTCAGCAGAATTAATAGTACTGTTGTTGACAGCATTCTTAGTTTTTTGTTTTTTATCTTGGATTAGGGTAGTCACTTTATTTAATGGAAATCCTGTTAAATTACTAAAATATCTTATTAACAAATATCAGAACTTCAATGGGGATACTGAAACAAAGAAATATCTGCTAAGAGGAATAAATGATTTTGCTTTTTATACGATAAGAAATCAAGATACGCATTTACAAGAGGAACTACTTGGCTTTTATTGGGATGAATTTGATAAGGATAGAGTTGATTACCTAAATAAGATTGATAATTTAAAATGTACTAAGGAACATGGATTTGAAGAATT
The DNA here is from genome assembly GCF_001975575.1 of Mangrovimonas sp. DI 80. Lineage (NCBI taxonomy): Bacteria > Pseudomonadati > Bacteroidota > Flavobacteriia > Flavobacteriales > Flavobacteriaceae > Mangrovimonas > Mangrovimonas sp. DI 80. Next base: position 816,031 of record NZ_MSDT01000002.1, on the reverse strand, counting down.
AAAGAATAAAGGTGTCGAATACTCTGCCGAGTTATATGATTTGGTGTATAGAATTAATTTAGAGACACTAAATCACAATAACTTTTTGACCAAAAGTCTTGAATACAATTCTGTTTCTGGGTGGTGGCTATTAGGCAAAGGGTTTAACCAAGTTAGGATTTCAGAACTTACTTTTAGAAATTTATGGGATATTTTAATTTTAAATTTAGGAAAAGAAAAGAATATTAAATCCTATTGGTCAAAAGCGCACCAGTATTGTAATTACGCTTTTACAATATATCCAGATTATGAATATGGAGAAATTGAACCTAGAAATAAAGAAGAAATTCAATTAAAACAAGATGAAAGAATTAGGTTTTTAGAGTTCAATTATACCTTGGGAGGATTGCTTCTTCAACAAAATAAATATGAGACATTAAACTATATTTTTAATTATTCATCATCATCGCCACCTAACTATGTTTTGCTCCCTCAATCTATAGATGATATTTTTTATTGGTTTATAAGGTTTAGTGGTAGATCAAATTTAAGAATTGAAGAAATTGAAGTTTATTTTAAGTTTCCTAATTTAGATAATTACGGAGTTAGTTATAAGGTTAAATATTGGATTTGCTCTTACTTATGTTTGCTTTATATTAGACAGTTTTCTTTACATCAATATTATACTTTTCAGAATCATACAGGCTTTCCAACTCTTCCAGAGGGAAAGCAAGAGTTAAATGAATTGTTACAGAACATTCCTTTTTTTACTATTTGTTTAAAAGATATAATGATCAACAAGAAACTTTTAAAATCTGTTGGGTTGAATGTTATTGTTAAAGAAAAGAAAGGTGAAATAGAAAAGCATCTTTTGGAAGTTGAAAAATTAGTTAAAGAAAAACTTAACTATACTCAAGAAGTAAAAGAGATCTCGTCTACAAAACTTGAGGTATTTGAAAATAATAGTGTTAATATAATCAAAAAGGCTTTATCTAATTACGATGATATATTGTTAAATTATGATAAAAATGTTGTTTATGATAAAAGCCCAAAGTTAGTTGTAAATGGGGCAATTGATTTAATGCCGAAGTCTGCCTTTGTCAATGATGATATACCTCATCTTAATTTCGATGAAGTTCTTGCAAATTCAATAGTATCAAATTCAATTGACAAATATATCCCGAGTTCTTTTACAGTTGCTCGAACAGAAAGATATTTAGTTCATAATGAAAATATTTTAAACGCATTATCAAGTTTCTTTAATAGTGATACTAAAAAAGAAGATATAATTATAATAGGGTTTAATATTAATTATAGGCTGAAAGAAATTCTTGAAAAATCTAATTTTGATATTCTTTATAAATACTCTACTCATCGTTTATTAAAAGATGTTTTATTCGTATTGAATAAAAATGATTTACCAAGAATATACAAAAGAGACCTCAACGAAAATGAAATTAAAAAGCATAATTTGAATGTCATATCTGATGAACTTAAACTTTACAGTTCAGTTTTAGAGCTAAATAAGAAGCCAAAACTAAAATTAGATTGGATTAACGCAGGTTATAAAGAAGAAGATTTAAACAGCGATCCTAAAGTACAAATAGCTTTATCATTCATTTGGCTCTTACTTTGGAAAAAAGATAGACGAATTGTACAAATCAAAATATCAGACCCAAGTTTAGAGCAAGGAATTGAAAGTGATTTTGAAAAAATATTACCATTTTAAGTTCTATTCATTTAAGAAGATTCTTTTTTTCAATAACTCCATAAAATTGGAACAATTTATACTCCAATTAATCCGCTGCCTCCTTAAAAGAGATGATTTAAGTATTAAAAAGAATTGACTTTTCGAGATAACGCCAATTAAATATGGAAAGTATAATTACCCGTAAAAATTTAACCAATACCGAGTCCCTTTTAAAGAGCCAGTTTTTAGTAGGATGCCTTTATCCAACAAGTCCTTTAGATCACGTGTGGCGGTAGAGGCTGATGTTTTCGCAATTCTGGTGTAGTTTTCTGCACTTAAACCTCCTAAAAAACCTTGTGGACCTGCAGCAAACAAACGATCGACGACTTTTAATTGGCGCTCATTGATTTGCTTGGAATACCTATCAAAAAACTTAGCCTTTTCAATGATAAAGTCAATAAGCTTAAGCGTATCCTCTTGGGCATCTAAAATGGTTTGACCAAAATAGAGCAGCCAATCTGTAATGTTGCATGTTCTATTGTTATTAGCCAAAGCATCATAATAGGCATTTTTATGGACTTCAATGGTTTTGGAAAGGGTAATTAAGGCGGGCTGTCCAATACTCAAGGAAATAGACTTTTCTGCCAAAGCACGTGCAATACGTCCGTTCCCATCTTCAAAGGGGTGGATACTTACAAAATAAAGATGTGCAATCCCAGCTTTGGCAAGAGGTAATAACGTATCATTTCCTTGTGTATGCACTTGATTAAACCAATCGACGAATTGCCCCATTTCTTTCTGCATTTCATCAGATGGTGGTGCTTCAAAATGAACCGTTGGCCTATCCAGCCTTCCTGAAACTACTTGCATTGGATCTTCATGGGTACGATAAGTACCTATATCGATTAAATCACGCCTGCCATTGGTAAGCATTTTATGCCAATCAAATAATAATTCATGTGTAAGTGTATCACTGTAGTTTCTATAGAGGTCCACCATCATTTCGGAAATACCAAACTCCGCAGGAGGCACTCTCTTTTTATCCACACTTAAGCCAAGATTCCGCTTAATCGATGATTGTATACTATCTCTATCCAAGTACTCCCCTTCTATCTCAGAAGTTTTAAGGGCTTCATTAGATAAAATTTCAATTATAAACTGTTCTCGTTGGTCGTCACTAACATGCCTAAACGCTCCTAAAACAGTGCCTATATTTTTAGAAAACTGAAGTTCCAATGCGTTTAAGGCGTCTTCATCATAGCTAAAATGCGGCCATTCTTTAGACTGCCAATTCCAAATATTTCGTGACATGAGCTATATTTTACAACTTTATAGCTCAAATATAGCTAAATTTTGAGCTATAAAACATCCCTTTTTAGCTCAAAAGACATAAATCTTCACATTTGGGAAACCAGTTTGCCTTTATATTTTGTTTAAAAAGGAAATATAATTTGTTAGAAGTCCTCTAATTTGCTCAGCAGCCACAGGGTTTGCAGAATGAACTTTGAACTTAAGATTTCTTAAGTCAAGCCCTGACTCATAAACCAACCATTTGGCCGCAGCTAATCCATCGGGGGCAACCTCACCATGGTCATCCAGTCCTAAATCATTGTCAAAACTTATAAACTCAGGTAAGCCATTTGTCATGATATAGCCAACAAATTCCTCATAAGTCCGTACAATATCAAAATTGGCTACCATTCCCTCGTCATAGACCATATCCACCGTCCTGACATCATCTAAAAATAGTTTTTCATTCTTCATTTTGAAAATCATCCAAAAGTTCTTCCATTGCAATCAGAAACAGATTCCGTAAGGACATCCCATCCTTTAACATTGCCACTCTCCAAGAAATCTTGCTGAAGGAGCGAATCTCGCAATTCAACCGATCTGGTTGCAATTGATTTTGAGCCACGGCAATAAGTTTACGTTGTCTAATATACGGTATTCTTTCTCCAACCAATTGTTGCAACCGAACATCAGTATTAAGAAAAAACAAAATACTAACATTGGAAGAATTAATTTGGAAATATTCCAAAGGAATATCCTCATTTCCGTCTGAATATTGCTTTCCAGAAACCACTGTAAGGTTATCCAAGACCGCCTCTGGAGCCACACACTTTATAAAGCTTTCTTTAATAAAGTCATAGCTAAATAAACGTTCCATTTTGTCAAAAGAGCTGAGCTCTTCAAAATGCTTAACCATAAAATCTAGTATTTAAATTCACCCCTAAGGTTTTCAGTCCCGATTACCCGCCACTAAAGAAAAAAGCACCTTTGACCACCTTACATTTTGCGCACTGCCAAATCCACCATTTTTCATTATTAATTAGAAATTGTACTGAAAAGCCTCTTTAATCTTGGCTCTTACTTCTTGATTCTTTGTTCTCTCCTCCTTGCTCCCCTCCCAACTTTATGTTTCTAGCTCCTCACTTTTACCCCTCAATAACACAACTGTCCAAAAAACGCCTTCACTTCTTCCTCAAACACCTCCACAGGTATCCGATGTGCAAGATCATTACGCAGATGGATCTGATATTCTGGTTGCAAATCCACTGTATTCGCCAAAAACCGAAGTGTTTCTCTTGGATCTACTACTTCATCCGCACTTCCTAATACCATTTGCTTGAAATTACTCTTTTGCTGTTCCAATTCAGGCACTAATTGTTGCACCGAGCGATGAGCTATGGCAGGATTAAACAGCAGAGCTGGTCGCTGTAACGCATTGGAAATATAATATCCTGCAAAACCTCCCATACTACTCCCAATAACCACATTAATATCTATTTCCTGAAACTTCTCAACTATACTCAAAATACTATTAGGATCCAATTCATAATCAATTGATGGCGAATATACAGTCCCATAATTTTCCAAAATAGTTCGCTTTTCAGGACTCAAACTACCATTAAGCCCGTGTAGGTATAATATGTTCATGGTGAAATTTGTTTTAAAATGTCATTAACTTTTACTAACACAAAGGTGAAACATATGTTCGCCAAAACATGTCGGACTAACATTAAATTTATGTCCGACACAATTTGACGGAGTAAAGAATTTACTTTACTACAAAATAAATAATTATGACACTTATAGAACTTATAAGCAAAAACGAATGGATAGATGTCAAACCTATTTTGATTGAACTATTTCCAAAAGAAAATAGAACATATAAATTAAAAGCCTACGAATTTGTTTATTCCAAACTTCAAAAAATGAAAACAATTCCAAGTAAGGATACCATTATATTGGAACGAGTTTGTACCCCAGAAGAGGAATTTGTCGATGTTTACAGTATAAAACCAACAGACAAAGAAAATTGGGCTTTAGATTTTGTGCCATGGCAGGAATGCTTAGGCATGAATATTAGCACAAAATCTTTATCTGAGTTCAATGAACTGGAAATTATTAGCTTTTGTCTCTACGAAATGACATTTTATGGCTTTTCTCAATCAAAAATTAAAGAACAGTTTGATCAATTTATAAACGGTTCAGATGAAATTGATAAAAAATACTCATAAATCATTACCATAGCAAGGGTGTCTATTTCACAGTATTTCAAGAGACCTTTGGAAATAGCTTCACGTTCTAGATCCATCATGGTTTCAAACTGCAACTTGCTATAGGCTGTTAAAGCGGCCCCACCATCGGCAATCATTCCCATGTCGGATACCAAGTTTTCTAAATCCTCATCAGTCCAGTTGTCAAATAAAGGAGCTAAGGTTTTATAGGGACTTTTCACCTCCCCATTCTCAAGGGTAATAAACACGTGGTCATTACTAAAATTTTTACTGCTCACTTCTATATCCGAAAGTGGCTGTGAATATTTGGACTTTAAAAAGTCACTGGAATTTAAAACAGCAGGTAACACCGCTTTGATAGAAATAGATCCTTGGGTGGCTGGGTCATAATAGAAGTTTTTCACTACTTGATACAAATCAATCATATCCCGATCCCCACACCATGAGTTTGGATTACTTCCTGTGGTATACGTAATATCCCGTATAAAACCTTGGAGAGCTTCCTTGTCTGCTTCATCAGATTCCTCAAGTTGTAGATAGATTTGGTTAAGTACAGTATTTTCATGAATGTGGTACCTAAAAATGCTACCTCCATTTGTTTCTAAAGCAGCTTTTAATGCCCTTACAAAATCAAAATTTGGGAATACACCTACTTGAGCATTCAAATACTCTGTTTTGTGCTCTACTCTACCATCCTCATATACCAAATGATGAGAAAATTGAAAAGCGGTTTGTTCATAAGGATGTCTTCCCTTTGTAAATGGCAAGGCGACCATGGACGTTTCAAAATCGATAAAGTTCAAGGGGTAAACCCAAGTAGCCATTTCCTTCCTCAAACCGTCTAGTTCAAAATAAGGGTCTTTGTTCAGCTCTTGTGTTTTGACAATTTGGATCCATTGCCGTTCACTATTTGAAATTTTACCAGCTTCGAGGTTCAAATTAACATCAGATTCCTGCAAATCTTCCATAAACAAAGTCCCTCCTTCCATAATTTTTTTCGAACTCCTAAAGTTCCAAACGTCATAGACCTTTGGTTGGGTTACCTGTGAAGGCCTGAGCTGTGTTTGAGAAGTCCAGCATTCATGGAAGCCACTTTTATGGGTATCGGTTGGAGTTTCTGTGTAAAATTCACATCCTTTACAATGGTGTCCAATAGGCTGATTAATTTTAAGGTCCTTTTGATAATGGTCCATAAAGTGGGTAACGGTGTCCTCAAAAGTCAAACCTTCAAACAAAGGATTGCTGCCAAGGATCAAATCAATTTCATTTTGAACAGGAATATTGGCCAATAAAGGGGAGCCCAAATCTTCTAAGGTCAAGCCCTCTTTTTTAGTTATTCCCGTTCTCAAATCAGAGTTTTTACTGATTTTAAAGCATTGATTTATCCCGTCAACAGAAGCCACAGCATCTTTATTTACCAATTTTAAATATGGACTAATTTGCCATTCAGGATAAGCTTTTTGAATGACATAGTTTTGAAAGGCAATATCATACAAATAGGCAGTCCATCCACTATTTAAGCCTCCCCTTGCTCCAAAAAAGCTGTCATGAGTTAGTCCATTTATGGATTTCGCTTTTACTTCAATAAGTTGGACCTTGTCTCCCTTTTTCTCCAAAATATCCACCCGTATAAACAGGCCCTCATATAAAAAGGCGGCTTCAAAAATAACCACATTTTCTTGTTGTAACAGAGCTGCTGTTCTCTGAGCCAATAGCTCATAGTTCCAATCCTCTCCAAGAATGGCAATCCCCTCTGGATAATACATTCTAGCCAATTCTTCAACTTGAAAACCACCTTCTGCCAAAGCTTCGAGAAAAGGGTCACTTTCACTTTGGTTTTCATATTCGGGTTTACGGGTATAAAATAATTTTGTAGGGCAATCTAATGCCAATTTAAAGCGTGATTTGGTTAAATACCTTTGGTTGGTTGTAGTCATAATTACTTATATTTCTTATAAATCTGTTCAATTGCGTTTTTGATATGCTCTCTGTACCATTGAGGAGCAACCACCTCAACCTCCAGACTCATTTTAAAAATCTGGATATCCAACTCATAATTCGGAATCAGGTGATAGGACACCCTCGAAAATCCCTCTTCGGTATCTGGAACGACCTGTTGGGAGGAATGCAAAGGCAAACTCTCTAAGTATTTTAGATGGTTATTGTTTACCTTCAATACAATCTCTTCTTGGTTCTTCCTACTATAATTAAGACCAATGATGTTATCAAATTGAGCCAATTGATCTTCAAAATCTTTTGTTTTGATCTTGCTCAAGCCCGTCAGTTTGGTCTGTTCCATTCTATCAATCCCAAAGGATCTTATCTCATCCATTCCCTCTGGCACCCCAATCACATACCATCGGTTAAGATATTCTTTAATAATCAAAGGGGTTATGGTATAGGCTTTATGGGTATCGTTATAGTAATTGTAATGAGTGAAGGATAGTTGGCGCCCCTCCTTAATCCCTCTTAAAATCACCACCAAATTATCCAACCCCTTCAATTGGTTGCTATCGTCAAAATGGACATACCCGAAAATATCCCGACTGTCCTTAAGTCCATCCGTAAATACATCAGCTAGGGTAACAAACTCGATAAATCGAAAAAATGAAGCCACATGCATACTATTTTCATGGTCTATATAATAACTGTTTGTCCCCTTTTGATAACTAATTTCCAAGCCGAAGTCCGTTCGTATCTTGCTGAGGTCCCGCTCAAAAGTCCGTTCAGAGACTTGGCAATCCTTTTCCTCTAAAAATTGAAGAAGCTCTTCCTTAGTGGCTGTTTCACGATCCTTTAGATATTGTATAATAAAACTTAAACGTCTTGGGATTTCATATTTTGACATAGTGTAAAAGTATATCTTATGTCCGCCAAACTGTGACGGCCTTGTGAAAATAGCAATAATAATGGTGAACGACATCATTTGGCGGGTGTATAAACAACTTTTGCAGTTGAGTTCATAACCAACCCCAAAATTCAAGGCTAACAAAACTGTATGGAGAAGTCATTGCGCATTAAGCTATACGGCGAATCATTTAAAATCCATAAACTTAAAATTGACGATAAGGACTATAGAAAATGCCAATCGGTAGCTGAGATACTCAAACAGCCACTAGAAATGGCTTTGATCAACATAGATTTCTTTAGATTATTGAACCATCCAGATTTGAGCTCCATTAATGATTTTATAGAAAAAACGTTTGGAGGCTTAATCAATAACCCCAAGAATAGTATAGAAATAACCTGGGGAAGAAAAAGAGTGGCAAAGTTTACAATAAATGATCTTTTGTTTAGCAATACCCTATTTCCTTTGTATAATGCCAACATATACCAAGTCGACACAGAAAATATGCTCTCTGGAATATATCTTATGGAACGGGAAATTGGATTGATAGGACAATACGAAACAGTGGCGAGCAATTTTAAATTTGATCACCTTCAATTCCATTTAACAAAAAGTAATTTTCAAAACACGGCCCTCGAACTGTTGAATTTCGTTACCTTTAATGGGTCCAGGATGCACATATCCAAAACCGATTGCCTATTGAGGCATCAACAAGCATTTACGTGCAAATAAATTAAATATTATTCAAGAAATGGTTGCCCCCAATGTTGTAACCCCTAAAAACAAAAAACCCGAAAACTCCTTTATTTACAAGGGTTTCCGGGCTGTTTTCGTGGTCCCACCTGGGCTCGAACCAGGGACTTTCTGATTATGAGTCAGATACTCTAACCAACTGAGTTATAGGACCTGAAATTGGAGTGCAATATTACTATTAATTTTATTATACTGCAAACCTTTTTTTAATTACTTGATGTCTTGGCAAAGCTCTACCAATACACCGTTTGTGGATTTGGGATGCAAAAACGCCACTAACTTATTGTCTGCCCCTTTTTTAGGTATCGTGTTCAAAACAGTAAAGCCTTCTTTGGTTAGTCGTGCAATTTCCTGTTCAATATCATCCACCGCAAAAGCTATATGATGAATCCCCTCCCCCTTTTTTTCAATAAACTTGGCAATGGGGCTATCTGGATTACTAGCTTCCAACAGTTCAATCTTGTTGGGACCTGATTGGAAAAAAGAGGTCTTCACTCCTTCACTTTCCACGGTTTCCTCTTTATACTTTGGTACACCCAATAAGGCTTCAAATAGAGGATTGGACACTTCCAAATCCTTAACGGCAATACCAATATGTTCTATTTTATTCATTTTAAGTTTGTTTTCTATCTGTAGGTCAAATTTAATGGGACTAAAAATAAGATATTCCTCAAATATGCTCTATTTTTGCAGTGTATTTCCTAATATATAAAACCTAAACACGTTGGAAGAGAGTCAAAGACAGAAAAAAATTGGAAGTGTTTTACAGGAAGATCTTGTAGACGTATTACAGGGTGCTGCCACAAAAGGAGGCCTTAGAGGCATTATCATTTCGGTAAGCAAGGTTAAAGTAACTACAGATTTATCCGTTGCTAAAGTCTATTTAAGCATTTTCCCTAACGACAAGGGTCAGGAACTATTGGAAGGTATTCGTTCCAACACGCCATTAATTCGTCACGAATTGGCACAGCGCACCAAAAATCAATTACGCCGTATGCCTAATTTGGAATTCTTTATCGACGATTCTTTGGAATATATAGACCGTATTGAACAGTCACTAAAAGGCGAAGAAAACCCTATACAAAATCCAGACCTTCTGGATAAACGTAAAAAATCATAATCATGATCACTCCACTCGGAGTGGTTTTTTCTTTAGTACTGCCTTTTCGGTTATTTTCTTTTTTCACCTTAAATTACGGCCATGAATGTATCCCTTTACATTGCCAAACGCTACCTGTTTTCCAAAAGCAGTAATAATGCCATCAATATCATGACCCTTATTGCGGCTTCCGGTATTGTAATTGCCTCAGCCGCCCTGTTTATTGTCCTTTCGGGATTTGCCGGTTTGAAAGATTTTAGTCTTCAGTTTACTTCCTATGTAGATCCAGACCTTAAAATGCTTCCTGCAAAAGGGAAATCCTTTCAATTTACTGAACAGGATTCTTTGGAACTTTCCAACATTGAAGGTGTAGCACTTTTTTCCGAAATCATAGAAGAACATGTCATTCTGGAATTCGATAACAAACGAAAATTGGCCACCCTAAAAGGAGTTGACGAACATTATACCCAAGTGACCCATATGGATTCTATGGTAGCATATGGATTTTGGTTTGAAAAAGGAACGGACCAAGTGGTTTGTGGATGGGGTATTTCCAGCAGTTTGTCTTTGGGTGTTTTGGATTATGCTAAACAACTTAAAATTTATGTGCCCAAACCAGGAACAGGTCAAATTACTTCTGTAAAAGGCGCTTTCAATTCTATAAATGCTGTGAATACAGGGGTTTTTCAAATCAATGAAGATTTAGACAATACCTATGTCTACTCCAACTTGGAAACCGCCAAATTTCTAATGAACTACAACGTTAACCAAGTAAGCAGCATTGAGGTAAAACTACATCCAAATGCCAACGAAGCGCAGATAAGACAAGCTCTGAACGACACGTTTGGAGACCGTTTTATAATAAAAAATAGAACAGAGCTTAACGACTCGCTCAACAAAATGCTCAACTCTGAGAACTTGTTTGTATACCTTGTCTTTACTTTGGTAATTGCTATTGCCCTGTTCAACGTTATAGGATCACTTATCATGATGATTCTGGACAAAAAGGAGTCCTTACACACCCTATTTAATTTGGGGACACCTACAAATGCCATAAAGCGTATTTTCTTCCTTCAGGGAAGTTTAATGACGATTTTGGCAGGTGTTACCGGAATCGTGATTGGATTTATACTTGTGGTCCTGCAACAGCAATTCAGTTTGGTCATGATTACCCCATCATTACCCTACCCCGTAGTTATACAGCCTATCAACTTTGTTGTGGTATTTGTAACGGTAGGTCTTCTAGGAGTGGTCGCTTCCAAAATTGCTTCTGGAAGAATATCGAAAGCTTTAGTTAGACAAACTGGTAATTAGAAAACTGGTCCAATACCTCATCAAACGCTTCGAATACATCCTTGGCATCATCACTGGTTACCATTTTGGTACGGTATTCCTTGAAGTTTGGAATTCCTTTGAAGTAGTTGGTATAGTGACGTCTGGTTTCAAAAACGCCTAACTTCTCACCTTTCCAGTCAATCGCCATTTGCAGATGGCGTCTAGCCGCTTCCACACGCTCTTCCAAAGAAATTGGTGCTAAGTGTTCCCCAGTCTTAAAGAAGTGTTTTACTTGTTTGAAGAACCAAGGATTTCCAATGGTAGCACGACCTATCATACAGCCATCCAAACCATAGCTATCACGCATTTCCATAGCGCGCTCAGGAGTATCCACATCGCCATTTCCAAATACTGGAATGTGCATTCTCGGGTTGTTTTTCACCTCAGCAATTGGGCGCCAATCGGCATTCCCCTTGTACATTTGTGCTCTGGTACGACCATGGATAGAAATGGCCTTACAGCCTACGTCCTGAAGACGTTCGGCTACTTCTACAATCCTAATAGAATCGTGGTCCCAACCTAAACGGGTTTTTACGGTAATGGGCAAATTGGTACGCTTCACCATTTCGGCTGTCAAGGTTTCCATTAAGCACACATCCTTAAGGATTCCTGCTCCAGCTCCTTTACTTACCACCTTCTTTACGGGGCACCCAAAATTGATGTCGATCATATCCGGATTGGACTTTTCAACAATATCAATGGTTTGGAGCATAGTGTCTAAATTGGCACCAAAAATCTGTATGCCTACAGGACGCTCCTTCTCGTAAATATCCAGTTTCATGGTACTTTTGGCCGCATCGCGAATAAGTCCTTCACTTGAAATAAATTCCGTAAATACCACATCTGCCCCCTGCTCCTTGCACAACGCACGAAACGGTGGATCACTTACATCTTCCATAGGTGCCAAAAGCAACGGAAAATCAGGAAGTTCTATATTGCCAATTTTTACCATAATAGCCCATTTTGGTGCAAAATTACATCTTTTTGGCTAATCCTCTTCTATTCCAATAAAATAGTACTGTAGTGACGAATGCTTGTTGTGAAAAAAATTAATTTTCCTGTGTTTCCAAACGATCCAATTCCTGAAGATCTTTACCAGATTCAGTCTCTGATTTAAGGGTTGTATTTCCGAAGTTATAGCGCAGTCCAACTTTAACGGTACGGCTGTCCACATCGTTAAAGCGAGAATTGTATTGATTCAAGAACCGTGTGGCATCTTCCATATCTTGCATATTGAACAAGTCTTCAGCAATCAAGGAGACTACTAATTTCTTCTTGCAAAGCGTTTTGGAAATAGACAAACTAGACACCAATCGATCTTCCACAATTCTGAACCCTTGCATATTCTTACCTACCCAAATTAAATTAAGGTTGGCATTTAAGCTTTTATCCTTTAAAAATTGCCAATTATTGCTCAACTCACTGTAATTGGACCACTGATCCTGTGATATGTCATTACCCCAAAAATTGGCCTCATCCTTAATGTTATAAAACGACGTCACCGCATAAAGGTACCAACGTGGTGATACATAAAAATTCACTACAAAATCGAAACCAAACTCAAGGGTTCTATCAAAATTAACAGGCGCGTAAGTGAGAATGTTATTGGCATTATCCTGTGCAGGCAATTCGTAAATATTGTTCTTGTTCACTTTGTAATAGGCTTCTACCGTATAGGTGTTTTTAAAGGAAGCTCCAATAACCGCATGGTCAATAAACACAGGTTGTAACTTAGGATTTCCAACCACAACTGTATTGTCATTCAAATAGAGTTTGAAAGGATTCAAGCTCTGGTAATCTGGCCTATTAATGCTGCGTTTGTAATTGGTGTACAGACTTAAATTATCCGACGCTGTAAAACTGATGCTCGCGGTCGGAAACCAACTCAAGTAATCCTGTTTGTTCACTTCGTTGTTGGTGATTGAAATCCCCTTTAATTGGGTTTGCTCAACCCTCAAACCAAAGTTCAAACTCCATAAATCCCAATCATTTGAAAAGTCCACATACCCTGCGTAAATAGATTCCTTGTAATCAAAAGCATCTGAGTTGTCCGGATTCAAAGTTTCCTGGCCTTCAAAAACATCGTATTGGGTGATATCGCTATTGGTGGAAATGTTAGAATATTTTACACCGGTTTCAAAACTTGAAGTTTCTGAAGCTGCTCTAGCATAATCCAATTGGGACGTAAAAATATCTGTGTCTTGATTGCTAAAGGTGTTGTAACTGGTGGTTTGCAAAAACTGATCGTTGTTGTCAAAATAATTACTGATCACACTTTGGTCTCTCGAATAGCCGTAGGTTGTATAGTGGGCATTTGCCGAGAGTTGCTCGCCATCCTCATTAAAATTATGGACATAATCCATGTTGAATCCCAAATTGTGTTTTTCATCAAAGGACAAGTTGTTGGCATCAAAATAATACATTAATGATTCGTTGGCATCTAACACTTCACTGGTGTTGTTGATGTTGTATTTAAAATCGGGCATCCAAAGTGTATTGGCTGAAAGACTCAAGGTACTTTGCTTGCTCAACATATAATCCAAGTACACATCCAAATTATGGGTTTTGGACCAAGTATTTCTATTTACCGAGGACAACCAAATTTGATCCACATTGCGGTTACTGTCAAAGTAGTTGATTTCTTCATCAGAATCCCTGTTGATTTTGTTTTGGGTATAGCTGTAGTTGGCAGATACATTCAATTTTTCAGTTTTGAAATAATGCCCCATACCACCATTGTACCTAGGAAAAACCCCTTGTGTAAAATTGCCAAATACATTGCCTTTGTAACCTGTTACCAAATTCTTTCCCATCACAATGTTGATGACCACTCCGCTTTCAGCATCATATTTTGCTGGCGGATTGGTAATCACTTCAATGGATTTTATGGACGATGCCGAAGATCCTTCCAATAGTTGGGTCAATTCTGAAGAAGACAAATTCACCTTACGGTTATTGATGTACACTGTAGGCGCCACACTTTTCACCATAATACTGTTATCTACCACCAAAACCCCTGGAGTACTTTGTATGGCCTGTAACATATTGCCTTCGGTTAGCGCAGTACTTTCCACATCAAACACCAATCTATCGGCTTCCTTTTTAATGGTAGGCTTTTTATAGGTAATGTTGATTTCCTCCAAGCTTTGCAGATCCTCTTGCATCACCATCACCCCCAAATCCAAATTACCACTCAAGGTAATTTCCTTGCGAATGTCTTTATACCCCATAAATGAAATGGTCAATAGATACGTGCCCACATCCAGATTGATAACTTCAAACTCCCCTCTATCATCAGTGGCACTGCCTTTCACGAAAGTTTCAGTGTCGCTGGTCTCAATCATAACATTGGCATAGGAAATAGGATTGCTGTGTTCATCCACAACCTTTCCTTTTACGAAGACTCCTTGTCCAAAACTCAATGATGTAACCAGAAATAGTAGGTTGATTAAGGGTGTTAATTTCAAGTTAAATTAGCTTTAGAGTATTGCAATATAACATTTGTTTTTTTATATCAATTATGGATTTCCGTTATTTTTATAGTTTCTTTTGTTATAAATAATTCATCACAAAGCATAATAAATCAACTATATTTGCAAAATCTTATGCATGTAAGTACCAATTATGAAGCACATTAGAAATTTTTGCATTATTGCACATATAGACCACGGTAAGAGTACCTTAGCCGATCGTTTGTTGGACTTTACCGGCTCGGTAACAGAGCGCGAAAAACAAGATCAGCTATTGGACAATATGGACTTGGAGCGCGAGCGTGGTATCACCATTAAATCGCATGCCATTCAAATGGAATATGTCCATGAAGGCGAAACCTATATCCTTAACCTTATTGACACCCCTGGTCACGTAGATTTCTCTTACGAGGTATCCCGTTCCATTGCCGCCTGTGAAGGTGCACTATTGATTGTAGATGCCGCACAAAGCATTCAGGCACAAACCATTTCCAACCTATATTTGGCTTTGGAAAATGATTTGGAAATCATCCCTGTATTGAACAAAGTAGATTTGCCAAGTGCCAATCCAGAAGAAGTAACCGATGATATTGTAGACCTTTTGGGTTGCGATCCTTCGGAAGTGATTCCTGCCAGTGCCAAAACCGGTTTGGGAATCCAAGATATTTTAACGGCCATTATCGAGCGTGTTCCTGCTCCAAAAGGAAATCCAGATGAGCCATTACAGGCCTTGATTTTCGACTCTGTATACAACCCATTTAGAGGTGTTGAAACCTATTTTAGGGTGATCAACGGTTCGATTAAAAAAGGACAGCAAATTAAGTTTATTGCTACCGGCAACACCTATTTTGCTGATGAAGTAGGAACCTTAAAGCTGAAACAACACCCACAAAAGGAAATTAAAGCTGGTGATGTAGGGTACTTAATTACTGGTATCAAGGAAGCCAAGGAAGTAAAAGTGGGTGACACCATTACCGATGCCAAGGAGCCTACCAAAAATGCGATTGGTGGTTTTGAGGACGTAAAACCTATGGTATTTGCGGGTATTTACCCTGTAGATACTGAGGATTACGAAGAGTTAAGAACCTCTATGGAAAAGCTGCAGCTTAACGATGCTTCATTGGTATTCCAACCAGAGAGTTCTGCCGCCCTAGGTTTTGGTTTTAGATGTGGTTTCTTAGGAATGTTGCACTTGGAAATCATCCAGGAGCGTTTGGAACGTGAGTTCGACATGACCGTAATTACAACGGTACCTAACGTGTCCTACCACGCCTTTACCAACAAAAACCCGGATGAGGTTATCATTGTTAACAACCCGTCCGATTTACCAGACCCTTCCACACTAAACCGTGTTGAAGAGCCTTATATTAAAGCTACCATCATTACCAAGGCCGACTTTATCGGAAACGTGATGTCGCTTTGTATTGAAAAGCGTGGACAGATTACCAATCAAACCTATTTAACGCCAGAGCGTGTAGAGCTGAGTTTTGACATGCCATTGGCAGAAATTGTATTCGATTTTTACGATCGCCTAAAAACGGTGTCCAAAGGATATGCCTCTTTTGACTATTCTCCTATTGGGATGCGCGCCTCTAAATTGGTACGTGTAGACATCCTGTTGAACGCACAGCCAGTAGACGCCCTGTCGGCCCTAATTCACGCCGATAATGCCTACAACATTGGTAAAAAAATGTGTGAGAAGCTTAAGGAATTGATCCCAAGACAGCAGTTCGATATTCCTATCCAAGCCGCCATTGGCGCCAAGATCATTGCGCGTGAAACCATTAAGGCCCTTAGAAAAGACGTTACCGCCAAATGTTACGGTGGGGATATTTCCCGTAAGCGTAAGTTATTGGAAAAACAGAAAAAAGGTAAGAAACGTATGCGCCAAGTAGGGAACGTAGAAATCCCTCAGCAAGCCTTTATGGCCGTTTTAAAGCTTAACGATTAAGCTTGTACCTTCTAGATGATATAAAAATCCCTGTAATGTTTACAGGGATTTTGTTTTTGTGTTGTGTATTTAGAAAATCATTGGCCTATGCAACGATCACCCGTGATATAAACAGTTTTCATTAGTATATGCTTTGATTCAATGAAGTATTTTTCATCCATTTTAGATCTTTAAATTCATATATACGCGTGTTTTTAAATCCACATAACGGACCACAAATTTGTTCTATATGGACAATTGCTAAATTATAGGTTTCATTGAATATTGGTTTTGAAATTGAAATAAATCCATATTCGCAATGATGTTCCTTTAACCAATCCAAATATTTAAAATTGTCCATTTCAAATGTTTTTGAGAAGTTATTGAAATCATCTTTTGTTATAATTTCTTTATCAGGGTTTAGCTCCTTCGTGAAAACAAATTTATGGGTGAGTTTAATCTGGAAATTGATGAAAGCAGTGTCCTTTATATTTAAATTTTCTTTGATATAGGACTCAAAGTCGCTAGGAGATTCCTTTAGTTTCCAAATAGGTTTTTCAAGAATGCAATTGGTCCTGTTTAAATTTTCATCAAGTAATAATTGACTAATTATTTCAATAGTTTTTTGCTTGTCTAAAGCTTCGTTATTAATATCAGATTTACATGATTGGATAATCATCAATGCCAATATTAATAGGTAAATCTTGTTTTTCATTGAATTGCTTCCAACTTAAGGCTCCGTGCTCCCAACTATCTTCTCAGATACAATTTAACTACACCCCTTCTGGCCTACCTAAATACACTAGCTGATACCCTTTTTCAACCTTGAAATCCTTATCCAAAGAGCAGATGATGTGCAGTTCGCCGGTAAGATCCTTTACGAAGAGAGGAATCATCTTTTGTTCGGAATTGAGGAAATCGATCTTTTCCAAATAATCCTTTTTAGACCTTAAATCTATCTCGTTGATAACCGGATAATCACGTGCTACTTCACTAAAGTTGATAAAATCGTCCTTAGTGGAGAAAATCATGTCCTTATCAATGGTTTCCGGATGTTTGATTTCTTCAGAAGAAATCAAACGGTATGCCCCAGATTCCCCTAAATAGGTTTTAAACTTATTGATGGAATGACGGTTCACCTCATCACTTCCCGTAAAGGCCAACAGATAGCCAATATCGCTCAATTCGACGTCATTGGACAGATCTTCGGAATATACATTGGCTTCCATGGCATCCAAGTCCTTGGCACGGGCCTTGTCGATGTTTTCCTTGTTGCTATCAATTAACACCACATGGCGTCCATTATCGATTAGGTAACGGGCAATGATTCTAGAGGCTTCGGAGGCACCCACAATTAAAATACCATCACTGGTTTTTAGGTACACCCCTACCCATTTGGCAAAGGAACGCGCCGTGGTAGCATTCAACAATACTGTTACCAATACAGTAGTAAACACCAAAGGTGTAATGTATTCAGCGCCGGGCTCACCCTTAAGTACTAATTTGGTACCAAACAGCGAGGCAATCCCCGCGGCCACAATCCCTCTAGGACCTACCCAACTTATAAAGAGCTTTTCGTTGGTTTTAAGTCCTGATTTTGTAGTGCTTAAAAATACGCCCAACGGACGCAACACAAATATGATTACTGCCATAAGAATGGCTGTTTTCCAATTGTAAACAGTCAGCAAATCTTCAATATTCACATTGGCAGAAAGCAAAATGAAAAGAATGGAAATGAGCAATACACTCAGCGATTCCTTAAAGTACAGCAATTCCTTTAAATTTTGAAGCTTACTGTTCCCCAATACCATACCCATGACTACAACCGCCAAAAGCCCAGATTCATGGGCAAATATATCAGACTCTACAAACACCAATAACACGACAGACAAGGCTGCTACATTCAATAAATAATGAGGAATTAACTTCTTATTAATAGCAAAATACAAGGCCAAAGCTGCAGTGGTTCCAAAGGAAAATCCGATAATAACAATCTTTCCAAATTCAATAAATGCTTGAGAAGTATACCCTGCATCATCACCAATACTAATGAATTCAAATACCAATACCGCTACCAAAGCACCAATAGGATCTATTAAAATACCTTCCCACTTCAACACCGCCGAGACATCCTTTTTAAGAGGAATATTCCTTAAAATAGGCGCTATTACCGTCGGTCCTGTTACAATAATCAAGGCCGAAAACAAGAAGGACATCTTCCAGCTAAGATTAAATATAAAATGCGTAGCAATACCCCCACCAATAAAGGTCACGGCAGCTCCCAAACTGATAAGTTTCATAATTACAGGACCTACCTTGGAGATTTCATTGCGCTTAAGGGTCAGACCTCCCTCAAATAGAACGACCCCAATGGCTAGGGATACAAAACTGTACAAACTGTCGCCGGGAAAGAGACCTTTTTCGCCATTCCATACAGGTTGAATCCACTTGGAACCATCGGCAGAAATCAAAGTAGAAAAGGGCCCAACGAACAGCCCAATTAAAATTAAGGGTAAAATTGCAGGAATTTTAAAACGCCATGCCACCCATTGTGCCAAAATTCCTAAAATTACAATGCCCGAAAGTTCAATCATACATTCAAATTTTTGTTAAAATAACAATAAAAGCGTCAATTTTCATCGCGAAATAGAAAATATTCAATTTTTAAAAAAATAGTATCTTGCCCATCCAACACAAAACCAAACCTTGACTTTAAAGCCTTTTCATACCATTGGCATTGGCGTTGCCTTCTCTCCTAACCTCGTTTCCAACATTTATGAAGCGTCTCGACTAGCTCTATTTTTTGACTGTAAGTTGCTCTTGATTCATGTTGGGGAAGCTTCGGAAAAAAAAGAAAAAGAAATTGAAGAAGTCCTGCAGCCCTTTATAGCACAGCAACTCTCTTACCAAATGGTTTTTAAAAGTGGAGATCCTGTGGAAGTGATATTATCGGCAACAAAGACCTATAATATTGATCTTTTGATTATTGGTGCATTAAAACGTGAAAACCTTCTAAAGTACTATGTGGGTTCCATTGCCAGAAAAATTACCCGTAAAGCCAAGTGTTCCATTTTATTGCTCACAAAGCCCTCAGTACAGCGTGTGCCATGTCAACATATTGTAGTCAACGGATTGAAAGATCCTAGAACCCAAGAAGCTATTTCGGCGGCCTTTTTTGTGGCCAACAAATTAGGTTCCAACAAAATTACAGTCGTAGAAGAAATTACCAAACAACAGGTAGCGGTAAGCGTTGAAGACCATAGATCCCTTAGAAAAGCCAATATTATTAAGGAACGTTTGGTACTAAGGGAAGACTCTAGGGTGAAAAAATTAATTGCTGAAATTCCTCAGGAATACAAAGACTCTGTGTTGGTAAAAACACAACCTATCTTTGGAAAACGAGGCTATTCCATTGGGCATTATGCGGAAGTGGTGCGTGCCGATTTACTGGTTATGAACGCTCCCTTAAAAATGTCGTTTTGGGACCGCCTGTTTCCGCATGACATTGAATACATTTTAACCGAATTGCCAACCGATGTTTTGATTGTCCAGTGAGCCCCAGAAAAAACAACATACAGACCTTTTTCAATCAACTCCCTCGCAATATTTTTTCGGGATTTGTGGTCAGCCTTATTTCACTTCCTTTGGGATTGGGATTGGCCATGGCCAGTGAAGCACCGCCCATTGCAGGAGTAATTACCGCCATAGTTAGTGGCCTTGTGGTATCTATCCTTGGAGGTAGCCATGTTACCATCACTGGACCTGGCAATGGTATGGTGGGCGTTACCCTTGTAGCCATAACAGCTTTAGGTCTCAATGGTGCCTATGCTGCCATTATCTGCTCCGGATTGGTGATGATTGCTCTTGGCTTTTTAAAATTGGGTAAACTGTCCGACTTCTTTCCTTCCTCTGCCATACAGGGAATGTTGGCTGCCATTGGACTTATCATTTTGGGCAAGCAATTCCATATCATGCTGGCACACAAAATACAACGAACCGATGCCATGGATTACTTAATAGAAATTCCTGTAACCATCAATGATGCTCTTCATTACGAAAGGAAAGGTTTGATTTTTGCCGCAATTATTGGTGTGGTGAGTTTAGTGATCATGGTTATTTACCCCAAACTGCGCAACAAATACCTGCAATTGATTCCCGCCCCAATGTGGATTGTTTTGCTCTCTATTGGCTTTAGTTATTATTTTGAATTGGTGTTACATGAAGACAACCCAATCAGTAAAAGCTATATGGTTTCGGGCATTCCTCATTTTAACGAAATCATCACTCAAATCCCTATGGTGGATTTCAGTCAATTGGGAAGTATCCCTTTTTGGTCCAGTGTTTTGGCCCTTACGCTCATTGCCAGTATAGAATCCTTACTCAGTATAAAAGCTGTGGATAAATTGGATCCTGAAAACAGACGTTCCAACGTCAATAAAGATTTGAAAGCACTAGGGGTTGCCAGTATAGGCAGTGGTTTTTTGGGCGGACTTAATGTGGTAACCGTGATAGCCCGAAGTTCGGTAAACGTCAACAATGGCGGCAGCAATACCTCATCCAACTTCTTTCATGCCTTCTTTTTGGTAATCTTCATCGTATTGTTCAGTACACAGCTTACCCGTGTGCCATTACCAGCCCTTATGGCCATTTTGGTGTTTACTGGGTATAAGTTGGCCTCTCCAACCGTCATCAGGAATATTGTTTTTATAGGAAAAGAACAGCTGATCATCTTCTTTGTAACCTTGTTTGTAACCCTTAAGATTGGTTTGATTACAGGGATTATTTCTGGGGTGATTACCACGTTGATCATTCATATCATTATCAACAAAAGTTTCATGCTTTTTGTAAGAAACTTGATGAAACCCAACGTTTTGATGTACAAAGAGGACAATGGCAATTATTATGTAAGTGTGAAACATTTCTGCAGTTTTTTAAACTACTATAAGCTGAAGGAAAAACTGGACGCCATTCCACCGCAATGTGATGTTATTGTAGACTTTTCGCTATGTAATTTTGTAGACCATACGGTTATGGAAAACCTCAACGGTTACCAAGATATGTTCACCAAAAATGATGGTCATTTTGAGATTGTTGGCTTGGACACCTACAAGGCCGATTCTGAACATCCTTTAGCTATTAGAAGAAAACTTTCCGGCACAAGATTGTTTGGACGCCACTTAACCAAACGTCAATCGCAACTACAAACCATTGCCGAGGATTTTTCATTGGGTTATAACCCCACCAAGTGTAGGGACACCTTGTTTCTTAAGGACTTTTTGTTCTTCAAGACAAAACAAATCAACCATATTTACAACCGTCTTTTTAACGATATTCATTCCATCAATCTCTTTGATATTGAGTTTTCCGAAGGAGAATTTATTGCCAAGGAAGTGGTGCGTACCACCATGTTACACATTGATCTTGAAAATGAAGTGCCTATTTTTACCTTAGACCGCGAAGGCTTTTTGGAAAAGGTATATGCCCTTGCAGGTTTTAAGGACATCCCCATCCAAGACCACGACGACTTTTCCAAACGCTTTTATTTATTAGGTGAAGATGTAGAAGGCATTACATCCTTCTTCAATGATGAATTGGTACTCTTTTTTGAAAGCAATCCCTATTATCATATTGAGTCCAATGGTAAAAGTTTGCTTATTTTCAGCAAGGAGCGCTTGGCCAGTATCAAGGAGTTAAAGGCATTATTAGACTTTGGCAAACGCCTTCAAAAAACCATTGATTAATTCCTTTGGGCATTCTTAATATTCTCTAAACGATACCCAATAATCCTTCGGCTTTTCATAATTTGCATAAAAATATTTTGATATGAAACTCTACCCTATAGAATCAGGAAATTTTAAGCTTGACGGGGGAGCCATGTTTGGCGTAGTCCCTAAATCTCTTTGGCAACGTACCAATCCTGCCGATTCCAATAACATGATAGACATTGCAGCACGCTGTTTATTGATTGAAGATGGCGATAGGCTTATCTTGATAGACACTGGAATGGGCGATAAGCAAAGCGACAAGTTTTTTGGTTACTACTATATGTGGGGAGATGATACTATAGACAAATCCTTAGCTAAATATGGCTTCCACAGAGATGATATTACCGATGTGTTTATGACCCATTTGCACTTTGACCACTGTGGCGGGAGCATTCAATGGAATGCCGATAGAACAGGGTATGAGCCCGCTTTTAAAAACGCTGCGTTTTGGAGCAATGCAGATCATTGGCAATGGGCAACCAAACCTAATAGGAGGGAACAGGCCTCTTTCTTAAAAGAGAACATTCTCCCAATGGAAGAAAGCGGACAGCTAAAATTTACCGAGCTTCCAAAAGGACACATTTTAAAAGATTCTCCCTTAGGTTTCGACATCTTTTTTGCCGATGGACATACAGACAAACAAATGATTCCGATGATCCATTACAAAGGAAATACCATTTGTTTTATGGCCGACTTATTACCTACCGCTGGTCACCTGCCATTACCTTTTGTGATGGGCTACGACACCAGACCTTTGTTGACCCTTGATGAAAAAGAACTGTTCCTGAACATGGCAGCCGACAATAATTTCTACTTGTTTTTGGAACATGATGCCCATAATGAAATCATCACTGTACAACACACCGAAAAAGGCGTTCGCATGAAGGATGTCCTACATTGTAACGATATCTTTTAGTCTATGAAAGCCTTGAAACTTGTTTTTGCAACAGCCCTTATTACCCCTTTTTTGGTAGGATGTGGAAGTACCCGAGTAAGTGGTATTTCCATGGAAAAAGTCACGCAGTCCTACTACAAGAAAACACCCATAACCGAAAAGGAAGAACATCACTGGGGCCATTTGGACCTCTTGACCGACACCATTCCTGGGATGAGTGTAGACAGGGCCTATAAGGAGCTTCTTAAGAACCAACAAGGCAAAACTACTGTGGTAGCGGTAATAGATTCAGGGATGGATATTGACCATGAAGATTTAAACGATGTTATTTGGACCAACCCCAATGAAATTCCCAACAATGGGATAGACGACGATAACAATGGCTATGTAGATGATATCCACGGTTGGAACTTTTTGGGTGATACTTACAACGAGCAATTTGAGTACACCCGTGTGTTGGCAAAGGGAGACACCTCCCATCCGCAGTATGCCGAGGCAGAAGCTAAATACGAAGAAGAATTTAAAAAATACAGCAATCTAAAGGATACTTACGATAAGATCACGGCACAGTTGTTAACGGCAGACTATTACTTGTCCACCCATCTAAAGAAAAGCACTTATTCCAAAGCAGATATTGACAGTATTAGCACCAACAACCAATCGTTATTAACTGCCATTGAAATTGTTAAATACTATACTGTGGGATATGATTCCTTATCAGACTTCAAGGAGGCTATCAAAAATGATTTAGTACTTATCAATGACCATTTAGACTACCATTTGAATAAAGATTTCCATGGAAGAACTACAGGGGACGATCCAGAAAATTTATCAGATGTCGGTTATGGTGACAATAATGTAAAACCACACGATCCAGAAGAAACCCACGGTACCCATGTGGCAGGAATTATTGCTGCAGAACGTAACAACCAGATTGGAGTAGATGGGGTTGCCAACAATGTACAACTAATGGCTATTCGCAGCACTCCCAATGGCGACGAATACGATAAGGACGTTGCTTTAGCCATTCGTTATGCGGTTGATAACGGTGCCAAAATTATCAATGGAAGCTTCGGAAAGTACTTTTCTACCCATAGTGAATGGGTAACAGATGCCATCATTTATGCAGCACAACATGATGTCCTTTTGGTAATCAGTGCAGGAAATGAAGCTTATGATTTGGATGTAACCGCTTCCTTTCCAAGCGATATGGTAAACGGCAAGGAAATATCAAATAACTTTTTGGTTGTGGGTGCCCTTAATCCCACCTATGGTACCAAGGTAGTGGCCGATTATTCCAACTATGGCCAACAAAATGTAGATGTGTTTGCTCCGGGTAGCGAAATTTATTCTACCATCCCTAACAATGCCTATAAAAGTGAAAATGGTACTTCTATGGCTGCTCCAGCCGTGGCCGGTGTGGCCGCTTTAATACGTTCGCATTATCCGCAGTTAAGCGCCTCACAAGTAAAACAGATCATCATGGAATCTGGTGTAGCTTTACCTTTAGAAGTACAGGTTGGAAAGGATGCCACATACATTCAAGCCTTTCAAAAATTATCAAAATCAGGGCATATTGTTAATCTTTATAATGCCTTATTGATGGCTTCTAAAATGAAGTAAAAGGGGTTTGTTGAAAACCGAGATATACAGATGTCACATTATTATAAATAAATGTCATTCAACCAATTTCAAACTTGTGTGGAGGTTTTCTAAAAAACATACCGTATTTTTATAAGAAACTTTAAGACCATGGATTTGCAATCTGCACTTTATACCGATTTGTACCAGCTGGCCATGGGACAATCCTACTTTTTAAAGCAAAAACACGAGGTAACAGCCACCTTTGATTATTTCTTTAGAAAGACTCCTTTTGAAGGAGGGTATGTGCTGTTTTGTGGTTTGGAAGAAGTACTGTCGCACTTGGAAACCTTTACCTTTTCTGAGGAGGATATTGCGTATTTGGCTTCGGAAGGATTCGATAAGAATTTTTTAGAATACTTAAAAACATTTCAGTTTAAGGGTACTATCAAGAGCATGCCCGAAGGCACTATTGTATTTCCGTTCATTCCTATTTTAACGGTGAGCGGTACTATTTTGGAGTGTCAACTTATAGAAACCTATCTCCTCAACACATTGAACTTTCAATCTTTGATAGCCACCAAGGCCAGTAGGATCAGGCATATTGCAGGTGATTCCAAAAGTTTGGCAGAATTTGGTTTGCGTCGTGCCCAAGGATTGGCAGGAATGCAGGCCAGTAGAGCCGCCTTTATTGGGGGGTTCGATCATACCTCCAATGTACTGGCTGGAAAAGCCTACGACATTCCCATTTCTGGAACCATGGCCCATGCCTTTATTCAAAGTTATGACGACGAGCTCACGGCCTTCCGTGATTTTGCCGAAACCAGACCTCACAATTGCGTGCTTTTGGTGGATACCTACAATACCTTAAAACAAGGGGTTCCCAATGCCATTACCGTAGCCAAGGAAATGGAAGCTAGAGGCGAAAGGCTTTTGGGCATTCGTTTGGACAGTGGCGATTTGGCCTATTTATCAAAAGCCGCCCGAAAACAGTTGGATGATGCAGGATTGCCCTATGTAAAAATTGCGGCCTCCAACCAATTGGATGAACATGTGATACGAAGTTTAAAAGAACAACAGGCCCAAATAGATCTGTACGGGGTAGGCACCAATTTGGTAGTAGGTAAGGAGAGTGCTGCCTTGGACGGGGTTTACAAACTCTGCAGTTTTAACAACACCCCTCGAATCAAGATCTCGGAGAATTTAAAGAAAATGAACTTCCCAGGAGAAAAGCAGGTCTACCGTTATTTCAATGAAGAACAACAGCATATTGCCGATGCCATTACCTTAGATGATATGGACGCTCCAAACACCATGGCACATCCTTTCGAACCACACAAACAAATGGCCTTGTCTCCATATCAAGCGGTTCCATTGCTTCAGGTAGTGCTCAAGGAGGGTAAGCGTTTGCATCCTGAATTATCAGTCAAGGAACTAGCCACCATTGCCAAACAAAACCTAGAGAAATTGCCTATTGAACACAAGCGCTTTGCTTATCCACATATCTATAAAGTAGGTTTGAGCCCCGAGTTGGAAGCTTTGAGAAACCAATTAAAAAAGGAAAAACTGAAACGCTAGAGTATGAAGGCATTAATTTTAGTAGATATTCAAAATGATTTTTTACCCGGAGGTGCTTTGGCAGTTCCCGATGGCGATGCTATCATTCCCATAGTCAATGCCATTCAATCAAAATTTGATTTGGTTGTAGCCTCACAAGATTGGCATCCCAAAACCCATAAAAGTTTTGCGTCCAATCATGAAAAAGCACAGGTACTTGATGTGATTGACTTAAATGGAAATCTACAGGTATTGTGGCCTGACCATTGCGTACAGGGGAGTGAAGGCACTCAATTTTCGGAAGCACTTCATACCGATAAAGTGGCCGCTATTTTTAGAAAAGGGATGGACATAGAAGTTGATAGCTACAGTGCTTTTTATGATAACAACCATAGCAATGCTACAGGATTGGAGGCTTATTTAAAAGGAAAGGAGATAAGCGATGTGTATGTGTGTGGATTGGCGGCCGATTATTGTGTGTATTATACCGCAAAAGATGCTAAATTAGCCGGTTTTAATACCTACTACCTTACAGATGCTACCCGCTGTATAGATCAGGCCAGCTATGAGGCTGCATTAACCGATTTAAAGGCGCATAAAGTTCATCTTGTAGAGACCTCAAATCTATAGTATGAAATATACGTTTAACGCTTCAGAAAAACTTAAAAGTAAGATTGTCATTTCCCATTTGTTTGAAGAAGGCAAATCGGTTTCGGCCTACCCTTTAAAAATAATTTATTTGCCAACTCCCCATGCCGATGGCACCTTAATCAAGGCTGGGGTATCCGTAAGCAAGCGACGATTCAAAAATGCCACCGATCGTAACCGTATAAAACGACTTATGCGAGAGGCCTATAGATTGAACAAACCAACTTTTTTTAACAACATAAGTGAGCCTTATGCGTTAATGATTTTGTACATTGGTAAAGATGGTACATCTTTTGAGCAAGTTGATAAAAAAATGAAGCAACTGCTCACAAAATTTACACAAACGATTACCCTAGATTAAACGTTACTGCTATGAAACATCGATTACGCAAACATATCCTTGTTCCGGTTATTATTGCCTCTATTTTTTTAACGGGAACTGCATTTAAGAGTGATTTTTTTGAAATTGCCAAACAGATAGAAATCTTCACCACACTTTTTAAGGAACTCAACATGAACTATGTTGATGAAACCAATCCCGGCGAGTTAATGGATACGGCCATTAAAAGTATGTTGGAGGATTTGGATCCCTATACCAACTTTATGAACGAACAGGATGTGGAAGCCTCTAGAATCAACAATACAGGGGACTATACGGGCATAGGTGCCAGTATTTTGACACTTAAGGATAAATTGGTAGTCATTGAGCCTTATAAAGATTATCCCGCCGATAAAGCAGGTTTAAAGGCCGGTGACGAAATCATCAAAGTTGAAAATGTCGTAGTCGCCGATTTTAAAGACGATGCTGGAAACTTGTTGCAAGGTGCTGCAGGAACCACGGTCAACGTGACTTATTTACGTCAAGGGCAAACCCATACAGCCACTATTAAACGTGAATCGGTAGAAATTCATGCCGTACCCCATTATTCTATGGTGAATGACCAAACTGGTTATGTGGTGTTGCGAAAATTCAACGAAAAAGCTTCTGCTGAAACCATCAATGCCATAAGAAGTCTAAAAAAAGAAGGGGCTAAAAAATTGATTTTAGACCTTAGAGGTAATCCTGGAGGTTTATTGAGTGAAGCCGTAAATGTGGTGAATATTTTTGTGCCACAAAACCAATTGGTGGTTACCACAAAATCTAAAGTAAAAAAATACAACAAGACCTATTATACCTCAAAAGAGCCATTGGATACGGAAATCCCTTTAGTAGTGCTAATTGATGGTCGCAGTGCTTCCGCCAGTGAAATTGTATCAGGAGCTTTACAGGATTTGGATCGTGCGGTTGTGGTAGGTGCCAGAAGCTTTGGAAAAGGTTTGGTGCAACGCCCTAAACCGTTGGTATATGGTACCCATATGAAAATTACCATCTCAAGATATTACACACCTTCTGGCCGTTGTATTCAGGCTTTGGACTACTGGAACAGGGATGAAGATGGAAAAGCAACCAGAGTAAAACAGGAAAATTACAATGCGTTTAAAACCAAAAAAGGAAGAACCGTATATGACGGTGGAGGTATCCAACCAGATGTAGAAATGGAGGAATCTATATACAGTCCAATTACTACAGCAATCTTAAACGATAACCTCATTTTTGATTTTGCTACCAAGTACTATTACAACCATAAAGTAGCAGATTTGAACAGTTTTAAGTTTACAGATGCCGATTTTAAAGATTTTAAAAACTTTTTGAAAACCAATAATTTCAATTTTGAAACCAAGACTGAAAAAGCTTTTGACGATGCTCTTGAAGTA
Organism: Mangrovimonas sp. DI 80; assembly: GCF_001975575.1. Classification (NCBI taxonomy): domain Bacteria; kingdom Pseudomonadati; phylum Bacteroidota; class Flavobacteriia; order Flavobacteriales; family Flavobacteriaceae; genus Mangrovimonas; species Mangrovimonas sp. DI 80. The sequence goes on along the minus strand of NZ_MSDT01000002.1, from coordinate 787,205 downwards.
GCAAAAGAAGAGCAGTTAAAAACAGTGGTCAACCCAGAGTATGATGCCTTGGTTAAAGCTTTAAATTCCTATAAAAACCAAGCTGTAGACGCCGATAAAACACAATTGTCTTCCTTATTATCTGACGAGATTGTTAAACGATATTTTTACAGAGAAGGTTTGTATACTTATTACATAGCTACCAACACTGAAATTCAAAAAGCCACAGAAATTTTGGGGAATTTATCGACCTATCAAGGGTACTTGAAGTAAAAAAATTCTTAAGTACATTTTTAAAAAGTAGAAAAATAAAGTATATTTATTTCCCCTTATTGTAATAATAATGAAAAAATTAATAGCATTTTTTATTTTAATTACACAATTTTTATGTGCCCAACAAGATCTAACCCACGAGGTATATTTCGAAACTGACAAGTTTGAAGTTCCACCAACTGAGCACAATAGATTACTGTTATTTCTCTCTGAAATTGAAGGTTTGGATATTGAAAAAATATCCATTTATGGCTTTACGGACGACCGCGGAAGTGATACCTATAACTTAAAACTTTCCCAACAAAGAGCCAATTCCATTAAAACTATTTTCTCCAACAACGAATTTGACGAATCTGTGATTACCAATGTTGATGGCAAGGGAGAAGTACTTTTAAAAGTGGTAAAAGAGCAAGATGTTAATAAAATAAGAGGCCTTAATCGAAAAGTTGAAATTATCGTACATCCATACAATCCACCAAGAGTAGTTATCGAGGAACCTAAAAAAATGGATGTTACAGAGCAATTAAAAGGAGATCTTAAAGCTGGAGATAAATTCACTCTTGATAATATTTTGTTCAAAACTGGATACAGTTATTTACTTCCGGAATCCATTAAAACCTTAGAAGAACTTGCCAAAGTTATGGTGGAACGCGACGATATTTACTTCACCATTCAAGGTCATGTGTGCTGTACTCAAAACAGCAGGGATGCCATAGACAGAAAGACCAAAAAGCGTAATCTTTCTGTAGCCAGGGCCAAGTATATCTATGATTATTTAGCGAAAAGAGGCGTTGATAAAAAGCGCATGAAATACGTAGGAATGCGTCGTCTATTTCCACTTGGTGGCGATCCTAAATTTGACAGGCGCGTAGAAATTTTGGTTACTTACGTTGGAGGCGTAGCTAGCAAATAAAACCTAGTTTCTCAGCATGGCAATATGCAGGATGCCATCCTCTAAATAAGATTCTCCAATTTCCTTAAACCCAAGATTGTTATAAAATTGTTGCAGGTAACACTGTGCTGATATTTTAATGGTTTTCTCATTGAAATATTCAGAAATAGCTTCAATGGAGTTTTCCATTATTTGGTATCCATATTTATGTTTCCGTCTGTTAGCAGCCACCACAACCCTTCCAATACTAGCCTGTTCAAAATAATCACCGGGTTTGAACAATCGGGTGTAGGCTACCAAAGTATCTCCTTCATAACCCAAAACATGTAAGGCCTTTTGGTCTTTGTTATCCACATCTTGATAAACACAATCCTGTTCCACCACAAACACTTCAGATCTTAAGCGCAAAAGATCATACAGTTCTGGAACCGTCAATTCTGAAAAATATTTAATGGTTATTGACAACATTAATCTTGAACTATCACTTCTTTAGGATCTTTTTTGTTGAATTCTGGCTGAATTGTAACATGATTTATTTCAAACTTATGGTGCAACAGTTCTTCTATCTCATGTAAAAGTTCGTTGAATTCGGTTGTGGAAATATCTTCATTTAAATCTAAATGCGCTTCTAAATGCAGTTCATGATCACTCAAATTCCATATGTGAACGTGATGTAGTTTACTCACTTTAGGCAATTTGTTTACAGCCCTTACGACATCTTTTATGTTAATGTGATCTGGTGTAAACAACATCAACATTTTGGTAGACGTCTTTAATAAATCGTAGCCTACCCAAATAAGGTAAAGCGCAATTAAAAAGGTAAGCACACTATCTACCCAAAACAATTGGTAATACTTCATTAACAGTCCGCCAACCAACACAGCAACACTTGCCAACATATCTGTTAACAGATGTAAATAAGCAGAACGGATATTAATGTTCTTTTCTGAATCACCTTTCAACAACAACACACTAAACCCATTGGCAGCAATGGCTATTAAGGATAACCATATAACTAAATTGGATTCAATTTCCTGTGGTGCTTTAAAACGTTTGATAGCTTCAATTATCAACAAAATAGCCACTACTACCAAAGTAATGGCATTTACAAAGGCTGCTAATATTTCGGCACGTTTAAAGCCAAAAGTTCTGTTGATGGAGGCTTTTTGTCTGGAAAGTTTTGATGCCGCGTAACTTACAATAAGGGATAGGACATCACTAAAATTATGAAGCGCATCACTTAACAACGACAAACTTCCAGAAATTAGCCCACCGATAATCTGGGCTACGGTGATAACTATATTTAAAAAGATAGAAACCATAAGATTTCTATCTTTTGTACTAGCGTGTAAGTGTGTATGTGAGTGTGAGTGCCCCATTTAGCAAGACACTGGGATCTTGTTCACACGGTTTTGGTGGCGTCCACCTTCAAATTGGGTTTCCAAAAACGCATCTACCATTTCAATGGCTTGTGGAAGCGCGGTAAAACGTGCTGGAATACTCAATATATTGGCATTGTTGTGCTCTCTGGCCAAAGTTACAATTTCCTTTGTCCAGCAAAGCGCAGAACGTACACCTTGATGTTTGTTGGCCGTCATGTTGGCACCATTGCCACTACCGCAGATAATAATTCCAAAATCTGCAGCTTTGCTTTCCACATCATTTGCCACAGGATGTACAAAATCTGGATAATCTACACTGTCATTACTATCTGTTCCATAGTTTTTAACAGTATATCCCTTAGCTTCCAAATGCTTTACAATAGCAAATTTATACTCTGTTCCTGCGTGATCGTTACCGATTGAAATGTTCATTGTATGTATTAAATTGATTTAAAGGTACAAAGGTACAAAATGCCCCCATACAACCTATAGTTATGCACATTTTAAAGTAGCAGTTAATTACTTTTAGTATTTCTTTTTATAAGTTGTTAATAACTGTTAATTAATTTCTGAAAGATATTTTTTCATAATTCAAATTTATTTCCAATACAGGAATTGGATTGAATAAACCAAAATATAACTTCACTTTTTTTGGAGGAGTTTTCAGCATTGAATTTTTCATTATAAACACCAAAATTTCCAAAAGTTGTTAAATCAAAACTATTAACATTCGTTTTAAACAGGTTTTAATAACTACATAAATTTCATTCAAAATGAAGTATTTAAGTAAATAAAGATTGTTAATAACATTTTAATAGACCGTAAACTGTGAGTTTTCAAAAAAAAATCGAAAAAAGTTATGCCACTTATTAACACCCTATCATAAACAACAATCATTTTTTTAAAATTTCAAAAAAGAAAAGTAATTATAGTATTAATTGTGAATAACGATTGGATTAACAAATTCTGGTTGAAAAGGAATATTTGAAGTGTGATTATTGATTCCTTTGAAATCTTAGCGTAAAAGAAATATGATTTAGTATATTAAAGCTTAGATTTGTTACTATTAGAAAAAAGAGAATGGCTAGAAAGAAAAAAAGAAGGAAATCGAACAACCAAATTTCCAACCTTACAAATACGATCTTAAGTATTTTAAAAAAGGAACGTAACAAAACCTTTAACTATAAGCAGATTGCTGCTAAGCTTGGAGTGAACGATGCCAGCAGCAGAAACCAGATCATTAAGAAACTTCAGCAACTTAAAGCCAAACAGGAAATAGAAGAAGTAGAACGGGGCAAGTTTAAAGCTATTGTTACTACGGAGTATTATACGGGAATTGTGGATATGAGTGCCAGAGGGTCTGGGTATATTATTTCGGATCACTTTGAAGAGGATGTATTTATAGCCTCCAACAATATGCACAGAGCTTTAGATGGAGATGAAGTGGAGTTTTATGTGTATAAGAGACGTAGCAGAGGCCGTCAGGAAGGAGAGGTCACTCAAATTTTAAAACGCGCTAAAACAGAATATGTTGGCGTAGTACAATTGCATAGTAACTATGCCTTTGTAATTCCGGATAGCAATAAAATGTACAAGGATATCTTTGTACCAATCAATAAAACCAACGATGCTGAAGATGGTGACAAAGTGTTGGTAACCTTGGAAGATTGGCCAGAAAAGGCCGATTGTCCCTATGGTAAAATCCTTAAGGTTTTAGGAAAACCAGGGGATCATAATACCGAAATACACTCAATATTAGCGGAATATGGTTTGCCTTATGAATTTCCTTATGAAGTGGAGGAGTACGCAAACAATTTGGATACCTCGATAACTAAAGAGGAAATAGCCAAAAGACGCGATATGCGGGACGTATTGACCTTTACAATCGATCCAAAGGATGCTAAGGACTTCGACGACGCTTTGTCCTTTAGAGTGCTTGAAAATGGCTTATATGAAATAGGAATCCATATTGCGGATGTGTCGCATTATGTACGCCCAAATACCGTGTTGGATGATGAAGCTTATGAGCGGGCTACTTCGGTGTATTTAGTGGATAGAGTGGTACCAATGCTTCCTGAAGTTTTATCAAACAATGCCTGTTCCTTAAGACCACATGAAGAAAAATACACCTTTTCGGCTGTGTTTCAAATGAATGACAAAGCAGAAGTTAAGGAGCAATGGTTTGGGAGAACGGTGACTTACAGTGATGCAAGGTTTGCCTACGAAGAAGCACAGGCCATCATTGAATCCGAATTGAACCACATACCGGAAGAAGTGTCCTTAACAGGAAAGGCTTATAAGGCAGATCAAGCCATTGCCGATGCGATATTAACCATGGATACCTTGGCGAAAAAAATGAGAAGCAGACGTATGAGGGCTGGAGCTATTTCGTTTGATAAAGTGGAGGTAAAATTCAATTTGGATAAAGACAATAATCCGGTTGGCGTATTCTTTAAAACCAGTCAGGATGCCAATAAACTGATAGAGGAATTCATGCTTTTAGCCAATAAAAAAGTAGCCGAATTTGTTGGGAAACAGAAACCGCCGAAGACTTTTGTTTACCGTGTTCATGACGAACCGGATGAAAGTAAATTGGCTGCATTGCAAGGGGTGGTATCTAGATTTGGATATAAATTGAATTTCAAGGATCGTAAAAGTATTTCCAGTTCGCTTAATAATTTATTGTCTGAAGTAAACGGGAAAAAAGAACAGAATTTGGTGGATACACTTACGATTCGAAGTATGAGTAAAGCCGAATATACCACACACAATATTGGGCATTATGGATTGGCTTTTGATTACTATAGTCACTTTACATCGCCTATTCGTCGTTATCCAGATGTGATGGCACATCGCTTGTTACAAATGTATTTGGATGGCGAAAAATCGGCCAACGAGGAGATTTTTGAAGACAAATGCAAGCATTCCAGTGATATGGAATACTTAGCAACCAAGGCTGAGCGTGATTCCATTAAATACATGCAAATCAGGTTCATGCAAGATCATAAGGATGAAACCTTCCTAGGTGTAATTTCCGGAGTGACCGATTGGGGAATTTATGTGGAAATCATTTCCAATAAATGTGAAGGCATGGTGAGAATCCGTGACATTCGTGATGATTATTACGAATTTGACGAAACCCAATTCGCCATTATTGGTAGAGAAACCAAACATATGTATCAGTTGGGTGACGAAGTTTTGGTAACGGTTAAGGAAACCGACTTGGTTAAAAAGCATTTAGATTTTAATTTAGTGGGAAAACCAGAGGTATAACTAAGTGTTGATAATATGATTTTAACTACAACTGATAATATAGAAGGCCATCCAATTTTGGATTATTTGGGAATTGTTTCTGGGGTTTCCACCAGAATGCAAAAGGCTGCTTTTACCTTTAATATGGAAAAATATTACCAATCCATGGAAGATAATTTGAATGAAGTGAAGGAAGAGGCTTTTCAACAATTGCGTGATAATGCCTTGAAATTAAAGGCTAATGCGGTTGTAGGCATCAAATTGGACATCGAAACTTTTCCTAATTCTGCCATTATTATTGTTTCCATTACTGGAACCGCAGTGTTGTTAAAGGCCTAATATTATTCAGAATTGTATTTTTGTACTTCCAATCTGGAATTTGGAAACCTTGTGTTTTCCTTTTTCTAACTTTGTAAAAACAAACATCTTTTATGCTCGATGCTATTTTAGCAGCTGTACCTTTTGGTATTATTTTAGCTTTTACCATAGGTCCTGTTTTTTTTGTGCTGTTGGAAACCAGTGCCACTAAAGGTTTTAAGAGTGCCCTTATCTTTGATTTGGGAGTTATTTTTGCGGATATTCTCTTTATCCTAGTTGCTTTTTTTAGTACTAGTAACTTGATTGAAAAGCTGGAGGATGATCCTAATTTTTTAATTTTTGGTGGGGTGCTGTTGGCGGTGTACGGTTTTATTTCATTTGTAAAAACTTCTAAGTCGTTTAGGGAAATTGTTAGGGAATACCATCGGGTTGAAATCCAAAAAAATTACGGTAAACTCTTTTTAAAAGGCTTTTTGCTCAACTTTATTAACATTGGTGTACTGTTGGGATGGTTGGGGTTTATCATTATTGGTAATTCACTCACCGAGGGTAGGGAAGCACTTTATGTGTTTTTAGGTACCATTTTAGCGGTTTATTTCATTGTAGACCTAATAAAAATTGTGGTTGCCAAAACACTTCGGAATAAATTAACGCCCAGATTAATCTTCAAAACAAAGAAAATTGTGGCTTTGGTAATTCTTGGATTCGGGATTTTATTGTTGCTTCAGGGCTTCTTTCCAAAGGAAAAAGAATTGATAAAGGATAAATTGGAACAGATCAATCAATAGACCTAAAATAAAAAAGCCTTAAGAATCATTTTCTTAAGGCTTTTTTGAGGCGTCTAGCGGATTCGAACCGCTGTACAAGGTTTTGCAGACCTTTGCCTAGCCACTCGGCCAAGACGCCCTGCTTGGTGCGGCAAATGTAAAAAAAATATACGTTTTACACTACTTACAACTATTTTTTTCTTTTTTCCGTCATCTTTATCGTGACCATTTCAACATCGCCACCAATGGGAGGATTCAATTTACTCACCCAAACTGTAGCTTCGGAAACCTTTGGGCTTTCGTTAAGTATCCTTACCACAATGCGTTTGGCAACGGTTTCCAACAGTTGTGAAGCCTTGTGCATTTCTTCCCTAACAATTTTGTTCAAAAGCACGTAATCTACAGTATCCACTAAATGATCGGTCTGAGCCGAAGTCTGTAAATTGGCCTTGATTTTTAAATCCACACGATAGTCACTGCCTATTTTGGTTTCTTCCTTTAAGCAACCATGGTTGGCAAATACCCTAATGTTTTCAACTTTTATGATTCCCATGTTGCAAAGGTACGGGATAAAAGGCTGGTTTGTAAATATGGATTGAAAATATTAGTCCATAAATTCTAGTAATTAGACATTTGTTAGTTGGTTGAAAATAAATAGGAAACCTTACGGTTTATAGGTGTTTAGATTACTGTTCATTAATGATATAGTTTCTTTAAATTTGACTAATTTTGTGGAAAAATTTAAAAGAAAAATTTAGAGCAATAATTCCGATACTTTATGTCTGAAGAAAAAAGACCACTCAATTTTATTGAGCATATCATTGAAGAGGACTTGGCCAATGGTTTATCTACCGATAAACTGCGTTTTAGGTTTCCTCCAGAACCCAATGGCTATTTGCATATTGGGCATACCAAAGCCATTGGTATTAGTTTTGGATTAGGGGAGAAGTACAATGCTCCTGTAAACCTTCGTTTTGACGATACCAATCCTGTTAAGGAAGAACAGGAATATGTAGACGCCATCAAAAAGGATGTGTCTTGGTTGGGATACCAATGGGCCAATGAATTGTATTCTTCAGATTATTTCCAGCAGTTGTATGACTGGGCAGTAGCGTTGATTAAAGAAGGAAAGGCTTACGTAGATTCACAGTCTAGTGAAGCTATGGCGGAGCAGAAAGGAACGCCTACACAACCTGGAACGGATGGTCCATATAGAAACAGATCTGTTGAAGAAAACCTGGATTTGTTTGAGCGTATGAAGAATGGTGAATTCGATGAGGGTTCTCATGTATTACGTGCCAAAATAGATATGGAACATCCAAATATGTTGATGCGTGATCCTATCATGTATCGTATTTTGAAAAAGTCACATCATAGAACAGGAGATGCTTGGTGTATCTACCCAATGTATGACTGGACACATGGTGAAAGTGATTATTTGGAACAGATTTCGCACTCCTTATGTTCTTTGGAATTTAAGCCGCATAGAGAGCTGTACAATTGGTTCAAGCATAATGTACACAAATATCAGCCAGAAGTGCTTCCTATGTTGCCAAAACAGCGTGAGTTTGCCCGTTTGAACTTGAGTTATACGGTAATGAGCAAGCGTAAATTGCTTAAATTGGTAGAAGATGGGGTAGTAAGTGGTTGGGACGATCCAAGGATGCCAACTATTTCCGGGTTGAGACGTCGTGGATATACACCTGCTGCCATCAGACAGTTTATTGAAAAAGTTGGAGTTGCCAAGCGTGAGAATGTAATTGATGTGTCGTTGTTGGAGTTTTGCGTTAGGGAAGATTTAAACAAAACGGCACCTCGTGTCATGGCGGTTTTGGATCCTGTGAAATTAGTAATTGACAATTATCCAGAGGATAAAGAAGAATGGTTGGAAGCTGAAAACAATCCTGAAGATCCAAATGCAGGGTTTAGAAAAGTTCCGTTTTCAAAAGAATTATATATAGAACGTGACGACTTCAAGGAAGAAGCCAATAGTAAATATTTCAGATTGAAGCTTGGTGGGGAAGTACGTTTAAAAAATGCTTATATCGTGAAAGCAGAAAGCGTTGTAAAGGACGCTGCTGGTAATATTGTTGAAATCCATTGTAACTATTCGGAAGATACTTCCAAAAAAGTTAAGGGAACCTTGCATTGGGTATCTGTAAAACATGCTGTGAAGGTAGAAGTACGTGAATACGATCGTTTGTTTAAAAACGAATCTCCAGATGGTGATCAGGAGGTTGATTTTATGGAATTTTTAAATCCTGACTCTTTACGAATCATTGAAGCCTATGTGGAGCCAAGTTTGAAAGAGGCTCAGATAGGGGATCGTTTTCAATTCCAACGTTTGGGATATTTCAATGTGGATGACGATACTTCTGCAGATACTTTAGTATTCAATAAAACGGTAGGATTACGTGATACTTGGGCGAAACAGCAACCCGCTCCAGAACAAAAGGCGCAAGCTAAACAGCCACAGCAAAGTCAGCCAAAGCGTCCAGCTATTGAAGTCATCAAGCAATTGGGAAAAAAATATACCAATCTTCCAGAAGCGAAGCAATTGAAAACCAAGGCTGAAATTCAAAAATTGGCTAAGGAAGTTAGCTATGAAGAACTGGAACCTTTGTTTGAAACAGCAGCTAAAAAAGTGGGAACACGTATTGCGGCGATGTTAACTTTAGGAGTGTTACTGGACGAAGGTCTTGAGAAGAATGACGCTATTGAAGCATTTATCAACAAGGCTCAGGAAGATCAAAATGAATTGTTGGTGATGGAAGCCAATTTGGTTTAGTCATAAATAATCAAACAGTTTTAAAAAAGCATCAAATTCTAAATTTTGATGCTTTTTTGTTGATATATTATTAGTTATGGGATTTAAAATATATTAAATATTTACAATTTGACTATATTTATCATACTAACTGAAACAATTTATTTATGGAATTTAATATTCTGGCACTCGTTGTCGCAGCGGCTTCAACCTTGGTTGTTGGTGCCATTTGGTATAATCCTAAGGTGTTCGGTACTGCTTGGATGAAAGCGGCAGAAATGACCGAAGAAAAAATGAAAGGCGCGAACATGGCAAAGATTTTTGGTTTGGCCTTGTTATTTGCGTTTTTTATTGCGGCTACTTTACGTGCTCTTGTGGTCCATCAATCAGGGGTTTTTAGCTTGATTGAAGGTGATGTAGATGGCGCTTTGCCATCGTATGCAGCCTTTATGAACGACTATGGAACTTCTTTTAGGACCTTTAAACATGGAGTGCTTCATGGATTTATAACTGGGGTCACTATGGCTTTACCAATCATTGGTACCAATGCCTTATTTGAAAGAAAAAGTGCCAAATATATCTTTATAAACAGTGGCTTTTGGATTGTCTGTATGATGATTATGGGAGGTATTATTTGTGCTTGGGAATAGTTTGTAACAAATCACATAATCAAAAGACTGACAGTATTGTTCAGTCTTTTTCTTTTTAAACATTGATTGATTTTAAAATTTATAGTTCGGTAGCAGAATTGCCCAAAAGTTGGGATCCATTGGTGGGTCACGATATTTTTTTACAACAAGGGTATCTAAAAGCATTGGAAAAAGCTTCACCAAGCAATATTACCTGGTATTATATCGGTTTTTTTGAAAATGAAATGTTGGTTGGAGTTGGAATATTTCAGAGGGTACAGTTGTATTTGGAAGATATTTTCAGAAACCCCGATGACCATTGTTTGGAACAACGTTTTAAAAATTTGGTTTCAAAAATATTGAAGGGAAATGTGTTGGTGGTGGGTAATTTAATGCACACAGGACAGCATGGTTTGTATTTTAAACAAGAAATACCTGGAAAGAATAGGGTAGAAATTATTCTTAAGGCGCTTTCTTCTTTGGAAAAAATCATCAAAAAGGAATCTGGCAAAACGATTAGATTATTGCTTTTTAAGGATTATTTTGAAGATGATGGTATTCATAGCCAATCTGAAATCTTTGATCAACATAGCATCTACAAAGTAACAGCCCAACCCAATATGATCATGTCCGTCCAATCCAATTGGCATTCTATGGAAGATTATGTGGGTAGTTTGAATAAAAAATATCGACGACGATACAAAACCGCTATAAAGAAATCACATGGAATTGTTAGAAGAGAACTGACTTTAGAAGAGATTGAATTGCATTGCAAAGAGCTGTATCAGTTATATAAAAATGTGTGCGATAATGCTAAAATCAATACTTTCATCTTACCAGAAGGGCATCTGTATCATTTAAAACTTCAGCTCGGTGAAAGGTTTAAGGTGATGGGCTATTTTCTGGATGAAACGCTTATTGGATTTTACACCTTGATTCTCAATGGCGATATTTTGGAAACTTATTTTTTGGGGTATGATAGTGCGCACCAATATGAAAATCAACTGTATTTAAACATGTTGTATGACATGGCTAAATTTGGTATTGAACATTCCTTTTCAAGTATTGTATATGCCCGTACGGCTATGGAAATAAAAAGTTCTGTAGGAGCTAAAGCCATTCCTATGAGTATGTATATGAAACATACCAACGGACTTTTGAATGTTTTACTGCAACAGATTTTTAAGTTGATGAATCCTTCAACAGAGTGGGAGGAACGGCATCCCTTTCAACAATAAATCTTTTCTTCAGCTCTTAAATTTCGTAACTTAAGGGAAAAATAGGAACGATGAAGAATGTACATGAATTGCTGACGAAAATTGCCGATATCACCAGAGAGATTGAAACCAATTACCCTGAGGTGTATAACTATTTAAACGAAGACCCCATGACCATTCCAAACATGGAACACCCATCGGTAGATGAAACCGAATTAAGGGAATATTTAGCTAGTTTGGAGATGCTTTTGGAAAAATATAAGAAAGACCATTAAAAAAGCCCCAAACGTTTGTTATGGGGCTTTAAATTACTTTTAGAGGAGTTCTTATTGTTTTCCTTTGTTTTTGGCTTCTTTCATAGCTTCACCAATTTGGTTACTGGCCGTAAAGCTGGCAACCATTTCATTCAGCATATTACTTCCTGCCTGTGGCACGTTAGGCAGCAGGATCAAGTTACTGTTGGTTTCTTCACCTAAGGATTGTAAGGTGTCGTAGTGTTGGGTTACCACGATCAACGCAGAAGCTTCCTGTGAATTGATACCAACACGGTTCAATACTTCTACAGATTCTTCCAAACCTCTGGCAATTTCACGACGCTGGTCGGCAATACCTTGGCCTTGTAAACGCTTGCTTTCAGCTTCGGCTTTAGCTTTTTCCACGATTAAGATACGTTGTGCATCCCCTTCATATTGCGCCGCTGTTTTTTCTCTTTCTGCAGCGTTAATACGGTTCATTGCGGCCTTTACTTGCGCATCTGGATCAATATCGGTTACCAAGGTTTTAATGATGTCAAAACCGTAGTCTAGCATGGCATCATTCAATTCAGCTTTTACAGCAAGGGCAATATCATCCTTTTTTACAAAGACGTCGTCCAATTTCATTTTTGGAACTTCGGCACGTACCACGTCGAATACGTAAGAAGTGATTTGCTCATGGGGATAATCCAATTTATAAAAGGCATCATACACTTTATCGCGAATTACTTTGTATTGAACAGACACTTTTAAACGTACAAATACATCATCCAAAGTTTTGGTTTCCACAATCACATCCAATTGTTGAATCTTTAAACTTAAGCGTCCTGCAACCTTATCCACCAAAGGAATTTTTAGCTGAAGTCCAGAGTGCCTGATGCTTTGAAACTTACCAAAACGCTCGATGATAACGGCGGTTTGTTGTTTAACGATAAAGAGAGCTGAGATTAAAATTACGACTCCAAAAAAGAGAATCGGAACTAGGATAAATTGTCCCATGATAAATTTTTTAAGGTTAATTATTTAATGATTACTAAATTAAGCTTATTTTGCCCGTAAGAATTATATTTCGATAATAATTACGGCAATCTAAGTGCTATTTTTTATTAAAATGAGCTGGATTGTTGATACCCTGATAATTACATTATGAAGCACAACAACTTTATCTTATTAGTAGTCTTTTGTATTGGTTTTGTTACAACTTCTCTGGCACAGCACAAACGTTATAAAATTAAAAATGGGATAGGCATTCACGGAGGGATTACCCAATTTGATATTCTTACGGATAATTTTGAAACAAGCTCCTCAACAGGTTGGATTGGAGGTTTGAGCGCTACGGTAGATTTGCCACACAAATGGTATACGGTTAGTTATAATATTCATTTATCTGAAAACAAAGTGAATGTTATTGGAGGGGCCTTGCCATTGGTATTTCAAGAGGAAGAAATTGAATATAAAATGTTTACGGCACAGGTATCTTTTTTGTTCCACGCGAAAATTGTGGAGGATTATATCACGGCAGATTTTGGTCCCATGATTCAATACAACAGTGAGCTGGAATTAGTGGACGATTCACAGGAAAACTATTTTATTAAAGGATACAATAATGTTTTGGCAAGTGATATCACCGATATTTCTAAATTTAATGTGAATGGAGCTGTGGGATTGTCGGCAGGGTTTCCTGGTTTTAAATTGCGTGGGCAATACATTTATGGGTTTACCAATATGTTAAACAAACTCAACAATAATAACGATATTGATACTTTTGGAGGGCCTTCGAAGTTTAAAGGACATCAATCGATGTTGGTATTTACAGCGATGATTTTGTTCTAAAGATATATTTTAAAACAAAAAAGCGAGCTCTAAGGCTCGCTTTTTTTATGTGATATACTTCTATAAAGTGGCTATCAACTTCTCAATTCTGGAAACCGATTCGTTTTTGCCAATTAGGTACATGATTTCAAAAACATCAGGACCTTGTAATTCTCCAACAAGGGCAATACGCAATGGCATCATTACTTTGCCAAAACCTATTTCCTTGGACGTGATCCATCCTTTAATGATGTTTTGAAGCCTTTCTGCAGTAAAATCTTCTACATTGTTTACCTGTGTCAACAATTTTTCCATTAAGGCCTTAGTATCGTCCTTAATGGCTTTTTTATATGCTTTCTCGTCATAACTTTCTGGGGCTACAAAGAAATAGCTTCCCAACTGCCAAAAGTCACCAACAAAGGTGGCACGCTCTTTAATCAAACCTATTACCAAAGAAATATAGTTGACGTCAATATCGGCCAATTCTGGTTTACTTGCTTTAAATATTGCAGCCAAATCATCGTTGTGTTGGTCTTGCATGTAATGGTGGTTGAACCATTTAATTTTGTCTGGATCAAAACGCGCACCCGCTTTATTTACACGTGTTAGATCGAACGCATTGGTCAATTCTTCAAGACTGAAAATTTCCTGTTCGGTACCAGGATTCCATCCCAAGAACGCCAAAAAGTTGATCATTGCTTCTGGGAAGTAACCATCTTCTTTATAACCTCTAGAGATTTCCTGTGATGTTGGATCTAGCCATTGCAATGGAAATACGGGGAATCCTAATTTATCACCATCGCGCTTGCTCAATTTCCCTTTTCCGGTAGGTTTCAAAATCAATGGTAAATGAGCAAATTCTGGTGCGTCCCAACCAAAGGCATTATAAAGAGCTATATGAAGTGGGAGAGAAGGTAACCATTCTTCTCCACGAATCACATGGGTGATTTCCATTAAATGATCATCCACAATGTTTGCCAAATGATAGGTTGGCATACCATCGCTTTTATATAATACTTTATCATCAAGTGTTTCTTTTTTGAAAGAAACATGACCACGTACTATATCAGTTGTTGAAATGGTTCCATGAGCTCCTTCATTTTCTATATCATGCATTTTGAATCTTACTACATAAGGCTCACCAGCTTCCAATTTTGCTTTTACTTCCTCTTCTGAAAGCGAAAGGGAGTTGCTCAATTTTAATCGGTTGTGCCAATTGTAAATAAAGGTCTTTCCTTTTTCTTCGTGATCTTTTCTGTGGAAATCTAAAGATTCTGCGGTATCAAATGCGTAGTAGGCATTCCCGGAGGCAATCAGTTCTTCGGCATAAGCCTTGTATAAATGTTTGCGTTCGCTTTGGCGATAAGGACCAAACTTTTCATTTTTACCTGGACCTTCATCAAATGGAATATTGCACCAGTTAAGGGCATCTACAATGTATTGTTCGGCACCTTCCACATAACGGTTTTGATCGGTGTCCTCAATTCTCAACACAAAGGTTCCATTGTGTTTTTTTGCAAATAGGTAGTTGAATAGGGCGGTGCGAACCCCTCCAATATGTAAAGGCCCCGTTGGGCTAGGGGCAAATCGTACGCGAACTTCTTTGGTCATGTTTTGTAAATTTGTTGCAAAGATAGATTGATATCGTGTAAGATAAAAGTAGTTTGATGAAAAGACTTGCGGTGATTTTGATAGAACGGATTTTAAGTTGAAATCATCGAGTTTAACAGAATGTTATTACTTTCGTCTAATTACAGCTAAAAATAAAATTGTAGATTAGTAAGTCAATCCCATTCCACGTGAGTCATTTTAACAGCATACAACTTAAATTAGAGGAATTTATCAGGCGATATTACTTCAATGAATTGCTCAAAGGAGCCATTCTTTTTTTCGCTATTGGCCTTTTATATTTTTTACTCACATTATTTATCGAGTATGTGTTGTGGCTCAATCCTACGGCAAGAACTATTCTGTTTTGGGTATTTATAGCTGTTGAATTTGGGCTGTTTCTAAAATTCATCTTGTTGCCATTGGCTAAGTTGTTCAAACTTCAAAAAGGGATCAATTACGAACAGGCTTCGCAAATTATTGGAAAGCACTTTCCTGAAGTAAGTGATAAATTGTTGAATGTGTTGCAATTGCAACGCTCTTCTGCTGTACAAACACGGGAATCTGATTTATTGTTGGCTGGAATAGAACAAAAGGCTGCCGAATTGCAACCTGTACCTTTCAAATTGGCCATTAACTTCAAAAGGAATTTCAAATATTTAAAATACGCGGCCATTCCATTGCTCATAATTGGCTTATCCTTCCTCACAGGACATTTCAATCTGTTTAGCGATAGCTATGAGAGGGTAGTGAATTACAAAACTGCTTATGAACCGCCAGCGCCGTTTAAGTTTTTTGTGTTGAACGACAATTTAACGGCGGTTGAAAACAAGAATTATGTGTTGAAGGTGTCAACTGCGGGAAAGGTCATTCCGGAAAATGCCCAAATTCAATTTAACAACGAAACTTATTTTTTACAGCAAACCTCGCCAGGACATTTTGAATATGTGTTTGAACAGCCCATGGAATCCTTGGATTTTAGGATGATGGCGAATGATGTGGTTTCAAGAGATTATACTTTGGAAGTGACTAAGGTTCCTGCTTTAGTGAATTTTTTAATGATTTTGGATTATCCATCGCATACCAAAAAAGGAAATGAGGTTTTAAAAAGTACGGGGAGTGCTACCGTGCCGGAAGGAACTAAGGTGACTTGGAAAGTAAATACCAGATCTACAGAAGGGGTGACCTTGTATGCTGAAGATACCTTGCGTTTTGAAAAACTTGACGAGAATAACTTTGAGGGTAGTAAACAACTTTTCAATAATAGCGATTATCAAATCAGTACAAGCAATCATGCTTTAAAGGATTATGAAAGTTTGGCTTTTACCTTGAAAGTAATTAAGGATGATTATCCAGAAATTAGAGTGCAATCGCAAAAGGATAGTTTGGATCAACAGAGTTTGTATTTCTACGGTCAGGTGAGTGACGATTATGGATTGAGCAAATTGCAATTGGTGTATTATCCTGTGGAGAACGAGACAGCAAAGGAATTTGTTTCCATTCCAGTGAGCAATTCCAATTTTGATGAGTTTGTAAGCGCCTTTCCAAACCAGTTGAATGTAGAACCCGGGAAAGCTTATGAATTGTTTTTTCAGGTGTTTGATAATGACCGTTTGCATAATTA
The DNA here is from genome assembly GCF_001975575.1 of Mangrovimonas sp. DI 80. Classification (NCBI taxonomy): domain Bacteria; kingdom Pseudomonadati; phylum Bacteroidota; class Flavobacteriia; order Flavobacteriales; family Flavobacteriaceae; genus Mangrovimonas; species Mangrovimonas sp. DI 80. Next base: position 770,431 of record NZ_MSDT01000002.1, on the reverse strand, counting down.
TAAGCAGGTAAAGAGTCAAGTATTTTCTTATCGAAAATTGACTAACGAGGAAGAGGAGGCTAAGCAATTAAATGAGCAAAATGAAACGATTAAGGATTTAAATAATTCCTTTGATAAATTAAAAGAACAGGACCAACAGCTTGAAGAGTTTTCCAAAACGCAAAAGGAAAAGGAGGAACTGAATTTTAACGACAAACAGAAGTTGCAACAGTTCTTGAAACGTCAAAAGGCGCAGGAGGAAATGATGCAAAATTTCAATAAAAAGCTTCAGGAAAATCTAGAGGAATTTCAAAAGGAGAGTAATGAAAAGGATGAATTCAAGGAAGCTTTAAAGGAACGTTTGGAAGAACAGGAACAGCAATTGAAGCATGACGAGAAACTGTTGGAAGAATTGGAAAAGCTTCAGGAGAAAATTCAAAAGGAAGAATTGACCGATAAGTTGGAACAATTGGCTAAACAAAATAAAAACAAACAACGCAGTTTAGAGCAGTTATTGGAACTTACCAAACGCTATTATGTCGCCAAAAAAGCGGAACAATTGCAACAGGATTTGGAGCAATTAAGTGAAAAGCAAGAAGACTTATCCAACAAAAATTCTGAAGAAAATAATAAGGAAGCACAAGATGAATTGAATAAAGCTTTTGAGGAATTCCAAAAAGAAATGGATGAGTTGGAAAAGGAAAATGAAGGGTTAAAGAAGCCTATGGATTTACCTAAGGATGATATGACCGAGGAAGAAATCAAGGAAGAGCAACAAGGGGCGTCGGAGGATTTGGAAAATCAAAAACAACAAGAACAGCAAAACGATCAACAAGGCGCACAGCAAAGTCAACAAAATGCAAAGCAAAAGCAAAAGTCGGCTGCGCAAAAGATGAAACAAATGAGTTCTGAAATGTCTCAAGCCATGATGGGCGGAGGTGGTCAGCAAATGGCAGAGGATGCTGAGATGCTAAGACAGATTTTGGATAATTTAGTGGTGTTTTCTTTTGATCAGGAAGCTTTGTTGAATACATTCAAAAGCATTGAAGTGAACCATAACGAGTATGGCAAATATTTGCGCAAGCAAAGCAGTTTAAGGGAACATTTTGAGCATATAGATGATAGCCTGTTTTCATTGTCCTTAAGACAACCTATGTTGTCTGAACAGGTAAATAGTCAAATCACAGAGGTGTTTTATAACATTGACAAATCTTTGGAACAGCTTTCCGAGAACCAATTGTATCAGGGTATAGCTGCTCAACAATATACCATAACCGCCACCAATACTTTAGCTAGTTTTTTAAGTGATGTGTTGGATAATATGGAAGCTCAAATGAATTCTTCTCCAGGACAAGGGCAGGGTAGTGAAATGCAATTGCCGGACATCATCAAAAGTCAAGGGGAATTGAATAAAGAGATGCAGGAACAAATGGATAAGCAACAGGGTAAACCTAAAGATGGTCAACAACAAGGCGAGCAAAAGGGACAAGAGCCTCAGCAAGGGCAGGAGGGTGAACAGAATGGAGAATCTGACCAGAACAATGAAGAAATGAATGGTGAACTTTTTGGAATCTATCAAAGACAACAGGAATTGCGTAATGCTTTAGAAGAAAAGTTGACTAAGGAAGGACTGAATGGGCAAGCGCAAAAGTTGTTGAAAGGTATGGAAGAGGTGGAGTTGGATTTATTGAATAAAGGTTTTACCAATCAAACGCTTCAAAAAATGATGGAATTGGAACATCAATTATTGAAAATGGAGAACGCTACGTTCATGCAGGGAGAGGATAATAAGCGTCAATCTGAAACTAATTTAAAGGATTACGATAATACGGTTCGAGACCAAATTCCAACTGCCAGAGAATATTTTAACACTACTGAAATTTTAAACAGACAAGCTTTACCTTTGCAGCAAATTTATAAAGTAAAAGTACAAGAGTATTTCAAGAGAACAGATGATTAGTTTTAATTACGAAACGGAGTTCGAGCTTTCCAATGAAGCCGATTATTCCAAATGGATATCAGAGACTATTAGCGAAGAAAGCTGTAAAGAAGGAGAGCTTAATTATATTTTTTGTGATGATGAATATCTACATAAAATCAATGTGGAATTTTTAAATCACGACACCTTGACGGATATCATAAGTTTCGATTATTCAGTAGGAAAAGAACTACATGGAGATATTTATATCTCTATTGAAAGGGTTGAGGATAATGCTAAGGATTTTAATGTAGAATTCAAGGAGGAATTGAAGCGTGTGATGATTCACGGAATCCTACATTATTGTGGGTACAAAGATAAGACAGATGAGGACGCTTTGCAAATGAGGAGCAAGGAAAATTACTATATTTCTAAGTTTGTATAATACTCACTAAATCAGTGTATATTTGCAAACTTATTTTTTAATGATTAAATGAAACACGGAAGAGTGTTTCACGTGGAACAATGATGAGTTTATTTCAAGAGACATATGATGTTATTGTGGTTGGTGCAGGTCATGCCGGTAGTGAAGCGGCGGCGGCGGCAGCCAATATGGGGTGTTCAACTTTGTTGGTGACCATGAATCTTCAGAACATTGCACAGATGTCCTGCAACCCTGCTATGGGGGGAATTGCAAAGGGACAGATTGTGAGGGAAATTGATGCGCTTGGAGGTTATAGTGGGATTGTTAGTGACACATCTGCTATACAGTTTAAGATGCTCAATAAATCTAAAGGTCCAGCTATGTGGAGTCCGCGTGTGCAGAGTGACCGTATGAAGTTTGCTGAGGATTGGCGTTTGATGTTGGAGCAAACACCTAATTTAGACTTTTATCAGGATATGGTTTCTGGTTTGTTGATAGAAGGAGAGCGTGTGGTGGGAGTGAAAACATCTTTGGGAATTGATATCAAGGCGAAGACTGTAGTGCTTACCAATGGAACTTTCTTGAACGGTTTGATTCATATCGGAGATAAGAATTTTGGTGGAGGTAGAGCAGGTGAAAGAGCGGCTAAAGGAATTACTGAACAGTTGGTGGATTTAGGATTTGATGCGGGAAGAATGAAGACGGGGACTCCTCCTAGGGTTGATGGTCGTTCTTTGGATTATTCTAAAATGATAGTACAGCCAGGGGATGAAAACCCGGAGAAATTCTCTTATTCTGATATTACAAAACCGTTGACGAAACAACGGGATTGTCATATGTCTTATACTAGTACTGAAGTGCATGATTTGTTGCGGGAAGGCTTTGATCGTTCTCCTATGTTTAATGGTAGAATTAAAAGTACAGGACCTAGGTATTGTCCGTCTATAGAGGATAAGATTAATCGATTTGCAGATAAGGATAAGCATCAATTGTTCGTGGAGCCAGAAGGGTGGAATACGGTTGAAGTGTATGTTAATGGGTTTTCTACATCTTTACCTGAGGATGTTCAATTTAAGGCATTGCGTTCTGTTGCTGGGTTTGAAAATGTGAAATTCTTTAGACCGGGATATGCTATAGAGTATGATTATTTTCCGCCTACACAGTTAAAGCATACGTTGGAAACAAAGTTGATTGAAGGTTTGTATTTTGCTGGACAGATTAACGGTACTACGGGTTATGAGGAAGCGGCTTCTCAAGGTTTGATGGCTGGTATTAATGCTGCTTTGAAAGTACAGGAAAGGGAATCTTTTATATTGAATCGTAGTGAGGCGTATATTGGCGTGTTGATTGATGATTTGATTACAAAGGGTACGGAAGAGCCTTATAGAATGTTTACCTCAAGGGCTGAATATCGCACTTTGTTACGTCAGGATAATGCGGATTTAAGATTAACGCCTAAGTCTTTTGAGTTGGGGTTAGCTTCTGAAAAGCGTTTAAAACGTATGGAGGAAAAGCATTCTTCAGCCGAGGATTTTGTGTCGTTCTTTAAAGAGACTAGTGTAAAGCCTGAGGATATTAATCCTATTTTGGAAAGCAAAGATTCGGCTTTGGTTAAACAATCTGATAAGATGTTTAAGGTGTTTTCTAGGCCAAACATCACGATTGATGACATGCGTAAATTGGATGTTGTTGAAGCGTATGTTCAAGACCATGGTTTGGATCCTGAGGTTATTGAGCAGGCCGAAATACAAGTGAAGTATTCTGGGTATATCGAGAAGGAAAAGAATAATGCTGATAAGTTGAATCGATTGGAGAATATTAAAATTCCTGAGAATTTCGATTATTCTAAAATCACAAATATGAGCTTTGAAGCTCGTGAGAAATTAAATAAAATTAGGCCTGTTACTATTTCTCAGGCATCACGAATAAGCGGGGTTTCTCCAAGTGATGTGTCTGTACTTTTGGTGTATATGGGGCGATAATTTAAAATATAAATTTAAAGTGTTTCACGTGGAACATAACATTCCTGCTTTTGCAGGAATATTTTTTTATGGCAAAAACAGATAATTTTTTAAAGGTTAAGGATCATTCCGTATCGGGTGAAGAATTTGTTTTGGTCCGTCATCCAGAATTGGATTTATTGGAGACAACTCCAAAACCTTCTTTAGAACGTCTTCCTGAATATTATAAAAGCGAAGATTATATTTCACACACCGATGCAAAACGTAATGTGTTTGAAAAGGCGTATCATGTTGTACGCAATATTTCACTTCAGAGAAAATTAAAACTGATTAATTCCGTAAGTAAGGAATCCAAATCACTTTTGGATATTGGTTGTGGAACTGGAGATTTTTTAAAAGTGGCTCAAGATGCTAATTGGAATGTTTGCGGGATTGAGCCAAATGAAGAGGCCAGGGGAATCGCTAATAGAAAAACAAAGGACAATGTTTTTGATGTTTCAAAATTGCCGACGTTAAAGGATCAAAGTTTTGATGTAATTACGTTATGGCATGTTTTGGAACATTTACCAGATTTGAAAAAGGAAATAGAACAATTGAAGCGTTTGTTACGTCCAAACGGTACTTTGATTATTGCTGTTCCCAATTTTAAGAGTTACGATGCCAATTATTATAAATCGCATTGGGCCGCTTATGATGTGCCAAGGCATTTGTGGCATTTTTCTAAAACCGCTATTTCAAAATTGTTTTTGGAACAGGATATGGTTGTGAAAAATATTTTGCCAATGCCATTTGATGCGTTTTATGTGAGTCTGCTTTCAGAAAAATACAAAAATGGCAAGATGAATTTTTTTAAAGCGTTTTGGGTGGGATTTCAGTCGAATCTTAAGGCGAAGGGCTCCGGAGAGTATTCTTCTCTAATTTATGTGTTGAAAAACAAGTAAAACCTTAAATAAGGTTCTGAAATTGGATTTTCGGGGCTGTATTGTTGGATTACCTTCCCTTTTTTTAAAAGTGGCTTAAATCGCTTTAAAATGCGTTGTTTTTGATAGGGATTTTTAATGGTAGACTCTAATTGTTATAAGATTATTTTATAGAAGGTTATTTTGAATAATAATCTGCTAAGTTGATACTTTTACGAAAAATTTAATTGGATACATAAAATGAAAAAAATTGCGTTGCTTTTTGGTTTGGGACTTGGATTGTTGTCATGTCAAAACCAACAAAAAATTGCTTTCGTGGATAACGGGAAAGTAATTAATGATTATCAAGCTAAAATTGATGTCGAAGAAAAATTTAAGTTAAAGGATTTAGAATTTCAAAAGTTGAGAGATAGTTTGATTGCCAAATATCAATTGGAATATAAATCGGCTCAAGACAAGGCAAGAGGGATGTCGGATAATGATGTTCAAAAATTGTCTCAGGAATTGGGGATGAAAGAACAGCAATTGATCCAACAAATTAAAATGGAGCAGGAGCAAATGACTCAGGAGTTTCAAACGGAAATTGATTCTGTAATTGTTGAAGTTAAAGAATTTGTAAAAGAATACGGCAAAAAGAACGATTATACTTATATACTAGGTACTAGCGAGGTTGCTGCAAGTGTTCTATATGGAAAAGAGGATAATGATCTTACCGAAACCATTACAGAAGCTCTCAATGAAGCTTACAAAGCAAAAGAATAGTTTTTACATATCATATAGGCCAGTTAAAGTAACTGGCTTTTTGTTTGACTACTGTTTAACCTTTCCAAATTATTTTCATCAATCAATATAACTAAATCATTACTGCATGAAGCATTTCTTATGTATTGCTTACTTTCTTTTAAGTTTTTCCGGTTTTGCCCAAGATAAATTCACGATTAGAGGAACTATAACTGATGCTTCCAATGGGGAAACCTTAATGGGTGCCACGGCATTTTTGCAGGGAACGGATAATGGATCTGTTACCAACGAATATGGTTTTTATTCCTTGACGGCTATTGGAGGAAATTACACTTTAATCATTTCCTATATGGGCTACGAAACCCAAACCAAACAAATTAGTTTGGATAAGGATCAAACTATCAATTTTGAATTGAGTGAATCCGCAACTGCTCTAGATGAGGTTGTAATTACGGCCGAAGAATCGGAACAAATCAATATTAAAAAGCCTGAAATGAGTGTGGCTAAACTTAATGCGGCCACCATTAAGCAAATGCCTGCCGTTTTGGGAGAGGTAGATGTTGTAAAATCCATTCAAATGCTGCCTGGGGTTACCAATAATGGCGAAGGTTCTTCAGGGTTTAATGTGCGTGGTGGTGCGGCAGACCAGAATCTGGTGCTTTTGGATGAGGCAATTATTTATAATACCTCGCATTTTTTCGGTTTTTTCTCTGTGTTTAATAGTGATGCCATAAAGGATATCAAACTTTACAAGGGAGATATTCCTGCGAAATTTGGTGGCCGTGTATCTTCCGTTTTAGATGTACGCCAAAAGGAAGGAAACCGTAAAAATTTCAATTTAACAGGAGGTATTGGTTTGATTTCTAGTAGATTAACTGCTGAATCTCCCATTTTTAAGGATAAAGGGTCTTTCTTGATTGCTGGTAGAACCTCTTATGCGCATCTGTTTCTTAAGGCAGTCGAGGACTTTAAGGATGATAAGATTTCCTTTTATGATCTCAACCTGAAGGCTAATTATGAGATTAATAGTAATAACAAGATTTATCTCTCTGGATATTTTGGGAGAGATGTGTTCAACTTGAACAAAATCATTGAAAATGGCTACGGTAATGTTTCTGGAAACTTGCGTTGGAATCATGTATTTACGGATCGTTTGTTTTCTAATTTATCTATGATTTATAGTAAATATGATTATCAAATTGTGCTGGATTTTATCGAGTTGGATTGGATTGCAGATATTGCCAATTATAACCTAAAATATGATTTAAAGTATTACTTGAATGATAAGCTTGATTTGGATTTTGGGGTTAGTGGAATTTCTTATTTATTAAATCCCGGAGAGGTTAGTCCAACATCAAGCGAGTCTCCAATCAACTATTTAAAATTGGACGACAAACGTGCTTTTGAAGGGGCGGCCTATATAAGTGCGGAACATCAAATTAGTAAAAAATTCACTGCTCAATATGGCTTGCGATTTAGCCAATTCATGCGTCTTGGGGGACAGGCCATGACTACCTATGTGAATGATCAACCTGTGATTTACAATGATGAATTGGAAATTTACGAAAGGGGAGAAGCTTTGGATGAAATCTATTATAGTAAGGGTGAAAGTATTAAGGATTATAATGGTTTGGAACCTAGGCTGGGGCTTTCTTATGAGCTCAACAGTGCTTCTTCTTTAAAAGCCAGTTTTACCAAGTCTACCCAATATTTACATCTGTTATCGAACACTGCTTCTGTGACACCTTTGGATGTTTGGACGCCTAGTGGTCAATACATTAAACCGCAGCGTTCCACACAATATGCTGTGGGATATTACAGAAATTTTTCGGAGAAAGGGTATGCCTTGGAGTTGGAAACCTACTATAAAACCATTAAAAACCGAATCGATTATATCGATGGCTCAGATTTGATTGGGAATAACAACATTGAAACCGAAATCCTAAATGGTGAAGCGCGAGCTTATGGTATGGAGGTGTTATTGAGAAAAACCAAGGGTAAATTCACCGGTTGGGTGGCTTATACACTTTCAAAATCGGAACAACGTACGCTAGGAGGAAAGGCCGCAGGGCCTGGAATTAATAGTGGTAATTGGTATAATACACCTTATGATAGAACGCACGATGTATCTGTTACTGGTGCTTATCAACTGAATGAGAAATGGAGTTTCAGTTCCAATTTTGTGTTTCAAACAGGACGTCCCGTAACGTATCCAAATGGACAGTATGAATACGAAGGTCTTTCTATAGCGAGTTATTCCAATAGAAATAGGGATCGATTGCCGCAATATCATCGTTTGGATATATCGGCCGTTTACAAACCAAATAAACATCCTGAGAGACGTTTAAAGGGCGAATGGGTATTTGGTGTCTATAACGTCTATAATAGGCGAAATGCGGCCTCTATTTCGTTTGGCCAAAGTAAGGTGTCTGGACTCAATGAAGCCACTAGATTGTCTATTTTCGGAATCATTCCTTCGGTAACGTATAACTTTAAATTCTAAAAATATGAAAATCAATATATACATAATTCTACTGGCTATTTTTGGAATCTTCATGTCTTGTGAAGATGTTATTGATGTTGAAGTTACAACAGCGACGCCTAGGTTGGTAATTGAAGCATCCTTGGATTGGGAGAAGGGGACTATAGGCAATGAGCAGCTTATAAAACTAAGCATGTCCACACCGTATTTTGATGTTACTTCGGATAGTGGTGTATCTGGAGCTTCGGTGAAAGTGACCAATACAAATTCAGGAGAAGAATTTTTGTTTGAGGACCAAAATGACGGAACCTACACAACGTCCAATTTTGTTCCTGTTTTAAATGATTCGTATACTTTGGAAGTAGTTTATAATAACCAAACTTATTTGGGTAGTGAAACCTTGATGCCTGTTACAGATATTTCCAATGTGACGCAGTCTGTTGAAGGAGGTTTTGATGACGAATTATTGGAACTTAACGTGTATTTCAATGATCCTGCAGATGAAGAGAATTATTATTTTTTCAGGTATTATGAAGAAGGGGATCTGTTCCCATTGTTGGCAGATTTGTCGGATGAATTTATCAATGGAAATGAAGTCCACGATTTCTGGGAAAAGCAGGATGATGAAGATAACAACGAGGAAGCTTTTGAACCTGGGGATACGGTTGAAGTTAGCCTTTATGGAATTTCAGAACGCTACTACAATTATGTTCGTTTGTTGATTGAACAATATTACTCTGGTGGTGATCCTTTTAGTTCCAATGCTGCGCAATTACGCGGAAATTGTGTCAACCAAACCAATCCAGACAACTATCCATTTGGATATTTCAGGGTGACAGAATTTGTAAAAGCGTCCTATACGTTTGAATAAACTGAAGGCTTGAAAAGTTTACTTATTTTTTGTGAAGCAAGCGTGTGAGTTTAATGGATAAATCCGTGAGGATGATCTTTGAATTTCCGTTGCGCTCAATGTGGTAAATGGCATCCTGCAACTCTTCGCTAATCTCCAAGATGTTGGCATTGTGCACAAAGGGGGCAAACTTTTCAAGCTTGAAATTCTGGGTTTTGGGTTCCATATATACCAAATCATCAGCGCCGTAATTCATTAGAAGCGCCTGTCTGAAAAAGTCGATGCAGAAATGTAAAAACTGCTTTTGGGTTTCCCTCCCTGTTTTGGCAATATCCTCACTCCATGTTATCAAATCCAAGATAGCACCTTTGTTGCCTTTGGCTTTAAATGCCGATCGTATCCAAAATACAAACCATTCTTCAAATTGTAAATCTTCAGAATCTTGATATACAATATCGCAGGCTTTATTGTAGTTGCCGTTGGCTTGATGTGCAATTTTGGTGGCTTCTCCTTCGTTGAGATCGTACTGCTTCATCAAGGCCTGTTTGATTACTTCTTCGGCCAAAGGCGGAAAGTGCAAAATTTGACAACGCGATTTGATGGTATTGATAATCTGTTCCTCGTCTTCAGCAATTAGGATGAAAATGGTTTTGCTGGGCGGCTCTTCAATCAATTTCAGTAGTTTGTTGGCGGCGGCGGTATTCATCTTATCTGCCATCCAAATCAACATAACCTTGTAACCTCCTTCGTATGATTTTAGGGAAAGCGCTTTTACAATATCTTGTGCTTCGTCCACACCAATCTGTCCCTGCTTGTTGTCAATTCCCAAAAGTTTGTACCAATCAAACAGGTTTCCATAAGGTTGCTCGGCTACTAATTGACGCCATTCTTCCAAGAAATGCGAGGACACTGGGTGACTTTTCACCTTATCATTGGTAGCTACCGGAAAGGCAAAGTGCAAATCGGGGTGGGAGAGGTTTTTAAACTTCAAATTACAAGCCTCGTTGCCTCCCTCGTTTTCAGAATTTTGGTTTTTGCATAAAATATACTGCGCATAGGCAATGGCCATGGGCAAGGTGCCGCAGCCTTCCGGTCCAATGAATAATTGTGCATGTGCAATACGGCCATTGTCCACACTTTGTGTGAGATGGCTCTTTAAATGTTCCTGTCCTAAAATATCTGAAAATAACATACGGCAAAACTATGTAAATTTCTCTTATAAAGAAGAGGAGGACTTTATAATCCAAGAAGATAAAATATTTTTCAACCTATAACGATTTCGGTTGGAAAACGCATTTTATGGCATTGTTTATTTAATTACTTTTGTGTTACACTAAAAAACATCACATTATGAAAACGATTAACGACTTCAATTTTAAAGATAAAAAAGCCTTAATTAGAGTAGATTTCAACGTGCCTTTAAATGAGCAATTTGAGGTAACGGACGATACCAGAATTGTGTCTGCAAAGCCAACCATTATCAAAATTTTGGAAGATGGAGGAAGCTGTGTGTTGATGTCGCACTTAGGAAGGCCAAAAGGCGTTGACGATACGTTTTCATTACGTCATATTGTAGATAAGGTTTCTGAGGTTATTGGCGTTGAAGTGAAATTTGTAGCCAATTGTGTGGGAGCTGAAGCTGAAGCAGCGGCCAAAGCACTACAACCAGGTGAAGTGTTGTTGTTGGAAAACTTAAGATTCCACTCGGAAGAAACTGCGGGTGATGTAGCCTTTGCTGAAGGACTCTCAAAATTGGGAGATATTTATGTGAACGATGCATTTGGTACAGCTCATCGTGCCCATGCTTCTACTACCATTGTGGCACAATTTTTCCCAGAGCATAAATGTTTTGGATACCTGTTGGCTGAAGAAATTGAAAGCATCGAAAAAGTGATGAAAACAGGTGAAAAACCTGTATTGGCTGTATTGGGAGGTGCTAAAGTATCTTCAAAAATTACAATTATTGAAAACATTTTGGACAAGGTAGACCACTTGATCATCGGTGGGGGAATGACCTTTACCTTTATCAAAGCACAAGGTGGTTCTATTGGAGAGTCTATCTGTGAAGATGATAAATTGGATATGGCCCTTGAAATCTTGAAGAATGCCAAAGCCAAAAATGTACAAGTACATATTCCTGTTGATGTAGTTGCAGCCGATAGTTTTAGCAACGACGCCGCTACTCAAATTGTAGACGTTACCAAAATCCCTGACGGATGGCAAGGTTTGGACGCGGGTCCAAAATCGTTGGCCAATTTCCACGATGTGGTAATGCAGTGCAAAACCATTCTTTGGAACGGTCCATTGGGAGTGTTTGAAATGGAAAACTTCTCAAAGGGAACCATTGCTTTAGGAAACTCTATAGCTGAAGCAACGAAAAAGGGTGCGTTTTCTCTTGTTGGGGGAGGTGATTCTGTAGCGGCCGTGAAACAATTTGGGTTTGAAGACAAAGTGAGCTACGTGAGTACAGGTGGTGGTGCTATGTTGGAAAGTTTGGAAGGAAAAACGCTACCTGGAATTGCTGCAGTTTTGGAGTAATCCATACAAAACCAGTCGTTTAAAAGCCTATATTTCTGTTAAAAGAAGTGCTTCGTCTTTTATATGTTTCAAAAAAATACGATTTTAGCGCCATCTATCGTTGATAGTACAGATAATTTTTACAAATGAACAAACCTATTACCTTAGTTGTAGGCGCTTTGTTATGTTGTGGAGTTTCTTTCGCTCAAGAAAATAAAAAGCAGGAAACGCATATTAAAGAAGATTCTGTCAAGGTTGAGACCGTTGTCCCAAAACAGGTCGATTCCTTGATTGATGGAAAAAGCGCTGAAATTAAAGCAATCACCCCTGTGGCTGATTCTACCGCTCTTATGGTTTATGAAGACCATAAACAAGCTGCCGATATAGACCAGAAATGGCTGGACGAGTTGTACAGTAATTCATTATACGATACTATTTATAAGTCGGTCACAGAGCTGACTTATGAGGATGTTGAATATCCTGAGTTGCCTACAGATACCTTAAAGGCGCGTTTAAAGGAGCTTAATGCTAGAACACCTTTCAATATTGAGTACAATCCTTCTCTGGAGAATGTCATCAAGTCGTATTTAAAAAACAGACGAGAGTCTTTAGATAGACTGATGTCTTTGAGCGAGTATTATTTCCCTCTTTTTGAGACGACTTTAGACAGTTACAATTTGCCTTTGGAGATGAAGTACTTGGCCATTGTGGAATCTGCTTTAAAGCCGAAGGCTAAATCTAGAGTAGGCGCAACGGGATTATGGCAGTTTATGTTTGGTACCGGAAAAATGTACGGGCTTAATGTAAGCAGTTATGTAGACGAACGTAGCGATCCTATTAAATCTACTGAAGCTGCCAGTAAATATCTTGCTAAATTATACGAGATTTTTGGTGACTGGGATTTGGCTTTAGCGGCCTATAATTCGGGTCCTGGAAACGTGAGCAAGGCGATTCGACGTTCGGGTGGATATCAGAACTATTGGAACATCAGACCGTTTCTTCCACGTGAAACAGCGGGTTATGTTCCTGCCTTTTTCGCTACCATGTATATTTTTGAATATGCGGAAGAACATGGTTTCAACAGAATCAAGCCAGAATTTCACTATATTGAAACCGATACGATCCACGTGAAACAAATGATTACCTTGGATCAGGTGTCTGAAGTTTTGGATTTGCCTATAGAGGAGCTACAGTTTTTAAACCCTTCTTATAAATTGGATATCATTCCATATATTAAGGATGAAAACTATACCTTAAGACTGCCAATGCACGCAGTGGGCAGGTTTGTGGCCAATGAAAACGACATTTATGCTTATGCTCAGACTGAGTTTGACAAGCGAGAAAAACCATTGCCTCAGTTTTTTGAGTCGGATGTAAAGATTACCTATAGGGTTAGGAGTGGCGATTATCTTGGGAAAATTGCTAGAAAGTATGGCGTTAGGGTAAGTCAAATCAAACAATGGAATGGTTTGCGAAGCAACGATCTTAGAATAGGCCAACGCTTGAGTATCTACCCGAGGAAACCTGTGTTTACAGATCCGCCGGCCAAAACAAAAAGTGCTGTGAAAACCGTTGAGGTTGAAGGAAAACAAACGTATTTGGTGCAGCAAGGAGATACACTTTGGGGCATTTCCCAAAAATTTCCTGGAATTTCTGTCCAAAATATTAAAGATTGGAACGGTATTAGTGGTACACAATTAAAAGTAGGCATGAAGCTTATTGTATCTAACTAAAACTAAAAAATAATAAATGAAACACTTAGCCATTGTAGCTGTTTTTGCCACCCTGTTTTTTGGGTGTAAGGACGCTTCAAAAAACCAACGTTTAGTACCAGCATCATCAGGAAATCTTAATCATCTTACCGTTGTTGTAGACAATCTTCTTTGGGAAGATAAAGTTGGTGAAGCTATGCGTGATGTTTTGGCGGCACCGGTTCCAGGGCTTGCCATTGATGAACCCTTGTTTACAATCAATCAATTGCCAACTCAGGTGTTTTCTGGGTTTACTACCAAAAGCAGGATTATTGTTAAGGTTGAAAAGGGGAAAGAAGCTGGTATAAAAGTAGGTCATGATGTGTTTGCAAAGCCTCAAACGGTGGTTTATGTTACTGGCACAACCAATGATGAAATTATTGAGCAATTGCAATCCCATTCCGAAGAAATTGTCAAAGCTTTAAAGGATGAGGAAATTAAGGAAAAGCAACGACGTATTAATTTGTCGTTGTTTGACGATACAAGACTTAAGGAAGAATTGGGGGTGTCTTTAAAGTTGCCATCTGTGTATAGAATGGCTAAGGATGAAGATGGTTTCTTCTGGATTCGTAAGGACATCACTACCGGAACTATGGATTTAATGGTTTATGCAGTGCCATTAAGTACTTTAAGACCAGGCGATAGTTTGGCAATGGATGTAGTGAAAATGCGTGATTCGGTTGGGAAAACCCACATTGAAGGACGTTTGGAGGGCTCTTACATGAGTACTGAAAATAAATATGCACCTTTTGTTTTTGAATCTCAAATAGACAAGAAACCGACGATTGAAACCAAAGGGATTTGGGAGGTTAAAAATGATTTTATGGCAGGTCCATTTATCAACTACGCTATCGAGGATAAGGCTAAAAATAGATACGTAATTATTGAAGGGTATGCTTTTGCACCGTCGGTAGATAAGAGAGATTATATGTTTGAATTGGAGGCGATCATCAGGTCAGCCAAAATTCAATAGAAAAGAAACTACAGCTTACAAAAAAAGCCAACTTGAAGAAGTTGGCTTTTTTTGTATTATAATAAGATTAAATTATCACTAAGAATAACTTAGGTTGTTTTATCCTCGTCCTCTTTGCTGGCATCTTTAAATTCCTTAATCCCACTTCCTAAACCTCTCATTAACTCAGGAATCTTTTTACCACCAAAAATTAATAAAACTACCACCGCAATTAAAACTATTTGTGGCCATCCAACAACTAATGGTAACATAAGTAAACTCATAACATAATATTTAGAACTGCAAATTTAATAATTAAACTTCAAATTGTACGTTTTAAACTAAACTTTAAGATTAAGCAAAAAGACTTGCACTTATTTTATTTAATTTTGTGTCATAATGACTACGAAAAAGAAAGAAAAGAAATTCACCAAAAAGCTACTGCACAAGTACCGTTTGGTCATATTAAACGAGGATACTTTTGAAGAGCGTTTTGCTATCAAGCTAACACGTTTGAATGTGTTTGTGATTGTGGCTATTTCCTCAATTTTGTTAATAGCAGCGACGACTTTATTGATTGCCTTTACGTCCCTAAGGGAATTTATTCCAGGATATTCTTCAGCAGCCCTAAAGAAAGAGGCTACAGAGCTTCATTATAAAACCGATTCTTTGCAACAGGTTATTACCATGAACGAGCGCTATTATAGCTCTATCAAAAAGGTCTTGACAGGAGATGTGAAAACCGAAGAACTTAATAAGGATTCTATTATCAATGCGGTACAAAATGAAGTGAACACCGAAAGATTGGTGCCGAGTAAAGAGGATTCCCTCTTAAGGGAAAAAGTAGCGAAGGAAGACAAATACAATTTGTTTGAGTCGGCTATTTCGGCTACCAATTTTGTGCTGTTTCCTCCCGTGAGCGGAACAATTTCAGATGGTTATGATGTGGAGAAAAAGCATTATGCTGTCGATATAGTAGTAGCTAAAGATACTCCAGTAAAAGCCGCTGCAGATGGCACCGTAATTTTTGCTGAATGGACTGCCGAAACGGGTTATGTGGTCGTTTTGGAACACAGCCATGAATTGATTTCGGTTTATAAACACAACGGTGCGATTACCAAAGAACAAGGAGATTTGGTGAAAGGGGGAGAAGTGATTGCTATGGCCGGAAATATGGGAGAATATTCCACTGGACCCCATTTGCATTTTGAATTATGGAACAGAGGGTATCCGGTGAACCCAACTAACTTTATCGATTTTAACTAATGCTTTCAATAAAATCTGCCTTAGCCAAACCATTCGCAAAAAGAGTCAAAAAATCTGTGTTGAAATGGGCTAAAAAACCTATAGAAACACAACAAAAGGTGTTCAATGAATTGATTTCTGAAGCTGCTGGGACACAATTTGGGAAAGACCATGATTTTGTCAGTATCAATTCTTATGAAGACTTTAAGAAAAGAGTGCCTATTCGGGATTATGAAGCCTTAAAAAGTTATGTAGATAGAGTAGTTGCGGGAGAAGAAAATGTACTTTGGAAAGGAAAGCCGCTCTATTTTGCTAAAACTTCAGGGACCACTTCGGGAGCAAAATATATTCCATTAACAAAGGAAAGTATGCCAAGTCATATCGATGCGGCAAGAAACGCTATCCTCATGTATATTGCTGAGACGGGAAATGCCAAATTTGTGGATGGCAAGATGATTTTTTTACAGGGTAGCCCAATTCTTAAGGAACAAAACGGTATTCAGTTGGGAAGATTGTCTGGGATTGTAGCCCACTATGTGCCAAAATATTTGCAAAAAAACCGCATGCCTTCATGGGAAACCAATTGTATAGACGATTGGGAAACTAAGGTCAATGCTATTGTGGAAGAAACGCTTCCTGAAAATATGACGGTCATTTCAGGGATTCCTTCTTGGGTACAGATGTATTTTGAGAAGATTCAGGAAAAGACAGGAAAAAAGGTTGGAGATGTATTCAAAAACTTTGAGCTCTTTATTTATGGTGGCGTCAACTATGAACCTTACAGAGCAAAGTTTGAAAATTTAATAGGTAGAAAGGTGGACAGTATAGAACTGTTCCCTGCCAGCGAAGGCTTTTTTGCTTTTCAGGATAGCCAGAAGGAAAAAGGGATGTTACTCCAATTGAATTCAGGAATATTTTATGAATTCATTAAAGTGGATGATTTTTTTAATGACAATCCAGAACGTATCAGCATTGCCGATGTGGAATTGGGCGTAAATTATGTGATGATTGTGTCTACGAATGCGGGACTTTGGGCCTATAATGTGGGAGATACAGTAATGTTTACCTCTTTAAGGCCTTATCGCGTTATTGTTTCGGGAAGGATTAAGCACTTTATTTCGGCCTTTGGAGAGCATGTTATTGGTAAGGAAGTGGAGCAGGCGCTGAAAGAGGGAATGGAAGGAACTTCTTTTGAAATTTCAGAATTCACGGTTGCACCTCAAATTAATCCAGAAAATGGATTGCCTTATCATGAATGGTTTATTGAATTCGAAACTATTCCAGAGGATATAACCTCTTTGGAAGCCAAAATAGATGCATCCCTTCAGCAGCAAAACACCTATTATTTTGATTTAATTGAGGGTAAAGTATTGAGGCCTCTTAAGATAACCGCTGTAAAAAAGAACGGATTTACTGAATATATGAAATCCATTGGGAAGTTAGGAGGCCAGAATAAAATTCCAAGATTGTCCAATGATAGGAAAATTGCGGATGCCTTGTATGGACAGGGATTAACTAAATAGTCCTATATTTGTAGGTTAACAAGTATGGCAAACACAGCAAAAAGACACGAAAGAACTAGGGCTCAGGAGAGTTCTAGCGCTATTGAAAAAATGTACATCACGATGCGGCATTTGTTCAATAGGGGCTTCTATAAGCCTATGGGAGTTTCTGGAGAAACTCTTAGGGAGTCATTGTTGTTGTTGAGACCTGAAATTTATGGTTCTATTGCCGACGAAAAGGCGGAGTTAGAAGGCTTGCTTTATGTAATCGATAGATTGCCTTTAGGAATTGAAGAGTGTTCCTTTATAAATTTGACCAGTGATGAAGGTTATGGAAATTCGCATTTTAAAGCGATCATTCCAGCCAAAAGAAGACGGAACTGTTACCGAATCGATGAGGAGCAGATGAACATTGAGATTACTAGAGGACGTTCCGAAATATATGATATTCTCACTCACTTAACTTTTTTATTCGTTGAATCCCATAAGATTAGTAATCGGGTGCTTGTCGATGAACAAGGAACGACCACTAGGGATTGGGTGAAATTGGAAAAGGCTGTTTTGTCAGAAGAAAAACTGTCTCAAAAGGAACGGGAAATTGCAATAACGCATACGGCCAATATTTTAGGAAGAACCTTTAATGAGATTACTGAAATCTATAATCAATTTGCTACACCTAAGCAACCAGACAGATTGTTGCATATCGTCTATTGGTTGGGGAAATTGGCTATTGAAGAAACGGTAAGTGATACCAAAAGAACAGTAACATTTTCCCCTGTTCTTAGAGAGCGCTTGGGACACCATATTCATGGCGAAATTTGGGCAGATAATATCAAGGCGGTTTTGATAGAAAACGAATTGTTGGATCGTCCTATTCACATCATAAGTGCTAATATGCACAGTGTGATGAATTCCCTGTTTACCCCGAGTGTTTTAAAAGGAAGTTTGGCCAAAAAGGACATTTTCGAAATCTATCAAGAACTGAGTAAGAAAGACAATGAATCCCTGCGCAATAAAGTGAATAAGGAGGCGATGCAACAAGGGATGTTGTACATACCTGATAGTTCAGGAACCAATATTGATGTTCAGATTTTTGATACTTCCAAGATTGATTTATCAAAGTTGGATATGCAATTAGATGAGCAAAAGCTCCAACGGGATAAACCCGTGATTGTGGTTATGGATTATGCCTTTGGAGAGCAGGCTTACGAAACTATGGATGAACTCTTGAAGCCAGTCGTTATAGAGGATTATAAGAAGCATCTAAAAGTTGAATCTATCTCTATAATGGGGAAAGCTGGGATTTTGGAAGGCGGAAAAGGTGATATCATGATACCATCTGCTCATATATTTGAAGGAACTGCTGATAATTATCCTTTCGACAATGAATTATGTAAAAAGGATTTAGAAGGACATGGCATTAGTATTTACGAAGGCTCTATGATTACGGTATTAGGCACTTCCCTACAAAATAAGGAAATATTGAAATTCTTTTACAATTCCACATGGAATGTGATTGGTTTGGAAATGGAAGGGGCTCATTATCAAAAAGCCATTCAATCAGCATCTAAAGTGAGAGGAAATATTAGCAAAGACGTCAAAGTAATATATGCTTACTATGCAAGTGATAATCCTTTAGAAACAGGAAGTACCTTAGCCTCTGGTGGATTGGGGACCTCAGGAGTAAAACCTACTTACTTAATAACAAGAAAAATACTAGAACAAATTTTAAATTAACATATCTAACTAATGAATAAAAACCTACCGGAAACTAACACTTCTGAAGAAGTGGATTTAGGACAATTGTTTACTCTTATTGGAAGTTTATTTACAAAGCTTTTCAATTTTATTGGTTCCATATTTACAAAACTTTTCTACTTATTTGTGGCTTTGGTATTTTTCATTAAGAAAAATATTTTAATCTTGATCGGTGCTGGTGTTATTGGACTTGGTTTTGGAATTTTTAAAGAAAAAACAAAGACGCCCGTATACTCGTCGAATGCCGTCATCAAACAAAATTATGATACAGGGGAAAGTTTATTCAATCTTTTAAATTATTACAATGATCTCATAATGGATAAAGATTTTCAATCTTTATCAGAAGCATTGAATATAACAATTGAAGAAGCGAGAAATATGGTATTCTTTAAAATGGAATCGGTCTTGAACAATAACCAAAAGTTGAAGGTTTATGATGAGTTTAAAAAGGAAATAGATTCAACATTAGCTGATTATATTGATTTTGAAAGGTTTTTGGATAATTCTTATGATTATGATTTTGAATATCAGCGTCTCACAGTAAGCTCTACCCAAAAAAATTTACTAAAAAAGGTGCTGCCAGAGATTATAAAAAATATAGAGTCCATAGAATTCTTTAAAAATGAACAAAAAAAGGATTTAGACGAGTTGAAATATCAGGAGGAAGTAATCATGGAGTCTTTGCGTGAATCCGATTCATTGCAGAAAGTTTATCATAAAGTTCTTGAAAAGCTAAATGAAAATCCGAATTCTCAAACAAGTATCTTGATTGATAATACAGGAGATAAGAATTCAACAAAAGAATATGAATTGTTTAGTGATGACATTAAATTGAGAAGGGAGTTGGTGAGAATAAAAAGGGAAAAGGATGAAATTAATAAGATTGTAGAGGTTATTTCGAGTCAACAGGACGAGGGGATATTGACAAATTCTAAAGAACTTTTTAAATATAATCTTGGATATAAAAGTTTTTATAGTGTCTTATTGCTAATGTTGACTTTTTTGGTGTTAATTGGATTAAGATTTCTTAAATATTTAGATCAATTTAAAGAGAAAATATAAGTACTATGAATGTATTAATAACTGGAGGTGCTGGATTTATAGGATCTCATGTAATGAGACTTTTTGTAGAGAATTATCCTCAATATAATATTTATAATTTGGATAGTCTTACCTATGCTGGGAACTTAGAAAACTTAAAAGATATTGAAAAGAAATCAAATTATACATTTCTTAAGGCTGATATTACGGATGAGGCTTACATAAATGAATTGTTTGAAACCTATAAGTTTGAAAGAGTAATTCATTTAGCGGCTGAATCACATGTAGATAGATCTATCACGGATCCATTGGCGTTTGTAAAGACCAATGTTATTGGTACGATGATACTTTTGAATGCCTTTAAAAAGATATGGAATAATAACTATGAAGGGAAACTGTTTTATCATGTGAGTACGGATGAGGTTTATGGGACTTTGGGAGAAACTGGACTTTTTACAGAGAATACGTCTTACGATCCTAATTCCCCATATTCGGCTTCCAAAGCCAGTTCCGACCATTTTGTAAGAGCCTATGGAGAAACCTATGGCATTCCGTATGTTATCACTAATTGTTCCAACAATTATGGTCAAAATCAATTTCCAGAAAAACTGATTCCTTTATTCATTAATAATATTTTAGAAGGAAAACCGCTTCCTGTGTATGGGGATGGAAATTATACTAGGGATTGGTTATATGTCCAAGATCATGCTAAAGCTATCGATTTGGTATTCCATAAAGGTGTTTTGGGAGAAACTTATAACATTGGCGGCTTTAATGAATGGAAGAACATTGATTTGGTAAAATTGCTATGTCAACAAATGGATGAGAAATTGAACAAACCAAAAGGCACTTCAGAGAAGCTCATTACTTTTGTTAAGGATCGTCCTGGCCATGATTTGCGTTATGCCATTGATGCCTCTAAAATTAATAAGGAATTGGGGTGGAAACCTTCTGTAACTTTTGAAGAAGGATTAAGTAAGACCATTGATTGGTATTTGAGCAATGAAGAATGGTTAAATCATGTCACCAGTGGCGCATATCAAACTTACTACCAAACTCAATATAACTAGATATGAAAGGAATTATTTTAGCAGGTGGTTCAGGCACAAGACTTCATCCGTTAACATTGTCGGTAAGTAAGCAGTTAATGCCTATTTATGATAAACCAATGATATATTATCCGTTGTCTACGTTAATATATGCAGGCATCAATGAAATATTAATTATTTCAACTCCTAAAGATTTGCCGTTGTTTCAAGATTTACTTGGTAATGGTGAAAAGTATGGATGTCATTTCGAATATGCTGTTCAGGATGAACCTAATGGCTTAGCAGAAGCATTTATTATAGGGGAAGATTTCATTGGAGAAGAAAAGGTGGCCTTGATTTTAGGGGATAACATATTCTATGGAACAGGCTTGTCACAACTATTGCAAAACAATAATGATCCCGATGGGGGCATTATTTATGCCTATAGAGTTCATGATCCGGAGCGTTATGGTGTAGTTGAGTTTGATGAAGAAGGTCAGGCTATTTCAATTGAAGAAAAACCCAAAGAGCCAAAATCCAATTACGCTGTTCCTGGGATATATTTCTATGACAATAATGTTGTCGATATTGCGAAAAACATTAAGCCAAGTGCCCGAGGAGAACTAGAAATAACTGATGTCAACAAAGTGTATTTGGAACAAGGACGTTTAAATGTAAGTATTTTGGATAGAGGCACTGCGTGGTTGGATACAGGAACATTCCAATCCTTGATGCAGGCTTCTCAATTTGTTGAGGTTATAGAAGAACGACAAGGATTAAAAATAGGGTCTATAGAAGCTGCTGCTTTTGAAATGGGCTTTATTGATGAAACACAATTCAAGGCATTGGCGGAACCACTTCTGAAGAGTGGTTATGGAAAAAATTTATTGGGATTGCTTAATAGAAAATAATGAGGGTAGAGAAAACCAATTTGAAGGGATGTTTTATAATTCATCCAACAGTATTTGAAGATAAAAGGGGATATTTCTTAGAGAGTTTTAATCAAGAAAGGTTTAATGAGGCTATTGGTGAAAATATAACCTTTGTTCAGGATAATGAATCTTTTTCTACAAAAGGTGTTTTAAGAGGATTGCACTATCAAACAGGAGAACATTCACAGGCTAAATTGGTACGTGTTATAAGAGGGAGAGTATTGGATGTGGCAGTTGATATTAGGCCGGATTCTCCAACTTACGGAGAACATGTAGCTGTTGAATTGTCAGAGGAGAACAAAACACAACTTTTTGTGCCAAGAGGATTTGCTCACGGCTTTGTTGTGTTAAGTGAGACCGCTATTTTCTCTTATAAATGTGATAATTTTTATAATAAGGCTTCTGAGGGAGGAATTATTTACAATGACCCTAGCTTAAATATAGATTGGCAATTATCCAATGAAGAATTGATTGTGTCTGAAAAGGATGCTGTTTTACCAATTTTAGAAAAGGCGCTGATATGAAAACCGTTTTGGTTACGGGAGGTAATGGGCAGTTGGGAACATGCATCAAAGATTTAGAACAGTCATTAGATGGTTTTAAATTCATTTATGTAGATAGTTCGGAGTTGGATATTTCGAAAGAAGATCAAGTAAATGAATTCTTTTCTGCCAATACCATTGATTGGTGTATCAATTGTGCAGCCTATACAGCTGTTGATATTGCGGAAAGTGATAAAGAAGGGGCTTTCGAGGTTAATGTTTTGGGAACGAAATATTTGGCAATGGCCTGTAAGGTGTATAAGGCAAAGATGATTCATATTTCAACCGATTTTGTGTTTGGTGGAGATGCTTGCTCTGGCTATTGTGAAACTGATGGAACAAACCCTATAGGTGTTTATGGAGCGACAAAGCTTCAAGGGGAACAAGAATTAGAAAAGCTTCTTGAAAGACATTTCATTTTTAGAACTTCTTGGCTGTATTCGGAACATGGACATAATTTCATGAAAACGATGTTGCGTCTTTCAGAATCCAAAACGGAATTAAATATAGTTGCCGATCAAATTGGAACTCCAACATACGCTAAGGATTTGGCTGTAGTACTTTTGAAAGTAGTTTCTTCTAATAGTGAAGCCTACGGTTTATATCATTTTAGCAATGAAGGTGTAACTAGTTGGTATGATTTTGCACACGCTATTTTTGACATTAGTGAAAGAGAAATTGAGGTTTTTCCAATCAAATCTGAAGATTATCCAACGCCAGCCAAACGGCCTCATTTTAGTGTTTTGGATAAGACTAAGGTGAAGAGTACATTCAACATAAAAATACCTCATTGGAGGGATAGTTTAAAAGAAGCTATAAAACAAATAGATTAATGAAAGAACTTTTAGAAACAGCCATAAAAGCTTCCTTGAAAGCAGGTAAAGCAATTATGGAAATTTACGATTCCAAAATTGAAGTTGAATACAAGGAAGACGAATCTCCCCTTACGGAGGCGGATAAACGTTCCAATAGTGTTATCAATTCCTTTTTGATACCTACCCAAATTCCTATTATTAGTGAAGAGAATAAACAAGTTGACTATGAAATAAGAAAGGATTGGTCTACTTGTTGGGTGGTTGATCCTGTAGATGGGACCAAAGAGTTTATAAAGCGTAATGGTGAGTTTACTGTGAATATTGCATTGGTAAAGGAAGGAAAGCCTGTGTTGGGAGTTATTTATGTTCCTGTAGAACAAACCATTTACTATGCCGATGTTGATTCTAAAGAGGCCTTTAAGGCAAAACTGGAGTCCCATAATACCGACGTTGAAACAGTGTTTGAATTGGCCACTCCTTTAAAACCTAAAGCTAAAGATTCGGATGTTGTTGAGGTTGTAGGAAGTCGATCGCATATGAATCAAGATACTTTAGATTTTGTTGAAGGTTTAAAGGCTGAAGGTAAAAATGTGGAGATAGTTTCAAAAGGAAGTTCTTTAAAGTTTTGTTTGGTTGCAGAGGGAGCGGCGGATGTTTATCCTCGTTATGCTCCAACAATGGAGTGGGATACAGCGGCGGGACAGGCCATATGCAATGCTGTAGGATTGCAGGTCATTTCAAAAGAAACGAATGTACCTTTGCAGTATAACAAGGAAAATTTGTTAAACAGCTATTTCTTGGTTAGCAAATAGATGAAGGACGCCTCATATAAAAGACATATAGCCAAAACCATTACTTGGAGACTTGTTGGTACCATTGATACTATAATACTATCATGGATTATTTCTGGAGACCCTTTAATTGGTCTGCAGATTGGTATTTATGAAGTCATTACCAAAATGGTCTTGTACTTTTTACATGAAAGGGTTTGGTTTAAAGTTAACCTTTCCAAAGATGGGAAGATTTTAGAGAGCAGAAAGCGTCATATCGCAAAGACGATTACATGGCGCATGGTTGGGACTATAGATACAATGACATTAGCTTGGATAGTAACTGGAAATCCCCTAACAGGTTTTAAAATTGCGTCTGTTGAAGTTGTTACCAAAATGCTATTGTATTATTTACATGAACGTACTTGGTACAAAATTAATTTTGGACTTCCAAAAAGAACTAATGAATAGGATATGAAAGAGAACATCATTCCCCACGATTATCAGATTTCAGTTGAAGACAGAAGAAATTCCAATAACCATAATTCTTTTTTATTGTGGTTCACGGGACTGTCAGGCTCAGGAAAATCTACCATTGCTAATGTAGTTGAACAACGATTGTTTAAAAATGGCATCAAAACCTATACACTTGATGGTGATAATATAAGAAAGGGATTGAATAATGACCTTACTTTTTCACCTGAAGACCGTACAGAGAATATTCGCCGAATAGCCGAGACAGCCAATTTGATAGTGGATGCCGGTTTAGTGGTTTTAGCGGCTTTTGTATCACCCTATAAAAAAGATAGGGAAAACATCAAGAGAATCCTCAAAGATGTTAACTTTGTTGAGGTTTACATCAACACGAGCGTTGAAGAATGTGAACGCCGTGATGTTAAGGGACTTTATAAAAAGGCGAGGGCAGGAGAAATAAAAAATATGACCGGTATTTCAGCTCCTTATGAAGCTCCAGAAAATCCGGATATTGAAATATTAACAGAAAAAGAATCAGTTGAAGCAGCCGCCCAACGGATTATTGATTACATAACACCTAAATTACAACTCAACAATGAGTAAGTACTATTTAAATTACCTGGACGAATTAGAAAGTGAAGCCATTTTTGTGCTACGTGAAGTTTGGGCACAATTTCAGAACCCAGTAATTTTATTTTCTGGAGGAAAGGATTCCATAGTGGTAACCCATTTGGCACGAAAGGCATTTCACCCGTGTAAGGTGCCATTTTCTTTAATGCACGTTGATACAGGACACAACTTTCCTGAAACCATAAAATTCCGTGACGATTTAATAAAAGAATTGGGTGTAAACCTGATTGTAGGATCAGTACAGGAGTCTATTGACCAAGGACGTGTTGCAGAGGAACGTGGTAAAAATGCCACTAGAAATGCCCTTCAAATAACCACTTTGTTGGATGCCATAGAAGAACACAAAGTAGACTGTGCTATTGGGGGTGGACGACGTGATGAGGAAAAGGCAAGAGCTAAGGAGCGTTTCTTTTCACATAGAGATGATTTTGGACAATGGGATCCTAAAAACCAACGTCCGGAGTTGTGGAACATTTTCAACGGAAAGTATTTTGAGGGAGAACATTTTAGAGCGTTTCCAATCAGTAACTGGACTGAAATGGACGTTTGGAATTACATCAAGCGAGAAAATATTGAAATTCCGTCATTGTACTATGCTCATGAAAGAGAGGTGATTTGGCGTAATAATTCTTGGATTCCTAATTCTGAATTCTTGATAGTTGAGGAACACGAAGAAATAGTCACCAAGAAAATTCGTTTTAGAACTTTAGGAGATATTACCATTACGGGAGGTATTGAAAGTGATGCGGATACGTTGGAAAAAATTGCTTTGGAAGTTTCGGCTATGCGCCAAACAGAAAGAGGTAACCGAAGTGACGATAAGCGTTCCGAAACGGCTATGGAAGACCGTAAACGTCAAGGATATTTTTAAAAATTAAAGTATTACTGAAGAAAATTCAGTATTCAAATAAAGAAACAATAAAAGATGTTAGATAGCAATCAATTATTACGTTTTACAACTGCTGGAAGTGTAGATGATGGGAAAAGTACCTTGATAGGACGACTTTTGTACGATTCCAAATCCATTTTTGAAGACCAGCTGGAAGCCATTGAAAATACAAGTAGGAAGAAGGGACATGAAGGTGTTGACTTAGCCTTGTTTACTGATGGATTACGCGACGAGCGCGAGCAAGGAATTACCATTGATGTTGCCTATAGATATTTTACAACGCCAAAGCGTAAATTCATTATAGCAGATACCCCAGGACATATTCAATATACCCGAAATATGGTTACGGGAGCTTCAACAGCCAATGCGGCCATTATTTTGGTGGATGCCAGACATGGTGTGATTGAACAAACGAGACGTCATTCATTCATTGCTTCACTTTTACAGATTCCGCATGTGATTGTTTGTATAAACAAAATGGATTTGGTGGATTATTCTGAAGAGGCATATAATAATGTTATTACTCAGTTTGAAGATTTCTCTTCTAAAATGTTGGTAAAGGATGTTCGTTTTATTCCAATTTCAGCGCTTTTAGGAGATAATGTTGTGAACAGATCTGAGAATATGGATTGGTATCAAGGTGCCCCATTGTTACATACCTTGGAAACCTTGCACATCAGTAGCGATGTGAATAAAGTGGATGCTCGTTTCCCTGTACAAACCGTTTTGCGACCTCAAAGTGACGATGACAATAGGGATTATCGAGGTTATGCGGGACGTGTTGCCAGTGGTGTTTTTAGAGCTGGTGATGAGGTTACGGTAATGCCTTCTGGTTTTACCTCTAAAATCAAAAGCTTGGATACATTTGATGGTTCCGTAGAAGAGGCCTTTGCGCCTATGTCCATTTCTATGACTTTGGAAGACGATATTGATATTAGTAGAGGAGATATGATTGTACGTTCCAATAATATGCCTGAGGCTTCTCAGGACATCGAGGTGATGCTTTGTTGGTTAAACAATAGCGCAGCCAAACCAAGGGCGAAATACACTATTAAACACACCTCAAATGACCAAAAGGCAATGATCAAGGAAATTGTTTATAAAATAGATATTAATACCTTGGCAAGGAATGAAGAGGACAAGGAGCTAAATATGAATGACATTTCTAAAGTTAAAATACGTACTACAAAGCCTTTAATGGTAGATTCTTATCGCGAAAATAGAGCAACAGGAAGCATCATTTTAGTAGATGATGCAACCAATGAAACTGTTGCTGCCGGGATGGTGGTGTAGGATGTAGTTTTTTTGATTGAGTTAAAGGGGTTTGTTTTTAGAAAGGGATTACACTTATCATATTGTTTTTTGTGATTGAAAGTATAATTCCTTAGAATTATTAGAAAATTGTATGATTTTACTCGATTGTACCCTTCGAGATGGGGGGTATTATACTAATTGGGATTTTGATGGAGCATTGGTCGAGGAATATGCCATTGCCATGGAAAATTTACCAATAAATTATGTTGAAGTTGGCTACAGAAGCATTCCTTTGAAAGGATATTTAGGCCAGTATTATTACTGTCCTGAATATGTATTAAGGCAGCTGAAAACATTAATGCCATCTAAGGAGTTGACAATCATTTTAAATGAGAAGGATATTCGAGTTGAGCATGTGCAAAATGGTTTGTTGGAAAGTGCAAAACCATACGTGTCCATGGTGAGAATGGCAATTGATCCAAAAAATATTTTAAGGGCAATTGAATTGGCTAAGGTGGTGAAAGCTGAAGGATTTAAAGTAGCATTCAATGTTATGTATATGTCCAATTGGAAGAATGACGGTTCTTTTTTGGATTTGCTGGAAGGTTTGGAGAATACTGTTGATTATTTTTATATGGTAGACTCTTATGGAGGTGTAATGCCAGAGGATGTTAAGGAAATAGTTCAGTTGGTAAAGTCTAAAACTCAAGTGCCTTTAGGGTTTCATGGCCATGATAATTTAGAAATGGCTTTGATTAATACCATTACAGCTTTGCAGGAAGGATGTGAAATTGTAGATGCCACGATTACAGGAATGGGTAGAGGAGCAGGTAACCTAAAAACAGAGTTATTGCTGACATATCTTGAGAGCTCAAGAAAATTACCGGTTTCTTATAGATATTTAAGTAAAGTAGTTCATGAGTTTGAAGAACTTAGAAAGCAATATCAATGGGGGACTAGTTTGCCGTATATGTTTTCTGGTGCCAAATCGTTGCCTCAAAAGCAAGTGATGGAATGGGTGGGGATGAACCGATACCCACTTGGCCATATTATTAACGCATTGAATAATCAAAAACAGGAATTAGAGGACAACTTGAAATTACCGGTTTTAGAAAAGTCTAAAAGTTATGCAAAGGCAATTATTCTTGGCGGAGGGAAAACAGCTAGAGACCATAAAGTGGCTATTCAGAAATTTCTTGAAAACCCACAGAATGAAGCAATACTCATTCATGCAGGGGCAAGAAATATTAAAGAATATGCTAGTGTAGCTTGTGACCAAGTTTTTGGTTTGGTAGGTTCTGAAAGTGATAAAGTTTTAAAGGATATTCCAAATGATACTACTGTTAAAATCACTTGTGTGTATCCCCCATTTCCAAGACCTATGGGGACTTCGATCTCAGAAGATATTTATAAGTTGGCCAAGGAACTTCACAATATTGAATTTACGAAGGTTACTACCGACTCTCCTATGGCAATTGCCATACAAGCGGCCATAGATTTAGGGGCAGAGGAGTTATACTTTGTGGGGTTTGATGGATATGATGTGAATATGAATCAAAACCAATTCGTGATTGCCAATGAAAATCAACAAGTCATTGACGATGCCGTTAATATTGAGGGTGTTACAATAAAAACATTTACACCAACAAAATATCAAAATTTGGAAATTGTTTCATTGTATAGTTTTTTATGAAGTGCATAGGAATTATACCCGCAAGATATAAATCATCCCGTTATCCAGGTAAACCATTGGTTGAGATACTCGGTGTCCCAATGATAATTCGAGTAGCTGAAATCGTGGCTAAAGCATTAGGAAAGGAAAATACATTTGTAGCTACGGAAGATAATAGAATTAAGGATGTGGTAGAGCGGTATGGATTTAAAGCAGTGATGACCTCAGATGGTTGCTTGACTGGAACAGATAGGGTATGGGAAGTAGCTCAACAAATAGACGCTGATATTTATTTGAATATTCAGGGCGATGAGCCAGTTTTGAATCCTCAAGATATTTTAAATATTGCTGAGCAGAAAATACGATTTCCTAATCATGTTATTAATGGAATGATCAATTTGGATGCAAATGAGGATCCAAACAACATTAATTTGCCTAAGGTTTTAGTAAATGTGAATAATGATCTCGTTTACATGTCTCGTTTACCCATTCCTGGAATTAAGGATGATTCAAGAGTAAAACCTACTTATAAAAAGCAAGTTTGTATCTATGCATTTAATTATAATGAGTTGAAATCTTTCGGAGAGTCTGCTGAAAAAGCATATTATGAGCAGTTTGAGGATATAGAAATATTGCGCTTTTTTGATTTCTCAATCCCCATTAAAATGGTAGAAACCACCTCGAGTTCCTTGGCTGTTGACGTACCGGAGGATGTTGAAAAAGTAGAACAGTTTATTAAGGGGAATTTAAAATGATACAAACAGTACTTTGGGATTTTGACGGGGTTATTTTAGATTCTATGTCAGTTAGGGATAGGGGTTTTGAAGAAATATTTAAAGACTTCTCAAGTGATCAGGTGTCACAATTAATAAAATATCATAGAATTAATGGAGGGCTTTCTCGATATGTTAAAATCAGGCACTTCTATGAAGAAATTTTAGGTAGAGAGATTTCGGATGCAGAAGTCATGGCATATGCAAAGGAGTTTTCAAAATTAATGAAGAAAGAACTTACCAATCCTAAGAATTTGATAATGGATTCGGTAAATTTTATCAAAGAGAATTATCAAAAATATAATTTTCATATTGTTTCAGGATCAGATCAAGAAGAGCTTAGGTTTCTATGCAAAGAACTGGATTTGACCTCTTATTTTATATCAATTCACGGTTCTCCAACACCAAAGAAATTGTTGGTTGAAAATTTGATGGGATTACATGGATATGAAAAAGGGAATACTTGTTTGATAGGAGATTCTATAAATGATTTGGAGGCTGCACAAAGGAATGACATTGCTTTTTTTGGGTACAATAATATTGAATTGTCTAAGTTTGATTTTATGTACATTAATAGTTTTGTGGATTTAGAGAAGCTGTAAATCCAAAATAAATTTCTGCATAAGGCATTGTGCGATTTTCTTATGTTTAAAATGAATTATTATATGAGATTATTTTTTTTGATTTTTTGTTTTGTTTTTTTTTATTCATGTAAATCTGAAAAAAAGGAAACTAAAGCAATAGAAGCACCTAACAATTCCTTTGTTATAAATGATGAGGTTGAAGGTAATTTGTATTTTGAAATTATTCTTGAAGTTCTTGTAACGAAGGATGATAAATTTCATCTATTTTATAAAGACCTTAACGATACTGAATATTCTTCAGAAAGAGTTGTTGAAAGGATTGTCAAAGGGTCTGAAAATTTACAAACGATTGTTTTTTCAATTCCAGAGGAAGTTATACCTAATGGATTAAGATTAGATGTAGGAGTTAATTTTTCTCAAGAACCAATTTTTTTGAAAAATCTTAAAATCAGATATGACAAGAAAGAGTTTTATTTTAATGATGGTAAATTTGAACAGTTATTTAGACCCAACAAATTTATTAGTTATGATAGTTTAGATCAAATAATTTTTACGCAGTCTATTGATGGAATTTACGACCCTAATTTTGTCTCAATCAATTTAGAAGATATAGTATTTTCTATGATAGATTAGGCAATTTATTTTTTAAATTAATGATTTATAATGCCAATTAATAATAAAGTTCTTTTTTCTATCTCCAATACTATAAGAACTTTTGAGGTTCTATTAATTTCCGTTTTTTTATCTAGGTTTTTTTTGGATAAAAATCAATTGGGAGAATTATTGCAAATTATTTTTGTGTCCTCAATTTTAGTAACTGTTGTTTCGGGATTACCTCTTTCCCTAAATTATTTTTACGGGAAATATGATAATTATCAAGAAAAGAAATCCTTATTTGGTAAATTCATCTTGATGATTTTTTTGGCTGCCATATTTCTTAGTGTTGTGATCTATTTATTTAAAAATAATATTAGTATAAATTTTAAAAACGAGTCTTTTATAAAATATATATATGTAATTATATGCTATTACTGTGTTAAAATTATTAACACAATTTTTCCTAATTACCATTATTTAGTTGATAAACTGGCAAAATACTTATTTCTTTATTCCATTACTTCTGTATTCCTTTTTGGATGTTTTTTTTACAATTATTTAAAGGGGGATTTTGAAATAAAGACAATCCTTTTTCAACTTGTTTTTGTTGAAGTTTTAAGGTTAATAATTAACCTTTTTATTATTAATAAAAGTGAAATTAAATTAAACTTTGAAACATTTAACATAAATGAATTAGTATACATTGGGACAATATCTATAGGGGTTATTTTAGGAGCTGTTAGTTTATATGTAGACAAGTATTTAATTGCGTTACTTTTAGATCCCACGGATTTTGTTTATTATCAAAATGGTGCCATAAACCTTCCTTTTGTCAATATAATTACTAGCTCTTTGTTTATTGCTTTAATTCCTATTTTTGCAGAACTTCATCTGAAGAATGAAATAAATGAATTAGTCATTAAACTGAAAGAAACCATAATGAAAAGTTCTTTTTTTTTAATTCCAATTTTGGTATACTGTTTTTTTGAGGCAATACCCTTGGTTGAGTTTTTGTATGGAGATGATTTTAAGATGTCAGGAGAGGTCTTTAAAATTTACATATTAAGATATTTACTTAGTGTTATGGCGTTCTCTATTTTTATGGGGAGTATAGGGTTGGAAAAAAAATCTAATTTTATAATATTTTTGAGTGCAATCATTGGTTTGGGATTGAATATTATTTTAATCCCAATTTATGGAGTTAAAGGTGCGGCGTGGGCAACGGTAGCTGCAAGTTTTATTACTATTGGGGTGTCATTATATTTTATCAGCAAAAGGTTAGATTTAGATATTATAAGTTTTTTTCCTTTTAGGCATTACTTTATTGTTGTCTTAATATCCATAACTACTTACTTGCCATTTTTTGTTTTAAATAAAAATTTAGAAATGAAGATGGTAGTCGTTGTTTTATCTGTTATTTATTATTTAACCTCCTTATTTTTTTTAAATCTTAGATTTAAACTTTTCGATTTAAAAAAGGTTTTAGTAAAAATCTAAACATGCACGTTTTTTATATCCATAGCCATATAACTTATGTTTTGGCTCAGCTCTTTATTAACCACCATGATTTAAAAAATGAAGATATTAGGTATATCACGTCTAGAGGTTATCAATTGAACAGCGTTGGGAGAGTTTATGATATTGCAGAATTTTATAATTATCTTGAGTCTGAAGGAAAAGTAAATAAAATATTTTATTTAAAAAAAAGGGTTGAAATTTTAGATGGTAATATTAACAGTTTGGTAGAAAACAAACAATTTCGAGTTTACCTTCCTCAATTTAATCATTCCTTGTTTCAAATTATTGCGAGCCATAGGTTATGTGAAAAAGTTGTGTTAGTAGAGGAGGGAATCACGTCATACAAATTAGACGAAAGGTTATATAAGAAAGTAAATATAAAATTTAGCCAAATTTTATCTCTATTTTATTCAAATAGGTTCTTATTCAAAAACAAGCATTACTGTCCTTATCCTGAAAATAAATTTGAGTATGCTATTTGCATTAATGAAGAATGTTTTCCCTATATCAGCAACAAAAGGGTGTTAGAAATCAAGAGCCAAATTGTAGATAATTATCGGAATTATATTAATAGTAAAGATGCAGTTTTGATTTTGGACTCGTTTAAAGAGCGTGCCAAAATCAAGGATGAGGATTATTTGAAAATAATTAGAGAGACATTAGAGCTTCTAAAGACGGAATTCGATAGATTATATGTTAAGTTTCATCCGGAGCAAGGTGGGGATATTCGAAGTAAGACATTGAAATTCATTGAGAGTGAATTTAACTATAGTAGAGTTATATGTCTTAAGGATTCTTGTATTTTAGAATTTGAGTTTTTGAAGTCAAAGAACCTAACAGTAATTGGTATGCACACATCTCTTTTGTATTATGCTAAACTTTTTGGACATAATGTAATATCCAGTATTAAGATAACATCTAAACTTCCAGAAATATCCGACTACATTGATCACGTGATGGATGAACGGCAAAAAAAAGAATATTTTAACTATGAATGAGCAGAGTTGTGATGTAAGTATAGTGTGTGCTAATTATAATAATGGAAAATATTTACATGAGTTTATATCGAGTGTGATCAACTCTACTTTTTTACCGAAAGAGTTAATTATTGTCGACGATGGCTCAACAGATGAGTCTAAAGAGATACTTCAAACTTATAAGCTTCCATACTTAAAAGTTATTGGTTTAGGTAGAAATGAGGGGTTTGCAAACGCTCTTAATCATGGGATAAATGAAGCAACTTCAAAGTATATTTTACGAGTAGATCCAGATGATATATTGGACAAGAAGAGGATTGAAAAACAGTTTATGTTTTTAGAAAGTAATTGTGGTATTGACCTTATAGGTAGCAATGTTGTTTACTTCAATGAAAATCTATTTAATGTAGTTGGGAGTTCTAATTTTCCAGAAGAAGGACCGGACATTTATAAAAGATATGTAAATGGCGAACATGGTCTTTTGCATGGTACAGTCATGGGTAAAAGCACTTTCTTTAAAAAACACTTGTATAGACAGAATAATGTTCCAGCCGAAGATTATGATATTTTTTCAAGAATGATGGAGGATGGCGCAAAGGCACAAAATAGTTTAGAAAAACTTACTTTTGTAAGAATTCATGTTAATAGTGTTTCGAATTCTTTACCTTTTAGTACTGTTAAAATGACTTATCAATTAAGGGATGAAATTTTTAAATCTAAGACTCCTTTTGTTAAAATTATTATTAATTATCTTAGTTTAAGATACTACAGAAAGTTTTATTTTGAAAAACAGTTGCTAAAAAGAGTTGTTTTTTTAGGGATTTCAAGTGCTTTTAGGCCAGATAAAGTAATAAGAAAATTTTTCGGATGATACTGGATAAGAGGTCTGTAATATTTATACTATATGTCATAGTATTTACAATGGATAGCGTTCTAAATTATTTTTTTGATGTGCCGCTATTTGTATTGTCCTTAATGCTTTATTGTGGATTGTTAACCATACCAGGATTTTTTTCTATTAAAAATTACAAGGATTTTTTAATAGTGCTTTTTTGTTTTTCAATTTCATTTTGTTTTAATTTAATAAAAGAGGGGTTTTATAAGGAGTCATTATCTGATTACTTGTTTATAATATCTTTTTTTGGATCATTTTACTTGTTTTCGGATTTAAAGCATTTTAAGCCTGAAAAAAAGTTGATTTCTTTCTTCCTAATTTGCTCACTTTTTTTGTTTTTAGCAACTTTTGCTGGTTTTGACAAAAATATTTGGGGAAATACTATAGGGCTTAAGACCGATGATATTGAGTTTAGTCGATCTTACCGTCAAGGCTTTTTTAGAAAGTCCCACATAGCCTCTTATTTTTTCACTTTTATACTACTATATTTTTTTAACAGATTTAAGGTTAATGGAGCACATAAATTCAAATATGCATTTTTGGCAATTCCATTAGTCTCAATTATTTTTTTAACGGGATCTAGAACATCAATCGTAGTAATCTTATTGGGCTTATTTATGTATTATTTTAAAGCTAAATTTTTAAAATATTTAATCGCATTGGCATCATTTTTAGTATTCGTTGTTGTTTTTATCGATAAAATATTAGTACTATTCAGTAATACAGTTGTATACCAGTATCTCACAATAATAAAAACTATAAGCTCCAACTTTGGTAGGCTTTCTAGGGTTATAATTTGGTCTTCTTGGTGGCAAGAAGTGAGAACATTTGGTTTGTTTGACTTTATTTTTGGTAGAGGGTTTAATTCTTCAATAGAAGCTAATTGGAAAAACGTTTCATATTCAATTTGGTTTCACAATGATTTTTTAAGTATCTCTTATTCTTATGGAATTTTGCCACTTATTTTATATGTAGTATTATTTGTAAACATATTTAAAAAGCATAAGGAGGTTATTCGGAATAATATTTTTATTTTTTTAGCATTTTCTAGTTTATGGTTATCGGCTTTTTTTAATGGGTTTTATTATTATTTCACAATTTTATTATTATACTTATTTTACGCAATGATATATGAAAAAAATGAGGTTGGCGATATTAGGTACTAGGGGTGTGCCTAATAATCACGGTGGATTTGAACAATTTGCAGAGTATTTTTCACTTTATATGGCCAAAAAGGGACATGATGTAAGTGTTTTTAATTCTCATACCCATCCTTACCAGTCTCAAGAGTGGAATGGTGTTAAAATTATTCATATGAATGATCCAGAGGATAGGGTTGGAACTATAGGGCAGTTTTTTTATGATTTAAATTGTATTAATTATTGTCGAAAGGTTCATTTTGATGTTATATTACAACTTGGTTATACAAGTAGTTCAATTTGGAGAAAACTTCTTCCAAAAAAATCGCTGATTATTACTAACATGGATGGGTTAGAATGGAAAAGATCTAAATATAAAAAACCTGTCAGGAAGTTCTTAAAATATGCAGAGAATTTGGCTGTAAAAAGTAGCGATTATTTAGTTTCAGACTCTATTGGTATACAAGATTATATAAGGGAGAAATATGACAAGGAATCAAAATACATCGCATATGGTGCCGATGTTTTTGAAGAACCAAATTTTGAGATTCTGGATTTATATAATGTTAAGCCATTTTGTTATAATATGTTAGTAGCGAGGTTTGAACCAGAAAATAATATTGAGGCTATCTTGGACGGAGTAAGTTTATCAAGAAGGAAAGAAATTTTCCTCGTTATCGGTAAGCATAATATTAATAAATTTGGTAGTTATTTGAAAAATAAATATAAAAACCATGAGCACATTAAATTTATTGGAGGTGTGTACAATTTGGAACATCTAAATAATTTAAGATATTATTCTCGATTTTATTTCCATGGACATTCTGTTGGAGGGACTAATCCTTCTTTATTAGAAGCTATGGCTTCCGGCGCATTGATTGTAGCAAATGACAATGTTTTTAATAAAAGTATTTTAAAAGAAAATGCTTTATACTTTCAGGACCATAAAGATGTTTTAAACATTATAGAAACTGAAAATATTTTTGACAGAAACAAAGAGAATTTTAAAAAGAATAATTTTAATGAGGTAAAAATGAACTTTAATTGGGACTTAATAAATTTTCAATATGAAGAGTTTTTAGTGTCAAAATTGAAGGAATACAATGGGTAAAATAAAATCTATTGGAATAGTAAATATTTTATTTGCATTTGTGCTTATCTCGTTTGTACTTCCTCCACAAATATTAAATCCCATTTGTTTAGGGATACTATTTAGTTTTGGCTTGGTTAGAAAAGTTATAACTAGGAAAAATTTTGAGACTAATCATTTCAATAAGGTTTCCTTCTATTTTATTTTTTACTTCGTAATCCTTTTGTCATCTTTATTGTATTCTGAAGATTTAAGGAAAGGAATTGGTGTAATTGGAGGTTCTTTATCCTATTTTATAGTTCCTTTTATACCTTTGTTTTTCTCCAAGGAGGATGTTGATTTGAAGTTTATAACAAAATTCTATTTGAATTTAATTTGTATACTTTTTTTTGTTCTTTTTTTTGTTGCAGTATATAAAAATTATCAAGAAGGCTATACTTTGGAATATGTCTTAAATAGTTTGAGTGGAACAGATGTCATAGAAACAGGGAAATATAGGTATATTAATTATTGGTATTTTATATATGATAAATTTGCCTCACCAATAGACATGCAGCCTATTTATTTGGGGATGTTCACTAATCTTGCTCTAGTTTTTCTGCTTTTTTCTAAAGGTGATATAAAAGAGGTTTTTTTTAATATCAAATTGGGAATATTAAGTTGTTTTATTTTGCTACTAGCATCCAGATCTCAAATATTAATTTTCATTTTTAATTATTTAATTTTTATTGTTTTTTTTGATAAATCCAAATTTTGGGATAAAATTCCATTTTTAATGTTCTTTCCAACAATTTTTTTTGCACTTGCTTTTACAAACCCTGTTATGCGTACTAGAATCAGTGAAGCATTTTCTTATAAAGAAGCATTTTATGAAGATAGTTTTGGAGGGACATCACTAAGGATCAAGAAATGGAAAAGTGCCGTTAGGACTATAAAAAACAGTCCGTTTATTGGATTTGGTGTTGGTGATGGGAAAAACGAATTGATGAAACAATATAAAATAGATAAATTTTATTTAGGTTATTACAATAAGTTTAATGCTCATAACCAGTATTTGGATACTGTATTATATGTGGGGGTTTTTGGTTTAATAGCAATATTTTTAATTTTTTACTATTCCTATGTGGATTCTGTAGATAATCCTGTTTTATTGTTTATATCGAACATATTTGGGATTGGTTTTATTACGGAATCAATGCTTAATAGGCAATGGGGCATCATTGCTTTTGCTTTTTTCTTAATTATCTTCTCAACATTTAAATTAAATAAAAGTGATAGCTGAAAAAGTTGCTCCTTTTCTTGTAAAGATAATTTTAATAATTGTGTTTGTAGTTGATGGGATTACAAAATATCTGTTGCATTATTCAAATTATAGTTTTAATATTTTGCCTAATAGGATAGTTAAATTATTGATAGTTTTATTGTCAATAATTTATCTGTTTTCTTTTTGGGGAAAGATCACCAAAGTAATTGTCAGAGTTGGTTTTTTGTTTTTATCTCTTCTGTTTGTTTTTGGATTAAACTCTTTTCTTTACGGATTTGATTTTAACTACTTTATTAAGTATTGTTGTTTTTTCTTATTTAGTATATTCTTTTTTGGAAAAATTGATGATTTATACTGGTTAAAGAATGTTGTTAGCACATTTCGATATATAGTAATAATTAATTTTCTTTTTATTGTTATTGGTATACTTACAGACATCCACCTTTTTAAAACTTATTATAGTCGTTTTGGTTACAATGGTTTGTTGATTACTTCAATGCAATCAACGTATATTTATATAACTGCTATTGTCCTTGCCATAAAAAGCAAGGATAAGGTTTTTTTTCTAATTAGTGTATTGTCTTCATTGGTTGTAGGAACTAAGATTTTATTGGGTTTTTTATTCCTTGTTGGACTTTATTTTATTTGGGTTAAAATAAGGAATAAAAAAATTGGACTAAGTTTACTAATGAGCCTTGTTATAATAGCTGTTTATTCTTTTTTTCTTTTGTTTAAGCAGGAGAGGTTTAAAGATATTATTGAAAATGAAGGAATATTGACTGCAGTGTTTTCTTATAGAAATGATAAATTGATTAAAGTTTTTAATGTAATTAGTGATATTGGGTTTAATATATTTAGTGGTGGAGTGAATTTGGAATATTATAGGGTTGAAATGGAAGTTGTGGATTTAGTGTTATATTTTGGACTAATGGGGCTGATTATATTCTTTTTATTTTTTAAAATATTAAATAATTTTTTTGTTAAGGATTCTTTGGGTCAGTTTTATTTATACGGTATTTTATTATTTGTATTTTTAGGGGGTAATTTCCTCTATTATC
The DNA here is from genome assembly GCF_001975575.1 of Mangrovimonas sp. DI 80. NCBI lineage: Bacteria > Pseudomonadati > Bacteroidota > Flavobacteriia > Flavobacteriales > Flavobacteriaceae > Mangrovimonas > Mangrovimonas sp. DI 80. Next base: position 731,489 of record NZ_MSDT01000002.1, on the reverse strand, counting down.
CAATCAATTGTTTTGTTTTTTTAATTGGACTCAAAACATTAAGTATGAATCCTGATAATAAAAATGTTATAAGTGTGTGAACAAAGAATTGGATTTTCATTTCTAATCCTACTCAATAAAACAATTCTACTTTACTATTTTTGTAGGAGCAAATTAATTTGTTTACCAATTTGAACACATTTAAGCAGGGAAGATATTCTGGCTACCTAAGGCCTTTATCCTATATAATAGATCTAACTATTATTAATGGATTGGCCATATTTTTATTTTTTCAGCACATAGATCCTTATTTTTTTGTCTTTGTAATTTCATCCTCTTGGATTGTTCTCTCTGTGGCATCCCATTTTTATGAAGTATATCGCTATACTAGGGAGGTGACTATTTTGTCAATGATTATCAAACAATTGGTGCTGTTTGGATTATTGATGTTTGCTTTTTCAGGATATAATTATGAATTCAATTTGCACCCAAAAACAATTATATCCTATGTCTTTAGCGTGTTTTTGTTAATATCAGTATTTAAATTCACGATTTATTACTTGCTGCAAAAGTATCGTGTGTCGTTTGGAGGAAATTTCAGAAATACAGTCATTTTTGGAGCCAATAAAAAAACCTTGGCACTTGAGGGGTTTTTTAATAAAAATCCAGAATATGGTTATAAGCATAAAAAAACCTTTTCTTTCAAGGAGAAAAATTCAAAGGCATTAGAGGAAAGTTTTCAATATGTGTTGGATGAGGGAATTGATGAGATTTATTGTTCTATTTCAGAATTGAGCAATAACCAAATTAATGAAGTCGTAGATTTTGCCGATAACAATCTTAAAATCCTCAAATTTTTACCAGATAATAAGGAAATATACTCTAAGAAATTAAAGTACGAATATTATGATTATATCCCTATTTTGTCCTTGCGGAATATCCCTTTGGAAGAGTCTATAAATATGTTTGTAAAACGTGGGTTTGATATCCTATTCTCAAGTTTAGTGATTGTCTTTATCCTTTCTTGGTTAACTCCATTAATAGCAATTTTAATAAAATTGGAATCCAAAGGACCTGTATTTTTTAAGCAGTCGAGAAATGGATTTAATTATAGGGAATTCGATTGTTATAAGTTTAGGTCGATGATGCCAAATTCTGATGCACATTTGTATCAGGCCACTAGAGGAGATCAACGCGTAACTAAGGTTGGAAAGTTTATTCGGAAAACTAGTATTGACGAATTACCTCAGTTTTTTAATGTATTGTTTGGAGATATGTCGGTGGTTGGACCAAGGCCTCATATGGTTAGCCATACGAATATGTACGCGAAAAGAATTGACAAATTCATGGTGCGCCATTTCGTGAAGCCTGGGATTACAGGACTAGCCCAAATCAGTGGGTATAGGGGCGAAGTGGAAACAGACAAGGATATCATAGGTCGTGTTAAATACGATATCTTTTATATTGAAAACTGGTCTATTTTCTTGGATTTGAAAATCATCTTCAGAACGTTTTTAAATGCGATACAGGGAGAGGAAAAGGCTTACTAAAGTATTTTGCTTAATTCCTCTAATTGCGTATTAAAATCAAAAGCAATTACAGCTTTTTGTTGAATCTCGACTTTATTATTTCGTGAAAGATTGTCTTTGTTTAGAGCTGATATCGCTTTGTTCAAGGATTTATATTCTGCTGCTTCAGCAATCCAGCCTAAGTTGTTTTTACTTATTACCTTTTCACCTTCACCTCCACCAAAATAAATCATTGGAAGGCCTAGTCGCGCATATTCAAAAATCTTTGAAGGGACTGAACCATAAATTCTGTTAAGAAGCGGAATAATGGTGATATCGTATTTCAATAGTTCTCGATGCAAAAGGCTACGCTCAATTTCCCCATGGAATGTAATGGGTAATTCCGAATGGTTCTTGATAAAATCTACAATAGCTTCCTGTTCGGCACCAGCCCCGTAGATATGAAACTCAATATTGGTATAATCCAGTTTGGTACAAAGTTTATGAATGCCTTGAGCAATTCCTAATAAACCCGCATAGACCATCTTGATTTTTGAATTTTCTTGTAAATTGATAGGTATTTCAGGAGGGATAAAATCAGGATAGTTTCTATATAGAAAAGTTTTTTTATTCGGATATATGGAAGTGATGTGCGTTAGAATTTCATTGCTCTGTCCTAATATTAAATTTGCATTTTTATAATTAAAGTGTTCTATCCATTCCAAAAGCCTATAGCTCCAATTCTTTTTAAAAGCTCCAAGTTCCAGACCTGCGATAGGCCATAAATCACTAACATTTAAAATCAATTGACGTTTTTTGTTCCGAAGAAAAAGTATGCAAGTGAAGGCTACTAATAATGGAGGCGATTGTACAATGACCTTTTTGGGAATCTTGTTCCAAATGAAAAACCATATCAAACTAAAGCTATAGGAAAGCATGGCAAACAAGCGCAAGAGTTTATTCTTGGAATTGCTTGCGTAAATCCACAGTCTGTGGACTGTTATTCCGTTTTCTTTTGAAGTGTGCTTAAAATGCTTTTTATAGCCTTCAAAGATTTTGCCTTTGGGGTAGTTTGGGAGTGGCGTGAGTACCGATATACTAAATCCCCTTTTTTGAAGTCCTTCTGCCAAATGAAAAATTCTGTTGGAAGCAGCTCCAGTTTCTGGAGGAAAGTAGTTAGTAATAATTAAAATGTCTTTGCTCAAAGCTGGTAAATATTGATGAGGTGCTCGATGATGCGTTCTGCGGTTTTGCCATCCCATAATTTTGGAATGGTTGTGTTTTTCCATTTGCCGGAAAGAAGAGTTTGGAAGGCAGTTTCAATTTTTTCAGGATCTTTTCCTGCTAAAACATTGGTGCCAAGTTCACAGGTTTCGGGGCGTTCGGTATTTTCTCGCAAGGTTATACAAGGCACATTCATTACGGTGGTTTCTTCAGTAATCCCTCCTGAATCGGTTAATACGGCCAAAGCATGTTTCACCAAAAAATTAAATTCCAAATATCCCAAGGGTTCCACAAAGTAAAGGTTGGAAGCGTTAATGTGCATGGCTTCCAAAACCTGTTTTGTTCGTGGGTGTACTGGAAATATGATAGGGTAATCTTTTCCCAAATTTGTAATAAGAGATAACATCTCGCTTAGTTGTGCCTGTTCGTCTACATTGCTGGGTCTGTGAAGGGTTAAAACCAAATACTTTTTAGCTTCTAGATGTAATTGGCCCCATAACTCTGGCTTTTGAAATCGATCTTCATTTTTTAGAAGTGTATCAATCATCACATTCCCCACAAAAAAGATTTTGCTATTGGGAACCCCTAATTGTGTTAGGTTATTGTTGGCGTATTCTGAAGTAGTAAAAAAGTAATCCGTCAAACTATCGGTGACAATACGGTTGATTTCCTCTGGCATGGTCATGTCTCCAGAACGGATACCTGCCTCTACATGGGCCACACTAATATGTGCTTTTTTGGCCACAATGGTACAGGCCATGGTTGAGGTAACGTCTCCAACTACTAAGACCAAATCACAAGGGTGTTGTTGGAGTTCCTTTTCAAAACCAATCATGATGGCTGCGGTTTGCTCTGCTTGGCTGCCACTTTTAACTTCCAAATTACTGTCTGGAAAAGGTATGTTGAGCGATTCAAAAAAAGTGTCGCTCAAGTTTTTGTCGTAGTGTTGCCCAGTATGTACCAAACGGTAATGGATGTCTTTTCCTGATTGGTTGCTCTTTTGAATAGCCTCAATAATAGGGGCTATTTTCATAAAGTTAGGGCGGGCTCCCGCCACTATAGTAATGGTCATGAATGTTGCTTTACTTGTGATGTAAATTGTTTGAGTTTGCCGCTTTTGGAGCGCACCAAGCGTTCCTTTCTTTCAAATTTTATATGGAGTCCGTTTTCCAAATAACGCTCCATTTGCGATGTGATAATTTTGATTTTTTCTGTGGACAATGGATTGCTACTTACATAAAATATTTTGAACGTATTATGAGTTATCTGTTCTATGACAAATTCCTTAACGTTCCCATCGTCCTCGATAATACTTTTGGTGATATAATAAAAAGTCAAACCAGCAGCGACTTTACCACTTGGCAAAATGGCAAAATCATTGGTTCTTCCTGTTAACTGTTTTAAAATGGGTTTTTGAATGGTGGATTCGGGAGAAAGCGTGCCAATGTCGCCAATATCGTATCTGATAAAGGGATGTGCTTTGTTGTAAAGAGAGGTGATGACGACCCGTCCTTCTCCTCCTAAAGGAACATTTTGGTTGTTCTCATCCAAAATTTCTACAAAAAGGGTTTCGCTATTCACCTGCCATTCTCCTTTTGGATTTTGAAACGCAATTAAATCCAATTCCGAAGCGCCATATTCGTTGACCACTGGAACACCAAATTGCGTTTCCAATAAGGTCTTGTCTGAATCAAATAGCATCTCTGAAGTGACTACACAAGCTTTTAATGTTGGACAAACTGATTTTAAAATAATATTTTTCCTTTGAAGGAACTTGGCAAATTGCACAATGGGGCTGGTATAGCCATTAATGTATTCAAATTTACTTGGCTCAAATTTACTTAGACATTCTTCCAAAGCTTGGTCGCTCATATCGAAAACCGAAAAACGGTAACGATTTCCAAGATAATCCTTAAAGCGTTCTTTATAATAATTTTTTTTGTCCAATGGAATACCATAAAACCTAGCCTGTTTCGAAGCGTTGAAATCCAATCCATGCCATCCAAACCTATTTTGGATTACCGCCCAAGTTAGGGCATGACAGAATTTGTCCTTGGCAAAAATGAAGGGATCCCCCGAAGATCCTGAGGTTTTATTTACATAAACGTCTTTTGTGGCAAATCCTTTAGACAACCGTTGTTCCAAAGGTTGCTGTAGATCCCTTTTGGTCATGATAGGCACTGTGTTCCAATAACTGCCAGAAGCTCTTTTGGCAAATGAGCGATAAAATGGATTGTGCTTTACATGATATTCAAAAATGGCTTGCTTTCTATGGTCTAAATAGGCTTCAAATTCAGGTTCGCTGTACTGCTGAATTTCCTTTAGGGCCATGCGTGCCCTTTGAATGGGAAATCCGTTTAGTTGCAGGGAAAGATCAAATAAATTCAAACGAAAGGCGCCTTAGATGTTTTTGTAAAATAATTATTTTTTAAGCGCAAAAGCAATTATTTTTGCGGCAAACAACAAAGATCATGACTATTTTAATTCTCGGTTCAGGCGGGAGAGAACATACCTTTGCCTGGAAAACAGCCCAAAGCCCTTTATGTACAAAACTTTATGTAGCGCCAGGTAACTCTGGAACTGCCGATATTGCAGAAAACGTAAACATTGGTGTAACCGATTTTCCGGCCATTAAGGAATTGGTGGTTTCTAAAGGAATCGAAATGGTAGTTGTTGGTCCAGAAGACCCTTTGGTACAAGGTGTCCATGATTTCTTTTTGAATGATGAACAGCTTAAAAATGTGCCTGTAATTGGTCCTGAAAAAGCGGCAGCAGAATTGGAAGGAAGCAAGGAATTTGCCAAGGAATTTATGATGCGTCACAACATTCCAACGGCAGCTTACCAAAGTTTCGATGCTAGTACTGTTGAGGAAGGTTTCAAATTCTTGGAATCCTTGCAAGCTCCTTATGTATTGAAAGCCGATGGATTGGCAGCCGGAAAAGGAGTGTTGATTTTGAACGACCTTGAAGAAGCCAAAGCCGAATTGAAAAGCATGTTGGTAGATGCCAAATTTGGAAATGCCAGTGCTAAGGTGGTGATTGAGGAATTTTTGGATGGTATAGAATTGAGCTGTTTTGTTTTGACCGATGGAAAGAATTACAAAATTCTTCCAACGGCAAAGGATTATAAGCGTATTGGAGAAGGGGATACCGGACTTAATACCGGAGGTATGGGAGCTGTTTCCCCAGTGCCGTTTGCTACCGAAGAATTCCTAACCAAGATAGAAGAACGAATTGTTAAGCCTACAGTAGAAGGTCTTCAAAAAGATAACTTGCCTTATAAAGGATTTATCTTTATCGGTTTGATAAAGGTTGGGGATGATCCTAAAGTGATTGAATACAATGTACGAATGGGAGATCCTGAAACCGAAGTGGTGTTGCCGAGACTTAAAAATGATATTGTTGAAATTTTCAATGCCATAGCCAATCAAACCTTGAATGAAATTACCATCGAAATTGATGAACGTGCAGCGACAACCGTAATGTTGGTGTCTGGTGGTTATCCAGAAGGATATGAAAAAGGTAAAGAAATTACTGGGTTAGATCAAGTAGAAGATTCTATTCCGTTTCATGCAGGTGCTGACTATAAAGATGGAAAAGTAGTGACTACAGGAGGGCGTGTGATGGCTATTACCAGCTATGGAAATACGTACAGTGAGGCACTAAAAAAATCTTATCAAAATATAGATAAACTACATTTTGATAAGATGAACTATCGTAAAGATATTGGTTTCGACTTATAGGAAGGAGTGAGAGCTGATGCTCTTATCTTCTTCGTTGTTGTCGTTAAAGGATTTCAATTGTTTCATCCAGTAACCAAAAGCAACAAAACCAATAAGGATAAAAATCCAGGACATTGTGTTGGCTGCGAACCAGTTATCTAATTCTAGAGCTCTTAAGGCATCTAATGGCTTGAAAAGCACATTAACGAATAAATCCTGAATTGCGTAAAAAAAGTCTTTCATGTGGTATAGTTTAAAACTCGTGAGAGCTTAAAAGATTATCAATATATTTACGGGACAAAATTACATTTTTTTCATTTTAATTTTAAAAAATCCGAAAAGAATGTTGGAAAGGTCAATCTAATACTCATTAACCGAAAAGGAAACACGAACATTATTGATGGTATCCAGTTTTTTTAGCAAAGCAAAACCCATACATTTTGTGGTGGTAAGTACGGCCCTGTGTATTTCCTTTGTGATGACAAAACTGTTCATGGTTCATGAGCCTTTTGGGGTTTGGGGTTTGCTCAAGCAAGTCCTAATTTTCGGGGTCTGCCTGTTCTCCATTTTTATATTCGATTTTTTGTCGGGTAAAAACGATCTGACCAAAAAGAACAGTTTTAAAATCTTGTTTTTTACGCTGTTCTTCATGATGTTGCCCGAAACTTTTTTGAATTCAAAAATCCTTTTGGCGAATTTGTTTATTCTCTTGGCTATGAGACGGATTATAAGCTTGCGATCCAAAAAGGATGTAAAAAAGAAACTATTTGATGGGGCTTTTTGGATTAGTTTGGCCACACTGCTGTATTTCTGGTCCTCTCTTTTTTACATTTTGATTTTTGCTGCCTTGTTTTTGTACTCCATAGCAGACCTAAGGGATTGGATCATACCCTTGGTTGCTGTTATTACGGTAGCTATGATTACGGCTAGTGTATTGGTGCTGTTCAACACCGATTTGCTCTCTTACATCGCAGATATGGACATGTCCATAAGCTTTGATTTTTCAAGTTTGAATTCAAAGCATATTATTGTTGCGGCTACCATGATGCTGTCCTGCTTTGTGTGGGGCTCGGTGTATTACCTTAAAAATATTGCTACAAAGGCTAAAAGTTACAAGTCGGCTTATGTGTTGGTTTTTATTGCCACTATTATTGCGTTGACAATTTTGGTAATCGCACCAAAGAAAACAGGAGCTGAGTTTATTTTCTTATTCGCACCATTGTCTATTATCCTTTCCAATTATATGGATGTAGTAACCGAAAAATGGTTTAAGGAGGTGTTTATCTGGGTCTTAATATTGACTCCTGTAGTAGGTTTAATTCTGTAATTTCTGTCCAAAAGCCAAATCACCGGCATCGCCTAATCCCGGTACTATATATCCATGACTGTTTAATTGATCATCAACGGCAGCGATCCATAAATGTGTGTTTTCAGAAAAGTGTTCAGTGACGTAGTGGACTCCTTCTGTGGCGCCAATAACACTTACTAGATGCACTTCTTTTGGAGTGCCGAAAGGTTTTAGGGCTTCATAAGTGGCTACCATAGATTGTCCTGTGGCCAACATAGGGTCGGCTAGAATCAGGGTTTTGTTGTTCAAATCTGGGCAGGCTAAATATTCCACAATAATTTCAAAGCTTTCAGGATTTGCTTTATGATGTCTATAGGCAGAAATAAAAGCATTTTCGGCCTTATCAAAATAGTTTAAAAGACCATTGTGCAAAGGAACCCCAGCGCGAAGGACGGAACATAAAACAATGTCGTTACTCAATAGGTTGTTTTTGGAATTACCTAATGGGGTTGTAATAGTTTTTGGTTCATAGTTCAGGATTTTGCTCAATTCATAACCCAAAATTTCTCCAGTACGTTCAATATTGCGTCTAAAGCGCATAGGATCTTTTTGGATGTCTACATTCCTCATTTCGGCAATAAAGCTGTTCAAAATGGAATTCTCTTTTGAAAAATCGTGGATTTGCATAGGATGTTTTTAAGGTGTTTCTCGATTCGATACTGTCATATAAAAATAAGGGTTTTGTTCCAAAATTGCTACTTCCAGTTTTTTGGAGGGGACGCGCTTTTCTTTGAGGTTTTTTTAACAGATTTTGGTTAATTAAGTGTGTAAAATTGCGTTAATTTGCACTCCATTTAAAATTAATCTAAATAAGAATAAGGATTTTTGATATGAAACATCTGCTGTATCTCATGTCGATTGTTTTTGTGTTGTTAACAACAAATACTTGGGCTCAAATTTCCGAGACAGCAAACTTATCTGGTCAGGTGACTGCTGATGATGGAGAGCCTCTTGTAGGTGTGAGTGTGGTTGTGTTGAAGGCCGGGGTTGGCACTTATACGGATGTTGACGGATTCTATAAGTTAACCAATATCCCTGCGGGGACATACAGTGTTCAGTTTAGTTATGTTGGTTTTACAACACAGACCCTAATTGTCGAGCTACAGTCAGGTGAAGTGTTGACAAAGGCGATTGTGTTAACGGAAGATGTGACACAAATCGATGAGGTTACAGTTAAGGGCTTATCTAAAGTTCAAAAAGTAAAACAAGAGCCTTATAGCGTTAAAGCAATTTCAGCGGAAACCTATTATAACCTTTCAACTGATGTTCAGAGTATTTTGGGCCGTGTAGAAGGGGTGAATATCCGCGAGGAAGGTGGATTAGGATCAGATTCTCAATTTTCGTTGTTCGGTTTTTCTGGAAATCAAATAAAATTTTTCATTGATGGGATTCCTATGGATAATTATGGTTCGTCCTTGGGTTTAAATACTATTCCTGTGACTTCCATTGAAAGGATAGAAGTGTATAATGGCGTTGTTCCGGTGTATTTGGGTACGGATGCTTTGGGCGGTGCTGTAAATATTATCACCAAACAGAATAGTAATTTCTTAGATGCAGCCTATACTTTTGGTTCTTTCAATACCCATCGTGCCGCTGTAAACGGAGCTTACACCAACAGCGAGACTGGATTTACAGTGCGCGGAAATTTCAACTTTAATTATTCCGATAATGATTATGAGGTTTTAGCCGATATAACCGATGTAAACGGGAATATAGAAGATACACGCTGGGTAAAGCGTTTTCACGATACTTATAAGTCGGGAACGGCTAAAGTAGAAGTTGGAGTGGTAGATAAAAGCTATGCCGATCAGTTGTTAATTGGAATTACGGCGGCCAAAGATGAGAACGATGTGCAAACGGGTGCAACCATGGAAACCGTATACGGAGGTATAGAGCAAAATAGCGAATCGGTAATTTCTACTTTAAAATATAGAAAGTCGGGATTGTTTACAGAGCATTTGGATGCTAGCTTTTATGCGGCCTATAATGCTACCAGAACACATAATTTAGACACCTTAACGGGTGTACGGTACAATTGGTTGGGCACTCCTGTTTATACAGGAACCACGGAAGGTGAGCAGGGAAATAGAAATGATGAGACTTTAACAGATAACGAATTCAATACCCAGTTAAATCTCGGGTATCAAATAAGCGAATCCCATACTTTAGCTTTTAACCATGCCCTCCAGTATTTTCATCGTGATATAAATGATGTTTTAAATCCTGACAAACCAGAAAATCAGTTTCCAAAGTCTTATTACAAAAATAATCTAGGGGTTTGCTACACTTTTAGTCCAAACAAAAAATGGAATGCCACGCTGTTTGGGAAAGGGTATTTTTTAAATGTTGAAACTAGTAAACAATATGATTATGGTACTCCTAACGTAAGAATAGATTCTTATAAAAATTCGAAAAATGCTTTTGGATATGGTTTGGCTACCACTTATTTCCTATTGGAAAACCTACAGTTAAAAGCGTCTTATGAGCACACTTACAGAATGCCAGCTCCAGAAGAGATATTCGGAGACAATTTATTTGTAACAGCTAATCCGGAACTAGGACCGGAGCAAAGTGACAATTTTAATTTTAATGCGAAGTGGGATTTTGAGCCTGCAGAAAACCACAATGTACAGTTGGAAGGTAGTTTTATTTATAGAAATGCTTCCGATTTAATTTATCAGAGAGTAACGGTAGCGAATCCGCAAACCAGTTATGCAAATTTAGCGGAGGTGAGAACCCTTGGTTATGCCGGAACGCTTAATTATAAATTTAAAGATTGGTTGCGATTGGGAGGAAATATTACCTATCAGGATATCACGGATCAGGCGGATTTTGTATATAACGATTATGCTGGTCAGCAAACAAATTTCCAGAAAGGCTTTCGAATTCCTAACACGCCTTATTTGTTTGGTAATGTAAATGCTGGTGTTGATTTTAAGGATGTTGTAGTAAAGCAATCGCATTTAAGTGTCAATTATTTTTTCAACTACATCAACGAATACTTTTTAAGTTGGGCGGAATATGGATCGGAGGATTCCAAGAAAATTATTCCTGAGCAGTCTTCACACGACTTGGCCGTTAGCTATAGCCTCAAAGATGGCAAATACAATTTCACTTTAGAATGTAAAAACCTAACAGATCAGATGCTGTTTGACCAATATAAATTACAAAAACCGGGGCGGGCTTTCTATTTAAAATTCAGATACGCTTTATAAACACAGAACAATAATTAAATACTTTATACTATGAAAATATCAAGAAAAATTTCAGCATGGAGTTTAGGACTTATGGCAGCAGTGTCTATGATGTCTTGTAGCTCGGACGATGATAGTAACGATTCTGGTAGTTCGGTAACCGAAAAACCATTCGCCTTATCATTAGCCATACAGGGAAGTGAAGGTGGTTTTACCTATTATACTGTGCCTTTTGAAGGTGTTATGGAAGGAACGCTTTCGGCTTCAGGTCAAGGTATTGAGCAGCCAGGATATTACGATTTTACTAAAGTAGACAATACTGTTTATAGTATTGGAGGATTGGACAACACCGATGTGTCTGCCATCACTCAAAATGCCGATCAAACCCTTTCAACAGAAGGGAATGTATCTTTAAATGAAAGTATTTTGGATTTGGTGAAGGCTGACGATGAGACGTTGATTTCTGTGTCTCTACCTTCTACAGTTGGAGGTGTGGTAACCTTCCGTTTGTTTGATGCAAACACCGTAAGTATTACCGAGACTGTAGAATTGCCATCCAGCGATTTACACTCGGCAACAGATGCCGTGCCTGCATATTCAGGCTTACGCGTCGTGGGTGACCATGTATTTTTAAGCTACTATATGAGCAATCCAACAACTTGGGCAACAGAATATACTGATCAAGCACAAGTTGCGGTATATTCTTACCCAGAATTGGAGTTCATTAAAGTTATTACAGATGACCGTGTTGGACCAATTGGTGGATTTAACATTAAGTCTGGTTTGGAAGTGGACGAAGCTGGAAATATTTATGCTATTTCTCACTCCAATCCTGCAAACGGATTTAGTCAATCAACCAAACCTGCTGGAATTTTAAAAATTAATGCAGGAGAAACTGAATTCGATCAGGAGTATTTCTTCGATGTTGAAGCAGCTGCCGATGGTCATAATATTTCCCATTTAAAATATATTGGAAACGGAAAGGCTTTTGTAGAAGTAAATACAGCAGCTAGAAGCGAGCAGGGGACTTGGTCCGATAGTCCGTTGCGTTCTGCTGTTGTGGATTTAAATAACTCTACAGTAAATTATATAGACGGTGTGCCGGTACATAATGGTGACGGTCGTCGTTTGGCAGCACTGTATAACAATGGTTATGTGTATTTATGCATTCCAGAGGATGGTAGCATCCATGTGTACAGAATGGATACAACCAACTATACATCTACCAAAGGTGCTCAGATTCAAGCTAATTTCGTAGCAGGATTCTTCAAATTTTAAATTTCAAAATATACCGGCTTTGCTACCATTTGGGTAAAGTCGGTTCCTTTTTTTAGAGGCTAATGAGTAAAAAGCGTAAAAACCCGAGTAAATTGAGGCAACTAAATAATTGGCTTCACCTATGGCTGGGATTAATTTCCGGTATTGTGGTGTTTATTGTGAGTATTACCGGATGTTTTTATGCTTTTCAGCAGGAAATTAAAGACAGCTTGGAACCTTGGCGTTTTGTGGAAATTCAGAATAAGCCCTATGTGCCCCCAAGTCAGTTATTGGATACTGCTAGGGTGCATATGCCAAATGGCAAGCCAACAGGCTTGACTTATGCCGATGCAAATGGAGCGGCAGCCGTGGGTTATGAATCAGAGGTAGATGGCAAGCATACATTCTCGGTTGTTTTTATGAACCCCTATACCGGTGAGTTTTTAAAGAAACAGCAACCACTGGGTAGTGACGAATTTGACCTCTTTCACTTTATTATAGATGGTCATAGAGCACTTTGGTTACCATACGAAATTGGGCGTCCTATCGTTGGGGTGTCTACCTTGGTGTTTTTGTTGTTGCTTATAACTGGTTTGGTAATGTGGTGGCCCAAAAACTGGAAGAAAAGCAATCGCGATAAAAGTTTTAAGATAAAATGGACAGCAAAGTTTAAGCGCCTTAATTACGATTTACACAATGTTTTAGGTTTTTATACATTGTTGTTTGCATTGGTTTTGGGGATTACAGGATTGGTCTGGAGCTTTCAATGGTTTGACCAAGCTGTGTATTTCGTTGCTTCAGGAGGCGAAATAAAAGAGATGGGGCATCACCATCCTCATTCCAATGTGGAAAATAAATCCTTGGTTTGGAATGATAGCTTGTCTCCATTGGATAAGGCCTGGTATAAAACCCTTGAAATTGACAAGCAGGTAAAGGGGATGTACATGACGCCAATTTTGGAAGATGAAGACGATCCTATAGAAATTACGGTATATCATAAAGTGGGATCTTGGTACGACCATAACGAATATTTTTACGACAGGTACAGTTTAGAACCTTTGGAACAGGAGGGAAGTAAATTTTCTGAAGCGTCTTTTGCCGATCGTTTATCCATGATGAATTACGACATCCATATTGGTTCTGTTTTTGGTTTGGCGGGAAAAGTATTTGCATTCCTCATCAGCTTAATTTGTGCCAGTTTACCAGTGACCGGATTTTTGGTTTGGTGGCATAAAAAGAAGAAGGCATCCAAAAAAATATAGAACAAACAAAGGGCTCTTGATTATTTACAAGAGCCTTTTGTTTTGTTTAAGCGTGTTTACTACATGAACAAAGGTTGGTTGAAAACAATGCAATGCTCTTATGTAGGAATTTCTGCAGCGTGTTTGGAATCGAGTTCTCTTAAAATTGCGTAACTTTGTGCCCTAAATTTAAGATCATGTTTACAAGCAAAGCCAATAAAATTTTTCAAGAAGTAATTGAAAAATATCACGTTATAAATACAGTTGATCAACCTTTTAGCAATCCTTACGATCAGGAAACGAACTTGATTGAACATTTGTTATACAGAAAATGCTGGATTGATACAGTGCAGTGGCACTATGAAGATATCATCCGTGATCCACAAATTGATCCGGTGGCAGCTTTGACCTTGAAGCGTCAAATTGATGCTTCCAATCAGGACAGAACGGATATGGTAGAATACATCGATAGCTATTTTTTGGAGCAATATAAGGATGTTACACCTAAAGCAGATGCGACTATCAATACCGAAAGCCCAGCTTGGGGAGTTGACCGTCTGTCTATTTTGGCTCTTAAGATTTACCATATGAACGAGGAGGCCACCAGAACAGATGCTACCGAAGCGCATAGAGAGGCTTGCCAAAAGAAATTGGACATTTTGTTGGAGCAACGTGTAGACCTTTCTACGGCCATTGATACTTTATTGGAAGATATATCCAATGGCGATAAGTACATGAAAGTATACAAGCAAATGAAGATGTACAATGATGATGAGCTGAATCCTGTGTTGCGTTCGCAAAAATAGGAGCTCATTACATTTGGTTTGTAAGCATAGATGAAGTCTAGAAAAGCACCCAAACATATTTTAGTCATCCGTCTTTCAGCCATGGGAGATGTGGCGATGACCGTTCCTGTGTTAAGAGCCTTTGTGCAGCAATATCCCGATGTAAAACTTACTGTGCTTACACGCGGTTTTTTTGCTCCCTTTTTTAGGGGTATTGACAATGTTGAGGTGTTTCCTGTGGATGTTAAAGGCAAGCACAAGGGAATTTTTGGGCTGTATAGATTGTCTAGGGAATTAAAGCAACTGGGCATCGATGCTGTAGCCGATTTACACAATGTCCTGCGTTCCAAAATCCTGAAATTTTTCCTCTTGGTGACACCAACAGCGCAATTGGATAAAGGACGTTCTGAAAAGAAAGCTTTGGTGAAAGGTGATGTTTTTCAGCAATTGAAAACCACCCATGAGCGCTATGCTGATGTGTTTCGAAATATGGGATTCCCATTAGAGCTTTCCAATCCTAACTTTCCGGAAAGAACAACCTTAAATCCCAAGGTTTTGGAGCTCTTGGGTACAGACACCCAAAAATGGATTGGGATTGCACCTTTTGCGGCACACAAAGGAAAAATGTATCCTTTGGACTTGATGGAGGAAGTAATTCAGTCCTTGTCTAAAGATTACAAGATTGTCTTGTTTGGTGGCGGTGCTTCTGAGATAGAACAATTACAGCGTATTCAGGATGCTCATGAAAATGTTGTAAGTATTGCAGGAAAGCTAACGTTGGAAGAGGAGTTGGATGTGGTTTCCAATTTGGATGCAATGGTTTCTATGGACTCTGGGAATGGGCATATGGCAGCTATGTTGGGGGTCAAAACAATTACCATTTGGGGAGTGACCCATCCTTATGCTGGTTTTGCGCCTTTCAATCAACCTGAAAACTATTTGTTGTTGGCAGATCGAAATAAATTTCCTTTAATCCCGACTTCTATCTATGGGAACAAATATCCAGAAGGTTATGAAGAGGCGGCTGGAAGTATTTCGCCCCAAGAAGTGATATATAAAATAAAAGCGGTTACTCAGTAACCGCTTTTATTTTTGTTTTAAACATCGTCGTAATCGACTGTTATGGTAGGTGTGGTTGGTTGTGCCTGACAAGTTAATATCAAGCCTTCTGCAACCTCGCTATCGGTTAAAATATTGTTTTGACGCATAGTGGCTTCGCCTTCCGTGATTCGAGCCAAACAGCTACTGCAAATTCCTCCTTGACAGGAATAAGGAGCATCAACATCTTCATCTAAAGCAGCTTCCAAAATGGTCTGCTTTTGAGACATTTCAAAAGTGGTTTCTTCCTCATCAACAATAATGGTGATTTGTGTTTTTCCGCTGGCAACAGCTGTATCCACAATTTCTGTAGGCTTTGCTGCTTTGAAAAGTTCAAAGTGGATTCTATCAGCATCAATATCATGATCGGTAAGTACATCTTTTACGGTGTGGATCATGCCTTCCGGTCCACATAAATAATAAGCATCTACTTCTACGTGTTTGTATTTGTTTTTCATCACGTAGTTTACGGTGCTCTTTTCAATACGTCCAAAAATGGCATCGTCCTCATCAGCTTGACTGAATACAAACTGAAGTGACAAGCGTTTGCTGTATTGGTGTTGCAGTTCTAATAGTTCTTCAAGAAACATAGTGTCCTTTGTGGTCTTGTTACCATAAACCAAAATAATTTCACTATGGATTTCCTCTTCCAAAGCACATTTTACAATGCTCAAGATTGGGGTGATCCCACTTCCTGCAGCAAATAAGGCTATGTTTTTGGTCTTTTTGTCATTTGGTTCGAATACAAAACGTCCCTTTGGCGGCGCAACGTCCAAAACATCTCCTGCTTTTAGTTCTTTGTTAGCATAAGAAGAAAACGTACCGTCTTCCACCTCTTTAACAGCTACTTTAAGTTCGCCACTTTTTGGAGACGAACAGATGGAATAGTCACGTCGTATTTCATTTCCGTCAATGGTGGTTTTTAAGGTGATGTATTGTCCTGCTTTAAAGGTGTATTCGGCTTTTAGTTCTTCAGGAACAATAAAACTGATGGCTACAGAAGCATCCGTGATGCGTTGAACCTCTTTTATGGGGAGTTTATGAAATTGAGACATGAAATTTGTTTTTTACAAAAATAGTGAAGCTTTTGGATGATTTTGGATGAAATGGTTAAAAATTTAACAGGTGAATGTATTGAGGTCAGATTTCATCTAAAGAGACTTCAATAATTCAAAAAGATGCTTATTTTTACAGCCAACACATAATATGCAGGCTAGATTCCTGTTATGTTATGAAGCAAATGTCGGCAAGGTTGAAAACAACTTCTAAAATCATAATAGCGTTACTAGGTGTTTCGGTAATTGCAACCTCATGTTCCCGTAAGAAGGATAAGTTCATGAACCGAAACTTTCATGCCATGGGCACCAAATACAATATTCTCTATAATGGGGAGATTGCTTTGGAACAGGGTCGTGAAGCTATCAATGATGCCTATACCGATGATTATTGGAATTTACTTCCCGTAGAACGCATGGAAGTGTTTGAAGAGGTGATCATGCCTGGGGATGCCAAAAATCCAAGTTTTGAAAGAGCCGAAGAAAAAGCAATTAAGGCCATTCAAAAACATGGGATGAACATTCGGGGAAAAGAATACAATCCTCAAATTGATGAAGCGTATCTGTTGCTTGGTCAGGCTCGTTATTACGACCAACGTTTTATTCCTGCGTTGGAAGCCTTCAACTATATTCTTTACAAACATGCGGCCAGTGACAAGATCAATACAGCCAAAGTTTGGAGAGAAAAGACAAACATTAGGTTGGAGAATAATGAGTTGGCCATTAAAAATCTGAAGCGTCTTTTAGAGCAGACCGAATTGGAAGATCAGGATCTGGCGGATGCTACGTCCAGTTTGGCACAGGCATACATTAATACAAAATCGCCAGACAGCGCCATAACCCAACTGCAAATTGCAGCCTCGGTTACCAAAAAGAATACAGAGCAGGCGCGTTATAACTATATCATTGGGCAGCTTTACAATTCGCTAGGTGAAGTGGATAGTGCCAATATGGCTTTCGATAAAATTATCGATATGCACCGCAAAATTCCAAGACCTTATTATATCAATGCACATCTTGAGAAAATCAAGAATTCAAATGTAACGGATTCTTTGAAAGTGGTTGAGTTTGAAGAGTATTTGGCCGACTTGGAAAAGAATCGTGAAAACCGTCCGTTTTTGGATAAAATCTATTACCGAATTGGAGAATATCACAGAGGAAAAGGTGAAGATAGTATGGCGATTGCCAATTACAACAAATCCTTACGAACCAATACGCCGGATAAGCAGTTAAGAGCGTTCGATTATTCCATCTTGGGGGATATGAACTTTGATATGGCGTTGTATAAAAATGCAGGGGCCTATTATGATAGTACCTTGATCAATTTGGAGCCAAGAACAAAACCGTATCGTACCATCAAGCGTAAGCGTGATAACTTGGATGATGTGATTCTTTATGAAGATATTGCCCAAACAAATGATAGTATTCTTAGCTTGGTAAATATGAGCGAAGCAGAACGTTTGGCGGTGTTCAGTGCTTATATAGAAGAATTGAAAAAAGCTGAAGAGGAGCGTGCCAAGCAAGAGGAAATTGCCAATCGCGTAAATGCAGGTTTGGTAACCACCAATAACCCTAATAATCCATCTTCAAGGAATTCTTTGATGCCTCCAGGGGGTAATGCCAACGGACAAAAGCAAACGTTCTATTTTTACAACCCTACAACGGTGTCCTACGGGAAAAATGAGTTTTCAAAAATATGGGGAGACCGCATGTTGCAGGACAATTGGAGGTTGTCTTCCAATAAAGTGGCTAAGGTAGGTGGCGCTGCCGATGTGGCTCTAGCTGAAGGCGCAAGCGAATCAGAGCTTTACGATCCAGAATTCTACCTGTCTAAAATACCAACAGACCAAAAGGTGATTGATAGTTTGATCAAGGAGCGCAACTTTGCCTATTACCAGTTGGGAATTATTTACAAGGAGAAATTTGATGAAAACGAATTGGCTAAAAATAAGTTGGAAAATTTGTTGCAAAGCAATCCTGAGGAGCGTTTGATATTACCGTCCAAATACAATTTGTATAAAATTTATTTAGCCTTGGAAATGAACCGGGAAGGTGAGGCTATGAAAAACGACATTGTGGCCAATCATCCAGATTCTCGTTATGCCGAGATATTGCTGAATCCAAGATCGGAATTGGCGGGCGATGAAAATAGTCCGGAGAATCTTTATAAGAAGACTTACAAGGAATTTGAAGCAGAAAATTATTTGGAGACCATTGCCCTTTGTGACGAATACATTCGGGAGTTGGAAGGCGATGCCATGGTGCCAAAGTTTGAGATTTTAAAGGCTTCGGCCAAGGGAAGGCTCTATGGTTTTGAAGCTTATAAAGAAGGAGTGAATTATACAGCACTTACTTATCCAAATTCTGATGAAGGAAAACGCGCCCAGGAATTGATGGAAAAGGTGATTCCTGTTTTGGCTAATAAACAGTTTGTGCCAAATGAGTCTGCAACTAATTTCAATTTAATCTATTCTTTTGAAACTAGTGAGCAAGAGGATATGGAAGAATTCGCCAAGAAATTGGAAGAAGCCATTGAAAAAGTGAACTATCTAAATTTATCCGTTTCAACAGATATGTATACCTTGGACACTAAATTTGTGGTGGTTCACGGTTTAAAGAGTATAGATGGTGCGCTTGGATTGGCGGAGATTTTGGAAGGTAAGAAATACAAAATAAAACGTGAGCATTTCGCGATTTCATCACCTAATTATGGAATTGTGCAGATGCATAAAAATGTGAACGAATATTTACAATCCCAATAAAAACTTAACCCTATGTTTTCGGAACAAAAAAAAGGAAGAATGGCAATAGAAGGTATATCACAGCAAAACACCATTGCTAAAGGCACTACCATCACAGGTGATGTTGTTGGTGAAGGAGACTTCAGAATTGAAGGTACAGTAGAAGGTAATATCAAAACCCCAGGAAAAATTGTTATCGGTAGAACCGGTGTTGTTAATGGTACTTTAAAGAGTGCCAACGCCGATATTGAAGGTAGCTTTTCTGGTAAATTGGTGTTGACTGATACCTTATCGCTAAAATCGTCTGCAGTTGTAGAAGGTGAAGCGGAAGTTGGTAAGTTGGCTGTGGAACCTGGTGCTACGTTTAATGCGACCTGCGCAATGAAAGGTTCTAATAATGGAGAACGAAAAAACACCCAAGAAACCCAAAAATCAGCTTAAGAACCTTGCAGCTTTAAGCGGGGTTGCTTTTCAGATGGGAATTACTATCTATCTGTTTGTCATGTTGGGCAAATGGCTGGATACAAAATACACCGACGGAGGAAAACTGTTTTTAATAGTTGGAACACTGTTGGGGGTAGGGATTTCTTTATATGTCGTGCTAAAGCAAATCAATAAATTAAATGAATAAGGACATTCTGGTAAAATCTACAATACAAATAACAATTGCTTCGGCAATTGTTTTTTTTATACATACCATGTTATTGTGGCAACTGGATTATGAGGTCTTTGCCAATCATATTGTTTTGGCTTATGTGGTTAATGTCCTTGTGGCTCTATCCATTTTATATGGGCTCTATTTTTTTAGGAAAAAACTTAAAGACCAAATGGGGTTTTTGTTCATGGCAGGTAGCTTATTGAAGTTTGCCGTGTTTTTTATTGTCTTTTATCCAAAATATTCCGTGGACGGACAAATTACCAGAGTGGAATTTGTCACTTTTTTCGTGCCTTATGTAACTTGTTTGGTTACAGAAGCTTTTGGTGTGTTAAAGCTTCTTAAAAATTTGGATTAACCCCTTTTTTTACTTCTTCAAATTAATTCAAAAATATTGTGAAATTTTGTTTTTTGCTTTTGAATGAAAAGCATACCTTTGCACCAATTTTTAGGCCACTATTAATTAAGTGATATGCAAAACGTAATTTCGTTAAAAACAATTTGTTTACTGTTCTTTTTTGTAACCGCATTTTCTTTTGCTAAAGAAGAAGGACATCATGAGGAAGGAAAAGATTTAAAAACGGAGATCAAGGAGTATATTGATCACCACTTGTTGGACTCTCATGATTTTAGTTTGTTCTCCTATACCAATGACGCTGGAGAGCACAAATATGTTGGGTTTCCTCTTCCTGTAATTTTATTTGACAACGGTTTGAAGGTGTTTTCGTCTTCAAAGTTGCACCATGGTGAATCTGTTGCCGAAGTAGGGGGTGAGTATTACAAATTATACCACGGTAAAATTTACAAGACAGATGCTGAAGGAACGATTTCTTATGACGAGCATCACCACGCAACCAATGTAAAACCGTTGGATTTCTCTGTCACTAAAAACGTATTTACTGTATTTCTTGTTGGGTTGTTGATGTTTTTCGTCTTCGGAAGAATGGCAAAGACATACAAGAATGGTCAAATGACAAAAGGAATAGGTCGTTTCTTAGAGCCTATCATTATATATGTAAGAGATGAAATTGCAATTCCTAACATTGGGAAAAAGCATTACAAGCGTTATATGAGTTACTTGTTGACCATCTTCTTTTTTATCTGGATCATCAACTTATTGGGGTTAACGCCACTTGGGGTGAACGTAACCAACAACATTGCGGTAACTTTTGCTTTGGCTTTGATTACCTATTTAATTACAACTTTTTCAGGAAACAAAAATTACTGGAAACACATTTTCTGGATGCCAGGAGTGCCTGTGCCAATGAAAATCATTTTAGCGCCAATTGAATTGTTGGGGACTTTTATCAAGCCGTTTTCATTGTTGATTCGTTTGTATGCCAACATTACTGCTGGTCACATTGTATTGATGAGTATCATCGGGTTGATGTTCGTCTTCAAAAATTGGGTTGGTAGCACCTTGTCATTTGGTTTGGCATTTGTGTTATCGTTGTTGGAGTTGTTGGTAGCAGCATTACAAGCGTACATCTTTACAATGTTATCTGCATTGTATTTTGGTTCGGCTGTAGAAGAGCACCACGACCACTAAAGTTTGAATGTTTAATTATTTAATATATATACTATGACTATTCCAAACATTGTAGGAGCTGGATTGATCGTTATCGGTGCTGCTTTAGGTATCGGTAGAATCGGTGGACAAGCTATGGACGCTATCGCTCGTCAACCAGAAGCTTCTGGAAAAATCCAAACAGCTATGCTTATTGCTGCTGCCCTTATTGAAGGTATTGGATTTGCTGCCCTTTTCGCGGCATAACAACAAAACTAACAGCTGTAACGGTTGGTTGCAGCTGTTGTTTAATTATTAAAAGAATTAGATTATAACATAAATATAAATGGAGAAGTTAATTAGTGAATTTTCAGTAGGTCTGTTTTTCTGGCAATTGTTATTGTTTGTTGGATTAGTGTTTTTATTAAAGAAGTTTGCTTGGAAACCAATTTTGGATGCGGTTGAAAAGCGTGAAACTGGAATTAAAGACGCCTTATTTGCAGCAGATAATGCCCGTAAGGAAATGGAAAACCTTAAGGCAGACAATGAGCGTATCCTTAACGAAGCTCGTGCTGAGCGCGAAGCTATGTTGAAAGATGCTCGCGACATGAAAACGAAGATGATTAATGATGCCAAAGACGAGGCTCAGGCGCAAGCAACAAAAATTATCGAGCAAGCTCAGGCTGCTATTGAAAGCGAAAAGAAAGCAGCTATGGAAGAGTTGAAAAACCAAGTAGCTGGTTTGTCTATTGAAATCGCAGAAAAAGTGGTGCGTAAGGAATTATCTAGCAACGACAACCAATTGCAATTGGTAGAGTCTATGTTGGGTGAAGCAACATTAAACTAAGATTACAATGGCAGGAGAAAGAGCAGCAGTACGTTACGCCAAGGCAGCTTTAAGTTTAGCATCAGATAACAACAATGCCGATGCCGTAAACAACGACATGAAATTGATTGCTACTACTATTGCGGGAAGCAAGGACTTAAGCGAAATGCTTCTTAGCCCTGTGGTAAGATCATCTGTAAAAAGAGCTGTATTGTCTGAAGTGTTCAAAAACACCAATGCAATTACAACAAACTTAATAGAGACGTTGATAACCAATAAAAGGATTGCCCTTTTAGAGGTTGTTGCAAATAAGTACACACATTTGTTTGATGTGTTAAAAGGAATTCAAGTTGCCAAGGTAACTACCGCAGTTCCTTTAACCGATGCCTTGAAGGCCCAAGTGTTGGCTAAAGTAAAAGAGCTTACCGGTGGTACAGAGGTTGAGGTTCAAAACATCATCGATGAAGATATCATTGGTGGTTTCATTTTACGAGTTGGAGACATGCAGTACAACGCTAGCATTGCCAACAACTTGAACAAACTAAAAAGAGAATTTACATTAAATTAAGATATACTATATCTATTTACAAATAAATAAAGATGGCAGAAGTAAATCCAGCTGAAGTATCAGCAATCTTAAAACAACAACTATCAGGTTTCGAAGCGGGAGCTTCGTTAGACGAAGTAGGAACAGTATTAACTGTGGGTGATGGTATTGTACGTGCTTACGGTCTTTCAAACGCTCAATACGGAGAGTTGGTAGAATTTGAAGGCGGATTGGAAGGTATCGTACTGAACCTTGAAGAAGATAACGTAGGTATTGTATTGTTAGGCCCTTCTAAAGAAATTAAAGAAGGTTCTACTGTAAAGCGTACAGGACGTATCGCATCTATCAATGTAGGTGAAGGTATTGTTGGTCGTGTTGTAGATACATTGGGTAACCCAATCGATGGTAAAGGTGCTATCTCTGGTGAGACATACCAAATGCCATTAGAGCGTAAAGCTCCTGGAGTTATTTACCGTGAGCCTGTAACCGAGCCGTTGCAAACTGGTATCAAGTCTATCGATGCCATGATTCCTGTAGGAAGAGGACAACGTGAGTTGGTAATTGGTGACCGTCAAACTGGTAAAACTACCGTTTGTATTGATGCCATCTTGAATCAAAAAGAATTTTACGATGCAGGAAACCCTGTTTACTGTATCTACGTAGCGGTAGGACAAAAAGCGTCTACTGTTGCGAATATTGCTAAAACATTGGAAGAAAAAGGAGCTTTGGCTTATACTACTATCGTAGCTGCTAACGCATCAGATCCTGCTCCAATGCAAGTTTACGCTCCTATGGCAGGTGCTGCTATTGGTGAGTACTTTAGAGACACTGGTCGTCCTGCATTAATTGTATTTGATGACTTGTCTAAGCAAGCAGTAGCATACCGCGAGGTGTCATTGTTGTTACGTCGTCCACCAGGACGTGAGGCGTATCCAGGGGACGTATTCTACTTACACTCTCGTTTATTGGAGCGTTCTGCAAAAATCATCAACAACGATGCTATTGCTAAAGAAATGAACGACCTTCCAGAAAGCTTGAAATCTGTAGTAAAAGGAGGAGGATCTTTAACAGCTCTTCCAATTATTGAAACTCAAGCGGGAGACGTTTCTGCATATATCCCTACTAACGTAATCTCTATTACAGACGGACAGATCTTCTTGGATGGTGATTTATTCAACTCTGGGGTACGTCCAGCAATTAACGTAGGTATCTCTGTATCTCGTGTTGGTGGTAACGCTCAGATCAAGTCTATGAAGAAAGTATCTGGTACTCTAAAATTGGATCAAGCTCAGTTCCGTGAATTGGAAGCTTTCGCCAAGTTTGGATCAGACCTTGATGCCGTTACTTTAAACGTAATTGAAAAAGGTAAGCGTAACGTAGAAATCTTGAAGCAAGCACAAAACGATCCATTTACTGTAGAAGATCAAATTGCGATCATCTATGCTGGATCTAAAAACTTGTTGAAAGACGTGCCTGTAGATCAAGTTAAGGTATTTGAAAGAGATTACCTTGAGTTCTTAAGAGCTAAGCACAGCGATGTATTGGCTACTTTGAAAGCAGGTAAATTGACAGACGAAGTTACAGATGTATTGACGGCTGTAGCTAAGGATCTTTCAGCAAAATTTAGAGCATAATTAGATTTTAGTATTGAGTAGTGATGTTGACTTCACTACTCAATTCTCATACTTTATTCTAGCATAGAATGGCAAACTTAAAAGAAATACGTAACAGAATATCATCGGTGTCTTCAACGATGCAGATTACCAGTGCCATGAAAATGGTATCTGCTGCCAAGTTGAAAAAGGCTCAAGATGCAATTACGGCTATGCGCCCTTATGCAGACAAGTTAACCGAGCTTTTACAAAGCTTGAGTGCCACTTTGGATGCAGATTCAGGAAGTAAGTTTTCTGAGCAACGTGATGTAAACAAAGTCCTTGTGGTAGTGTTGACTTCAAACAGAGGGTTGTGTGGTGCATTCAATTCAAACATCATTAAGACCGTTAATGGCTTGGTAGCTCAAAAATATGCCGGTAAAGATGTGTCTTATTTGGCCATTGGTAAAAAAGCGAACGATGCTTTTAAAAAGACCAATAAAGTAATTGCCAATGAAAGCGATGTTTTTGATGATTTAACCTTTGAAAACGTAGCTCAAATTGCCCAAAACTTAATGGATAAGTTTGTGGCTGGTGAATTTGATAAGATAGAAATTGTGTACAACAGCTTTAAAAATGCTGCAACGCAAATTGTAATTACTGAACAATTTTTGCCAATTGTACCAATGGAATCTGCAGATGCCAATGTAAACTTAGATTACATTTTTGAGCCTTCAAAACTTGAAATCGTGGAGCAATTGATTCCTAAATCTTTGAAAACACAACTTTACAAAGCTATTAGAGATTCATTTGCCAGTGAGCACGGTGCACGTATGACTGCAATGCACAAGGCTACCGATAACGCGACTGAGTTAAGAGACCAATTGAAATTGACTTATAACAAGGCGCGTCAAGCAGCTATTACCAACGAGATCTTGGAAATTGTTGGTGGAGCAGAAGCTTTGAACAACTAAGCAAATTAGTTTTACATATAAATAGTATTAAAAGCCTCACTCACGTTCGTGGGGCTTTTGTTTTTTGCTCTATATTTAGTCCGTTGTATATCCACTCTGAATACTGTATATTTAGCCGAACAAAATGTAACACTTGAGCGGACTTAAATCACTTTTTAAACAAACATTTGTCTATGGCATTGCGACGGTTTTGCCTAGAATGTTAAGCTTCATCCTAGTTCCTTTATATACAAGTGAGGGTGTATTATCTTCGGTGGCGGAGTATGGCAAAGTAAACATCATCTTTTCTTATTTCGTACTCTTCAACGTTATTTTGGCCTATGGTATGGAAACCGCTTTTTTCAGGTTTTTCAACAAAGAAGAAGACCGGGAAACGGTAACAGGAACCTCGAGCATTACTTTAGTGATATCTTCTTTTATGTTTTTTGCTCTGGCCATGTTGTTTCAAAATCAAATCGCCAGTTTTATAGACATTGATGTCACCTACATTAATTTAGTGATATGGATTTTGCTCTTGGATGCCTTGGTCATTATTCCATTTGCGTGGTTAAGGGCTAACCAACAGCCCATGCGCTATGCGATTATTAAAATTTTGAATGTAGCCATTAATTTGGGGTTGAACGTGTTTTTCCTTTTAGTACTAAAAGAATTGGCTACAGAAGTCTCCATGTTTGAAGGTCTTTACAAGCCCAACTTTGAAATCAATTACATTTTTACGGCCAATTTAATCGCTAGTGGGGTGACCTTGTTGTTTATGCTGCCGTTTTACTTTCGTGTAAAGTTCAACTTCAACAAAGGCTTGTTAAAGCAAATGCTGAAATATGCTTTTCCTGTACTTGTTGCCGGAATTGCATTTTCAATTAACGAAACCTTCGACCGTATTTTATTGGACAAACTGTTGCCAATTAATGTAGCCGAAACGGATATTGGGATGTATTCGGCGTGTTATAAATTGGCCTTGTTCATGACCCTTTTTGCAACTGCATATAGATTGGGAATTGAACCCTTCTTTTTCAGCCATGCCAAAACCGAAAATCCACAAAAGAACTACGCTTTGATATTGGAGTTTTTTGTTGCCTTGGGATCTATAATTCTGTTGGGAGTGGTGGTCTTTGCCGATGTACTGAAAGTTATCGTTATTAGAAGTGAAGATTATTGGGAAGCCATGTGGATTGTACCCATTATTTTGTTGGCCAATTTCTGTTTGGGGATTTACCATAACCTTTCTGTTTGGTATAAAATAACCGATAGGACCAAATTCGGAGCTTATGTGTCCATTATAGGAGCCGTAATCACCTTAGTGCTTAACTTTGCTCTAATTCCTAGTATGAGTTATAAAGGTTCTGCAATTGCAACCTTATCTGCTTATGCCATAATGATGCTTTTGTCCTATGCCTTCGGAAGAAAGTACTATCCAATTCCGTATAATCTCAAAAAAATAGGCCTGTATATGTCGGTGTCTATTCTGTTTGCATTTGTGTCCTTCTACCGATTTAGAGGGAATTATTTTGTTGGAATTGCGCTGTTAATTGTATTTTTGGGCATTGTGGTTATATCCGAAAAAAATCAAATCAAACAATTTCTTAAAAAATAAATGAGATGCTGAGCTAGTGGCGGCATCCCAACGTATATATTGTAATTATGACTATTAAAATCATCAACAAATCCAGCCATGACTTGCCAAACTACGAAACCATAGCCTCGGCAGGAATGGATTTGCGAGCCAATTTATCAGAACCTCGAACCTTAAAACCTTTGGAGCGTACCATTGTTGGAACGGGTTTGTTTATAGAATTACCGATTGGTTATGAAGCCCAAGTAAGACCAAGAAGTGGTTTGGCGGCCAAAAAGGGAATCACGGTTTTGAATGCACCGGGAACCGTAGATGCCGATTATAGAGGTGAAGTGGGAGTGATTTTGGTGAATCTTTCTAATGAAGAGTTTACCATAGAAAATGGTGAGCGTATCGCTCAGATGGTGATTGCAAAACACGAACGCGCCGAATGGATGCAAGTAGAGATGCTTTCTGAAACAACTCGTGGAGAAGGTGGTTTTGGAAGTACCGGAACCAAATAAAAATTAATAAAAAGATCCCTGCTTAGGCGGGCAATGCATATGAAAATTATAGTACCAATGGCGGGACGTGGCTCCCGATTAAGACCGCATACATTAACCGTTCCAAAACCTTTGATACCTGTAGCGGGACAGCCTATTGTGCACCGTTTAGTTAAGGACATTGCTAAAGTACTTGGAGAACCAATTGAAGAGATTGCCTTTGTATTGGGAGACCCAGCCTTTTTTGGGGATGATGTTGTTGAAAGCTTGACTAAATTGGCTGAGGGCCTTGGGGCTAAAGCGTCTATTTACAGACAAGATCAGCCTTTGGGAACTGGCCATGCCATCATGAGTGCAGAGCCCTCACTTTCGGGGCCAGCAGTAATTGCTTATGCCGATACTTTGATTCGAGCCAATTTCAACTTAGATCCAGAAGCCGATGCCGTAATTTGGACCAAAAAAGTTGATAATCCAGAAGCCTACGGAGTAGTAAACCTTAATGACAAGGAAGAAATCGTAGAATTGGTTGAAAAGCCTAAAACTTTTGTAAGCGATCAAGCCGTAATTGGTATTTATTACTTTAAGGATGTGGCTGTTTTGAAACAGAAACTTCAAGAAGTATTGGATGAAAATATCATGAATGGAGGCGAATACCAAATCAATGACGGTATCAAGCGTATGATGGCCGAAGGCAAGATATTCAAAACAGGAACGGTAGACGAGTGGATGGATTGTGGAAACAAGGCAGTAACTGTGGAAACCAATGGAAAAATGTTGGAATTCTTAGCTAGTGATGGAGAGGAGCAATTGGTATCCAATTCTGTTATCAATAAAAATTCAACCATAATCGAACCTTGTTTTATAGGGGAAAATGTGGTGCTCAACAATACAACCGTTGGGCCATACGTTTCTATTGGAAATGATTGTGTACTGTATAATGTAACCGTTAAAAATAGTTTAATTCAGAATGCAACAATCATTAAAAATGCTACCTTAGACGAAGCCATGATTGGAAATCACGTAGTGTATGATGGCAATTTCAAGGCGATTAGCATTGGAGATTATTCCGTGTTGGAATAGCTGCTGAAAGTGTATCAAAAAAATTAAAAAAGGTTTGTTATGAGACTAAAAATCTACAGTTGCCTAGTTGTTTGCGGAATGGCGTTAAGCCTAACCCAAGAGACCTATGCCCAAGTAGATTTTAACAAACGTCCAGATGACGACCTTGGCAATGTAGAGGACGCTTACCAAGAGTACTTTTTTGAAGCCCTAAAGCAAAAGGGAATTGAAAACTACCAACGTTCGGTAGAAGCCTTGCAGCAATGTCTTAAAATAAACGATTCCGATGCCGTATTGTATTTTGAACTTGGTAAAAACTACAACAAGCTAAAAAACTTTGGAGCGGCAGAGGATGCACTTAAAAAGGCAATTTCAAAAGAACCAGACAACGAATGGTATTTGGATGAATTGTACGATGTCTACATTCAGCAGAATGAAGTGGACAAGGCCATAAAAACGGTTAAGCAATTGGTGAAATACCATCCTACCTATGGGGATGATTTGGTTGGGCTTTACATTAGAGCCAAAAAGTATAAAAATGCCCTGCAATTACTGGACGAATTGGATAAGGAATATGGCGTTAGTGAGGATCGGGATTATATGCGAAATCAAATCTACAACATTACCGGAGATGATGATGAGCGCATAGAAAATCTTGAGGAACGTCTGGAATCGAATCCGGAGAATGAGGACAACTATTTAAAATTGGTATACCGTTACAGCGAAAGTGGTGAAAAGGAAAAGGCCTTCAAAACAGCCAAAAAGTTGTTGGAAGTTAACCCAAATTCGCAATTGGTACACTTGGCACTTTATAAATTCTATTTAGATGATAATCAGGTGGACAATGCGGTGAATTCCATGAAAATTGTATTGACCAGTTCCTCTATTAATCCAGATGCCAAAGCTAAAGTTTTAAATGACTTTGTTGGTTTTGTAGGCACACACCCTGAGTACGAAAGCGAATTGTTGGAAGTTGTCACTCTAATTGACAATGATAAAAGCACCAAGACACTAAAGGAACTTGGGCAATATTATCTAAAAACAGACGATAAGGCAAAAGCTTTGACTTATTATGAGCAAGCCTTGAAAGAAGAGCCTAGCAATTACAATTTGATCAAGGATGTACTTTTGTTGCAGTTGGATATGAACCAAAATGAAAAGGCCATTATCAAGAGTAACGAGGCCTTGGAGTTGTATCCGGCGCAACCTATTTTTTATCTTATCAATGGGGTGGCCAATAACAAGATGGGTTATGCCAAACAGGCAATTGAAGTCTTGGAAACAGGTTTGGATTATGTGATTGAAGATCCAAAAATGGAATCCGATTTTTACACCCAATTAAGTGTTGCCTACGGCAAACAAGGGAATGCCCAAAAGGCCCAAAACTTTGCCAAAAAAGCAGAAGCCCTGAAAAATGGGCAGGAGTAATGCCCAATAAACCTAAACTATGATGAAAGTTATCAAACCTCTTGTGTTAGCTGCTGTGTTGAGCCTTGTTGTAGGCTGTAAATCGGCGTTAACGGTAAGCAGTTCGGGAGAACTCAATAAAGAGGTGACGGCGAAACAGCTTATAAAAGAAAATTCAAAACAAGAATTGAAGTTCAAGACTTTTCAGTCTAAAGTAAAGATTGATTATATCGAAGGCACTACCACGCAATCCTACGGTGTCAATTTGCGTATTGAAAAGGATAAAGTGATTTGGATCAATGCCACTTTGGGACTTGCCAGAGTTATGATTACACCTAATGAGGTTAAGTATTACGATAAAATCAACAACCAATTTTTTGATGGGGACTATCGTTTGTTGAGTGAGCTGTTGGGTATAGAATTAGATTTCCAAAAAGTGCAGAATCTTTTGTTGGCCGAACCTATATTTGGCTATAAATCGAATAAATATGTGGCCTCTACACATGAGAATTCATACGTACTCCAACCTGAAGAGCAGAATGCCGTTTTAGAACTGTTCTATTTGTTGAATCCAAAGCACTTTAAAATGGATTCCCAACAGTTATACCAGCCATCAAGCCGAAGAATGTTTCAAATAGATTATCAAACCTACCAAGACGTAGATAAACAAATTGTGCCAGAAAAGGTCCATATCAATGCGGTTGAGGGCAATGACGGCGTAACGATAGATTTGGAATATAAATCGGTGACCTTTAACGAAGAATTACGTTTTCCATTCAAAATACCTAAAGGATTTAAAGAGATTGTGATTGATGAGGCTAACTAAACCAACCTACTTACTTTTTATTATTTGTGTGTTCCTTGGGACCACATTTGCCCAAGCACAAAGCGATAAGCAAAAGCAATTGGAGGCTAGACGCCAACAGTTGAAAAAGGAAATGGAGCAACTTAACAGCTTGTTGTTTGCCAACAAAAAGAAAGAAAAGAACGTGATTACTTTGGTTGAGGATTTAAACTATAAGGTGAGCGTGCGTAAAAACTTGATTAAGGTTACTAACGATCAAGCCAATCTGTTGACTCGTGATATCAATGCCAATCAAAAGGAAATTTCGGAGCTTCGTGATCAATTGGAGGAGTTGAAAAAGCAGTATGCTGCCATGATCGTGAAGTCCTATAAGAGTAAATCCCAATTGAGTCGCGTCATGTTTTTAATGTCGTCTTCCAATTTTAAACAGGCTTACAAACGACTCCAGTACATCAAGCAATATACAGACTACCAAAAGCAGCAAGGAGAAGAGATAAAGGCCAAAACCTTAAAACTGCAGGAGCTCAATACACAATTGCTTAAACAAAAGGAGGAAAAGCAAAAATTGGTAGAGGAGAATAGGATTGCCAAAAAGGAATTGGAAGCAGAGCTGAAGGAACATGAAGTGCTAATGGCTTCCATTCGCAGCAACATGAGTAAATACAATGCCGAATTAAAGCAAAAGCAGAAGGAATCTGACAGGATTGACAAGGAAATTGATCGTTTGATTAAGGAGGCTATTGCGGCGTCCAATAAGAAGGCAGGCAAGTCTACAAGTTCATCGTCTTTTGCCTTGACTCCTGAAGCCAAATCTTTAGCTGCCAGTTTTCAGGCTAATAAAGGTAAGTTGCCTTGGCCTGTAGAACGCGGTATTGTAAAAATGCGTTTCGGAAAACAACCTTCAATTATTGATAAAACTGTTGCTGTAAATAGTAAAGGGGTTATGATTGCGACTGAAAAAGGAGCTAAAGTAAGGGCTGTATTTGAGGGAGAGGTGTCGCAGATTATCGTAATTCCAAATGCCAATCCAGTAGTTATTTTACGACATGGTAATTATATGACGGTGTATAAAAACCTGTCTAAGATTTATGTGAACAAAGGAGATAAAGTAAGCACCAAACAAGACATTGGTGAGGTATTTACCAATAAAACAACAGGTGAAACCCTTTTATATTTTAGGGTATATAAAGATTCTAAACTGGAAAATCCAGCTTATTGGATCAATAAGCTGTAAGCAATTAGTTTTAAAGATTAAAAAAGGCCCTGTATTAATGATTCAGGGCCTTTTTTTGCTGTTTGTTGAGTGCTTAATAAGCATCAATTATTTTAATGGTATTGATTAGGTCTTGCGTGACAATTCTAAGCAATTCTTTGCGGTGCTTTAGTAATTCCTGACCGTTTTGGAAATCTGGTGTCAATTCTGGTTGGCTTACCTTATACACATATTCCCAATCATTGCTACCCACACTAGGAGGGTTATTGATCAAGCTTTTGTATTCGTTAAGTTTTGCCGTGTAAGAAGTTTCCGCAGTTGCAATATTGCGTTTTAAGTTGTTGGTGTAGTTTTCCAACTCACGTTTGTTACCCAATTTGGTCTTTTTCATGGCCAAATTGTAATAGGTATCCAAATCTGATTCCAGTTTGGTAAGGTCGTAGTTGAGACCGTATAATTTGGTATTGTAGCTGTTAAACATCCCTTCAATATCCTTCTCGTTCTTCACCGATTTTTTGATATCGAAAGACAACTGCAACCCATCTGCGGCAGAAGATTCAATTTCATAGGTTCCCAACCAAACAATACTACCGCTGTTAATGTCTATTAATTTAGCATTAAACAAAACCTTCATCCATTTTAGGGAAACAGATTCAGGTAATTGGTTTGGAATGCTACCATAGCTAAGCCCTGCGTGATGACTTACAAATTCCTGTACACTTTCATAATCGGATATGTTAAGCGATTTACTTTTTGGTTCAAAGGTAAGGTTGATTTGGAAGAGATAATCGGCTTGGTCGGCACCGTTTTGGGCCGCTCTAATCACTTCAGCAATATCAGTCATTTCCTGATTGTCCTTTTCGCGGTTTTTGCCTGGTAAACCACGTTGGCTCACCTTGTCTATTTCGCTAATTACTTCGGTGTATTGCTGTGGTGTAATTTTACCGTCGGTCAATTGCTTTTTATATTCCTGTTTAACCACATCGTATTCGCCATTTTCAAGGAGTTTCTCAGACCAATCTGAAAACCACCAAGGACGTTCGTTGGCTCGGTCGCGTAAGTCTCTTAATTTGGCCTCAAATTTAGAGCGGTCCAAAACGTTGAATCCTTGACGTAATAGGGCTTGTTCAATAGCGCGTTCGGCTTGGTTATAGTAACCGTCGGTATTAAAATCGTTTGTATTGATATTATCTGTAGTAGCGTCTTTTTGCTCGTTGGTTTGTGGTACAGCAATAATTACGGAGGGAGCTTTACCATTTTTATTCTTTTGGGCTCCTGGATTGTTGTAATAATCTTCAGATTTTACCGGATATTCTTTTTTCAGGTCAACATTAAGTACAAGTTCTTTGGTGTCCGGAACTTGGTTGACTTCTGCATTATCATAACTTGGGATGTGTTCTAATTGAGGTTTGGTGGTGTAGAAAGGTTCAAAGGTTTTTTTTCCACAACTGGAAAGCACCAGCAATAAGGAACAATAGAGTAAAGTGTTTTGTTTCATGTTGGTATAGTTTTTAGAAGTTGGCCAAACATATAAAAAATACCTTACAGACTGTAGAAATATCTGTATTCCAACAAGTTTTATCGATAAACTGTAAAAGACTCATTTTGTGGCCTTAATTTAATTTTTAAAAAGGCTTAAACTAAGTGAAAATGCAGGGTATAGGGATATAATTCCAATCCGGCAATAAGAGAAGGAAAAGTGGGAACTACTATCTAAAGGAAAAAGAAATTATTCCTCGAAAAGTGCTTTTAGCTCTGTAGCATCTTTCGGTTTCATCTTTTTGGCAAGCACCAAACTCAATTGCTTTCTGCGTAAAGCAGCGGCATAGCGCTCTTTTTCAAGATCGGTTTCAGGGGTTACCTGAGGTACTTTTACAGGTCTTCCAGTTTCATCAACTGCTACAAAGGTGTAAATGGCTTCGTTGGCTTTGGTACGTTCGCCAGATTCGCGATCTTCTATCCAAACGTCTATAAACACTTCCATAGAGCTTGTAAAAGCTCTGGATACGTTAGCTTCAACAGTTACTACACTTCCTAAAGGAATCGCTCTATTAAAGGCCACATGGTTTACGGAAGCCGTTACTACAATTCTTCTGGAATGGCGTCTGGCAGAAATACTGGCAGCACGATCCATTCTAGCCAATAGTTCACCTCCAAAAAGATTGTTCAAAGGGTTGGTTTCACTAGGTAAAACCAAATCGGTCATAACGGTTCTTGTAGAGCTAGGTGTTTTTGCTTCCATGGGTTTTGTTTACAGTGGTGCAAAGGTAAAGCGATTTTGGGCAATCACCCAAAAATTGGATGAATTATCCTAAAACCATTGCATACAGCAATACACTCTGAAAATCAGAATTAAATAATTAAAATCGAAATGGGTGTAAATGAAACTAAGGAATTAGTCCAATTGTTTTACCAACAACCAAGCATCTTGACTGTGTTCGCTCTTAATTTTTTGCAACATTTGTAAAGCTTCCAAACGATTGTTGAAGCTAGCATACACTACTTCATGAAGACCGTACTTGTTAACACCAATTTTACGAGCGTTGTAACCCAAGCCTTGCAATTGCTCAACTTTTTTGTCTGAGTTAGCTTCAACTCTAAAAGCTCCTGCAACAATGTGGTAATTCCCAGATTGCTTGGCGACATTTAAAGTTACAGATGGTAGTGGATTGTCAATAACAAAAGTGGCTTCCTGTACTTTGTGATCCAATTGTTCGTTAGCTTGCTCTTGTGCTAATTGATTGTGGGTTTCTACATCCTTCATGTAGTAGTTGGATATAGCAAAACTTCCAGCAGTCAAGGCAATAAGGGCTACAGCTGCATAACGCAAATAAGGTCTTGCCTTGCGCGTTTCTGGAGTCACCGCAATAGGAACTACCTTTTCAATGGCTTCAACCTCTTCTTTATATACTTCTCTGGTAATGCTAGTAGAATTGAATTGAGACAAGCCAAAGGCATCTGTTAAATAGTTTACGTGGAATGAAGGATCGAATACAATTTTACCTTCAGAATTCAACACCAAATCCCCAATGTTGTGGAAGGTTAAAGTTTCACCTTGTACCAAATAGGATTTAATGGATTTTACATGTTTGCTCAATTTTTGAGCAGCAACTTCATAAGGGATTTTTTCAACCTCCGAGATGTAATTGGCAAGCAAACCATCGTTGCTTTGCAATTGCTCGTTGAAAGACAATACT
Source organism: Mangrovimonas sp. DI 80 (assembly GCF_001975575.1). Classification (NCBI taxonomy): domain Bacteria; kingdom Pseudomonadati; phylum Bacteroidota; class Flavobacteriia; order Flavobacteriales; family Flavobacteriaceae; genus Mangrovimonas; species Mangrovimonas sp. DI 80. Next base: position 696,500 of record NZ_MSDT01000002.1, on the reverse strand, counting down.
TTTTTAGGAGGGAAAAACGCATTGGAGTCTGCATCAATCTTGGCAGAAACGCGGTTTGTTAAAAAGGCTCCAAATTCAGGGATGATCACGCAGTCATACCTGTAAAGTAAATCGCTTATGTAGGTTTCTATATGCATAAAAACAAAGTTATAAATTTTTTAAGACGAATAAAAAATGACTTTAAGTATTTATTAACAGCCTAAAATTGCCGTACTTTAAGTTTACAATCAGGAAATTATAGCATGACAGACGACCAATTGCTCTATACTTTGGCCTTGCAGCATATTCCAAAAATAGGGGATATCACGGCGAAAAAATTGATTCAGCACTGCGGAACTGCCGAAATGGTGCTTAAGGAGAAGCCCGAAAAACTGCTCCTTATTGATGGCGTTGGAAAACTTACTATAAACGAATTTAAGAATCCGAAATATGTAAAGGAAGCCGAAGCGGAAATGCAATTCATAAAAGATAATGGTATTGCTTGTTTGTATTTTATGAATGACGATTATCCCGAAAAATTGAAGCATTGTATAGATGGACCGGCGCTTATGTTTCAGGTTGGGAATATCGATCTTAAGGATCGGCATATTATTAGCATTGTAGGCGCGAGAAAAATTACTAATCATGGTGTCGCCTTTTGTGAACGCTTGGTGGAGGAGTTGGCAGTTTTTAATCCAGTGATTGTTTCTGGTTTTGCCTATGGTACTGATATTACTGCACAAAAGGCGGCCATGAACCATAATTTACAGACTATTGGCTGTTTGGCTCATGGGCTCAATCAAATATATCCCAAAACCCATAAACGTTATATGACAAGTGTTGAGAGTAATGGTGGGTTCTTTACCGATTTTTGGAGTACGGATGCTTTTGACAGGACCAACTTTTTAAAACGCAACCGAATCATTGCTGGCCTAAGCGAGGCAACGATTGTAATTGAGTCAGCCGAAACAGGAGGGAGCTTGGTAACCGCCGACATTGCCAATTCCTATAATCGAGAAGTGTTTGCCGTCTCTGGGCGCCCAACGGATCTACAGAGTGTAGGGTGTAATAATCTAATCAAACAACAAAAGGCGCATTTACTTTCTACGCCTATGGATGTGCCATATATTTTAAACTGGTCCATAGAGCAAAAGCCTGCTGTTGTTCAAAAACAGTTGTTTGTAGAATTGGATGAAGATGAAAAAAAGGTGTATAACTATTTGAAGGAACATGACAAACAGTTGTTGGATAGCATTGCTTTAGCCTGCCAGCTTCCAATCTTTAAAATAGCGGGAATCCTTTTAAATATGGAATTGAAAGGGGTGGTAAGGCCACTCCCGGGGAAATTATTTGAAGTTGTTTGAGTTGTGTTCATTAGAAATGAAACTAAACAAAAAGCCTCCATTTTCAAATGGAGGCTTTTTGTTTGTAGGTTTTATTGGAATTAATATCCAGCCTTTTTTCTTACGCGTTTTAAAACATTATTGGCTACCAATCTAGCTTTTTCGGCACCAAGGGCCAATGCTTTGTCTAGTTCTTCCAAGTTGTTCATATAGTACTGATACTTTTCTCTTGGTTCTGCAAATCTTTCAACGATGAGTTCAAACAGGGCTTGTTTGGCATGTCCGTAGCCATAATTGCCATTTTCATAATTGGCTTTCATGGTTGCTATTTGATCGTCATCTGCCAATAAGCTATAAATGGCGAAACAATTGCAGGTTGACCAGTCTTTAGGCTGTTCCAATGGGGTGCTATCGGTTTTGATGCCCATAATTTGCTTACGCAGCTTTTTGTCGGTTTCAAAAATATTGATGAAGTTGTTTCGGGATTTACTCATTTTCTCTCCGTCGGTTCCAGGGATAAGCATGGTGTTCTCCTGAATTTTTCCTTCCGGTAACACAAAAACATCTCCCATTTTTGCATGAAAACGGGAAGCGACATCTCTTGTCATTTCAATATGTTGCAATTGGTCTTTTCCTACGGGAATAATTTCTGCATCATATAGCAAAATGTCAGCCGCCATTAACATAGGATACGTAAACAAACCTGCGTTGATATCCTCTAAACGGTCTGCCTTGTCCTTAAAACTATGCGCTAAAGTAAGACGTTGGTATGGGAAAAAGCAGCTTAGGTACCATGACAATTCAGTGGTCTGCGGGATATCGCTTTGTCTGTAAAAAACCGTTTTTTCAATGTCCAAGCCAAAGGCCAGCCAAGTGGCAGCGACAGAATAAGTGTTATATCGCAACTCTTCGGCATCTTTAATCTGCGTTAAGGTGTGAAGATTGGCGATAAACAAAAACGAATCGTTTGCTTCGTCTTTAGACATTTCTATGGCCGGTAAAATAGCGCCCAAAATGTTCCCTAAATGAGGAGTTCCTGTACTCTGTATTCCTGTTAGTATTCTTGCCATGTGGAGTTTCCCTGAAATGGAAATTATTTAAAATTCGACTTTTCTTTTTTGGAAGGACAAAGGTACTTTTTTTACTACAATAGCTCAATAAATTTGACTAGTTTTGGTCGCAATGAAGATATTCAAATATTTATTTTGGCTGTTATACCGCATTTGGTTTTACATTTTGGTTGCGGTTCCTATTGTAGTATTATTTCCGTTTTTGATCGTTTCCATTCTTAAAGAAAGCTGGTATCCTTTTTTCTTTAGGCTGGCGCGAATATGGGCTAGGTTCATTTTAATTGGGATGGGCTTTAGGGTTAAAATTGAACGTGAAGCAGTTCCCGAAAGGAACGAGAGCTATATGTTTGTGGCCAACCATACGTCGATGACGGATATTATGTTGATGCTGCTAAGTGTTAAGAATCCGTTTGTGTTTGTGGGGAAACAGGAATTGGCAAAAATCCCGTTGTTTGGATTTTTCTATAAGCGTACTTGTATTTTGGTAGACCGCAGTTCTGAAAAGAGCAGAAAAGCGGTGTTTTTAAGAGCTCAAAAACGTTTGAAGCAGGGGTTGAGTATTTGTATTTTTCCTGAAGGAGGCGTACCTGATGAGTCCATTGTGTTGGATGAATTTAAGGACGGAGCCTTCCGATTGGCTATCAACCATCGAATTCCTGTGGTTCCTTTAACCTTTGCCGATAACAAAAGGCGATTTTCCTATACTTTTTTTAGTGGCAGTCCAGGGAAAATGAGAGCGAAAGTGCATAAGTTTATCCCAACCGAGGGGTTGACCATTGCCGATACAAAAACCTTGAATGCACAAGCGAAGGGAGTTATTTTGAAGCAGCTGAATCTGTATAACTTATTGTAGTCCTTTTTTTAGAGGTAAGATGCGCAAAGGGAGAAAAGGTTGCGTTAAAAACAAAAAAAATCCCGTTTTAAACGGGATTTTAATTTTTGGTTAGGATAAAGTCGCTTCCTTTGCAACTTTCCTTACTTTTCCTTCCAGCTCATCCATGAGCTCTGGATTGTCTTTTATCAAGGCTTTTACGGCATCACGGCCTTGGCCAAGTTTGGTGTCTTCGTAGCTAAACCAAGAACCACTTTTCTTGATGATTTCATTCTCTACGGCAATGTCCAGAACTTCTCCAACTTTGGAAATTCCTTCCCCATACATGATGTCGAACTCAGCAGTTTTAAATGGAGGCGCTACTTTGTTTTTAACCACTTTCACTCTGGTTTTGCTTCCGGCTACATTTCCGTCGTTTTCCTTAATTTGGGTTGAACGTCTAATGTCCAAACGCACCGAAGCATAGAATTTAAGAGCATTACCACCGGTAGTTGTTTCTGGGTTTCCAAACATAACTCCAATCTTTTCACGTAATTGGTTGATGAAAATCATGGTACAGTTGGTCTTGCTGATAGAACCTGTTAATTTTCTAAGGGCTTGAGACATCAATCGTGCGTGAAGACCCATTTTGGAATCTCCCATTTCGCCTTCAATTTCACTTTTTGGTGTCAAGGCAGCCACAGAATCCACTACTATAATGTCAATAGCTCCAGAACGGATTAGGTTGTCCGCAATTTCCAATGCCTGTTCCCCGTTGTCCGGTTGAGATATGATAAGGTTTTCTAAATCTACTCCCAGTTTTTCAGCATAAAATCTATCAAAGGCGTGCTCAGCGTCAATAAAGGCTGCAATCCCACCAGATTTTTGCGCTTCTGCAATGGCATGTAAAGTAAGAGTTGTTTTACCTGAAGATTCAGGACCGTATATTTCAATGATTCTTCCTCTTGGATATCCGCCTACACCAAGTGCAATGTCCAAACCAAGGGATCCAGAGGAAATGGCTTCAACATCAGAGATTGCCTGGTCGCTCATCTTCATCACCGTTCCTTTTCCGTAAGCCTTGTCCAATTTGTCCAAGGTAAGCTTCAAGGCCTTTAATTTTGCATCTTTTTCAGTACTCATTATTCAGTTTTTCTAAAATTAAATTCAGGCTAAAATACGATAACTTTTGAATTTTTTCAATCTAATCACGCAACCTTTTTGAGCAATTCACATCTACTTTATAATTAGGGGAAATCTTGCTATGAAATTCTTTAAGAAAACAATTGTTAACACCGCATTGGGCGTTTCGGTTGCCATTACTTTTAATAGCAGCTGTAAAGCCGATGGAGGCTAACTCGGACGTATATTTTTGAGTTTAAACAACAAATAAAAAAGTATCAAATCGAGTTAGTCTGTAAAAAGCACTTTAGGCAATCTAAAGTGCTTTTTTCTTTGTTATGGCGCAATGATTTAAAAATAGTACCTTTGCGGCATTAAAATAAAATCTTTAACCTTAAAACATTAGTATAGCATGCAACTGTACAATAAATTAAGTGCTAAAGAGCGAGCGGAATTAATCGATCAGGCAGGTAAGAATCGATTAACGCTTTCTTTTTACCAATACGCGAAAATTCAAAATCCTCAAGAATTTAGAGATCAATTGTTTATTGTCTGGGACCGTTTAGAGGTCTTGGGTCGAATTTATGTGGCTCACGAAGGCATCAACGGACAATTGTCATTGCCAGCCGATCGTTTCAACGAGTTCAAGACACATTTGGATACCATTGATTTCTTGAAAGACATCCGATTGAATGTTGCTGTGGAACAGGACAATAAATCGTTCTTGAAGCTGAAAGTGAAAGTGCGCGATAAAATTGTTGCCGACGGATTGAACGACGACACCTTCGATGTAACAAACAAAGGAATTCACTTAAAAGCGGAAGATTTCAACCGCTTCATTGAAGACGAAAATACCGTGTTGGTAGATATGCGTAATCATTACGAAAGTGAAATTGGTCATTTTAAAAATGCGGTGACGCCAGATGTGGATACCTTTAGAGAATCGTTAGATATTATTGAAAATGATTTAAAAGATCATAAAGAAGATAAAAACCTTGTAATGTATTGTACTGGTGGGATTCGCTGTGAAAAGGCAAGTGCTTACTTTAAACATAAGGGGTTTAAAAATGTTTATCAACTTGAAGGTGGTATTATTGAATACACCCGTCAGGTGAAAGAACAAAACTTAGAAAATAAGTTTTTAGGTCAGAATTTCGTGTTCGATGAGCGTCGTGCCGAACGTATTAGTGATGACGTCATTGCACAATGTCACCAATGTGGAGAGCCTTTTGATGCGCATACCAATTGCGCTAATGATGCGTGTCACTTGTTGTTTATCCAATGTCCGAAATGTCAGGAAGAAATGGAAAACTGTTGTTCTACCACCTGTATGGAGATTAACAGATTGCCATACGAAGAGCAAAAGGCATTGCGTAAGGGACAGGGAAATAGTAACGATATCTTCAAAAAAGGGCGTGCCGACCACTTACCTTTCAAAAAGGATTTAAGAAACATTTTCGAGCATTTTAAACAAGAAAAAGCCTAGTTGTATTATGCAAAAGATTGAATTAATGGCCCCTGCAGGGAATTTTGAATCGCTGCAAGCGGCCCTAGATAATGGTGCAGATTCTGTTTATTTTGGTGTAGAGCAGCTTAACATGCGTGCTAGAGCATCTATTAACTTTACTTTGGACGACCTTCCAGAAATTTCCAGAAGATGCCAGGAAAAAGGTGTTAGAACTTATTTGACCTTAAATACGATTATTTACGATCACGATTTATCTATCGTAAAAACTTTGGTTAAGCGTGCCAAAGAAGCAGACATTACAGCTGTGATTGCCATGGACCAAGCTGTGATTATGGTGGCTCGTGAGTTGGGGATGGAAGTGCATATTTCTACGCAAATCAATATCACCAATATTGAAACGGTGAAGTTTTATGCCATGTTCGCAGACACTATGGTAATGAGTAGGGAGTTGAGTTTGCGTCAAGTAAAGAAGATTGCCGAACAAATTGAAAAGGAGCAAATCAAAGGCCCTTCAGGGAAATTGGTGGAGATTGAGATTTTTGGTCACGGAGCACTCTGCATGGCGGTTTCTGGAAAATGTTATATGAGTTTGCATTCGCATAATTCTTCGGCAAACAGAGGCGCTTGCAAGCAAAACTGTAGAAAGAAATATACGGTGGTTGATCAAGAGACTGGCTTCGAAATGGAATTGGATAATGAGTACATCATGTCTCCAAAAGACTTGTGTACCATCGATTTTTTGGAAGAAGTAATCGATGCCGGAATTACCGTGTTGAAAATAGAAGGTCGTGGACGAGCGCCAGAATATGTGGCCAATGTCATAAAGTGTTACCGTGAGGCGATTGATAGTATTGAAAATGGAACCTATTCCAAAGAGAAAGTAATTGGTTGGATGCAGGAATTGGAGAAAGTTTACAATAGAGGGTTTTGGAGTGGCTACTATTTAGGACAGAAATTGGGAGAATGGAGCAAAGGTTCAGGATCTCATGCGACTCAGAAAAAAGTGTATATCGGTAAAGGGGTGCACTATTATCCAAAAAGTAGCATTGGTGAATTTAAGATTGAAGCCTACGATTTGTCTTTGGGTGACACCATTTTAATTACTGGACCAACTACAGGTGCTAAGGAAATGACAGTGGACACTATGTTGGTTAACGATGAGCAGTTGGAAAAAGGTATAAAGGGAGATTCGGTAACCTTTCCAATACCCTTTAGAGTGCGTCCTTCGGATAAACTTTATAAGATTGTAGAAAATAAAGTTGAGGCTTAATGGTTGTTGTAACTCTTCAGAGAAATAAATGTATTGGTTGTAATTATTGTGTAGAATTGGCTCCTGAGCAGTTTCAAATGTCCAAAAAGGATGGGAAAACGGTGCTTTTGAGAAGTCAGGAGAAAAAAGGTTTTTTTACCTTAAAATCTCCAGACGAGGCTATTTTGGATCCTTGCGATCAGGCAGCAAAAGCTTGTCCCGTTAAAATAATTTCGGTAAAAAGCGTTTAAGTATTAATGTCTTAACTATCTTGCAGTGGATGGATTTTTACAAGCTATTGCAGTTAAATAGAAAGGTCAAATGTCATAGGGTAAAGTTTTTTGGGCTTTACTTACTGCATAAATTGAATAAGCGGTATTTGGCAGTGAATCTGGATCCTGTTATGGCATGTAATTTACGCTGTAAGATGTGTTATTTTACGGATGCTGATTATGTAAAGACGCTTAAAGGACAATTTAAGCCAGAGGAGTTGAAAGCTGTGGCAAAGGCAATTTTTGGAAGAGCATTGAAATTGCAGATTGGATGTGGAACAGAGCCTACTTTGTATAAAAATTTAGCGGATCTTGTAGCGCTGGGCAAGGACTATAAAGTGCCCTACATTTCCTTGACGACCAATGCTAATTTGTTGACAGAGGAAAAGATAGAAGAGTTGTTGAAGGCGGGCTTAAATGAGTTCACAATTTCTTTGCATGGCGTGACCAGGGAAACCTATGAAGGCTTTATGAAAAAGGCCAATTATGAAAAGTTTCATGATGCCTTTAAGGCTTTTGTCGAATTGAAATCTAAATATGATTTTAAGGTGCGTATCAATTATACTTTCAACAAGGATAATTTCTATGAGTTGCAGGAGTTTTTTGAACACTTCGATCCCAAGAGTTTTGATATTCTTCAAATAAGACCAATTCAAAAAATAGGGAATACCGAGTATAATGATTTTGACATCTCAACTTTGGTTGGGGATTATCCCAAGATTATTAAGGGAATTAAAGAAACCTGCAAGTCTAACGAGATTACACTTTTGGCTCCTGATGAATTATCTGTATTGGCAGGTGAGAACCAATCTAGTTTTATTTTCGACTATACATTTTGCTATATTTCTCCGAAGCAATTTTGGAAAGAGAGGTTTAATTGGCGTGAAGTGAGTTTTAATGACTTTTCCCGTGAAATAGGTTGGAGCTCAACGTTGTTGTCCAATGTTTTTAAGTCAAAAAAAACGTTAAAATCCCTCTCCAACAGACTGAATTATGAGATCGAGATTTAATTAATTCCCAATAAAAACAGTGATGTTTTTATGTCATTAGAATAATCTTATCTTTACATTTTAGAAAACAAATTATTAATCTCCATTTGCTAGTCTAGATTAGCAAATTATATATAAAATTTATGGGTTGTAACAGTTGCTCAACTGGTAAGGATGGTCAACCAAAAGGATGCAAGAACAATGGAACTTGTGGAACCGATAGCTGTAACAAGCTAACGGTTTTTGATTGGTTGTCCAACATGTCCCTTCCTCAGGGACAGGAACCTTTTGATGGGGTGGAAGTACGTTTTAAGAACGGAAGAAAACAGTACTACAGAAATACAGAAAATTTATCATTGAATATAGGCGATATTGTCGCTACACAAGCCCAGTCTGGGCACGATATTGGTATGGTAACGCTTACAGGTGAATTGGTTAGAATTCAAATGAAGCGTAAAAAAATAGATGTCAATAACCAAGATGAGGTTCTGAAGATTTACCGAAAGGCCAATCAGCGAGATATCGATGTGTGGTCTAAGGCTAGAGATAAGGAAGAGCCTATGAAGGTTAAGGCAAGGCAGTTTGCCATTGATTTGAAACTGAAAATGAAAATCTCCGATATCGAATATCAGGGAGATGCCAGCAAGGCGACCTTTTACTACACAGCCGAAGAGCGTGTAGACTTTAGGGAACTTATTAAGTTGTTTGCCAAAGAGTTTAGAACCCGTATCGAAATGAAGCAGGTTGGGTTCCGTCAGGAAGCTGCAAGACTTGGAGGAATTGGGTCTTGTGGACGCGAATTGTGCTGTTCCACTTGGTTGACAGATTTTAGGTCTGTAAGTACTTCCGCGGCAAGATACCAACAGTTGTCATTGAATCCGCTTAAGCTTGCGGGACAATGTGGAAAACTAAAGTGTTGTCTTAATTATGAATTGGATGCCTATTTGGATGCTTTAAAGGATTTTCCAAAAACTGAAATCAAGTTGTATACCGAAAAGGGTGTTGCCTTGTGTCAAAAAACGGATATTTTTAAAGGTGTGATGTGGTATGCCTATGAAGGCGAATGGATGCATTGGCATAAACTAACCGTTGAACAGGCCAATGAAATCATCGAAAAAAACAAGAAAAAACAAAAGGTTGCCAGCCTCGAAGAATACGCGGCAGAACTAGTGGAAGACACTAAAACCGAGTTTGAAAATGTTGTAGGACAAGATAGTTTAACAAGGTTTGATAGTCCAAAAGGCAAAAGAAAACGTAAAAATAATAAGAGGAAACCTAGAAGAAACAACAATAAGTCTCAAAATAATGCCAAAAAATAGTTATTGGTTAGTTCTTTTAATGGGCATACTGTATTTGTCATGCGATTCCAATCAAGTTTATGATGAGTACCAAACCGTACCCAACAAGTGGCATAAAGATGCTGTCATTTCTTTTAAGGTAACGCCTCCAGATTCGTTGAACAACTACAACCTGTTTGTAAACCTTCGAAATACTAGTGACTACAAGTACAGTAATTTGTTTTTGATTGTAGGAATGGAATATCCTAACGGAAAGATAACCAAGGACACTTTGGAGTATGCCATGGCGAAGCCTAACGGAGAGTTTTTGGGAACTGGATTTTCGGATGTTAAGGAAAATAAGTTGTGGTACAAAGGTTACGAGAGTCCTTTTGTCTTCGATGAATCAGGGGAATATACCATCAACATTCAACAGGCCATGAGAGAAAATGGTCATCTGGAAGGAGTAGAAGAGCTGGAAGGTATTACCGATATTGGTTTTAGAATAGAACACGCAAACACTAAATAATTATTATGGCTAAAAAGGCAACAAATAAGAAAAACGCAGCACCTGATTTTTCTAAGTATATCCGTTGGTTTTGGATTACTTTCACGGGCGGTTTGCTTTTTGTAGTGCTGTTATTTTTATTGGCATCTTTTGGGGTGTTTGGAGAAATGCCAGATCACACCGTATTGGAGAATCCTAAAACCAATTTGGCCACAGAAATCATTTCTTCCGATGGGAAAACGTTGGGTAAATTCTACTACAATGATAACAGAACACCTGTAGATTACAGTGAGTTGCCTCAGAATTTGGTAGATGCCTTAATCGCTACGGAAGATGCCAGATATAAAGAACATTCAGGAATCGATGCTATAGGTACGTTAAGAGCCGCTGTTTTTCTTGGAACTAAGGGAGGAGCAAGTACCATTTCCCAGCAGTTGGCCAAGCAGTTGTTTCATAAAAGGGAAAATGCCAATATCGTTGAGAAATTATCACAGAAGATAAGGGAGTGGATTATAGCTATTCGTTTGGAGCGTCAGTATACCAAAGAAGAAATCATGGCTATGTATTTCAATATCTATGACTTTGGTAACAATGCCGATGGTATCCGCAGTGCTTCCCGTATTTATTTTGGAAAGGAGCCTATTGATTTAGAAACTAAAGAGTCGGCCATGTTGGTGGGGATGTTTAAAAATTCTTCCCTATACAACCCAAGAAGGAATGAGGAAGGGGTAACCAATAGACGTAACACTGTTTTGGGACAAATGGTGAAATATGGATATCTTGATGAACAAGTTTCGGATTCCCTTCAGAAAACAGGTTTGGACTTAAACTATTCACCAGAATCGCACAGAGAGGGAATTGCTACTTATTTTAGAGAGTATTTGAAGCAATTCATGAAAGAATGGATTGCTGAAAATCCTAAGGCAGATGGCGAAAAATACCACCTTTATAATGATGGGTTGAAAATATATACTACGATAGATTCTCGAATGCAACAATATGCGGAGGATGCTGTGCAAAAACACATGGCAAGGCTACAGGCGGAATTTGATCATCAAAATACACCAGATCGTAACCCTACGGCACCTTTCTTGGATTTGAATAATAGTGAGATAGACGCCCTAATGAAACGTTCCATGAGACAAAGTGAGCGTTGGAGGCACATGAAGTATGATCTTAAAAAATCGAATGATGAAATTATAGCTTCTTTCGATGTCCCTACAGATATGAAAATTTTCTCATGGAGTGGTGAAATCGATACTATTTTGAAACCTATTGATTCCATGAGATACTATAAGTCATTCTTACATACAGGGATGATGTCCATGGATCCACAAACAGGTCACGTTAAAGCTTGGGTTGGTGGTATCAATTACAGGCATTTTCAATACGATCACGTAAAACAAGGGAAACGCCAAGTAGGGTCTACCTTTAAGCCATTTGTATATGCTTCGGCTATAGACCAATTACATTTGTCTCCTTGCGATACTTTACCAAATACACCAATTACCATTGAGGCCAATAAGTTTGGGAATCCAGAACCTTGGACGGCCAAAAACTCTGATGGTAAATACAGTGGTTTTATGACATTAAAGAATGCTTTGGCAAATTCCATAAATACCATTACAGCTAGATTGATGGACAAAATTGGACCGCAACCAGTAATCGATATGGCTAAAAATTTGGGAGTAGAGGAAGATATTTTGCCAGTTCCAGCCATTGCCTTGGGGACGCCAGATTTAAGTGTATATGAAATGGTTGCAGCGTACTCAACGTTTGCTAATAAAGGTGTTTATAATAAGCCTGTTATGGTAACGCGTATTGAGGATAAGAATGGCACAGTATTGTATCAGTTTACGCCAGAGTCTCGCGATGTGTTGAGTGAAGAGGTGGCTTATGTAACTGTAAATTTATTGGAAGGGGTAACACATGGTGGTTCTGGAACCCGTTTGAGAACTACAGGAGCCGATAAATACAGTGCAGCTTATCGCGAAATTATTACGGGCTACCCTTACGAATTTACCAATCCTATTGCAGGAAAAACTGGGACAACCCAAAACCAAAGTGATGGATGGTTTATGGGGATGGTGCCTAACTTGGTAACTGGTGTTTGGGTTGGTGCCGAAGATAGAGCGGCGCACTTTAAAACCATTACTTATGGTCAGGGAGCGGCTATGGCCTTACCTATTTGGGGGCTGTATATGAAGAGCTGTTATGCCGATGAGGACCTTGGAATTTCAAAAGAAGATTTTGTAAGACCTGAAGAGTTGTCCATCCGTGTAGATTGTAATGCTAGTGAAGAAGGTGAAGAAGCTGAGATGCTTTTGGAAGAAGATGAGGACCTTGGTCTCGGATTTTAATATTTTGGAATATTGACATTAAAACGCTTGAATTATTGTTGATTGCAAAATATTAGCTAAAAAATATTACTCTTATCAAAAAAAACCGAAGTTATTCTTTTTAGAATCGCTTCGGTTTTTTGTATTTTACCCCTATAAAATTCTTAGCAAATGATTAATAAAAAAGTAGCAAATGTGTCGGAAGCACTTGAGGGTGTTTCGGATGATATGACCTTTATGCTTGGAGGCTTTGGGCTTTGTGGTATCCCTGAGAATGCTATTGCAAAGTTGGTGGACCTTGGAGTGAAAGGGCTGACGTGTATTTCCAATAATGCCGGGGTTGACGATTTTGGCCTTGGACTTCTTCTTCAAAAAAAACAAATTAAAAAAATGGTGTCCTCTTATGTGGGTGAAAATGACGAGTTCGAGCGTCAGATGTTGAGTGGAGAATTGGAAGTGGAGTTAATTCCTCAAGGAACGCTTGCTGAGCGTTGCAGAGCTGCCCAAGCTGGGATTCCTGCTTTTTTTACACCTGCAGGATATGGTACTGAAGTCGCCGAAGGAAAGGAAACCCGTGAATTCAATGGTAAGATGCATGTATTGGAAAATGCTTTTAAAGCAGATTTCTCGTTTGTTAAGGCATGGAAGGGTGACGAGGCTGGTAACTTAATATTTAAGGGAACAGCACGCAATTTTAACCCTGTTATGTGTGGAGCTGCAAATATTACAGTGGCTGAGGTGGAGGAATTGGTTCCGGTAGGCACTTTAGATCCTAATGAAATACATATTCCAGGAATTTTTGTACAGCGTATTTTCCAAGGGGAAGTATATGAAAAGAGAATTGAACAACGAACCGTTAGACAAAGAGATTAATTATGTTAGATAAAACAGGAATAGCAAAACGAATTGCCAAAGAAGTAAAAGATGGCTATTATGTGAATCTTGGAATAGGAATTCCAACGTTGGTGGCTAATTATGTAAGACATGATATCCAAGTAGAATTCCAAAGTGAAAATGGTGTGTTGGGCATGGGGCCTTTTCCCTATGAAGGGGAAGAAGATGCCGATATTATCAATGCGGGGAAACAAACAATCACAACCTTGCCGGGAGCTAGTTTTTTTGACTCCTCTATGAGTTTTTCCATGATTCGTGGGCAACACGTAGATCTGACCATTTTGGGAGCCATGGAAGTCTCTGAAAACGGTGATATTGCCAATTGGAAAATTCCGGGTAAAATGGTGAAAGGTATGGGAGGTGCTATGGACTTGGTAGCCAGTGCCGAAAATATTATTGTAGCAATGCTGCATACCAATAAAGCAGGTGAATCCAAATTGCTTAAGGAGTGTACTTTGCCGCTTACGGGTGTAGGTTGTGTTAAAAAGATTGTGACTAATCTAGCGGTAATAGAAGTTACCGATAAAGGTTTTAAACTTTTGGAACGTGCACCAGGTGTTTCAGTTCAAGAAATTCAAAATGCAACCGAAGGGCATTTAATTGTGGAAGGAGAGATTCCAGAAATGCAATTATAGCATTTATAGATGTTTAGAGAAGCTACTTTATAAAGTAGCTTTTTTTTGATAGATACATTAAATTTGTAGGAAAAGTATTTTGTTTTAGGTGTAAATGTTAAAAAATAATGCGTTTTATCGATTTTTAATGTATTTAAACTGATTTTTAAAAAAAAATGTTTCATATTAGCTAAACCAAATCGAGACAAGGTAATTTACCAAGTCTATCATAAACTTAATTTATGGTTTGCCCCAAATTTATCATGAATTTATGCTTATGGAAAATGTTGCCCCAAATCTACCAAGACCTACTTATTTTGAAAACAGGATACTTACTGTAATTCAAAATACTTTAAGCCTACTTAAGAATATTTTTGCCCTAATTAAAAAATTATTCATGCTATAACCCCTTCGGGATGGCATGAATTAATTTTTTGGTGTATTCCCTTTTTGGATTGTTGTAAATTACATCGGCATCATCCAATTCTTCAATTTGTCCTTTGTTCATCACCAATAACTGATCCGACATATATTTTACCACAGCGAGATCATGAGAAATGAAAATATAGGTAAAGTTATAATTGGACTTCAATTCGTTAAGCAAATTCAGTACTTGTGCTTGCACAGAAATATCCAAGGCAGAAACAGATTCGTCACAAACAATCAATTTAGGCTGTAAGGCAATGGCTCTGGCAATCCCCACACGTTGACGTTGTCCTCCAGAAAATTCATGCGGGTATTTATAAAAGGATTCTTCTGTTAAGCCTACTTTTTCCAAAATTTCTAAAACCAATTGCTTTCTTTCCTTGTCGGAATTACCAATGTTATGTACTGTCATGGGTTCCATGATGGCCTTTCCAATAGGCATTCTGGGATTGAGTGAAGCAAATGGATCCTGAAAAATAATCTGTATGTCTTTTCTAAGGGCTCTAACCTGTTTCTTAGATAGTTTGTTGATGTCCGTTCCTCTGTAGAAGATTTCTCCCGAAGAGGCTTTGTCCAATAATAAAATGGCATTGCTCAAAGTCGATTTTCCGCAGCCGGATTCCCCAACTAGACCAAGGGTTTCACCTTCGTAAAGTTGAAAGCTAACATTGTTAACAGCTTTAAAGGCTTCAGGTTTTGAAAACCAACCTGATTTTGAAACATAGGTTTTGTTGAGATTCTTCACTTCCAATAAGGGCGTTTTGCAGTAAAGCTCTTTATGAAAAGCTTTTCGGTCTTCCGCAGAAATGATGCTGCTATCTACCAAATCATTAATGACATCCTTAATGGTCGGCAACCTTTTAAGGCGAACATCCAAGGATGGCTTGGATTGTAACAGGGCTTTAGTGTAGGTGTCTTTAGGTGCTGTGAATACTTCGTTGGCAATACCTTGTTCTACAATATTTCCTTGGTACATCACCAAAAGTCTATCGGCAATTTCGGAAACTAAGGACAAGTCGTGGGAAATGAAAATAATGCTCATTTTCTCTTCCTGCTGGAGTTGTTTCAACAAGAGAATAATCTCCTTTTGAACGGTTACATCCAAGGCGGTTGTAGGCTCGTCCGCAATTAATATTTTAGGTTTGCAGGCAATGGCCATGGCAATCATTACCCGTTGCTTTTGTCCACCTGAAATTTCATGAGGATAGGCATCATAAATGCGTTCTGGGAGCGGTAATTTCACTTTCTCAAAAAGAGATAAGGTTTCAGTTTTGGCTTCCGTTTTGGAAAGCGAGGTGTGCTGCAATAAAATTTCCAGAACCTGTTTGCCGCATTTCATGGATGGATTTAAGGAACTCATGGGTTCCTGGAAAATCATGGCAATCTCATTTCCTCTTATGTTTTGAAACTGTTTTGCAGGAAGCGTTGTTAAATCTTGACTGTGAAATAAGATGTGTCCATTGTTGACTTTTGAAATTTTTGGAGGTAACAATCCCATAAGGGCTAATGAAGAAACGGACTTTCCAGATCCCGATTCTCCTACGATTCCTAAAATTTCATTCTCAAACAAATCATAGCTGATATGATGTATGATTTCCTTTTCGGATTTATTGGATATAAAGGAAATGCTAAGCTCTTTTACAGATAAAAGGGGTGGTGTGGCCATGTACTAAACACTAATAATTTCATTGTCATGTAACAGTTCGTCGCCTCGCAATCGTAAAAATATTTGGGCTACGGCTACTGTATCTTTTTCGCAATAGGTGACAATTCTGTCAATATCATTTTCTTCGTAATACACTCGTCTTACTTCGCTGCCATCAATATCGTCTTTTGGTGATGGAATACCAAGAACATTGGTAAGCAGCTTAAGAGAGGTAAAGTGTTTGTAATCTCCAAATTTCCATAATTCCAAAGTGTCTAAATGGGGCACTTCCCAAGGCTTTTTGCCAAAAAGATTGAGTTTATATGGCAATTCAATGTTGTGGATGATCATTCGTCTCGCAATGTATGGAAAATCGAATTCCTTACCGTTATGGGCGCACAATACATGTTTGGGTTGTCCAAAATGGGTAGACAATAAGTTTTTGAAGTCCTGAAGAAGTTTAATTTCGTCCCCAAAAAATGAGGTGACCCGAAACTGTCTCATGTCTCCCTGAAAACTAAAATAGCCTACAGAAATACATACAATCTTACCGAATTCGGCCCAAATACCTGCGCGTTCGTAAAATTCCTCGGCGGTATATTCGTCCCGTCTTTGGTATTGCGATTTGGCATCCCACAAATATTGTTTGGTAGTGTCCAAATCTGAAAAATGTTCAGTTTCCGGAACGGTTTCAATGTCTAAAAATAATATGTTTTCCAGTGGTAGTTTAGAGATCATATCCTAACATGTTATAGGCTTCTTCTATGTAAATTGAAATATCATCAGTAAAAGTGGCTACAGCCGATCCATCGCCTTTTGAGTGTCCTAAGCGCACAATAATGATATTGTCATTTGGTTCTACAATCACGTACTGCCCAAGGTGACCTCGCATCATAAAAAAGTGCTTGTCCCCAACATCTTTTAACCACCAGCCATAGCCGTATTCAGGGCTTGCAGCAAATCTTGGGGTAATAGACTTTGCAATAAAAGCGGAGTCCAACACTTGTTGGCCATTCCATTTACCATGGTCTTTATAGAGTTTTCCCATTCGGGCAAAATCCTTTGCATTGGAGGCGATACAGCAATACGCCTTAACTAAATTATGGTCTTCGCTGTCTACTTGCCAAAGGGCTTGGTTTTCGCAGCCCAAAGGTTGCCAAAAACTTTCGGTGAGATAGTCGTATAGTTTCTTGTTGGTAGCTCTTTCAATTACCATTGCCAACAATTGGGTGTCGCCACTAGCATATTTATAAGCTTTTCCAGGTTCGTCTACAACTTTTAAGCCTGTAATTACTTTTTCCAAATTATCATCAAAATAGGCGCGAGTGGTAATGGAGAAGGGAGAGTAGTAAGCTTCATCCCAATTGGTGCCGGATGACATGCTTGACAGATCTCCAACAGTCATTTTTGCTGCTAAACCATCACAAAATTCTGGAACAAAATCGCAGACAGTTTGATCCAAACTTTTAATATAACCATCCATGATAGCCTTTCCCAACATAGCCGACACATAACTTTTGGCCATTGAGAAGGAATTACTTTGGGAGTTGCTGTGAAATCCATCAAAGTAGTCTTCAAACCAAATGCTATCATTTTTTATGATAACATAGGCTACACTACCATTTTCTTTATGGATGGTGCTTAAAAGTTCTGTGGCCTTTGCTGTGTTGTAATCTTTGTGATTTGGCCAAGGTTGAGGTAGGCCTTGATCAATGACCTTGTTATCAAATTCTTTATAATCGTTCAAGTAGGCAGTGGTATGCCCATTTAAATAAATGGTACGAAACGCTTTAATTAAATAATCGGTATCTGTGGCATACAATGCAATTACAAGGATACCGCATAGGATTGCTGTCCATTTAAGGAGATTTTTAAGGAATTTCATGAGAGCTAATTTAATAACTAAATATAGGAGAATTTTTTAAAAAAGGCGCTGTTGTTTATATTGGCTTTCGTGTTCCAAAAGCCATTGTTTCCTGCGTAATCCACCTGCATAACCAGTGAGGCTGCCATCACTTCCAATAACCCTATGACAGGGAATAATGATCCAAATGGGGTTTTTGCCATTGGCATTGGCCACGGCTCTTATAGCCTTGATGTCTCCCAATTGTTTGGAGAGTTCTAAATAGGAAGTTGTTTTTCCGAAAGGAATTGTTGCCAATTTATTCCAGACTGTTTTTTGGAATTCAGTGCCTTCTGGGTTTAGTTGAAGGTTAAATTGTTGACGCTTGCCATCAAAATATTCCTGTAGTTGATAAACGCAATCTTCCAAAGCTTCGGGAATAATATCCGTAAGCGTTTCGTCACTGTCTAAAATTGTAACCGTCGTAATGCCATCTTGGTCGCCAGAAATTTTTGCAAATCCCAAAGGGGTATTGATGATACAGGTGTCCATAAACTTTAATCTTCAATAAGTCCAAGGCGTTTGGCTCTATCTTCCCAACTTTTTCTGGCCAATAATTGCAAGTCGGCAATGTTGTCGCTTTCGTCCATAATTTCAAGTCCCAAAAGGGTTTCAATCACATCTTCCATAGTTACCAAACCACTTATAGATCCGTATTCGTCAACTACCAAAGCCATATGGTTTTTGCTTTCAACCAAGAGTTCAAAGAGTTTAGGAATAGGCATGTTCCTATTGATGATGATGATGTCACGCTTGATATCCGAAAGAATTTTGTCTCCATGGCCAAAGGCCATTTCTCTAAAAGCTTCGTCTTTAAGTACTAGGCCTGTAATATTATCTGCTTCGTTGGAATACACAGGGATTCTAGAAAAT
The DNA here is from genome assembly GCF_001975575.1 of Mangrovimonas sp. DI 80. Classification (NCBI taxonomy): domain Bacteria; kingdom Pseudomonadati; phylum Bacteroidota; class Flavobacteriia; order Flavobacteriales; family Flavobacteriaceae; genus Mangrovimonas; species Mangrovimonas sp. DI 80. Next base: position 677,718 of record NZ_MSDT01000002.1, on the reverse strand, counting down.
CGGATGTTTGAGTTTCTTTCGAAGAATTCTGCGACGGTTTCACTTTCATTTTCAATTTTCATGACGGTTCTTGGCGTCATGATATCTTTGGCCTGAACGTCCTTAAAGGTCAAAAGGTTTTTAATTACTTTACTTTCAGATTCCAAAAAGACACCTTCTTCCTCTGCTAAATTGGTCATGGCATGAAAATCTTCACGACTTAGAACGCTGCCATGATGCCCTTTACCTCCAATAAGTTTGGTGGTGAGTTGCAGTAGCCATAAAAGGCCAGTCCATTTTAAAGGAAAGATTAGGATTGTTAAGGCTTTGGCTGTAAAATTGGCCAGTTGCTTCCAATAGGTGGCACCAATGGTTTTAGGAATAATCTCCGAAACGACTAGAATCAAAAATGTCATGATAGCGGAAACCACGCCAACCGTATTTATTCCAAAAAGTTCAATTTTAAAGGGTAATTTTTCAGCTTGAATCCCTACCATCATAGCTCCTAATGTATGAGCAATGGTATTGAGTGTCAAAATGGAAATGAGAGGTTTGTCGACGTCCTTTTTTAAGTTTTCCAAGGTTTCAGCGTAGTGCTTCCCTTCCTGTTTTTTAATGTTGATAAAGGTTGGTGTTACGCTCAACAAGACGGCTTCCAAAATGGAACATAAAAAAGAGAAGAAAATGGATATGGTAGCCCAAAAAATTAATGCGCTCATAAAATGGCTTTCGTTTTACTCGATTCTCGAATTCATTTGTTTGGAACTCGAATTTTTGAATTACTACCTCGTGGTGACCCGCGAGGTAGTTCACTAATTTACGAAATCCAACGAGTTAAGCACATAAAATATGAATTTGTGTGATTTTATGACTTTCAAAAGAAAGGCCCTGGTCATTTCTAAAGTTGACCAGGGCCTTTATAAATTGAAGTAGTTTATCGATTTAAAATTTTTACCACATCCTTTGCAAAATAGGAAGCGATAATGTCGGCGCCAGCACGCTTGATGGCGGTAACCTGTTCCATCATCACGGCATCGTGGTCCAACCAGCCTTTTTCGGCAGCGGCTTTTACCATGGCATATTCCCCAGAAACTTGATAAACAGCCACAGGCACATCCACTTCATTTTTGATTTCGCGAACAATATCCAAATAGCACAAGCCTGGTTTTACCATCACGATATCGGCACCTTCATCGATGTCCATTTCGGTTTCTCGAATGGCTTCAAAGCGGTTGGCGTAATCCATTTGGTAAGATTTTTTGTCCTTTGGGATATCTATCATGTCCACTGGAGCGGAGTCTAAAGCATCTCTAAAAGGTCCATAAAAGGCGGAAGCATATTTGGCAGAATAGCTCATGATACCTGTATTGAAATAGCCTTCGTCCTCCAAAGCTTCCCTGATGGAAAGGATACGACCATCCATCATGTCACTTGGGGCCACAAAGTTGGCGCCAGCTTCGGCATGCGAAAGGCTCATTTCTGTTAGAATCTCTACTGTGTCATCATTCAAAATTAAACCATTTTCTATAATACCGTCATGGCCGTAAGAAGAATAAGGATCCAAAGCCACATCGGTCATCACCAACATGTCTGGGCAGGCATTTTTTACAGTTTTTACGGCGCGTTGCATCAAACCGTTTGGATTGATGGCCTCTGTACCTTTGTTGTCTTTTAGATTGTCAGGCACTTTTACAAACAATAACACCGATTTCAATCCTAGTTTCCACAACTCTTTCACTTCTTTTTCCAAAAGGTCCAAACTGTACCTGAAATAGTTGGGCATGGAAGGGATTTCTTCCTTCACATTTTTGCCTTCTACAACAAACAGTGGCACTAGAAAATCGTTGGGGGTAATTATGGTTTCGCGAACCAAAGAGCGTATGGCTTCATTGGTGCGCAGTCTTCTATTTCGTCTTAATGGGTACATTATGATTTGTGTTTTAAATTTTCAATTTTTTATTCATCTTATTCTGCATATCATCAGCAAATCCTACCAAAGATTTGGGTGCTTTAAAGCGATAACCTACAAATATTTGAAAATACGGAATATTGTCTGCTGCACGTGATGAGCTATCGGCCGAGTGGTTCAAAATTAAATAGCTGTAATGGGCTCCTAGGTATAAGTTGTCAATATCGTAGGTGGCGGCGGCTCTAAAATTCAATTCGGTCAATAAAGAGTTGAGGGCATCTTCTCCTTCCGATTTTGAGTGGTTCAACCCAATCCCGGCCGAAATACCACCGGACAGAAGAAGGTTATTTGTGGGAACATAATTGTAATAATAGGAAGGGGCAAAAGCAATATCAAAGGAATAGTAACTGAAATCAATATAGTCGCCAGTTTCAGTGCTATTGCCTTCCAAATTGAATTTTGAATAATAGTAGATAATTCTAGGAATGAAACTTCCGGTACTTTTCAATTGTTTTTCGTCCTGAGAAGTGATGGCTCTAAATGAAAAATTCTCATTCCATATATAGGATGTGGCACCTCCAATTTTAAAGTTTTTGGAATGTGGTAAGTAAACAGAAATATCATCACTATTATTAAACTTCAGGTAGAATCCTTTCTCTTTAAACAGTTCGAAGGTTTGCATGAAATGGTTTCCAAAGAAGGTCCTAAAACCTAAAGTGAACAGTTTGGAGTCTTCATTGTCCTTATTGGTCCCCATAAAATCGGGCGCAAAAGAGTAAGAGCCTGAAATACCTCGAAATGAAACTGAAGCTCCAATCCTGTTTTGTTTATTGGGTTCAAGATTGAAGAAATCATCCGAGTTGCGATCTTTGATTTTTAAGTCGTTGGATGTGTTTACATAAAAAGCACGTGCCGTAATCCTATTGGGGTAGGAGGCCTTGTATTCCGAAGCCTCTTTGTAAATAATGTTTGTGGCCGTAGTGTCCTGAACAATTTCTTCAGGAGTAATTTGGGCCCAAACAGAGGCTCCTGTAAGGCCTATCAAAAGGTTAAGTGTGCCTAATTTTAAACCCATGCTTTTGGTAGTTTTAAAACGGAGAGCAATGCTGCTTCCGGGCTGCCCTCTTCTGGATGGTGATCATATACCCATTGGACATGAGGAGGTAAACTCATCAAAATACTTTCTATACGACCGTTGGTTCGCAATCCGAACAAAGTGCCTTTGTCATGTACTAAATTAAATTCTACATAACGCCCGCGACGTATTTCTTGCCAAGTTCTGTTGGCTTCCGTATAAGGAAGATCCTTACGTTTTTCAACAATTGGTACATAGGCTTCCAAAAAACTATTGCCAACTTCGGTGACAAAATTATACCAATTTTCCATGCTCATTTCTTCTGTGGCTTTACAGTAGTCAAAGAACAAACCGCCAACGCCTCTGGCTTCATTGCGGTGGCTGTTCCAGAAATACTTATCGCATTTCGTTTTATATTCTTGGTAGAAGTCTGGATGGTGTTTGTCGCAGGCTGTTTTGCAGGTGTTATGAAAATGGATTGCGTCTTCTTCAAATAAGTAATACGGCGTTAAATCCTGTCCGCCGCCAAACCATTGATCCACAATTTCACCTTGTTCATTGTACATTTCAAAGTAGCGCCAATTGGCATGTACGGTTGGCACCATTGGACTTTTTGGATGTAATACCAAACTAAGGCCACAGGCAAAAAAATTGGCATCCTTTACACCGAAATAGTTTTGCATGCTCTCCGGAAGTTTGCCGTGAACCGCTGAAATATTCACGCCGCCTTTTTCAAACACATTACCGTTTTCAATGACTCTGGTTCTTCCGCCGCCACCTTCAGGGCGTTCCCAAAGATCTTGACGAAACTTGGCCTTGCCATCAATGGTTTCCAAAGTTGAGGTGATGCTGTCTTGAAGGTTTTGTATGTATGTATAAAATTTATCTTTCATTATGTATTTGGTAAAGTTCCATATCCAGCGGTCCTTTTGCGGTGGATATATAATCGTTTTCTAATGTTTTTGCCCATGAAAACCCACATCTTTTGGCCACATTAACACTAGGCGTGTTGCTATTGTGAACCAAGATGTTTAAGGTTTGAAGGCCAAGTGTATCAAAGGCAAATTCCATACAGGCTTTTAGGGCTTTGGCCATCCATCCGTTGCCCGTATAATGGCTCCCAAGGCAATAGGCAAATTCCCCTTCCTTTTGGTTCCAGTTAAGGTTTTTAAGAATAACCAATCCTGCAACTTTAGAGGTTTCCAAGTCTTTAATGGCAAAGGTGTATTCTGTTTGATTTTCTATGGCTTGCCTTTGTTGGGAGATATAGTCTTTGGAAGCGTCTTCCGAAATATTCTGCGCTAAGGTTTTGGGTAGATACAACTGAAAGCGCCTTCCGTTGGTAATCATCAGCTGGCTTAAGCTAGAAGCGTCTTCGGGTTTCAAAGTAGCCAATTCAAATGTGTCTTTTACCAAAACCATTTATTGTACGTTTTCTTTTGAATTATTTAGCTCCAAAAGTCTAACGGTTTCTTTGGAAGCTGCTGTTACTGAAAGTGGTAACACGATCATTAAGCCTAAAATAGGAATTAAAAGGCAAAGTAAAAACACAATTCCGTTTCCAATTGCGGTGCCTTTGTTCTTCTTTACAAATTGAATGCTCTCTCTGTAATTGAAATGCCGCTCCAAAGTGTAGTCCATATTTCCAAAACCGGCATAATAGGCTTGAATTAAAAAGAGTAACACAGAAGAAGCAATACCAATAACGGGGATAAAACCAATTAGAAGTACAGGAATAGTTAGTGTGAGTTCCTTAAAAAGGTTACGCAAGTTGATTTTAATACCTCGCGATAATTGCGAACCGAAAGAGCTTTTGTTGTTGCTTGGTAAGAGGCTATTGGCTATATGGGCTTCAATCCGTTCGGAAACGGGACTCATAAAAGGAGCTGAAAGGGCCATGACAATATGTTTGTAGAGTAATAGGCCGATTGCAACAATCGCCAACCCAATGAAGATTTCAAATAGATTTCTTAACCATGAAGTGGAATTCCAACTAGGGAAAATGCTCAGGATGTAGTCAAAAATATTATCTGATAGGCCATAAGCGGTCAAACCAATGCTAATGGCAGTCAAAAGACTGATGACAATTGGGATTGCAAAATATTTCCAAAGCCCAAGTTTTGAGATTAGAGCAAAGGCTCCAAAATAGGCTTGTATGGCTTTGAAAATATTTTTTAGCATCTATAAGTTGGTTCCTGTGCCAATTGAATTGGCAAGGTTTTTAAAGATCTATGCTTTGTATTCCTTTACAGCATCAATAAATGCCTTGGCATTATCTAATGGAATATTTGGCAAAATACCATGCCCTAGGTTGACAATATATCTGTCCTTTCCAAATTCATCAATCATTTGGTGTACCATCTTTTTGATGACGTCTGGAGGCGATAATAGTCTAGCTGGGTCGAAATTTCCTTGAAGGGTAATTTGTCCACCAGTTAAATAACGGGCATTTTTAGGAGAACAGGTCCAATCAACTCCAAGGGCAGAGGCATTGGATTGTGCCATTTCATGGAGGGCAAACCAACAACCTTTTCCGAAGGCAATTACTGGAGCGTCATCTTTCAAGGCTTCAATAATTTGATTGATATACTGCCATGAAAATTCATGGTAATCGGTTGGAGATAACATACCTCCCCAAGAATCAAACACCTGAACCGCGTTAACACCAGCTTTTACTTTTTCCTTTAGATAAGCAATAGTAGTATCGGTGATTTTTTGCAATAATTGGTGGGCTGCAATAGGATTGGTAAAACAAAATTCCTTGGCTTTGTCAAAGGTTTTGCTGCCTTGGCCTTGTACGCAATAGCACAAAATGGTCCAAGGAGATCCTGCAAATCCAATAAGAGGAATTTCGTCATTCAATAATTCTTTGGTGGCTTTTATAGCTTGGTAAACATAATCCAATGCTTCCGTCACATCTGGCACAACTACATTGTCCACATCTTTTTGGCTGCGAACAGGGTTAGGTAAGTATGGACCAAAATTTGGCTTCATTTGCACCTCGATGTTCATAGCTTGTGGAATCACCAAGATGTCAGAAAACAAGATGGCGGCATCCATACCGTAGCGACGAATAGGTTGAACCGTAATTTCGCTTGCCAATTCAGGAGTACGGCAACGTGTAAAGAAATCGTATTTTTCGCGAATTGCCATAAATTCTGGTAAATAGCGACCTGCTTGACGCATCATCCACACTGGTGGGCGTTCAACAGTTTCTCCTTTTAGGGCTCTTAAAAATAAATCGTTTTTTATCATGTTTATTCCGCTGAAAAGCGACTCTATTTAATTCAACTTTGTTAATTCAAACCTAAAGATTAGGCGTAATGTTCATTTACTAGTTCGATGACACTTTCTACAGTAGGAACCTTGGCGACACGAACATCCTTGAAATATTTTTGGGCTTCCTTGGCAGTGGTTTCTCCTATACAGAAAGCAATGCCGTTGGGTTTATTTTGTTGGATAAAACTTTCCACGGTTGAAGGGCTGTAAAACATAATACCTTCAATATTGTCCTCCACTTTTTCCGAATCGTAACGGGTTTGGTAGGCTTCAATTTCCTCTACCTTGATGTGGTTGTCCTTTAAAATGGTAGGCAAATCGTCCAATCTCAAATTGCTGCAGAAATAAGTAACCTCTGTACCGTCAATATAATCAACTAAATATTCGGCCAAGGTTTTTGCGTTTTTGGCAGCATGTGCTACAGGGCCTATTTTTTGTTCGATAAGGCGTTTGGTGCGGCGACCTACACAATAAATATTTTTAAAATTTAAGTCTTCCGAAGGGCAATTGGTAAGAATGGCATCTACGGCATTTTGACTCGTAATTACCACATTTTTAAATGGTGTTTTGAGTTTGCTTAGCGGAATTCTGTTGGGGTTGGTTTTGATGGCATCGTTGCTCTTTACAACCAAACTGTCGTTTAACAGAAACTGTTGATCTTCGGTTAGGGATTTGGTGGAATAGATATTGGTTTGCTTCCCTGAATGTTTAATGCCATCCATCAAGCGTTTGCCACCACGTTCAATAACATTTTCGGCACATTGCTGCGCTAAATCTTGATGTCTTCCTAATTTTACGGAACGGGAAACTTCAATTTTTTTGGTTCCGTCAGGACTTAATAAAACTCCAGTAAAACTGATTTCTTCATTTTTGATAGTTGCTAAGGCGCCAATTGGGGCAGAGCAACCTCCTTCTAAAACTCTTAAGAAATTACGTTCTATAGAGGTGCAGATTTCTGTTTCTTCGTGGTTGATCTCACGGCAGATTTCCAGAATGTCCTCATCTTTTTCCAAAGCAGTTACCATCACAGCTCCTTGAGCAGGGGCAGGAATCATCCAATCTAAATTGAGGGCGTTTTCGGGGCGAATTTGCAAACGGCCTAAACCTGCCGCCGCAAAAATGGCACCGTTCCAATCTTCGTTGTCTTCCAGTTTTTGAAGGCGTAAATTCACATTGCCTCGTAACCCAACTACAGTGTGTGTTGGGTAGCGGTTGAGCCATTGTGCTCTTCGACGTAAACTTCCGGTGGCAATAATACCTTCTCTATGCGAAAGAAATTCTTCGTTATGTTTAAAAACCAACATGTCCTTGTTGTTGCCACGCTTTAAAACCGCGGCTTGAACAATCCCATTTGGTAAAGCTGTAGGGACATCTTTTAAGGAATGTACCGCAATATCGATATCACCATTGAGCATGGCAATGTCCAATGTTTTGGTGAAAACTCCAGTAATTCCCAACTCATAGAGAGGTTTGTCCAAGACTAAATCTCCAGTTGATTTTACAGGAACAAGGACAGTTTTGTGGCCCAAGTGTTCCAGTTGGCGTTGTACAGTTTTGGCTTGCCATAGCGCCAATTGGCTATCGCGGGTACCAATGCGAATAATTTTAGACATGTTTTGTGGATTCTTCTAATTGAAACACCTTCTTAATTAATTCCAGGCTTTCATCAGTAGAAATGCCATCCTCTCTTAAATGATGCGCAAAGTGATTGGTAATCTTTTGAATGATATTGTTACTGATCAATTCGGCCTGTTCTTCATTGAAATTAGACAGCTTTTTACGTTGCGTGTCCAATTCTGCATTCTTAAAATCGGTCAGTTTTAGTTTTAGGGCCTTAATGGTAGGAGCAAATTTTCGGGTTTCCAACCAGGTGTTGAATTCCGCTTTTACTTCTTCAAGAATGGCCTCTGCTATTGGGATGTGCGCCTTTCTCTTCTCTAAAGTTTCATCCGTAATTTGGGAAAGGTCGTCCAAGTGAATTAAAGTGACATTGTCCAATTCGGTAACGTTGTGGTTCACGTTTCTAGGAATGGACAAATCCAAAATCAACAACGGTTTTTTGGTTTGAATCAAAAATTTGTCGACGGTCGGATTTTGAGCGCCAGTGGCTACAATCATAACGTCAGACGCGTTGATTTCTTCCTGTAAATTGGCGTAGTCTTTTACCAACAAATTAAACTTTCCAGCAATTTCCTGTGCCTTTGTTTTAGTTCTGTTGATAAGGGTGATGTGCTCATTTTTAGTGTGCTTCACTAAATTTTCGCAAGTGTTACGCCCTATTTTTCCAGTTCCGAAGAGTAAAATATTTCGGTTTGAAATATCTTCAATATTGTTCAAGATGTAATGTACCGAAGCAAAAGATACCGAAGCGGCACCTGATGAAATATCGGTTTCCGTTTTAATACGTTTACTGGCTTGGATTACAGCATTGATCAAACGCTCCAAGTATGAATTTAGCAAACCTACTTTTTTGGAGTCCTTGGCGCTAGACTTTAATTGACTGATGATTTCAAAGTCACCAAGAATTTGACTGTCCAAACCAGAACCTACTTTAAACATGTGGGCAATAGCTTCTTTGTTTTTGTAGATGTAGGCAACTTCCTGAAACTCTTCAACAGTTCCTTTGGTGTTCTCGCAAAGTAACTTAATAAGCTGGTAAGGATGCTCGGCAAAACCGTAAAGTTCAGTACGGTTACAGGTAGAGGTTACAATAAGGCTGTCAATGCCATTTGCCTTGGCTTGGGTATATAGCAATTGCTTACCATCATTATCCAAGCTAAAGTGGCCTCTTATATCTGCATCGGCTTTTTTGTAGCTTAAGCCAATGGCGTAAAAATATGTTGTTTTCGACTTAGTGTTGTATTCCATTAAATAACGTTGGAAATTCGGCAACAAAAATATATTTATGCAAATTAAAAAAATAACGCTAAAGGAACAATAAGTATCGCTGGTGGTTTTTTTGGCTTGTTTTTCGAATTAATGTAAATAATATCATACTTTTGCAGTTGAAACAACGTGTTTGACGAAGTTTGTTTAGAACAGGTCTAAATAGTTTTGAGATGGATTCGAGTTTTGACGCAGAAAAAAATATCGCCATAGGTTCTTTAAATACGGCCATAGATTCTTTTAATGAAGTAGAGATAGAAAAGGATTTTTATGTGCTGACCTACCAAAACGAAACCGATAAAGTGGTGACTCTTGAAAGGGAAATTGATAGTAGTTTTATTCAATTTCACTTTTGTTTAAAGGGCATTTGTAAGTTTATTTTCAATAATGGTCGTTATGCTTTGAATATCGAAGATGAAAATTCATTGCTTCTTTATAATCCACAACAGGATTTGCCTCTTCATATGGATTGCCAACCACAATCTTGGTTGGTTTCGGTGATTATTTCTATTAAAAAATTTCACGGATTGTTTTCTCAAGAAGCGGATTATATAACGTTTTTGAGTGAAGACAATAAGGATAAGAAGTACTATGATGACGGGAAGATTACACCGTCAATGGCCATTGTGCTTACCCAGTTGATTAATTTTAATCTTAATAATTCCATTAAAAATCTCTACTTCAAAGGAAAGGCTTACGAGCTTTTGAGCTTGTATTTTAACCGAAGTGAAGATGCCAATGTGGAGCAATGCCCATTTTTGGTAGATGAATCCAATGTCATCAAAATTAGAAAGGCTAAGGATATCATCATTTCCCGAATGACCGAACCGCCAACCTTACAGGAGCTTTCAGAGGAAATTCAGTTGAGTTTAAAGAAATTAAAGGAAGGCTTTAAAGAAATTTACGGAGATTCTGTCTATAGTTTTCTGTTTGATTATAAAATGGAAGTCGCTAGAAAGTTATTGGAGTCTGGTAACCACAATGTCAATGAAGTTGGTCTAAGGGTGGGGTACAGTACGGCGAGTCATTTCATATCTGCCTTTAAAAAGAAATACGGAACAACCCCCAAAAAATACATACAATCAATATTATGAACATGAAACACTTATTGCGAATAGCCATATTATTTATAAGTATCCTTGCTCAAGCACAATCGGATACAGAAGGTGTAAAAGTTGAGTTGCTGAAGTACTTTGATTATGTGGAAGCCAATAATTCCGATGGTGTGATTGGCTATATGCATCCTAAAGTATTTGAAACCATTTCCAAAGAGCAGATGAAGGCGGGAATGGATCAGATGCTACAGAATGAACAGATGAAAATCGAGTTTTTGAGTACGGAAATCACCAATATTTCAAAAATTATAACTCTTGGGGATAGTCAATACAGTCTTATTGATTATTCCAACGATATGAGAATGACATTTCTTTCCGTAGCAGATAAGTCCTTGGAAGAAAAACAGACCTTCATGGATTTTATGACGCCTACGATAGAAGAGCAGTTTGGAGAGGGCAATGTGAAGAAAGATGTAGAAACGGCTTCTTTGATAATTCATGTGGAAAGTAATATTTACGCTGTTAACAATGTTGACTTTGGTGGTTGGAAATTTTTGGCCAACGATCCAAATATGGCAACGGTTGTGAATGGAATCATTCCTGCGGAAGTGAGAAATGAATTGACAAAACAAAACTAAAATAGGTTAATAACGGCTTTATAGGATTTATGAAAAAGGGAATTTTACTTGTTAATTTAGGGTCGCCAGACAGTCCAGACCCAAAAGATGTGAAAAAATATCTTGGTGAATTTTTAATGGATGAACGCGTGATCGACGTTCCGCTTTGGGCAAGAAACTTGTTGGTAAAGGGCATTATTTTAAATACCCGTCCTAAAGCTTCTGCAGAGGCTTACGGTAAAATTTGGTGGGAAGAAGGTTCGCCGTTAATTGTGATCTCTGAACGCGTAAAGGCAGGAATTCAAAAGCAAGTAGATGCTCCTGTAGCTTTAGCCATGCGTTATGGAAGCATGACCATTAAAAAAGGCTTGCAGGAATTGGTGGATCAAGGAGTGGAAGAAGTGTTTATTGTGCCATTATATCCGCAATTTGCCATGGCAACTACAGAAACCATTTTGGTGTTGGCTGAAGAGATAAGAAAAGAGCACTTCCCGAATTTGAAATTCTCCGATTTAAAGGCGTTCTATAACCGTCCCGATTATATTGAGGTCCTTTCCAATAGTGTGGCGAGACATTTGGAAGGACAACCGTTTGAGCATTTATTGTTCTCATATCACGGAGTGCCTGAGCGTCATATTAGAAAAAGAGATGTCACCAAGTCTCATTGTAAAATTGATGGAAGCTGTTGTGCTACACCTTCCAAAGCCCATGAATTTTGCTACAGACACCAATGTTTGGAAGTGACGCGATTGGTTGCTGAAAAATTACAGTTGGCCGAAGGAACCTATTCTACTTCGTTTCAATCAAGATTAGGTTTTGATCCGTGGTTATTGCCTTATACTGATAGAACCATTGAGGCATTAGGTAAAAAAGGATTAAAAAGTATGGCCATTGTAACACCTGCCTTTGTGAGTGATTGCTTGGAGACTTTGGAAGAAATTGCCATGGAAGGAAAGGAGATTTTTGAAGAGATGGGGGGTGAGCATTTTACAACCGTGCCTTGTTTGAATGATGACAAAGAGTGGATTGACTTGTTGTCTAAATGGATGAATGAATGGCTAACATCAGAAACGGTTAAGGCGTAATGGCGAAAATTTCTGCCCAAGAATTAGGTTCGCAGCCTATTGGGAAATTGTTAATTAAACAGGCGGTTCCTGCGTCTATAGGTATTTTGGTAATGTCCTTGAACATTCTCGTAGATACCATTTTCGTAGGGAATTGGATTGGGCCAACGGCCATTGCCGCCATTAACGTGGTATTGCCGGTATCCTTTTTCATTGCGGCTTTGGGAATGAGCATTGGTGTAGGTGGTTCGTCCATTATTTCTCGAGCACTTGGTGCCAACGATCATGAAAAGGCACTGAAAACATTCGGAAATCAAATTACACTTACCTTATTGTTTAATGTTACGCTCGTAACCTTAGGGCTGACATTTGTGGATGGCATTATTCCTGCTTTTGGAGGGAAAGGAGCCATTTTTGATCCTGCCAAAGTGTACTATATCATCGTGCTGTATGGAGTGCCGTTTTTGGCCTTGTGCATGATGGGGAATACGGTGATTAGGGCGGAGGGAAAGCCTAAATTCGCCATGTATGCTATGATGATCCCTTCGGTTGGAAATTTGATTTTTGACTATATTTTTATCAACCTAATGGATTTGGGCATGGAAGGTGCCGCTTGGGCTACCACGGGCTCTTACATGCTTTGTTTTGTATTCATTATTTGGTTTTTTATGTCCAAAAATTCCGAGCTAAAGATAGGGTTGTTCCATTTTGGCTTGAATTCAAAAATTGTATCCGAAATAGGGTCTTTGGGCTTCGTGACTTTGGCTAGACAAGCTGTAGTAAGTATCACCTATCTGTTCATGAACAATATTCTATATAACCTGGGAGGGGAAGTTTCCGTCACAGCTTATGCCATTGTTGGGAGGATGCTCATGTTTGCTTTGTTTCCTGTTTTTGGAATTACCCAAGGGTTTCTGCCCATTGCAGGTTTTAATTATGGAGCATCCCAATTTGATAGGGTTAGAGAAACAATCAATACCGCCATTAAATATGCCATTCTGTTGGCGACGATTATATTTGTTGCTTTGATGGTATTTCCTGAGGCGATTACAAGATTGTTTACAGATGATGCTGAGGTACTCAAAGAAACGCCAAGTGATATGCGCTGGGTATTTGCTGCCACACCAATTATTGCCATTCAATTGATTGGGGCAGCCTATTTTCAGGCCATTGGTAAAGCAAGACCGGCCTTGCTATTGACATTGACTAGGCAGGGATTCTTTTTTATTCCCCTTATTTTAATATTGCCTAAATTTTTTGGCGAACTTGGGGTATGGATTTCCTTTCCAATTTCGGATGTTTTGGCAACCATTGTGACTGCTTATTTTCTACATATAGAAGTCAAAAAAACACTCATTAGTGAAACTTAAATAGCTGTTATGGAATACTACAACTACATCAAGGCGCTGCACCTTATTTTCGTGATTACTTGGTTTGCAGGGTTGTTCTATATCCCGAGATTGTTTGTGTATCAAATAGAGGCTTTTCATAAACCCTCGCCAGATAAGGAAATTTTGGGAGAACAATTGAAGCTTATGGCCAAACGACTTTGGAATATCATTACTTGGCCTTCTGCTATTTTAGCAACAGTATTTGCAATTTGGTTGATTGTTTTAATGCCAAGTTGGTTGCAGCAGGGGTGGATGCACGTGAAATTGGCTTTCGTGGTATTATTGATTATCTATCACTTAAAAACACATCAATATTTCAAACAGTTGCAACGCGATGAGGTGAAAAAAACATCCAGCTATATGCGTTTATGGAATGAAGGAGCGACCTTTATTTTGTTTGCGGTGGTGTTTTTGGTAATCCTGAAAAATGCCATGAATTGGATTTTTGGAGTTGTTGGCATTGTGGTGTTAGGAATCTTAATCATGTTGGGCTACAAAATCTACAAGAACATTAGAGCTAAAAATCCAAACGCGTAAACAAATCTGTTTTGGTGTGATTATTGTTATATTTATCGCACTAGAAAATTTCAAATGAAATTAAAAAAGCTTTCCCTTCGCGTCCGCATTTTCCTGGCCATGATTTTATTGGTGTTGATTGCTTCCATTCTTATTGTGGCGGTTACCGTGTACCAATACAATGAAGAGGCGTTGGACTACCATAGGGATCGCTTGGATAAAAAGGAGGAAAACATTAAAAGTAGTATTGATTTCACCATCAAGGAAACTACCTATCCCGTTACAACTGAAAATATTCCCAAAATTTTTAAGGACAAGATTTATGAAATTGCCGCTATTCACAAGCTGCAGGTAAACTTGTATGATTTGGAAGGAGGTTTGCTTAAAAGTTCCCGTCAGAGTATTTCCAACGATACTATCGCCAAATGTATCAATGCTGAAATTTTAAACACCTTGGCCAATACAGCCGAACACCGGCATGTGACAAAATACGTGGAAAACGGAAAGATCATCCAGTCTTCCTATACTTACATTACAGACCAGAAATTTAAGCCTTTGGGTATCCTGAATTTGCCATATATGGAAGACGACAAGTTTATGGATAAAGAGCTGTACGACTTTCTGGAGCGTTTGGTTTATGCCTATATTTTCATGATGTTGATTGCAGTGGCCTTGGCTTATTTGTTGTCAAAATACATTACGAAATCACTCAAGACCATTAGTGACAAGATTAACGAAACCCGACTTGAAAAACGCAACAAAAAAATTGACATAGAGTCTTCGAGTGAAGAGATAGTGACCTTGGTACATTCATATAATACTATGATTGACCAATTGGAGGAGAGTGCTGTAAAGTTGGCTACTAGCGAGCGTGAGCAGGCTTGGAGAGAAATGGCAAAACAGGTGGCTCATGAGATTAAAAACCCGTTAACACCTATGCGTTTGACTGTTCAGAATTTCCAAAGAAAGTTCGACCCGCAGGATCCTGATATCTATAAAAAGGTGAATGAATATTCCAAAACCTTGATTCAGCAAATCGATACCATGAGTTCCATTGCTTCCGCATTTTCAAATTTTGCCAAAATGCCTGCGCAGGAAAAGGAAACCCTTAATGTAGTGAAAATCGTAAAACTTGGATTGGATATCTTTAGTGAGGACTATATCATGTTTACTTCCGAAAAAGAAGAAATCATGGCTAAGTTTGATAGGACTCAACTCATCAGGGTGATTACCAATTTGGTGAAAAATGGGATTCAGGCCATACCAGATGAACAGGAGGAGAAGAAGATTGTAGTAGCTGTTTTAGACGATCATTCGAATGTAATTATTACCGTGGCTGATAATGGTCAGGGTATAACTGAAGCAAACAAACAAAAAATCTTCGAACCTAAGTTTACTACAAAGTCAAGCGGTATGGGACTTGGGCTTGCTATGGTAAAAAATATTGTGGAAACTTATAATGGAAGTATTACCTTTACCTCTGAAAAAGGAAAGGGCACTGTTTTTAAGGTGATTTTTCCTAAAGTATAACCTCTCTAGGCCTGTTGAGTTTTTTTAATGTTAGGCCTTTTTAATCTTCTTTACGATGAATTACGATAATATTATTTCTGAAGTAAATAATGGCATTGCCACTATTACCATAAACCGACCAAATAAGTTGAACGCTTTAAACAAAGCTACCATACAAGAACTACACGATGCTTTTAAGGAAGCAGATGACGACAATGGAGTTAAGGTTATTATCGTTACGGGCTCAGGAGAAAAAGCCTTTGTAGCTGGGGCCGATATTAGCGAATTTGCTGATTTTAGTGTAGCTCAGGGAAAGGAATTGGCGGCTAAAGGACATGAATTATTGTTCGATTTTGTGGCAAATTTATCCACTCCGGTTATTGCCGCAGTGAATGGTTTTGCACTTGGTGGCGGATTGGAGTTGGCCATGGCGGCACACTTTAGAATTGCCAGTAGCAATGCTAAAATGGGATTGCCAGAGGTGTCTTTGGGAGTAATTCCAGGATATGGTGGAACGCAAAGATTGCCACAATTGGTAGGGAAAGGACGTGCTATGGAAATGATCATGACAGCGGGAATGATTGATGCGCAAACTGCCTTGTCATATGGATTGGTGAATCATGTAACGGCTCAGGAGGAATTATTGGATTTGGCAGAGAGTATTGCTGCAAAGATCATGAAAAATTCTTCTGTGGCCATTGGTGCAGCCATTGCTGCCGTTAATGCTAATTATGAAGATGGTGTGAATGGTTTTGAACAGGAAATTCAGAAATTTGGGGAGGCTTTCGGTACGGAAGATTTCAAGGAAGGTACTACGGCGTTTTTAGAAAAACGTAAGGCCGAGTTTCCAGGAAAATAAAATTGATATTAAATAAGTTATAGAAAATGGGTTTGTTAAAAACCCATTTTTTATTTAACAGTTTTAGAGAGGCAATCTTCGTAAATTTAAAAACACTCGTTTTTATAACTCGGTTAATTATTACTTATGGATTCAAAGGCTATCATTAAAGGAAGAGGGGCGCAAGTAAATGTGTCCAATCGCTTTTTTGAGTTAAGCCATGAACTTCGTGATGATTTTTTGGAGTATTGTGCACAGGAGGGAGAGGCCGTTGATCCAAATAAAACAAGATATTTGGAGGTGTCCCCTAAAACCATTGTCAACAAGGTGGATAGCCCAGATGTAGGCATGGGCTATTCTATGAATATGTACCAAGGCTGCGAGCATGGATGTGTTTATTGTTATGCACGCAACAGTCACGAATATTGGGGCTATAGTGCAGGGTTGGATTTCGAGCGACAGATTTTGGTGAAAAAGGAAGCGCCTAAATTATTGGAAGCCTTCATAAAAAAGAAAAGTTGGAAGGCCCATACCATTGTGTTGTCTGGCAATACAGATTGTTATCAGCCTGCTGAACAGCAATTTGGAATTACAAGGAGGTGTCTTGGGGTTTTCTTAAAATATAAGCATCCAGTGGGCGTTATTACCAAAAATGCTTTGATATTAAGAGATCTGGATGTATTGCAGGAATTGGCCAAAGATAATCTGTTAGCTGTAAATATTTCCATTACTTCCCTTTCGGAAGAAACTAGGCGTATTTTGGAACCAAGGACGACCACTATTAAGAAGCGTTTAGAGACAGTAAAAGTATTGAGTGAGCATGGTATTCCTGTTAATGTGATGATCGCTCCAATTATTCCATCCATTAATAGTCACGAAATACTACCTTTGGCCAAAGCGGCGGCTGATGCGGGAGCTTTATCTATAGGGCATACCATTGTACGATTAAACGGTGCTATTGGGGAAATTTTTACCGATTGGATTAAGAAAACTTTGCCAGATGGGGCTGATAAAGTATTGCATCAAATTGAAGATTGTCATGGTGGTTCTCTTAATGATAGTAGATATGGTACACGGATGAGGGGTGAAGGGAAAATTGCGGAACAAATAAATGACTTGATTAAGCTGGCTCGAAATAAATACTTCAAGGATAAAAAAATGCCTGGTTTAAATCATGATCTTCACGAGCAATATAAGGATGGGCAATTAAAATTGTTTTAAAACGAAAAGAGCAGCCTTAAAGCTGCTCCCTTACTAACTAACATTCTAACATTATCTAATAATCAAACTTGTAAATGGGTTATATTTTCATGGAATGTGTAAATTCTCTACCTTCAGTAGTCACAACAATTCTATAATCCCCTTTTCTGCTTTTATCCAATTTGTAAATACGCTCTACCACTTTTTCGTTTTTAATGGTTTCAGAGTGGATAGATTCAAACTCGTCATCGTGGTCGTAAGAATCGTCATAGTAAATGTCTACTTCAACAGGAGTTAATTCCAAATCCAATTTAGAGAACATGATTTTGTTGCCTTCTACTCTAAAAATAGGCTTGTAGAATTTGGTCTCTTTTTGTTTGTTGAATTCCACTTCGTGGGATTGTACTTTAAATGGAATGATCTCAATGGCTACGTCCTTGTCTATTTCAAAGAAATAATTCCCGTTTGGAAGTTCTGTAAGGTCGAACAAGTTGGTATAAGTTCCAGAGCTTGTAATGGTTTCTTTATAAAGTACCAATCCGCTTAAATCTCTGATCATTAATTTTTGTCCCTGTTTTACATCTTCCAAAGTCAACATTGTTTTTTTTGCCGCCTTCATTTCTAAGGAAGAAATGTTTGTGTTCGCATAACCGCTCATGGCTGCAATTAATGCTACCATAAGGATACTGTTTTTAATTGCTCTTTTCATGACACATATTTTTTAAGTTATTTGATATTCCAAAAGTAGGCGCAATTTCAGGGGAGAAAAACATCAATTTTTTCCAATTTATATGTTTAATTAACATTAATGCGTGTGTTAAGAAATTATTAAGTTAATTTAGCATAGATAATAGTTAAAATGGCATATACGTTAGGTTTCCATTAATATTAATTTTGTATTTAAATTGCTGTTCCAATGAAAATTAAGCCTACATATGAGAAGGTAAGCCCTAGTTTTGGTAACTCTATACTTGTTAGCCAACATACTGAAGCCGCGACCAATAATAATGGGAAGTGGCATTTTCATCCAGAAATTGAATTGGTATATGTAAATCAAGGAAGAGGAAAGCGCCATATTGGTAATCACCTATCCTATTTTAACAATAGTCAATTGATTTTGTTGGGGTCTAATCTGCCTCATTATGGCTTTACCGATCGTTTAACCAGTAAGGGTTCTGAAACTATTATTCATTTTATGCCCGATTTTTTGGGAGATTTGTTTTTTCAGAAACCAGAAATGGCTGCTATCAATCAATTGTTGGAACGTGCCAAAAGTGGCATTCTGTTTAAACCGGATACTAAAAAGATTGTGGGGCCAAAAATTGAAAGCTTGATTGAATATGAAGGTTTCAATAGAATAATGAAGCTTTTGGAAATCTTAAATGATTTGGGTCTGTCTAAAGACTATACCTTATTAAACGTAGATGGGTTTGCTTTTGAAACGGAGCCCAAAGACAGTGACAAGCTCAATATTATTTTTAAATATATCAATAACCACTTTATGGCTCCTATTCCCTTGGAAGATATCGCAGATAGGGTGAGTATGACGGTACCTGCCTTCTGTAGGTATTTAAAAAAGGCCACTGGAAAGACTTTTACCAGATTGGTAAATGAATACCGAGTGGTGCACGCAACAAAATTATTGAACGAAAGTCAGTTGAGTATTGCCGATATCTGTTTTGAAAGTGGTTTCAACAACTTCTCACATTTCAATAAAACCTTTAAGGAGATTACTGGTAAAAGTGCCTCAAAATACCGTGCCGAAATCAAGCACGTTATTCAATATTAGACTTATTTTTCGCCATCCCATTCTGCATAGAATTGCTGTAAGTATGCTTCCATAAAAGCATGGCGCTGCTCTGCAATTTGTTTGCCTGTTTGGGTGTTCATGCGATCTTTTAGCAGTAATAGCTTTTCATAAAAATGATTGATGGAAGGCGCTGTGGAAGCTTTGTACTCTTCCTTGCTCATGTTGAGGTTGGGTTGAATTTCAGGATCGAACAGCTTTCGGTTTTTGAAACCTCCATAATTAAAGCATCGGGCGATCCCAATAGCGCCAATGGCATCTAGTCTGTCGGCATCTTGTACAACATCCAATTCAGGAGACTTGAATACCTGTGCTTCATTGCCGCCTTTAAAGGAAATATGGGAAATGATATTGACGACATGCTCAATTATAACAGAATCTACATTTTGATTGAACAGAAATTCTCTGGCAACTTTTGGTCCTAAGGTTTCATCACCGTCATAAAACTTACTGTCGGCAATATCGTGCAGTAAAGCACCTAGTTGTACTACGAACAAATCTACATTTTCGGTGTTGCCAATATGTACGGCATTGTTGTAAACTCTTAAAATATGAAACCAATCGTGTCCGCCTTCGGCTTTGGAAAGTTGTTCTTGGACAAAGGTTTTGGTGTTGGCAATAATCTGTTCTGTATTCATATGCTGTAAAACTAAAAATTCCTTCTAGAAAACTAAAAGGAATTTATATGGAGTTAGATTGGTTTATTATTTCAATGCTGCTGGCTCTACCCATTTAAATTGGTATGAGTTTTCTGGAACTCTCATACGCTCTGATAAACGCGTTAACCTTGCAGGTAACTTCATTAAGTAATCTCTTGCTTTTTCTGCCTCATCATTAAGATTGGTAATCTTATCGATTTCCCAACGTTTTATAAGCTTTTCTAATATTTCCACGTAATCTGTAGAGGTGTAAACCCCGATACGTTGTGCTGTATTCGAAAATTCTTCAAAAGCCGTAGAAATTTTATCTCCAGATTCTCTTAGGAAATGTGCTGGCATGGTGATTTTTTTCTTCATCATGTATTGAAAAGCCATCATCATTTGGCTAGGATCTACCTTAAAAATACGGTCCACAAAATCACAGTAAGCGTGGTGGTGACGCATTTCGTCTCCAGAAATGATTTTACACATTTTGGATAGTTGCTTGTTGCCTTTGTCTTTGGCAATCTTCGCTACGCGGTTATGTGAAATATAAGTTGCCAATTCCTGGAAACTGGTGTATAAGAAGTTTTTGTAAGGATCTCTATCGGTTCCAATGTCAAAACCATCGGCAATTAAGTATTGCGTGGTTTTTTCAATTTCTTTCATGTTTACGCGACCAGAAAGGTAAAGGTATTTGTTAAGCACATCTCCGTGGCGGTTCTCTTCGGCCGTCCAATGGCGCACCCATTTTCCCCAGCCATTACGCCCCACTTGGTCTACTCCTTCTACGTCCATTAACCAGGATTCGTAGGTTGGTAAGGCTTCTTCAGTAATCATGTCACCTACTAAAACTACCCAAAAATCATAAGGAAGTTCTTTGGATAATTCACGGATTTCTTCTACTTCTGAGAAAAAAGTGTCGGATTCCGAATCTGGCAAAAAGTCTGTTGGTTGCCAGATGGTTTCTATTGGGAGAAGGTACTTATCTATCAAGGAATCAACGTCTTTTTCCAAAAACTTCATGACTTCCAATCGTACATTTTTTAAAGACATAATAATATGTGTTAATTGTTTGGTGTTAAGGTTGAACGTGTGAGGTAATTGTGTGTTCTACGCTATCAATCAGCTCATCGGTATTTGCAAAGGTAGCGATTTTAAGAGGCTTATGCACCGTCAAGGTAATATTTGCTCCCAATCCCATAGGGAATTTACCGTAACGTAAAGTCTTCCAAGAGTTATTTATGGTTAGCGGCACTACTGTAGCTGTAGGAATATTTTTGATCAAAGTTTGTAATCCACGTCTTTGAAATGGTTTTGGATGCCCATTTTTACTGCGTGTCCCTTCTGGGAAAATAACCGCAGCATAGTTGGTTTCGTTGATGAATTTTGAAAAGTCACTAATGGCTTTAATGGACTGTCTAGGGTTTTTACGATCAATCAAAGCCGAACCTCCGTGTCGTAAATTGTAAGAGACACTAGGAATGCCTTTTCCCAATTCAATCTTACTTATAAACTTCGGGTGATGCTTTCTCATAAACCACATTATTGGCGAAATATCATACATGCTCTGATGGTTGGCCACAATGATAACGGGAGCATCAGTATCGATATTGTAAGGGTTGTTATAGGTAAAGCGGGTGCCAAGAATGTTCAAACAGCGTAACAAACAAAATTGAAGGATGTTTACGGTTTTTTCAAGGGTGTGGTAACCAAAAACACGGTGACTGATCCATAGGATGGGGTGGAATATCAAGAGTGTCAATCCAAAGGCAATAAAGTAAAGAACCGTTAGAGGGTATGCTAGGATTTTCATTTAGTAGCTAATAGGTTTTAAATTAAGGTCCAAAATTACACATAAAAAAACCACGCAAAAAGCGTGGTTTGCAATATTTGGAAAAGTTGTTTAGCAAAACTCGTTGTAGGCGTCCACAAGGTTTTCGGCAATCATTTCGGCCGGACGTCCTTCAATGTGGTGACGCTCTAGCATGTGTACCAATTCTCCATTTTTAAATAGCGCCATAGAAGGGGAGCTTGGAGGAAATGGAATCATATATGAACGGGCTTTGTCCGTTGCTTCTTTATCTACACCTGCAAAAACAGTTACCAAGTGGTCTGGGCGTTTTGCATTTTGCAAACTTTGTCTTGCTCCAGGTCTTGCATTGGCTGCGGCACATCCGCATACAGAATTTACTACCACAAGGGTGGTTCCTTCTTTTGCAATTGCAGCGTCTACAGCTTCTACGGTGTGTAGTTCTTCAAAACCAACTTTGGTTAAATCTTCGCGCATTGGTTTTACTAATTCTGCTGGATACATATGTTTAAGTTTTTTTGTTAAAAATTCATTCGATGCAAAGTTAATCAAAAATAGGGCAAAAAAGGCTTGGCAAATATATGTTCGTGTTAATCTTTGTTAAAGGTAAGGAGAAACCCATCGGCGGCAACATTGTCATCTAGAGTCATTTGGTTACTAGAGATGTTGAGCTGTCCATTCAGCATGTTTTCAACAGTAATATATTCTCTTTCTTCAGTGGTGCTTAGGTTATAACTGTATGTACCGGTGGGTAGTCCGTCATAAATAGTGTTCTCTGTATTGTTGTTGGTAACAGTTATGGTGGTGTTGGATGTATTGAAATCCCAAACAATGAGGCCCGGTTCAAATTCGTCATCTACACCAGCAAAGCCACCAGTAACTTTTACTAAGTTCCAAGAGCCTTCTAAAGTGTTGGTGTTGGCATTGTCATCGTCAGAATTGCAACAGGAGTATAAACTGCTGAAGAATAGGAGTGCAATTAAAAGTTGGGTTTTCATAAAGCGTGGTTGTGTGTTGTGATTTATAGATGATGAAAATGTCTAAAGGTTGCGTATTCCAAAGTAAAAAGCCTCAATGAAAAATTGCAAAATAGTATCTTTGGAATTCAAAACGAAACAGATGAGTTTTTCAAAATGGATTGGGGCTTCCTTGGGGTGGTCTATTGGTGGCCCAATAGGAGCTATTATTGGTTTGGCACTTGGCAGTATGGTGGATGCTGCGGTTAATGAAAATAGAGATACCTTACTGGGGGAAGGCAAGGGACGAAAAAGGCCTCAATATTCTACCGAAACACATACTAGGCCACAAACGCAATCGGGGGATTTTGAAGTGAGTTTGCTGGTGTTGGCTTCGGTAGTCATCAAGGCTGATGGCAAACAAGACCAACGTGAATTGGATTTTGTGCGCCAGCAGTTTGCCAATATGTATGGAAAAGAGCGTGCCAATCATGCTTTCAAACTTTTTAAAGGCATTAGCAAACAGAATATTTCTACACGACAGGTCTGCGGACAGATTTATAGAATGATGGACCATCCATCACGTTTGCAGTTGTTGCATTTTCTCTTCGGAATCGCCAAAGCAGATGGGCATGTTACCGAAGCTGAAGTCACGCAAATCTATACCATTTCGGGGTATTTGGGTATTAGTGCCCGCGACTTTGAAAGTATCAAGGCCATGTTCTATAACAGTACCGATAATGCCTATAAAATCTTGGAAATTGAGCAGTCGGCTTCTGTGGAAGAGATTAAGGCTGCGTATCGTAAAATGGCCAAAAAGTACCACCCAGATAGAGTGATTCACCTAGGGGAAGAGCATCGAAAGGGAGCAGAAGAAAAGTTCCGTCAGGTGCAGGAGGCCTATGAACAACTTCAAAAGGAGAAGGGGTTTTAGGTTCTTACTTTACATTAAATCTAACACCAATAAAGAAACGTCTGCCTTGATTAGGTGCAAAGACATAGGAGGGATCAAAAGTTAAAGCGTATGGGTTGTCTGCAGTTGGGACAACATTCCCGTCATTATCAAATGCTACGTTTTCATCAAACGGATCATGGGCTCTAGCGATAATAAACGGATTGCCTTTGTTTGGGGTCCAATTGAGAAGGTTTTTAATACCGGTATAAAATTCAAAATTAGTCAACCCGTCATAGGTAAGTTGAATATTTTGAATGCTCCATACGGGAGAATATGCACTTCTAGGGTCTAGGTCTCCCAATAATGGAAGCCGCATGGGACCATAGAGGTTTCCGGTATAATCCAAACTGAGGTTGGTTGGGTAATTTTTGTAGGTAAGCGCCCAGGTGCCTGAGAATTTTTCGGTTAGGATTTGCTCGATTTTTTGACCATCGCGCTGCTGGGAGACATCTTGAAAGGTGGCTCCTAAAAGCGCTTTTAAGCCACTGGCAAAGGAGGCGTCTATATTTATGCTAATTCCTTTTGAAGTGGCATATCCGTCTAGGTTTTTATAAATGATCTGATTGGGGTTACTGTCATAATCTGGTATAATGGCATTGGTAAAATAAGTGTACCAAATAGAGGTGTCGAAGTTGAACATCATATCGTTATTGGTGTAAAGTTTTTTGAGATAATTCAAGTTGATATTGAAGGAGCGTTCGGGTTTGAGCGTTTCTTCAATAATGACCTCTCGAGATCCCGTAAGGGCAGCGTGTTCCTCAGTAAATAAGTTGACAACCCTAAAGCCTGTGCCTGCATTTAAGCGAAGGATATCAGTGTCTGTAGGATTGAATTTGTAGGCAATTCTAGGTGTAAGAATGGAGCCGTGTCGATGGTCATAATCGTAGCGTAGGCCTAACAATAGTTTTTGTTTAGTTGCAATTTGAATTTCATCTTGTGCAAATACAGAAGGAATCAACACTTCGTCTGCTGTAATGGTGGCGGGCGTGTTGTCGTTGTAAAAATTATAACGGGCCGCTACACCAAATAATAAGTTGTGTTTTTGGAGTGGTTTGTCCCAAACCAATTGGGTAAATCCTATGTGTTGCTGCGCAAGGTAGGGCGAGTTCCCATACACTGAATTTTGATCGTGATCGGCATAAGAAAATTGTAGGTCGAGCAATTCGGTGGTTGGCAATTGATAATTTCCTAAAAGTTCAAAGCGTGTAGTATAGATGCTTTCTCCGTAGATTTCATCGCCTCCTCGGTAACTTTTATTCCATTGCATTTCACCGCCCCAACGGTCTTCATAAAAAAAACGTCCTGCAATAGACAATTGTTTATTGCTATTGCGTTTAAAATGCCATTTTTGAAAAACGGAAATCCGATCTTGTAGAGTAACATCGGTAAAATTATCGTGGTTGTTGTCAATAGGGTTACTGTAATTGTAATAGTTTGCTCCAGTGAGTAGCGATATTTTTTTGCCGAGATTTAATTTCAATCCCAAATCCAAATTAGACTCTCCCCAACTGGTTACAAAACCATCGGTGGCAATGGTTGAGGCTGAACTTGGATGCTTGGTGATGATATTGATAAGTCCTCCAACCGCTTCACTTCCGTAAAGGGATGAAGCGGGGCCTTTGATGATTTCAACCTGTTCAATCAAGGAATTTGGAATTCCGGATAGGCCATACACGGTAGATAAACCACTTACAATAGGCATCCCGTCGATAAGCACCAAAGTGTAAGGGCCTTCCAAGCCATTAATGTGAATATCCCCGGTATTGCAAACATTGCAATTGAGTTGAGGTCGTACACCATTCACATTTTGTAAAGCTTCAAAGATGTTGGGAGTTGGGTTTTTCTTGAGAAAAGTGGTGGAATAGACTTCAACAGGTACGGGGCTCTCCAATCGGTTAACAGGTTTTAGGGTGCCGGTTATGACTATTTCGTCCAAGGATTCGGTTTCTTCCAATTCAAAGGAAAGATGAAGGTCTCTGTCTTTTAATTCAATTTGTCTTTGTTGGGTTTTATATCCGGTAAAGGAAACAACTATTGTGTATGCGCCAGAAGGGATATTGTTCAATTGGTAAGTCCCTTTGTCATTGCTGGTAGTTCCTTTTGAAGTATTTTTTAAGTAGATGTTGGCAAAGGGTAATTGGACTCCGTTGGAAGTAATCACGCCGTTGATGTTATAGGTATGCTGGGCAGCTGCCGTTACAGTGAGAAGATATATAAGGATGATTGAGAGTCTCATGTTGTTAATTTCTGCAAAGGTAAACATAAATTTAGATAAGACTAAAAATTAATTTATATGAACAAAATCCTTATCTTTGTAAAAAATTAATAACATGTTAAGCCTTGCAGAGGAGAATTATTTAAAAGCTATTTATCATTTAGGGAAGTTTGGAACTATTTCTGTCAGTACCAATGCCATTGCCGAACAGATGCAAACCAAGGCCTCATCGGTGACGGATATGATTAAAAAATTGGCGGAAAAGGATCTGGTTATTTACAAGCGTTACCAAGGCGCCAAGCTGACTTCTGCTGGTAATAAAATAGCAGCTTCTGTAGTGAGAAAGCATAGGCTTTGGGAAGTATTCTTGGTGGAGCATCTCAGCTTTTCTTGGGACGAGGTGCATGAGGTGGCTGAGCAATTGGAGCATATCAAATCCGAAAAATTGATCAATCAATTGGATGCCTTTTTGGAATTTCCAACCCATGACCCTCACGGTGATCCTATTCCCGATAAAAATGGACAAATACAAAAAACAGACAAGGTGTTGTTGTCACAAATTGACGAGGCCGAGTCTTGTATGTGTGTGGGAGTAAAAGATTCTTCCAGTGAATTTTTGAAATACTTGGATAAACATAAAATTGCCTTGGGCACCGAATTGAAGGTGCTGTCCAAAGAGTCTTTTGATGAGTCCATGATTTTGGAAGTGCATCAAAAACCATTAAGTATTTCCAAAGTGGTTTCCAATAATCTGTTCGTAAAAAAATAGAGTATGAATGTAAGCGGGCCATTATTTAATCTGTTAGTGTTTTTAGGAGTGTTGGTCTTGGCATATGTGCTTTTTAGGCCAACTAAGGGATGGTTTTGGCTTGTTGCCAACAGTGTGAAAACGAACCAAAAGGTCATTACTGAAGATGTTTTAAAACAGCTCTATACCTTGGAAAACCAAGGAGAGCATATTTTAAAGAAGGAGGTTGTTAATAGTTTGCAATATAACGATAGTACTTTGGAAGGTGTCATTGCCACAATGGCTGAAAATGGATTGGTGGATGAACCAAGTCAAGGAGAAATTAGGCTGACTGCTTTAGGACGGGACTATGCCCTTAAGATTGTGAGAGTGCACCGTCTTTGGGAAAAATATTTGGCCGAGAAGACGGGGTTTGATAAAACTGAATGGCATGCCAGAGCCGAAAAGATGGAGCACCAATTGAGCCATGAGGAAACCAATGTTTTGGCTACGGAATTGGGAAATCCAATCTACGATCCGCATGGGGATCCTATTCCTTCGCATTCTGGGGAATATGCAGATATTGATGGAGCACATTTAAATGATTTGCCTGTGGATACCGTTGGTAAAATTGTTCATGTAGAAGATGAGCCAGAGGTGTATTACCGACAAATATTGGCAGAGAATATTCATATTGGTTCTGTCATCCGTGTGGTAGAAAATACTGATAGACGTGTGTTGTTTTACGCGGAAGGGGAAGAGTTTATCCTTGCGCCAGAAGTAGCGCGTAATTTGACCATAGAAGTGTTTGAAACCCAAGAAGAACTTGAGGAATTGGCTGTAAGGCTATCTGCTTTAGGAACTGGGGAAAAAGCTGAGATCTTGGGAATTTCAAAAGAATGTAGAGGTGATAGCAGAAGGCGTTTATTGGATTTGGGGTTTGTAAAAGGAACCCCCATTCAGATAGATTTGGTGAGTCCACTGCAGAACCCAAAGGCCTATTTGGTGAAGGGAACAACAATTGCTCTAAGGGATGATCAGGCGGCCAAAATTCTAATTAAAAAGATGTAAGGATGGGAAAGAATTTAGTATCGAGTGCTTGTGAAGTATGTCCACAATACAATCCGGATGGTTTGAAAAAGTTGGGAGTTAATGTCGAAAATACCGATTATGTGGTGGCTTTGGCAGGGAATCCCAATACGGGAAAGAGTACCGTGTTTAATGCCTTAACAGGTTTGCGTCAGCATACGGGGAATTGGCCGGGTAAAACGGTAACGAGGGCAGAAGGCGCTTTTGGATATAATGACAAAACCTATAAGTTGGTGGATCTGCCGGGAACCTATTCTTTGTTATCCACTTCAGAGGATGAGGAAGTCGCTAGGAATTTTATTCTCTTTGGAAAGCCTGACGTAACGGTGATTGTGGTAGATGCTGGACGTTTGGAGCGCAACCTTAATTTGGTGTTGCAAATTCTTGAAATTACCGATAAGGCAGTGTTATGTCTCAACCTCATGGATGAGGCCAAACGCAACCATGTAGAAGTGAATGAACGGGCTTTGGCCAAACGTTTGGGAGTTCCTGTGGTGGCAGCCAGTGCCAGATTCAACAAAGGAATTCCAGAATTGATTGATGTGATTTCACAAGTGGCCACAGGGAAGATTGCCTGTAAGCCCCATCGTATTACCAATGTTCCTAAACATATCAATGATGCCGTTAAAAAATTGAGTGATCAAATCAAGCAACGGTTCCCGAATGTTCCCAACAGTCGTTGGATTGCTTTTAGGTTGTTGGACGGTGACCAAAGAATTATTGAGGCCTTACGTGAAGGCGAATTTGAATTGCAATAATTGATGAAAGATAGCGTAGAAGATATTATAGAACTTTCCAACGATTTGCGTTGGAAAATGGGTGGTGATTTTCATGATCAAATTACCGAAAGTATTTATGCCGATGCCTCGGAAATTGTAGAGGCTACGGTGACCACCGATAGCAGAAAGGGACGTAACGCTGTAGATGTGACTATAGACAGGATTGTGACCAGCAGAAAATGGGGGTTTCCAATCATGTTTTTGGTGTTGGGGGTGGTGCTTTGGCTGACCATTATTGGGGCTAATTACCCATCGGGTTTACTGGCAGAATTGTTGTTGGATACCATTCATCCAGCCTTGAAAAGTGGGGCTGCCAGTTTGCATTTCCCATGGTGGCTAAGCGGTTTTTTAATTGACGGGGTCTACCTAGCTTTGGCGTGGGTTATTGCGGTAATGTTGCCACCTATGGCTATTTTCTTTCCCTTGTTTACGTTGCTTGAAGATTTCGGGTATTTGCCAAGGGTTGCCTTTAATTTGGATAATCTCTTTAAAAAAGCAGGGGCTCATGGTAAACAGGCTTTGACGATGAGTATGGGATTTGGCTGTAATGCAGCGGGTGTTGTGGCTACAAGAATTATAGATAGTCCACGTGAACGATTGATTGCGATTATCACCAACAACTTTTCCTTGTGTAATGGGCGCTGGCCTACACAGATTTTAATTGCTACTATTTTTGTGGGGGCGGTGGTGCCTAAAGCCTTGTCTGGAACTGCGGCGGTACTTTCTGTAATTGGGATTGCGGTGTTGGGAATGGCCTTTATGTTTACCAGTTCTTGGTTATTGTCCAAAACAGTCTTGAAAGGGCAGGTGTCTACCTTTAATTTGGAATTGCCTCCCTACAGACCACCGCGATTTTGGAAAACCCTTTATACCTCATTAATTGATAGAACCTTGATCGTGTTGTGGCGGGCCATTGTATTTGCAGCCCCTGCAGGTGCGGTGATTTGGTTGATTTCCAATATTATGATTGGGGAACATAGTATTGCCTATTGGATGATAAATTCCTTGGACGGTTTTGGATGGTTGATTGGTTTGAATGGGGTGATTTTGGTCGCTTATATTGTGGCAATTCCAGCCAATGAAATTGTCATTCCTACGGTTTTAATGTTGACGGTTTTGGTAACTGGAATGTCAGGTGGTGAAGGTGCTGGTGTCATGTTTGAACTAGACTCGGCCAATGCAACGGGGGAAATTTTAAAGACGGGAGGTTGGACCTTATTAACAGCCGTAAATTTAATGTTATTCAGTTTGTTGCACAATCCCTGTAGCACGACTATTTATACTATTTATAGGGAAACCAAAAGTGTGAAATGGACGGCAGTGGCCACCTTGATGCCTTTAATTATGGGGTTTGTAGTGACCTTTTTGGTAGCTCAGGTTTGGCGATTATTAACTTAAATTAGTCTAGAAAGATGGCTTAATGACAGCCACAATCATCCTTACCACAACTTTTAGTAGGGGCTTTTTTGGTCCAAAAGAACTTCTTGACCAAGAAAGCAACCGCCAAGACTAAGGCGGTAATGACTAATATGTTTTGAATAAGGGTATTCATGGTTGTTTAGTCTTTATTTTAGTGGCTCCCTTACTTAAGCACTTGGAAAGCGATTAGGGCTACTATATAGGCAAAACTACTCATTGCTGCCAATTGTAACGTGGGCCATTTCCAACTATTCGTTTCGCGTTTTACCACTGCCAAGGTACTCATACATTGCATAGCGAAAGCGTAAAACAGTAATAGGGAAATTCCTGAGGCAAAATTGAACAATGGCGTGCCCAAAATAGGGTTGACCTCGCCAGCCATTCGGTTTTTTATAGTGTCTTCCTCGTCGCTTCCTACACTGTAGATGGTGGCCAAGGTGCCTACAAATACTTCACGGGCAGCAAAGGAACTTACAATGGCAATACCAATCTTCCAATCATAACCCAAAGGTTGTATTAAGGGTTCAATGGCGCGACCAGTAAGGCCAATAAAACTGTGTTCTAATTTATAAGAAGCAATGTGTTGTTGCAGGGTTTCGGTATCCAAATTTTCTTTTGAATATTGAGAGGTCACAATGGCTTCTGCATTGTTGAAATCGTCACCTGGACCATAGGAGGCTAAGAACCATAAAATGATGGAGATGGCCAAAATAATTTTACCGGCACCAAATACAAAGCTCTTGGTTTTTTCAATCACCGTTAGGGCTACGTTTTTAAACAGCGGTAGTTTGTAATTGGGCATTTCAACCACAAAAAAGGAGCGGTTTTTAATTTTTAGGACCTTATTTAAAATGTAGGCGGCACCAATGGCAGCTCCAAAACCAATCAGGTATAACAGCATTAAGGTCATGGCTTGATAGCCCAATCCTAAAAAGCGGCCTTTTGGAATGACCAAAGAGATGATGATGAGGTATACCGGTAGCCTAGCTGAACAAGTGGTAAAAGGGGTTACTAAGATGGTAATCAAGCGTTCTTTCCAACTTTCAATATTACGAGTCGCCATAACCGCAGGGATGGCACAGGCAGTTCCTGAAATAAGAGGGACCACACTTTTTCCGCTTAACCCAAAACGGCGCATGATGCGATCCATAAGGAATACCACGCGGCTCATATACCCCGTTTCTTCCAAAATGGAAATAAAGAGGAACAAAAAGGCAATTTGTGGAATAAAGATGACAATTCCACCCAGTCCCGGAATAATGCCTTCGGCAATCAAATTGGTGAATTGTCCCTGTGGTAAATGGTCTTTGGTCCATTCGCTCATTGAGGCGAAGAGGCCATCGATAAAGTCCATTGGGATGCTGGACCAATCGTAGATGGCTTGGAACATCAATAGTAAAATCATAAAGAACACCACATAGCCCCAAACTTTGTGAGTAAGGATACGGTCTAGCTTGATGCGTAAATCTTTGGCGGTGGCCAAGTCTATGGTTTGCCCTTTTTTAAGGGTATTGTTTATGAATTGATAGCGTTTGATGGTTTCCTTCTGTTGAAGTCTTTTAAGATCGCTTTTACTTTTGGTTTTAAAATCGTCAAGAGCGTCTACTTCCTTTCGGCTCACGTTTCCAAAATTGACATCTTGGGTAATCACCAACCAAAGTTTGTAAAGTAATTGGTTAGGAAATGCCGATTGAAGTCTTGTAAAATAATCGGGGTCAATTTCGCTGGCGTTAAGACAAGGTTGTGTTGGTAAATCCCTGAAATTGGTGATGAGGTTTTTAAGCTCATCGATGCCTGTTTTTTTGCGAGTGCTTACCAAGGCAATCTTGGTGTTCAGTTCTTTCTCCAAAACATCGATATCCAATGAAATGCCCTTGTAAGCCATTCTATCGGCCATATTGATGACTAAAATGGTCGGGATTTCGAGGTCTTTGATTTGGGTGAACAAAAGCAGGTTACGCTTTAGATTTTCTACATCGCTTACCACCACGGCGACATCCGGAAAATCCTTGTCGTTTTTGTTTAACAAGAGTTCAATTACCACATTCTCATCCAAAGAAGAGGCGTTCAAACTGTAGGTTCCCGGTAAATCGATGATATGGGCTTTGACACCGCGTGGTAATTTGCAGACGCCTTCTTTCTTTTCAACGGTAATTCCTGGGTAGTTTCCAACCTTTTGGTTAAGCCCTGTAAGGGCATTGAATACGGAGGTTTTACCGGTGTTGGGGTTTCCTATTAAAGCGACATTGATCTGCTTACCCATTGGTGATCTCAATTAATATGTGTGTTGCGGTTTCTTTTCTAATGGCCAAATGCGATCCGTTGATATTTAGATATAAGGGGTCGGAAAAAGGGGCAACCTGTACCAGTTCTACCATATTTCCTGGTAAACATCCCATTTCAAGGAGTTTTAGGGGAATGTGTATGGAAGAGACATCGTTGATGATGGCGCTTTGTCCTCGTTTTAATTGTGCTAAAGTAACCTGCAAGCTTATTTAGATTTATTTTAAAGAAGCAAAAATAGGGCAAATATTCAGGGTAGAAAAATTGTGCCCTATAAAACTAATGGTATTCTTGTTTAAGGGTTTGGATGTCTTCCAGCAAGCGCTGGATGTCTTCCTGTTTGGTACCATCATAAAAACCACGAATCTGACGCTTTTTGTCGATGAGCATAAAATTCTCGGTATGGATCATGTCGTAGGCATCCCCATTGCCATCGGTTTTTACGGCAAGGTAACTTTTGCGTGCCAGTTCATAGATTTGTTTTTTATCTCCTGTAACCAAATTCCATTTGGCATCATTTACACCTTTTTTAAGGGCATAGCGTTTCAACTGTTCCACACTATCTATTTGCGGCGTTACCGAATGGGATAACAACATTACGTCGTTGTCATTTTTTGTGGCTTCTTGGATTTGCGCCATATGGTCTGTCATGATGGGGCATATGGTTTGGCAGGTGGTAAAAAAGAAATCCGCCACATAAATTTTGTCCTTATAGTCGTCTTGGGTAATTGTTTGCCCGTTTTGGTTGATCAGGCTAAAATCGGCAATTGTATGGTATTTCCTTTGGTGCTGAATGGAACTGTCGACCATTTCATAATTGACCATGGCGGGTTGAAATACAGGCAGTACTTTTTTAGGTTTCAGAATGGAATAAAAAATGGAAATCATGATAATGGAAAGTACCAAGAGGGCGATTCCAAAGTTTTTATAGGCTTTTAAAAAGGATAACATCAATAAGTCGTATTTGGGCGTTACCGTAAGATTTGAGAGCAAAAATACGACACAATCATAAGAAAATACTATTTTTAACAGCAATATTAGCCCGTTAAGACGCTGAGTTAGACTATGCGTCCAATCAGTTACAGTGCTATAAATTTTATTGCCAATGAAACGATTTTTACCCTTGTACTTTTTTTTAGGTTCCATCATGTGTTTTGCCCAAGATTTTGATGCCACCTTGAAAGAGATTAGTACCATGGAGGCTAAGGCAGCCCTTACCCAACTCATGTCGGTTTCCAGTGTTAATACGGGCAATTACGATTTGAAATACCATCGGTTGGAATTTACGGTTGATCCCCAAGTGGCGTTTATAGAAGGAGAAGTGACGACTTATTTTGAGGCCAAGGAAACCTTGACGCAAATTTATTTCGATTTAGTGGATGATATGGTTGTAACTGAGGTATTGAAGAATGGGGTGTCGCAGACTTTTACCCAAGACGCCAATGACGAATTGGTAATCACCTTATCGGAAACTATCAATGCAGGGGTATTGGATTCATTAACCATTAGCTATTCTGGTAATCCGGAGAATACTGGTTTAGGAGCATTTGAACAGTCCAGCCATAATGGAGATCCCATTATATGGACGCTATCTGAACCCTATGGGGCCAAGGGCTGGTGGCCCTGCAAGCAGGATTTAAATGATAAGGCCGATTCTTTGGATGTGTTTATTACCACGCCAAAATTCAACCCCAATAATGAAGCTTATATTGCTGTGGCCAATGG
This sequence comes from Mangrovimonas sp. DI 80, assembly GCF_001975575.1. Taxonomy (NCBI): domain Bacteria; kingdom Pseudomonadati; phylum Bacteroidota; class Flavobacteriia; order Flavobacteriales; family Flavobacteriaceae; genus Mangrovimonas; species Mangrovimonas sp. DI 80. The sequence continues at coordinate 643,994 of NZ_MSDT01000002.1, read as the reverse complement.
AGTGGAACAAAGTCAAGTGATGGATACTGAGACCAAGACGACCCACTTTAAACACCGTTACCCAATTCCAGCTTATTTGGTGGCTATGGCCGTGACCAATTATGAAGTGTATAACCATACTGTTGAAAATAACGGCGCTCCTTTTGATATTGTAAATTATGTGTACCCTGAAAATTTGGATTCGGCGCAAGTGAATACAGAGGTTACGGTAGATATCATGGAGCTGTTTACAGAGTTGTTTGAAGAATATCCTTTTGCCCTTGAAAAATATGGACATGCCCAATTTGGTTGGAGTGGTGGTATGGAACATACAACCGTTTCCTTTATGGGGAGTTTTGGAAGGAATTTGATAGCCCATGAGTTGGCCCACCAATGGTTTGGCGATAAGATTACTTGTGGTAGTTGGAAGGATATTTGGCTGAATGAAGGCTTTGCAACCTATTTATCGGGGTTGGTGATTGAAGATATGGATGAGCCTGCTGATTTTGTGACCTGGAAGGCTCAACGCGTCAACTCCATTACCTCGTTGCCGGACGGTGCAGTATACCTTTCGGATGCTGACACTTTGAGTGTAAATCGTATTTTTAGCAGCCGTCTTTCTTATAATAAAGGAGCGATGGTGTTGCATATGCTTCGTAAAAAGGTGGGAGATACCGATTTTTATCAAGGCTTAACCAATTATTTGGCCGATGAAGACCATGCCTATGCTTATGCCAAAACTGTAGACTTTATTGAGATTATGGAAACAGCCACAGGAGAAGACCTTACGGAGTTCTTTGACGACTGGGTGTATAATGAAGGGTATCCTACCTATACTTTAAATTGTTCCCAACCGACTGAGACAACATTCGAAATAGAAGTCAATCAAATTCAAAGCGACCCTAGTGTGTCCTTTTTTGAAGCGCCAGTGCCCGTCCGATTGATAGGTACACAAGGAGAAGTCTTGGATTTGGTGCTGGATAATACCAGTGATGGGCAAGTATTTACGGAATTGGTTGACTTTACCGTAAGCGAAGTGCTGTTTGATCCGGAATCGGACCTGATCAGTAAAAACGATAATGTCACCCTGGGTGTTGCCGATTTGGCATTGGCATCGCAATTGCGTTTATATCCTAATCCAACCAATGCGGTTTTGTATATTGAAAAACCTGATAATGTTGTTGTTGAGCAGGTGGATGTATACAATCCGTTAGGGCAATTGGTCTTAAAGAGTGCTGAAACATCCAGCATTGACCTGACACCTTATAGTGTTGGTATGTTTTTTGTGAAACTCACGACTAATAAAGGCATCATTAATAAATCGGTGTTAAAAAACTAGTGAAACCCCTACTGAATTTTCTAAATAGCACTAAAAGACTATTTTTGTTCCTTAAATTTTTATAGACATACATGGAATTTGTTATCAAGATCTCTCAATTTTTATTGAGTTTATCCCTACTTATCGTACTTCATGAGTTAGGGCATTTTATCCCAGCTAAATTATTTAAGACTCGCGTAGAGAAATTCTACCTCTTCTTCGATATAAAATTTTCACTGTTTAAAAAGAAAATAGGCGAAACCGTCTATGGTATTGGCTGGTTGCCTTTGGGTGGCTATGTAAAGATTGCCGGTATGATAGACGAAAGTATGGATACCGAACAAATGGCACAGGAGCCACAGCCATGGGAGTTCCGAAGTAAACCGGCATGGCAGCGTTTGATCATCATGTTGGGCGGTGTGACCGTGAACTTTATTTTGGCCTATGTCATTTATGTGTTTTTGTCCTTTGCCTTTGGTGATATAGATATCGATGCCAAGAGTGTACAGGACGGCTATGTGGTGACCAATCCAATCTTGACGGATTTGGGAATAGAGACAGGAGATAAGGTAGTCGCTATAAATGGGGAGCCTATACAATATGTGTCTGAAATACGTAGAAAAGTGATTTCCGCAGAAACTTTGACCATTGAAAGAAATGGGCAAACGAAAGAAGTGGCCTTGCCAGAAGATTTTTTAGGAAAACTTAGCGATGGGGAAAGCAAGAGCTTTTTTGGTTTGCGTTTTCCGTTTGTGGTAGGGAAATTGCCGGATACTTCCATTAATAAGGGAGCCGGATTATTGCCAAAGGATATCATTACCGAATTGAATGGGGTCCCATTAAAGTATTATGACCAGATTGAAAGTGTGGCAGGTCAGTTTAAAGGACAAACTGTTACCGCCGATGTGTTGCGTGAAGGGAAAACTATCCAGAAGCAATTACAAATTAGTCCTGAAGGTAAGATGGAAATCTTGGCAGGAGGGGATTTAAGTGATATTGAAGCGGCAGGTTATTACCATATCATTAAAAAAGAATATGGTTTTGGAGAGAGCTTTGGTGTAGGGTTTACAAAGTTCAAGGACCAAATCTCTGGCTATGGCGAGCAATTGAAAAAGATTTTCAATCCTAAAACAGGTGCCTATAAAGGTGTAGGAGGCTTTAAGGCTATTTATGATGTATTCCCGGATACTTGGAGCTGGCAGGACTTTTGGGCCTTGACCGCATTCCTATCCATTATGCTTGGTGTTTTGAATTTATTACCAATTCCAGCCTTGGATGGAGGGCATGTGATGTTTTTGTTGTACGAAATGGTTTCAGGGAGAGCGCCAAGCGAAAAATTCTTGGAGCGTGCGCAAATGGTTGGTTTCTTTATACTTATAGCGCTGGTTTTATTCGCGAATGGGAACGATCTTTTTAAAGCGATATTTAAATAAAAATTTTTTAAAAAAAGTTTGCGCGAATCAAAAAAAACCTCTTATATTTGCACTCGCAAAGCGAATAACACTCCTCCTTAGCTCAGTTGGTTAGAGCATTTGACTGTTAATCAAAGGGTCCTTGGTTCGAGCCCAAGAGGGGGAGCAAGCTTAGAGAAAGCCATCAGAAATGATGGCTTTTTTGTTTTTAGATTCGTTTATAAAGACTCCTCCCTTCTTAAATTTCTTCAATTCAAATTTCTTAAATTAGTGTAAGGTTCACAGACTGTTTCGTTTCCCAAATATTTTATAGGAGTATTTGAACCGCGCCTGATTGTTTGGGATAGAATAAGTTTCCTTAATAATATTTAATGAGATACTGAAATGTTTACAATAGAACAAATTCATGAAGCCTTTGGAAAGGTTAAAAGTGGGGCCGACTTTCCGCAATTTGTACAGGACCTCAAGGCCATTGGGGTGACGCACTACGATAATTTTGTGACAGATGGGCGTACCATATATTACGGGTTACAGGAGTTTACGCTTGATGCGTGTTCCAAATATCCTGAGCTACCGGTGAGTGAGGCAAGTTCTTCAGAAGCTTTGAAACAAGCACTGAAGATCCATCAGCAGGGGCAAACAGATTATCCTACCTTTTGCGAGCAGGCGGCCGCTGCGGGAGTTTACAAGTGGACGACCCATATGATAGAGATGAACGTTAGCTATTTTGATACCAAAGGTTCTCTATTGGTGGTGGAGAAGATTCCGGAAGTATCATAGCGCTGCAGGGTTTAAGACTGAAAGCTCTTTTGAGGTGTTTGAAATCATTGGCATCCTGAGGCGCTATTTCTTAATTTTTGGCTTCTGATGGAATTTAAGTGAGCTGTTTAGATGGGGTTTCTTACTTTTTGGACTTGCTTGTTATCCAATTCTCTTTCCAATATTCCGTACCTTAGAGTCTCAACACAAGGCTATGGACTATTTCGTTTCAAAAGCATCGGTGGTGCGGCGTATCTGGGGCAAGAGCGATACCATACTATTTATTTTTGCGGGAGCCTCTGCTGAGTTTGCCTTGAACAAGGCGGTGGATTGGCTGTACTTTACGGGGAAGTTGCCACAGGACCCTTTGGGGCGGTTGTTTTCTACGGTGGCCTATGCCCGTAACATTGTGTTTTCTTCAACGCCTGAGGCGCACCGTGCTATTGATACCATGAGGAACATCCACACAGCGGTGGAGCAAAGCCGTGGCGATACTATTCCAGATTGGGCCTATCGGGATGTGCTGTTTATGCTCATCTATTATTCTATTGCGGCCTATGAGCTGTTGGAGCGGCCCTTAACACCCGAGGAACAGGAAGAGGTGTATAACGTATTTTATAGGGTAGGCCTGCGTATGGGGCTTAAGGAACTGCCGCCCAATTATAAGGCTTGGTTGCCCGTGCGGGAAGAACATTTAAAAAACGATCTACAACAAAGTAGCTACACTAAGGATCTGTTTATGCAGTACCGCAAACACTTGGGCAATTTCAGATATCAAGTTTTGTTGGAAGCCCAAAAGTTGGTAGTGCCTACTCAGGTGAAACAGTTATTAGGGTTCAGGGATATTGCTTGGTTAAGACCTGCAGTGCCTATATACCAATTCAGTAGACATCTACATGTAGATGGACTTATCAAGAGCGTATTGCTTCCTAAAGCTTATAAGGCACAAATTAGCGCTATGGATATTTGGGCAGGGGTGTCCTAATACTATATTATTGGTTTATTTCACCCACTCCGCAAGGCCTCCTTTGGCAGAATTAACATTAATACGGTAGTTGCCGTTGCCGGAAACAATCCAACGTACTTTAACGGTTTCCATTCCTGGGATGTTGCTTACCTTGATTTTTTCCGGATGCTCCACTTGCTCGGTGACCTTGTTGAAATCTTCGTCGACTACTACCATACCGGCCACCACGTTTACCTTATCAATACTTACCCAATCTGGGCGCTCAATATTATACTTTAGGTCTTGGCTGGAGTGGGTAGGGATGAGGCGCTCGTTATATATAGTGGCGGTAATTTCCCTTAAACCATTGCCCAAGCTTTTTTCTGCCACGTCCGTCACGCTTAATTTCGGGGTGTGATAAGCATGGTAAATGGTGAAGGCCATATTCCTATGGGCATCCTGTTCCATTAGGAAACCTGGGTGTGCCCTGCCAAAGTTCTTTTTAAAACCGCCAATTTCTATGGTGCCATATTGGGGGTGTTGGTATTCTTTCCAATCTACAAAGGCATCGCCGAAAGTTAAGTATTGGTCCGCTTTTAATTCTTCCTCTCGGTTACCGCGACCTTCGTTTTTATGGAAATATAAGTAAGAGTTCATGAGCTCGTTGGAATAGCAGAAGATTCCCCTGCCGCCGTAAAACCAATCCAACTCGCCACCGAATACCGAGTAGAGGTCTTTGTATACTACCAGATATTTATAACCGGTAATGATTTCCTCGCCTTTATGGGCAATGGCATCGTAGATTTTCACGTCCGATTTGTTATAAGTATCCAAATCTTCTTCGGCTCCTGGGCCCCTTAAAATCATACCACCATAGTTGTGGTAGGTCTGTGCCCCTGCAATATTGGGATGGGACATGACAAATTCCATAATACTGCGGCTTTCAGGAAGGCTGAAAGGATACTTATAGGCACCCCGTTGGATATAGTCTGGTTGCCAGTTCCAGCCCCAATCCCTATTCGGGTCGTAATAACCAATGCCATCTTCGTTAACATCGCCATCGCCGTCGTTATCCAGTCCCTCATAGCCTAGAAATTCGTATTCCCCGCGTTGCTCGGGTTCTACCTTTATTAGGTGTTTTGGATTGAGAGGGTCTTTAATATAATTGCCATCGGGCGATTTGCGAATCATATAGGTAATGTGGTTGTCTCCATTGAGATCGTCATAACCATCCTCTCCTGCTTGTCCGTCCAAATCATTGTCCAACACAATCATTCCTGAACGGGGCGAATGTGGTGTGTTGGGTTCATTCATGAAGTTATTCCGCGCATCGGGATTGATGGTTGGGATGATGTAAAAGGTTTTGTCCTTGAGCAGTTGGTTGATAAAGTCCAATTCGCCAAACATTTCGGTGAGGTACCAAGCGGTATAGAGTGAAAATTCAGCCCCCTGTATTTCGTTGGAATGGATGTTCCCGTCTATATACATGGCTGGTTTTGTATCGGGGTCCCCTGTTTTAAAATCGGAAATGGTCAACATCAACATGTCCCTGCCTTGGTAGGACTTGCCAATACTGTGCAATTTTGCCAAATCTGGATAGGCCTGTGCTATCTGTTGCATAATGTCCCTAAGGCCCTCATAGGTGTAGTAGCGGTTCCAGCTTACCTGTACTTTGGGCTTATGGGGTGTGCCAATGGCCCTAAAAAACTTTTCCTGTGCTTGCCCGTACTGCAGGGCTGCCAGACATAAAACAATGCTAAGGGTGTTACGAACTATGGTCTTCATCTTTTAAAGTTTTAAGGCATTGGTTGCGTATGCTGTATGTGGGGCTCCTGCTGTAAGGGTGACATTTCCTGAGCCCTTAACAATCCAGGTTAGGGTCTTTTTTTCATAGGCCTTAAGATGGTCTATAAGCTGTGTAGGATTGCCCGCTACCAATTGTTCTTGGGGTTTGCTGATGCTTACCTTTAGCTTTTGTAGCCATCTGGATTTTGAACCCAATTGTGAGTGGGTGGGCAGTGGCGCATTGTTGTAGAGGTCGGCAGTGATGCGTACCAAGCCGCCATCCAGTTTTTGGGTGCGTACATTGTGCCATTCCAGTTTGGGCTGAAGTTTGGTAAATTCCACAATAAAATTGGTATGGCTTATGGCTATGCTATCTACCATTCTAAAGGGAGGTGTGGTGGTAGCAAAGGGTTTTAGTCCGCCTACTTCCACAGTTTGGTTGGGGAAGTCGGGGTGGGTAATGGGGTGCCAAGGCACAAATAGTTCCTGGAGCCCTTCCTGTTCGACCCACTTCATGACGTTCACTTCATAAGGCAGTGCGTCGTCTTTGTCTTTTTTCTCTTTGGAATCCCCGCCCTCTTTAGCTTCGGTTTTTATTTCTGGAATCCACCATGCGGGAGTGCTGAAACTAAACCTTCCGAAGTGAAAATAGGCCCATTGAAACAGGTCGCCACCAGTGCCTTGATTGGTCTGTTTATAAGGCTTCGCCTTCACATTGGCATTGTATAGGTCGGACACCATTTTATTCACGGTAGCATCTTCTTCCAAAATGGAGCTTATAATTTTTTTGTCATTGCCCTGTTTGTTATAAGCTAGTGGGGTAGACAGGTTGTTTTGGGGCCCAAAACAGATAAAGGCATAAATGTTGGGCTGGGTAAAGAGGTAGTCTATAAAGTAGCGGGTTTCCTTTTGCGAAGCGGCGTAATCGCCTGCAAAGGGTTCAAATATGGGGAATTTATAGGTGAAGGTTTTGTTGAAGGCAATGCCCTCGGCAGGGTCTTCGTTCCATTGGTGGTCCTTGTCGTTGTCAATCCCTTCGGTGTAGACCAAATAGGTTCCCGCTTCACCTTTGGCCCGGTCGGCCTTTACCAACATGCGGTTGTCTTCCGCAGCGGGAATGTAAGTACCCAAGGCGCTCTTTACACGCATTTGGGTGATGAGGCCATCCCCATTCAAATCCTCATAAGGGTCTTCGCCCTTGCTGCCATCGCGGTCGTGGTCTGATGTTACGGCATTGCCCAAGCGCTCATATTTTAGGGCAGCGTGGTACTGTGCATAGGCATCTGGCGACATGTTGGGGAACACATAAAAGGTGGTGTGCTCCAAAACGTTTGGATGGTCTGCCAATAAGCGTTCGGCAAACTGAAGGGCCAATTCTACCCCAAGCACATGAGGGCCCTCGGTACCGCCCACTATGACAATGCCCGGTTTTTGGTCTTCGTTGTCGCTTCCCAATGTCAACAGCCAGATATCTTGGTTGCCCTCGGTTTTTCCCAAGGAACTTAGGTTGGCATTCTTGCTGGATTTGGCAATGGCCTGAAGGCGTTTATGGATGTCGTTGTTGGTGGGATAGTCCTGCGCCATTAGGGCATGGCAAGTAAGGAAAAGGCAATAAAGGAGGCTTGCATAAAGGGTTTTCATAGGCCGCAAAGGATTGGTTACAAGGGTTTCGCTATTAAATGTAATAAATTTTGATGATTTTATGTTTTGAAGAGAAGGGGCAGTTGATTATTTTTGGTCGCTGATTTCAAAATCAACAGGTCACAACGGGATGTAGCGCAGCCTGGTAGCGTACTAGCATGGGGTGCTAGGGGTCGCTGGTTCGAATCCAGTCATCCCGACCAAGTGAAAGCCGAACTTATGTTTGGCTTTTTTGTTTTGTAGAGATTATAGAAGTTTTCATATTGCTTCTGTTCATTTTCTTTGCTCGTCCAAAGAAAACGAACCAAAAGAAAAGACGCCCTGTCAGTAGGCATTTTTGTGCTTCTTCCAGAATCCCAAAACCGTTCACAAATTCCTAAACTTGGTCCAAGGCTTCCCAAGTTCTTAACGGAATTTGCTCTCTATGCTAATGACAGGTTTTTCCGCCCATGGCGGAAGTGGGTTTTTAAACCACATTTCCCTCCAAACCATTCTACAGAAGCACCCTCGAGGGAAATACGAACCAAAGACAAGCCAAGCCTTAACAAGGGTTTAGTTTGTATGGATTGATGGAGGGCATTGTTGGGGTGCAGAGATGCGCTTAAATTCTGGAATTTTAAGTGTTGAAAAAATGGTTATATTGCCCTATAATTACAAACCAACCGCGTCTTATGGGCGCTTGCTTAACCCCTTTTATGGCCAGATGCCCCAATTGCAACCACAGTATTGGTTTGATGCCTACATGGTTTCTTCACGATCCCAAAATTAGGTTGCAATGTCCTTCTTGCAACACTTTTTTGAAATTGCAAAAAGCTTCTTTGGATGTGTTTTTCATGAGTTGTGTGGTGGTGTTTGTTGCGGTACTTAAAGGAACTGAGGACTGGTTGGATTCCGCTAATTCCGATCGTTTAATTCCTTTGGGGATTGGTGTGTTTTTACTCTTGTCCTTTTTGTTTTATCTGCAAGTGCGTTTGGAGTTGCATCCCAACCAAAGTACTAAGGAGGGGTATAGAGGGAGGACCGGAAAAGTGAATCGGTACCTGTTTTTGGACGATGAACGCGTAAGGTATTTAATGGGAAAGTTTGCCAACAGAACCAATGGTGAATTACGCCGCATCATGAACGATTCCTGTAGATTACCCGAAGCTCATGAAGCCGCTAGACAGGTATTGGCTGGAAGAAAGGGCAGTAGGAAGACATATTAACTTTCGTAAAGCCTACATTCCTCAATGTAAATCTACATTGCCGAACAATGTTACCATTCGTTAAAATTCTGCTAAGGCTTCCTAAAAACCGTTAAAATTTTTATAACTTTAATTCTTTAGCAATCACTAAACTGCACACTATGCCACAATACAGCTTGCACATAAATGGGGCCATACATCAGGTTGATGTGGACGCCGACACCCCCGTACTTTGGGTCTTGAGAGACCATTTGCAATTGGTGGGTACCAAGTACGGCTGCGGCATTGGGCAGTGCGGGGCCTGCACCATTCACTTAAACGGTAACGCGATACGCTCGTGTTCCTTGCCGGTTAGTGCTGTGGCCAATGAGGGCATGAAGCTTACCACCATCGAAGGACTTTCCAAAGATGGTACGCACCCGGTACAAAAGGCTTGGTTGGAAGTAGATGTGGCCCAATGTGGCTACTGCCAAGCAGGGCAGATTATGAGTGCTGCCGCCCTATTGGAGCGCAATCCCAATCCTTCCGAAGACGATATTCGCAATGCCATGACGGGCAATCTGTGCCGTTGCGGCACCTATACCAGAATCAATAAGGCCGTTGCCATGGCCGCCAAAGAACTATAAGCAGCCATGACACATATTAAAACCCATTTCAATAGACGTTCGTTTTTAAAGGTTTCCGCGGTGGGTGGGGCCGGTTTGATGCTGCAGTTCAGTTGGCTTTCGGGCTTGGCGCACAGTAGCAGCAATGCCGAAGCGGTTGAGGGCCTCTTCAATATCAACGCGTTTATTAGGATGAATGAAGACGGGACAGTGACCATCATGTCACCCAACCCCGAAATAGGACAGAACGTCAAGACCTCGATGCCGCTTATTGTGGCCGAGGAACTGGATGTGGACTGGGACCAAGTTCAGGTAAAACAGGCGCCCTTGGACACCGAAAAATACACACGCCAATTGGCGGGAGGGAGTCAATCCATCCGTCAAGGTTGGGATAGCCTGCGCATGGCGGGGGCTACCGCGCGATATTTAATGCTGGCTTCGGCAGCCAAACTATGGAACATGTCTCCCGATGAATTGGTGACCGATAAGGGTATGGTAAAACATTTGCCTAGCGGAAAAAGTATTGCCTATAAAGACCTCTTGCAGGAAGCAGCCACCATTGAAGTACCCGAAGAGGTGCCGCTAAAAGACCCTAAAGATTTTAAGTTGATTGGGACTTTTGTGAAGAACGTGGACGGCAAGGGCATTGTTACTGGGAAGCCCCTGTTTGGTTTGGATTATATGGAAAAGGGCACGGCCATTGCCATGATTGTGCATCCGCCCGCTTTTGGAATGCAGTTGGATGGCTTTAATGCCGACAAGGCCAAGAGTATGCCGGGAATTAAAAAGATATTTACCGTGAATACGGCTTTGGATAAGCCACAGTGGTCTGATGTGAATGCCTTTAATGAGCTCTTGGTAGTGGTAGGCGACAGCACTTGGCAGGTGATGAAAGCCAAAGAAGCCCTCGAGGTACGTTGGAAAACCGTAAGCACTTTGGAAGCCACTTCGGCACATTTGGACAGTTTTAGCAATGTATTTGATAAGAGTGAAGGAGAGGTAGGCCGTAAAGATGGCGACCCCGATGGGGTATTTGCTTCGGCAGATAAGGTGGTGGAACGTGGATATACTGGCGCTTTTTTGGCCCATAATACTATGGAACCCATGAACTTTTTTGCGGATGTTTCCGCAGATAAGGCACGATTGATTGGCCCGATACAAACCCCAGAACAGTTGCGGCAATCGGCTGCAATGTTGTTGAACATGCCAGAGTCCAAGATTTTTGTAGATATGACCCGTATGGGTGGCGGCTTTGGAAGACGCCTTTACGGGAACTTTGGTTTGGAGGCGGCCGCTATTTCTAAAGCTTATGGTGGCCCTATAAAATTAATCTATACCCGAGAAGATGATATGACGCAGGGAACCTACCGTCCGTCGTATCACATACAATACCGAGCCGCTTTGGACAAGAAGGGGAATCTAACCGCTTTTGAGGTGAAGGGATCTGGGATTCCTTCGAGTCCCTTGTTTCCGGATAGGTTTCCGGCAGGTACGGTAGAGAATTACAAGGCCACGCATTATGGTATTGATACCAATATTTCTACCGGGGCTTGGCGAGCACCAAGGTCCAATTTTGTGGCGGGAGCTGAACAGTCCTTTTTGGATGAAGTGGCGGAAGCTACGGGGAAAGATCCTATCGAGTTTAGGTTACAGTTATTTGATAGAGCCATCAAAAATCCGGTGGGTGAACGTAATGATTACGATCCTGAGCGCTATGCAGGCGTCCTGAAATTGGTACGCGAAAAGAGCAATTGGGGTACTAAATTGCCCAATGTGTACCGTGGGGTAGCGGCCTATTATTCGCATAATTCTTATGTGGCCCAAGTATTCGATTTGGAAAAGGTGGACGATGCCAATATTCGCATTAAAAAAGTGTGGTGCGCGGTAGATTGTGGGATTGTGGTGAACAAGGAAGGGGCCATTAACCAGATTGAGGGAGGTATCATTGACGGCATAGGCCATTGTATGTATAGCCAGTTGACTTTTGAAAAAGGGGCCACACAACAGCAAAACTTTGATGGGTATCATCTTATTAGAAACAATGAGGCGCCTTTGGAAATAGCCGTGTTTTTTGTGGACAATGGTATGGCACCTACAGGCCTTGGAGAGCCTTCGTTGCCTCCTGTGGCGGGAGCTTTGGCCAATGCGCTTTACAAAGCTACGGGCACACGTTACTACAGGCAACCCTATATGGTGGTGCCACAACAGCCTAAATTTGTGGGCTAGTTTACAGTTTTAAAATCTTTTGATAGGCTTTTGGCGTGTCTACATCCAAATTCTCGAAGTTGGGTGTCACTGCAATCACTTCCGATTGGTGTTCCTTAAGAATGCTTTTGGCACCGGTTTCTCCTTGTAATGACTTTAGCATTTCAAAATAGCGCTTCGGGAATAGGGCAGGAACGCCTATGGAAGTTCCGTAGTTGGTAGCTATAATGGAGGAAGGATGCTCTTGTGACGTTTTCAGCATTAAATTTAAATAGTCGGTGGTGACCAAGGGTTGGTCCGCTAAAGTGAAGAGTACATTGCTGACTGTTGGCAAGTATTGTGACAGATACTTTATAGCTACTGCAATGCTGCTTCCCATACCTTCTTTCCAATGTATGTTTTCTATAGGTATGACGTTATTCGGAAGCCCATGCTCTAAGATCTCTAGGCTATGGGCGCCCAATACACAAAAGGTGTGATTGGTTTGAGTGCTAAGCGCGGTCGTAAGGGCATGTTCTAAAAGCGTCGTGCTTTTGTAGGGCAACAATTGTTTGATTTGCTGCATGCGGCTTCCTTCTCCTGCAGCTAAAACGATGATGGCACTGTGTGACATAGATCTTGTAGTGTTAAGGATGGATATTCGGGAGATAGGAGCGAAGGGAGGGCACTTCCCGATGGCGCTTTACTGCAATGATTTCGCTTAGAATGGAAAGGGCAATTTCCTGCGGGGTGATGGCACCAATGGCAATGCCAGCAGGACTAAAGATAGTGTCCAAAAACTCCGAATCGATATCGGGTTGACGTTCTATGAGTTCATTGAGTAGCTTTTCCTTACGATGATGGGAGCCCAAAATGCCGATATAAAAAGGTCGGGTTTGGGACAGCTGTAACACAAAATGCAGATCGCGGGCATAGTTGTGGGTCATGAGCACAATGGCCGTATGCGCATCGATAGGCAGGGGCCATTGCTGCTCTGGGTTGAGGTGGTATATGTTGGAAACGCCTTGAAAATCTATGTCGTTCTTGGGGTCGTTAGGGGAGGCTATTAAAAGGACTTCCCAACCCAATTGGGCAGCTGCTTTACAAAGCTGTACGGCATCGTGTTCGGCACCAATAATAATCAAACGGGAGAGAGGGGTAAACTCTTGTTGAAAGCTGAGGTTGTCAGTTTGTAAGCTCACTTCATCTACGTCCGTCCTAAACCTTATGTGCGTACCATCTTCAAGCCTTAACACCGAACCAAACGAGGCATCTGTTTTGTCTTCCTTTTGAAAATAGGAAGTCCATTGCATGGGCCTACGTGTTGATAGTTCTTTTTGTATGGTTTTAAAAGCTGCTTCTGTGATGCTAAAGGGTTCCAAAAGAATGAAAAGAGTGCCTTCACAACCCAATCGGTAGCGGCCGTCATAGGTCATCACTTTGGGCATTCCCTTCTTAAACACCGATAGCGATTGCAGCACGACTTCCTTTTCCACACAGCCACCACTGACGGCACCTGTGATATGGCCGTTTTCATCAATGAGCATCTGTACGCCGGGTTTCCTGTAAGAGGAGCCGTCTAGAGCCACCACGGTTGCTAAGACGTGTTTTAGGTGCCTTTTTTGATTGCTATGGGTCTGTTCTAGGATGTTTTTGAATTCATGGGTCATCGTTTAAAAGTACGAAATCTTGGGGTAGGTTGAAAGGGATTTTGTGTGGTTCGTTTTTGTAGGATGCCTGTTCATTTTCTTTGCTCGTCCAAAGAAAACGAATCAAAAGAAAAGACGCCCTGTCAATAGGTCTTTGTGTTGTACCAACACAACCGGAAGAGGATTCCTAAATGTTCTCCAAGGCTTCGAACATTTTTAACAGAGCCCTCTTCCTAGACTTACGACAGGTTGTTCCGGCTTTGCCGGAAGTAGGTTTTAAAGTATTTTAGTAATGGGTGGATGTATTTTTTAATAAAGTTTATTATTGCTGTATTAAACGTGTACTACACAATCCCCATTTTCTGTAATAGGAAGCTGGCATTCATGTTTTGGCAGATGCCTTTTTTGAGCTTATAATCGAAAAATAGTTCGTTATTCACTATTTGGGCATCAAAGTAATAGTTGGCAACGGGGGACAATTCCTTCTCAATTTCACATAAACTTAAGTCGTGGGTGGCAATGATGCCCGTAGCATGGGTGGCTACGAGTTTTTCTACAAACTTGCGGGAGCCTATGGCTTTATCGGTGCTATTGGTGCCTTTTAGGATTTCGTCTAAGATTATGAAGTAAGGTTCGTTTTGGATCGCGTCTACGATATATTTTAATCTGGTCAACTCTGAAAAGAAATAACTGCTGTCATCGGTCAAGGAATCGGTGGTGCGCATGCTTGTAATCAACTTGATAGGGTGATAGCTGCTTTCTTGGGCGCATACCGGAAGCCCAACATTGGCCATCACGATGTGCAGGGAGACGGTACGTAGAAAGGTGCTTTTCCCCGCCATGTTGGCGCCAGTGACAATAATAAACTGTTGGTTGTTAATGATGAGGTCGCTTGTGATGCGCTTGTTGGCATCCAATAATGGGTGGCCCAAACCTGTGGCATGGATAAGGGATTGGTCCTGCACAATTTTAGGGTACACAAACTCAGGTTGATTAAAGGCGTAATTGGCCAAAGAGTTATAAGCTTCAAAAAAGGAAACGACGTCGAACCATTCTTTGGTCACTTCCTTATAAGTTGCAATCCAATGTTCAATATGGTAACTGTGCTTGAGGTCGGTTAAGAACAGACCGTTGCCAAAAATGGCGGAGATCAAATTGTTTCTATTATCCAAAGCATCGAGGTATCCAGACAATTGTCCAAATATGTCCGACGCCTTTTTATGATGGGATTGAATCTGTTCTTGTTTCTCGGTAAGGCATTTCGATTGGAACGTTTGCGCTTCAATTTGTTGCAATAATTGTGCATACTGACGAAACGTGTCTTTTACTTTATCGGTATGAGCGGCAAGTATGTTTATTTTCTTTAAATGACGTCCCGTGATCATGAGTCCTAATAACAACCAATAGCCACTGATGGACATGGGGATGAGCTTGAATACCGTTAATGCCAATAGCGCTAAGGATGCTATGCTAAAGGATATGGGAAGGTATTTTAATAGTTGGTTTGCAAAGGGTTTGTATTGCTGAAGCCAATTAATGATGTCCTTGTTTGGTGTTTCCACATGAATTAAGGAGGCTAAAGCCGCAAAGTTTTGACGCCATTCGGGGAGCTTGGTGAGTTCCTTAATGGCTTCTTGGCGTTTGGTGATGTTTTCAATGTTATTGGTGGTTAAGGTATTGGCCAAAAACTGTTTGCCTTCCTTGGTTTTAGTGCGGTTTATGGTTTGGAAGAAGGAACCTTTTCCAAAAAGGTCTATATCTAGGCTATAGGCATGGTGCGGATCTAGAAATTTTTCTCCAGTAGGCTGTTTGTCATAGTTGCCAGAGAGCATTTGCAATTCAGCTTCATTGATGTTGATCAAGGCTTTGGTTAAGGTACGCTGGCGTTTTAAATCGGTGTATTTGGATAGCAGGAATACAAATAGAATGGTTCCTATAACTCCTATTGTCAAGGCTATTTGCCATGTGCTGAAAGTAAAGTAAATGCAGGCGGTAGCAACCAAAAAGACCGTGAGGCGCAGAGAGCTTAAAGCTACTAATTTTTTATTGAATTGCCTTAAGTGATTTTGATGGTTTTCTAATTGGGTTTTATAGAAGGATGTAGGTTGTTTCATGGGTTGTAAATGAATGCTAAAGAAACAAAAAAAATCCTAAGCAGTACAGCTTAGGATTTTTAATATCAATCGCTATGAAAGGCTTATCCTTTTATAGTAGCTTTTAAGAATTCTCTGTTCATACGAGCAATGTTCTCTAATGAAATGCCTTTAGGACATTCAATCTCACAAGCTCCTGTGTTGGTACAGTTTCCGAATCCTTCTAAATCCATTTGTCTTACCATGTTCAATACACGGTCTGTTGCTTCTACCTGTCCTTGTGGCAATAAGGCATATTGAGATACCTTGGCCCCTACGAATAACATTGCAGAAGAGTTTTTACAAGTGGCAACACAGGCACCACACCCGATACAGGTGGCGGCGTCCATGGCTTCATCGGCAGCATGCTTAGAAATAGGAATAGCGTTCGCATCTTGCGTATTTCCAGACGTGTTTACCGAGATGTACCCTCCAGCTTGCTGAATGCGCTCAAAAGAAGTTCTGTCTACAACTAAATCCTTAATTACAGGGAATGCCGCAGCTCTCCAAGGTTCGATGGTAATGGTGTCACCGTCTTTGAACATGCGCATGTGCAATTGACAGGTAGTAACCCCACGGTCTGGACCGTGCGCTTCACCATTAATGTAGAGCGAACACATTCCGCAAATACCCTCACGACAATCGTGATCGAAGGCTACTGGCTCCTCTCCGGTGTTTACCAATTGTTCGTTCAAAACATCCATCATTTCAAGAAAAGACATATGCTCTGAAATATCAGTAACTTTATAATCGACCATTTGACCCTTTGCATTTGAGTCTTTCTGTCTCCAAATTTTAAGTGTTAAATTCATAATGTCAATCTTATTTGTATGAACGTTGTTTTAGTTCAATATCTTTAAATTCTAGTTCTTCTTTATGTAGTACTGCATCTGCTGGTTCTCCTTTGTATTCCCATGCTGCAACAAAGGCGAAGTCTTTATCGTTACGTTTTGCTTCTCCTTTTTGCTCACCGCTTTCTTCAACAGATTCTTCTCTAAAGTGACCACCACAAGACTCTTCTCTCATTAAGGCATCCTTAGCGAACAACTCACCCAATTCCAAGAAATCGGCCACACGACCTGCTTTTTCCAACTCAGGGTTCATTTCGTTAGCGTTTCCTGGTACTTTTACGTCTTTCCAGAATTCCTCACGAATTTGTTTAATTTCAGCCATGGCTTCTTTTAAACCTTGTTCGTTACGAGCCATCCCTACTTTGTCCCACATTACTTTACCAAGACGTTTGTGGAAGTGGTCTACAGATTTGGTTCCGTTATTATTGATAAAGAAGTTGATTCTGTCTGTAACAGCTTTTTCAGCTTCTTCAAACTCTTTAGAGTCTGTTGGGATTTTTCCGGTACGAATATCGTCAGCCAAATAATCTCCAATCGTGTATGGTAATACGAAGTAACCATCAGCCAAACCTTGCATTAAGGCTGAAGCTCCAAGTCTGTTTGCTCCGTGATCTGAGAAGTTGGCTTCCCCAATACAGTAACATCCAGGAATGGTCGTCATCAAGTTGTAGTCTACCCAAACACCACCCATGGTATAGTGGGTTGCAGGGTAAATCATCATTGGAGTTTTGTACGGATCTTCGTCAACGATCTTTTCGTACATCTGGAATAAGTTACCGTATTTAGCTTCTACGATTCCTTTTCCTAACTCGTATATTTTAGCCGCTGTTGGGTTGTCAATATTGTGAATTTTAGCCTGCTCCTTACCGTAGCGTTCTATAGCTGAAGCAAAATCCAAGTACACGGCTTCTCCAGTGGCATTTACACCGTAACCAGCATCACAACGCTCTTTTGCGGCACGAGATGCTACGTCACGTGGCACCAAGTTTCCGAAAGCTGGATAACGACGTTCTAAGTAGTAGTCTCTTTCGTCTTCCGATAAATCGGTAGGCTTCTTGCGACCTTCACGAATGGCCATGACATCTTCCATGTTTTTAGGTACCCAAATACGTCCGTCGTTACGCAGGGATTCCGACATCAAGGTCAACTTAGATTGGTAATCACCTGAACGAGGAATACATGTTGGGTGGATTTGCGTAAAACAAGGGTTTGCGAAATACGCTCCTTTTTTGTGGATTTTCCAAGCAGCCGTAGCGTTGGATCCCATAGCGTTGGTTGATAGGAAATATACGTTTCCGTAACCTCCAGAAGCAATTACAACCGCGTGTGCAGAGTGGCGCTCTATTTCACCGGTAATAAGGTTTCTGGCAATAATTCCTCTGGCCTTACCGTCTACAATCACCACGTCTAACATTTCGTGTCTGTTAAACATTTCAATTTTCCCACGAGCAATCTGTCTGTTCATGGCAGAGTAAGCTCCTAGCAATAACTGTTGTCCTGTTTGTCCTTTGGCGTAAAACGTTCTGGATACCAAAACCCCACCGAACGAACGGTTGTCCAACAATCCACCATAATCTCTAGCGAAAGGAACCCCTTGCGCCACACATTGGTCAATGATATTTGCTGATACTTCGGCCAAACGGTATACGTTCGCTTCACGAGAACGGTAATCGCCCCCTTTTACGGTGTCGTAAAATAATCTATAAGTAGAGTCACCATCACCTTGATAGTTTTTGGCGGCATTAATCCCCCCTTGTGCGGCAATGGAGTGCGCACGACGTGGTGAATCTTGGTAGGCAAAAGCCTTTACGTTATATCCTAATTCGGCTAAGGTTGCTGCAGCAGAACCTCCTGCTAAACCTGTTCCAACCACGATAACATCAATGTGACGTTTGTTGGCAGGATTAACCAAGTTGATTTTATTTTTATAGTCTGTCCATTTATCTTTAATTGGACCCTTTGGTACTTTTGAATCTAAAGCCATTTGTGTATTTAAGATTAATGGTTAAAGTGGTGGAATAAAGCGATAATGATAAATCCTAGAGGGATAATTACAGAGTACGCTTTCCCTATTTGTTGCATCGTTTTTTTACGTCCTGCAGTCGCTCCCATAGATTGGAAGGCCGATGTAAATCCATGTGCCAAGTGTAAGCCTAAAAGCACGAAAGCAATTACATAGGCTCCTACACGGATAGGAGATACAAATTTGTGTTGCAGTTCTTCAAAATAACGGTAGCTTTCACCATCTGGCAATAATCCAGACATATCGCCATGGATGTATTTTACGTTAAGTTCAGGAATCCAGAAGTCGATGAAGTGAAGCAAAATAAATGCTAACACGACAACACCACTGATGATCATGTTTCGGCTCATCCAAGTGGAATTGGCCGCACCATTGTTTTGTGCATATTTTACGCCAATGGCTTTTCTGTTTTTTAATTCCAATACAAACCCCATCACAAAGTGGAATACAACACCAAATATCAATACCGGTTGTAAGGCCAATTGCACCAAAGGATTTGTTCCCATGAAATGTGATAATTCATTGAATAAATCAGGACTAAAAAGTGATGTGATGTTTACCGCTAAATGAATTATTAAGAAAAACATTAGGAAGAAGGCCGAAAGTGCCATGGCCACTTTTCTTCCTATCGAAGATTTAAGAAATCCGCTCATTTTTTTGAAGTTAATTTTTATCGAACAAAGATACACTTCAAAAGAGATTTAGGCAAAGGGCTGTAGTTTAAATTAAGTATTTAGAATGATTTTAAACAGATTGAAAAGTCCCTTAATTTGATACCGTTGGGATTAAGCCTCTTAGGCCCATATCGACCACTTGTTCGCCAGCTGCGGGTTCATATTTTCCATCAAAATTTACTTCGTTCCACTCAAAACTGTTATTGATGGAAAATGATAGGGTAACTTCAATATCTTGTGTTTCGTTTCCGGTTATGGTGAAGCCTTCTTCAAACTCACCGGTTACTACACAAGATCCCTGTGGAATAGGAGAGGAATCGAACAATGGATTTGGGACTGTTGTGGCTCCTTCTGGGGCTTGCCCTTCAGAGGTGTAGCCTTCTACTTCAAAAGCCCAAAATCCTTGGAGACGGTTATCGTTTATATCAAAAGTACTGCCGTTCAAATTGAAGGAAGTGATGTAGGTGTTGTAGCCTACAAAACTTGCCAAAGTTCCTGTGTATTCTGCTCCATTTACAAGTAAATCAATCTCTCCTTCTTGGTAGGCTAAGGATACGCGCACCCATTCGTAAGTTCCTGAAGTAACTTGGCTTAGGGGAATGCTCAAAAATACATCGCCATCTGCGCCAAACGTAGCATTTTGAAAATCGATAGCATTGGCGCCTCCAGCCGTGGTTTCTGGGCCCATAAAAATGACTTCCCCTTCTCCTAATGGCGTATAAGGGTCTGGGGCAAATTCAATGTAATTGGCGCTCATTCGGCTGATGGTTGGAGATTGGGCTGCATTGCCCTCTGGGATGCTGGCGGGTTGTCCTAAATTGTTGAGACGTTCCTGGGTAGGATCGAATTTCAACTTAATAATTAGGTTGGGTTCAGTACTTTGGATGTTGTCGTCTTGGTCTTCGCTGCAGGATAGCATCATTGTAATTACAGCTAATATGCTAAGTTTTAAAAATTTCATAAGATTGGGGTTTTTTGTATATAACTCGAAAGCTTTAAAAATAGTATAATTTTTGAGAGTTGACTTAAGAGACTGCTATTTGTAACAAATGCTTATTAAGTTGATATCCTGATAGAATCTATTTACTTTTGTTATCTAAATTTTTATTTTATGAAATACTTACCTATAGATCGCGAATTGTTTATTAAAAACCGTAAAAACTTTGCCGCTCAAATGGAGCCTAAAAGTTTGGCGATTTTTAATTCCAATGATATTTACCCAATTAGTGCCGATAGCACCATGCCTTTTGAGCAGCACCGAGATATTTTTTATTTAAGTGGGGTTGATCAAGAGGAGAGTGTTTTGGTAATCTTTCCAGATTGTCCAAATCCTAAGAACAGAGAAGTGTTGTTTTTGAAAGAAACCAATGAGCATATTGCAGTTTGGGAAGGGGAAAAGTTGACCAAGGAAAAAGCGTTTGAAACTTCAGGAATTAAGACGGTGTATTGGTTGAAGGACATGGAAAAAGTGTTGTTTGAATTGATGACCCAATGCGATACGGTGTATATCAACACCAATGAACATTACAGGGCCAATGTTGAAACTGAAACACGCGAAGCTAGATTTGCCAAATGGCTTAAGGATAAATATCCTGCGCACCGCGTTGCCAAGAGCAATCCTATTTTGCAGCGTTTACGTTCCGTAAAAGATCCTGTTGAAATTGCCTTGATGCAAAAGGCCTGCGATATTACTGAAAAGGGATTCCGTCGCGTTTTGGATTTTGTGAAACCAGGTGTTTGGGAATTTGAAATTGAAGCTGAGTTTATGCATGAGTTTTTGCGTAACCGTTCCAAAGGTTTTGCGTATACGCCTATTATTGCTTCGGGTAACAATGCCAATGTGTTGCACTACGTTGAGAACAACCAAAAGTGTAAAGCTGGGGATTTAATTTTGTTTGACGTAGCTGCTGAATATGCTAATTATTCCAGTGACTTGAGTAGGACGATTCCTGTTTCTGGGAAATTTACCAAAAGACAAAAGGAAGTCTACAATGCTGTTTTGAAGGTGAAGGATGAGGCGACCAAATTATTGGTGCCTGGAACGCTTTGGGCGGAATACCATGTGGAGGTTGGAAAATTGATGACTTCAGAACTTTTAGGACTCGGTCTTTTGGATAAAGCCGATGTGCAAAATGAAAACCCAGATTGGCCAGCTTATAAGAAATACTTTATGCACGGTACCAGTCACCATATTGGTTTGGATACGCATGATTATGGTATTTTAACTGAGCCTATGCAACCAAATATGGTGTTTACTGTTGAGCCGGGAATTTATATTCCGGATGAAGGATTTGGAATACGTTTGGAAGATGATGTGGTAGTGCAGCCAAGTGGAGAACCATTTAACTTAATGGCTAATATTCCGATAAAAGCTGAGGAAATCGAAGACTTGATGAACCAATAATTGCTCATAATTTGAAATAAAAAAAAGGACGTTGAAAAACGTCCTTTTTTTGCTTTGAGATTTGGTTAGTCGACCATTTCAGTCTCAAAAATATAGCGGTTTAGTTTTCTTAGGGTTTCTATCTTGTCGCTGGTATTGATCAGTAACGAAATGTTATTGTTGCTACCACCATAGGCAATCATTCTGATGTTGACATCCTGAAGGATTTGGAACAATTTAGGCGTATCCGGATGGTATACGATATTGTTTCCAACGGCACATACAATCGTTCTGTATTCGTCTACTTCCACGGAAGAGAATTTTTCCAATTCCTCTACAATATGAGATAGGTTTGTGGTGTCGTCAATGGTCAAGGATACTGCAATTTCCGAAGTAGTAATCATGTCGATGGACGTTTCGTATTTCTCGAAAATTTCAAATACTTTTTTCAAGAAACCGTGTGCCAACAACATTCTGCCTGATTTGATTTTGATGGCGGTAATTCCGTCTTTAGCAGCGATGGCTTTGATGCCTTCACCGTGGATTTTATTTGTAATTAAAGTTCCGTAAGCGGCAGGTGCCATGGTGTTTTTTAATCTTACCGGAATATCCAAATCTCGTACGGGCATTACGGTTTGTGGGTGCAGGATTTTTGCGCCAAAATAGGCTAATTCCGCAGCTTCGTCAAAAGATAGGTTTGAGATGGCGTGGGTGTCCTGCACAAATCGAGGGTCGTTGTTGTGGAAGCCATCAATATCAGTCCAAATTTGAACTTCTTCAGCTCTTACGGCAGCACCAATAATGGTAGCGGTATAATCGCTTCCGCCTCGTTGTAGGTTGGCAACTTCTCCTTCGGCATCGAGACAAATAAACCCTTGGGTGATATAAATGTCGGCTTCTGGAAGTTCTCCTATAATTCTATTGAGGTTTTGTTTGATATAGAAGTTATCTGGCTCGTGTGCTTTGTCAATTCGCATGAATTCCAAAGCTGGAATCAATTGAGCGTTGATACCTTCTTGTCTTAGGAATTGTGTGAACAGGAAAGTGGATAACAACTCACCTTGCGATACAATAATATTGTATAGAAGTTCGCTATGTTTCTTTTCGGTGCAAGACAAAAGCAGTTCTATGACGCTAAGTATGTAAGCTTGTGCTTCAGAGGCTAGGGTGTCGTTTTGAAGTAATTCGGCAATAACATCTTGGTACTTGTCATTTAGCGCAGCAATTAATTGCTTTGCTTCACTGATGTTGTTGGCTTTTATAGTTTCTGAAATTTCCACCAAAGCATTGGTTGTTCCAGACATGGCCGATAGCACTACAACTTTTTTGTTGCCATCGTTAATGATATTTTTAACATTGGTCATGTTGGTTACAGAACCAACTGAAGTCCCTCCAAACTTTAATACTAACATAGTCTTATACTTTTTTTGATGGGGCAAAGGTATTTATAAAGTGCTGTTGTAGAATGAAAATAAAAATATTATGCTAAATTTGCACATCACGTTAAATAATTAACAAAATGAAAACTATTGCTTCCTGTGTCAGTGAATTGTTAGTGTCTCAACCTTTTTTGGAAGAGGCCTTAGCAAGGAATATTATTAATTATAGTGCCTTGGCTGAAGAATTGGTACCATCTGTAAGTGATATGCTGAAAAAGCCGGTGAAGTCAGGTGCTATCATGATGGCGTTGAGACGCTATAGTCCGCCGCAAAATTTGACTAATTCTGTGAAGTTGAAAAAAGTCTTGGAAGGTTTGGGAGATATTACCGTACGTTCTAATTTAACGGATTTTACCTTTCAGAATTCCAAAACGCTTATTCATAGTCACTCTAGGATTTTGGAGCATGTTGGATTGAATAGTAGTATTTTTTATGCCTTCACTAGGGGGATTCATGAAAGTAATATTATCATTTCCAGTTCTGAGGCATCTAACGTTGTGGAGTATTTTAGTGAAGAACAACAAATAGGAATGGTTGATCAATTGTCGGCAATCAGCATCAGTTTGCCGCAGGACAACTCTAGGGTGACTGGTTTGTACTATCAAATTTTTAAGAGGTTGGCTTGGGAAGGGATTTCCTTGTACGAGGTGGTTTCTACTACCAACGAGTTCACGGTGCTTATTGAGGATCATTTAATAGATAAGGCATTTTCTGTAATTAAGAGGTTGAAGGGGTGATTGTGTTGGTAAGTCAACTTGAAATAAGGTTATCTTTGCATTTAAATTATTGTAGATATGACGATTCAATATAAGGAGATTTCTGTGCATTTTGAAGTTTCTGGTGAAGGGAAGCCAGTGGTATTGTTGCATGGGTTTTTGGAGAATGCCAAGATGTGGCAGCATCTCACAAAAACTTTAAATTCCACTTGTAAGGTAATTGCTATTGATTTGTTGGGCCATGGTGAAACGGAATGTTTGGGTTATATCCATACTATGGAAGATATGGCCGAAATGGTATGTGCGGTTCTGGATTACCTGGGTGTTTCAGAGGCTACGGTCATTGGGCATTCCATGGGAGGTTATGTGGCGTTGGCTTTGGCAGATTTGTATCCTGATAAAGTGTCTGCAATGTGCTTGCTGAACTCAACTGCTGAAGCAGATAGTGAAGAACGACAGTTGAACAGGGGTAGGGCGGTAAAAGCTGTCAAGCAAAACTATAAGTCTTTTGTAAGCATGGCCATTGCCAATTTGTTTGCGGAAGATAATAGAGAGCGTTTGTCTGAATCTATAGCTCAAGTGCGTGCCGAAGCACTAAAAACACCGTTGCAAGGAATAGTGGCAGCTTTGGAAGGTATGAAAGTGAGGAAGGATAGGAGGGTGCAATTTGTAAATGGTTCTTATAAAAAGTTGTTGGTAATTGGTTTGAAGGATCCTGTTTTGGATTATGAAACTGTTATGGCTTATGTGGCAAATTCAAGCATTGAAGTGGTTGAATTTCCGGATGGGCATATGAGCTATATTGAAGATAAAGAGGAATTGGATTACAAAATATTGCAGTTTATCGAAAAATAGGTTATTTCAGCGAATTTAATTTGTTTTTTTCATTAAGTTTAACTGTCTCAAATTAAGCGATTATGAAAAAAACAACTAACCCTAATTCAGCAGCTAAATTATATTGTGGTGTTTTTGGCCATAATTATGAAGTGACCAAAAAGGTAACTATGCATGTAAAGGAATATACATGTAAATGCTGCAAAAGACAACTCACTACCGATAGCGATGGGCATTTAAGAGAACTCACTCCTAAGTATCAAGAGATAAATAGCTTATTGGAGCAAGTTTATACCAGACGCATGATGCGTATGCAGTCTAAAACTTTGGGATCTGCTGCTTACTAAGGAAAACTCTTTCTTTGCTTTTTAACTTTTAGTTGTTTTTCAATCTTCTTCCGAAAAACGATTTAAACTTTTATTTTGCTGATATTCAGTTATTTTTCGCTAGATATTTCATCTGCTTCTTTTGAAAGAAAAAACCTGTTAATTTATTAACGTTAAAGTGCTTGCTCAATTCAATTTTTTTACTAAGTTAGGAGTCCCTAATAATTAATTGAATAGCGCTTTGAAAACTTTAATTTGTAAACTTTTCGATCATCATTTTGTGATGAAAAAAGAGGTTACGCTCTATGTGAAAGAGTATGAGTGTAAGTTCTGTAAAAAACAAGTAACAACAAGTGATACTGGTACCCTGACACCATTGACCGATACCCGAAAGGAAATCAATGAATTGCTTGGTCAACTTTATGAAAAAAGGACCAAGCGAAAATTAGAGCATCACTGTTCTTAACTGTTTAGAGCATTCCATCCCTTTGCAATAATAGGGATTGCCTCTTCTCCACGCGTGATTAAATGCATGCCACGGCTTTCTTCGGTTATATAGCCAATAATCGACAGGTTAGGATTGGCCTTAATTTTAGGAAAGTCCTCTTGAGAAATCGTCATCAACAATTCGTAATCCTCACCGCCATTTAAGGCAATGGTTGTACTGTCAATTTCAAATTCCTCACAGGTAGAAATAACCTGCGGATCTAAAGGTATTTTGTTTTCGTAAAGTTCTACGCCCACTTTACTGTTTTTGCATAAGTGCATGATTTCTGAAGACAAACCATCGCTGATATCAATCATGGAAGTTGGTTTAACATCCAAGTCCTTCAATAATGTAACAATATCTTTTCTAGCTTCTGGTTTCAGTTGTCGCTCAATAATATAAGTGTAAGCGTCCAAATCTGGTTGGTTGTTTGGGTTCACCTCAAACACTTTCTTTTCGCGTTCCAAAACTTGAAGTCCCATATAGGCGCCTCCCAAATCTCCGGTTACTACCAATAGGTCGTTCGGTTTGGCGCCACTGCGGTATACAATATCTTCTTTGTTGGCAGTTCCAAAAGCAGTTACTGAAATAAGCAGGCCTTTGGTAGATGACGTCGTATCTCCGCCCACAACATCAATCCCGTAAATCTTGGCAGCCGTTTCAATACCGGCATATAATTCTTCCAAAGCTTCCAAAGGAAATCTGTTGGAAACAGCAATGGACACGGTAATCTGACTGGCCATGGCATTCATGGCATATACATCGGAAAGATTCACCATAACGGATTTGTATCCCAAGTGCTTCAATGGCATATAGCTCAAGTCGAAATGCACATTTTCCACCAATAAATCTGTGGTGATCACTACTTGCTGGTTGCCAAAATCGCAAACAGCGGCGTCGTCACCAATGCCTTTGATGGTAGATTCATGAGTGATTTTAAAGTTCTTGGTTAAATGGTCTATAAGTCCAAATTCTCCAAGTTCACTAAGTGGGGTACGGGCTTGATTCTTGTCTTCTATCATGCTGCAAATTTAAGGATAATTGGATGATTTGTGGAATCATTTTTAAGATAATGGACAGCGCCCTAGGGCATCAATAGTTTCTATAGACCTATTTGCTAATATAATGTTAGGTTCGCTTGATTAAGCCTACTTATATTGTATATTTGCAGTCTATTTAGATGTAATCTACATTATTATGATAAAAGTATCAGAAGCGGCTAAAAAGAAAGTTGTGGAATTAATGGCTGAAGATGGCTATAATTCTGCTACTGATTTTGTTCGGGTAGGTGTGAAAAGCGGAGGGTGTTCTGGTCTGTCTTACGACTTAAAGTTTGACAAGGAACAGCAAGGCGATGATAAGGTGTTTGAGGACAATGGTGTAAGAATCATCGTGGATAAAAAGAGTTTTTTATACCTGATAGGTACCACCTTGGAGTATTCCGGAGGTTTAAATGGAAGCGGTTTTGTATTCAACAACCCAAATGCTAACAGAACTTGTGGTTGTGGTGAGTCGTTTTCACTGTAAATTGAAGCGTAAAGAGAATGAGTAAGTATACTGAAGACGATTTAAGAGAAGAGTTAAAAACCAAAGAATACGAGTACGGTTTTTATACAGACATAGAGTCCGAAACCTTTCCCGTTGGATTGAACGAGGAAATTATTAGGGCTATTTCCAAAAAGAAAGAAGAGCCAGAGTGGATGACCGATTGGCGGTTGGAAGCGTTTAGAGCTTGGGAAGATATGGTAGAGCCAGAGTGGGCCAATGTTCACTATGAAAAACCAGATTTTCAGGCGATTTCCTATTATTCTGCCCCGAACAAAAAGGCGAAATATAATAGCTTGGATGAAGTAGATCCTGAGTTGTTGGCTACGTTTGAGAAGTTGGGAATTTCTTTGGATGAGCAAAAGAAATTGGCGGGTGTTGCTATGGATGTGGTTGTGGATTCCGTTTCGGTTGCGACTACTTTTAAAAAGACGTTGGCTGAAAAGGGAATTATCTTCTGTTCCATTTCCGAAGCTATTCAAGAGCATCCAGAATTGGTGAAAAAATACATTGGAACTGTCGTGCCACAAAAGGATAACTTTTATGCGGCATTGAACAGTGCTGTGTTTAGTGATGGTAGTTTCTGTTATATTCCAAAAGGTGTGAAGTGTCCAATGGAATTGTCTACCTATTTTAGAATTAACCAAGCAGGAACTGGGCAGTTTGAACGTACCTTGGTCATTGCCGATGAGGGGAGTTACGTAAGCTATTTGGAAGGATGTACCGCTCCAAGTAGGGACGAAAACCAATTGCATGCTGCGGTGGTGGAATTGATTGCTATGGACGATGCCGAAATCAAATATTCCACAGTGCAAAACTGGTATCCAGGAAACTCCGAAGGAAAAGGAGGGGTTTTCAATTTTGTGACCAAACGTGGATTGTGTGAAACCAATGCCAAGATTTCTTGGACGCAGGTAGAAACGGGTAGTGCCGTGACTTGGAAATACCCAAGTTGTGTATTGAAAGGGGATAATTCGGTAGGAGAATTTTATTCTATTGCGGTGACCAATAACTTCCAACAGGCAGATACTGGAACGAAAATGATTCACTTAGGTAAGAATACCAAGTCTACCATTATTTCCAAAGGTATTTCTGCAGGAAAATCCCAAAACTCCTATAGAGGTTTGGTTCAGGTGCATTCAAGAGCAGAAAACGCGAGAAACTTTTCACAATGTGATAGCTTGTTGATGGGTAATGAGTGTGGCGCCCATACCTTCCCATACATCGAAGCTAAAAATAAAACGGCTCAAATAGAGCACGAGGCCACAACCAGTAAAATTGGTGAAGACCAAATTTTTTACTGTAACCAACGTGGTATCGACACTGAAAAAGCGATTGCACTTATCGTAAACGGATTCAGTAAGGAGGTGTTGAACAAATTGCCAATGGAGTTTGCGGTTGAGGCCCAAAAACTATTGGAAATTAGTTTGGAAGGTTCCGTAGGATAAGCATTAGATTAGACTAGAAATTAAAAGTGTAACATCCAAAAAGTGAATTCATATATGAAAAACATCTTCACATTATTATGTATAGCCGGATTGGCTTTAAGCTGTAAAAACGAATCAAAGCCTGTTGAGGCAACTGGAGACGTGGTAACCGAAACTGCCCAAAAAAGTGACGGGTATGTGGAAATGACCGGCGAGTTTGTTTACTATGCCGATGCCGCTGTGTTGCACACGCCGTCTGAGGTTTATGCGGTTGTGATTAATGAGAAGATGCATGAGTTGGATGATATGGCAAAGGCCTATAAGGTAGAACCAACCGATTATGTAACTGTTCAGGTGAGAGGGGTGATTACTCCAAAACCGGAAGGGGAAGAAGGTTGGGACAACCGTTTTGATATAAAAGAAATTATTAAAGTTATGGCATCTAACAAGGAAAAGGATGTTATTAAATTAGGAGCAGAATAAGTATGTTAAAGATTACCAATTTACACGCAAGTGTTGAGGATAAAGGAATTCTTAGAGGAATTAACCTAGAAGTAAAACCTGGTGAAGTTCATGCCATCATGGGGCCTAACGGTTCTGGAAAAAGTACCTTGGCTTCGGTTATTGCAGGGAAGGAAGATTATGAAGTAGAAGAAGGCGAAATCCTTTTGGAAGGAGAAGCTATTGACGAGCTTTCGGCGGAAGAGCGTGCCCATAAGGGAATCTTTTTGTCTTTTCAATATCCTGTTGAAATTCCTGGTGTTTCGGTGACCAACTTTATGAAAACGGCCATCAACGAAACCCGTAAGGCGAAAGGCTTGGAAGAAATGCCAGCCAACGAAATGCTGAAATTGATTCGTGAGAAATCCGAATTATTGGAAATCGATAGAAAATTCTTGTCACGTTCCTTAAACGAAGGGTTTTCTGGAGGAGAGAAGAAACGTAACGAAATTTTCCAAATGGCTATGTTGGAGCCTAAATTGGCCATCCTAGACGAAACAGATTCAGGGTTGGATATCGACGCCCTTCGTATTGTTGCCAATGGGGTGAACAAATTAAAAAACAAGGACAATGCTGTGGTAGTTATTACGCACTACCAACGTTTGTTGGACTATATCGTGCCAGATTATGTGCATGTATTATATAAAGGTAGAATTGTAAAATCAGGAGGCAAGGAATTGGCTCATGAATTGGAAGAAAAAGGGTACGACTGGATCAAAGAAGAAGTAAACGCCTAAACTTGGAAAACCGTTGTTTTCTTACTGATTATTGAAGATTGAACCTATGGATTTAAAAGAAAAATTAGTTGCTTCTTACTTTGCATTTGAGGATAACCTCGAGGATCACTCACCTTTGCATGCCATAAGAAACAATGCTATAAAAATATTTGAGGAAAATGGCTTTCCTTCCAAAAAGGATGAGGCTTGGAAATACACGTCTTTAAACACGGTTTTAAAGCATGATTACAGCCTGTTTTCCAAAGGGGAAAAAGCGATAGAATACAAGGATATCAAACCGTATTTGATTCATGATATCGATTCGTATAAAATCATTTTTATCGATGGAAAGTATTCTTCGCATTTATCACAAACTACCCATGAAGGTGTAGATGTTTGCTTGATGTCGTCTGCCATTACCAAGCCAAAATACCGCTTGGTAATTGAAAATTATTTCAACAAGGCAGCCAAAGATGATAGCATGACGTCTTTGAATACGGCCTTTTCAAATGAAGGAGCCTATATTCATATTCCAAAGAATAAAATTGTTGAAAAGCCTATTCAAATTGTGCATTTTTCAACTGGTAACGAAGCGGCTTTAATGTTGCAACCTCGTAACTTGATTGTGGTTGATGAAAATTCACATGTTCAAATTATCGAGCGTCACCAAAGTTTGACGGACAACCCTGTGTTGACCAATAGTGTTACTGAAATTTTTGCCAATAAAAGAGCAATTGTAGATTATTACAAACTACAGAACGACAATGAAAATGCGTCTTTGATTGACAATACGTTTATCAAGCAAAAACAGGAGAGTCACGCGTCGGTGCATACGTTTTCATTTGGAGGGAAATTGACAAGAAACAACCTTAATTTCTTCCAACATGGAGAACGTATCGATTCTACCCTAAAAGGAGTGACCATCATTGGTGACAAACAACATGTAGACCATAGTACTTTGGTACACCATATTGAACCAAATTGTGAAAGCCACCAAGATTATAAAGGTATCTATGGCGACAATGCTACAGGGGTGTTCAACGGTAAGGTGATTGTTGAAAAAGAAGCGCAAAAAACCAATGCTTTTCAGGCTAACAACAATATTTTGGTGAGCGATAAGGCCACTATCAACACCAAACCACAGTTGGAGATTTTTGCAGATGACGTGAAGTGTTCGCATGGATGTACCATTGGAGCATTGGACGAGAGCGCGATGTTCTATTTGCGTTCAAGAGGAATTCCAGAAAAGGAAGCTCGTGCACTGTTGATGTACGCTTTCAGTAACAATGTATTGGATTCCGTTAAAATCCCTGAAATTAAAAAACGTATTACAAAATTGATTGCCAAAAAACTGGGTGTCAATATTGGATTTGACTTATAAAACAAAAATTAAGGGAAGGGCCAATATGTAAAACCCTTCCCTTTTTTGTTGAAATGGGTCAATGTTAGCCTATGGGCTATTATAAAAAGAGAGATCATTACCATGTTTAAAGTAGAAGCCATCAGACAAGATTTTCCCATTCTTAACCGTCAGGTGAATGGAAAACCTTTGGTGTATTTTGATAATGCCGCCACATCCCAAACACCGCAACAGGTGATTGATGTTATTGTTGATTATTACAGTCATTACAATGCCAATATTCACAGAGGAGTGCACAGTTTGAGCCAAGAGGCAACAGATAAATATGAGCAGGCGAGGCATACCATTCAAACACATTTTAATGCCAAACATCCCTATGAAATCATTTTTACTTCAGGGACCACGCATGGTATTAATTTGGTGGCCAATGGATTTTCTGCCTTGTTGAAGAAAGGAGACGAAATTATTGTCTCTGCCCTTGAGCACCACAGTAATATTGTGCCTTGGCAGATGTTGTGTGAGCGTACTGGAGCTACTTTGAAAGTGATTCCTATGAATGATGAAGGCGCTTTGGTGATGAGTGCTTTTGAAGAACTTTTAAGTGCGAACACCAAATTGGTGTTTGTTAACCATATTTCCAATGCTTTGGGAACTATCAACCCTATTGAAACCATTATTGAAAAAGCCCATGCGGTAGGCGCAGCAGTTTTGATTGATGGTGCTCAGGCATGTCCACATATAAAACCGGATGTTCAAAAATTGGATGTGGATTTTTATGTGGCTTCGGGACATAAAATGTGCGGACCAACGGGAGTGGGCATGCTGTATGGAAAAGAAGAATGGCTGAAAAAATTACCACCTTATCAAGGAGGAGGTGAGATGATTGCCGAGGTGACCTTTGAAAAAACAACTTATGCGGACTTACCTCATAAGTTTGAAGCAGGGACGCCAAATATTTGTGGAGGGATTGCCTTTGGAGCGGCCATAGACTATCTAAACGCGATAGGTTTTGATGACATTGCCACTTATGAACATGAGTTGTTGGAGTACGCCACTGAAAAATTGCTGGAAATTGAAGGTTTAAAAATCTATGGAACTTCCGAAGAGAAAACTTCAGTGATTTCCTTTAATTTGGAAGGTATCCACCCATATGATGTGGGAACTATTTTGGATAAAATGGGCATTGCAGTCCGTACAGGACATCATTGCGCACAACCGATTATGGATTACTTTAAAATTCCTGGAACGGTGAGGGCTTCCTTCGCTTTTTATAATACCAAGGAGGAAATCGATGCCTTGGTAGCGGGGGTTAAAAAGGCTAAAATGATGTTATCATAACCAATTTGGCTTCTTTTTTGTAATCATTCTATCGTAATTTAAAATTAGTTATCTGTGAATAAGCTATTGTTAGTTTTAAATCTTTTTGTGTTGTACAGCTGCTGTGGTACCAAAGCGCAGGCAAATGAAGAAGTCAAATTGCAAGAGCAAGAGAAGCACCAGTACATTGTTGAATATTCGGCGTTGACGCGAGGGGCTTACAAACGAATTGTATTGGAAGGCGATTTGTTGACTGTGCAACTGGATAGAGCTCAAGAGCTAAAAGTTGTGGAGTGTACCTCGCAAGAGTTGGCTTCAATTTATGCCTTGGTAGATAAAATAGACTTAAACGAACTGCAAAATTTGGAAGTACCCTCCAAGGCACATCAGTATGACGGAGCCTTGATTGCTGTTCTGAAAATCACTAATCAAGGAACCTTGTACCATAGTCCTTCTTTTGATCATGGTAATCCTCCAAAAGAAATCGAACCGCTTGTTCTTCAATTACTATCCTTGGCGGAAAAAGTTGAATAACGGCTAACTTTTGTATTTTTGTAT
This sequence comes from Mangrovimonas sp. DI 80, assembly GCF_001975575.1. Lineage (NCBI taxonomy): Bacteria > Pseudomonadati > Bacteroidota > Flavobacteriia > Flavobacteriales > Flavobacteriaceae > Mangrovimonas > Mangrovimonas sp. DI 80. The sequence continues at coordinate 611,243 of NZ_MSDT01000002.1, read as the reverse complement.
GAAAATAAACGACGTGAGTATACAGGATATTCAAAATGACATTATCGACGAGTTCTCAATGTTTGACGATTGGGAAGAACGTTATCAATATATGATCGATTTGGGCAAGACCTTGCCATTAATCGATGAGCAATATAAAACCGATGACAATATCATTAAAGGTTGTCAAAGTAAGGTTTGGGTACATGCCCAATTGGAAGATGAAAAGGTGGTGTTTAGCGCCGATAGTGATGCTATCATCACCAAAGGAATCATAGCCATCCTTATTAGGGTGTTTTCAAACCAAAGCCCTTCGGATATTATTGCAGCCAATACCGATTTTATAGATGAAATCGGTTTGAAGGAACATCTATCGCCAACCCGTGCCAATGGTTTGGTGAGTATGATTAAACAATTAAAAATGTATGCTATAGCATACCAAACACAGTTAAACTAAGATGAGCGATACTACCATAGATACTAATGCCCTGGGAGAAAAAATTGTAAGGGTTTTAAAAACTATTTTCGACCCTGAAATTCCTGTAGATATCTACGAATTGGGGTTGATTTACGATGTTTTTGTGAATGAGGATTACGATGTTAAAATCCTTATGACACTTACCACTCCTAACTGTCCTGTGGCAGAAACCTTGCCTCTGGAAGTTGAGGAAAAGGTGAAATCTCTTAACGACGTGAAGTCTGCAGAGGTAGAGATTACTTTTGACCCACCTTGGTCACAAGAGTTAATGAGTGAAGAAGCAAAATTGGAATTGGGAATGCTGTAGCATTTCAATATTCATATAACTAAAAAGGACTTAATTAAGTCCTTTTCTTATTTTGTAACAAGATTTACACAAATGGCAAGACATAGACCCAAATCAATTAAGGATGAGGACAAAACCAGCATAAGGTCTTCCTTTAATGCTTTGGTGTATATTCCGCGTTTTTTTAGGGAAATTTGGAATGTCAACAAAAAGCTTTTTGTCTTGTCGGCTGTTTGCCGTTTGATAGGAGCCTTACTTCCCGTGGTCATTTTATGGGTGGGAAAATTGATTATTGATGAGATAATCTCCCAAACGACAATTGAAACCACCGATTATACTCAATTGTGGACCTATGTAGCTATTGAATTTGGCTTGGTAATCCTATCAGATTTCATTAGTAGGGCTATTTCCCTTACCGATGGTTTATTGGGGGATGAATACAATATTGCAACGTCTGTTACGATCATACAAAAGACTAATCAGGTAACCATTAGCCTACTTGAAGATTCGGAGTTTTATGATAAACTGGAACGTGCTCGTACCCAAACTACAGGTAGGGTAGGGTTGATGTCTAATGTGTTGGGACAAGCACAAAGCGCCATTTCCATTGCTACTTTGGTAGCAGGGCTTGTGTATTTTGAACCCTATCTGATTATTTTGTTGGTTCTGAGTATCATTCCTTCCTTTATTAATGAAGTGAGGTTTAGCCAACAGCAGTATTCTTTGGCTAGAAGTTGGACTTCCGAGCGTCGGGAATTGGACTATCTGCGGTTTATAGGGGCCAATGATAAAACGGCGAAAGAAATTAAATTGTTCGGCCTTACCGATTTTATCGTAGATCGATTTCGAAATCTTTCCGAAGAGTACTATCAGCTCAACAAAACCTTGGCCGTGAAACGATCGGCTTTGGGATTTCTGTTCAATGTTTTGGGATCTATAAGTTATTACGCAGCCTATGTGTTTATCATCTATCGTGTGTTGTCAGGGGTGATTACTTTGGGTGAATTAACCTTTTTATCAGGCTCTTTTAATAGGTTGATGAAGAATCTTCAGGAGTTCTTTTCAAGATTTACCCGTATTTCGGAGAGTGCCTTGTATTTAAAGGACTATTTCGATTTTATTGATATTTCAGTAGATGCCAATACTCAAGAAGATGTGCCGCTTCCTAAACATATTCAACAAGGTTTTGAATTTAGGAATGTCTATTTTTCCTATCCAGATTCAGAACATGAAATTTTAAAAGGTGTAAGTTTCACTTTAAAGGCAGGAGAAAAACTAGCTTTTGTTGGGCAAAACGGGGCAGGAAAAACGACGCTTACCAAATTGTTGCTGCGCTTTTATGAGCCCACTTCTGGAGAGATTCTTTTGGACGGTGTGAATATTAACAGGTTTAAGAAGGCGGATTATCAGCAATTCTTTGGGGTAATTTTTCAGGATTTCTTTAGATATGAATTCACGATTAAAGAAAATATAGCCATAGGGGATATTAAGGAACTTGGCAATCAAGAAAAGATTGAAAATGCAGCTCGATTAAGTTTGGCAAACGAAGTGGTGGAAGCTTTGAGCAAAGGTTACGACCAACAGTTGGGGAAACGTTTTGTGAGCGGTCAGGAGCTTTCTGGTGGGCAGTGGCAAAAAGTGGCCTTGGCAAGAGCCTATATGAAGAATGCGGAAGTGATGATTTTGGATGAACCTACTTCGGCTTTGGATGCCAAAGCAGAGAGTGAAGTGTTTGAGCGTTTTATTGGCTTAACCAAAGGAAAGACCAGTATTTTGATTTCGCATAGGTTTAGTACCGTACGGCAGGCCGATAGAATTTTGGTATTGGAAGAAGGCCGTGTGTTGGAAATTGGCACCCATGAAGAACTCATGGCACATCCAAAATTGTATGCCGAATTGTTTACCCTGCAAGCTGAAGGCTATCAATAAAAATGTAATTTTGCGTTATGGCAGATGAAATAATTAACCGCGTAGCCAATAGTAAATTGGTAACTATAGATTTGGAAGACTTTTATCCTAAAGGCGCTCGCGTGCTTTTTGATATCAAAGATTGGTTATTCCAAGAGTTGATTTTAAAGGAAAAGGACTTCCGTGAGCATGTAAAGCAACACGATTGGAGCCAATATCAAGATGGTTATTTGGCTTTGCATTGTTCCGTGGATGCCATTATTCCGTCTTGGGCCTATTTGTTGATTGCAACGCAAGCTTCTTCATATGCTAAAAAGGTGGTTGTTGGAAATCTTCAGGATTTGGAAACCTCTATTTTTCAAGAGATCGTTTCTCAAATGGAGGTAGAAGAATTTCGCGATAAACCTGTTATCATTAAAGGTTGTTCCAATAAGCCTATTCCAGAAACTGCTTATACCTTATTGGTTTCCAGGTTGAATGGGGTGGCCAAATCCATCATGTTTGGTGAGGCTTGTTCTACGGTGCCGCTATATAAAAAATAGACTTCCTGCGCTTTTATTCTAGGAGGGTTTCAGAAAAAACCTATTTTTGTAGGGTATAAACCCTTTTATAAAACAATCAAAATGAAGAAATTACTGTGTTCTTTAGCATTGTTAACCTATGCTATGGTTACCAATGCCCAGACCTTGGATGAATTGAAAGCGGAACAAAAGGCTAAGAAAGATTCTATAAGCGATATTCAAAAGCGAGTGGATGCATTGCAGTCCCAAATTGATGCCTTTCCAGGTTGGAAAATTGGTGCGTTTGGTGTTGTAGGAGGAAGCCTTTCCAGTTTTGAAAACTGGTATTCCCAAGGGACGCCCAATAACTCTTCAGGGAATTTTGGAGGTACAGTAAATGCCTATGCCAACTTAGATAGGGAGAAATACTTTTGGAAAAATGCCTTAAACCTTAATTTGAAATGGGTAAAACTTGATGACAAAGATGATCCAACAGATGATGATAGTTTTCAGCCTACGACAGATGTTTTTAATGTGACGTCTTTATATGGATATAAGATTGCAAAAAATTTGGCAGCTTCTGCCTTGATGGAGTATCGAACTACCATTTTGGACAATTTTAATGATCCTGGATATTTGGATCTTGGGGTTGGAGCTACTTGGACACCGATTACTGATTTGATTGTGGTGGTTCATCCTTTAAACTACAATATAGTGTTCAGTAAAGAGGACACGGTTTTCGAATCGTCTTTTGGTTCTAAAATTGTGGCTGATTATACTAGAAAACTTGGGCCTGTAGATTTTAAAACTAACTTTTCAGCTTTTTTGAGTTATAAAAGTTCGGATTTGTCCAACTGGACATGGACCAATTCCTTCACTTATACCTTATGGAAGAATATTGGAATTGGCTTTGACTTTGGGTTAAGAGGTAACAAACAGGAAGCCTTAAATTATGCGTTGCAGCAATATGATCCACTAGTTGATACTGAGCCTACTTTTGATAATGTAGATAATAAGTTACAAAGCTATTATACTTTAGGCTTGTCTTATAAATTCTAAGGGAGTTCAATATAAAATGAAAAGAGCGCTTATTTTTATAAGCGCTCTTTTTTTATTCTGTGGTGTCCTCGTAATTTTCGTCGTAATCTGGATAAAGAAAATGGTTGTAAGGAAATCTGGTAATGTGAATCTTTCTTACTTCATTATACACACGTTTCCGGAAATCTTCCAAATTCTCTTTGTTAGTGGCAGAAATGAATAAAGCATTGTCTCCAATTTTGCTCATCCAAGTGGTTTTCCACTCGTCTAGAGTATAGTTTACTTTGGTGCGTTCAGCAACTAAATCATTGTCATCAAAAGGTTCCGCTTCGTAGGCGTCAATTTTGTTGAAGACCATAATGGTTGGTTTGTCGGCACTATCTATTTCATCCAAAATTTTATTTACCGATTCAATGTGCTCTTCAAAATTTGGATGGGAAATATCTACTACATGTAACAGTAAATCAGCTTCCCTAACTTCATCCAAGGTACTTTTAAAACTTTCTACAAGTTGAGTGGGCAATTTTCGTATGAATCCTACCGTGTCACTCATCAAAAATGGTAAATTTTTAATCACCACTTTTCTAACGGTCGTATCAAGGGTGGCGAAGAGTTTGTTTTCGGCAAACACTTCACTTTTACTGATGACATTCATTAAGGTAGACTTTCCAACATTGGTATACCCAACTAGAGCAACCCGCACCATTTGCCCGCGATTGCCTCGTTGTACTGCCATTTGCTTGTCGATGGTTTTGATCTTGGCTTTTAAAAGTGCTATTTTATCCCTAACAATCCTACGGTCAGTTTCAATTTCGGTTTCCCCAGGACCACGCATTCCAATACCCCCTTTTTGGCGTTCCAAGTGGGTCCACATTCCTTTAAGTCGCGGGAGCAAGTACTCGCATTGCGCCAATTCCACTTGCGTTCTAGCGTAACTTGTTTGTGCTCTTTGGGCAAAAATGTCCAAAATAAGATTGGTTCTATCCAAAACTTTGCAGTTCAGAAGTTTGCTGATATTGCGCTCTTGGGCAGGGGAGAGTTCGTCGTCAAATATGGCCGTACCAATGTTATGTTCATTAATATAGTCTTGGACTTCTTCCATTTTTCCAGTACCTATAAAAGTACGTGGATTGGGCATGTCCATTTTTTGGGTAAACCTTGCTACGACTTCACCTCCGGCTGTATATGTCAAAAATTCCAGCTCGTCCAAATATTCTTTAGACTTTGCTTCATCTTGATCTTTAGTAATGATTCCTACCAAAACCGCTTTTTCAAGCGAAATGTCTTTCTTTTCTAACATAGATGTAAATAAAGTGCAAATTTACGCAATTGTGAGCATTTTACTTTTTATAATTTAAAGGTTATCTTTGGGAATACTTCTTGATATTTTATAAATCATTTCGTTTTATCATGCAACAGACCATAGCGTTTTACAATATTGAGAATTTATTTGACGTTGAAGACAATCCTTATACCAACGATGACGATTTTTTGCCTGCTTCTGATAGGCATTGGACGAAACGTCGCTATGAAAAGAAAATCTACAAAATAGGCTCGGCAATTGCCAAAATAGGAAAGCAGGAAACCAAGCATCCGCCAGCTATTGTGGGATTGGCTGAAATTGAAAATGATGGTGTTTTGGAAGACTTGATTCAAAGTCCCGATTTAAGGCGGTATGAATATGGTTATGTGCATTATGATTCTCCAGATACGCGAGGAATTGATGTAGCCCTTTTGTATAACAAAAAAGTTTTTGAGCTCTTGTCTTCCGAACGTTTTACGGTTTTTATTGAAGATGACTATGGTGTTCGGGATTATACCAGGGATATTTTGTTGGTAACGGGGCTTTTGGAAGGAGAGGAAATGCACTTTATTGTGAACCATTGGCCGTCGCGTAGGGAAGGAGAAACAAAATCGGCCTATAAGCGGATGGCGGCAGCCAATATGGTTATGGAAATTTTGGAAACTCTAAAGTTAAATTACGAAGATCCTAAAGTTATTATTTTTGGTGATTTTAATGATAATCCGGATAATGAGAGTATCCGTCATTTGGTGAAACACGAACTGCTTTTTAACCCCATGGAAACTTTGTTGGATCTGGATCATGGAAGTATCAATTTTGAATTCCATTGGAACCTATTTGACCAGATTTTATGTTCCATCAATTTTCTGGAAACAATACCTGGAAACCATAAGTTTGATTATGCCAAAATATTCAATGACAAGTTCTTGTCTCAATATAAAGGAAAATACAGTGGGCAGCCTTACAGAACTTATGTAGGGAAAAAATATATGGGTGGTTTTAGCGATCATTTTCCAGTGTATATTCTTGTTAAAAAAATCCTTTGATTACGTTAAAAATTCCGTTAACTCACTTTGTCGAAGATTAGCGCATTTAATCTATTATGCTAGTGTTAATGGTATGTTAAAGAACATTTTTTCTATATTCGGAATCTCAATTTCAGACTTAGTCAATTTTTTGAAATTTAATTGCTATTAATTCATTTGTAGATTCTATTGTAATGTATTTCTAATCAGTATTTTACTGGTTGGGTTTAAGTTCTTTTGATGTAAAGTATTCGATTTTTTTGTAACAACTTGTTGATTTTTAAAGAGAAGAATAATGTGGTCGCGAGGAGAAGAAATCTTAGTGTTTATTTGTTTTTTACGGCCTATTTTGTAAAAATTTCACATTAAGGATGAAGAGTTGTTAATTAAAATCTAATTATGTTATTTTAGCGGCAAAATTAACCTTCAACTATATACTTATATTTATGAGGAAGTTTATATACTTATCTATTTTTTTGTTTTTTTCATTAAAAATATCGGCACAGTTGGTGCCATCCTTTCATGGATCAGCTTCATCTTTGGGAGGAGAATGCTACAGGATTACAAATAATACTACAACTCAAAGAGGTGCGGTGTGGTATAATAATGTAATAGATCTTACTGGGGATTTTGAAATCATCTTTGATGCAAATTTTGGTGATAGAGATGCCGATGGAGCCGATGGGATGGCTTTTGTAATGAAAACCACTGCCGATGTTGAGTACGGAACGCCAGGTGGGGGATTAGGTTATGAAGGTCTTACCGGCACTTTAGCTGTTGAGTTTGATACTTGGAGAAATGGGAATCGAGATGATATAGATGAAGATCACTTGGCTCTTATGATGAATGGTGATACTTATCACACCAGCTCTAATAATCTTATTGGGCCTGTAGTTGCTTCGGCTACATCTGGCAATATAGAAGATGGTATGTATCATGAAGTTAAAATATCATGGAATGCTGCTACTCAAACATTTAGAGTGTTTTTTGATTGCGAAGAACGTATTACTTTTGAGGGGGATATAGTTACACAAGCTTTTGGAGGTGTTTCCAATGTGTATTTTGGATATACAGGTTCTACAGGAGCATCCTATAACGTACAGGAAATTTGTTTTAAATATGTATCCTTTTCAAATACATGGGGATTAGTGGACAGAGAAATTTGTTCAGGTGATAGTATTGGTAATATTAATGCTACTTACAGTGGAGCATCTGCCTATGCTTGGTCTCCTGCGGAAGGGGTGAGTGATGTAACAATTCCTAACCCTGTATTTACTCCTACAGAAGACACTACTTATACATTAACAATTACAGATAATTGTGGGGATACGTTAGCTGATAGTTTTGATGTAGTGGTACTTCCTTTGCCAACGGCTGATCTTACAGTAGCTGGTAATATTATTTGTGATGGTAATGATGCTGAGTTCTTTATTACTGGTGTAAATAATAATGAGGTAACTTATACCTTAAACGGTGGTGCAGAACAAACAATAAAGCTAGACGATACTGGAGCCGCTACAATAGTAGTACCAGCTCCAACAACAGCACAAACGTTGACACTTGTGTCTACAGATTCTCCAAATCCACCAGTTTCAGGGAATGGGTTGTCTGCTTCTGGGGGAGTAAATCCTGATAATACGGTAGGAGCTGTTGAAACTGTTGGCACTTTGGCGACCAATGCCAATTCTGCATATATTTCAACTACTGGTACTACCAATGAGTTGGTATTGGTGTTGGACGATATAGTTCCAGAAGGTTCGGAAATATTCATTAGTTCTGCGAAGAGAAATGGTACTGCGCAAATGGAAGTGACTGATGGTGTTAATTCTCAAATAGTTGATTCGGGAGTTGTACACGAACTTCATCTTGTTTCATTCATTACAGGGAAGGATACCAATACGCTTACATTTGTAGGGGTGAGTGGATATTATTGGATAGATGGTGTTGAATATACTTTTATACCACCTAGTTGTGTAGGAGATTTGTCAGCTTCAGAAACGATTTCGCTTTTACAATTGGACTCAGATATCCATTTGACGGATTATGTTTGTGATGACGAATCTAGAGATGGTATTGAGAGTTTTGATTTAACCTATTTGGAATCTGATATTTTAAGTAATGTAGATGCCTCAATGTTTGTAGTGTCTTATCATACTTCTTTGGATGATGCCAATTCTGGAGATGCTAGTATTAGCTTCCCTTATGAAAATGTAACAAACCCTCAAACAATTTATGTGAGAGTTGAAAGTACTTTTGATCCTGACTGTTATTATTTGGCTGATATTGAGTTGAAAGTGGAAGATATCCCTTATGCAACATTTGATAATGAAGAAACAGAATATGCATTTTGTGCAGGGGATGAAGAGCCTGTAGTAATGTCTTTGGATCTAGACGGATTTTCTGAATCTGATGTAACAATAGAATGGTACTCTGAAGACGAGGGACTTATTGCGGGAGAATCAGGTTTAAGTCTGTCTACAAATAGAGCAGATACTTATACCGCTGTAATTACTAGTAATACAGGGTTGTTAGGGTGTTCGTATGAAGTGTCAACAAATGTGGTTGCTGAAGTGTGCAAAATCCCAGAAGGAATTTCGCCTAATGGAGATACTGTTAATGAATACTTTGAGTTAAGTAGTTTTGGAGTGAAAAAGATTGAGATCTTTAATAGATATGGCACTTTGGTATATTCAAAACACAATTACACTAATGAATGGCGTGGGCAAACCAATGATGGTGAGGATCTGCCAGTAGGGACCTATTTCTATACTATGGAGTTTGGAGAGGGAGAGACACACTGTGGTTGGGTATACCTTAACAAATAATTTAACTAACCTAGAAACAACAAAACGAAACAGATGAAGAGAATATATGTAGCAATGCTTCTGTTGATAGGAGTACAGCTCTATGGGCAACAGGACCCACAATATACACAGTACATGTATAACATGAGTGTGGTAAACCCTGCTTATGCAGGATCCAAAGCTGAAACTTTAAGCTTGGGGTTACTTTACAGATCTCAATGGACAGGTGTGGACGATTCACCCCGTACAGGAACATTTTTCGCAAACGCCCCAATTGGGGGGAATATGGGCCTTGGGATATCGTTTATTAACGATCAGATTGGACCTGTGAAAGAGAATAATGTTTACGCTGACTTTTCTTACACCTTAAGATTGGGTGGTGAACATCGATTGGCATTTGGAATCAAAGCAGGGGCAACCTTCCATGATATAGGTTTGGCAGATTTGGAATTGACCGATGCTAATGACCCTTTCTTTAATGAAAATATCAACAGCGTTACACCAAATATAGGGGCTGGATTCTTTTATTATACAGATCACTACTATTTTGGTTTTTCTGTTCCTAACATGTTGAATTCTGTGCATCTTGATAGTGATGGTTACGAGCTTGGATCGGAAGTAAGTCACTATTTCTTAACGGGGGGATATGTGTTCCAACTTTCGGAGAATACAAAACTGAAGCCTTCTTTTATGGTGAAGTCGGCCTTTTCTGCACCGACATCCTTTGATGTTAATTTAAACGCATTGTTCTTCGAGCGATTTGAGGTTGGTGGTTCTTACAGATTGGATGATTCTTTTGCAGCATTAGTAAATTTTGCGATTACTCCAAATCTTAGGATTGGATATGCGCATGACTTTGTAACGTCTGATATCAAACATTATGCGAAATACTCTTCTGAGTTTATGTTGCTGTGGGACATAAACTTCGTGAAGAAAGTTTCAAGATCACCTAGATATTTCTAAAACTGGATAAGCCAAAAAAAATGAATAACATACATACATATATAACAATATTGATGATGGGAGGGCTTAGCATGAGCGCCCAGAACAATGATACTAAAAAAGCAGATGACCTTTATGCGAGGTTTGAATACATAGAAGCGGCAGATGCTTACGGAAAATTGGTGGAAAAGGGCAAAGGAGATGCTTATGTATACTCTCAGTTGGCAGAAGCTAATTATAACATCTATAACACAGAGCAAGCAGAGCGTTGGTATGCGATGGCAATTGAGGCAGGGAATCAAGATCCTGAAACAATCTACAAATATTCGCAAATGCTAAAAGCCAACGGTAAATACACGGAGTCCAATGCTCAAATGGCTAAGTTTGCCTCTTTGGCTCCAGGAGATGAACGTGCTAAAGCTTATCAATCTACGCCAGATTACATATCGGAGATCAAATCTACACGTAAAAGTTTTGAGGTACAGGATATGGATTTGAATACAAAGTATTCAGAATTTGGAGCGGTTCAGCATGGAGAGGATCTTTATCTTGTTTCTGCCAGAAATACAAAGCGTAAGATCTATGGCTGGAACGGAGAGCCATTTTTGGATGTTTATAGGTTTGCAAAGGCTGAAGACGGAACTTACAGTGAAGGTGAATTGTTGAGTAAGGAAATCAATACTAAATACCATGAGGGAACTGTATCTTTTTCCCCTGATGGAAATGCCATGTACTTTTCAAGGGAAAGCTTTTTTGAGAAAGTATACGAAAAGGAAGATCGTACTAAGATTAGTGTGATCCATTTGTTCCGTTCCAATAAGACGGAATCAGGATGGTCTCAAGCTGAAGGATTTCCTATTAATAGCGATAGCTATTCGGTAAAGGATCCAGCGGTGAGCCCGGATGGCAAGACTTTGTATTTTGCCTCTAACATGCCTGGTGGTATGGGTGGTTTTGATCTTTACCGTGCTGTGATAGAAGAGGACGGTACCTTGGGTGAACCGGAAAACTTAGGTAGTACTGTTAATACGGAAGGACATGAAGTCTTCCCATTTATGAGCAGTGGGGGAGATCTTTATTTTGCATCGAATGGTCATTTGGGACTTGGAGGTCTTGATGTGTTCTATACAAAATATGATGGAGCTGCCTTGGCTTCGGTGCGTAATCTTGGAGTTCCAGTAAACAGTAGTGGGGATGACTTTTCATTTACCATAAATGATGAGACAAGTATGGGGTTTGTATCCTCTAACCGTGCTGGAGGAAAAGGGAATGACGATGTTTACCAGGTAAGAAAAGTAGAAGAGCCTTGCGATACACAATTGATTGTAAAGATTACTGATGAGAAGACAGGTGATGTCATAGTTGGTGCCTTGGCTACTTTGTATGGTGTTAACGGTGCAGAAATGGGAAGTATGACATCGGATGAAGAAGGAATGGTATCTTTTAGTGTTCTTTGTGAAGCAGATACCGAATTGGGTGTAACCGCTACAAATTATATAGGAAAGAGAGTGTCGATCGAGGGAAGCCTTGAGAAGGAAGTTAGAGAGTCTGTTCAATTGGCACCTATTGAGGATCTTATTGTAGCGGACCAAGTGGTACTCAACCCGATCTACTTCGACTTCGACAAATCGAACATCACGGCACAGGCGGCCTTTGAGCTTGACAAGCTGGTACAGGTGATGACCAAGTACCCGGAGATGGTGATCTTGGCCACTTCACATACGGACAGCCGCGGATCTGAGGACTACAACATGTCACTGTCCGACAGACGTGCTAAGTCTACGGCACAGTACGTGATCTCCAAGGGCATCGACAAGAGCCGCATCACTGGAGAGGGCAAAGGGGAGACCAAGCCTAAGGTTGATTGTGGAGCAAACTGCACCGAGGAGCAGCACCAGCTGAACCGTAGATCGGAGTTCATCATCGTAAGCGGTGGACCTAAAACAGCAAACTAACCTAACTGAATAACTAAGTGTTAATTGAGCCCCGTCAGAAATGATGGGGCTTTTTTTATAAAACCTTTAGTAAAAGTATGGATACAAATAGAACTCCAATAGGGAGTAAACAAAGTATCCAGATGCTGTATTGCGGTATTTTGTTATGAATCACTTTAGCATTTTTTACACGTCTTTTCTTTCCGCTGTATTGGATCCAATTTTTGAAATAAAGAATGATGGCCAAAATACCAAACAATGTCCAAGCTTTATAGGATGACATGGTGTTTACTCGCATTTGACTTAAAAATTCTGAAAAGAAAACTCCCAGGAATAGTAGAAAGGAGCATTGCACGATAGTTAGATAGATGGTGCTGATGCGGGTTGCCTTGGTTTTGTGTTTTGTTTTTATGTGGTTAAAGGTGCTATAAAATAGTGCGTCGAAGAAAGTCATATGCGTTAGGTTTTAAACAAAAAAAAGCCGACTTAAAAGTCGGCCGAAAGATAGATATAGTTTTGTTTAGTTTGACGCAATGATGGATAAATCATCAATTTGATAGGCGCCATCCAAGGTGGTATCTGTTCCTGAACCTACCACTTTAAAGGCTACATATAAGGTTCCTGAATAGGAAGAAAGATCAATTAACCCGGAATCCACAAAATCATACCAGTCATCTGATTGCGAGGCAAAATTGGCACTTATAGGTTCCCAAGTTGCAGCAAGTACATCGGTGCCATTGTAGTTGGTGGAAACAAATAGTTCTATAGTGTTTTCAGGAGAATCCAAATGGTGTTGTGCCGTTTTAAAGTTTAAAAATTCATTGTCCTGGGCATCCATGTCGAATGCTGGTGTGACAACCCAAGCAATATTAACAGGACTTCCGGAATTGTAGGTGCTAAATTCAATATAGCCATTTCCTGAATAGGTTTTTTCTCTCCATTTATAATTGCCTTCTTCGTTGAAATTGGTCCATCCTTCAAAATCAAAGTTGGTGTTGTTGATAGCCGTTTGAAAGTCTTCTTCAAAGATTACTGTGAAATCCGAAGGGTCTAAAAGTGAACAACGCTCATCGTTTAGGTTAACGTCTTCAGTTTTATTTAAGGTCAATACCAAGGTACTTCCGTCAAAAGTTTTGTTTACAATTGCTGTTATTAAACCGTTTCCTGTGGGTAATAGGTCGTCTTTGAAATTGGCAAATGAACTTGTCTCTAGAGGAAAGGTGGCGTAACCAAAACCATCACAGGTTTGAAGGGTTCTTTTTGTGTCATAATCTTCAATAGGGTCGAAATAGGTGGCGCCTTCTAGGTTGTCTTCAAATTCTACATTGTCAACACTTATAAGCATTCCAATATTGTCATCGGATATTTGGGAAAAGGTCATTGCTTTAGGGCTAATGGTAGTGGTGTTTTGGGAGCGCAATAAATTAGTCTTGATTTGGTTTTCAGTAAGAGCTACCACAGTGGTCCCGTATTGATCGGTTTCTGTTTTGCCCCCAATGGTTGTGACACCATTGCCTACACGTTCTTCACCAATATATAAGCCTTTTAGATTGATGTAAACTTCTCTTCCTGGATTGAATTGATTATAGGAATCTACTCTGTTCAAAATTACTTTTAAGGCATTGCTAGGGTTTTCTGGAGCGTCTTGAATGAAGAATTCTTTATAAAAATTTCCGGTAAAGTCGGACGAGGTTACATAGCCTTTTATATAAATATCGGAAGTAATTTGTTCGATGACTTCTCCTTCTTGGTACATGGCTTTTACCGTTTCCATGGAAACTTCGGTACCATTTTCCAATAAAGTTTGTAGATTCTGGTTCTCTTCATTGCCAAGACTTGTTGGTACTGAAAAATCGTCATCTTGAACGCAGGAAGTTATAGTGGTTATGAAGGTGAAAACCGTTAAAAGCCTAAGGTATCTTTTCATTTCTGTACGGATTGCTAATTTATTTTTCATAGTTGTTTTTTTTAAAATCTGAAGTAAACATTTACAAAGTAGGTTGTGCCGCGACCGTACCAATATTTTGGTGAAAATACGGGTGTATCGTTACTGGCGTCCTCTTTTAACTCTTGGTAATTGGCGTTTCTTCCTTGTTCAAAACCACCAGTTTTATAGGTCTTGTTCAAAAGGTTGTTGATACTAGCAAAAAAGCCTATGTAATAATCATTGATTTTCCACGATTTACCTCCAATAAGGTTTACTACCATATAGTCGTCAAATCGTTCTCGTTTCAACAGTTGTTTGGCAATTTCTGGGTCGTAATCATTGAAAGGAAGGCCGTCGCTGTCCAAATAGAAGTTTCGGGTTCTAGTCAATGGGCTAATATCTACATAGGTGTTTGTAAAAAAGTTGGAAGTGGCTCCTACCCACCAATAATCTGGATCTCGATATTCAAATCCTAGGGAATAGGCTTTTTGTGGGCCTCCTGCTATTTTATAATTTTTTAGGTTGGATTGACCAAAATCAATACCGTTTTCATTGGTGAAACTTGAAGATGTTAGGTATAAATTTGGGTTGTTGTCGTAAGTGTATTGCCCTATGGATGCGACTCCCTTAAGCTTGATGGTTGGGGTGACTTGGGCTTCGATGCCAATTTCGGTGCCTAGGTGTTTTTTGTCAATTCCCTGTAGGATTTCCTGAACAAAGGCAGAGGAGTCATTGTCTTCAATTTCAAAACTGCTAATCCCATCGGCATAATAAAATGAGATTTCGTTGGCGTCTTCAATTTTGGTGTAGAAAGCAGTGATGCGAGCCTTAATAATTGGAGATCTAAAAATGTAGCTAGCATCAACAGAAGTTATTTTTTCTTCTTCAATACTTCTTACAACGGCATCGTTTTCACGGGCGTTGGAATAGGTGTTTCTCAATGAAGGCGCTTTGGTAATGTAACCAGCGTTAACATCCAATAAATGCTTTCCTGTAATTTTATAGGTGAATCCACCTTTGGCTCCAAAGCCATTAAAGGTGAGCTTTTCGCCTTTCCCGAGCGAGTTGTCCTGATAGCGTTCATGCTGCCAAAGGCCTTCACGTTGGTATGTGGTGGTGCTTAAACTTCCCGAAAGGTAGAAATCTATTTTATTGTATTTGAACAGTGCCTGGGTATATCCCGAAACCACAGAGGCCAAAAGGTTGTAGTTGTAGCGAATTTTTCCGCCTTCGCCCACAATTCTATCAGGGTTTTGAAGGTCATACTGAAAATTGTCAAAACTGTCCAAGTTTAAATATCCGGATCCTCCCAAGAGATCCATAATTTCTGCAAAGTTTTCCGAATTTAAATTTTTGTAGTCGATGCGGGCATTCAGTAGAATGTTCTCTGAAATCTCGGAAGAGAAAATGGAGTTCACCGTAAGTTGCTGGTCGTCGCTTCGGTCCTCATACAGCACATAAGCGTTTGGGGTGCCTATGATATTGTTGGTAAGGTTGGCGTCATAAATCCGGTTCCAATCTATTTGGCCGTTATTCAAGAAATTTTGTTCCAATTGGTAGGCGGTGTCGTAGTCTGGTCCGTCAGGATCTGCCAAGGCATAGCTTGGCAATAACTGATAATAGGTGGGACTTGGATTGGCGCCACCCGAATAATCCAATCTACTATTTCCTAACTTTCCAAATTGGTAAGCAATGTTGGTATTCAATTTGGTTTTGTCGCTAATGTCCCAATAATGATTCAACATAAGGATGGGCTCTACCACTTCCTTGATCCGCGAGTTGCGTTTTTCTCCATCGTGATAGCCCCAATACTCGTTGTATCTGATGTCTTTTAAATCGTAAACCTCCTGTGTGTTTGGTGATGATTTGCCTCTTCTGTTTGGGGCATAAATGGAAGTGAAATTAAGACTGTGCTTGTCGTTGATTTTCTTTTCAACAGACGCGAATATGGAATTGGCATCGTAAAATGTGGCATCCTGATAGCCTTCATTTCCCCAGCGTCTGCCCACAGATATGGCATAGGCCCAATCGCCTTTTACCAATCCTGAGGCGTATGTACCCATCACACGATGGGTGTAACTTCTGTTGGAAGAGGAATAGGTCACACGGCCACCTCTTCTATAGCTCGAGGCTCTTGTATTAATATTGTTAGTTCCTAAAATGCCACCAAATGTATAGTTGGAAGGCGCTAGGCCTGTTGTGAGTTCTTGGTTGCGGACCACGTCATTTAGTCCGCCCCAATTACTCCATTGCGGCCTGCCGTTGAAGAGTTTGTTCATTTCGATCCCGTTAATCAGTACCGAGCCATTCTCCGAATCCAAACCTCTTACCTTAAAAAAAGAGGAACTGAACTCAAAAGCAGCTGTACGTTGAAATACATCCTGTGAAGACTGTAGCAGGCCAGAAATATTGTCGGAAGCACTGGTGTCATCATTTAATTCGTCATCTGAAAGTGTGATAGTAAATAGATCGGCAGAATCTGAGACATCAATCGCCATAGTCATATCAGAGATGTCTACTGTTTTTCCGGTTTTGATAACAATGGGGTAGCGTTTGGTAATATACCCTGTCTTTTCAATTTTAAGGACTTGTTCTCCCAAAGGAAGGTTTTCGGAGAATTCAAAGGTTCCAAGGGCATCGGTTAGTGTAGTTTGTAGGCTGGATTCAATGGTAACGGTAACACCGGGGATGGGCTCAAATGTGGCTACGTCTTTTACGCTTCCTTTAACGAGGGTTTGTTGGGCAATCAATAAAATAGGAGAACAAATGGTAACAATGAGGGCAAGTAGTTTTCTTTTCATACTTATGGTTAGTGTTAAAATGCTCTTGTTTGTTAAGTAACAGTTATTTAAAGCTAACTAAAATACATTATTTATAAGAAATAAATAAATTTGAATTTGAAACTGTTAGATATTAATCAAAATATAACGTTCACTAAATGAAAAGTTTAAATTACTGGTTGTTTTTGCTGTTTTTAAGTGCATCATTGGTCATAACTGCCCAGGAAAAGAAGAAATTTAAAATCCACACGGTTGCCTTTTACAATCTGGAAAATCTCTTCGATACTATCAATGACCCGGTAAAGTTTGATGAGGCCAGCCCAATTTTGGAAATGAAAACTGATATCAAGGAGGTATATATGAAAAAGGTTCATAATATGGCCAGAGTGATTTCTGAAATCGGGACAGATATTTCCAATAATTCTCCTGTGATAATTGGCGTTTCCGAAGTGGAGAACCGTCAAGTTTTGGAGGATTTGGTAAACGATTCCTTGCTTATAGGTAAGGACTACGGAATTGTACATTTTGATTCGCCCGATGCACGGGGTATTGATGTGGCACTACTTTATCAAAAGGATGTATTTAGGCCGCTTCATGATGCTTCCTATGAATTGAAAATTTATGATGATGAGAGTCAGAAGCGGATTTACACCCGAGACCAATTGCTGGTGTCTGGCGAATTGGAGGGGGAACTGATACATATTATCGTAAACCATTGGCCTTCCAGACGTGGAGGGGAGGCCAAAAGTAGGCCGAAACGAGTTGCCGCAGCCAAATTGAATAAGCATATGATTGATTCTTTACAGTCTATAGATCCCTATGCCAAGATCATTACGATGGGCGATTTGAATGACGATCCTACCAATGCCAGTGTGAAAAAGGTGCTGAATGCCAAAGCCAATCGTGAGGATGTGCAGTTGAAAGGTATTTATAATCCGTATGAAGACCTGTTCAAAAAGGAGGGATTGGGAACCACTGCCTACCGTGATGCCTGGAGTTTGTTCGATCAAATATTGATGACCAAACCTTTAATTGAAAAGGATTATTCGTCGTTTAGGTTTTACAAAGCGGGAATTTTCAATAAAAACTATTTGACCAATAAGTATGGTCGGTATAAAGGTTATCCATTGCGGAGTTTTGCGGATGGAGGTTTTACCGATGGATTTAGCGATCACTTTCCTGTATATATCTATTTGATCAAAGAAGTAGCTGAATAAAAAAAAGGCGCCAATGAAAATTGACGCCTTTTTAATTTTTATAACCAGTTGCTCCAAGGGATTCTGGAGAGAATTAATATCAATCCTAAAGAATAAAAAATGGCTAAAGACTTGAATTTTGGTTTCGATGTCAATTTCTTTTTGTGTTTCGAGTAACCAATGGTGATAAAGGTTACCGCCAAAATGGCTACAAATGGATGTTCAACGGCCATAAGTCTGGATAGGCTGTTTAAGCCTCCCATGCCATTCATTTTTATGGTTTGCAATCCGTTGGGAGATACAAAGTATAAAATAAGCCCCAATAATAATTGAATATGGGTCACAATAAGCGTGAATAACGAGATTCTGAAATCTTTAGCAGAGAATTCTTTGTCGCTGAAAAATTTCATCAACGCATTAAAGGTTGCTAAAATTAAAATAATGAGAACCAGATAGGCCCAATATGAATGCAGAAATTTGATTGTACTGTACATTGTATGTATTTAAATAATTGGTTCAACAAATGTAAGCAATTTATAAATGGGAGGAGATTATGGTTTAATTTGAAATTGTGATTTTTCTTTGGGTTTGATTGTCAAATTTGTCCATGACACCAAATTTCGATGGACATAATGACCGTTTTGATTTGGTAGGAATTGAGTCTTTTTCGTCGTCTGAAGTTTATGTGTTTGATCGTTTCGGGAAATTGTTGGTGAGTTCCAAAAATACCTCTTTTGCTTGGGATGGCACCTATAACGATGCCCTAATGCCTACAAGCGATTATTGGTATTTAATCAAGATTGAAGGACAGGTTTTTCAAGGACATTTTACCTTGAAGCGATAATCAACATGTTTTAGAACTCGTATTCACGCTCTACCTTGCAGATTTTTACATTGAACCAGCTGTACCAATGGGTTCTCCCTTTGCGCTGAGCTACCAAATGTTCACTGTGTTGTTTCCATTGTTGGATGCTTTCTAAACTTTCCCAATAGCTAACGGTGATGCCTATGTCATTTCTGGAGCTGTCCATTCCCAAAAAGCCTGGTTGCTCTTTGGCCAGTTGTTCCATTTGTTGGCCCATTTCGGCATAGCCTTCAAGTGTGTTACTATGTTTGGAGGTGAAAATGACGGCGTAATAGGGCTGAAACTTTGTATTCATTTGATTTTGTATTAAGGGTGGGCAATGGGCAATTTACGTTTTCCCCAAGTTAATACCTGTACACCTTTGGAGTAGTGGCTTCGATTTGGAGGCGTCTTTAAAAACATATCGAATTTAGGGTAGTGGACCTCCAATTTTTTGACATTGAGAGTTTGAATGGGCCATTCCAAATGATGGACATCATAGGCGATTAGGTTGTCTCGATAATCCTGAAAAACGGCATAACGCTCCGTTAGCCAAATATCCGTCTCGTCTTTATAATTTAAATACTCGCCAAGCCGATATTCCACATCAAGGTTATTATTTTGTTTGGTGTTTTGTGAATGATAGCTATAATCGTTGCGCTTGATATTGGCATGTTGATAAGGGAACTTCGAAATCATTTTCAAGATACTGCAAGAGGACCTTTTGCTGCCTTCCATACTCAAAAAATAAACGCTTGGTTTTCCATGTCTTTTGACATAAGTACGAAGGTTGATTTCATGAAAATCGGAAATATGGGGTAATTTTGGAACACTCCTAACCCCAATATTGTTCATATCGAACGCTACCAAACTAAGCCATGCTTTTCCATTTATGGTATCTAATTCCAATCCTTGAGGGAGTAGTGGCTCCAATTCCTTAGGTTCGATTTCCCAATGAAAAAAAAGGGCCTTGTTCCATTCTTGATAGAATTTCCAAGGCCTTTTTGGTATGTTAAACGAGCGGTGTTTAGTGTGTTGTAATAGCTCTGTAGCTTTCATTTTAGTGTATTTTCAGAGGGATGTTGGTTCGAAATAGGCTTCCTTAAAAATACGGATTTATTTTGTTTTAACTTTTACATATTTATGGGATTTTAATTGATTTTGAGTGTCTTGTGTTCGGTTATCGTTAAGTGTTGGATTTGTAGTGAAAAAGCAAGAATCTTGATTGGCTGAGTTAGTTGTGTTTTATAAAAGCGACTTATTATTAGTATATTCGCAAAAAAGCAAACAAATAATTCAAAAATTTTAAATTATGCAGGCAGTTGCAATAGATTTCGGGATAGAAAAAGCCCTAGAGGAATTAGGGATAAAAGATATAAATGAAGGGACTTCCACAGGAACTCAAAGTTTTTCAAACGGTGATATTATTGGAAGTTTTTCCCCAGTAGATGGACAACTTATTGCCAAGGTAAAATCTACCACAAAGGACGATTATGAAAGGGTTATGGAGTCGGCAACTTCTGCTTTCAAAATTTGGCGCAGCACGCCGGCGCCTCAAAGAGGGGAGATTGTAAGGCAGTTTGGAGATAAATTGAGAGAGAAAAAGGAAGCGCTAGGAAAATTGGTGTCTTACGAGATGGGGAAATCGTATCAAGAAGGCTTGGGAGAAGTTCAGGAAATGATAGACATCTGCGATTTTGCTGTTGGTTTGTCGCGTCAATTGCATGGTTTGACTATGCATTCGGAACGTCCAGGACACAGAATGTACGAACAGTATCATCCTTTGGGAGTTGTTGGTGTTATTTCGGCCTTTAATTTTCCGGTAGCAGTTTGGTCATGGAACACTGCATTAGCTTGGGTATGTGGTGATGTGTGTGTGTGGAAGCCAAGTGAAAAGGCGCCGCTTTGTGGGGTGGCTTGCCAAAATTTGGCAGCTGAAGTTTTTGCCGCCAACAATTTGCCTGAAGGAATTTCCTGTTTGATAAATGGCGATTATCGCGTAGGGGAGTTTATGACTAAGGATACTCGTGTGCCTTTAATATCGGCCACAGGTTCTACCCGAATGGGAAAAATTGTAGCGCAGGAAGTGGCTGCTCGTTTAGGAAAATCTTTATTGGAACTGGGAGGAAACAATGCGATTATTGTAACGCCAGATGCAGATATTAAAATGACGGTGATTGGCGCTGTGTTCGGGGCTGTGGGAACTTGTGGACAACGCTGCACATCTACTCGTCGATTGATTATTCACGATAGTATTTATGATAAAGTGAAGCAGGCTATAGTGGATGCTTACAAGCAATTGCGAATAGGAAATCCATTAGATCAACACAATCATGTTGGGCCGTTAATTGATAAGGATGCTGTGGCCATGTATGAAGCAGCTTTGGACAAAGTGGTTGCTGAAGGTGGTAATATTTTGGTTGAAGGCGGTGTTCTTTCTGGCGAGGGTTATGAAAGTGGATGCTATGTAAAACCTGCGATTGCCGAAGCACAGCCAGAATTTGAAATTGTGCAGCATGAGACTTTTGCGCCTGTACTGTACTTGTTGAAATATTCTGGAGATGTTGAAAATGCTATTGAGATTCAAAATGGTGTTGCCCAAGGGTTGAGCTCTGCAATTATGACCAATAATTTGCGTGAAGCAGAACGCTTTTTGTCGGTTGCAGGGTCTGATTGTGGGATTGCCAATGTAAATATTGGAACTTCAGGTGCCGAAATTGGAGGTGCTTTTGGAGGTGAAAAGGAAACCGGTGGGGGACGAGAGTCTGGAAGTGATGCTTGGAAAGTGTATATGCGTAGACAAACCAATACCATTAACTATACTACTGAGCTGCCATTGGCGCAAGGGATTAAATTCGACTTGTAGAAGACGAACCATACTTAGAAAAGCTCCAATTAAAAATGGGGCTTTTTTTTGTTTAAAGCCGATTAGATTTACTTGTAAATAATTTCATCTGTTACCTTATTTTAAGTCAGAAAAATTTTCCTTGTTCATTTATGTTAAAAGTTGCTCAAAATTTAGTAATTTCAAGGTTAATTAATTAATCCTTAGCTAGATGAGTAAATTAACGTACCAACTCGGTATTCTGATTACAATCCTTCTTGGCGCATTTTTGAACTATTATTACTGTTGTGATAAGGTGGAGGAAATTGTGGTGGAAGAGATTGTTTCAGAACCAGTAATTGAACCAACCAAAAATCCATTTTTGGTTCAAGATGCCAATGGCAATTTGGATGTAAAGGTTAATGACAATTTTAACTTTAAGACATCGGAAATGACCATTTTAGAGCCACTTTCCGGAAAAGTTACAGACGGGGTGATGCAATTGTCGGCCTATTTGGCTGAAAATCCAGACAAGTCTGTTAGTATTACAGGGTATTACAATAGTGATGAAGTCAACCACACGGCCTACCCCAACTTAGGGTTAGCAAGGGCAGGAGCTGTCAAGAACTATTTTGTGTCCAAAGGAATTTCTTCACGAGTTATTGATACGCATGGCAAAATGTATGATGCCATGGTTCCTGATGCAGACAACATTTATTACGGTCCTGTGGAGTTTGCTGTGGCAACTACTGGGGATCATGGTGATTTGGATGCTTTGGCAGACGAGATCAACAGTAACCCTTTGGTGCTGTACTTTGGAATTGATGAGTTCGTCATTAAGCTAACCGAGGAACAGCGTGAAAAGTTTGCTAAAATCTCAAGATACCTTGACAAGGTGGATGGTGCCACTTGTACCATTGTTGGGCATACTGATACCACAGGTCCAGAAGATCACAACATAGTATTGGGTAAAGAACGTGCCGATTTTGCCAAAACTTATTTGGTAACACATCACATTCCAGAGGCTAAAGTCATGACTGAATCCAAGGGGTCTTCAGAACCTATTGCAGACAATAGTACTACCGAAGGGCGTGCTGCTAACCGAAGAACCATTGTAACTGTTAACAAACCATAAACCAAAAAGATAAATTATGAATATGTGTAGTTTAATTCCAATCATAGTCGGGGCCATTTGTGCCCTGTTAGGGTATCTGTTAGGCAAAATGCTAGGAAAAGGACCTGACAACACCGCTGAAATTCAAGCGTTGAAAAACAAGATTGCCGAGTTAGAGGGCAACCTGAAATCCTGTAAAGATAAACTAGGGGCCATCCAAATGCAGGATAGTCGTATGGCAGCTGCCATGGCGCATGCTGCTATGCCTTTTAATGCTGCGGAAGCCAAGGCAATCTTTGGCAAAGTTGTCAAAGAAAATGACTTGACTATTGTAGAAGGTATTGGTCCTAAAATTCAAGAGTTGTTTCATAAGCATGGCGTGCATACTTGGAAAGCACTATCGGAATGTAGTGTGCCAAAATGTCAAGAAGTATTGGATGATGGTGGTGAAGCCTATAAAATCCATAATCCAAAAACTTGGCCAAAACAGGCTTTATTGGCCTATGAAGGCAAATGGAAGGAACTTTTTGATTGGCAACAAGAACTTGATGGAGGCCTTTAAATAAATTAGAGTGGTGGGGCTGTATGATAAAAGCCGTTTCGATTTTCGAAGCGGCTTTTTTATTTTAAGAAAGTATTTGTTTAAAAAACAAAACCCTATTTCAATGCCGAACTTTTATCGGGAGAAATAGGGTATGTATTTAATTGATTAATAGCTAGGCTAAATTCGTGAAAAAGAAGTTGATGAATTGACGGAAATCTATAATTGGTATCAAAAAATGTATAATCGGTAAAGGTCTAAAAGACCATTTAACTGTACTTCACTTTTCTTAAAATCCGCATGGCATCTTTGTAGGAATCATAGATGCTTTCGCTGTATTGTCTTAAGTAAGGTTTGGCCTCGTTCAATTTGTCAATGGCATTGTGAAACAAGTTGAGATAGCAGATTAAATAGGTTTCAGGAAGGTTTCTTAGGTCGGCAAGTTCATTGGGTGTTAAAGTGAGTCCTTTTTTGAGTTTGGTCAATAAAGTGTTGTTGGTATTGTAGATGTGGTGCAAAACCTTTTTATCGAATTGGGGTGGCTGAAACAATAATTTGGCGTCTATATTGTAATTGGCGTTGTCCTCAAAACTGATAAGCGTTTCTTCCAAAGGGTAGTATCTGTAGGAGTTTTGAAGCCCTAACTTAACGTATTCAATGATTTTGAAACTGCTGTCGTCATAACTGATGGAAACCTCGTCTAGATTGGAAAAAAAAATCCGAACCTGCTCATTCACCAATTCAATATCTACTCTGGAAAAGAATATTTCCTCTTTAACCGTCTTTTTCTTTCCAGACCAGCATAATACGAAGTATTCCTTAAAAACCTTGTACTGCGGGTTGTAATCCTTGCGTTTGTTCATGAAGTCGAACACCCCATCCAAAGTATATTCAATATTGTTTTGGGAATGGTGCTCGATGGCCTCCACAATTTTAGAGTTGACATCTTTGATCTCAACATCGAAAACTTTGGGCATGCTCATGCTGCCTTCTCTAAAAAACACGGAGCCTCCGTAGTATTTCCAAATGTTTTTCCGTAGGGAAGTAATTTTTCCAATAGGCCTAATGGTTACCAAACCCACCACTTTGTTGTCTGGCAAATGAGGAAAAGGAATATTCTCATATTGCACGATGGGTGGGTTGGTTAAATAGGCGTTGATCAGGTTTTGAATCTTACTGTCATCAAAGAAATCCACTCCCCAGATTTTATTGTCTTCATCATCAACACCAATAACGATATACGAGTTGTTTTTGGGGTTGCTATTGGAAAGCGCGCAGATGTGCTTTAAAAATTTGGCCTTTCCTTCCTTTTGGCTAATATCGATTTTACGCTTTTTATCATAAAAACTGTTCTCGTCGTTATGTGCGAGAAGGTTTTTAATGAGTAGGCGCTTATTAATCATATAGCTGTTTCTTAAAGGTTATAGCTCTTTTTTAACGATGGTTGAGGAGGCTTGTGCAGTTGGAAACACCAATAAGTCTGCAACGTTGACGTGTGAAGGGCGTGATACTACAAAATAAATGATGTCGGCAATGTCTTCGGCCTGAAGCGCTTCAAATCCTTTGTAAACGGTATCCGCTACAGGGTCTCCTTTAAAACGCACTTGAGAGAATTCGGTTTCTACCATTCCTGGGTTCACGGCACTTACCTTAATGCCAAATTGGTTAAGGTCAATGCGCATTCCTTCCGTTATGGCCAATACGGCATGTTTGCTTCCGCAGTAAACATTTCCTTTGGGGTATACTTCTTTTCCCGCAGAAGAGCCAATGTTGATAATATGACCAGATTTGCGTTCTGTCATTCCAGGAATTACCGCTTTGCTCACATACAACAGTCCTTTCACGTTAATGTCCATCATAGCGTCCCAATCGTCTAAAGAGCCAGTTTGTATAGGGTCCAGTCCATGGGCGTTGCCTGCATTATTGATTAAAATATCGATATTTTTGAAATCTTCGGGCAAGGAAGCAATGGCATTTAAAGTGGCTTCTTTATCTCTTACGTCAAAGTTTAAAGTAATCACGTTGGTCTCTTTCTTAAGGGCTTCTTCAATAGTGTCCAAACGTTCTTGTCGTCTGCCGCATAATACCAATTGAATGCCGTTTTTGGCAAAAATATGGGCGGTGGCGCGTCCAATTCCGCTGGTTGCTCCGGTGATTAAAGCAGTTTTTTTCATTGATTTTATATTAACTAGGTAATTTTAGCGTTTATGATTTTAGATTATTGCAAAAATGCCTTTCCTAAATTGAGAAATGGCATAAATTTGCAAACTTTTTTGGCGGTACAGGCCTTTAAAAACAAACTAAAGTTACAGAAATGTGAAGGAATAAAGTAAGCTGAAGAAAGCTTATTTGTGAAGTTATGACTGTTTATGTTAAAATATTTCTGTAATCGATTGTTTTTTAGGAATGTATGGTCGGAATTTTGAGTTGAATAATCTAAAAGAAGGATATGCTGCGTATATATAGACAAAACCCCAAATTATTTATGAAGATTTTAAAAACATCCTTTTTATTATTTAGTGCTGTCATATTTTTTACCCTTTCAAATTGTAGTAGCGATTCCTCTACTGGAAATGGCGTGGAAGGCACCTCTTTTATTTCTGTTAAATTATCCGATGAACCTGGCGATTTTGATAACGTCTTTATAGATGTTCAAGATGTTATGGTGAAGGTGAACGATAACAGCGATGGCGAAAGCGGTTGGCAGAGTTTAGGTCCTATCAATGCTGGTGTTTACGACCTTTTGGAACTTACCGGAGGTATCAGTGTATTGTTGGTAGACAATTTTGAAGTGCCTTCTGGCATGTTGAATCAAATTAGATTGGTGTTGGGCGACGATAACACTGTGGTTATTGACGGAGTGACACATGACTTACAAACCCCAAGTGCACAACAATCTGGTTTGAAGATTAAGGTGGATGAAACCTTGGATCCCGGATTTACCTACGAATTCTTATTGGACTTTACTGTTGATGAATCTATTGTAATTGCTGGCGATTCAGGGAATATCAATTTAAAGCCAGTTATCTATGCCAGTGCAGAATATGCTTCTGGAATCATTGAAGGGATGGTTTCCCCATCCAATATTCAAGCGGTCGCTTCTGTTGAAGTAGATGGAAATATTATTTCGGCTTATACAGATGAAGAAGGCGTTTTCAATTTAAATGGCGTGCCTCAAGGAACTTATGACGTTACCATTACCCCTGCAGAAGGTTCTGGATATACGTATACAGTGGTTGAAGGTGTTGAAGTTATCAATGGCCAATATACAGATGTAGGTGTTATCAATTTGCCGTTAATGCCTGGAAGTATCGCGGGAACGGTTCTTAACGAAGGACTTTCCGCTACTGCCTCAGTAATGGTGGAAGGTGAAATGGTTTCTGCTTCAACTGATGAACTTGGAACCTTTTTGTTGGAAGGGATTCCAGCTGGAATATATAATGTTTATGTGGCGCCAGAAGAAGGTTCTGGTTTGGAAACTTCAGAATTTATAGAGATAGAAGTAATTTCAGGTGAAACAACCAACTTAGGGGACATTATGTTATAAAATGTTAGGAGCCTAATAAAAAATTGTTAAAGAGCAGCACAATCCGTGCTGCTCTTTGTTTTTTAACCTACAATTAACAGTTTGGCAGGAAAAATTTCAACAATTTGCAAGCCTCAATTAAGGATACTATATTCGAGTTTAAAAATAAATAGAATGGAACAAACAGGTACAATTGATATCGCGACCATCAATGAGAAAATTGAAAAAGAGAGTGCTTTTGTTGATTTGCTTACCCTAGAAATGAATAAAGTAATTGTGGGCCAGAAACATATGGTGGAACGATTACTTATTGGTTTATTGGGGCAGGGACACATTTTATTGGAAGGGGTGCCTGGATTGGCAAAAACGCTTGCCATTAATACGTTGTCCAAAGCTGTTCACGGTAGCTTTAGCAGAATTCAGTTTACTCCAGACCTGTTGCCTGCCGATGTGGTGGGAACCCTTATTTATAACATCAAGGAGAATGATTTCTCCATCAAAAAAGGACCAATTTTTGCCAATTTCGTGTTGGCAGATGAGATCAACAGGGCACCTGCCAAAGTACAGTCGGCTTTGTTGGAGGCCATGCAGGAAAAGCAGGTAACCATTGGTGATGAGACTTTTGTGTTGGACAAGCCGTTCTTGGTAATGGCTACTCAAAACCCTGTGGAACAGGAAGGAACCTATCCGTTACCGGAAGCGCAGGTAGACCGTTTCATGTTGAAAACCGTAATTGATTATCCTAAGTTGGAGGAAGAGCAATTAATTGTTCGTGCCAACCTAAAAGGTGCTTTTGAAAAAGTGAACCCTGTGGTATCTATCGAGCAGATCTTGAGTGCCCAAAAGGCGGTTCGTGAGGTGTATATGGATGAGAAGATTGAGAAATACATCCTCGACATCATTTTTGCGACCCGTTATCCAGAGAAATATAGATTGGCCGATTTGAAACCGTTGATTTCCTTTGGAGCTTCTCCTCGTGGAAGTATCAACCTTGCCACTGCCGCCAAATGTTATGCATTTATCAAACGCCGTGGGTATGTAATTCCTGAAGATGTTCGTGCGGTGGTTTATGATGTATTGCGCCATAGAATTGGAATTACTTACGAAGCCGAAGCAGAAAATATTACTTCCGTAGATATCATCAATAAAATTGTAAACGAAATTGAAGTGCCTTAGTCGGTGCCTTTATGAGATAGATTTTGTTTCGCAGCAAGGCCTTAGCCAAACTGTGACCAATATTTTATTTGCTGATTGCTAAATACTGTAGGCCAATATGGATACTAAAGAGTTATTAAAGAAAGTTCGAAAAATAGAGATTAAGACAAGACGTTTGTCCGATCATATTTTTGGGGGTGAATACCATTCTACCTTCAAAGGACGCGGTATGACTTTTAGTGAAGTACGGCAGTACCAATTTGGGGATGATGTAAGGAATATTGATTGGAATGTAACTGCACGTTACAACGAACCTTATATTAAAGTATTTGAGGAAGAACGTGAACTTACCATGATGTTGATGGTGGATGTTTCGGGTTCTGAGTTGTTTGGTACGGAACAGCAATTCAAAAACGAAGTGGTTACTGAAATTGCTGCAACCTTGGCCTTTTCGGCCACACAGAACAATGACAAGATTGGCTTGATTTTGTTCTCAGATGAAATAGAGCTTTTCATTCCGCCTAAAAAAGGAAGATCGCATGTACTGCGCATCATTCGTGAGCTTATCGAATTTCAACCAAAAAGCAGACAAACCAATGTGGTGGAAGCCTTAAAGTTCTTGACCAACGTCATGAAGAAAAAGGCCATTGTATTCATGCTTTCAGATTTTATTGCAGACGATTATAAACAGACCCTAAAAATAGTATGTGGTAAACACGATGTTACCGGAATTAGGGTGTATGATCAGCGCGAAGAGGAAATCCCAAATATTGGTATGGTGCAAATGCAGGACGAGGAAACGGGTGAACTGATGTTGGTCAACACACAATCCAAAACCGTACGCCGCAACTACTCTAAATTTTATCATGACAAGGTGGATTACTTTAGGGACAGTTTTACAAAATCTGGAGCAGGAACTATTGACTGCCGCGTAGATGAAAGCTATGTGAAAAAATTGTTGGGATATTTTAAAAGACGCGCTTAAAAAAGATAATAACCTATGAAAAACAGCCTCGGAATTATAAAATTGAACCTCAAAAAAGAACTGCAAGTTTTGGGTGTTTTGTTTTTGGTATTCGGTTTTACAAAGGTTTCATATGGTCAAGTAACTTCAACCGTAGATTCTACCAAAATTAAAATTGGGGAACAGATTACCTATAAAATTGCCGTAGAGGCCGATTCTACAGATTTGGTCGTGTTTCCAGAAGGGCAAACCTTTTCGCCTTTGGAAGTCATTCAATCTTATGAAATAGATACGACAAAACAGGATGCCAAATTCAACCTAATCAAGAAATATGGTTTGACCCAGTTTGATTCTGGGAGTTATATCATTCCAAAACAAAAAATTCTTATTGGCGACAAAACCTTTTTCACCGATTCTTTAAGAGTTGAGGTGAATACAGTCGTGGTGGACACCACCAAACAAGGTTTGTACGACATCAAGCCTTTTATGGAAGTGAAAGAACCATCTAGCAATTGGTGGAAAATCCTCTTGGCCATTTTGGGCATATTTGCTTTGGTAGGTGGTTTGCTATATTGGTTTTTATGGCGAAAAAAGCCATTGACCGAAGAAGAAAAAATAGCGTTGTTGCCGCCTTACGATCGCGCAAAAATGGCCTTGAAAAGCTTGGATGAAAGCGATTATTTGCAAAAGTCAGAATTGAAAGAATACTATTCTGAATTGACTTTCATCATTAGAAGGTATCTGGATGAAAAGGTTTATGACCGCGCTTTGGAAAGTACTACGGACGAGCTTATCGAACGTTTGTATTTGCTTAGGGAAGGCAACCAAATTTCCATAAGCAAAGAAGACATCCAAAACCTGGAAAGTATTTTGAAGCGTGCCGATTTGGTGAAATTTGCCAAGTCTGCTCCAGATGTGGCCTTGGCCGAAATGGATAGAAATACGATTGATTTGGAGATTGATCATGTAAAGGAATCCCTTCCAGAGCCTACCGAAGAAGAGAAATTACTGGATCAACAATACAAGGAAGAACAGGAACGCAAAAAGAAACGTAAAAAAGTAATCATTACGGTCGTTATTGCCTTCTTCTTGATGATGGCTACGGTTGTAGGACTTGGAATAAAATATGGATTTGCCTATGTAAAGGATA
The DNA here is from genome assembly GCF_001975575.1 of Mangrovimonas sp. DI 80. NCBI lineage: Bacteria > Pseudomonadati > Bacteroidota > Flavobacteriia > Flavobacteriales > Flavobacteriaceae > Mangrovimonas > Mangrovimonas sp. DI 80. The sequence continues at coordinate 581,025 of NZ_MSDT01000002.1, read as the reverse complement.
CGGTTGTTGGTCATGAAAGTAAGGAACTTTTAGAAGGTGAATGGGTGAGTAGCGATTATGGCGTGCCGCCAATAAGCATTTCAACTCCTAGAGTATTGAAGCGCGTGGAGCTGCCGCTTCCAAAGGAAGCTCAAGGCTCGGTAAAAGTGACGGCATTTAGTTATGGAACCCTTTTGGATATGTTCAGTGTAATGGTTAGTACAACAGTGCTGCAACAACCACAAGGACAACAAGCTCAGGGAGCCGATCAAAGTGCTCCAAAGATTGACTTGGCCCAAGCCTCAGAAATGGCTATTGCAGGTATGGAACAAAAGGGTGCTAAGGATATTCTGGTGAAAAGAGAACAGTTTATCACGCCCAATGCGGCCGAAGGTTTAAAAACGTACGGAAGTTTGAGCATTCCATTGCTGAATACAGAAACTTTGGTGCCTGCAAAATATACCATATTGCAATTTACATCAGAAAATGTGTTACAGCAGGTGATGGTTACCTGGCCAGATAATGACGTGTATGCTGATGAAATGATAGATCGCATTATCAATTCTGTGGAATTGGTTAAAAAAGAACAAGAAGCCGAACAGGAGAAATAAACAAGAGCTATATGTTGGAAGGTATAGAGTTTTTAAATAAAGAATTTTTTTGGCTGCTGTTGGTGTTGCCCTTGGCATTGTTGTGGTATGTGTTGAAGCACAAAAAGCAAACCGCCGAACTAAAGATTTCCAGTTTAAAAGGTTTTAAACTTACCAATCCTTGGTTGCCGAAATTGAAGCATTTATTATTCGTTTTGCGACTTTTGGCTTTGGGATTGCTTATTACTGCCTTGGCGCGTCCAAGAACGGTGGATGTGTCTACCAAAACCAAAACTACCCGAGGAATTGACATTGTCATGGCCATAGATGTCTCGGCCAGTATGTTGGCAAAAGATTTACAGCCTAACCGTCTGGAGGCCTTAAAGGATGTGGCGGCAGAGTTTATTAAAGGACGCCCCAATGATAGAATTGGTTTGGTAGAGTATGCAGGGGAGAGCTACACCAAAACACCAATTACCAGTGATAAAGCCATTGTATTGCGCTCTTTGGATGATATTAAGTACAACACCATCATTGAAGGTGGTACAGCCATTGGTATGGGATTGGCGACTTCTGTAAACCGATTAAAAGACAGTAAGGCCAAAAGTAAAATCATCATTTTGTTAACCGATGGGGTGAACAATTCTGGATTCATCGATCCTAAAATAGCAAGTGAATTGGCTTTGGAATACGGCATTAAAGTATATACCATTGGTTTGGGAACTAATGGAATGGCACTTTCTCCAATTGCCATTATGCCGAATGGTAAGTTTCAGTACGGTCGTGTACAAGTGGAAATTGATGAGGCTCTGTTGAAAGAAATCGCAGAGGTTACAGGAGGAAAATACTTTAGGGCAACCAACAATAAAAAGTTGGAAGAGATTTATGCGGAAATCAACAAACTCGAAAAAACGGAAATAGAGGAATTCAAATTTTACAATTACGAAGAGAAATTCCGCCCATTGGTATTGTTGGCTAGCATTTTGTTGCTTGTTGAAGTGCTACTGAGGTCTACTGTTTTTAGAAGTTTTGTGTAATAATAATTAAATGGATAACCTGATAAAGGTTATCAACAAGTATAGAATATGTATCAATTAGACGAAAAAATATGGTTCTGGGGATTATTGGTCATTCCAATAATCATCCTACTCTTTTTGATGCTCCAGGTTTGGAAATACAGAGCCCAAAAGAAATTTGCCAATAAGGAACTATTGCAGCGTTTGAGCCCTAACCAATCCTTGTTTAAATCCATCTTGAAAATCGTGGTATTATGTTTGGCCTTTGCCTGTTTGGCTTTGGCCATGGTGAACCCTAAGATTGGTACCAAACTTGAAACGGTAAAACGTGAAGGGGTGGATGTAGTGTTTGCGGTAGATGTGTCCAAAAGTATGTTGGCCGAGGATATTGCGCCTAATCGTTTGGAAAAGGCCAAGCAGTTGGTCACCCAAATCATCAATAATTTGGCCAGTGATCGTGTAGGGATCATTGCCTACGCAGGGAAGGCCTTTCCGCAATTGCCAATTACTACAGACTATGCTTCGGCCAAGATGTTCCTTCAAAATATGAATACAGACATGTTGTCTTCACAGGGAACGGCTATCGATGAAGCCATCGAATTGGCCAAAACCTATTTTGATGATGAAGAACAAACCAATAGGGTGTTGATCATCATTTCAGATGGGGAAGACCACAGCGAAATGTCTTCACGTGTTGCAGAAGAAGCCAATAAACAAGGCATTCGCATTTTTACCATTGGGGTTGGAGATGTTAAAGGAGGCCCTATTCCTATTAAGAAAAATGGGGTAGTGCTCAACTATAAAAAGGATAACAACGGTGAAACGGTAATTACGAAGTTACATGAGGAAACCTTGAAAAGTATTGCTGAAGAAGCGAACGGAGAATATATAAATGGAAGTAATACGGCTACAGTTGTGGAGACCATCCATGAGATTTTGAACAAGATGGATAAAACAGAGTTTGAATCTAAGGAATTTGCCGATTTCAAAGATCAGTTTCAATGGTTTTTGGGCTTTGGGATTTTCTTTTTGTTCATCGATATTTTCTTATTGGAACGCAAGACTGCATGGTTGAAGAAGTTGAATTTATTCAACGAAAACCTGTAGATTCCCTACTATTTATGTAGCTTGTCGGCATAACGGCAATTTTATAAATTTTTTAACGGACATAAAAAACAGGGTTTTATATCTTGGTATGTCAAATGGTTTAAGACAAAGGTTTTGGCCTTTTAGTTTAATAATGAAGTCACAAATGAAACAATTGGTTTTAGTACTCTTAATGGTCACCACCGGATTTTCCTTTGCGCAGGATAAAGACAAGGAAAAAGAGCAATTAAAGGCGACCCAAAAAGCCAATTCATATGTGTATGATGCCAACGAACTGGTAGAGAAGGAGGATTATACAGGTGCTGAAATGGAATACCGAAAAGCCATTTCCGAACAGCCTACTACTGTATCCGGAACCTATAATTTAGGAAATTCCTATTACGAAAAGGGCAATTACGATGAAGCGCTTTACCGTCACCAACAGGCAGCCAAAAATGCTACAGACAGAGCGGAAAAACACAAAGCTTTCCACAACATTGGAAATATCCTGATGAAAAATGAAAAGTGCCAAGAAGCTGTGGAAGCTTTTAAGAATGCCTTACGCAATGATCCTTCAGATGATGAAACAAGGTATAATTTAGCCATGGCCAAAGAGTGTGCAGAGCGCCAACAGGAAAACAATAAGGACAAGAAGGACGAAGACGAGAATAAAGAGGATAACCAGGATCAGGAGAAAGAAGATCAACAAAATCAGGATCAGCAAAACCAAGATCAAAAGGATCAAGGTGATCAAGATGAAAAAGATGGCGATGATCAAGAGGATGACAAAGGAAAGCCTAAGGACGACAAGAAAGACAATCAGGGAGGTGACGAGAAGGACAAGGAGCAGCAAAAGCCGCAGCCACAGCCTGGACAATTGTCGCCACAGCAGATAAAGAATTTATTGGAGGCCATGAACAATCAAGAGCAGAAAGTTCAGGAGAAGATGAACGCTGAAAAACAAAAAGGCACTCCGGTAAAAGCAGAAAAGGACTGGTAGAACAAATTTTCAAGATTTATAGTTGCAGATAGACACATGAAATTGATCAAACATATCACATTATTGTTATTTGTTTTAAGCACCGCAATAACGGCTGCCCAAGTTAAGTTTGAGGCCAAAGTTAGCAAGACCAAACTTGGGATTAACGAGCGTTTACGCATCGATTTTGAAATGGATAAGGATGGGGACAATTTTACGCCTCCAGATTTTGCAGGTTTTGATGTTGTGGGAGGTCCCAATACTTCTGTAAGCAATTCGTGGCTTAATGGAAAGCGATCATTTTCCAAAACCTACAGTTATTTTTTGGCTCCCAAAAAGCGTGGGAAAATTACCATCAATCAGGCTACCATAGAAATTGATGGGCAAATTTATAAAACCCAAACCGTAGCCGTTGAGGTTACGGAAGCTGTAAAGCGGCCTAACGATCCTTACAATGCCGACAATATTGCGGAAGATAATATTCATTTGGTAGCTGAGGTTTCCAAAACCAATCCTTATCTCAACGAAGCCATTTCCGTAGAATACAAACTTTATGTGTCTGCCAATACAGGTGTGAGCAATTGGAGGGAAATTGACAATCCTAAGTTTAGTGATTTCTGGAGTCAGAACATCGATATTAAAGGGCTTAAGGTAGAAAACGGCACTTATAAAGGCGAAGAATACCGTTATGTCGTGTTGCGTAAAACCGTGCTATATCCGCAGAAAACAGGAAAGCTGGATATTGAACCTTTAAGTTTGGATGTGACGGTTGATGTACCTACCAACCGTCGCGATATTTTTGGTGGACGTTTAATGACCAAGGTGCACCGTACAGTGTCAGCTGGGGCTAAAACGATTACTGTAAAACCGTTACCTGAAGAAAATAAACCTTCGGATTTTACAGGAGCTGTGGGGAATTTTGACTTTAAGTTGAAAGCTTCCAAAAACGAATTGAATGCTACGGAATCCTTGCAATTAAAGGCAGAAGTAACTGGAAATGGAAATTTAAAACTGTTCAAGCTTCCTAAATTGACCGTGCCAAGTTCATTGGAGATTTATGAACCAGAATATACCGAGAATGTAAGAACTACGCTTGCAGGGATGCAAGGGAGTATTTCCGATAGTTATACTGTGGTGCCTCAGTTTAAGGGGAAATATCCAATTCCGAAGGTGTCCTTTTCCTATTTCGATTTAAAAACAGAAAGCTATAAGCGCATCACTTCAGATGAAATTATCATTGATGTTTTGGAAGGTCCAAATAACAATGCCACACAAGATAATAGTCTTACTACAGCAGCGGGCAATAAGCAAAAGGTTATTTTAAGTAACGACCAATTTGCCTTTATAAAAACCGATGCCAATTTAAAGCCTATTAAACCAAAATACTTCTTTAAGTCTATATGGTTTTGGAGTTCTTTATTGCTGCCATTGTTGGCTATTCCATTGGCGATGGTGTACAGAAAGGAACGCGATAAACGTGCGGCAGATGTCTTTGGGAATAAAATCCGTAGGGCCGATAAGTTGGCCAAAAAGTACCTTGGAGAAGCCAAGCGCAATTTGGGACAAAAGGAAGCCTTTTATGTAGCTCTTGAAAAGGCCCTTCACAATTATTTAAAAGCGACTTTGCATATTGAAACCAGCGAGTTCAGTAAGGATAAAATTAGAGAACTCCTCACGTCCAAAAATGTAGAAACTACTGTGGTGGATGAGTTTGTTGGAATTTTAAAGAATTGCGAATTGGCGCGATACACCCCAATTACCAATGTAGAAATGCAGCAGGATTATGAGAAATCTGCCAAGACAATTTCATTAATTGATAAGCAAATTAGTTAAGATGAAAAAGTTATTTCTTATCCTTTTCGTACTGAGCTCTACTTTAGTCTTTGCCCAAAACGATTCATTGTTTGAACAGGCCAATAAGCTTTATAATGAGGGTGATTATGCCGAAGCCATTGAGAAATATGAAGCTATTTTGAATAATGGTAAGCATTCTGCCGAGGTGTATTTCAATTTGGGAAATGCCAACTATAAGCTCAACAATATTGCGCCCAGTATTTTCTATTACGAAAAGGCATTGCAATTGGCACCAAACGATAGGGAGATCCAAAACAACATGGCATTTGCCAAAAATATGACCATAGATGCCATTGATGTAATTCCAGAAGTTGGTCTTTCAAAAATAGTAAATGGTGCCACTAGATCATTGGGATTTGATGGTTGGGCCTATGCAGCAGTGGCTGGGTTATTTGTTTTTGTGGTGCTGTATCTTTATTATTATTTCAGTTATTCCACGGTTACCAAACGTGTCACATTTGTATCCAGTTTTGCTTTCTTGGGAATTAGCCTAATAGCTTTAACATTTGCGTTCCACAGGTATGAATTGGAGCGCAGGGACCAACCTGCCATTGTGTTTGCACAAGAAAGCCAAGTGAAAAGTGAACCTAATTTAAGAAGTGAAGAAGCCTTTAGGTTGCATGAAGGTACCAAGGTTCAAGTTTTGGATACACTTAACGATTGGAAAAAAATTAAACTCTCCGACGGAAAAACGGGCTGGATAAGCGGAAATGACATACGCTTGTTGAAGACTTTTTAAATTATTTAACGAATTTCTTAGTAACGAGTGTTATATTTGTTACTTTACGAATTCTAATGTTTCAAAAGGCCATTACAATTTTCTTTTTATCAGTATTTGTTGCATTTATTGCAGCCCCTACTGTTGTGGCCGTTCTCGATAACGATTTTGATATGACAGCCTTTTTCAGTGTCAATGAAGAAGAGGAAAAGTCTGTAGAAAAAATTAAGGATAACGAAATCAAGTTTTTTGAATTTGATAAAAACGAATTGGTATTTGATGTTTCCAAGGAAAAAAGGATAACGGTATTACCTGTAAAACATTACTCCAAGAAGTTTTTTAAAATCATTTCTCCCCCACCAGAACATACAATAGTTTAAACCCAGTTTGGTCTGGATATACTCATCTAGGCCCACATATTATGTTTAACTATAGCCTTTTTTAAGGTGAAAAAAATTAGCGTATGTTTAAGTTTATTAAGCAAGATTTTCCGGCTAGTATAGTCGTGTTTTTTGTGGCTTTACCCCTATGTTTGGGTATTGCCTTGGCAAGTGGAGCTCCATTGTTTTCTGGGGTCATTGCCGGTATTATTGGAGGAATTGTAGTAGGGTCTTTAAGTGGATCCAATATAGGTGTTAGTGGGCCAGCCGCCGGTTTGGCCGCTATCGTTTTGACAGCTATTGGAACTTTGGGAGGTTATGAAAACTTTCTGGTTGCAGTAGTTTTGGGTGGAGTCATCCAATTAGCTCTTGGCTTTTTGAGAGCGGGAGTAATCGGGTACTATTTTCCGTCTTCGGTGATTAAAGGAATGTTGACGGGAATTGGAATTATCATCATCCTCAAGCAAATTCCACACTTTTTTGGTTATGATGCCGAGCCAGAAGGAGCGGATAGTTTCCTCGAACTTTCGGGAGAAAATACCTTTTCTTCCATCTTTCATATTTTCGATCATTTAATCATTGGCTCCATGGTCATTGGTATCGTTGGACTTGGAGTAATTCTCTTTTGGGACAATGTATTGGCTAAAAAGGCAAAATTCTTTAAGATCATTCAAGGGCCTTTGGTAGCCGTGGTATTAGGTATTGTGTTTTATGTTTTAACACAATCCAACAGTGCTTTAAACATTTCGGAAACCCATTTGGTAAGTGTGCCAATTCCTGATGATTTTAGTTCCTTTTTGGGTCAGTTTACCTTTCCTAATTTCGCAGCCATTACCAATCACGAAGTTTGGGTAACAGCCTTTACAATTGCGTTAGTGGCAAGTTTGGAAACTCTATTGTGTGTAGAGGCCACAGATAAAATAGATCCTCACAAAAATGTAACACCAACTAATAGAGAATTGTTGGCTCAAGGAACAGGAAACATCTTCTCAGGTTTAATTGGAGGTTTGCCAATTACTCAGGTAATTGTAAGAAGTTCCGCCAACATTCAATCTGGAGGGCGTACCAAATTGGCTACCATCATTCATGGATTGCTATTATTGGTATCGGTAGTTCTTATCCCAAGGTTATTGAACATGATTCCACTTTCTGTTTTGGCCGCTATCCTGTTAGTTGTGGGATATAAATTGGCAAAGCCAAAATTGTTCATCGAGATGTATAAGTTGGGCTGGAAACAGTGGTTGCCTTTTATTGTTACCGTAGTAGGAATTGTATTCACCGACCTATTGGTGGGAATCAGTATGGGACTGTTGGTAGGAATTGTAGTCATTCTTCTAAAAAGCTACCAAAACTCACACTTTTTGCATATTGAAGATAAGAGTAATGGTAAGCACCAAATTAAGATGACCCTGGCAGAAGAAGTAACCTTTTTTAACAAAGGTGCCATTTTGAAGGAATTGGATAGCTTACCTCGCGATACGTATTTAGAACTCGATTTGATGAAGACCCGTTATTTGGATCATGATATTATTGAGATTCTTGAGGATTTTACACATAAAGCAAAAGAGCGAAATATTGATGTAAAACTAGTTTCAAAACGTGGTGTTGTTGAAAACCCTCCAAGTTTTGTGAAGTTTTTTAAGGAGCGTCCAAAATCAAAACTAAGTTTAAGCTAAACGGTTATGGAATCCAAGGCACATCATATATTGGTACTTTCAGATTTGGGAGTTGCAACGGAAGCGACCCTGAAAAGTGCAATAAGTTTGGCCAACATGATTCAAGGAAATATTGAGTTGTTTCATGTAAAAAGGGCAGGAGATATTGTGCACAAGGAAAATCAGTTGTCCGCCATGCGTAGCATTAACGAAGAAAAGAGCAGTACTAAGAAAAAAATTCAAGAATTGATCCAGCCCATTTCGGAAGCTTATGGAATTGAGATTCCTTTCAACTTCGCTTTTGGCAATGTGAAGAACGAGATAGCTTCGCATATCAAGGGAAATCGTCCTGATATTATCGTTATGGGCAAAAAGCAGTCCAAATTATTGGGTCTGGGCAGTGATGGTCTCACCCAATTTGTAATGGAGGAGTTCAAGGGTATCTTGATGATTGTAGGTTCTGAGAACAGTTTGGAGCCTAAGCACCCCTTATCATTGGGAGTATTTAATGGTAACTTTCCAAGTTTTGCGGGAAGGTTGTTGGCCTATACCAAGCAGCCATTAAAATCCTTTAAGATTGCGAATGGGGATGTAGCTAAGGAAGAACAAACAGATGCTTACGAAACGGTAGAATATGTGTTTGAGTCAGGAGACCAAAGCATTAAAAATATGTCCAGTTACCTTTCCAAAAGTAACGTAAATCTATTTTGCGTAGACCGTGGAAGGACAAAAACAGGACAAGAAGTAAAAACAAAACATTCAGATATTACTAATATTGTAAACAATTTTAATATATCCCTTTTAATATCAGCTCAATAATTTGATGCTAAACAAGGATATAAAATCAAAATAAAATTATGAAAGCACATACTAAGGAAACACAAGCAACCATGACCCCAGAAAAGTCATTGGCATTTTTGAAAGAAGGAAACCAAAGATTTCAAAATAACCTTAAGGCAAACAGAAATTTATTGGAACAGGTGAATGACACCAGCGAGGGGCAGTTTCCTTTTGCCACCATTTTAAGCTGTATCGATTCTAGAGTTTCTGCCGAGTTGGTATTCGACCAAGGATTAGGGGACATTTTTAGTGTTCGTATTGCAGGAAATTTTGTAAACGAAGACATCCTTGGAAGCATGGAGTTTGCCTGTAAATTGGCAGGAACCAAACTTATTGTGGTGTTGGGGCATACCAGTTGTGGCGCTGTAAAAGGTGCTTGCGACCATGCCGAAATGGGTAATCTAACCAAGCTGATTCAAAAAATTACTCCTGCAGTAGACAGTGTGGCAGAACCTGCAGATAAAAGCTTGAGAAACTCTAAAAATTTAGAGTTTGTAGATGCCGTTTCAGAGAAAAACGTGCATTTAACCATTGAAAGAATCCATGCAGAAAGTCCAATTCTTGATGAAATGGAAAAGAATGGAGAAATTAAGATTATTGGCGCCATGTATGATATCAATACAGGAGCCGTAACTTTCTATGAATAAAACTTAGCATACAACATACGTTAAATTATTATTTGGGCAGCGCCATCACTTAGTTGGCGCTGTTTTTTTTATTCTTTAGTATTTAAAATACAATTTGTTTCAAAGTGTTTTTGAATGCTCTTTTTTCTTTAAATTATTAGAGGTAAATTTAGTGTAGCATTTATAAATAGATAGAAATTGAACAAATTGTTCTCCAATTTTAAAGGTGATGCTTTTGGAGGTGTTACAGCAGGTATTGTGGCACTGCCATTGGCCCTTGCCTTTGGGGTGAGTTCTGGTTTAGGGCCCAGTGCCGGACTTTATGGTGCTATCTTTTTAAGTTTTTTCGCGGCATTATTTGGAGGAACCAATACCCAAATTTCGGGTCCTACGGCTCCTATGACGGCGGTGAGTATGGTGGTTATTGCTGGTATTGTAGCTGCGAACGATGGAGATGTTCAAAAGGCGCTTCCTACTATTTTAATTGTGTTTTTACTTTCTGGGCTCATGCAAATTGGCTTGGGAGTTTTGGGGTTGGGAAAGTACATCCGTTACATACCATATCCTGTAGTTTCTGGATTCATGTCGGCAATTGGGGTAATTATTATTGTGACTCAAATTTTACCTTCTCTCGGATATTACCCAAAAGAGGATGCTGCTTATGTAAATCAATTTAAGCCCGTGGCCGAAGAGGTTATCCTTGAAAATATTTTGAAGGAGGAAGCGGGTGAAGGTATTTTGGTTTTGGAAGATTTCAAAGAAACCATCAATCGAGCAGAACTTATCGATGAAGCCGATATTCTTAAAGAATCAGAAACCTTGGCTGCCAATGATGCTTCTGGGGTTTTGGGGGCAATTAAAGTATTTCCAAGAGCACTCATGAATATTAATTGGTTGGAGCTTGTCTTGGCTTTGGGCACCATTTTTATCATTTATGGATTTAAGCGAATTACTAGGGCAGTGCCAAGCACCTTGGTGGCATTATTGGTAATGTCTGCCATAGCGATTGTTTTTGGATTGGATTACAAACCGATACAACAAATCCCCAGCGGTTTTCCTGCGCCCAATATTAGCATGTTTGCCAATTTTAGTGTTACACAGTTAACACCCTATATTTTTACGGCATTAACCTTATCTCTTTTAGGTGCCATTGACTCTTTGTTGACTAGTATCGTGGCCGATAATATGACGAAAACCAAACACCGTCCAAACAAAGAATTGATAGGGCAGGGCATAGGCAACAGCATTGGGGCGGTTTTTGGTGGCATTCCTGGGGCAGGGGCAACTATTAGAACCGTTGTAAATATTCAATCCGGTGGTAAGACCCGGTTGTCTGGAATGATTGCAGGTTTGGTGTTGCTCATCATTTTGTTGGTATTAGGGCCAATTGCTTCTAAAATTCCAGCAGCGGTTTTAGCAGGAATTCTGATAACCGTAGGAATAGGGGTTATGGATTACAAAGGTTTAAAGGCCATCCCTAGTCTTCCAAGAGATACACGTATTGGTCCATTTTGGGTGAGTTCGGAAGTGTTGATCATGATCGTTGTGTTAGTGCTGTCATCTCTTTGGAATTTGGTGTATGCCGTTGGCATTGGACTTATCATTGCCTCGTTGATGTTTATGAAAAAGATTGGGGATCTCACAGCCGAACGTTCGGATGTGAAACCTTTGGCCAAAGAAACCGCCTGGGATGACGCTCCCAATTTTCCTGAAAAATTAAAAGACGAGGTATTTGTAAAACATGTAAAGGGACCATTGTTTTTCGGTTCAACCAGCGACTTTCAAAGGTTGGCGGCCCAAATCCCATCAAATGCCAAAACAATTGTAATTAGGTTGGGACGTATGCAGTATATGGATCAATCGGGTTTATATGCCTTTGAAGATGTTTTACAGGAATTGAGTAAAAACGGAGTAACCGTTTTATTGGTTGGTCTATTAAGGCAACCTCGTTACATGATGGAGCGCATTGGAATTATACCGGAATTGATATCGGAAGATCGTATTTTTGGTACTTTCAAGGAGGGAACAAATTGGATAAAAAATAACGTGATTTATTAGAGTGGAAAATGGATTTAAACAGAGTTTTTGAAAATAACGAAAAGTGGATTCAGGAGAAATTGGCCAAGGATAACGCTTATTTTCATAAGTTGGGAAAGGGACAAAGTCCCCAGTTTTTGTACATCGGCTGTTCCGATAGCCGTGTAGATGTGGAAGGTCTTATGGGCCTAGAACCAGGAGAAGCTTTTGTGCACCGTAACATTGCAAACATGGTTATTGCTACCGATTTAAACGCGATGTCTGTGGTGGAGTATGCGGTGAACCATTTGAAGGTTGCAGATGTGGTGGTATGTGGACATTATGCCTGCGGAGGTGTAAAGGCAGCCATGTTATCGGAAGATTTGGGACTATTGAATCCTTGGTTGCGTAGTATCAGGGACGTATATCGATTGCACGCCGAAGAACTCAATACCATTGAAGACGAAAATAAACGCTATGATCGTTTAATTGAGCTCAATGTACAGGAACAATGTGTCAATCTAATCAAAACGGCAGCCATTCAAAAGGCAGTTAGGGATCGTGGCTTAAAAGTTCATGGTTGGGTGTTTGATGTGCATTCAGGGAAGCTCATTGACTTGAAAATCGATTTTGCAGCTATATTGGAAAACATTAGGAAGATTTATCATTTAGATTAAAACAAAAAAAGCCACTCAAGTTGAGTGGCTTTTTCATTTAAATACAAAAACTAATTATTCAAATGATAAAAAGTGTTATTGCAACAGTGAGTATACAAACTCGGGGTTTCCTCGTTCACCGGATTCGGTGGACATTGCCAAGAATTTTAGTTTGTAAAGGTTGCCATCGGTATCACTGATGATGTAGAATACATTTTCTTTTACAGAAGGGGAAGCACTAGGACCTCCGCCATTTCTCCAGCTGCTTCCAATAGTTCTTTGGTCATTGTATACAAAATTGGCGTCAACAACATTAGCTAACGTAAATTCATTATAGGTTAATTCTGTTTCAACTTCAGAATCGATCATATAGATGCCTACATTGGCCTTTGTGTTATTCACCACAAAATCGGAATATCCATAAGCACCGTAACCTTCGATTAAGTTTGTGAATACCGTGAAGTTTAAATCCCAATTAACTGAGGCTGGTTCAACATTAACTTCACTGTTGGTATTGAAACTAAAGAAGGTGAAATTGTGTTCGTTGCTTTTTGAAACAACAACTTCTTCGTGGGTAGCATCATCCAAGTTGGCATATTGCAATACATAGTCGTTACCGTCTTTCAAAACGCGAATTTTCATCCATCCTCTTGATTCACCGGTTACTGCAATGGTTCCGGTTTCTGGAGTTTCTGTTCCAACTTCATAGCCCAAGTTCAATAGGTATACTTTGTTGTCGGCATCATTTTCTGAAATCGTTGCAATGGCGGTTTCAGAAATATCACCTGATGGCGCGTCTACAAAGGCTGCACTCGCCGCTTGAAAGGTTCCAACCGCAACTTGAGGTTGTAATTCTTGTACCTCTTGGTTGCTAGAGCTTACCGCATCAATATCTGTTGTAGTTAAAGGGGCAGTTGCCATATAGATAGATCCGTTGATGGTCACTTTGAATTCATCACCAGAATAAAATCCAAGATCCCAAGAATCGCGTTGTACACTAGTGCTGGTGTTGGTGCTCAAATCTACATACACTTGGTTTTGTTGGTTAGGGCCTCCTACCTCTGGGCTTACACTTGCGCCCTCAATTACAATGGAGATTGGGCCAGAGGGTGAATCGTCATCACTACTACAGCTTGTAAAACCCAAGGTAGCAGCTACGCATAATACAGTAAAAAGTTTGTTGATCATAATGGTATTGATTTTAAAAATTCAGATTATATAATAGTTTTAAATAAAATGAGCGTCCGTAACCCAACAGTAGGGATTGACTACCTGAGGAGTGTGTGCCTCCAGAACTGGAATTGCTAATATTCACACTAGTGATGTCCAAAAGGTTTCTAGCTCCTAAAGTGGCTGTTAGTTTTTCTTTAAAAAATGATTTTTTAGCAGAAGCGTCCAGCCAACCATAACCATCGGTTGTTTGTTGGGTGAATAATGCATTCCCGTCTTCATCTTCATTTGATTGGACATATCTTTGAGTGGGGCCCTGATATTTAAAAAGCATGGTGATAAAGGTGTTCCATTCTTTTAGGTGATAGGTACTGCTTGTATTGATTTGGTAGGCATATAGAAAATTGTCATTGCCATTGATTTCATTGTTGTAGACACGTGAAATGCCTTGTAGGGTAGCTCCCAATTTAAGTGTCCAACGGTCTGTGTTTATGGCATTGTCTGAGGTGAGTCCCCATAGTGTATACTTATCTATATTGATGTATTGATATTGAAGAGGAAGAGTGTTTACCACAGCTAGATCAATTTTGTCCTGAACATCTATATAGCTCAATTTTATTGAGTTTAGTAAAGAAGTGTTGTTGATGTAACTGCGTTTTTTTAAGTTTATAAAAGCGGTAATTCCGTTTTCGGGGTCTAAGTTTTCATTTCCCCTAACGTCATGGTTGGAATCCACAAAATAGTAATAGAGCTCTTCAAAATTTGGAGTTCTATAAGAAGTTCCTACATTGGCTCTAAGCTCAAAGCCATGAGGCATTAAATAGCGAGCACTTAAACTAGCTGTAGTTTTGGAGCGGTACTTTGTATTGTACTCGTAACGTAATCCTGGTCTGAATGAAATGGAATTGTTCAGTTGGAATTCCGATGAGCCAAACAAAGCGTAATTCCCTTGAGTATGAGTTTTGTCATTTTGGGTGTAGTCTCCTGAAGCTTTGGTGTCGAATCCTTCAATATAACGGGCCTCATAGCCCAACTGAAAATTGAATGCTTTGCTTTTTAGCAAGTTGCTCATGGTACCTTTAGAAAAGAATACCTTACTGGACTGGTAGGTAGTGTCAGCTTCATCCGTTTTTGTTTCGCTAAGGATGAAATAGGTGAATTGATTTAGGTCACGTTCCTGTTGTTGATAGGAAAGGGAAGCTTGGTAATTTCCTCCAGATTTTAATGTGCCATTAAGGTTTAAATTATTGACTAATCGTTTGGTGGTATATATTTTATCTGTAGACGAAGGGTTTATGGTTTGCGAAGGAACGTCGTAATTGGATCTTACAGCTTGGTCGTAAAAATTTAGGGTCTCACTAAAATATTCAAACTTATAATTGAGGTTGAAACGATTTGTTTTGTAATTGACCATAGCGCCACTAGTAAGTTGGGTTTTAGGTAACCATTCGTAACCACGTAAGCTATCATTTAAATAATGATCTTTTCCTTTTCTATCATTCAAAAACCCTGCAAATTGGTTACGGTTAAAGCCTATTTTAGCGAACCATTTATCAGAGAAATTGTGAGCTAGGTTTAGTCCTTGTATATGTCTTCCTTCATCAAACCAAGCATATTCATCGCTTATGGTTTCTTCTTGGACTAAGGCTTCCAATTTCCAATTGCTGTCAATGGATTTTTTGGTAATGATGTTAATGACACCAGAAACTGCATTAGCACCGTATTCCACACCCATAGCGCCTTCCACAATTTCGATGCGCTCAATATCGTCCAGGTTGATTTGCGTTAAATCAATATTGTTACCAAGTCCGTTATCACTTACCAAAGGAATGTTATCAACGAGAATATTAAAGTATTGGGCATCTAAACCAAAAAATGAAATGGTTGATTTTCCTGTTTGCGAACTCGGTAGAATGGTAAGGTTCAGGTTGAAATTGAGCAAATCGGCTAGATTATTGGCTGCCTGATTGTCTATTTGTTCCCTTTTTATAACTATAACATTGTGCACCGATTTTTTAATAGACTGGGGATTGTACTGCCCTGTAACCACTACTTCGGATAGAGCTTCAACTTGGGTAGAGTCTTGTGTTACTTCCTGTGAAAAGGCGAAGCGGCTTAAAAAAAGTAAAAAATAAACGACAATTTTATTTTTATTTAGACTCATTCTTGATTAGTTTTGCAGTGCAAATATATCAATGTTATTTTAAATCAATCTAAATAAGAATAAAATTTTCTCAATGAAACGTATTTTTCCATTAGTCGCAGTGGCATTATTTCTTAGTGTGAACCTAAATGCCCAAAACAAGAAGAAGCAAGATCAACAAGCCATTAAAGATATGTGTGGTTGTTATAAGGTAAACTTCAATTTTGCCGAAACTTTTGAGTATTCAGGCGATTCAACTTATGTGCCTTCCAAAACAAAACACGATAGAGGTTTGGAGTGGGTACAGTTGGTAGAGGACAGCAAGGATAAAATTTCCATGCAGCATTTATTGATTGTAGGACCTTCGGAGGCTCCTCATATTGTAAAGCACTGGAGACAGGACTGGGAATTCGAAAACACCGATTTGTATGTGTACGACCATAATAATAAGTGGAGCTACCAAAGTTTGTCGAAAAGTGAAGTAAAAGGACAGTGGACGCAAAAAGTATTTCAAGTGGATGATAGTCCTAGATACGAAGGAACCGCATCTTGGGTACACGTAGATGGCAAAAGCTATTGGGAAAATACTACAACTGCGCCACTACCAAGACGTGAGTATACCCAACGTAGTGATTATAATGTAACTGTAAGAAGAAATCGTCACGAAATCACCGATAACGGTTGGATCCACAACCAAGACAACGACAAGTTAGTGCGTGAGGAAGGAAACGAAGATAAGGTTTTGGCTCAGGAAAAGGGGTACAATACCTATGTAAAAGTTGACGATAGCATGTGTAAAGCAGCTCAAGATTACTGGAGTACCAATCAGGCTAAATGGGCTTTGGTAAGAGCTAAATGGGATGAAGTGTTTGCTAGACATAAAGACTTATATTTGGAGGAAAAAGTTGATAACAAAGTATTGTTTAAATATTTGTTTGATGCTGAAAAATACCAAACAGCGGAGGAGATCAATCCGTTAATTGAATCTTTTGTAAAATAAACTTATGAATAGTTGTTTTAAATCCTGTATCCTCGGTGCTATGTTGCTACTGGGGATACAGTCGTTTTCACAGGATAATGCTTTTTTAAGCCGTGACTTCTGGAAATCGCAACCGGATGTAGCATTGGTAAAAGCAAAAATTGCCGAAGGGAATGATCCTGCCCAGGCCAATGCAAATAATTTTGATGGTGTGGTTTATGCCATTTTAGAAGATGCACCATTTAATACCATAACCTATTTGATGGAGCATAAAGGCAATGATGTAAATAAATTGACCCACGATGGGCGTACCTATATTTTCTGGGCGGCTTATAAAGGGAATACAAAAGTCATGGAATACCTGTTGCAACATGGCGCCAAAACAGATATCAAAGATGATAAGGGGAATACCATTTTAAATTTTGCGGCATCTTCAGGACAAAAAAATACCGAGGTGTATGACCTTTGTTTGGCCAATGGTGCTAACCTAAAAAAGGATGTAACTCCAAATGGTACCAATGCTTTGTTGTTGGTGGCTCCTAATGATCAAGATTTTCAATTGGTTGAATACTTTCAAAAAAAGGGATTGGATATCAATAGCGTGGATAGAGATGGAAATGGAATTTTTAATTATGTTGCAAGAACAGGCAATTTGGAAGCTTTGGAAGCTTTACAGGGTAGAGGCATAAAAGGAAACAACCAAGCTTTTATGTTTACGGCTTATGGAACTAGAGGAAAGACCAATGGTATTGAAGTCTATAAGTTTTTAGAAGAACAAGGTCTTAATCCTAATGTTATCAATAGAGAAGGACAGACACCTTTACATATTTTGGCTTCAAGAAGTAAGGATGAAGAATTGATACACTATCTCTTGGAGAAAGGTTTGGATGTGAATGAAGAAGATCATAATGGAAATACACCTTTTATGAATGCCGCTTACCGAAATAATTTGGATATGGTGCAATTGCTGTCCAAAAACTTTAAGGATATTAACCATGCCAACAAAAAAGGACAAACAGCTTTGTTTTATGCTGTGGAAGGAAATACGGTTGAAGTGGTTAATTTCATAATAAAAAGAGGAGCGAAAATAGATGTTCTAGATAAGGAGGGAAATAGTTTGGTCTACGCGTTGGTAAATTCCTATTCAACTAGAAACCCTAAGGAGTTTTTAGAAAAATTAAGCAGCCTAGAGAAACATGGATTGCAGTTGGAGCAAACCCAAAAAAATGGCAATACATGGTATCATATGGCTGTTGAAAAAGGAAGTTTGGAGTTGTTGAAAATGGCTGCTGATATGAAAATAGATGTGAATGCCAAAAATGGAGACGGGAACACTGCTTTGCATTTGGCGGCCATGAAAGCTTCCGATGATAGCATTATGAAATTCTTGGTGGCCCAAGGAGCCAACAAAACCCTTATGACCGAATTTGAGGAAACGGCCTATGACTTGGCCCAGGAAAATGAATTGTTGAAGAGCAATAACATTTCAATAGAATTTTTAAAATAAGACATTTACAGAATGAAGAATATACGTTTGATAGCAGTAGTATTGGTAACGGTTTTTGGGTTGGTGTCGTTTACCAATCAAGGGCCATCTACCAAATATAAATGCATGATCCAATTGACCAATTATACAGGGGAAGGTGCTTATGTTGCCATTTCATTGATCAATCCAGCAGGGGACTATGAGCAAACACTGTTTGTGCAGGGAGATGATAATGAGTGGTACAATACCTTGGAATCTTGGTGGAAGTTTTATGGTAAAAAGCGTAACAATATTGATGCCATTACAGGCGCTACGATCTCTGGGGGAGAGCGCAGTATTAATGTCATCGAAATTGAAGATTCTAAAATTGATGCCGGTTATAGCATTCGTTTTGAAACCGCTGTAGAAGACCAGGAATATTACACGCAGGATGTTGAATTTCCATTAACATCCGAAACCGTAAAAGGTAAAATGGAAGGCACAGGGTTTATTCGCTATGTCCGCATGATGCCCAATTAAACAATCGTAATATGACCATTTCAATTTGGAGATACAGTCACCTTGCATTGGCTGTATCTTCTGTTGTTTTTATCCTTTTGGCTTCCATAACTGGGGCCATTTTGGCATTTCAGCCTATTTCTGAACAAATGGCACCTTACAAGGTTGCCGATTTGGATGAGGTGTCCTTGGCCCAAACCGTTGAGGTATTTAAGGAGACCTATCCTGAAGTTATCGAAATCAAGGTAGATGCCAGCCATTTTGTAATGGCTTCGGTATTCACGGAGGAAGGTGACAACTTGGAAGGGTATTTTAACCCAATTACGGCTGAGTTTTTAGGACAGAAATCGGAGCCTTCCAAATTTTTTCAATGGGTAACTAATTTTCATAGGTCTTTATTTTTAAAGAGTGTCGGCCGTTTTTTTGTGGGACTGTGCTCTTTTTTACTGTTTGTGATTGCTATTACCGGGACTATTCTAATAGTGAAACGACAAAGAGGCATCCAACAGTTTTTTGCTAAGATTGTCAACGAGAATTTTAGTCAGTATTGGCATGTGGTATTGGGACGTCTGTCCTTAGTTCCTATCATTATCATTACCCTTACTGGGGTATATCTGTCTATGGAAAAATTCAATCTGTTGCCAGAAGGCAAGGAAAAGTACAAGATTGATTTTAATACAATTTCAGAGACTCCAAAACGTGATGTTTCTGAATTCCAATTGTTCCAAAACACACCACTTTCTGAAGTTGAAACATTGGAATTTCCCTTTTCAGACGATGTAGAGGATTATTTCACCTTAAAGTTAAAACAGGAAGAGTTGGTGGTGAACCAATACACAGGAGAAGTGTTAAGTAGCTTGAAAGCACCCATGGTGGAAGTGGTTTCCAATTTTA
The DNA here is from genome assembly GCF_001975575.1 of Mangrovimonas sp. DI 80. Classification (NCBI taxonomy): domain Bacteria; kingdom Pseudomonadati; phylum Bacteroidota; class Flavobacteriia; order Flavobacteriales; family Flavobacteriaceae; genus Mangrovimonas; species Mangrovimonas sp. DI 80. The sequence continues at coordinate 561,460 of NZ_MSDT01000002.1, read as the reverse complement.
GTATGGCGTTGCATACAGGAAAAGGCAATACGGTTTGGGCTTTTATTTTGGGTTTGGCCAGTATCAACATCTTGTTTTTTATTTATTCTGGGTTTGATATGACCTTGAAGCGTCGTGCGTCAGGATTAAAGAATAAATATAGAAGGGAGGAATGTCAATACATCATTTTGGTAGGTTCTGAAAATGGTTCTACTATGCATTATGCCAATGCGTTTTATAAACAATTGTTGGAAGTAGGTGAAAAGGTATTTATTGCGGAGTTGAATGACTACACCGAATTTTCCCAAGCCGAACAATTTATCATTTTCACAGCAACTTACGGACAAGGAGAAGCGCCTACCAATGCCAATAAATTTTTGGAAGGTTTGAAACAAATTAAGCAGTCTAATAAATGTAGGTATGCAGTAGTTGGTTTTGGGTCTTTGGCCTACCCCGATTTTTGTCAATTTGCCTTTGATGTGGATAAATCTATGGAGCAACATTTTGAAAGAACCATGGAAGTTACGGCTATTCACGACAAATCTCTAGAAGCCTTCCATCAGTTTGTAGGTTCATGGAGCTCTAAAGTAGGCTTGAAATTGGAAATTCCCAAAGAGGAGTTGACTCAACCCCAAAAGCATACAAAAACCTTAAAGGTGGTTGGGAAAACAGAGGTTGCTGATAGTCCAGACAATACCTTTCTTATTAAGTTGAAACCAAAAAAAACACAGCAATTTAGCTCTGGAGATTTGTTAGCCATCTATCCAAAGAATGATTATCGAGAACGTTTGTATTCTATTGGGAAGGTTGATGGAAACATTCAATTGAGCATTAAGTTTTACGAGCATGGTTTGGGTTCTAATTACCTAAATGATTTGGAGGTAGGAGATAAATTCAAGGCTAAAATCATAAAAAATTCGTCGTTTCATTTTCCAGTTAAGGCACCAAAGGTTATCCTTATAGCCAATGGTACGGGAGTAGCTCCCTTTTTGGGAATGCTTCATCAAAATAAAAAGCATAGGGAAACCAAACTCTATTTAGGTTTACGAACTCAGGCATCTTTCAATTTATATAAACCTGAAATAGAAGCCTTGTTGATTGAGAAAAAATTAAGCGACTTTGAGTTGGTGCTTTCCCGTGAAGCTGACCAATGCTATGTGCAGGACAAACTGCATGACAATGCTAGTGAAATAGCTCAAACCCTTTATAGTGGTGGTGTCATTATGATCTGTGGGTCTTTGGCAATGCAAAAAGGAGTCTTGGGAGTTTTGGAATCTATTTGTGTAGAGTTTACCCATAAACCTTTAAGTTTTTATCAGGCACAAGGGCAACTGAAAATGGATTGTTACTAATCGTTACTGTCTTCTTCGGTTTTAGAATCCCCTTCAAGTAGGCCTTCCATTTGGTCTGGATTTAAAAAGGCGGGAAATATCATGGGGGCTAAAGACTTTACAGGGCTGTAAAGTATGGAATCTTCAAATTGCTTTTCATTAGCAAAAGGCATGGAGTTATTCATGCGTTCGTAAACAATCAGAATCACACTTAAGATCAAGCCTATCTTTAAACCTCCAAAAAGGGCGCCTAACAATTTATTGATGATTCCCAAAGCCGCAAAATCGGCTAATTTGGTAAGCGCTTTCCCTGCAAGAGCGATCAACAATACAATCACCACAAACGTAATGGCAAAGGCTGTAATGGTTATGGTGTTTTCATCCCAATCTACCTTACTTTTCAAAAAATTGGCGGCATAGTTGCTAAAATGCATGGCGCCGAAAACACCAGCAACTAGGGCGATCAAAGAGGCTACTTCTACAAAAAGCCCTTTTAGAAAACCTCTAATAATTCCAAAAAGCAGTAAGGCTCCTAAAACAATGTCAATTACACTCATGGGGTCAACAATTTCAACAAATATACACATTTGGGGCACTTATCTTCTTTTTTTGGAAGAGATGTCCTTAGGTAGCACGATGTTTAGTAACTTTGCCCTTTTTAAAAGCTATGTCAAGAGACGAACAATTAAAACAACGATGGGATTTGGTGGTTGAAAAGCTGTCCAAACAATTTGCCGATGGGGATACGTTGGACCTTGATGCTATAATTTATCTTATCGGAGTGCAGGAATTGGGCCAATTGGGGCGCCGATTTAAAAAGGACCATAAAGTGGATTTAATGCATATTGCCATTTGCCGTTTGTTGGAACCTTATGGTTACTACGAATTTGATTATTATGACGAAGATAAATGGCCACATTATAAGGTGAAGGAAGCTTTGCCATTTTTAAAGGCAGGCGAGCAGTCGGTGTTGATGAAGGAAGCCATTGTTAACTATTTTGTGGAAGCAGAATATATAGAATAAGATTTATTAAATTTGCATTCATTTCAAAGGATATCATGATAGAAAAGATTAAAGAATTAATTGCTGAAGCAGAAGAATTTAAGGCGCAATCCAAAGAAGAAGTTGAGGCATTCCGAATTAAATATTTGGGGTCTAAAGGCTTGTTGAAGGAGTATTTTGCAGAGTTTAAAAATGTTGCCAACGACCAAAAGAAAGAATTTGGTCAGGTAATCAATGCCCTTAAAAAAACAGCCGAGGAAAAGGTGAATGCTTTAAAGGAGGAGTTGGAAGCCAAGGAAGAAGTGAAAGGTGTTTATGGCGATTTATCCCGTCCGGGAGAACCCATTGAATTGGGAGCAAGACATCCGGTGTCGATAGTGAAAAATCAAATTATCGATATTTTCTCGCGCATTGGTTTTAATGTAAGTGAAGGACCAGAAATTGAAGACGACTGGCACAACTTTACAGCATTGAATCTTCCAGAATACCATCCGGCACGAGATATGCAGGATACTTTCTTTATTCAAACCAATCCTGATATTCTGTTGCGTACCCACACCAGTTCTGTACAGGTGCGTTACATGGAAGAACACAAGCCGCCTATCAGAACAATTTCTCCAGGAAGAGTGTATAGAAATGAAGCTATTTCGGCGCGTTCTCACTGTTTCTTCCACCAAGTAGAGGGATTGTATATTGATAAGGATGTAAGTTTTGCGGACTTAAAACAGACTTTACAATATTTCACTACGGAGATGTTCGGGAAATCTAAAATTAGATTAAGACCATCGTACTTCCCATTTACCGAGCCAAGTGCAGAAATTGATGTGTACTGGGGATTGGAAACAGAATCTGATTACCGCATCACTAAAGGGACCGGTTGGTTGGAAATTGGAGGCTGCGGGATGGTAGATCCTAATGTTTTAACAAACTGCAACATCGATCCAAAAGTGTATTCTGGGTTTGCCTTTGGAGTTGGGATCGATCGTATCGCAATGTTATTGCATCAAATCAATGATATTAGATTGTTGAGTGAAAACGATGTGCGCTTTTTAGAGCAGTTCAAATCAGCATTTTAAGAAATCACTTATATATGTAGGAAGCCGGTTAGTACCGGCTTTTTTTATTTAACAATTTTTTAACGACTAGTTGGTTCGGTTTTTTCCGAACTAAACTTATTTTTGTGTAAATCTTTTGGTTATGGAAGCAGATTTACTCAAAGAGAAGCAAAGGCTGGTCGAAAAATTAGGGGTGCTTATTGAGAATAATGATAAGTTGGCTCCTGTAGCGGCGCGCATTGTTTCCTATGCCATACTTACTGGGAAATCGGGTTTGACCTTTGATGATCTCGTAACCGATTTATGTGCTAGTAAGAGCACTATTTCTACACATTTAAACCATTTATTGGATTTAAAGAAACTCACCTACTTTACAAAGGTTGGAGACCGCAAAAAATACTATATCGTTAGTAGTGACAGTATTTTTCAGCATATCAATGGACTTATAGATATGTGGTCATCCATCCGTGACTTACACCTTGAAATAAAAACCTATAAAGAAAATGTCAACGCTGTTTCAGAAGAGGAACAAAAAAAGTTCGATCTGGAATTTCACAATAATTATATCATGTTTCTAGATGAGATTATTGGAGCGGTAACAGGTTTAAAAAATAAAATCATAGATAAACAATCAGAAGAGTAGCACTAAACAATTAAATACAAACATGAGAAAAGGAAGAATTACTATACTGTCGTTTACAGTAGCGGCTATATTTTTTTTGGGGTGTGGTAACGATAATAAACAGGCGGCACAGCAGCAACAGCAGCCAAAGCCATTTCCGGTCACCGTCGTACCTCAAAAAACGGTTACTACTTTTGTAACATATCCTACCAGTATAGAAGGAATCATTAGTAGTGAGGTAAGAGCCAAAGTGAGTGGATACATTCAGGAGGTTTTAGTTGACGAAGGCCAAACAGTAAAAAAGGGACAAGCTTTATTTAAACTGGAAACACAATCCCTAAGTCAGGATGCCGATGCTGCCAAAGCTGCGGTTAATGTGGCAAAGGTTGAGGTTGAAAAAATAAAGCCTCTTGTAGAGAAAGGGATTATAAGCAATGTACAATTGGAAACGGCCAAAGCGCAATTGGCACAGGCTCAAAGTGCCTACAATAGCATTAATGCCAATATTGGTTATGCTACGGTAAAAAGCCCAGTGAACGGGGTGGTTGGTGCCATACAATTTAGGGAAGGTTCCTTGGTGAGTGCGACTAGTCAAAAGCCCTTGACCATTGTGTCTGATATCAACCAAATCTACGCTTTCTTTTCTATGAATGAAACGGAATATCTTGACTTTTTACAAAATACTCCGGGTAATACGCTTAAAGAGAAAGTCGCCAATTTTCCAAAGGTGAAACTGACATTGGCCAACGGATTTGAGTACAAAAAGGAAGGGACCATACAAACCGTAACCGGTCAAATCGATGTTAGCACGGGGACCGTTAGTTTTAGAGCCATTTTTGACAATCCTACGGGATTGATTACTAACGGTAACAGTGGAACAATTAGCATTCCCAACGAATACGAAAATGTAGTGGTGATACCGCAATCGGCTACATTTGAGCAACAGGGACAAACTTTTGTATATACTGTAAATGCTGAAAACAAAACTGTGGCAACCCCAATTAGTATTAAGGATAAAAACAATTATCTGTACCTAGTTGGTTCGGGTGTTTCAAAAGGGGACAGAATAGTAGCTAGTGGTACAGGAAAATTAAGAAACAATACAGTTATACAGCCACAGGAAGTGGCTTTCGATAGCGTTGCAAAACCCATTCCCCCTTTATTTCAATAATCTTTTAGAAAAGGACATATGTTAAAAACATTTATAGAGAGACCGGTATTGTCTACCGTAATCTCCATCATCATAGTCATTTTAGGGGTGTTGGGCTTTTTTACACTGCCCGTAGAGCAATATCCTGATATCGCGCCACCAACTATTACGGTAAATACTACCTATCCAGGTGCGAGTGCCGAAACCATTATGGAAAGTGTGATCATTCCTATTGAGGAACAGATTAACGGGGTTGAAGGAATGACTTATATAACCTCGACGGCCTCGAATGCTGGTACAGCTTCTATAACCGTATATTTCGATCAGGAAACCGATCCGGATATTGCAGCGGTTAACGTTCAAAACCGTGTGGCGAGAGCCAATCCGTTATTGCCGCAGGAGGTTATTCAAACAGGGGTGTTAACACAAAAGCAACAAACCAGTGCCTTGATGTTCATGTCTGTTTATTCAGAAAATGAAAATTATAATGCCACCTTTCTTCAGAATTATTTGAAAATTAATGTGATTCCGTCCTTGCAAAGGGTGAAGGGGGTTGGTAATGTAAACGTGTTTGGTAGCCAAGATTATGCCATGCGTATTTGGTTGAAACCAGAAAAATTGGCAGCCTTTAATTTGTTGCCTTCAGATGTCACAGCGGCTTTAAAGGAACAGAGTTTGGAAGCTTCGGCTGGTGCTTTAGGGCAAAACTCAGGACAATCGTTTACCTATACCATTACATATAGCGGCCGATTTAAGTCTGAAGATCAATATAATAATATCGTCATTAAGGCGTTGGACAATGGTGAATATTTGAGATTAAAGGATGTCGCCGAAATTCAGTTAGATGCACAGTCTTACGATTCGTATGGGTTTACGGATGGCTATCCTAGTATCAACATGGGAATTTACCAAACTGCTGGCTCTAATGCCCAAGAGATCATTAAGGAAATTCAATCGGAACTGAAGCGCTTGTCCCAAGATTTCCCAGAAGGGGTGAATTACGTCATCAATTACGACACCAACGAATTTCTTACTGCTTCAATGAACAAGGTAAAACATACCCTTATTGAAGCGTTTATCTTGGTGTTTATTGTGGTGTTTATCTTCCTTCAGGATTTTAGATCCACGTTAATTCCTGCCATTGCAGTACCCGTGGCTATTATCGGTACCTTCTTCTTTTTAGGGGTTTTTGGTTACTCAATTAACTTATTAACCTTATTCGCTTTGGTATTGGCTATTGGTATTGTGGTGGATGACGCCATTGTGGTGGTAGAAGCGGTTCATGCCAAATTGGACGAAGGTGAACCTAGTGCCAAACAGGCAACTTTAAACGCCATGCACGAAATATCTGGAGCTATTATTTCCATTACTTTGGTGATGGCAGCGGTATTTATTCCGGTAACCTTTGTGCAAGGACCAACAGGTGTGTTTTACGAGCAGTTTGGGGTAACCCTTATTGTCGCCATTTTGATTTCGGCAGTTAACGCCTTGACTTTGAGTCCTGCCTTATGTGCCCTGTTTTTGAAAGGTCACGATGAAAACGAACATGAAAAGAAAAGTTTTTTGCAAGGATTTTACGACCGTTTCAACAAAGGTTTCAGTGCCACCACAGCGCGTTATGGTAAGTCTTTACGATTTTTGTATAAAAATAAATGGATCTCTGCAGTTCTTTTAATACTTGCTGCTGTAGGTATTTGGTGGACAGCCAATACCACACCAACAGGATTTGTCCCAGATGAAGATAGGGGAATCATCTTTATGAATGTTGAATTGCCTGCCGGATCGTCTATGGACCGCACCAATATGGTAATGCAGGATATGTACCGTAGAGCTAAAGAAGTGCCGGGAGTAAAAGGGGTAACCGTTATCAACGGTAGAAGTTTGATTAGTGGAACTGGTTCTAACTATGGTTTAGGATTTATAAAACTGGAAAAGTGGGATGAGCGTGAAAACGAAGACGAATCATCTTCTGCTATTGTAGGTAAATTGTTTGGGATTGCAGCAGGCATACCGGAAGCTCAAATTATCTTCTTTGCTCCACCCAGTATTCCTGGTTTTGGATTGTCTTCTGGATTCGAAATGAATTTATTGGATAAATCCGGAGGTAGTTTTGCCGAACTGGAAGCTGCAACCCAAGATTTTATTGGGCGTTTAATGCAGCATCCGGCCATTCAATACGGACAGTCGTCATTCAACACTAAATATCCTCAGTACGAAATGGAGATTAACGTACCGTTGGCCAAAAAATATGATGTGCCTATCAGTTCTATTTTTGCTACTATGCAAGGGTATATTGGTGGAGTTTATGCCGCCGACTTTTCCAGATTCGGAAAGCAGTACCGTGTATATGTTCAAGCGCCGCCGGAAAGTCGTTCGCAAAAGGAATCTCTAAACGAACTGTACATAAAAACGGGTAGCGGAGAAATGACGCCAATTACCCAATTTGTAAAACTGAAGCGAGTGTATGGACCACAATCGGTAACTCGTTTCAACCTTTATAATTCTACAAAAATTTCAGGAGCTTCAAATCCTGGATTTAGTACAGGAGACGCTATTAGTATTATTGAAGAAGAACTGAAAAGTCTGCCAACACAGTACGATGTGGCTTATTCTGGTTTAACACGTGAAGAAGTAAATGCAGGAAACCAAACCGTACTTATTTTCATATTGTGTGTGGTATTTGTATACTTCTTGTTGGCCGCCCAATACGAAAGTTATTTGTTGCCATTAGCGGTTATTTTATCGCTGCCTTTAGGTGTGTTTGGAGCCTTTTTTACTACAAAAATGATGGGCTTACAGAACAATATCTACTTCCAGATTGCCTTAATCATGTTGGTTGGGTTATTGGCCAAGAATGCCATTTTAATTGTGGAGTTTGCGGTACAACGCCGACGTAATGGCGAAAGTATTCCAGATGCCGCTATACATGGTGCCCAAGCGCGTTTAAGACCTATTTTAATGACCTCGTTTGCCTTTATTTTAGGCTTAATGCCATTGGTGTTGGCCAAAGGGGTTGGTGCCGAAGGGAACAATTCTATTGGTAGTGGAGCTGCAGGAGGAATGTTGATAGGAACAATATTGGGGATTTTTGTAATACCAATCCTCTTTATTTTATTCCAATGGCTACAAGAAAAAGTATCCAGTAAGCCAGCAGTAATAGAACAAACTAAAGAAGATTAATTGTATGATATCCATTATAAAACATAAAACCCTAACCAAGGTTGCGCTGATCGTATTCGCTTCTGTAACACTGCAAAGTTGTTTCGTTACGAAAAATTATGAACGCCCAGAGTTAGAGGAAACGGAGCACTTATACAGAACAGATAATTTGCCTACAGATAGTTTGTCCATGGCTGATGTGTCCTGGAAAGAGTTGTTTACAGATACTTATTTGAATCAGTATATCGAAGAGGGACTGAACAACAATTTGGACATAAGAATTGCCATTCAGCAAATGGCTGCGGCAGAATCATATGTCAAACAAGCAAGGGCTAGTTTTTGGCCTAGTGTTGGGGTAGACGCTTCCTTAACGCACCAAGAGTTGGCAAAGAACAGCCAGTTTGGAGCGTTTTTTAACGGCTCGTTGCAACAGTATCAATTATCGACTAACCTTTCTTGGGAAGCTGATATTTGGGGAAAGATTAGAAGTCAAAAAAGGGCCTCACAAGCTAGTTTCTTGCAAAGTGTAGCGGCACACCAAGCCGTAAAAACGAGATTGGTTTCTAGTATTGCTAGTACCTATTACCAGCTTTTGGCTTTGGATGCCCAGTTAGAAGTCACCAAGGCTACCATTGAAAATAGGGAGCACAGTGTAGAAACCATCAAAGCTTTGAAGGACGCTGGGCAGGTGACACAGGTGGCAGTAGACCAAAACATCGCTCAGCTGAATAATGCCAAGGCTTTGCAAGTAGATATTGAAATTGCTATTTTCACTACAGAAAATACCTTGGCTCTTTTATTGGGCAAACAACCCCAACAGTTTGAGAGAAGTCAATTGGAAGGTCAAAGCATCGATACAGAAATGAAATTGGGAGTGCCTTCTTTGTTGTTGAGAAACAGACCAGACGTTATGGCGGCAGAGTATAGCTTGGTGCAAGCCTTTGAAATGACCAATGTAGCTAGAACCAATTTCTACCCATCCTTAACGTTAACAGCTACGGGAGGATTTCAAAGTCTTGAGTTTAATAACTGGTTTGATACGGGATCATTATTTGCGAATCTAGTAGGAGGGTTGACCCAGCCGATTTTCAATCAACGTAAAATTAGGACCCAACAGGAAGTGGCTTTGGCACAACAGGAGCAGGCTTTGTTGAGTTTTAAAAAGACCCTGTTGGTTGCTGGAGGAGAAGTGTCCAATGCACTTTATGCCTATGAAGCAGAAACCAAGAAATACGAATTCAGACAGAATGAAGTAGAAGCTTTACGACAAGCCGAGAGTAACTCTGAAGAATTATTGAACAATGGTTTTGGAACCTATTTGGATTTATTGACCGCCAGAGAAAGCGCGCTTAGTGCGGAGCTGAATGTTATCAATAGCAAGTTGCAGCAATTGCAAACAGTAGTGACGCTTTATGAATCTTTAGGTGGAGGCTGGAAATAAACTTTAAATATGAATCTATGACCTTGAAAAGCGACATCTTAGAATGCTCTATTACAAATTTCACAAAATTTGGAAGCAAGCGTTTTACATTGGATGATCTGGCTGAGGTTATGGGCATTTCCAAAAAAACTATTTATAAGCACTTTAAGAATAAGGAGGAACTGGTAGCTGAGAGCTTATCAGTTTTGGTTGAGAATTACAAAGCAGAAATTAACGAGGTGATTCAGGGTAATATTGATGATCCCATTTTGTGCATTATTTTAATTTATGAAAGAGGGTTTGAGTACTTGAGGTATTTCAAGCCCTCTTTTTTATTTGGTATCAAAAAGTACTATCCAAAGGCAGACCAGGTATTCGCTGATTTTTCCGAAATGTTTGTGTTCGAAATCGTTTACAAATTACTTCAGTCGGCTAAGGAAAAGGGATATATCAAGCCAGGTGTAAATTTAAAGTTGGTCTGCGAACTGTACTTTTTAAGAATTGATGCCATTGCCTTTAGAAATAACAATCTCTTCGAAATTTATAACAAAAGAGAAATCCTAAACCATTTAATTGTATATAACCTTCGTGGGTTTACGGAGCCAAATTATTCAAATCCTTATTTTGAATAGCTTGTTTTTGACTAATTTTGCAAAAATTATCAAGCCTAAAAGAAGAAACAATCTCATGAAAAAAGATATCCAGATACCAAAAGTAGAAGAGGTTTATGTGGCGGTGGTGAACGAATTCAACAAAGTACACCAAACTCAAGATTGGAATGCCTACATCATCAATAATAAAGATGTGGATTTGGATACCGTATTGATTGTTTCCAAAGGGTATAGCGAGAGCAAGGAAACTCCAGTAATGAGACATACCTTAAAAATGCTTCCTGCTAGAAGTTTTGCGAAAATTGAGTTTATGCCAGATGAACTGTTGGCACTTAACAACGAGTTTAAGATTACATTTTTTGAAGGCAATACCATGTTTGACAAAACCTATTTGTTCAGAAAAAATACCATCAACAAAAATGCATTGCAAACCATCCCACTGATGCAGGAAAGAGGTGTTTTGGTAAAATAAGTTGGATTAGTCTAGCTTTTCCGTCAACTTTTTAAAGACCTTTTTAGGCTCTTTTCCTTCGTATAAAATACCATATACGGCATTTATAATGGGGAGATTGGTCTTCTTGTTGTTTTTCTCGTTAAGTAAATGAGCACTTCTGGTGGCGTAATAACCTTCCGCAACCATACTCATTTCCATTTGTGCAGACTTTACTGTATAGCCTTTACCAATCATGTTTCCAAACATGCGGTTACGGGAAAAAACGGAATAACCAGTTACCAACAAATCGCCCAAATAGGCCGAATTGTTGATGTTGCGTTTCATTTTATGCATTTTCTTGATAAAACGTTTCATCTCACGAATGGCGTTGCTCATCAAAACACTTTGGAAATTGTCTCCATATCCCAATCCATGGGCAATACCCGCTGCAATAGCATAGATGTTCTTTAACATAACAGCATATTCAACACCAATGATATCATCACTTATTTTGGTGCGGATATAATCGCTGGATAAGGTTTTGGCAATGGTTTTAGCCTTGCTGGAATCGGCACAGGAAATGGTCAGGTAGGACAAGCGCTCCAAAGCAACTTCTTCGGCGTGACAAGGCCCAGCAATCACGGCTATATTTTCAAAAGGAATATTGTAAATATCGTGGAAATGCTCGCCAACCAATAAACCAGATTCAGGAATGATTCCTTTTACGGCGGAAACCACAATTTTTTCAGAAATATCGGCAGTTAGTTTTTCAAGTTCCGAATGCATGAACGCCGAAGGAATGGCAAAGATCAATACATCGGCATACTCTGCTATTTCATTGATGTCGTTGCTCAATTTCAACTGGTTCAAATGAAACTCAACCGAGCTAAGGTAACTAGGGTTATGTTGTTCTTTTTCAAGATGTCCCTTAATGTAAACACTGCGCATATACCAGCCCACTTCATCTAGGTTTTCGCATAGCATTTTTACTATGGCAGTGGCCCAGCTTCCCGCTCCAAAAACGGCATATTTTAATGGTTTGCTCATGTCATCACAAATTTGTAGGCCAAAAATACATAAAATATAAGTCTTAAATGTTACCAAAGCCTGAAGTCCATTAGCGATAAAATTGCTTTTGATTTGATTTTAAGCTTAAAAAGAGGAGCTAAAGTGGTTTATAACCAGACATTTTTTTGAATTTATATGAGGTTTCCGGAAGATTTAGGAAATTTCCGTACTTTTTTTATAAAAAAATTAGGTTATATTGGTGCAAACTTTACTATATTTAGCTCATTATTTTAGGGTTAAAGTGTTGTGAATGTGGTCGATAATTCGTAACTTAAAACTTTAACATTAGATTATGATTTGTTAAATAACTATTTTGTTTCTTTGGGCGTTCTTAAGATTGAGAGTGCTACTCAAAATATAATTGTTGAACTGGCACTTTTCAAAATAGATTGAAACAACATTTCTAAGCTCATTAGAAAAAAAATATAACGATAGAAACTAAATTTTGGTTGGTTATTTAGTTTCCTAAAACGCTCACTTCGATTTCTTCGAGTGAGCGTTTCTTCTTTTCTTACTTTTTTAGTTAGTAACTTTTATTGGAATTGACTTTTTATTTTTTGAATTTTACATTAATCATTTGTTAATAATTAAAAATCAAATAGTTATGGGGTTATTTTCATTCATTAAAGATGCGGGTGCCAGTGTTTTTGGCATTGGAAAAACGGAGGCTGAAGAAGCAGCCGAAGCTACAGCGGCTAAGTTGGAAGCAGAAGCTGCAGCAGCTAAAAGTTTAGAGGAAACTATTACCGACCTTGACTTGAAGGTGAGTGGTTTAAAAGTGGGTATTTCCGGTGATATGGCAACAGTTACTGGAATGGCCTATGATCAAGCAACTAAGGAAAAGGTGGTTTTGGTAGTAGGGAACACGGCGGGGATTGCTGCGGTGGACGACCAAATGACAGTAGAACATAAGGAGCCCGAAGCTCAGTTTTATACCGTAAAAAGTGGAGATACTTTAGGAAAGGTTGCCAAACAATATTACGGTAATGCCATGAAGTACCCCCTTATTTTTGATGCCAATAAGCCCATGCTCGAAGATCCCGACAAAATTTATCCAGGGCAGGTATTGCGCATTCCCCATTTGAATTGATAAAAGCCTTTATAGAGCAAAAGCCCAATGTAAATTGGGCTTTTATTTTAAGTCCTCTTTAAGTTCCTCCAAGTCATAAGGCTTAGCGGTGATGGTTTTGTCTTTGTTCAATAAGAAATACGAAGGTGTTCCGGTAACATTATAGTCATCGGCTAATTTGTTGTCCCATTTGCCCAATGCCAATACATGGATAAAATTAGGGTAGTTCAATTTTTCAGTCGACCAAGTTTTGTCATCATTTTCCAAGCCAATGGCAATAACCTGTACGTCTTTAGGAATAATGGTTTTTACTTCAGGCAATTCGGCTAAACAATGTGAGCAAGTACTGCTCCAAAAGATGATTAGGTAACGATTGGAAGTATCTAAATCATACAAATTGGTGTTTATTTCCTTATTCCTTTTTGTAAGTGTGATGTCAAAGTTTTGGGCTTTGTTGCCTACGGCATTTTTCTTGTAATTGATAATTTCCCGGCTCAGTTCCCCATTGTTGGTTTGCTCTGCTAGATCTTCCAAATAAGTGTCAATGATGTAATTGGAAACTTCGGCATTTTCCATCATTACAAAACGTTGCCAAATAGTGTTTAACAAGGTGGTCTGCACTTCAGCATCTGTTCCTTTCATTTGAGACATCAAGGAATCTACATTGGCCATATAGACATTGTTGTCGGTACTTGAAGCCATTCCAAAGACATAGGCAAGCACTCTATCGTTCAGGAAATCGGAGCTTAGTAAAAGGGGATTGGAGAAATTTACGTTTTCGAAATAGGTGCGCTTTAAATTTTGTGAGTAAGTAGGCAGATCTTCAAAGCTTGAGGGAATGTATGGGGCGTTGGCTTTAATAAAGGTATTAGCCATAGTGCCTTTTGAAGCATCTTCAAACCCTTTTTGGGTATCTTCCAAAGTTTTGAAAATATCCTTATAAGCTGTTTGATCGGTGCTTTCTTGTGAATAAAAATTGCTGATGGTCATGTTTACCAACTCCATACTCTTGGTGTATGAAGACCATAGTTTGTTTTCATTGGAAGTTGTGAATTCCAACCCTGTTTCAATACTGAAATTGAGGGCTACGTCTTCCTTGCCATTATAAATTAAGTCAAAATTGTATTCTTCCGGAGGAAGGGCATACACAATTTTATAAATGCCAGGTTTTACAGAACTGTCCAGTTGGATATGAAAACTGCCATCCTTCTCAATTTCACTTTTATCTATAAAATTAGTGCCGGTTGGCGTCGCTTCATAAAGTAGGGCATAGGTGTAATCTTTTGCTGGAGTAAATTTGCCGGAAACCTTATGTTGGGCCAAAAGTAGGGTGGGCAACAGGAATAAAAGCTGAGCGATTGTTTTCATAGGATTTTTTTAATTAAGCATTGAAAGTTGGTATGGCAACTTCGGTTCAATAATTGCGCCAAAATAGGCTTAAGCTTGTTTTTTATAGGATCGAAAACTCTCGATCATAACGGTAAATATAATTAATGTTCCTCCAATAAAGGTATTCCAAGTAGGCCTTTCATTCAAAAATAAAAAGGCAATCAAGATCCCGAAAATAGGTTGTGTACTGCTAATGATACTGGCGGTACTAGCCTTAAAAAAGCGCAAACTTTGGATGAACAAAGTATGGCCAATAGCTGTGGTTACCAAGGCAAGCATCAATACATAGGGAAATTGTTCGGAAGCGTTTCCAAAACCAAACAACCCTATAAACGGAAGCAATACGATTGATAAAATAGCTACTTGATAAAACATGAGCATGATGCCATTATAATGAACCACATGTTGTTTTAAAATCAAAATGCGAATGGAGTAGCAAACAGCCGAAGCCATACCAAACAGCGCGCCTTTAAACTGACCACTTTCCAAACTGAATTCTGGGGCTAGCATATAAATGCCAAAACCCACAAGTCCACCTAACAATAGATGTATGGGGTCAAATTTTACTTTGGAAAATAAGGGCTCCAATAATGCCGTAATCACGGGAAAAGTGAACAGGGATAACATTGCAATGGCCACATTGGAAAGCTTTAGGGCATAGAAATACGTAATCCAATGTCCTCCCATGAGTAATCCACTTAGCAAAAAAGTAAACCGGTCCTTGGAATGAACTCCCAAAGGAATCTTTTTTAAATAACAATACAGAAATAAGAACACTGCAGCCAAAATAGAGCGCCACCAAATGATGACCGTTGTGGGCATGTCAATGTACTTGCCCAAAGCTCCTGAAGTGCTAATAAAAATAGTAGCAAGGGTTAGCCAAAAGATATGAGTTACATGGCTTCCTTTCATATGTTTTGTAGCATGCTTAGCGCTTGTTTCACGGTTTTAATATGGTCGAAGGTTAACAACAATCTTAGTCCGGCACGTGTTTCTTTTTCTTTCATTTTGCAGGCCTGTGGATTGGACTGTACATATTGCAATACTTTTGTAAATCCAGGACTTTGGTAGAAGTTGCTTTGTTGGTCGCTGATGAAGTAGCCAATAAGTTTGCCTTTTTTCATCACTACCTTTTCAAGTCCCATTTTGGCTGCAATCCATTTAATGCGAACACTGTTTAAAAGATCCACCACCTGGAATGGCAATTCACCAAAACGATCTACCAATTCGGTTTCAAACTGTTGAAGCGCTTCTTCGGTTTTTATCTCGTTAAGTTGGGTGTAGAGGTTGAGGCGCTCTGTAATGTTATTGATATAATCATCAGGGAAAAGCAATTCAAAATCGGTGTCGATGGTAATGTCCTTTACATATTCTTTTTCCTTGCCATCGTCCGGGTAAAGGTCCTTGAATTCATTTTCCTTAAGCTCCTCAATGGCTTCATGTAATATCTTTTGATAGGTGTCAAAACCAATATCATTGATAAATCCACTTTGTTCACCACCCAACAAATCTCCAGCACCACGGATTTCCAAATCTTTCATAGCAATGTTGAAGCCACTACCCAATTCAGAAAACTGTTCCAATGCTGTAATACGCTTTCGAGCATCAGGGGTCATGGCAGAATATTCAGGGGTAATGAAGTAGCAAAATGCTTTTTTGTTGCTTCGGCCTACGCGACCACGCATTTGATGGAGGTCACTCAATCCAAAGTTATTGGCATTATTGATGAAAATAGTATTGGCATTTGGTACATCCAAACCACTTTCAATAATGGTGGTACTCACGAGCACGTCAAATTCTCCATTGATGAAAGACAACATAAGTTCTTCCAATTTTTTACCGTCCATTTGTCCGTGGCCAATAGCAACCTTCGCATCGGGTACCAAGCGCTGGATCAATCCAGCAACTTCCTTAATGTTTTCAATACGGTTGTGGATGAAGAAAATCTGCCCGCCTCGTTCAATCTCATAGCTCACGGCATCGCGGATGGTTTCCTCACTAAAACGAATGACATGACTTTCAATAGGGTATCTATTTGGCGGAGGTGTTGTAATCACCGAAAGATCCCTAGCAGCCATTAAACTAAACTGCAAGGTTCTAGGGATAGGGGTTGCCGTAAGCGTTAGCACATCTACGTTGTCCTTAAGGGTTTTAAGGCGCTCTTTAACGGCTACTCCAAATTTTTGTTCCTCATCAACAATTAGCAAGCCAAGATTTTTAAACTTCACCGTTTTGTTGGCCAATTGATGTGTTCCAATGATGATGTCAACACCACCACTTTCTAGACTTTCTAGGGTAGTGCGTTTTTCTTTGGCGGTTCTAAAACGGTTCACATAATCTACGGTTACTGGGAAATCTTTTAAACGTTCCCTAAAGGTGCGGAAGTGTTGGTAAGCCAAAATGGTAGTTGGCACCAAAACGGCTACTTGTTTTCCATTATCTATCGCTTTAAAGGCGGCACGAATGGCTACTTCGGTTTTTCCAAAACCAACGTCTCCACAAACTAAGCGGTCCATTGGTCGCTCACTTTCCATGTCCGATTTTATATCAGCTGTAGCGGTACTTTGATCTGGAGTGTCTTCGTAGAGGAAGGAGGCTTCCAACTCATGTTGCAGATAACTATCTGGATTGTATTGGAATCCTTTTTCCAGTTTTCTTTTGGCGTAAAGTTGAATCAAGTTAAACGCAATTTCCTTGACTCTGGATTTTGTCTTTTGTTTTAAGGTTTTCCAAGCTTTACTACCCAGTTTGTGAACCTTTGGCGGCTTGCCATCCTTGCCGTTGAACTTGGTAATTTTATGAAGGGAGTGGATACTCAAGTATAGTACATCTCTTTCACCATAAATGAGTTTAATGGCTTCCTGTTTTTTGCCTTCCACCTCAATTTTTTGAAGTCCACCAAATTTTCCAATACCGTGGTCAATGTGGGTTACATAGTCGCCAATTTCCAAATTGGTGAGTTCCTTTAAGGTAATGGCCTGTTTTTTGGCGTAACCATTTTTAAGTTGGAATTTGTGGTAACGTTCAAAAATTTGATGATCGGTGTAGCAGGTAATTTTATTGTCGTGGTCTACGAAACCTTGATACAAAGACAATACAATGGTTTCGTAATGTACCTCCTGATCCATGTCGTCAAAAATGTCATGGAACCGTTTGGCCTGTTGCTCACTCACGCAGGCAATATAATTGGTGTAACCTTTATTATAGTTAGTGTTCAGGTTGTCTATCAGGACATCAAATTGCTTGTTGAAGGATGGCTGTGGTGTGGTATTGTAAACAATTTCCTTACCGTTGGAACCCGAATTGAAATAGGAAGTCGTACCAAATTCAACAATTGAAAAATCTAAAAGTTGTTTTTTAAACAGGTCGGAATGACAAAACAATTCTTCAGGTTCGGAATGTTTGATTTCTGTGCTTAACTTCTCAAAGGCCTCTTCCGCCTTTTTGAAAAACTCATCGATACGGCCAAAGAGCATGTCGGCATTTTTGATAAATACCACCGATTTTTTCGAGATATAGTTGAAAAAACTCTGGCGACTTTCTTCCAAAAGCTTGTTGGCAACGTTCGGGATGATGGTTATTTTCTTGATCTGTTCTGTCGACAATTGGCTCTCTACATCAAACGTTCGGATACTGTCTACTTCATCACCAAAAAACTCGATACGGTAAGGTTCGTCATGCGAAAAGGAAAACACGTCTACAATTCCCCCTCGCACCGAAAACTCTCCTGGTTCGGTTACAAAATCGACTCGTTTGAATTTATATTCAAACAGGATTTCGTTTACAAAATCAATAGAAAGTTTATCGTTTACCGAAATCTTAAGCGTGTTTTTCTCAAGTTCCTTTCTGGTCACCACCTTTTCAAACAAGGCATCCGGATAGGTGACAATCACAGCCGGTTTTTTTCTGGAATTGATTCGGTTTAAAACTTCGGCCCTCAACAATACATTGGCATTGTCTGTTTCTTCTATTTGGTAGGGGCGCCTATAACTTCCTGGATAGAACAAAACATCTTTATCTCCCAACAGTAATTCCAAGTCGTTGAGGTAAAAAGCAGCTTCTTCCTTATCATTAAAAACCAGCAAAAAGGGAAGGTCTGTTTGTTGAAAGGTTTCGGCAATTACAAACGATAGTGAGGAGCCCACCAAGCCTTTTAAATGGGTTTTGGAAGAACTGTTTTGTTTGTCTGAATTTTGATTTTGGGCAATAGCAGTCTGCAGATTTTGCGTTTGCAACATCTGTGCATAGGTTTGCGAGAGAACGGTTTTACTCAAGGCAGTATATTTTATGCAAATATAAAGGTTAGAATTGAATTAAACCGTAATCTTAAAGGGCCTTAAATGAAGATGAAAATCATCATTTTTCGGTGTGTTTTTGGTGCAAAAAATTCTGTGGAAGGAATAGGAGGATTTGCTTTTTTAAGGAGTGGCAGGCTAATGATTGTGCTGTCTGTTGTGAAAATAGAGTGTTTTTATAGGGTTGTATTGCAGGGTTTTATGTGTGTTTTAGAGGCTTTCGTTAAGTGATTTTAAAAAAGCGAAATTTATGTTTTAAAAGCCTACAAGTTTAACTATATTTGCACGACTTTTAAAAAAGAGAATATATGTCGATTTCAGATTTATTTGACAGTGGATTTAAAAAACGTAATGAAGATCATTTTGCTGCAATTGTAAGAGTTGCCATGAGTGATGGAATTATCAATGAGGAAGAACGTGCGTTTTTAGATAGATTGGCAAGAAACTTAGGTATTGATGACCATGAATATGCAACCATACTTAAGGATTATAAAACACATCCAATTAACCCTCCAACCTCTTACGAATTGCGTTTGGAGCGTTTGTTTGATTTGGCTAGAATGGTATGGGTAGATCACATCCAATCTGCTGACCAAGTGAACATGTTGGAGAAATTTTGTGTAGGTCTTGGTTTTAGACCAGACAACGCCAAATACATTACAGATAAGGCTTTACATTTGGTACAGGAAGGTGTGGACATTGAAATCTTCAAAGATGAAATGAAAGCAATGAACAAATAGTTGCTTACAAATAAATTAAAAAGAGAAGCGAACCAAATGGTTCGCTTTTTTTATTTTGGGTCGGCTAGTTGAACGAATTCTTCTGCTTTTTCTACCATGTGTTTGCTTCCACAAATAAAAGGCACCCGTTGGTGCAATTCGGTAGGCTGGATGTCCAATATTCTGGTGTAACCATCACTAGCTTTTCCGTTGGCTTGTTCAGCAATAAAGGCCATTGGGTTGCATTCGTATAACAAGCGCAGTTTTCCGTTGGTTTTTGGTGAGCATTTCGGGTACATATAAATTCCTCCCTTAATCATATTTCTGTGGAAATCGGATACTAAAGAACCAATGTATCTTGAGGTGTAAGGTCTATCTCCTTCTTCCTTTTGGCAATATTTAATGTAGTCCTTAATTCCTTGTGGGAAGTGAATATAGTTTCCTTCGTTCACCGAGTAAATACTCCCGTCCAATGGGAATTGCATATTGGGATGCGACAAATAAAAAGTTCCAATGGCAGGGTTCAATGTGAAACCATTCACTCCTGCGCCAGTAGAATATACCAACATGGTAGAGGTTCCGTAAACTACATAACCGGCGGCAACCTGTTGATTTCCTTTTTGAAGAAAATCTTCTATGGTTACCGGAGTACCCACAGGGGTAACACGTCTGTAAACCGAAAAAATGGTCCCTACAGACACATTCACATCGATATTGGAAGAGCCGTCCAGAGGGTCAATAAGTACGACATATTTGTTTTGGTTGTTTTTGTCCTGCGAATTGATAGAGATAAAATCTTCTTCCTCTTCACTGGCAATACCGCAAACAATATTTCGTTTGGTAAGAGTTTGAATGAACTTTTCATTGGCTAGAACATCCAATTTTTGTTGGTCTTCACCCTGTACATTGGTGTCGCCAACAGCACCGATGATGTCTACCAATCCGGCCTTGTTCACCTCATGGTTAACCACTTTGGCAGCTAACCTTATGGAGTTGATAAGTCGGGAAAGTTCTCCTGTTGAATATTTAAATGCGGCTTGATTTTCTATGATAAACTCACCTAGAGTTTGATGTTTATGAGACATGAAAGTAAATCCTTTGGTTTGTGCAAATATCGGAGAATTTTACGCAACTACAACGTTTTCGTAAACAATTATCACGGCATATTTTTAAGTTTAAATTATATTTGAAATTAGATATCTAATATTATGAAATGTACAATAAGGGAGGCACTTAAATCCGATATGCCCAAAGTGCTGGAACTCATTCATGAACTGGCAATTTTTGAGAAAGAACCTGATGCCGTGGAAGTAACCGTTGAAGAATTGGAGCAAAAGGGATTTGGGGAAAACCCCGATTTTCATTGTTTTGTAGCCGAAGTGGATGGTGTGGTAGAGGGGATTGCTTTGGTCTATACACGTTTTTCCACTTGGAAGGGGGCGGTGTTGCATTTGGAAGATCTTATTGTAAGGCAAAGCATGCGCGGTCATGGTTTGGGGACTCAACTCCTGGATGAGGTAATCAAGTATGGCAATGCCTTGGGAGTAAAACGAATTTGTTGGGAAGTATTGGATTGGAACACGCCTGCCATCGATTTTTATGAAAGTAAAGGCGCCGATGTAAAACGTGATTGGGACGTAGTGCATTTGGATGAACAAGGAATCGCTAACTACATTTCAAGATTGTAAGATGCAGGTATTTAAATTTGGAGGTGCATCTGTAAAAGATGCGAAAGGCGTTAAAAACCTTGTGTGGGTTCTGAAAGAGGTTGGAATGAAGGATGCCCTGATTGTGGTGTCTGCCATGGGTAAAACCACAAACGCTCTGGAAACGGTGATTCACAATTACTTTAACAAACCTAATGAGCTGCAAAGTTCACTTCAGGACGTCAAGAAATATCACAACGAAATTTTATTGGAATTGTTTGAGCAGGAACAGCATCCTGTTTTTCAAAAAGTAGCGACACTTTTTAATGAACTCTCCGGATTTTTCGATAGGAATAAATCGCCAGATTACAACTATGTGTATGATCAATCTATTGGGTACGGCGAGTTGGTGTCCACTACCATTGTTAGTGAATATCTTAATCATGTAGGAATTAATAATAACTGGTTGGATGTTCGAAACTGTATCAAAACCGATAATTACTATCGAAAAGCCAATGTGAATTGGGAAGAGACGCAGGCGAATATCACGGCACAGGTGAAACCAGATGTTTTGAATATCACCCAAGGATTTTTAGGGAGTGATGCCAATAATTTTACGACCACTTTGGGACGGGAAGGGAGTGATTATACAGCCGCTATTTTTGCTTATTGCCTAAATGCCGAAAGTGTGACCATTTGGAAAGATGTGGCTGGGGTTTTAAATGCCGATCCACGGTATTTTGACCATGCCCAATTGTTGAATCGAATTTCTTACAGCGAAGCTATAGAATTGGCTTTTTATGGGGCTTCGGTGATTCATCCAAAGACCCTTCAGCCCCTGCAGAAAAAGGAAATTCCTTTACATGTAAAATCTTTCTTGGAGCCCAAAAGTAAAGGAACTACGGTTTGTAAGGGAGTTGATATTGAGCCAAAGGTGCCTTGTTTTATCGTAAAGAAAAATCAAGTGTTGATTTCCCTGTCTTCTTTGGATTTTTCGTATATCGTGGAAGATAATATCAGTGCTATTTTCAACTTACTACATACTTACAAAATGAAGGTGGACGTTATCCAAAACTCGGCCATTAGTTTTTCTGTGTGTGTAGATAATTTGTACGATAATTTGGATAAGTTATTACAGGACTTGAAAGCAAATTTCAAGGTCACTTGTTACAAAAACGTCTCTTTGTATACCATACGGCATTACAATAATACGGCGATTGAGGCTTTGGAAGACGGTAAAACTTTGCTCTTGAAACAGTTAACGCAGGATACGGTGCAGATGGTAACCAATTGAACAATTTAGTACATTTGCTATTATGAGTAAACAACAAAATGCTGGTTTGGTAAGTGCTAAGGAAGTAGCCAAAGCCATACAAATGGATAAGTACGGGTTTGTAGGGACTTTCTCGGGATGGGTATTGATGAAGTTGCTGAAAATATCTAAGTTAAACAAGATTTATAATCGTAATAAGCATTTTTCGGACCTTGAATTTTTGGATAAAATCTTGGAGGAATTTCAGATTAAATTTGAAATTCCAGAGGAAGATTTAAAGCGTTTGCCAAAGGATGGGGCCTATATTACGGTGTCCAATCATCCGCTGGGGGGCATTGACGGTATTTTGCTCTTGAAGTTGATGTTGGAGCAGCGCCAGGATTTTAAGATCATCGCCAATTTCCTTTTACATAGAATAGAACCTCTTCAAAAGTATATTTTGCCAGTGAATCCTTTTGAGGATCGCAAGGACGTAAAATCAAGTTTGGCAGGGTTTAAAACAGCCATTAAACATTTAAAAGAAGGCCATCCGCTAGGGATTTTCCCTGCAGGGGAGGTGTCTACGTATAGAGATGGCAAATTGGTAGTAGATAAGCCTTGGGAAGCCGCCGCCATGAAATTGGTAAAGAAGGCAGAAGTTCCCGTGGTTCCTATTTATTTCCATGCCAAAAATAGCAAGTTGTTTTACGAATTGTCAAAAATCAACGATACGTTTAGGACCGCAAAACTGCCGTCGGAGTTATTGACTCAGAAACGTCGTGTGATAAAGGTGCGTATTGGTCGTCCTATTCCTGTTAGTGAACAAAAGGAACATTCAACTTTGGAAAGCTATTCAGAATTTGTACGCCGTAAAACCTACATCCTTTCCAATTCGTTTGATGAAAAGGGGAAGTTCCTCAGCAATATTTCTACAACGCTTAAAGCAACCAAACCACCAAAACGCATTGTGACTCCTATTGCCACAGATGTGATGGTGACGGAAGTGGATGCCTTACGAGAAAATGATATGAGGTTGTTGCAAAGCAAGAATTATGAAGTGTTTTTGGCACCGGCCAATGCCATCCCTAATATTTTAAGGGAGATTGGAAGGCTGCGTGAAATAACCTTTAGGGAAGTAGGAGAGGGAACCAACGAGGCCATCGATTTGGATACTTTTGATACCTATTACCACCATATGTTCCTTTGGGATAATGAGCGCCAGCTGATTGCTGGAGCCTATCGTATGGGATTGGGAGCTGCTATATTCGAAAAGTATGGAATTGATGGGTTCTATTTGCAGGATTTGTTCCGTTTTGAACCGGAACTTTATAAAATGATGAGCCAGTCCATTGAAATGGGGCGGGCCTTCATCATTAAGGAATACCAGCAAAAACCGATGCCTTTGTTTCTTCTTTGGAAGGGGATTGTGCATACCACTTTGAGATATCCAGAACATAAATATTTAATCGGAGGGGTAAGCATTAGTAACCAGTTTTCAAATTTCTCGAAGTCTTTGATGATCGAGTTTATGAAATCGCATTATTACGATCCTTATGTGGCGCAATATGTACGCCCCAAAAAGGAGTTTAAGGTGAAGTTGAAGGATGCCGATAAGGATTTTGTATTTGACGAAACCGAAGCCGATCTGAACAAGTTTGACAAGATTATTGACGAAGTGGAGCCAGGGGCTTTGCGTTTGCCAGTATTGCTGAAAAAATATATCAAGCAAAATGCCAAGTTGGTAGCTTTCAATGTGGATCCTCTGTTCAATAATGCTGTGGATGGCTTGATGTACATTAAAATTGCCGATTTACCCGAAAGTACTGTACGTCCTGTTATGGAGGAGTTTCAAGCTGAGTTAGAGCAAAAACTCTCTGAACAAAACGACGTAGAGAGTGCGGGGTAATAGCATTGTGAACTTTGCTAGGCAATTAAAACCAAGGTTTTTTGCCTAATTGGTAGGTTTTATAGAATTCCCCGTCGGTTTTTGTAAGGTAAATGATACCTTCTATAACGGTAAATACCCAGACCAAAAAGCCCAAGAATCCAAAACTAAGCACGGATAGCACGATGGTTGCTATCAATAGGATGAGCCCTTCTTTGTTGTATCCCAAAACAAATTTATGAATACCAAAGCCGCCCAATAAAATGGCCGTTACGCCAGCGAGTACTTTTTTATTGGTCCCCGTAGTTTTTTCGAAGGCTTCTTTGGCACTTTCTCTAAATTCCCTAGTAGCTTCTTCGGCTTCCTTGCCAAATTCTTTAGCACTGTCCTTGGCTTCTTTACCAAATTCTTCGGCTTTTCCTGCAGCTTTTTTCGCTGTTTTTTTGGCGTCGCCCAACATTTCGTTAAGGTCGTCTCCTAGGCTTTTTTCATCAGACATAGCTCTGTGTATTAATGGTTAGAACTCTAAAAATACTAAAAAATACTATCGTTTTATTTGATTATGTGTGATTTGAGTTCCAAACGAGAATGAGGTTTTGCTATTGGAATGCTTGATCGATAGGTTCCCAAAGTTCAATTTTGTTGCCTTCATTGTCCAAAATCCAAGCAAATTTTCCGTAATCATAGGTTTCCATATCGCCTACAATGGTAACCCCTTCTTCCTTTAAAGCTTTCAGTAAAGCTTCCAAATCCTCAACGCGATAGTTGAACATAAAGTCTTTTTGAGAAGGTTCGTAATACTTGGTATCTTTTGGAAAGGGACTCCATTGGGTGGAGCAATCGTTACCTTCTTTGTCTTTCCACCAAAAGGTACAGCCATAATCGTCTGTATTAAATCCTAAATGCTTGTTGTACCATTCTTTGGTAGCGTTTGGATCGTTGCTTTTAAAAAACAAACCGCCAATACCTGTTACTCTTTTTTTCATTTGATGTGGTTGTGTGATTATTTTTTCTTTAAGGCATTTTCATATACCGAAATCCATGCGTCGGGCGTCATTTTACGGCATAATTCAGCAATAAGCTGCATTGGGATGTCATCAATTCTCTTAAAGCGAATACAGCTTTTACCCATGTCTAATTTGTACTTGCTGTATTTGGGATATTCCTTTACAAACCATTCATGGATTTCCGGGACGGCATAAATACCGCTATGGTAGAGATTGATGGAGTTTTTCTGTGAAGCGAAACTCATAAATGGCAAGGGCTCTTCCGGAGTGCAATGATAACCGTTTGGATAGAGGCTATGCGGTACATAATAGCCTACCATGCCATATTGAATGCCTTCCTCGAATCCTACTGGAAGGTTGTCTTTGATAGTCTGTCTGAGTGTTTTTAAAGCGTTTTGACGTTCTTCTGGAACCTGACTGATATAATCCTCTGGAGAGGTGGCTTTATATTGCATATTGGAATTCTGTCGTGTTATATGCAACTAAAGATAGTATAAAAAGTAGTAATTCTGCTAGGGAACTGAAATGCGGTTTAGTAAAATTCAGCTTTGATTTTGTCAACAATGGTTTGTGCTAACTTCTCTTTACTTTCTACTGTCCAACCGGCAATATGTGGCGTAAGCAATACGTTTTGGGCCTGGATCAAGTATTTAAATGCCTCGGGCATTTCTTCTAAAAACAGATTTTCAAAAGAAGCTTTTTCATATTCCAAAACATCTAAACCTGCACCCAATATATTTCCTGTTTTTAGGGCATCTACCAAATCTTCGGTTACCACACTCTTGCCGCGGGCTGTGTTGATAAACCAAAATGGCTTTTTGAATTCTTTAATGAATGCTTTGTCAATCATGCCTAGAGTGAGAGGTGTTTGGGGTGTGTGAAGGCTCACCACATCTACTTGTTTGCAGAACACTTCAAAAGGAACTTGTTCTGCATTGTTGTCGCCTACACCATCTTGTATGTCGTAGCACAAGACATCTACTTCAAAACCTCTCAGTTTTTTTGCGAAGGCTTTTCCCATGTTGCCATAACCAATAATGCCCACGGTTTTTCCGTCGAGTTCCAAGCCTCTATTGGCTTCACGAAGCCATTTGCCTTGGCGCACTTCACCATCGGCTTTATTGAGGTTGTTGAATAGCGAAAGGAGCATGCCCAAGGCCTGTTCACCTACCGCATTTCGGTTGCCTTCAGGGGCGGCAATCAATGAAATGCCTTTTTGCTCAGCATAATCACAATCTATATTTTCCAATCCTGCACCAACACGACCAATGAACTTTAAGTTTGTTGCGGCATCCAAAAACTGTTTGTCAATGGTGAATCTACTTCTTATAACGATACCTTCATAGTCCTTGATTTTGGATTCAATTTCCGTTTTTGAAGAGGAGTAATCTTCATGATTGGTGAACCCCAAATCATTGAGTTGCTCAATTAACAAAGGGTGATTGGTATCGAGGTGAAGAATGTTCATAATGGGTATTAAAAACCTAAAATCATTTTGGCGATTAGGAAGTAAATTAAGATTCCAAAAATATCGTTACTGGTTGTAATAAATGGTCCTGTAGCAACGGCAGGGTCTACCCCGCGTTTATCTAAAAATATAGGGATAAAAGTACCTACAAGAGCGGCAATTACAATTACGGTAATCAAGGCTACGCAGATTGTAATGGAAACTAAATAAGGAGTTCCAAAAAAGAAATGGCTTATGGGTAGTACGATTAAGGCAATGCCAATACCATTTACCAATCCTAAAAGGAATTCTTTGAAAAGGCGTCTCACTATTTTTCCTTTAACCGTGTCGTTTGCCAAACCTTGCACGACAATCGCAGACGATTGAACTCCCACATTTCCCGCAGTTGCTTGAATAAGGGGAACAAAAGATAACAGGATGGTATATTTTTCCATGGCTGTTTGGAATCCAGAGATAATTGTAGCCGCTCCCAAGCCTCCAAACATTCCAATTAATAACCAAGGCAAGCGCGCTTTGGTCAATTCAAAGATGGTATCATCGGCTTCAACGTCTTGCGAGATACCGGCTGCCAACTGGTAGTCTTTATCAGCTTCTTCACGGATAACGTCTACAATGTCGTCAATGGTAATACGACCGAGTAATATCTGGTTTTCGTCCACAACAGGAATAGCTTCCAAGTCATACTTCTGCATTACTTTGGCTACTTCTTCCACGTCTTCATCCACATGTACAAAATCCACACTTTTAATGTAGATGTCGGCTATTTTTTGATCACTTTTGGCTGTGATTAAATCCTTAAGGGAAAGACGTCCGATGAGTTTTTCCTGTTTGTCAACCACGTAAATGGAATGCACTCTGGTAACATTTTCTGCCTGTCCTCTAATACGGCGTAAACATCCTGCAACCGTCCAAGTAGCATAGACCTTCACAAGCTCTTTGGCCATCAATCCACCGGCAGTGTCTTCATCGTAGGCTAAAAGCTCTGTGATTTCTGCTTTATGGTCTTCGTCCTCAATATTGGAAATAACCTCCAATTGACGTTCTTCGGAAAGCTCTGCAAGGATATCGGCAGCGTCATCGGTGTCAAGCTCCTCAATTTCTTCTGCAATTTCCTTAGCAGAAAGGTTTTTTAGGACTTTCTCCCGGTTGTCCTCATCCAGCTCCATCAACACATCCGAAGTGGTTTCAGAATCGAGCAATTTGATAATATAGATGGCGTCTTCCAGATCTAATTCATCCAGGATCTCGGCAATATCGGCATAATGGAAGTCATGGAGGAGTTTGCGCAGCTCTTTGTTGTTTTGTTCTTCAATGAGTTGCTCAACCTGCTCTATCAGTCCATCTGTCAGTTCAAATTGTATGTGCTCTCTTTCTTCAGGCAACGTGGTATATGTTATTGGTTTTCAATTAGGGATGTGAGTTCGATAAACTCTTGAACGTTGATTTGTTCGGGGCGCTTGTCAAATATAACATTTGCTTTTAAATTTTCTGAAGAAATGAGTGTTTTTAAACTGTTGCGCATGGTTTTTCTACGTTGTTGAAACGCGGTTTTTACCACCTTAAAGAAAAGGGCTTCGTCTACAGGAAGTGTATAGTTTTCTTTGCGTTTTAAAAGCAGTACTCCAGAATCTACTTTTGGTGGAGGGTTGAAGACTGTTGGTGGCACGGTGAATAGGTATTCGGCATCATAAAATGCTTGGGTTAATACCGAAAGGATGCCGTAGACTTTACTGCCTTCTTTGGAACAAATACGTTGGGCGACTTCCTTTTGGAACATTCCCGAAAACTCAGGAATCTGATCTCGCATATCCAAAGCCTTGAACACGATTTGGGATGAAATATTGTAGGGGTAATTACCGATGATGGCAAAAGGTTCGTTCCCGAAAACTTCGCTAAGGTCGTATTTTAAAAAGTCCTTTTCAATAACGCGATCTGCTAGATTGAGGTAGTGGCTTTTAAGATACTCTACAGATTCAGTATCAATTTCAATGACATGTGTAGTGATATTCTTTTTGAGAAGGTATTTGGTAAGGACCCCCATACCTGGGCCAATTTCCAATACGTGCTTGTAGCCTTCCAAGGAAAGGGAATCGGCAATTCGTTCGGCTATGGACTCGTCGGTTAAAAAGTGTTGTCCTAGATGTTTTTTTGCTTTTACCTGATGTTGATGTGCCATAATCGAAATGCTTTTAATAAGAATTTATGTAAGAACTGAGTGAGCTGCGTTTTAGTTGAAATCTACCGTGTATTCATCGATGATTTCCAATTCGGTTCTAAAGGACAGCATCTTGTCTGCAAATTTTTTAAGCCCTTCATTTCTCAATTGCGTGGCAAATACTTCGTAATATTCGTTCAAGGCTTCTTTTGAAAGGGCTCTATATTGAACGGAAAAGGTCAACCCGCCTTTTTCTTCTTCTACCAAAACCCTAGTAAGTTTTGCTTCCTTAAACTTACCTGTGGCCAATACTTGAGGGATGTGCTCCGTTTTCATCCATTGCAACCATTCTTCTTTAATGGTGTCTTCAATATGCGTGGTGACGTTGTAAATAATCATGATTTCGGTAATTTTTTGCAAATAACAGGAGTTCCCCGCCATCTTCAAAAGGTTTTATTCTTTTTTCATAAGATAAGCCTATTTTTTGTAATTCTAATCAAGGATCCGCGAATTGTTCAATTACAAAAAGTAGTGTTGTAGGTGAGAATGTTGCGGCTGAAAAAACGTGTTTAATTGATGGCATCACCACGTAGCATCCTAAACTTTTTTCTGGCATCGACAAAGTAAATACTGTCTTCGTGATTGAAAATGATTTTTTCGTAAAGTTCTTTAGCTTTTTCGGGTTGCGCTAAATGGTTGCTATAGAGTTCTGCCAAATAATAATAGGCATCATCGGCCAGTATATCATCGCGGTAATTGGCAATGATTAATTGATAGTTATTGGCTGCCTTTTCATATTGCTTTTTCTTTTCAAACAATTGGGCTTGTTTAAACAACGCTTGGTCTTCTATGCTTTCTCCTTTGTGCTCTGTTAGGATTTTATCCAATAGGCCGATGGCTTCGTCGTTTTTGTTTTGAAAGGCCATTAAATCGGCTTTGGCGTAAAGTTTTAAAGCCACATGAAGTGAGTCTTCATATTTGTTGTCCGAAATCAGTAGCTTCAAGTCCAAAGCATCATTGGCGATAAGTTGGGAAGTGGAAGCCTTTAGAATTTTCAGTTGGGATTCTGCCCATTCAAAATCTCCTTTGTAATAGCTGGTCTTTGCAACTTTAAAACGGGCTTCCTGTGAAATGGTACTGTTTTTAAGGTTGGCTTGAATTTGTGAATAGAATATCAAAGCTTCATTGAATTTTTCTTGGTAGACCAAAATGTCGGCCAATTTCAATTTAACTGTGGCTTCCTGAAAATCGGAAAGCTCCAATTTTAGGGACTGTTTTAAAAATTTACTCGCCGCTTCAGGCTCATGTTTGTAAAAGGCCAAAAAGTTACCATAGGCAATCTGAAGGGGAACTGTTTGTTCAAAAGTGCCATATTCTTTAAAAACGGCTTGGTATTGGGCATCGATGCTATTGTATTCCTTTGGGGAAGCATTGGCTGTTTTGATGTCCAGTAACAATTGGTGAGCTTTCAAAATACTGGAAATGTCTTGTGAATTTTGAAGGATAAATTCTAAAATTTCAGTGGCTGTTTCATAGTCCTTTTCGGAGGTGGCTACCATGGCCAGTTCCATGATGCGGTCCAAACTTTCTGGATTTCTCTTGTAAAGAGCCTTTTCTTGGGTGAAGGATTTTGAGTAATCTTTTTCCTGAACATAGAGCCAACTCAAGAGTTCATACCAATACACGTCCGGTTGCGATTGGATTTTCTTCAGCAGTAATTTTTTAAGGTAAACATTGTTTTCATTCTCTTTGTTTTCCGAAACAAAATCGCTGAAAGCTCTTTTGGCGTTGTTGAGGAATTCTGGTTTGTCTTCTATGTAGTCGATGTAATTGGAGAACATTTGCTCGACATCTCCTTGTTCACCATAAATTCTTGCCAATTGGATATTGTAATTCTGGTCTGGATTGAGCTCGATGCCGCGTTTGTAAACAATGATAGCTTTGTCTAAAAGGGAATGTTCTTCAAACTGGCGGGCTATACTGCTAACATAAATAGGGCGTTCTTCTATTTTTTGAATGGCTTGATTGTAATAATTATTCGCCAAGGCCATGCTGTCCTGCAATTGGTAATTGTAGCCCATTTCAATTAGTAGGGTAGGGAAAGAACTTCTACTGATACGTTCAGAGAGCATTTGGCCAGCTTTGTCGTACTGTTCTAGCTGCTGATAGGTTTCTACGATTTTGTATAGGTATTTGGTAGAGCCTGGTTTTTCTTCGTCCAATTGCTGGTAGATGATCAGGGCTTTTTCAAAATCACCTTGTTTAAAATAGTTGTCTGCAAGTTGTTCGCTTTGGGAAAAAACCAAAGTGTTCCATAGCGCAATAACAAGTAAAACTATCTTTTTCATAAGGCTAATTTATGTAAATATAAGGAATGCGGCTGCTACTTTGCTGTGAATGTTTTGATAAAAAAAATGCCCGAACCTAGGTTCGGGCATTACCAGCCAAAATAAATGTGCTATTAATCATTATTTTTTAAAATGATTCAATTATTCTGCTGTGGCAATTTTTAATGCTATATGTGGGCTTGTTGTAATTCTTTTTAAAAGAAAATTTTACTCACTAACACAATAAGTGACACAAGTATAATGATGCGCTTAAGATTTTTCATAAGTAGGTTAATTTAATCGCTGTACTAACTTCATACTTATTTACAAAAAATCAAAATAAAACTACAAAAAATCGACGAATGACATGTTTTTTTTGCCTTTCGTCGATTTTTTTAAGTATTTTCCTACTAAATTATATTTTGTCGAAACCTGTATAAGGAATAAGTGCTTCAGGGATGTTGATACCATCTTCGGTTTGGTAGTTTTCCAGTATTCCTGCGAGTACTCTTGGTAGGGCCAAGGAACTACCGTTAAGTGTATGGCATAACTGCTTTTTGCCTTCCGCGTTTTTAAATCTTAATTTAAGGCGATTGGCTTGGAAAGTTTCAAAGTTTGAAACGGATGAAATTTCCAACCAACGATCTTGCGCCGTTGAGAACACCTCAAAATCATAAGTAAGGGCTGAGGTGAATCCTAAATCACCACCACATAGTCTTAAAATACGGTAAGGCAATTTAAGTTCTTGAAGAATGCCTTTAACGTGTTCTACCATTTCATCCAAAGCCTGGTAAGATCTTTCTGGGTGTTCCACACGTAGAATTTCAACTTTATCAAATTGATGCAAACGGTTAAGACCTCTAACGTGTGCGCCATAACTTCCTGCTTCTCTTCTGAAACAAGGCGTATATCCTGTTAAGGCGATTGGTAAATCACTTTCATTTAGCATTTCATCCCTGAAAATGTTAGTGGCTGGAACCTCGGCAGTAGGGATTAAGTACAAATTGTCCTCGGTAACATGGTACATTTGTCCTTCTTTGTCTGGCAATTGGCCAGTACCAAATCCTGAAGCTTCATTTACCAAATGAGGCAATTGGTACTCTGTGTAGCCTGCTTGGGTGTTTTTATCCAAGAAATAGGCAATCAAGGCGCGCTGTAATCGTGCCCCTTTTCCTTTGTACACAGGAAACCCAGCCCCCGTAATTTTATTACCTAGTTCAAAATCTATAATGTCATATTTTTTAGCCAATTCCCAGTGAGGCAATGCGCCTTCCGGAAGTACAGGAACATCTCCTTCACGGTATACTTCTTCGTTGTCCTCATCGGTATTCCCTGCAGGAACAATTGCGTTAGGAACATTCGGTATTTTATACAAAAGCTGATTTAAAGCTTCTGTAGTTTCATTAAGCTGATCTGAAAGGGTCTTTGAATCTTCTTTCAGTTGGCTTGTTTTTTCCTTTAAGGCATTGGCTTCGGCTACTTTCCCCGATTTGAACAACATTCCAATTTCCTTGGAAATACTATTGGACTCAGCTAAAATGTTATCCAATTGTGTTTGGAAACCTCTTCTGTCCTCGTCTAATTTAAGGACGGTTTCTATCATTTCGGTGGCATCGATATTTCGTTTTGACAAACGAGTAATGATATCGGCTTTGTGCTCTCTAATAAAAGGTACTTGTAGCATGTGCTTTAAAATTTAAGGAACAAATTTAAGGAATTAGCTAGAAAATCAATCTTGTTTTGAAGGCAAAATCCAAGAACTGTGTTTGTAAGGTTCCCAAGGCACACTGGCCAAATCTACACTGGAATCAATAAGCTCTTGTCTCGGTTTACCATTGACGCTTATATGGCAGGTAACATAGACTTCTACGTCAAATCCCTTCTCTGCAAAATCCTTTTTTAAATGTTGGGAAAACTGCCAGATGACGTCGGGTTTTACCATGGCTCCCCTTATTTGCTTTCTGGTAAGATAATCACTAAGTCGTACAGGTAATTCTTTGCCTGTTGCCTTGTCAATTACTTTGTAGGTGGCCATGCCATTTTTTGCTCTCAGCATCATACGCCAAGATAGACGATGGCCTTCTTCTGTCCAAAGTACATCATCCTGAATAAAATGATGGCGTAACGGAAGCGCAATTTGGAATAGAAAGTATACAGAAAAGACCCCGATCATAATTTTATGATACTTCGGAATGAAAATCTCTCCTTCGCTATAAAATTGTTTCTTTTTTAAGAATAGCTTTTGAATGGTTTTTGGTTCAAAGAAAAATAGGTTGAAGGCTAAGGATAAATAAGGGAAAATCCCAACTTGAAATACAAATGAATTGAACAGGTGGAAGAAAATGGAAGCAATAAAAGCATATTTTCTAGTCCGTTTCCACAGCATTAATGGAATTACCAATCCATCAAACAAAATGCCTCCATAAGCCAAGCAGAAGTGTACCCATTTTTCTTGTAAAAGTTCACCAACTAAAAAATAGTGTTGTTTAGATTTTAAAATCAGTCCTATGGCAGATGCATTTAACCAATCGGGGTACATTTTAGCAATAGATGCATAGGTGTAAACGATAAACAGTTGCAGTACAAAAATGTATTTGCACCATTGCGGCATGGAATTGCTTTTGAATTCGGGATGTAATTTAGCGTCCAAAGAAAAATATCTGTTGGCGGGTTGAATTACCATAATGGCGCTTAGAAGCATCAATAAATAATAATGATTATTGTAAGATGACTTCTGCATGAAATACGTTCCTGACCACATGATGGTGAAGGCAAGCATGGTCCAACGGTATTTATATCC
This sequence comes from Mangrovimonas sp. DI 80, assembly GCF_001975575.1. Lineage (NCBI taxonomy): Bacteria > Pseudomonadati > Bacteroidota > Flavobacteriia > Flavobacteriales > Flavobacteriaceae > Mangrovimonas > Mangrovimonas sp. DI 80. The sequence continues at coordinate 527,617 of NZ_MSDT01000002.1, read as the reverse complement.
CAACATGATAAACAATCCCAAAAGTCCCATAATGGCATAATAAACATACATGCCGTTTCCTGGTAAGGGCTGCAGCCATTCAAAACCAATAAACGAAAAAGTGAATTTGGGTTCTATCAAGGTGCGCTTGATCCAGCCTGTAAAGATGGCTCCTATGCTTTCAAAAATTAACAACAACCCAAAAATGGCCCTAAATACAACAAGGGCACTGTTGTCTATATGTTTGAAGAGGATTTTATTCATCGATATTGGCAATGAATTTCAATGAATTTTCTTGATCCAATTTCAACTGTTCTTGCAATAAGGCTACGGATGCAAATTTTTGTTCATCTCGAAGGCGGTGCAATAATTCAACCCGAATGGTTTTTCCGTAAAGATCTTCATTGGTTCTAAATAGATGAACTTCTATGGATTGTGTTTTGCCATTAACAGTGGGATTAGTACCAATGTTCATCATGCCGTATACTGTTTGGTCGTTCCATTGTGACCTAACAACATAAACTCCGTTTTTTGGAATGAGCTTATAATCTTCTTCAATATGAATATTAGCTGTTGGAAAGCCAATTTGCTTTCCTAGCCCTTTGCCTTGTGTGATGGTTCCCGTCAAAAAGTAAGGATAGCCCAAATAAGCATTGGCCGTGGAGATATCTCCATTGTTGAGGGCTGTTCTTATTTTTGTAGAACTTACGGCAACATTTTCAATGTCTTCTGCCGAAATTTCTTCGACTTCAAACCCAAACTGTTCTCCAAAAACCTTTAAATCTTCAATATTGGCGCTTCTATTCTTTCCAAAACGATGGTCGTAACCAATTATAATGTGTTTGGCATGCAATTCATCAACAAGTATTTTTTTTACATAATCATGGGCTGATAAATTGGCGAAATCCTTTGTAAACCTTTTTACGATTAAATGGTCCAATCCAGTTTGCTCCAAGATTTCTTGGCGTTCAGTAATGGTGTTCAAAAGTTTGATATTGGCATCTTTTTGAAGTACCATTCTGGGGTGAGGGAAAAAGGTGAGAATGACAGATTCCAACCCTTTGCCTTTGGCCGTTGCAATGAGGCGCTCAATAATTTTTTGATGGCCAATATGTACGCCGTCAAAGGTGCCTATGGTAATTACGGAAGGTTTGTCTATATATGTTGTTGGAGAATTGTGAAGTTTCAAGCCTGCTTTTTTGTGTAAAAATAGGTATTAAAGCCATGAAAATAAAAAAGGAGGATTGAAAAAATCTATCCTCCCTTTTTAGTGTAGGCAAGGCCTTTATTTTTTAACAAATGGCAATGTAATGTTCTTGGATTTTTTTGAAATTTTGATGAAATACATACTGCTATTTAGAAGTATGAATAAATTTTGGAATGTTAAATTATTAACTGTAAAGTATGTTATTTTTTTTGGTTCATTATTATATGATATATTCGTGTAAGCTCTTAAAATTTAATTAACAATGAAGTTAAATTGTACTAAAGTTTTAATTCTTTTAGTGTTTTGTTTGAATGTGTCAGTTTTGTTTTCACAATCTTATTGGAAAAGGGTGGAGACAAATTCTGTAAGAAAGGCAAGAAAGGAGCAAAGAAGGGTGGAACCAAATGTTTTTAAAGTTTTTGAGTTGGATCTTGAAAAGTTTAAAAGTGTCCTTCGAAAAGCTCCATCAAGAGAAGAAGATTCAAAAAAGTCTAATGCCATTGTTCAGTTTCCAAATGCCAATGGAGAGTTACAGTCGTTTCAAGTTTTGGAGTCTTCAATTATGGATCCTGTATTGGCAAATAAATATCCAATGATTAAAACGTACAAAGCATTTGGAATTAATGATCCAACGGCTTCCATGCGTTTTAGTGTTACGCAGTTTGGTATACATGCCATGATGCTTTCTGGAAAGCAAGGTGCAGTATATATAGATCCTTATACTTCCGATCTAAAATCGTATATGGTTTATGAGAAAGAAGCTTTAGAAGGGGCTTCTCAAGATTTTTCATGCCTTCAGGATGAAGGAGTGTTGTTGGAGTCTATTGAGGTCGATAAATCATCTCAAAGATTTGCTGCTAACGATCAAAAACTAAGGACATATAGATTGGCACTTTCATGTACAGGTGAATACGCTGCTCTTTTTGCTGGATCGGGAAGTGTAACTGTACGTAAGGCTAATGTTCTTTCGCAAATGGTAATAACAATGAACCGGGTTAATGAAATATACGAGAGAGACCTAGCTATTACTATGCAGTTTGTTGCGAATAACGATGATGTCATTTATTTAGATTCGGCAACAGATCCTTGGATGGGTGAATATAATACTAAAACTGCAGAAACTTTAGATGATGTTATAGGAGTTGCTAATTATGACATAGGTCATAATTTTAATACTTCAGGGGGAGGGCATGCGGGATGTATAGGATGCGTGTGTGTATCTACTTCTAAATATAGTAATCATAAAGGGATGGCGTATACGGGAAGTTCAAATCCAGTTGGTGATGCATTCTATATTGACTATGTAGCTCATGAAATGGGACATCAGTTTGGAGCTTATCATATACAATCTAGTATTGAATGTTTTAGTGGAAATGGTGAAAGTGAGGTTGAGCCGGGAAGTGGTAGTTCTATTATGGGGTATGCAGGTATTTGTGATCCAAATGTACAATATCATAGCGACGCTCATTTTAATTATATAAGTGTTAAGCAAATACTCAATTATGTAAAAAATGGTTTGGGTAACGAATGTGCTCAAGAATCCGTTTTAGTTAATCAAGCGCCAATTGCAAACGCAGGTGGAGATTATACCATACCTGCAAGTACGGCATTTGTGTTAACTGGCTCTGCTACAGATGTCGATGGGGTTGAAACCTTGACTTATAGTTGGTATCAAAATGACGCAGCACCATCAGGTAAAGTTGGGAAGCCTCAGTCTACATGGGATACAGGTCCTTTATATCGTTCATTACTGCCTTCAGATTCACCGAAACGATATTTGCCAAAAATCGAGGATGTATTAAATGGTAATTTAACGCCTACTTGGGAAGTCACACCTTCAGTTACTAGAGATTTGAACTTCGCTTTTTTGGTTAGAGATAACGGGAGTGGCATAGGTAATGGGATTGGACAAACTGATGCCGATTTAATGAAAGTTACTGTTAATGCTGCCGCGGGACCATTTACAGTGACTTCGCAAAATGAAGAGGGAATTTTTTGGAGCCATGGTGATACAGAAATTATCACGTGGAATGTTGCTGGTACCACAGCAAATAATATCAACACATCCCGTGTAAATATTTTGTTATCTACAAATGGGGGAGAGACTTTTGATGTAGTTTTGGCAGAAAATACCCCTAATGATGGTGCACAAGAAATTGTAGTGCCAGATACTCCTGCCCTTTCATGTAGAATTATGGTTCAACCAGTAGGGAACATTTATTATGCTGTGAATTCACATCCTTTTGCATTGGATTATGAAATTGTTTGTGTACAATATGATTCTGGCAATCTTGGTTTAGCGATTCAGGATGCTGTTACTAATGGACAACAAGGAGTTGTTTTATCAAGTTCTTTGAATATATCAGATTCTGAAACAATTGAATCGACGGTTGTATATACAGATATAACGCATACATGGGTGGGCGATCTTTTTGTGGAGTTAAAACATCCAAACGGGGAAGTTAAAGCGACACTTTACAATAGGAACTGTAATAATGGACAAGATGATTTGGATGTGGTTTTTAATGATGAAGGAGGTGCAATTACCTGTGCAAATCCAGTAAGTGGAACTTTTTCCCCACAGACTCCTTTAAATGAGTTTTCTGGATTGGGCTCTAATGGGGAATGGAAGTTGGAAATTTCCGATTTCTCACCTATGGATTATGGAACTTTAAACTCTTGGTATATTGAATTATGTACCTTGACAGATAGTTCTTTAGGTGTTGACAAATTTGCTGCCAACAAATTCACTATTTTCCCTAACCCTAATAAAGGAGAGTTTACTATTAAGTTGAATTCCTTATCGGGTAATGACATCAAGGTGGACGTTTATGATGTAAGAGGACGTTTGATCTACAAAAAGTCATTTACCAATTCATCAGATTTTAGTCAGACTATTGGATTAAATAATGTGCAATCTGGAATGTATTTGGTTACGGTAAATGATGGTGAGCGCAGCGCTACCAAAAAGATTATCGTAGAATAATTTAAGAGAAGTTATTTAGGTAAAAAAGGAGCGACATAAGTCGCTCCTTTTTTATTTCCCGTTGAAGGTGTTCATGGTGTTGTTGACGCCTGCCAATCCAAAAGAGGTGATCAATTCTGTGGATTTTTCTAAGCGTTCCGGAAGCTTTTCGGTTTCTTCTGGAGTCCATTCTCCCAAAACATAATCTACTTGTCTGCCCTTTGCAAATGCATCGCTTATACCGAACCTAAAGCGGTTGTAATTGGTAGTTTGCAATTTGTCTTGAATGTCCTTTAATCCATTGTGGCCGCCATCGCTTCCTTTGGTTTTTAGGCGGATGGAGCCAAAAGGAAGATTCAAATCATCGGTTATTACCAAAAGGTTTTCCAATGGAATGTTTTCCTTGGTAAGCCAATACTGAACTGCTTTTCCGCTTAGGTTCATATAGGTATTCGGCTTTAGCAAAATAAATTGTCTTCCTTTGAATTTGTAAATAGCGATATCTCCCAATTTTTGGGTTTCGAATGTTAGGGCTTCCTTTTTAGCCAAAAAATCCAATACCTTAAACCCGATATTGTGCCGTGTTTCGGCGTATTTTTCTCCTATGTTTCCTAAGCCTACAATAAGAAATTTTTTCATGGGGTGAATGTCTTTGTTTTTAACCGAAGGGGTTCTTTTAAAGAAATTAAAAAACTTCTTACACATACCTGATTGTTTGTGTAAAAATAAAAAAGCATCCCACAAATGGAGATGCTTTTTGAATATAAGATTTAAAATCTATTCTTGTGCTTCTGCTGCATCGTCTTCATCTAGATCTTCATCATCGTCAGATACATTCATTGCTGCTCTAGAACGTCTTACTTGACATACTACAGTGTTGTCTGGGTGTAAGAATTTGTAAGCTTCGTTTTCTAAAGCTGTAATGTAAAGCTTGCTTCCAATTCTCAAAGGAGTAATGTCTGCCTCTACGAAATCTGGCAAGTTAGCAGGAAGAGCCTTAACTCTAAGTTTACGCTTGTTTTTACGTAATACACCACCATTCAATACCCCTCTAGAAGTACCGATAATGTGTACAGGAATATCCATAGTGATTTCTTTGTCCTCGAATAACTGATAGAAATCGATGTGAAGGATTTTATCGGTTACAGGGTGAAATTGAATGTCCTGCATTACGGCGTTGAAAGTATCTCCGTTTTCCAAAGCAATCACAACGGTATGCGCATCAGGCGTATAAACCAGTTTAGAGAATGCTAATTCAGGTGCTGAGAAATGAACTGGCTTGTCTCCTCCGTATAATACGCAAGGAACCTGTCCAGCATTACGTAGGGCTTTCGTTGCCTTTTTGCCCACGCTTTCTCTTTGAGATCCATTGATTGTAATTGATTTCATTTGTTGTTTATATTAAATTAAAAATTTATTACTAATTGATTTGTTGTAGTGCACGTTGTGCATTACATCGGCAAATAGTTCGGCGCAAGTCAATACGCGAATCTTTTTGCTTTCTTGTTTTAAAGGAATGGAGTCTGTAACGATCAACTCTTCCAATTTAGAATTTTCCAAACGCTCGTAAGCGCTACCAGATAGGATAGGGTGTGTACAGATAGCACGGACACTTAAAGCACCTCTCTCCATCATCAAATCGGCTGCTTTGGTCAAAGTTCCTGCAGTATCCACCATATCATCTACCAAAACCACATTTTTACCAGTTACGTCACCAATAAGTTCCATGTGTGAAATGAGGTTGGCTTTTGCACGTTGCTTGTAACAGATAACCACATCGCTACCTAATGCTTTGGAATAGGCGTAAGCTCTTTTAGATCCTCCCATATCAGGAGATGCAATAGTTAAGTTATCTAAGTTTAAGCTTTCCAAATAAGGTAAAAAGATTGTGGATGCAAACAAGTGGTCTACCGGTTTTTCGAAGAACCCTTGTATTTGATCTGCGTGCAAATCCATAGTGATGATACGGGTTGCCCCTGCAGCTTCCAACATTTTTGCTACCAATTTTGCAGCAATCGGCACTCTAGGTTTGTCCTTACGGTCCTGTCTAGCCCATCCAAAATAAGGCAATACCGCTGTAATGTGTCTTGCAGAAGCACGCTTGGCAGCATCAATCATCAATAACATTTCCATTAGGTTTTGAGGTCCCGGATGAGTGGATCCAATAATGAAAATGCGAGTTCCTCTAATAGACTCTTCATATGAAGGCTGGAACTCTCCGTCGCTATAAGTTGAGGTAATCACGTTCCCCAATTTAACACCAAAGTTCTCTGCAATTTTTTCAGCGAGCTCCCTGCTTTGTGTGCAGGTAAAAATTTTGGCTTCTGTAGCTACATTAGGCATTGGTAAATGTTTGTTTTGTAACGAATTAAAATTCGGTTTGTTAAATGAGGTGCAAATTTAGGAATTTATTTTAAGTCTAAAAGAATAAAAGTTGCAAATTTTTCTTGTGAGAATGAAAATAATTTATAATTTTGCAATCCGATTTCAAGCCTTGGTGGCGGAATTGGTAGACGCGCTGGATTCAAAATCCAGTTTCTTCGGAAGTGTGGGTTCGATTCCCACCCAAGGTACAAAGACCCGGTTAATCTTAGATTAATCGGGTTTTGTGTTTTTAGTCTTTGTTATAACCTGCCTGCCTTCTTTTGTTTAAACCGATTTAAATTTCATACTTCAACAACCGTAAGGCATTTAGAACGACCACTAATGTTGAGCCTTCATGACCTATAACGGCAGGACCAAGGTCAACCATGCCCAGTATTGTTAATGGTACAAGAATTGCAACCATTCCTAGGCTTATAATCAGGTTTTGCTTTATAATTTTCTTCGCTTTTCGACTAAGTCCAATGGCGAAAGGGAGGTTGTTCAGTTTATCTGCCATTAAAGCAATATCGGCAGTTTCCAAAGCCACGTCTGAACCAGCCGCTCCCATTGCGATTCCTACCGTGCTTTTGGCCATGGCAGGCGCGTCGTTGACACCGTCTCCCACCATAGCGACACTGCCTTTTTCTTCCTCTTTTAATTTTTCAATGGCCGTTACTTTATCTTCTGGAAGCAGGCTACCTAAAGGATCGGTAATACCTATGTTTTTGGCAATGGCATCCGCAACCTTTTGATTGTCTCCTGTTAACATTATCATTCTTTTAATGCCAAGTTCCTTTAAGGCTGAAAGTGTCGCTATGGCTTCTGGGCGTGCCACGTCCATCACTGATATGATCCCTAAATAGTTTTTGTCTTGATGAACAATCATGGCGGTATGTCCCTCGGACTCGAGCTTCGTCATTTTTCGGTCAATTTCAGATGGGATTTCTTTACCTGTGACTTCTGTTAAGAGCCGCCTATTTCCTATATGAATAACGGAACCTACCCAAAAGGCCTTAATGCCTCTTGCTACCAAGGCTTGTAAATTTTCAGCTTCGGAAATGTCAGTTGCTCCCAATTCTTTCTTTCCACCTTCAACAATAGCTGCAGCCAATGGATGGTCGCTCAATGCCTCCACGGCAATGGCAGCCTTCAATAGGTGTTCCTTGGTTGTTTTTCCATAAGGAATGGCGTTGGTCAGTTTAGGTTTGCCTTCCGTTAAAGTTCCTGTTTTATCAAAAGCAATGGCACTCAGTGCGCCTAAGTCTTCTAATGGTCGCCCACCTTTTATCAAAACGCCTTGTCGAGCAGCTCTTGCTATTCCTGCCAAAACTGCACTTGGTGTGGAGATGGCTAGCGCGCATGGAGAAGCGGCAATTAATACTGACACGGCCCTGTAAAAACTTTGCTGAAAGGTTTCGTTAATGATTAAAAACGCAAGTAATAGTAAAACCACCACAATTAAAACTATGGGTACATAATACTTTTCAAACTTGTCTGTTAAATGCTGTGTTGGGGATTTTTGAGTTTCGGCTTCTTTTACTAAAGTGATCAATCTAGATAGGGTACTGTCTTTTGCTTGCTTTAGAACTTTCACTTCCAAGACACCACTGCCATTTATGGTGCCGGCAAACACTCGATTTTCAGGCGTTAACTTATTTATGTCATTTTCATTTATCCATTGTAGGCTTGGACGTTTGTCAATAGGGAGACTTTCCCCTGTAATTGGGGCTTGGTTGACGGCACTTGTTCCTTTTGTTATTATACCATCGGCTGCAATTTTGGTGTTGGGCTTGACCACGATAATATCTCCTATCATTAATTGTTCAACCTTTACTTCTGCCACTTCTTTATCTCTTTTGACCAAAGCTACGGGAGGTGTTAAATCGGAGAGGGCTTGGATAGATTTTCTAGCTTTCTTCATGGCATAGTGTTCCAAGGCATGACCCAAACTGAACAAAAATAGGAGTAACGCCCCTTCGCCCCATTTGCCCAATGCCGCTGCCCCTATTGCAGCAAAAAGCATGAGAAAATCTATTTCAAAATGTCCTTTCAACAAATCTCTTCCTGCGGTGATAAAAGTGAAAAATCCACCCCAAAAACAACTGATAACAAAAAGGGAGGTGGGTATACTTTGGGCAGTATTAAAAAACAGGGAAATGACCAACCCAAATAGCCAGAGTACACCGCTCATTATAGCAAAATATAATTCGGTGTTTTCACCAAAGAATAGCAGTTTTGATGAAATTTCGTGATGCTCAGTCGATTCATTTTTTATGAAGTCACTATGAATCTGCCCGATTTTAAACCCCAATTTCTCTATGGATTGGATGATGGAGGATTGATTGGTCTGACTATTTTTGTTATCCCATTCTAATTGGACAATTCCCGAAGCTGAAACAGACACAAAATTGACGTCAATTTTCTTTCTTAAAATTTGCTCAATTCTACGAGCCTTTCTAGCATGTCTAATTTCTTTTATTTCAATATGTAGCTTTGGCATAATTAAAATATCAATGCTATTGGGTCGTTTTTTTTGCAAAGGCGGAGAGCCGTTTTATAACTGATAGTTATAGGGTAAATTTACTTTAATTTTGGTTTAGAGCGATTATATATTGTTGGTAAATAGTTAGTTGCTTTTAGTTGGTAATCAGGTTAAGAAAACAAAATGGTAAAATTGCGAGGGTTTTCCGTGAGGAAAATTTGAAGTCATGAATTATACATGGTGTTGTAGCGTGTCTGTTCTTCCGAAAATAGTATTCACTACAGTTCTTTATTGATATTCACAATTAATGAATCTGAAAATTGGTGTATTTGTTGAATTTTAATTAGGTTGGTTTTTTGTCCTCTTAGAATTTTTCCTAAAGCAATTTGAAGATTTTGGTATTCATTGCTTTTTTTGTCAAAATACCATGGGTAGTTGGAGATATTAAAATTTTGGTTATCCCGAACGTAATCTTGAATTAACTTGGTTAAAGAGTTTTCCATTAAACGAAAGCCCTCTTTAATGGATTCAGTATTGGCTTTGTTATATAAATCTTCCCGTTCGCAACGTAAATAATAATTCTTAATAGCTGTTTCAATAGATTCTGAACCTATGGTGTACAACTTTCCAGTATTTAATAGTTCATCATAAACACTTCTATACAAGTTTAAATAAGAGCCCCCAGCTGAAATTGGATTATTAATATAAAAGAGTATATCATCTTCTTCTAGTCCGCTATAGGTTTTTTTTAGTAAAGAGTCACAGTTTTTTATAGCCTGTTCCAATCCAATATAGAGGCTTTCTTCGGTAAGTTCGTGATTGGAGAGCATTGACATACGTTTTTTATTAAGCTCAAGTTCGTTTATCATCTTTTCCAAGTACACTCTGTTGGCCTTTTTTAATTTTGAGGTATTGACCCATCCATTAACTTTTACAGCAATCAAAATACCAATTACAACTAATATTATTTCTCCAGTAGCATATTTGAAATACTTTCCAGTTTTACCATCCGATAGTAGCTGTTGTCTAATTTTTCTAAAGAAATTTATCATTTCAGAACTTTGTCTTTTTCAGGAAAATAGTGCATCTATAAATTTATTTAAACTATCATTCCGGCATTGATGCACTGGCTAATCAATTCTACAGTATTACTGGCGCCAGACTTTAAGGCAATATTCCTTCTGTGGGTTTTTACAGTTTCGGCAGAGATGTGTAACAAATTGGCAATGGTTTTGGTGCTTTCCCCTTTTGCCAAATGCTGTATGATTTCCTTTTCGCGTTTGGTGATGCATTCTATCCAGTCCTTTTTCTTGTCAATAGAGTTGTTGGGGCAAAAGCACCCCGATTGGCTACAAATATTATAATAGGACTTTTCCCCATCCAAATGGATGAAGGATACTTCATTTGTTGATTTTACTTTTAGGTGACTAATGTCGGTATGGATACTAATAATATGTTTGGGAAGTATTTCTTCGCTTAGAGCTATGATTGAAGTTTGGACCATCATGGTTTTTATTTGCTCTGATTGATCAACCCGATTGTAAGTAAAAATAATTTTATAAGAAAGAATGTCCCCTTTTGGTAAAAACCGGAAGAAGAAGTCCTGTATGGTCTGCTCCTTTTTTAGGATTTTTTGGAATTCGCATTCTTGAACTTTTTCAAGCATTTTTTCCATGGTGACTTCTTCAGGTGGGATGCCTAAAATTTTCTCAACGCTGGGGGAAATGTAATCTATGGTTAAGGTTTTAAGGTTGAGTATGTAATAGTAGCTGGCTCCGGGAGTAAAAATATTGGCAATTTTAATGAGTTGCTCCGAATTTCGGAAGGTATCATCAAGGGCAATGTTTTTGGTGTAATTTTCTTTCCAAAAGTTTATAATGGTGGCTGGTTGGTTGTTGGTTTCCATTTCATTTAAATTGTTTTAGCTTACTGGGTGTATTTAAATTATAGAGATAAGCTAGTTGCAACAATTATTATAGATGAAGATTAAATTTCATCGACAAAATGCAGTTTGAAGGCTAAAGAAGGGCATAAATTGGATGAATATTTAAATGTGGACTGTTTTAGTTTTTGTTTTGTTTTTTGTTATCAATTGGTATTCATTATGTTACGTGTTTGGTTTCTTTGTTTTTTTAATAAGAAAGCAATAACTTCGTGAGACTAATCGAGATAACTAAAAACATAACAAGCGATGAAAAAGATTATTTTAATTGTAATGCTTTTGTTTGGTTTCCAAAGTTTTGCGCAGAATGCAGAAATGGAAGCCTTTAAAGATTTGTTCAATTCTGAAAAGAAAATGGCTCTTGGCGAATTTTTGGATTTGGAAACATCACAAAGTGCCAAGTTTTGGGAAATCTATAATGATTATACCGAAGAACGAAAGGATTTGGCCAATAGACGGATTGCCCTGTTGAAAAAATATGCTTACCAATATGGAACCTTCACGGACGAACAGGCGTCGGAAATAGTTAAAGAAACATTTTCCATTAGAGACCAGAGCGATAAAATCCTGTGGAAATATTATAAAAAGTATGAGAAGGAATTTGGAGCAAAAACAGCGGCTAAGTTTGTCCAATTTGAACTCTACGTTCAAACGTCTATAGATAATGAGCTACAGACGGCCATGCCTTTAATAGAAACAAAATAAGAGTTGTTGATAATTTTTAAGAACCACCTATTTAAGGTGGTTTTTTGTTTTGTGTTATTTTGATTGAGCAATTTGGGAATTCCTTTTTTAACTTTTCCCAAACTTTCGCTTGATAGCATGTTCTACTTTTAGTAGAATGGCAATTATTGAGACAATTAGCGCAGCGCTGCCTAGGGCATTAGCTGTTTTATGTGTCGGTTCGAACGCAAATCCCAGCGTTCCTGATTTTTCATGGAACTGCCAGTTTTGTAACCGTAAATAGGGTTGATGGTTTTGGGAGGAAACTTAAGCATGATCAAGCCAAGTAACACAAAAATGGTTCCTGAGCTGGCCGGAATTAGAAATAAAGGATTGTCTACTGGCATCTGAAACTTTTTTGTCTAAAATACAATTTTTTCAAAAAGTAAGTAATGCCTTTACTTTAAAAAGGCGCTTCGCAAATGATGGTCATGACCTCTTTGGAAACAGGGTGCGTAAACGTTAAGCGTTCGGCATGAAGGTGTAATCTATCGGTTTTGGTGCCGTACAAATCATCGCCTACGATTGGAACTTGCAGCCCTTTGCTGTGCGCTGCATGGACGCGTAGTTGGTGGGTGCGTCCCGTAATTGGATAGAAATGAATACGGGTTTTCCCGTTTTCTACAGACACTACTTCATACTGTGTTTTGGCAGGCTTTCCGTGGTCGTAGCAAACTAACTGTTGAGGTCTGTTGTCCAAATCAACGCGTAATGGTAAATCTATGGTGCCTTCGGTGGTTGCTAATTCGCCGTCCAAAAGGGCGACATAGCGTTTTTTTACGGTACGTTCTATAAACTGTCTTTGCAGTAATTTGTGGGTGCGCTCGTTTTTAGCTACCAATAACAGACCAGAAGTAGACATGTCCAAACGATGTACTAACAGCGGACCTTTTGCTTTTGGGAGGTATTGTTTCATTTTTGTCAATACCGATTCGTTTTGGGTCTTCCCTGGAACTGACAAAAATTCGTGTGGCTTGTTCACTAATAAAAGATGCTCGTCTTCGAATACAATGTCCAATTCCTTGTCATAGGTTATGGATTGTTCAATGGGATTGTCTTCCACGTTTAAGCCTTGCATCATATGGCCCAAAATGGGTTCGCACTTGCTGCGGCAAGAAGGATAGAACTGTTTGTGTTTGCGCACTTCAGATTTTGGCGAGGCACCCCACCAAAATTCTGCCATGGCAATAGGTTGCAATTGGTTTTCATAGGCGTATTGAAACAATTTAGGAGCGGCACATTCTCCCGATCCTGCAGGGGGAGCAGGGGAAGATGTGTCTTTGAAAATGTCCAATAAATCTTTTGAAAGACCTTCGGCATTTAAAAAGCGGTACTGTTCATGAAGTCGCTTTTGTAGATAAGCCGATTGTGATGCGCGCTGTTCTTTTAGCTCGATTATGGGCGCTGTGACTTTGGCTAAGTTCAACTCGGCATCTTTTATGGCGGTTTCGCAATGTTGTTTTAGTTGTTTTAGCTGGATTTGATACCCGATACTTTCTGTTTTCAACCTTTCAAAAAGGGCTTGAAATTCACTGTCGCTTAAAACTTCTTTGGCTTCATCTCGTTGTTTGTTGCGTTCTTTCTTTTTGGCCTTCATCATGGCCTTAAAGTCTGAAAGTCCTTTTTCTGCGTTTCTTTTACTATCAGCTAGCTGTTCTTTGGCCATTCGTAATTCGTCGGCGCTTTCAAGGGTTTCAATGGTTTTGTTGAGTTCATTAAGCTGAGCTTCTCCTTTTTTGTAAAAACCTTCTTTGTTTAAGGTGTCGTATACGGTTGGAACAAAGCCTTTAAGGTGATTACTTTCGGCCAATTTTCCAGAAAAGGCTGCTAGATAAGCCAATTCGTCCTGTTGGTTTTTAACGACCATCACTCCAAACATTTTTCCAATAACCAAGCCTTGCATTTCTGGAGCTAAACCAAAATTATGCTCAAAATCGGTTTGGTTTTCCAAATAGATTTGCAAATCCTGTGCTGCCTGAATGCATAATGGATGGGGTTGGTAGTAAAATGGAAATGTGAATTTTTCCGGTAAGTCTACTCCCGAATCCGCCTTTAAGGGATGTATCAATGTGTCGCCAAAATGTTGCATAGCTTCTGAAAAAGTGCCGCAAAGAAACGAAATAATAATGAATGTTAGCTTTGTCGTTAAGGGAGGCTAAGGCTTGCAAGTGTGATTTTTAGGGAGTCAAGTAGTTTCCGGAGTGGATCTGTTCTAGGTGCTCTGTGTCTAAATTGTAAATATACACCCAGGATAGCAGTGCGCTGCCATCTTTTAAATAAGTGTTAACTTTTATACGTTTGTAGAGATCCGGTTCTGTGGAACTGGGATCGATGCCTTCGTAACTATCCAAAACTTCAAAAACACAAATGGTATTGCTAAGCTGGTAAATGCTTCCGTAGACTTTATCTTTGGAATCGTCACTTAAAATAGCTCCTGGATAATTGTCTACCTTAAACAGTTTACCGTAAAAATAACCATCGCCTGTCAATTGCGCATGTTCCAGTAAAAAGCGGGACATCTCGTGTCCTGTATCTTTTAATAAAGTACCATAAACAAATAAATGATCTTTTTCTAAGGGAGTCATGCTTATAAGAATGTTGCCTTTTAGATTTTTAAAAATATAAAAAATTGGGTTTGACTTAGTGTAATTTTCTGTTCAAATACTGTAACCTAGGTCACGATAAAAAAGTTGGGTTTTCTTAACTTTGTATTTTAAATAACTGTAAATCAATCGATAAAAATATGAGTTACTATTTTTCAACAAACACAACAGGAACTTTTGATGAGACCATAGATAAAGTAACTGCTTTATTGAAACAAGAAGGTTTTGGTATACTCACTGAAATAGATATGAAGCAAACTTTGAAAAATAAGTTGGATGTGGATATCAAGAAATATAAAATTTTGGGCGCTTGTAATCCGCCATTTGCCTATAAGGCACTTCAGGCAGAGAATAAAATAGGAACCATGTTGCCCTGTAACTTTATTGTTCAGGAGCTTGGTCCTAACCAAATGGAAGTTTCTTGTATCAACCCAATGGTGTCTATGCAGGCCGTGGGTAACGACACCTTGAAGGATGTTGCCCAAGAAGTGAGTTCCAAATTAGAAAATGTGATTAAAAACCTTAACAATGAAGCGTAGTTTTAATGATATTGTCAATGCCGATACCCCTGTATTGGTAGATTTTTTTGCAGATTGGTGCGGGCCATGTAAAATGTTGGCGCCTATTTTGAAACAAGTCAAGGAAAGTCTAGGAGACTCCGTTAAGATTGTAAAAATAGATGTGGATAAGAATAATGCCTTGGCAGCCAAGTATCAGGTTAGGGGTGTGCCTACAATGTTGCTTTTTAAAAATGGGCAACAGGTTTGGCGACAATCTGGAGTGCTTCAGAAGGAAGATATTATTCAGGTGATCAAATCAAATTCTTAATAAAGTGAAATAAAAAAAGGCGTGGGAGCTGAAACCACGCCTTTCATCTCAAGTTCATCGATGTTTTAAGGAGCTATACAAAAGGCAGGCTCCATCGATAGTTATCCAGTTAAAGAGTCGCAAAGAAACTTATTCATGAGTGAAATGAAGGGTTTTTTGGGTTAAGGAATGCTTAACTTTAGTGGTGAAATGTTAACAGATGGTTTTATGGGGTTTGAAAATTTGCCTGTGGATAACTGTCGTATTTGCACTGTTAAAACGAGTATATTTTTTCGTAACTTTCTGATAATTAAATCATAGGGTCATGAAAATCAACAAGGAAAACATCCCCACTACCATGCAGTCTCCAGATGCGATTATGCGTGCTCAGGCCGATTTTGGAGCAATGACCGCTTGTTATAATGAGTTACCAGCCGGAACCGACTTTACACCGCTTTTAGATGGCTTGGACAACAACAGTTGCCATTGCCCACATTGGGGATACATTATTGAAGGGGCACTTTTGGTGCTTTATGACGATGGGAAAGAAGACTTGTTACAAGAAGGCGATGTATTTTATTTGCCTGCAGGTCACACGGCCATAGTTCAGGAAAATGTCAAGTTCATTGATTTTAGTCCTACTAAGGAATACAATGAGGTAATTACCCATGTTGGTAAGAAAATGGCAGAATTGGAAGGAGAGGCTTCCTGATTTCTTTGTGCGTTTGTTGCTTGTGTTTGGTCTTCGATTGATAAGTGTTTGCGATTTATTGTTTTAGGGTTGGTACTTTTTTCAGTATTATTAAATTCAATTATCTAAAATAAGGGAATTCATAAAAGCAATACTTTTTTGCAAATATTTAATGTTTAAAATTTGTTTGGGTTCTTCGCTTCTTTTAGTTTTGCCTCCCAAATGATTAGAACATTCCTCAAATATCTTTTATTTGTATGTGCGGTACTCGTGTTTGGGTACGGCCAAGCCTATGCCAATCTTACGGTGAATGGGCAAGGAGAAATTGTTGCTAATCAATCTCAAACTATCGAGCAACAACATCAGGAAGGAGCATTCGTTACCAAGGGATGGTCCAATTCCGAAAAGGAAACTCCACTATTGGAAGTTTCCATTGCGGAACCTGAAGAAGAAAGTGCTCACCTTTACGATTTTGATAAACTTCTAGAAAGCCAAGGCTACTACTTTGCGGCTATTTGTTTTGCCATAGCCACTGGCTTCATTCTTCTGGAAAAGAAGAAACACCTACCTTTTAGTAAGTGCCATGTGCATTTACCATCCCAAAAAATATCCGTCCTGTACCAAGTTTTCAGGATTTGATTTTTACGTATTAAGGCAATTTAGTATTGCCTAACTTCTGTAATGTGTCCTAAGGATCTAGACCTTTTAGCGGACATATTGCCTATTTCAATTCATACTTTTTTCAAACTATTCAAACATAAAGCCAAGGAGCTTTATACAAACAAAAATTATTATGAAGAGATTCCCAATTTACGTTGGTCTATTGGCCATGGTATGTAGTGTAGGTTGTAACTCGCACAAGGAAGAAAAGCACGAAGAACGGACCTTTCAGGTAACCAATCCTGTGTATAGGGACACTTCCATTACCAAGGAATATGTCTGTCAGGTGCATTCTATTCGAAATATCGAGATCAGAGCCATGGAAAAGGGCTACCTGCAAGACATCAGAGTAGATGAAGGTCAAAAGGTGAAAAAGGGACAAATGATGTTCCAGATCATGCCGAATATCTACCAAGCAGAGCTTCAAAAGGCAAAGGCCGAAAGTGAGGCTGCTTCTATTGAATACCAAAATACCAAATTGTTGGCAGACAATGATATCGTGTCTCCAAACGAATTGGCATTTGCAAAGGCCAATTACGAAAAGTCTAAGGCTGAAGTAGCTTTGGCAGAAACCCATTTGGGATTTACCAATATTAAAGCGCCCTTTGAAGGGATTATGGACCACCTTCATGTACGGGAAGGTAGTATGTTGGAAGAAGGCGAGTTGTTGACAACGCTTTCAGACAACAGTCAGATGTGGGTATATTTCAATGTGCCTGAAGCCGAGTATTTGGATTATGTCATGAGTCAAAACAAAGACGATAAAAAAGAGGTTCGTTTGTTAATGGCCAACAATAAAACATTCAACCAAAAAGGTGTTGTTGAAACCATTGAAGGAGAATTCAATAACGAAACAGGAAATATTGCCTTTAGGGCGACCTTTCAAAATCCTGATGGCATATTGCGTCATGGTGAAACAGGAACGGTCTTGATGACGACGCCTTTAAAACATGCCATGTTGATTCCGCAGAAGGCTACTTTTGAGGTGTTGGATAAACGTTACGTGTTTGTGGTAGATCGGGACCACATTGTTAGACAAAAGGAAATCAAGGTAGGTGCAGAGCTTTCGCATTTGTTTGTGGTTGAAGGTGGTCTTGATGAAAAGGATATCATTCTTTTGGAAGGCATCCGTTTGGTTAAGGACAGTCAGAAAATTACCTATGAGCTAGAGCAACCAGATGAGGTTTTGGCCCATTTGGATGTTTACGCTGAATAATAATCCCAAAAATTTTAGATCATGTTTAAAAAGTTTATTCATAGACCGGTATTGGCTATTGTCATTTCGGTAATGATAGTTTTTTTGGGGTTATTGGCCATAAAGCAGTTGCCTATTTCGCAATTTCCCCAAATTGCCCCAACCACCGTTAACATATTTATTGCCTATCCGGGGTCGAGTGCCGACGTTTTGGTAAAGTCAACCTTGATTCCTTTGGAAACCGCCATTAATGGAGTGCAAGGAATGCGATATATTGCTTCCGATGCCACCAGTGCGGGTGAAGGAACGGTAAGAATTGTTTTCGATCCAGGTACCGATCCCAACGATGCAGTCGTCCGGGTCAAGACCAGAGTGGACCAAGTAATGCCGCTTTTGCCAGAATTGGTGCAAAGGGAAGGGGTGATTATTACGCCGGTTCAGCCTAGTATGTTGATGTATGTAAACCTTTATAGCAAGAAGGACAATACAGATGAAAAGTTTCTTTACAATTATGCGTACACCCGCATAGTCCCGGAGATTCAAAGGATCAATGGGATTGCGAGTGCCCAAATTTTAGGGAGCCGTAAATTTGCCATGAGGGTTTGGTTGAAACCAGATCGTATGCGTGCCTATAATATTTCTGCGGAAGAAGTGCTTGAGGCTATGGAAGACCAAAGTATTTTGGCACGGCCTGGGCGTATTGGTAGAAGTTCGGGGAAAAAATCCCAATCCTTGGAGTATGTATTGACCTATCGTGACCGTTATAACGAGCCTGAAGAGTATAAGGAAATCATTGTTAGAGCCAATTCCGAAGGGGAAATGATTACCCTTGGTGACATTGCCGATGTAGAACTGGGGAGTGAGTTCTTCGATATCTATTCCAATCTCGATGGGGAGCCTTCTGCCTCCATAGTGTTGAAGCAGACCTTCGGAAGTAACGGAAGTGATGTTATCAAGGCCGTAAAGGAAAAATTAAAGGAACTTAAGGAAGATTTGCCTCCAGGGGTGTATTATAAAATCAGTTATGACGTTTCCAATTTCTTGGATGCTTCCATAGAACAGGTATTGCACACGCTTCGAGATGCTTTCATCTTGGTGGCTATTGTGGTGTTCATATTCTTGGGAGACTGGCGTTCTACCTTAATCCCTATTATTGCCGTTCCGGTATCCTTGGTGGGGGCCTTTTTTGTGATGCAAATATTCGGCTTGTCCATCAACTTGATTACTCTTTTCGCCTTGGTATTGGCCATTGGTATTGTGGTAGATGATGCCATTGTGGTTGTGGAGGCCGTCCATATAAAGATGGAAGAGGAACATCTCACACCTTATCAAGCGTCAAGTAAAGTATTGGGTGAAATTGGAGGGGCTATTATTGCGATTACCTTGGTAATGGTTTCGGTTTTCATCCCTATTTCATTTTTGACTGGGCCAGTAGGAGTCTTCTACAGACAGTTCTCCATTACCATGGCAGGTGCTATTGTAATTTCAGCTGTAGTGGCCTTGACATTAACGCCTGTATTATGTGCCATGATTTTAAAGAACAATCATGGGCAGCCTAGAAAGAAGTCTTTGATGAACCGTTTCATTGATAGTTTTAACCGTCTTTTTGAAAGGTTGACGGGACGCTATGTAGGATTCCTGAAGCTTATTGTTCATAGAAGGGTGATTACGTTTGGAGTGCTGATAGCTTTTTGTATCGGGACTGGATTGGTGAATAAAGTGGTGCCTTCTGGATTTATTCCTAGTGAAGACCAAGGGATGATTTATGCCATCATTCAAACGCCACCAGGAGCTACTTTGGAGCGTACTAATGATGTCGCTAGAAAACTTCAGGCGATGTGTGAAGAGATTGAAGGCGTGGAATCGGTTTCTTCTTTGGCAGGTTATGAAATTATGACCGAAGGTCGTGGTTCCAACGCAGGAACCTGTTTGATCAACCTTAAGCCCTGGTCGGATCGTAAGCATTCGGTACACGAGATCATGGAAGAACTGGAAGAGGAAAGCAAGGATCTTGGAGCGGTCATTGAATACTTCGAACCACCTGCGGTACCAGGATTCGGGTCCTCGGGAGGGTTTTCCTTAAGATTATTAGATAAAACCAACGGTACCGATTATCATGAATTTGAAAGAATCAACAACGAGTTTTTGGAAGCTTTGGGACAGCGTAAGGAGTTGAGCGGTTTGTTTACCTTCTTTGCGGCCAATTATCCACAATATGAGTTGAAGATCAATAATAAGGCGGCTATGCAAAAAGGGGTTTCCATTGGGAATGCCATGGAAAATCTCAATATTCTAATTGGTAGTACCTACGAGCAAGGGTTTATCAAGTTTGGGCGCTTTTTCAAAGTGTATACTCAAGCGGCTCCGGAGTACCGTAGCTTGCCAACCGATTTGGAAAAACTTTTTGTAAAAAACGAAGAAGGCGAAATGGTGCCCTATTCTTCTTTCATGACGTTGGAAAAGAAATTGGGACCTAACGAGATTACCCGATACAATTTGTACAATTCTGCAGCCATTCGAGGGTTGCCTTCAAAAGGCTATACTAGTGATGATGCCATTAAGGCCATTCAAGAAGTTGCGCAACAAACCTTGCCTCGTGGGTATGATATTGCTTGGGAAGGTCTTTCCTACGACGAAGCGCAACGCGGTAACGATGCTCTTTATGTTTTCATCGTGGTGTTGATCTTTGTGTACTTTGTATTGGCAGCTCAATATGAGAGTTTCCTATTGCCGTTGGCGGTGTTGTTGTCATTACCAATTGGAGTGTTTGGATCGTTTTTAATGTTGAAGGCCATGGGGCTTTCCAACGATGTATATGCTCAAATCGGGATGATCATGCTAGTTGGATTGCTAAGTAAAAACGCCGTGCTTATTGTGGAGTTTGCGGTGCAAAGGCACAGGCAGGGTGCTACCGTTTTGGAAGCGGCTATTGAAGGAGCCAAAATGAGGTTCCGACCTATTTTGATGACATCGTTTGCCTTTATAGCTGGATTGGTGCCCTTGGTAATTGCTACTGGTGCTGGGGCTATCGGAAATAGAACCATTGGAGGCTCTTCTTTGGGAGGTATGTTAATAGGAACTCTTTTTGGAGTAGTTGTCATTCCGGGGCTGTATTACATTTTTGGAAAAATGGCAGAAGGAAGAAGCTTGATCAAGGACGAGCACCAAGAGCCAATTTCTGAAGAGTTTGTAAGACGTGGTGAAGAAGAAAGTGCTTTAAGGCAGCGTCTGAAAGAGATGAACAAACAAATCAAAAAACTAATGAAAGGAAACAATGAGAAATAAATCAGTTTTTAAAACCATCAATTTCAAAATTGGAGCACTTGTGGGATTTGTGCTGTTCGCTTTTAGCAGTTGTGTGCCCACCAAGGAAGTTAGGGATGAGAACACAGCATTGCCAGAAACTTTCTTAGAGCAGGTTGTGGTAGATACGAGCAATTCTGCCAAGATCAATTGGAAGGAATTCTTCAAAGACGACTATTTAACGGCTTTGATCGATACGGCTTTGGTGAATAATCAAGAGCTTAATATCATGTTGATGAAAGTGGATATGGCTAAGAATGAAATTCGTGCTCGAAAAGGAGAGTATTTACCTTATGTCGATATTCAAGCCGCTGGTGAAGTAGAAAAAGTGGGACGTTATACCAGTCAAGGTGCCAACGATGCCAATACGGATATCAGGCCTGGCGAAGAGTTTCCAGAGCCGTTGCCTAACTTTCAAGTAGCAGCTGTTGCTTCTTGGGAAGTGGATGTGTGGAAAAAGTTACGCAATTCCAAAAAAGCAGCAGTCATGGAGTACTTGTCTTCGGTGGAAGGGAAGAACTTTATGGTGACCAATCTTATTTCTGAAGTGGCGGAATCCTATTATGAGCTTCAGGCTTTAGATAATAAATTGGCCATTATCACTCAAAACTTACAACTGCAGCAAGATGCTTTAAAGACCATTCGTCTTCAAAAGCAAGCAGCCAAGGCCACCGAATTGGGGGTTCAGCGTTTGGAAGCTGAGGTTTTCAAGAACAAGAGTGAACTGTATTCAGTAAAACAGGAAGTGGTAGAGACCGAAAATCGAATCAATTTCTTGATAGGAAGATCGCCTCAACACGTCAATCGCGAATCTGAAGGGTTTATCGATACAGAAATGGACACGATTTTTGTGGGAGTCCCATCGCAATTGTTAGCCAATAGACCCGATATCCGTCAAGCGGAATACGAATTGGCAGCGGCCAAATTGGATGTCAAAGTGGCCAAGGCTAATTTTTACCCTTCCTTTACTATTAGGGCTGGTGTTGGCTTGGAGGCTTTCAGTTTAAAATATCTATTCAATACCCCAACCTCATTGCTGTATACTTTGGCAGGGGATATGGTGGCTCCGCTTATCAATAGAAATGCTATTAAAGCGGAATATTTTAATGCCAATGACAGGCAGGTGCAGGCCATTTTTGAATACGAGAAGTCTATTTTGGGCGCCTACATTGAAGTGGTCAATGGTGTTTCCAAGATTGATAATCTAAGAGAAAGTTACCACTTGAAAGAGCAACAGGTTGAAGCTTTAACAAAGTCTATCGATATTACTAATAAACTCTTTAGGTCGGCGAGAGCAGACTATATGGAAGTGTTGTTGACCCAAAGGGATGCGTTGGAGTCGAAGATGGAATTGGTAGAAACCAAAAAAGAGCAAATGACTGCTTTTGTAACAATGTATAAAGCCCTCGGGGGCGGATGGAATTGATTCCTTGGTATAGGGATTATGGTTGGTTGATGAGAACCCCCATGTGTACTGAAAAGTACAATGGGGGTTTGTTTTTGTTATTTCTTGTCTAATGTGAAGGTTATATCTTTTGGAAAGTCAACGTATCGGTGCCTCCATTGCCTCCACTAACATCGATAAGTTTAATTGTTGTACTGCTATAGGTGTCTATATCCCAATCGTCATTTAGGTCTTCAAAATCATTAGTGTCTGGTACATTAAAAAAGATATTGAAATCAAGATCGTCATCACTGTTATTGTCATCGTCTGTACTATTGCTACTATCGGTAATAGTCCAGATACCTGTATGGGTAGTTGTGCCGTTGGTTGCGGTTAGGGTGCCATTGCTTCCAAAAGTGAAGTTGTACCCTGTGAAATGGCTGGTTTCATCTTCATTAGAATCTATGAATGAAGTTATAATCCAATCCCCAGATTCAGCAATATTTTCAACCTCTTCAATAATTGCATCGTTATTTGAATTATTGTTGTCATCATCAGAGGAGCAACTTGTAAGTACCCAAGAAAACCCTAGTGTAAGAAGCGCCACAAGAAGTGATTTTTTCATAACAATTGAATTAAGGTTAAAGTTTAATCTAATTAGATTAAAGTGTTAAAATATCAATATTTTATGAGAAAGTTAAGAAAATAGTTGTGTTCTGTAAAATAAAATTGAAAAAATGCTATTCAGTCAGAGGTTGACAGGTTAAGGAATCCATGGTTTGGCGGGGCTAACTTTAAGGAAAAAGCCTTAAAAGTTGGTTGGGGGTATAATATGTGAAAATGTTAAAGATTACATTTTTTTGATCACATGGGTTACAATACCCCATATTTGGAAGTTACTTTCGCTAGAAACTTTTATAGGGTCATAGGCGGGGTTTTCGGGCATTAAAAAGATGCCCTCCGAAGTGACGTTAAGGCGCTTTACGGTAAATTCTCCATCAATAAAACACACAGCTATTTTATTGTGCTTCGGGTTTATTCCTCTATCAACCACCAATAGATCGCCGTCGTCCAATCCAGCGCCTATCATGGATTGACCGCTAACTTTTGCATAAAAAGTCGTTTCCTTGTTGCGAACCAAGGTTTTGTCCAGGCTTATTTTAGAGTCGTTGTAGTCCTCTGCTGGAGAAGGATAGCCTGCCGAAATTCCAGTTTGTGCTAGTGTAATTTCAAGAGAATTTTCAGTGTCTGGCGTAAAAAACTCTAGGCTGTTTTTAGGGGTTAAAAACTTTAAGGGCATTTGGCTTAGTTTTGGCTGTTAGCGTTTTGTTGAGTGAACAGAATCACGTTACAAAAGATTTTAAAATTACATTAAAAAGTATAAATATCTAGAAATTTTAAAGAGCTTCTTATGTTAAAATTTGTTTTGCCAGTTCCCCATTAATCGTAACTTTGACTTATCCCAAATTGTAATTAATTATGCTAGCCGATTTTTTGACTCACCTGCAGCAAGGCATGTACCACGTACTGAATATTAAAGCCTACGATCACATTTTGTTTTTAATTGTTTTAATGGTGCCATATGCGTTTAAAGATTGGAAACGTATCCTGCTTCTCATTACGGTATTTACATTAGGACATTCCTTGTCTTTAGCCTTGGCTTCCTATAATGTGGTTAGGGTGAATGCTTCACTCGTGGAATTTTTAATTCCCATTACCATCTTAATTGTTGCATTGTACAATGTGTTTACCTCTGGTAAAAAGGCTCCGAATGAAAAAATAGGGATTTTGTTTTTTGCAACCTTGTTTTTAGGATTGGTCCATGGAATGGGCTATGTTGGGACTTTTGGTAAATTTGTACATGCCTCGGATATGAAGCTGGTGACGCTTTTGGAAATTTCCTTGGGCTTGGAAATAGGTCAGCTCATCATTGCCTTTATTGTATTGTTTTTAGGATTTCTGTGCGAGACTATTTTTAGGTTCTCTAAACGTGATTGGGTCATGGTCATTTCGGCTATGGTTTTGGGAGCCATGCTTCCTATGCTCATGCGTAGCGGTTACCTTTCCTAAATAATGCATGAAATTTAGGGTTTTGATAAAACTTTAACTCTAAACGCATTGCAATTAAAATATGAACCCGTTATCTTCGTTATACCGTTTGCAGTCATGTAGGCGATATCCCTTTTTACCCCTTAAAGATTAATGGGGAAAACCATAATAGAATAAAATTTGTGCAAATATCCTGTACTTTTTTAGATAGGTACGGGAGCAGGCACACCCTGATATTGAAACTAAACTAAATGCCGAAAAAGAAACAGTTACGCTATGACAAGGCGTATTTAAGAATTGCTAAGGAATGGGGGAAATTATCACATTGTAAACGCAAACAAGTTGGAGCCCTAATAGTAAAAGATAGAATGATCATTTCCGATGGGTACAATGGAACTCCCACCGGTTTTGAAAATTATTGCGAAGATGACGAAGGATATACGAAATGGTATGTGCTGCATGCCGAAGCCAATGCTATTTTAAAAGTGGCCTCTTCCACGCAGTCCTGTAAAGGGGCAACATTATATATTACTTTGTCACCGTGTAAAGAATGTAGTAAACTGATCCATCAAGCAGGAATTGTTAGGGTGGTTTACCAACAGCCTTATAAAGATGATTCTGGAATTAAATTTTTGGAAAAGGCAGGGATTGAATTGGAGCTGATAGAAGCTTTGGAAGATTCATAAATTGTTGAGCTAAAAATGAATTGAAACCTCGAGAAGGGATTTGAGTTTTAAGAAAAAGTACATACCGCTTCTTATGGGAATAGCCGTGGCTATTGGCGTATTAATTGGAGGGAAACTGAATTTTGCAGATACCTCCGATAGGCTTTTTACGTCCAATAGCAAAAAGGACAAGCTCAACCGTTTGATAGATTATATTGAATACGAATATGTAGATGACGTTAATACAGACAGCATTGTAGACGTTACCGTGAATGGTATTTTGGATAATCTAGATCCGCATTCCACCTATATTCCCCAAGGGGAAATGGAACGTGTTACGGAGAATATGAAGGGGGATTTTGTAGGGATTGGCGTGAGCTTCTATACTTATAAGGATACGGTAACGGTCATCAGACCTGTGGAAGGCGGTCCTAGTGAAAAGGCGGGTATCAAGGGAGGTGATCGTATTATTGTGGCCGATGGGGATTCTATTTTCGGAAGGCAATGGTCTAACGATGATATCATTCAAAAGCTGAAAGGGGAGAAGAATACCAAAGTGCATCTAACGGTTTATAGAAAAGGGGAGGACGAGCTGCTTGACTTTGATGTGAAGCGTACTGTAATTCCTATCAAAAGTGTGGATGCCGCGTATATGCTTACCTACAAATTGGGCTATATCAAAATCAACCGATTTGCAGAATCTACTTATCGCGAGTTTAAAGTGGCCTTGGATAGACTCCAGGATCAAGGAGCTACTCAATTGGTTTTGGATCTTCGAGACAATCCAGGGGGATTTTTAGGAATTGCAGAGCAGATTGTAGATGAATTTTTGGAAGATGACAAGCTCATTCTGTTTACCAAAAACAAAGCGGGTAAAATTGAACGAAGCTATGCTACGCGCAATGGCGATTTTGAGGAAGGTGAAATCTATATTCTTATTAATGAAAACTCGGCTTCTGCGAGCGAAATAGTGGCGGGAGCTCTTCAGGATAATGATAAGGGGATTATTGTGGGAAGGCGTTCTTATGGTAAAGGTTTGGTGCAACGTGAAATGGCTTTGGGTGATGGTAGTGCCGTTCGCTTGACGGTCTCCAGATACTATACGCCTACTGGGCGCTCTATACAGAGGCCGTACCATAATGGTGGTAATGATGAGTATTACAACGATTACTACAAGCGTTTGCGTAATGGAGAGCTTAATGAAGAACAGAATATTGAAGTGGCCGATTCGTTGAGGTTTGTGACTCCTAAAGGGAAAATTGTGTATGGAGGTGGAGGCATCATTCCAGATATTTTTGTGCCATTGGATACTAGTTTTCAAAATGAAACTTTAAGTTATATCAAACGCAGAGGTTACATCAGTAATTTTGTATTTGAAGAATTGGATCGAGATAGAAGTGTTTATGGAGATGTAGACAAAGAGGATTTTATCAAAAACTTTGAGGTGAGTGACGATATCGTAGTCAAATTTCAGAATTACTTAAATCTCAAGGAAAGTACCAAAATGACCTTTGTGGCTTATCATGATGCCATTAAAAGAATGATCAAAGCAGATTTAGCAGACCAACTATATGGCGGCAATACTTACGAACGTATCATAAATGCCGCCGATGAAATGATCTTGGAAGTCGTTGAATTAAGCGAAGGTCAATAGCTTCTTATAGTTTATCGTGTACGTGGCTATCTTGGCCGTTGTTCCAAAGTGTTAAAATATCTGTAGCTACTTGTGCGCCACTTCCTGCGGCAATATTGAATTGACTTCTCCAACCTGCTAAAGTTCCAGCAGCATAAAGTCCTTTTGTGATAAGGTGGTCTTCATTTTTTAGCCAAATGCGCTCTTTTTCAGCGGCGGCACGAGGATGAGGGCCTACAAATGATTCAAGGCCTTTTATGTTCAAAAGATTGGTGTAGCCAACCGCGATTACGACTAGTTTGGAGGTGTAGCTGAGTTTGTTGGTAATAACCTCAAATCCTTCAGGAAGAGGCTTTATTTCCAAAACTTTTTCACTTTCAATTTGCGCTACATGTGGATATTGCGTGGCGAGTTGTTCCTTTCCTAATTCTAAAACAGATTGCCCAGTAGTTCCTGCTGGGAGCCCCAAAGCATTATTGAATAAAGCGGTTTGCAGATGGGAAGCCTTTTGGTGCATTATGATACCAATATGTTTGTCTTTGGCGTACTCTTTAGTAACCGCGGAACCCAAAACCAAGCCGCAGGACATTCCTGCAGCGCCTCCTCCAATAATCAGGGCGTCAAACATTACTTTTTGTTTTTTAATTGTTTCTCAATGCGCTTGGAAATGCGCAAAATTTGTAGCAAAACTATTCCGCAAAGGGCGGCTAGAATGGTAATCAAAGCAATGATACTTTGTCCTTGAAATGGTGCGCTAAAATCAATTTGGGTAATGTTGAATATGATAAGTGCCGCGGCAATGACTGTAAAAATGATGGTAAATAGTTTCATGATATAAGTGTTTAAGCGAGTTCAAAAAGGGCTTTAATGTTATGGGCAAATAGTTTTACGGCTATGGCCAGCAAAATCACACCAAATATTTTTCTAATAACTGCAATACCGTTTTGGCCAATCATTCGTTCAATCCTTGAAGAGGTCTTTAGTACAATAAAAATCAATAAAACATTCAGTATTACGGCTATGATAATATTCTCGATACGGTATTCTGCTCTTAGGGATAAAAGTGTTGTTAAACTTCCGGGGCCGGCAATCAATGGAAATGCTAAAGGGAATACACTCGCGTTCATGGCATTGCTTTCTTCCTCTTTGTAAAGGGTAATTCCTAAAATCATTTCCAAAGCAATAAAGAATAGTACAAAGGCTCCTGCTACGGCAAAGGAGTTCACTCCAATACCAATAATGGACAAAATGCTTTTTCCTAAAAACAGGAACAGAATCATGATAATTCCAGCGATGATTGAGGCTTTTTCGCTTTGGATGTGGCCTGCTTTTTTTCGAAGGTCTATGATGATTGGAATGCTGCCAATAATGTCTATTACGGCAAACAATACCATAAAGGTGGTGATGATTTCTTTTATGTTGAATTGTATCATGTTATGATGGAAATTTTTGGCAAATTTCGGCATTTACAAATTAATGGGCTTTATAAAGGCTATAAAATTTAATTGCTTTTAAAGGGGTTACTTTTGACGGATTATTGGCTTATCTTTGCGGCATGTTTCAGTTAGGAAAAACCATAGTTTCGGAGGAAATCATAGAGAATGATTTTGTGTGCAATCTTTCTGCCTGTAAAGGGGCTTGTTGTATTGATGGCGATGCGGGAGCGCCTTTAGATGAAGAGGAAGCTGCGATTTTGAAGGAGATTTATCCAAAAGTTAAACCTTATTTGCGTAAAGAAGGTATTGCGGCTATAGAGGCGCAGGGTACTTATATTACCACGGAAGATGACGAATTGGAAACCCCTTTAATAGATGGTGCTGATTGTGCCTACGTTATTTTTGATAAAAAAGGAACGGCCCTTTGTGCTATTGAGGAAGCCTATAATCAAGGAGATATTTCTTGGAAAAAACCGGTGTCCTGTCATTTGTATCCAGTAAGGGTGCAGGATTATAGTGAGTTTTCGGCTGTAAATTACCACAGGTGGCATATATGTGATGATGCCTGTAGTTTGGGAAAGGAACTTCAGGTGCCTGTCTACAAATTTGTGAAGCAGGCGCTTATCCGTAAGTTCGGTGAAGATTGGTACGCTGAATTGGAAAAAGTTGCCGAAAAACTTCAGAAATCTAAATAGTTAGGCGGTTCTAAGTACATTGGATCGTGTTGGGATATGTATGATGACCTTGGTGCCTGTTGGCTTATGGTTGGTGTCGTACAAATCTTCAACTTCAATTTTGTACGGACTTGTATAGGTTTTGTAAAAATTGGATAATCTTGCCTTCGTTAAGGCAATCCCAACCGACTTTCTTTTCAGCAGTTTGTTCTTGTTGATTTTTTCAGATTCTATTCTTCCAATACCGTTGTCTTTGATAGAAATGGTTACGTAGTCATCTGTGGTTTTTGAGGCGTGCAGTACAATTTTCTTGTCTTCTTTTTTGGAGGAAAGCCCATGCCAAAGCGCATTTTCCAAAAAGGGTTGTAAAATCAAAGAAGGAAGCTTTACGTTAGCAGTGTTGATGTTGTCGTCAATTTTAACCTTAAAATCTATTTCATTTGAAAACCGGATATTCTCTATGTTCATATAGAGTTTCATGGTGTCCAATTCGTCTTCCAAAGAGATTTCTTTCTCGGTGGAAGCAATCAAGATCTTTCTGATGAGTTTGGAAAATTTGTTGAGGTAATACACTGCATTTTCCTTTTCATTATTGATAATGTATAGCTTGATGGAGTTTAAGGAGTTGAAAATGAAGTGCGGGTTCATCTGACTTCTAAGCATATCTTGCTCCAAGGTAAGAATCTGTTTTTCCTGTTTTAACTGGCGGTGTCTGTTTACGGTAATAATTCCCCCCGCAATAAGAATTAAGGCAATAAGTGAGTACCAAAATATTTTTTGGTTGCGCAGTAATTTAGATTTTACTAGTTCGTTTTCACTGGCAAGTACTCGTATTTGATTGTTTTTGATTTCACTTTCGTATTGTATAATGATGTCGTTTACATATTGTAGGTTACGTTCGTTTAATATGGTTTCTTCCTCAGCAATGTAGTCTTTATACTTTTCTAAGGCGGCTTTGTAGTTTCCTAGTTTTTGGTAGAGTTCTGAAAGGTGTTTGTTGGCCTCCACTTTGGATCCTTTCAAACCGTATTTTGTGCCAATATCGAGGGCGGTTTTTAAGTTGTTTTCGGCTTCATTATGAAGTCCCAATTCGTTTTGGGCCCAACCTAAGTTGATATAAGAGGACGCAATGTAAAGTTGGTCACCTTCCATAAGGGCCATTTTCAAAGCGTCTTCTATGATTTCTTTTGCTTCTTGGGGTTTTCCTTGTTTAATGTAAATCTGGGCGATGCTATTGTTGCAGATGACACGGCCAATGTCTGAATTAATTTGATTATTGTATTCCAGTGAGGTTTTATAGTCAATCAGAGCCTCGTCCAAAAGGCCTTTGGCTTCGTTGGCATAGCCTATGTTTTGGTAATTGATGGCTAGACCTAAAATATTATCCTGTTCCTTTTCTATGACCAAGGATTTGGTGAACTGTTTAAGGGCCATGTCATATTGGTTCAGGGCTAGGTAAATGTTTCCCATACTATTTTGGGAAACTGCAATACTGTGTTTTAATTCAGTTGTAAGTGGTTGTTGCGAATTGGCTAGATCTAAAGCTTTTTTGTGGTAGTCTAGGGCTGGTTTTACCAAGTCCATCCTTCTGTAAACCACTCCCAGCATGTTAAGACATATTACCTGTAACTCGATATTGTTAGCCGATTCCGATAGTTCGTAGGCTTTCTTGTGGTTTTCAATGGCTATTTCGTAATGAGAGATGTTTCGGTATATAACACCCAAAGAGTTATAGGCGTAACATTCGGCTTCCAAATAATTGGAGGCTTCAGCCATGGTGGCCAAAGTTTTCATTTTAATGCTGTCTCTTCTGAAACTTTTAAAGGCCTCATTAATCTCCTCATAATTCTTTGGAGTTGTTTTCATGAGAGCTGTTGCTGTATCGTAAAAGTCTCCCGAGGACTGGGAATAGGTTTTTATACTAGCAAGCATTAGCAGTCCAAAAAGTACTAAAGTACAGTTTTTAGACAGCAAGAGGGTTCTTGAAAATCCAGAAGAAAATGAAATTGACATTTTAAAATTTCTCTAAAAAATTTGATTTACGTTGCCTTGCTACAGGAATTTTATGGTTGGATTGCATGACAACATATCCATCGTTTTTGATGTATTCCTTAATTCGGTTGAGGTTGATGATAAAAGAGTTATGGATTCTGAAAAAATACTGTTTTGGTAGAATACTGTTCACCTCTTTCAGTTTTTTGGTGATAACGGTTTTCTGTCCGTCGGCCATAACGATGGTACTGTAATTTCCATCAGATTCAATGAAAAGGATATCATCTACAGGGACGAACATGAGTTTTCCATCGGTATTGATGGTGATTTTTTTCTGGTCGAATTTGGTATGAAAATTTATCAATACTTCTTCAATCTTGGAAGAATTGAGTAATCTGTAGTTGAATTTTTTAATGCGTTTGATGGTGTCCTCAAGATCGTCTGAATCTATTGGTTTCAGCAAGTAATCTATGGCCTCATGTTTTAGGGCCTTTATAGCATATTCGTTATAAGCTGTGGTAATTACAATGGCAAAATCCTTGTTTGGAAGTTTGTCCAAAAACTGAAACCCGTCCATTGTAGGCATCTGTATGTCTAAAAACAAACAGTCTGGTGGATTGGTCTCAAGATAGTCTAGGGCGGCCTCCGGAGAGGTGAATGTGTTGACGATTTCTATATCATCGCTAAAGTTTGTCAGTTCCCAGGACAAACTTTGTATGGCTTTTGGTTCATCGTCAACTATAACGGCTTTTATCATAGCTTCAAATATAGTAATATTCTAGTATAGAAGTACATGCTGTTAATAATTTGAAATTAGTTAAAATAAATTGTGAAGAATAGTGTGGATTTTACACTATTTTGTCTAATTTAAAGAGTGTTCCAATTATACAGTTTTTTTAACCAACTATACAAGTAGGGTAATTTAGTTGAATTGAATTAAAGATATTTGAAGTGTTAAAGGGATAAATTTTTTGTAAAGTAAAAGTGATTTTTGTGATTCACTTTTTTGATTATACGCTATTAATCAATTGAAGCCAGAGCAATCTAGTTTCGTCATCACAAAATTTAAGGTAACTATTTCTTTAAAGTATAGTTTTAGTTAGTTTAGTTAATTATTGGGGAAAAGAGAGCTGGTCAGGCTCTCTTTTTATTTGTGCCAATGGTAGATTGGTTTCTTCTCTTTTTATTGACCAAAATTTAATGTTTTGTTGTTGTCAATTGTTTGTGAAATTTGTAAATAATTGGATGGTTGTAAATTATGTAAAGTCTTGCTGTATAAGGGTTTGGTGTTTGTTTTTTGTAAACTTTTGAGTTTTAGGTGATTTCGAACTTGTTAAAAACTTGTTGACAATGTTCATAAAATTAGCTTTCTTTTTCAGCTTCAATTTTGAATATTTGTTAAACCCAAATCAACAAAAATGTTCATTTAAATCATCAAAAAACCAAAACACTAATGTCTCAAACTACTGAACCAATTTTACAAGAAAACAAAGATCGATTCGTAATTTTTCCAATTCAACACCACGATATTTGGGAGTGGTATAAAAAATCTGAAGCCAGTTTCTGGACGGCCGAAGAAATAGATTTGCATCAAGATCTTACAGATTGGCAAAGTAAATTGAATGACGACGAGCGTTACTTCATAAAGCACATCTTGGCATTTTTTGCGGCCAGTGATGGGATTGTGAATGAAAATCTTGCCGAAAACTTCGTTAACGAAGTGCAATACAGCGAAGCCAAATTCTTTTATGGGTTTCAAATCATGATGGAAAACATCCATAGTGAAACCTATTCGTTGTTGATTGATACTTATGTAAAAGACGAAAAGGAAAAGAGCATGCTCTTTAATGCTATTGAAACGTTTCCTGCGATTAAGAAAAAGGCCGAGTGGGCTTTGAAATGGATAGAATCGCCAAGTTTTGCGGAGCGATTGATCGCCTTCGCAGCTGTGGAAGGGATATTCTTTTCTGGAGCCTTCTGTTCCATTTTTTGGCTTAAAAAGCGAGGTTTGATGCCAGGGTTAACTTTCTCAAATGAGCTAATTTCAAGAGATGAAGGTGTACACTGTGACTTTGCGGTTCACCTGCACAATCATCACCTTGTCAATAAAGTGCCAAAGGCACGTATCACCGAAATTTTGGTGGATGCCCTTGATATTGAAAGAGAATTTATCACAGAGTCACTTCCTGTTAGTTTAATCGGGATGAATTCTAAATTGATGACACAATACTTGGAGTTTGTTACAGACCGTTTGTTGAGTGAATTGGGTTGTGAAAAAGTCTATAATACTGCCAATCCTTTTGATTTTATGGATATGATTTCCCTACAGGGGAAAACCAATTTCTTTGAAAAGCGTGTGTCAGAATACCAAAAGGCAGGTGTGCTTAACAAAGAGGAGGAAGAAGATAAATTCAAATTTGACGCTGATTTTTAATATTTGGTGGTTTCTCAAATCTAAAAGAATAACCCTGTTTTAAGGGAATCAAAACTTATTATAAAAAATTAAGCTCTGCAGTTTTTAAGGTGTATTTTCTTGAAAATTCAGGGCCTATCTTACCGAATTTTGAAAGCTTCAGGGTTCGGGCTAACTAATTAACCCATTTTCTGAAGTGATTCAGAAAGCTAAAAACTTGAAAAACATATGTATGTAGTAAAAAGAGATGGCCGAAAGGAACCGGTGATGTTCGACAAAATCACCGCCAGAGTTAGAAAACTGTGCTACGGATTGAACGAATTGGTAGATCCGGTAAAAGTCGCAATGCGCGTAATTGAAGGGTTGTATGATGGGGTTACTACCAGTGAGTTGGATAATTTGGCGGCCGAGATTGCTGCAACCTTGACGACTGCCCACCCTGATTACGCTCGATTGGCGGCAAGAATTTCGGTATCGAATTTACATAAAAATACAAAGAAGACCTTCAGTGAAGTCATGCAAGACCTTTATACCTATGTCAATCCTCGTACTGGAAAAAAGGCGCCTTTGCTTTCAGAGGAAGTGTATAATGTTGTTATGGAAAACCGTGACATTTTGGATTCCACAATCATTTACAATCGCGATTTTGGTTATGATTATTTTGGGTTCAAAACTTTGGAACGTTCTTATTTATTAAAACTCAATGGTAATATTGCTGAACGTCCACAGCACATGTTGATGAGGGTAGCGGTGGGCATCCATCTTAATGATATGGATGCAGTTGTTGAGACCTATGAGTTGATGTCTAAAAAATACTTTACACACGCTACACCTACACTTTTTAATTCTGGGACACCCAAACCACAGATGTCTTCTTGTTTCCTATTGACCATGAAGGAGGATAGTATTGATGGAATTTATGATACGTTGAAACAAACAGCGAAAATTTCACAATCTGCGGGTGGTATTGGATTGGCAATTCATAATGTAAGAGCTACGGGAAGTTATATTTCGGGAACCAATGGCACTTCCAATGGTATTGTGCCTATGCTGCGCGTGTTCAATGATACAGCGCGTTATGTCGATCAAGGAGGAGGGAAGCGCAAAGGTAGTTTTGCTATTTATATCGAAACATGGCATGCCGATATTTTTGATTTCCTTGATTTGAAGAAGAATCACGGAAAGGAGGAAATGCGTGCGCGTGATCTATTCTACGCCATGTGGATTTCCGATTTATTTATGAAACGTGTGCAAGAGGATGGTCAATGGACTTTAATGTGTCCTAATGAATGTCCTGGATTGGATGAAACGCACAGTGAAGCTTTTGAAGAATTGTACTTGAAATATGAGGCTGAAGGAAGAGGACGTAAAACCATTAAGGCTCGTGAATTGTGGGAGAAAATCTTGGAATCCCAAATTGAAACAGGTACGCCTTATATGTTGTATAAGGATGCGGCCAATCGTAAATCCAATCAGCAAAATTTAGGAACTATCCGTTCGTCAAATTTATGTACTGAGATTTTGGAATATACTGCGCCAGATGAAGTGGCTGTGTGTAATTTGGCATCCATTGCCTTGCCGATGTTTATCAAAAATGGAGAGTTCGATCATAAGGAACTGTTTAAAATTACCAAGCGTGTTACCAAAAATCTTAACAGGGTTATCGATAGAAATTATTACCCGGTTATAGAAGCTCAGAACTCCAATTTTAGACATCGTCCAGTTGGTCTGGGAGTTCAAGGTTTGGCAGATACGTTCATTAAATTACGTATGCCGTTTACAAGCGATGAAGCTAAAAAACTGAATCAGGAAATCTTTGAAACTCTTTATTTTGCTGCTATTACCGCTAGTATGGAAGAGGCTATTGCGGATGGTCCTTACCAAAGTTATGAGGGGTCACCTATTAGTAAAGGGGAATTCCAGCATAACCTTTGGGGTATCGATGATGAGGAGTTAAGTGGTCGATGGGACTGGGCGAAACTTAGAAATGACGTGGTGAAACACGGGGTTCGCAATTCGTTGTTGGTAGCGCCAATGCCTACGGCCTCAACCTCCCAAATTTTGGGGAACAATGAGTGTTTTGAGCCTTATACCTCTAATATCTACACCAGAAGAGTGTTATCTGGTGAATTTATTGTTGTGAACAAACATTTGTTGGAAGACTTGGTAGATCTAGGGTTGTGGAATGAAACCTTGAAGCAGGAAATTATGAGAGCGAATGGCTCTATTCAGGATATTGATGGTATTCCAGAGGATATTAAAGAATTGTACAAAACGGTTTGGGAATTGAGTATGAAGGATATCATCGACATGGCGCGTCATCGTGGTTATTTCATCGATCAATCCCAATCATTGAATCTTTTTATGGAGGGAGCCACTATGGCTAAATTGACCTCTATGCACTTTTACGCATGGAAAAGCGGACTTAAGACCGGTATGTACTACTTGCGTACCAAAAGTGCCGTAGATGCCATTAAATTCACCTTAGATAATAGTAAAAAGAAGGAAGAAATTGTTGCTCCTAAAATAGAAACGGAAACCTTGATAGTAGAGCAACAGCAAGAACAAGCTGCTAAAACAGCAGCTAAATTTGTAAAGGAAACTACGGAAGTTGAAGTGGAGCCAATGAGTCCTGAGGAAATGAAAGCCTTGATTGAGGCTGCCAAAGCAAACGAAGGAGATGATTGCCTTATGTGCGGATCTTAATAGTGTGTGTTTTATTGTTAAACAAAAAAAGCCATCTCATTGAGATGGCTTTTTTGATTTGGAGTGTATAATTTATTCTTCTTCGTTTCCAGCAAATAGTTTTCCTAAGGTTGCTGGTTTCACAGAACTGTCATGGGCATTGTGATACTCTTCCAATAAGTTCATAGTGGCATTAAGAAGGTCTTTTGTTTCCAATAGCATACTGAAATAAAGCGTCGTGTTTTTCGGGCTTGATTCTTCAGTTCTAGTGCGTTCTACTTGTTTTTGGATTTTATCCGTTACCAAAGACACAATCTCTTCTTTTCTGTTCAAGATTTTTCCAATTTCAGCAAATGAATGGGATTCAAAAGCATTCTTGGTATTCTTGAAGAAACGCTCAAAACGCTCATCAACTTCCTTCAGCTCCTTAATCTGGCTGAATTTCAATTTCTTGTGATTATTGTTGATGTGCTTATGACTCGCTTTCGAGATATAATCCAAAGACTGGGTCATATCTTGAAGGTAGCCTAAAATATTGATGTAAAAATTACTTGCGCTAACACTGGATTCGTCCAAGTTTTTGATGAAATAGAAGATGTTGTCACGTAATTCATCAATTTCTTCAGATAATTTTACTACCTGCTTTCTGTTCTTTTTAAGCATTGCCAAATCTTGTCTTGCTAAACCGTTGATAGCGTTGGTGTAGATTCTGTTACCTCTCTCTACAACATTAGCAATATTGTTGGCGCTCTCATGGATAACGCCTTGTACAGAACTGCTTTCTGCTTTTAACAGACGGTCTTCAGCTTTAAGTTCTTTGGATTTTTTGTTATGTTTTAGGTAGTTGCGTACCAAGATGATAGTAGCTAATAACAACAATACAGGTACCATTACCTTTACATTCCAGTTTAGGAAGTAGGCAATAACTGCAGCCGATACAAAGGCGATAAGAGCTGTAAAGAACCATCCTCCAATAACATTCAATACTCCTGCTACACGATATACGGCACTTTCTGCTCCCCAAGCTTTATCGGCCAAGGATGTACCCATGGCAACCATAAAGGTTACATAGGTAGTGGAAAGCGGTAATTTCATGGATGTCGCAATAGAGATCAATACAGCGGCAACCATTAAGTTCACGGCAGCTCTTACCAAGTCGAATGCAGGCAATTCGTAGGTTTTGTCCTTTTTAAGGGTAATTACTGGTTTTTCAAATTGCTTGTCAATTTTCTCTTGCCATGATTTCGGTAATATGTAAGAGGAAACTTGAGATGCTACGATAGTAGTTCTAACAAAGATTCTGGATAAGAAATTAGGTTGGAAACGCTCTTTGGTGGCTTCTTGACTTGAAAGGTCCAAAGATGTTTTTACAACGTCTTTAGCTTTGCTAGAGAACCAAAGTGTTACTACCATTACTAAACCTGCGATTACTAATAGGAATGTTGGAGTTGGTACTTTGGAAGCTAAGCTGGCCATTGCAAAGGCATCTGGTGCTGCTCCTGAAGCCGTCCAAGCTTGGAATGACTGCCATCCTGCAATTGGTACACCAATAAAGTTTACCAAATCGTTTCCTGCAAAAGCTAAGGCTAGAGCAAAAGTTCCTACTAGGATTACTAATTTATAGATGTTGGTTTTAGCAAATTTGATCAAAGCTAAAGAGAATAGAGACCAAAATACCAAGCTGATTGCTACAATAAGTAATACTTGGTGCTCTAAAAAGTGGCTAATGGTTTCGCCTCCTAAAACGTCAAAACTTTCTTTGGCATAGTTGGTACCTTTGATACCCTTCATGAAGATGAAATAAGTAATGGCTGTTAGGGCAAATCCTCCGAACAATCCACCTACCCAGGATGCTTTCTTTTCAAAATCGTAAGACAATAAAAGTCTAGAAACCCATTGTACCAAAGCTCCAATAGAGAAAGCTACGACTACCGAGAGCAGAATACCAAATATAATTTCGGTTGCCTTGGAAGTGTTGATGTAGTTAACAACATCTGTAAAGGTCCCGCCATCGTTGGCAATTTTAATCAGTGCCATGGCAACAGAAGCTCCAAGTAATTCAAATACAATGGAAACCGTGGTTGATGTTGGCATCCCGACCGAATTGAAAAAGTCCAGAAGCAGGATGTCCGTTATCATAACGGCCATGAAAATGATCATGATTTCATTGAACATGAACTCTCCAGGGTTGAAAATTCCCTTTCTGGCAACTTCCATCATACCACTGGAAAATATGGCCCCAACGGCTACCCCAAGACTGGCAACAATCATGATGGTTTTAAAGGAGAACGCCTTGGACCCAATGGCTGAGTTTAAAAAGTTTACTGCGTCGTTACTTACCCCAACAATCAAATCGGCTATGGCCAATACGCCTAGGGCAATTATCATTAATAAATAAATGTTATCCATAATTTAACTTCAAATAATTTGCAAATATCTATAGTGTTTTTATTAGGTGCGTTACCTAATTGTTATCATTTTAATTGCTTAAAATTGGATTTCAAATTGCAGTCGGCAAGCAAGCTTGTCTGATTTAATTGCATTGTCTGCATAAGTGATATCTGTTTGGACCTTAAGTTTATGACCTACAATATACTTAGAAACTCCAAGAGTATACTCATTTGTGGTGTCTCTTCCTGTAATTTCTTTAAAATCGGTATTGGAATATCGTCCTGCAAGCTCCCAATTGTTCTTGAATAGGTATCCCGCAGAAAAATTATATCCAGATCCAATTTGTACAATGTCTCCAGTGGGGGTTCCATCGCTGTTAATAGCAACAGGAGAGTCTGCATCTCTGTCGGCATATTCTGCCATAATGGATAAACCGCGGTATTTGAACATAGCATCTACAAATAAGGTTGTGATGTCTGTTTCAAATAAACCAGTGTCTGTTTCCATGTAAGAACCACTATTACTTCTTATTCTCACCGCATTGTCGTTAAAGTCGTAAGATACTCCAAGGGCTAATTTTGGGGTTGCTGTGCGCTTTAGGTCGCTTCCTACATAGTCTTCTTTTCCTTCAAATTTACCAAAAGGATATAACTCTACACGACCTGTATATTGATGACCTCCTAAATTACCGGTAGTAACGTTTCTTCCTTCTCCTTGAGATACAGCCAAAGCTTCGGTAATAACGAATTTCTCCGTTATCGCAATTTGATGGTGTAATTGGATTCCCATATCGCGATCGATGTTAAATCCAGCATTAAGGATAGATCTGTCTACAAATTGTAGGTTAGAAGAAGAAATAACGCGCTCGCGGTTTCCTGGAAGTTTGGTTTGTCCAAACCAAAGCACGAAGTTTCCGTGGAAGTTCCATTTCATTACAGCGTCCATAACAACACGAGGGGTATTGTGGGTATAATAGGAAGCACCAGACATATCACGGTTTGATAGACCCAGTTCTATTTTATACTTAAGTTTTGGGGTTAAAGCAAAACCGTCAAACTTTAAACGGGCACGTCTTAGCAACATGTTGGATTGTGGATTTCCTAAATCTCCGTCATCTTCATTCCAAATCGAAGAACCTAAGAATTGCATTCTGGTGCCAATCTTCATAGACCAGGTACTATCTTTACCTACGAGGTTGAAAAGACCTTTACCAAATTTTGGGCTGTTTGTTTCAGTTTCTTGGGCGTGCGAAGTAAGCACACAACATAGCATAACTGCTAGGGCAGTAAGTTTAAGTTTCATATCAGGGTACTAGTTTTTGTCGGCGGCAAAGAACTGAACTCTATGTTAACTTAATGTTATGTGAAGATTAAGTTTATAACATTAAACAAAAGAGGCTACTAAATTAAAAGTAGCCTCTAGAATTCACTATAATATAGTCGACAAAAACTAATAGATTATATGAATCTCTCATTGTTTGTCATAAGACTCTGCAAATCTGCCATTATAAAATGACTTTAATGTAATGATAATATTAACTAATTATTAATAACATTTAATATTCTCAAAGTCTTAACTGTCAGAAAAACAGTGTTATTACGTTTCAATGTTAATTTAATGTTACGTAAATGTTTATTCAATGTAAATTTTTCGTAACTTTGAGTATATATGAACCTTAAACCCAAAGCAACATGAGAAAGATAGTCGTACTTGCAGCATTGCTTTTTGTAAGTCTTGGATTTGCACAGAGTGAAAGAACATTAACGTTAAATAAAGAAACCAATGTCATTGATGTGGTGTATTATCATGACAACGGAACTATTAGCCAAACGGGTAGTTATACCTTTGACGGCAAACTTCAGGGTGATTGGTATAGTTATGATGTGAATGGAAAGAAGATAGCTGCGGCAAAGTATGATAATGGTGTTAAGACCGGTAAATGGTTCTTTTGGGAAGAAAACACATTAAAAGAAGTGGATTATTTGAACAATAGAGTAGCTAGTGTTAATGAATGGGCTACCAAAAGTACTTTGGCTTCCAAATAATCGTTATATAATTAATTAATAACAAAAAAAGCATCCTGGTTAGGATGCTTTTTTATTTGTATGGATATGGTTATTATAATCCGGTAGTCCAACCTGCAGCCCACTCAGGAGCGTCAGCACCGTTACCAGCACCAGTAGCAGTTCCTTCAGTGTAGAACGCTTGGTTAGCACCAGTATAGTCAGTTGCGATAAATCCTTCAGCAGTGTTATCGAACATTACGTTGGTCATGCTTAAGTCACCGTTCTCAATTCTTACAGCAGCTTCAGCATCTGTATCTTTTACTTTGATACCTAAGTTCACTCCAGTAGTGTAGAAATTATCGATAGTGAAGTTTCCTCCTCCTTCTTTGAAGTAAAGGGCTCCTTCTCCAACAGGTCCTACAATCGTGATGTTAGACAAAGTAGTTGTAGTTGTAGGAGTGGCATTTCCATTATCTCCGTTATTAGATCCTTCAATACCGGCTTTAGCACCACCAGCAATGTACCAGTTAGAACCAGTTCCAGTCCAACCATCAGCAAAGTCGATAGAATCGTCACCACTATTGATAGATACTAAGTAGTTACCTACTACAGATCCACCAAAGAACTCGATACCGTCATCACCACCGTTGTAAGACTGTACATATTCAAAAGTAGTACCAGCACCAACACCGAATAAAGACACACCATTAAACTCTTTGTCGTTAGAGAAAGTAGCACCAGTGTACTCAACTCTTAAGTATTGGATTGATCCTGAACTGTCGTTAGTGTCATTTCCACCGTAGATTAAATCACCTACTTCTGAGGTTACAGAAACACCTTTGTTAGTAGGAGCGTTTCCACAGATTACCAATCCACCCCAGTCACCGGCAGCAGGAGAAGCAGCTCCAGAAGTCATTACTACTGGGTTGTTAGGCTCACCGTTGATGTTGATAGTTCCGTTTTGTGCAACTCCAATAAAGGCAGCAGTACCTCCAGTAGCTTTAATAACAGTTCCGGCAGGAATGTTTAAAGTTCCGTTAGCTTTAACAACCAAGGAGCTAGTTAATAAATATTCAGTATTAGCATTTAAAGTTACAGTTCCTGTAATTTCACCAGCCAAATTTTCAGTAACAGATCCACTGTTGTCCAATCCAATAGTCCAACCTGCAGCCCAATCAGGAGCCGCAGCACCGTTTCCAGCTCCAGTAGCCACACCTTCCGTATAGAAAGATTGATTAGCACCAGTGTAATCAGTAGCCATAAAACCTTCAGCAGTATCAGCAAACTGTAGGTTAGTGATAGTTAGGTCTCCGTTTTCAATTCTTACTGCTGCTTCAGCATCAGTATCTTTTACTTTAACACCAAGGTCAGCATTAGTTACATAAAAGTTGTTGATAGTGAAGTGACCTCCACCTTCTTTGAAGTAAAGTGCACCTTCAGTTACTGGTCCTACAACAGTAATGTTAGAAAGAGTAGTTGTAGTTACAGGAGCAGCATCTCCGTTATCTCCATTGTTTGATCCTTCAATACCAGCTTTAGCACCTCCAGCGATATACCAGTTTGTTCCAGTTCCAGTCCAGCCATCAGCAAAGTCGATAGAATCGTCACCACTGTTGATAGAAACTAAGTAACGACCTTCTACAGTTCCACCGAAGAACTCGATACCATCGTCACCACCGTTGTAAGACTGAACATATTCAAAAGTAGTGCCTGAACCTACTCCAAATAAGGATACGCCATTAAATTCCTTGTCATTAGAAAAGGTAGCACCGGTGTACTCAACTCTTAAGTAACGAATAGAACCAGAGTTGTCATTTGATACATTTCCACCATAAATTAAATCACCAACTTCTGAAGTTACAGACGTTCCTTTGTTAGTAGGTGCATTACCGCAAACTACCAATCCTCCCCAATCTCCAGCAGCTGGAGAATTGGCAGCAGAGGTCATAACTACTGGGTTTGCTGCAGTACCATTTACAAATATTTGAGCTCCTTGAGCAACAGCGATATAAGCTGAAGTTCCACCTGTAGCCTTAATCACGGTTCCGGCGGGAATGGTTAAAGACCCACCGTTAAGAACCACTAAAGCACCGGTTAATTGGTACTCTATAGAAGCATCCAATGTTACATCGTCAGAGATATTTCCTTCCAAAATACTTAAGGTTTCGCAAGGCTCACAATTTCCTCCGCAATCGATACCTGTTTCGTTTCCGTTTTGAATTCCGTCATTACATGTAGCTTGTGCACCATTGTCGTCGTCACTTGAACAAGATACAACTGAAATCAAAGTCGCCACTGTAAGAATTAAGGTAAATAAATTTTTTCTCATTGTGTTTTTTGTTGTTTTAAAAATTTAAAGCGAAATACGGTAACAGCTTTAAATTAAAGATTACAGAATGGTTAACTTAATATGAATATATACTGGTAAATATTTGGTTTGTTAACAATTACTTAAAATTGGTAAGACAAGGATAATTTAAAGTCTCTTCCTTTTTTATAAGTAAGCACGTCAACATCCTGAGTGTCTTGGTAACGCTCTACAGAAGGATTCAATAAATTCTTGAATGAAGCTCCTAAAGTAATGTGCTCATTTACTTGATACTTTGTAATGAGGTCCAAAGTTCCGTAACCTTTGTCTACCATGTTTCCTCTCCCTTGAACTCCCAACGCGTAAATACGATCGGAAAAGTAGTTGAATGCTAATGTGGTCATGAAGTTTCTATCTTCTGAAAAGTCTTTGTTGAAGCTAATGTCGGCATTCATTAAAAAGTCAGAAGCTCCAGAAAGACGATCATTTTTGTTGGTGAACACTGTGTTTATTATGGAATTTTCTTCGGCTACTTTTTCGTCATCCAATTCTTGATCTGTGTACATATAGGCCGCATTCAAACCAGCAGAAAAAACCGTAGCTAAAGTGCTATCGTCTGTTTCAACTTCACTTTTGAATAAGTTCTTGCGTACTTCAAGCTCCGCTCCAATAGCCATAGCATAATCTCCAGAGTTTACCCAGCTAATATCGTTGGATGCAGAGGCGATGGTTACTTGGTTTATTGGATTTTCAATATATTTTCCAAAGGCGCCAAGAGATAAAATCTCGTCTGATTCTGGGAAGAATTCCCAAATAATATCGGCATTGTAATCGGTAGAAGCATATAGGTCTGGATTTCCTATGTAATCCTGGTTTACTTCCTGGTAAAGGAAAGGTGCACGTTCTTTAAACTGTGGCAAGGTATAAGTTTTACTTGCTGCAAATTTTAAGTTATGTTTGTCGTTTACTGCGTACTTTAAAGATAAAGCCGGTAGGATTTCGAAAGTATCAAATTTGTTGTCCTCAGGTTCTGGACTCGAGCTTATGGAAGTGTCCCATCCAATAGTTTGGGTGATGTGCTCTCCTCGAAGTCCTGCAATCACACTGAATTTTGGAGAAAAAGTATATTCAAAATTCACAAATCCTGCGTGAATATTTTGGTCTCCTTTGTAATACTGAGGGTCCAATGCGTT
Organism: Mangrovimonas sp. DI 80; assembly: GCF_001975575.1. Classification (NCBI taxonomy): domain Bacteria; kingdom Pseudomonadati; phylum Bacteroidota; class Flavobacteriia; order Flavobacteriales; family Flavobacteriaceae; genus Mangrovimonas; species Mangrovimonas sp. DI 80. The sequence goes on along the minus strand of NZ_MSDT01000002.1, from coordinate 483,867 downwards.
TGGTGTATTTACATTTCCACGGAAGGTCTCGATTCTAAATAAACCGGCGTTCAGATTTTCTTGGGTAAAGTAGGCATCCACGTTGTAAGGGTCTACTACCGGTTGGGTAATAAGGTTGTTGTTAGAGTCTCTAAGTAATATCCTGAAGTTGAATTGGGTGGCTTCAAAATCTACTTTTTTCATTCTCCCGTTGTACCCTAAAGTCACTTTTCCTGCATATTCCTCATCTTCATTTTTGCTGAATTTGAATGTAGTGGCAATGTTTGCGGCTAATTCATCTTCATTCAAATCCTGGTAGAATCTGTGGTTGGCAGATGATGAAGATACCAATTGCATAGATTTCGGTCCATCAGGGTCGTTAGGGTTAACAGGTAACAATGTGGTCTGTCTTCTGTTTGGCACATTGTTGTAAAGCTTGTTATATGATATACCCCAGTTGATATCGAATTGCTCACTTATAGCATGGTCACCCAATAATTGGTTTACGAACAGCTCAGTTCTGTCGAATACCGAACGTTGTATGATACCTCCTCCTTCTGGAGCATCATCAAATACATTGATCACACCGTCATATTCCATTTGCTTTTGACTTGTAGAATTTAGGTAAAGTACATTGTACTTGATAGATTGTTGTTTGTGCTTCAAACCAATATTTCCCATCAAAGTGGTGTTGGTCTTGTACTCGTAATTTTCAAAATCAAAATTACTTAGAGGTACTCCGGATACGTTTACACCTCCTCTAGAAAGTCCTTCTTTGTAAGTGAAGCCATTACTGTAGTTACCTACTCCAAAGAAGCTTAATTTAGTCTCATCTCCTAATCTTAAGGTCTCTCCTCCAACTAACGAGATTCCTGAGTTTACAGGCATAGGTCCTTTTTCTCTATCCCAACTTGTGGTAAAATTGTAGTTGTTAAGTGGGTAATCAGGATAGTCTGTTGTGTAGAATCCGCTATAGTTTGGACCCTCATGTAAATAAAAGTCATCTGTACCAATAGCTTCTGTATTAGCACCAGTACTTAATCCTAATTGTAAGAATCCCGATCCTGTATAGTCTTTTGAGATAATGTTGATATTTGCACCTGCAAAATCTCCGTAGTTAGCCGCATTGTAAGTTTTGTCGATACCAATAAACTCTACAATGTTTGTACTGAAGATATCCAAATCGATATTCTTGTTTGCAGGGTTGTTTGAAGGTAATGGCAATCCATTTAAGGTTGTGATGTTGTAACGGTCTCCTAAACCTCTTACGAATACACTTCCTGAACCTTCTTGTTGAGAGATTCCAGAAACTTTGGTAACCGCAGTTGCTACGTCACCAACACCTTTTCTAGAAAGTTCCTGTGCACCGATGGATGTTTTGATTCCAGTGGCTTTTTTCTGCTCCAATAATAGAGCTGCTTCAGTTTCTTTTCTCGTGGTGGTCGTAATGATGACCTCATCCAAAGAAGCGGCACTCGCACCCATAGGTACATCTACCTGGGTTACTTTGCCTGCAACCACTTCAACTGTTAATTCTTGGGTTTCGTACCCTACGAAGCTAAATATTAAGGTATAACTTCCTGGTTCCAGATTGTCAATGGCATAAAGACCATCAAAATCTGAAGTAGTACCAGTAGTTGTACCTTTGATTAAAATGTTGGCGAAGGCCAACGGTTCATTATTAAAGTCTTTGTCTGTTAATTTTCCCGCCACAGAACCAGTGTTTTGGGCGAAAAAAACGGTGGTGAAAAGCACCGAAAATACTAATAGTAATTGTCTCATATTATAGTTGTTGTAATTCGGTGCAAAGAAACCTTCATACTGTAAAGTCAATGTTAACACATAATTAAAACTAGGTAATAAAAAGGTTAGGCAAATGTTAAGAGATGAGCCTATTTTTGACTTTTGGAAACATTAATTTAACATTGAAAAGAGTATCTTGCGACGACTAAAATTTTTAAAATGAATTGGGAGGACTTACTATCCTTAAAGCGTTATGGCGATACTCATAAACGTTTGCGCAAGGAACAAGATGAAACACGTTTGGGTTTTGAAGTGGATTATGATCGGGTTATTTTTTCGGCTGAATTTAGAAGCTTACAGGATAAAACCCAGGTAATTCCCTTATCCAAAACCGATTTTGTTCACACACGACTTACCCATAGTTTGGAAGTGAGTGTGGTGGGACGTTCCTTGGGTAGAAAAGTAGGTCAAAAGCTTCTGGAGAAATATCCTTATTTGCAAACCGTTCACGGTTATCAAGCCAACGATTTTGGGGCTATTGTGGCGGCAGCGGCTTTAGCTCATGATATTGGAAACCCTCCATTTGGTCATTCTGGTGAAAAGGCTATTGGTGAATTTTTTAGAAATGGTAACGGTGCCAAGTATAAAGCCCAATTGACGGACAAGGAATATCAGGACTTGTGTGATTTTGAAGGGAATGCCAATGGCTTCAAAATCTTAACAGAAAGTAGAAGTGGGAGAGAAGGAGGACTTAGATTGAGTTATGCCACTTTGGGAGCATTCATGAAATATCCCAAGGAATCATTACCCAAAAAACCTACCAAGCATATAGTGGACAAAAAGTATGGCTTTTTCCAATCGGAAAAGGATGTTTTTATGGATGTTGCTACCGATTTAGGCTTGCTTACCCGTGGAGACAAAGGAGAGGTTCGGTTTTCTAGACATCCGTTGGCATTTTTGGTAGAAGCGGCGGATGATATTTGTTACACCATTATAGACTTTGAAGATGGGATTAACTTAGGTTTAATACAGGAAGAGTTTGCATTGGAATACCTCATCAATTTAGTTAGACATTCCATTAACACTGAAAAATACAATGCCCTTCAGAATACTCAGGACCGCATTAGTTACCTAAGAGCGCTTGCTATTAATACATTGATCAATGAAGCTGTGGAGTTGTTTATGGCCAATGAAGAAGCTATTTTGAAAGATGAATTTCCTCAGGCACTTCTTGATAAAAGTCGTTTTGAGGCACAGATTAGTGATATTATAAAAATTAGCATTCAAAATATTTATGAATCTTCCGAAGTGATTGATAAAGAAGTGTCCGGTTATGAAGTAATCAATGGGCTGTTAACAGCGTTTACCGATGCAATTTGCAATACAGCCAATGGCACTGCTTCTAATTACAATAAGTTGATTTTGAAAATGCTTCCCGAAACGGTACAGTCTTCTCAAGTTTCAACTTACGACAGTCTTATGGCGGTGTCCAATTATATTTCAAAGTTATCGGATAGCAATGCTATATTGACTTACAGAAAGCTAAGAGGGGATTATATTTAAGGATTGTTAATAAGCTGTTTGTAACTTCTGGGCTTAAGCGAAAATCTGTGTGATTTTCACTTACATTTGTGCTGTTTTAGAATCTGATAATCAGAGATTTTTTTACATAAAAATGTATTTTGTCGAGGAAATTTGTTTTTTATCGATTAAATGTTATATTTGTCCTGTCGTTTATTTTTTAATTCTACAATGATGAAAAAGAACCTTTTAGGAGCTCTTGTTATTTTCTTTGTTACTGTGGCTTTTTTATTGATGCTTGATGATATGCGATCTAGCAAGAATTCGCAATTGAATGAAAGTGTAGATATTTACAATGCTACGGAGCAGCCTAACATGGCTACTACAGACAGTGACGCTGAATAATCCTTTCTAGTTTTTCTACAATTGCATCTACGTCAATTTTAGTAAGGTGCTGTAAGGTTTCAATACTACCGTGTTCCACAACAATGTCGGGAACGGCCATAACGCTTATATTGTTTTTGTAGTTGTACTGAGCTGCAAATTCCAAAATAGCACTTCCAAAACCTCCTTTTTCGCAACCGTCCTCAATTGTAATTATTTCAGAATAGGAATTGAAAGCTTGGTGTAACATGCTTTCGTCCAAAGGTTTTAAAAAGCGCATGTCAATATGGGCTACATCGTCTTTCATTTCCAGTTTTTCAATGGCCTTTGTGACATTATCGGCAATAAAACCAAGACTTAGAACAGCGATATTGTTCCCTTGTTTTAATTCTATGGCTTTGCCAATTTCAATAGGTTCAAAAGCTTGTTTCCAATCCAAAGTATTGCCCCTTCCGCGAGGATAGCGTATAGCTATAGGATGTTCTAGTCCTAATTGGGCGGTATACATAATGTTGCGTAATTCTACTTCGTTACGAGGTGCAAAAATAATGAGGTTAGGGACACATCTTAAATATGCTAAATCATACAAACCGTGGTGTGTAGCACCATCTTCGCCAACCAAACCTGCTCTGTCCAAACAAAAAATCACGGGAAGGTTTTGAATGGCCACATCGTGAATTACCTGATCGTAGGCTCGCTGTAAAAACGTAGAATAAATATTGCAAAATACCACGGCGCCTTGGGTGGCCATTCCTGCCGCCAAAGTCACGGCGTGTTGTTCTGCGATTCCTACGTCAATGGCCCGATCAGGGAATTGCTCCATCATATATTTTAAGGAGCTGCCTGTTGGCATGGCAGGGGTAATGCCAATAATGGCTTCGTTTTTTTCTGCTAGTTCTACAATGGTGTGTCCAAAAACATCTTGGAATTTTGGAGGTTGCACGGTATCTGGTTTAGGGAAGAGTTCCCCGGTTTTGGCATCAAATTTACCAGGCGCATGGTATTTCACCTGATCCTTTTCGGCTTGTTTTAATCCTTTTCCTTTGGTGGTAATGACATGGAGTAGTTTAGGGCCTTCTATGGTTTTTAATCGCTCCATTTCTGAAATCAAAGCGGCAAAATCATGTCCATCAATAGGACCTGAATAATTAAAGTTTAAGGCTTCAAACACATTTTCGTGTTTCTGTGTGCCTTTTTTAACATTGGTCAGATATTGTTTCAAAGCCCCAACGCTAGGATCAATTCCAATGGCATTATCGTTTAATATCACCAATAGATTGGCATTGGTTACGCCTGCATGGTTAAGGCCTTCAAAGGCCATCCCGCTAGCTATGGAAGCATCACCAATCACAGCTATGTGTTGTTTGGTTGTCTCTCCTTTCAGTTGGGACGCAATGGCCATTCCCAAGGCTGCAGAAATGGATGTGGAAGAATGCCCAACGCCAAACGTATCGTAGGAGCTTTCGCTTCGCTTTGGAAAACCACTTAGGCCTCCAAATTGTCGGTTGGTATCAAAGACCTCTCTTCTGCCTGTCAATATTTTATGTCCGTAGGCTTGGTGGCCAACATCCCAAATCAATAAATCTTCAGGGGTGTTGAATACATAATGTAGCGCAATGGTAAGTTCAACCACTCCCAAACTGGCTCCTAAATGCCCTTCTTTGGTAGCGACAATATGAATGATAAAGTCTCTTAATTCCTTCGCTAATTGGGGAAGTTGATGGGGCTCTAACTGCCTTAAATCCTCAGGAGATTGTATGTGATTTAATAACTTGGACATAATTACAAATGTACCATTTGAAATCGTATTTTTGGGATACAGAATTCAATTTTATACCTATGGAAAATCCTTTTGATGACGTGTATTTTATGAAGAAAGCCTTGCAGGAGGCTGAAGATGCTTTTGAGAAAGGGGAAATTCCAGTAGGGGCCATAATTGTGGTGGATGATAGGATTATTGCTCGGGCACATAACTTAACGGAAATGCTCAATGATGTTACGGCTCATGCGGAAATGCAAGCCATTACCTCGGCTGCTAATTTTTTGGGAGGAAAGTATTTAAACAAATGTACGCTTTATGTGACCTTGGAGCCTTGCCAAATGTGTGCAGGTGCTTTGTATTGGAGTCAAATTGGAAAAATAGTGTATGGAGCAAGGGATGAAGAGCGTGGGTGTATCAATTTAAAAACAAAACTGCATCCAAAAACCAAAATGGTAGGTGGCGTGTTGGAGGAAGAAGCCTCACGTTTGATGAAACGCTTTTTTATTGAAAAACGTAATTTGAATTAAAAAGTATAAAAAAAAAACGCTTAACAAATTTGTTAAGCGTTGAAACTGTGCTTAAAGATATATGCTCGTTAAACCACTTGCACGTTTGCTGCAACTGGTCCTTTTCTTCCTTCTTCTTCTGTGTACTGTACGCTATCGCCTTCACGTAGCTCAATACCGTTCAAGTTTGATACGTGAACGAAAATGTCTTTTCCTGTTTCGTTGTTGGTAATGAATCCAAATCCTTTTGAATCATTGAAAAATTTAACTGTTCCAGTCATGGTAAAAAAAATTATTATTAAAACATAAATGTATGATTAATAATCTTACAATGTGTTAAGTAATTGTATTTTTATTTAAAAAATTGATTATCAGTATTTTTTTTTATGATTTCTCATTTTTTCTAGATTCTCTTTATTAATCATATAGTCTTTCATGTCTTTGTCTTTCCAACGGTGGTATGAAAACAAAGGAAACACTACAAAGAAAAGTCCAACTACCCCAAAACCAATGAGTTTTTGTGAATAGTCAACTTCCAAGAGAAAACCACATGCTATACTAATTAGAGAAAGTATCAAGGATATGGCAATAATGTATTTCATGTTTTAGTGAGTAATATTGATCAATTTGCGGCGGTAGGCTGTCAATAATTTGGATTTGGAAATAAAGCCAACGTATACATTATTTCTAACCACGGGTAGGTTCCAAGCGTTACTGTCCTGGAACTTCTTCATAATATCGGTCATCTTGTCCTTTTCAATATCGATGATTTCCGGAGGGTTTTGCATGACTTCTTCAGCTTTTATTTCATTGTAAAGGCTTTGGTCAAACATTACCTGTCTAATATCGTCCAGTAAAATAATCCCTTTAAGGGTTTGGTCTTTACTTCGAACAACTGGGAAAATATTGCGGCTAGATTTTACCACTGCCTTGTGGACAATGTCACCTAGGTTCATTTCTGGATTCACAGGGATGAAATTGGTTTCAATTACCTTATTGATGTCCATGAGTGTTAACACCGCATGGTCCTTATCATGCGTAATAAGTTCTCCCTTTCTACCAAGCTCCATACTATAAACGGAATGTGGGTAGAAATATTTGGTAATGGCGAAAGAAATAGTGGCCGTAAGCATCAAGGGAATGAAAAGTTCATAACCTCCTGTTAATTCGGCAATCAAGAAAATGGCTGTTAATGGAGCATGCAGTACTCCTGCCATTAATCCGGCCATTCCCACAAGTGTAAAATTACTTTCTGAAACTGGATTGTTGATTAGGATGGTGTGGTTTAAGACTTTTGCAATACAATTTCCCATGATGCTTCCCATAAAAAGGGTAGGGGCGAAAATACCACCAACACCTCCAGCTCCAAAAGTGATGGAACTGGCAATAATTTTGAAAAATACTAATCCGGCCAAAAGCCCAATTACAATCCAAACATTGCTTAGGTCCAAATGGAGGAAGTTATTTACCAAGGCTTTTTCTGGTTTTCCAGCAATGAGGTTGTTCATAACATCGAATCCTTCCCCGTAAAGAGGTGGGATGAAATAAATAAGTACTCCAATGGCGGCACCTCCAACCAAAAGTCTTTTAACTGGCGAGTCTATCTTTTTGAAAAGTTTTTGAATACGTTCATATGCTTCTGTGAAATAAATGGAGGTAAACGCAGCAAAAACACCTAAAATGGCATAAAAGGGGACGTCGGAAGCTTTGAAATGATCTTCAATTCTAAAGGGCAACAAAATGTCGCTTCCAAAGAAAAAGTAAGACGTCATGATCGCCGAAAGCGATGCTAATAATAATGGAAGCATGGACGCGATAGTCAAGTCCAGACTAAATACTTCAATGGCAAATACGATAGCGGCGATGGGCGCTTTGAAAATGGACGATAAGGCTCCGGCAGCAGCACAGCCAATTAACAAGTTTTTGGTTTTTTGGTTCATGTGGAACATGCGTGCGATGTTAGAACTTATCGCCGCTCCTGTAGCCACAGTTGGTCCCTCTAGTCCCACCGATCCTCCAAAACCAACCGTAATAGGCGCTGTTAATATGGACCCAAACATTTGGTATTGTTTCATGATCCCTTTGCGTTTTGCAATGGCAAATAGGGTTGATGGAATACCGTGGCTCACCTTGTTTCTGATTACATATTTAATGATCAGATATACCAAGGTAAACCCGATGATGGGGAATAAAAAGTAAAACGCATGGTGGATGGATTGCACCAAACGCCCTTCCAGTAAATGTTGGATAAAGTGCGTCAAGTTTTTCAGCACTACTGCTCCAACTCCGGAGGTGAAACCAACCAATATACTGAGGAAATAAACAAATTGCTTATGGGAGATGTGCTTGGCTCTCCAGATCAACAAGCTTTTGTACAACGATTTTGCAGGCATAACCTAAAACTACTAAAAAATCCTGCAATTTGCAGGATTTAATTTTTTATGAATTTAGATTTAGTTTTAAGCTTAACTCATCCAGTTGGGCATTGTCTACTGGTGCAGGTGCATCAATCATGACGTCTCTTCCGGAATTGTTTTTAGGGAATGCTATAAAATCTCTAATGGTTTCCTGACCACCCAAAATAGCAACCAATCGGTCAAGACCAAAGGCCAAACCACCGTGTGGAGGGGCACCATATTCAAAAGCATTCATCAAGAATCCAAACTGAGCTTTAGCTTCTTCAGGAGTAAACCCTAAATAGTCAAACATTAAGGACTGAGTTTTTTTATCGTGAATCCTTATAGAGCCTCCACCAATTTCATTTCCATTCAATACTAAATCGTAGGCATTTGCTTTTACTTCACCAGGATTGGTTTCCAGTAATTCTAATTGGCCTGGTTTAGGTGAGGTGAACGGGTGGTGCATCGCGTGGTAACGCTCTGTTTCTTCGTCCCATTCCAAAAGAGGGAAGTCCATTACCCAAAGTGGTGCGAACTCGTCTGGTTTACGTAAGCCTAGTTGCTCGGCCAATTCCATTCTTAAGGCACTTAACTGTGTTCTCACTTTATGGGTATTTCCAGATAAAATACAGATTAGGTCTCCTGGTTTTGCTCCTGTAACTTCAGCCCATTTGGCAAGGTCTTCTTGATCGTAGAATTTATCTACGGAAGATTTGAAAGACCCATCTTCATTGTAACGACAGTACACCATTCCCAAGGCGCCAATTTGTGGACGCTTTACCCAATCGATAAGTTTATCGATTTCTTTTCTGGTGAAGGCATTTCCACCAGGTACAGCAATACCTACTACCAATTCAGCAGCATTGAATACTTGGAAATCTTTATGCTGGGTTACTTCGTTAAGCTCTCCAAATTGCATTCCAAAACGGATGTCTGGTTTGTCGTTTCCATACAAACGCATGGCATCATCATAAAGCATTCTTGGGAACTGGTCAATTTCAACGCCATTGACTTTTTTCAATAAGTGTCTGGTAAGACCTTCAAAGGTGTTAAGGATATCTTCTTGCTCAACAAAGGCCATCTCGCAGTCTATTTGTGTAAACTCCGGTTGTCTGTCAGCACGTAAATCTTCATCCCTAAAACATTTTACAATTTGGAAGTACTTATCCATACCACCTACCATCAGCAATTGCTTAAAGGTTTGTGGCGATTGTGGAAGGGCATAAAACTGTCCGGGGTTCATTCTACTAGGTACAACGAAATCGCGGGCACCTTCCGGCGTAGATTTTATTAAATAAGGTGTTTCAACTTCAATAAACCCTTCTTGTGAAAGGTAATTTCTAACCTCTTGGGTTACTTTATGACGGAAAATCAAACTGTTTTTAACCGGATTACGTCTGATATCAAGGTAACGATATTTCATACGCAACTCTTCTCCACCGTCTGTTTCATCTTCAATGGTGAAAGGTGGTAGTTTGGCACCGTTCAACAGGGTAAGTTCCGAAACCAAAATTTCAATATCACCAGTAGCCATGTTTGGGTTTTTGGAAGCACGTTCTATAACGGTTCCTTTTACCTGAATCACAAACTCACGCCCTAACTTTTGGGCTTGTTCCATAATGGCCTTTGGCGTGCGCTCTTCATCAAAAATAAGTTGGGTAATCCCATAACGATCACGTAAATCTACCCATACCATAAAACCTTTATCTCTTACTTTTTGGACCCAACCAGCAAGAGTAACTTCACTATTGATGTGTGATGCATTCAATTCACCACAATTATGACTTCTGTACATACCTTAAATTTTGAAGTGCAAATTTAATGAAGATAACTGATTAAAAAATAAAAAAGCCCTAACATTTGTCAGGGCCTTCTCCGCTATTAATCAATGCTCGGGTGAGCTTCAACTTTCTCTTGTAACGAAAACGATTCTTCTATTTCGGGCTTAGTAGGTGAGATTTTACTTCTAATCCACATTTTTAACTTCATCGATAGGAAAAACAGTACAGGAACCACAATCAATGTCAAGAAGGTGGCAACGAAAAGTCCAAATATTACGGTCCATGCCAATGGCCCCCAGAAGCGTACGTTATCCCCTCCTATATAAATGTGTGGGTTGAATTCACTAAACAAGCTAAAGAAGTCAATGTTTAGTCCTATTGCCAAAGGAATCAATCCTAAAATGGTGGTAATTGCCGTAAGCAATACAGGGCGTAAACGCGCTTTACCCGCTCTCACGATACTTTCAAATAGATCCTCAACAGTAAGGTATTCATCATCATCCAATCCTCTGTCAATTTTCTTTCTATCAATTAAAAGTTGGGCATAATCCAGGAGAACCACACCATTGTTTACTACAATACCAGCAAGGGAGATGATCCCTACCATGGTCATCATGATTACGAAAGCCCATCCAGTAATTACAAGACCACCAAATACCCCAATGAAACTTAGGAATATGGCCAACATGATGATGGCTGGTTTTGAGATGGAGTTGAACTGGAAAATCAAGATGAAGAAAATCAATCCTAATCCCGTGAAGAAGGCGCCCACTAAAAACTTCATTTGTTTTTGCTGTTCTTCAATTTGTCCTGTGTAATCAATTTTGATGTTTTCAGGCAAGCCTTCATAGGTTTTCATTTCATTTTGAATTTGCGCTACAATGGCTCCAGCATCCGTAAAACCAGGGGACAATGCCGAGTGAACTGTTACCACACGTCTGGTATCTTTGTGTTTTATGGCACTAAATCCAGAGTTGTTTTCATGTTTGGTAACCGCTGATACAGGAATGCTCTTGATTTTTCCAGTATTATCTCTAAAAGTGATATTCTGGTTAAAAAGGGCACTGGTATTGTATCTGTTTTCTTCATTGAAACGCACATAGATGTCGTAATCGTCGCCACCTTCTTTGTAAATTCCGGCTTTGGTACCAAAGATGGAGTTACGCAATTGTTGTCCTACTTGGGCAGCGCTTACGCCAAGTTCTCCCGCTTTTTCCCTGTCGATTACCACCTTCATGGAAGGCTTGTTTTTGTTTACGTCTATTTTAAGTTCGTCAATACCTTGGATATTTTTTGAGTTGATAAACTCTCTCATATTTTCGGCAGTAGCGATCAGTTCGTCATAGTCGTCACCTTCAATTTCAATGTTGATAGGAGAACCTGCCGGTGGTCCGTTGGAATCTTTTTCCACGGAAATCAAAACTCCAGGGTAGATGCCTACTAGTGCTTCTTGAACTTTTTGGCGCAATAGCTCACTATCTTCACCTCTACGGAATTTAAACTCCCTCATGGAAGCGGTAATTTTTGCTTTGTGAGGCATTTCGGCCGAAGAACCTCCATCGGTTTGAGGATTTCCAGCACCTTCACCTACTTGAGATACGGCACTTTCTACCATGAAATTATAGTCGCCGTCTTTATATTGAGTATTGTCCAGAACTTGATAAACGCGCTTTTCAATCTCTTTGGTGATGGCATTTGTTTTTTCAATGGCGGTACCTTGTGGGTATTCTATATAGACAATAATCTGGTTTGGTTTGTTGTCTGGGAAAAATTCTACTTTGGTACGTTGTTCCTTCAATGATATTCCGAAGGCTATAAACGAAGCTATCAATGCAGAAAAAGTAGCAATGGTTATAAATACAGGTTTCTTGCCAGAGAGTGCCCAACGTAATTGTCCTTCATACCAACGTTCCAATTTTACCAACGTTTTTGTTTGGAAACTGTTGGCCCACTTTCTTAGGAATAATCGGTACACCCAAAGCATAATGGCTGTAAATACCATAAGGGTTCCCAAAGATTTGTATGGACCTCCAAAAATAAAGACCAAAATACCTATTACGGCCATTATTGCCGTGAGTTTTATGATCTTGTTCAGCGGCATATCTTTGTCTTCTGTGGTCATAAATTGTGATACCAGCACAGAATTGAAGAAGATGGCTACAAATAATGAAGAACCTAATACAATGGATAGGGTCTGTGGTAAAATCATCATGAATTCTCCCATTAAACCTGGCCATAATCCTAATGGAATAAATGCAGCTACGGTGGTGGCAGTAGAGATGATAATAGGAAAGGCAATTTCTCCAATTCCTTTTTTGGCTGCTTCCAAACGGCTCATGCCTTCTTCATCCATCAGTCGGTATACGTTTTCAACCACTACAATACCGTTGTCTACCAACATCCCTAGCCCCATGATAAGACCAAACAGTACCATGGTGTTTAATGAAATTCCGAAGAAATTTAGGATCATTAAGGACATGAACATAGACATCGGGATGGCAAACCCTACGAAAATAGCATTCTTAAATCCTAGGAAGAACATCAATACCATTACTACCAAGATTACCCCAAAGATGATGTTGTTTACCAAATCGTCTACTTTTCCAATGGTTACGGAAGATTGATCGTTGGCGATGGTAACTTGTAAATCCTGAGGAAACACATCTTTGATGGCGTGGTCTACGATGACATTAATTTGATTGGCAGCGTCCACCATGTTCTTTCCTGCACGTTTTTTAACATCCAGCATGACTACAGGTTGTCCAAATTCGCGAGCATAAGTAGTCCTGTCTTCTTCCTTAAAACTTACAGTGGCTACATCTTTAAGGTAGATGGCATTTCCATTTTCAGATTTTACAACGAAATTTTTCAAGTCGTTTGGAGACTCAATTTCTCCCAACACACGGATGGTTCGGCGCTGTCCACTGGCTTTTAAATTTCCAGCAGAAATGGTGACGTTTCCATTATTGATGGCATTGATAATGTCGGTGAAAGTGACATCGGCGGCCATCATTTTATAGATGTCTACGGCAACTTCCACTTCCTTTTCCTGGGCGCCACGAATGTCTACCTTTTTAATCTCCAATAAATCTTCAATTTCATCTTGAAGGTATTCTCCGTATTCCTTTAATTTTTCAATTGGGTAATCTCCCGAAATGTTAATGTTCAGGATGGGCATTTCTTCTGAAAGGCTCAATTCGAACACATCTGGTTCTACTTTGGCACCATTAAAGGTTGGCCAATCTTCACTTGAGGTTTCCTGATCTATTTCGTCTTTCACCTTTTGTTTGGCTTCTTCAACAGTGATGTTTTCATCAAACTCAACAATTACCATCCCGTAATCTTCTTGAGAGGTAGAGGTTAGCTCAACCAGGTTGCTTACCGTTTTAAGCCTGTCCTCAAGGGGGTCGATGATGAGTTTCTCGATATCTTCAGCAGTATTCCCTGGGAATACAGAGCTTACATATATTTTGGTTTCATTAACCTCTGGGAAGCTTTCTCGAGGCATGTCGAAAAAAGCGCCAACTCCAAGGTAGAAAATCACCACAATAAGGACGTACATTGTGGTTTTGTTGTCGATGGCCCAAGAAGACCAACGGAATTCTTTGTCCACTATTTTTTTGTTCTTTTCTGTCATTGTCGTTGGATTAGTAAGTGATTACTTTAACAGTTTGTCCGTCTTTAACGCTACGGGCACCTTCTTCAATAATTTCAGCACCGTTTTCAATACCTTCCAAGACTTCAATGACGTCTCCTTGAGTTCTTCCGGTTTTGATGATCACTCGGTTGGCCTGTCCTTCACCATTACCATTTTTGTTATTGATGACGTAGATGTACTGCTCCCCATTGGCATTTTCAGAAATGATACTTTGCGGGATCAATAGGGCTTTCTCATTGGTGTAATCGTTGATTTTTAATCGCGCTGTCAAGTTAGGTTTGATAGATTCATCTTTGTTTGGAATGTCAACCTGTACTTTAAACGTTCTGTTGGCAGGGTTGATATAATCTCCTGCTTGGCGAATTTCTGTATTGATTGTTTTGTTCAATAACGGGAATTCAACAATTACTTCTTTGCCTTTGGAAACATCGGTGATGTAGCGTTCTGGGACATCTGTTTCTATGTACATGTCCTTAAGGTTTACCAAACGTATCAATTGCGATTGTCCTGCTGCTACCACACTCCCTTTTTCAGTGATGATGTCGTCAATAGTTCCACTAAAAGGAGCCGTTACTCTTGTTTTAGCAATTTGTTGTTGCAATTGGTTGATGGCTTTGGTTTGTGCTTCGTATGAAGATTTTGCCTGTAGGTACTGCAATTCACTACCAATATTGGCATCCCAAAGGCGTTTTTGACGGTCAAAAGTGGTTTTGGCCAATTCGGCTTGAATTTCCAATTGAGCTAACTGTTGACTCAATCCACCATCATCAATTTTAGCTAAAATTTGACCTTTGGTTACTTGTTGTCCTTCCTTAACATAGATGTCTGTTAAGATTCCGTTGAATTCTGGAGTGATGACCAATAGGTTTTTGGTAGTTACATTACCTTGTATATCCAACATGTGTTTGAACTCTTGTTCTTTTGCCGTAAATGAGGTAATCAGTGGCATGTGTTTTACAGTATCCAATTTGGCAATAGCCTCATCCAATTGTTTTAGTTTGCCAGCAATGACCTGTTGTTCGGCAACAACCTCGGCTCTTTTGGTTCTAATTAATTCTAGGTTGTTTGAGCTTAAAACATTTTCTACGGAATTCTTTTTCTTCTCGCCTCCGCAAGAAACCAAAAGAAATGCTAGTGTTATGATGGAAAATATGTTTTTCATGATTTGAATGTTCTGTGTTTTGTGATTGACTAGTTTATAAGGACTGTGTTAAGTGCTGTTTCCAATTCTGCTTTTGTGTTGATAACCTGCATCATGGCTTGAAGATATTCTTCTTGTGCCGTGTAAAGTTGCGTTTGTGCCTGTCTCAACTCAAAGCTCGAACCAACTCCCTCGAAGAATTTGGTCTCGTTTTTGGTTTCGATACGTTCGGCGAGGTTAAGGTTTTTCTTTTTGTTTTCGTATTCTTCCATTGCCAGTTGATAGTCGCTTTTTGCAGAGGCAATTTGAAGTTTCAGCTGTTGTTCTATTTCTGTAAGGTCGGTTTGTGCTTTTTCGTAGTTGATACGGGCTCTTTGAGTAGAAGCCATTCGCATTCCCGAACTGAAAATAGGGACTTTTAAACTTAGACCGAACAGTGAAGAACCAAACCATTGTTGATCACCTCTTAAAAAGCCAAATTCATCGTTATACCCTGCATATCCTGCGTTGATAAAGGCATTTAGTGTAGGAAGGAATTTGCTTTTTTCCAACTTCAATAATAGTTCTTTTGAAACCATATCGTTTTTGGCAATTTTAAAGTCTATGGTATTTTCTATGTTTTCATCGGCTTGTAAAATGCCCAGGTCCATGTTTTCTTCTGTTAGAATGGCCAAATCGTCTGTTAATGTCGTATTGGAATTTAAGTCGATCCCCAATGTGATGTTGAACATTTGGTAAGCCAAGGTTTTTAAACGTTTGGTATTGTTTAATTGGCTTTCAATGCCGGAAAGGGTGATTTGTAATTGCTCTACACTTTCTTCTTCTTCCAAACCATTCTCAAAGATTTTGGTGGTTTCTTCCAAATTCTTTTGAAGAACCGCTAAGTTTTTGTTCAAAATCTCCAAAGCTTCTTCTGAAAATAGCACATTGACATAGGCATTTATTACGGCTTGTCTCACTTCAAGATCTGTCTTCACTTTTGCGTTTTGGGAAATCTCTAAATACACTTTGGCTGATTGTAATCCCACTAAATAGGATCCGTCAAAGATTTTTTGAGTTGCTGTGGCGGTTGCCGTTAAGGATTGGGGTTGTCCAAGAACAAACTCTTCATAAACACCATCTCCATCAAAATCAACTGGAGTAACTTGTTGTTTCAAAAAGTTTTGGTAATCTACAGTAGCATCAATTTGCGGGAGTCCTGTAGCTGTGGTTTCCCTCTTTTGTTTTTCGGCAGCTTCAATATCTCGCGTGGCGTTTATCGAGGAGCGGTTATGCTCCAAAGCATAGTCTATAGCTTCCTGTAGGCTGAAGACGTGAGTCTCTTCCTGGCCAAAAAAGGTCAGGGAGCACAGCAAGCTAAAAGTTAAGATCAGTTTGTGTTTCATTATGATGGATTTGTGTTTGTGTACTTTTTTAATATTTCCAAGCCCTTTTCGGTACAGATGCCTCTAAGGTGATATTCCAAATAATGGTTCATCAACTCGTGCATGGAGAAATGGTTCAACGGGAACAGTTCTTTGTCCTTTAGGGCCATCATACAGTTAAAATAGATTTTGGTGACAAACTGTATGTTAATGGTGTCTCGGTATAGTCCTTGCTCAACCCCTGCGGTTAAATTGCAGGCCACGCAATCTTCCATAACGCAAAATTGATTGTTCTTCAGGGATTCGAAAATCTTTGGGTAATACTTCTGCAACTGATATTGAGGGGAAGACTTTTCGTCCTTAAGATGTTGCATACTGAACCTTTTAATTTCGAAAATTTCCTCAATAGGGTTGAGTTTTTGTGCTCGTATCTCATTAATACCGTTAGAAATGAGATTGAACATATAAAGGGTCGTGGCCTCTACCAATACGTTTTTGTTTTCAAAGTATTGATAGATGGTTTTTTTGGACATGCCAAGTGCGTTGGCAATTTCGTCCATTGTAACACTCTTAAAACCATAGGTTAGAAAGAGTTCGGAGGCGGTTTTTAAAATATCATCTTTCATAAGAAGCGGCAAATATACTATGGAAACTTTAAAAACAAAAAAAGTTTCCTAGGTTTTAACATAATGATAATAATAAAAGGAAACATTTGTGTCTATTGAGTCAATTGCCTTATTTTTGTCCGATGCAAAACGTGGAATACTACCAAGATACTTTTAGCAAGTATTTACAGACTTTTACGGTTCAAAGAGAGCCTGTTTCTTTATACAATCCTATTAATTACATTCTCAATTTGGGCGGCAAGCGATTGCGACCTGTGCTTACATTGATGACGGCAGAAATGTTTGGTTGTGAAGTGGAGAAGGCCTTGCATGCGGCTTTGAGTATTGAGGTGTTTCATAATTTTTCTTTGGTTCATGATGATATTATGGACGATGCGCCGCTAAGAAGAGGGAATGAAACCGTCCATGAAAAATGGGATTTGAATACCGGTATCTTGTCAGGAGATGCTATGTTGATTTTGGCTTATCAGTTGTTTGAAAACTATGAGCCACATGTGTTTCAAGCCCTGGCAAAATTATTTAGTAAAACGGCTTTGGAAGTTTGTGAAGGACAGCAATACGACATGGACTTTGAGTTAATGGATAATGTGTCCATTCCTGACTATCTAAAAATGATTGAGTATAAAACTGCGGTTTTGGTAGGTGCAGCGATGCAGATGGGAGCGATTGTGGCAGAGGTTTCTTCGGAAGATCAGACAGGTGTTTATGAGTTTGGGAAAAATCTTGGGATTGCCTTTCAATTACAGGATGATTATTTGGATGCTTTTGGGGACCCTAAAAGTTTTGGAAAACAAGTAGGCGGGGATATTATCGAGAACAAAAAGACCTATTTATATCTTAAGGCTTTGGAGTTTTCTTCAGAAAGTGATCGTTTACAACTACAGCATTTATATGGTATCCAGCCTACGGATGCTTCTGAAAAAATTAAAACTGTTAAACAGTTTTTTGAATCAACTGGCGCTGCCCAGGCTACTAAGGAGGCTATAAAACATTATACCAATTTGGCGTTTGCCGTGTTGGAGGAATTGAATATTCCTGCAGATCGAAAAGATGTGTTGCGAGTATTTGGAGAACAGTTAATGGATAGAGAGGTATAATGCAATTACCATCAACATATGATGATTTGATTGCTCAAGCTAATGAGCAAGACCTTTACAAAAAGTTGATAAGGCAGTTAAATAAGGACCTTTTGTACGCCAATATCGATTTGGATTTTGATGAGCAGGTGTTGCCGTCCAGTTTAAAGTTGCTTTTGCAGGAAACGGTCTATAAACTGATCCATGAAAAATTCGCCGACTATTTAAACCTTCTCTATATTATTGATGTTTCCGAGGAGAAAATAAAGCAACTTGATGGTAGTGATACCTTAAAGCTTTCGGAAGATGTCACCTTTTTAATTTTGAAGCGCGAATGGCAAAAGGTGTGGTTTAGAAACAAATATTCTTAAAAATAAACTCTCACAAAAGGTGCCCAAGGGTCGGCATAAATACTTTTGTCCCTATCGTATAATACGTCATATCTAATCCCAATGGTGACATTGTGTGTGCTGTAACCGGCTCCCAAATAAAGGGCGGGATACCAATAGTTGTCATCTTTGTAAATTAAACGGCTGTCATAGTTTCGGCTAATGTTCATTTCTTCAAACTCTGCCGAAAGTTGTATTTGCTCTATTGGTCTAAAAAGGCCTATTAAGCTACCTCCCACAATGGTGGATTTATAAAAATCTTTTTGAGTGTTGTAGGAAAAATTAAGTCCTACACCAAGAGCAAATTGCCAATTGAATTCATAAATAGCACTAGGAGCTAATGTTCCGCTAAAGAAACCATCTCCAAATCCAAGGCCGATGCCGCCACCAAATCTTACATGGCGCCAAAACTCACTTTTCTGTTTAGGAGGGGTTTGCTGAGAGAATCCTGGGACTGAAAAAAGACAAAGGAAAAGTATGGGCAATAGAATTTTCTTCAATGAAATTGAGGTTAAATCCGTCATATTTTAAATTGATGAGGTTATGTGTTATAAATATAATAAAAGCATATCTAATTTTTATAAAAATTGTATTTTTGGACAAATTTTGCAAAAGCGAAAAAGCAGTTAGTACACATAATGGATAAATATTCCTTTTTAAACGCAGCACATACAGCATACTTTGCTGACTTATACGATCAATATTTACAAAACCCAGATTCAGTTGAGCCAAGTTGGAGAGCCTTTTTTCAAGGTTATGATTTTGGTAGTGAAAGCTACGGAATGGAGGGTGAAATCGTTGAAGGGGTTTCGGCCCAAATTCCAGAACATTTACAAAAAGAGTTTCAGGTAGTAAGTCTTATTGATGGCTACCGCTCTCGTGGGCACCTGTTCACCAAGACCAATCCAGTACGCGAGCGCCGTCAGTATGAGCCTACCTTGGCAATAGAAAACTTCGGGCTATCCAAAGCCGATTTGAATACCGTTTTCAATGCAGGAGAGATTCTTGGAATTGGTGCACAACCATTACACGAAATCATAAGACACCTAGAAGCCATTTATTGCGATGCTATTGGTGTTGAGTATATGTATATAAGAAATCCAGAGCGTAAGCAATGGATTCAGGAGCGATTGAACATTAATGACAATCACCCGAAATTTTCTGTAGAACAGAAGAAGCACATTCTTAAAAAATTGAATGAGGCCGTTTCTTTTGAGAACTTTTTGCATACCAAATATGTAGGGCAAAAACGTTTTTCATTGGAAGGTGGAGAATCTTTAATCCCAGCTTTGGATGCCGTTATCGAACGTGCCGCTGAGTATGGTGTTAAAGAATTTGTGATGGGGATGGCCCACCGTGGACGTTTGAGTACCTTGACCAATATTTTTGGGAAATCTGCAAAGGATATCTTCAGTGAGTTTGATGGAAAGGATTATGAAGAAGAAATTTTTGATGGGGATGTTAAGTACCACTTAGGTTGGACTAGTGACCGTGTAACGGATACAGGAAAGAAAATCAATTTAAATATAGCGCCAAACCCTTCGCACTTGGAAACTGTTGGAGCCGTTGTTGAAGGGATTACCCGTGCAAAACAAGACGATAAGTATGCAGATGAACCATCATTGGTATTGCCAATCGTGGTGCATGGAGATGCTGCTATTGCAGGTCAAGGTTTGGTGTATGAAGTAGTGCAAATGGCGCAATTGGATGGTTACGGAACTAGCGGAACCATTCACATTGTAGTAAATAACCAAATTGGTTTCACCACAAATTACCTAGATGCGCGTTCTAGTACTTACTGTACAGATGTTGGTAAAGTAACTTTATCTCCAGTGTTGCATGTTAACGCTGATGATGCCGAAGCTGTGGTGCACGCAATGTTGTTCGCATTGGATTTTAGAATGCAGTTTAAGCGTGATGTGTTTATCGATTTGTTGGGGTATAGAAAATATGGACACAACGAAGGTGATGAACCTAAGTTTACGCAGCCTTTACTATATAAAGCCATTGCAAAACATAAAAATCCAAGAGATATTTATGCTGAAAAATTAATTGGTGAGGGGATTATTACCCAAGATTATGTAACCGAATTAGAGGAGCAGTATAAAGCATCTTTGGAAGAGAAACTTGAAGACTCAAGAAAAGAAGATAAAACGGTAATCACGCCGTTCATGCAAAATGAATGGGAAGACTATGTTTCGGTTAAGGAAGACGAAATGATGAAGAAGGTGGATACTACCTATTCTAGAGAAGGTCTTGAAAAAATTACCAATGTCATTTCTTCTTTGCCAAAAGATAAAAAGTTCATTCGCAAGATTGAGCGTCTAGTGGAATCTCGTAAAACAATGTTTGAAGAAGACAAGTTAGATTGGGCTATGGCTGAACACTTGGCTTACGGAACTTTGTTGGAAGAAGGGTACGATGTGCGTATTTCAGGACAGGATGTGGAGCGTGGAACTTTCTCTCACCGTCATGCCGTTGTGAAAGTGGAAGACAGTGAAGAAGAAATCGTATTATTGAATACCATTAGTGATAAGCAAGGACGTTTCTTTGTGTTCAACTCATTGCTTTCTGAGTATGGTGTAGTGGGATTTGATTACGGGTATGCTATGGCGAGCCCAAAAACCTTAACTATTTGGGAAGCACAATTTGGGGATTTCAGTAATGGAGCCCAAATTATGATCGATCAATACATTTCTGCAGCTGAAGATAAGTGGAAATTACAAAACGGTTTGGTAATGTTATTGCCTCACGGATATGAGGGTCAAGGAGCAGAACACTCTTCAGCACGTATGGAGCGTTACCTTCAGTTATGTGCTAAGGATAACATGTTTGTGGCCGACTGTACAACACCAGCCAACATGTTCCACTTGTTGAGAAAGCAAATGAAGGCCAATTACAGAAAGCCTTTGATCGTGTTTACTCCAAAGAGTTTATTGCGTCATCCAAAATGTGTTTCAACGGTAGAAGAGTTTGCTAATGGAAGTTTCCAAATGTTGATAGACGATGCCGATGTAGCAGTTGAAAACATAAAAACATTAGTGTTCGTAACAGGTAAGTTCTACTACGATTTATTGGAAGAACGTGAGAGCTTAAATAGAAATGACGTTGCACTAGTGAGAATAGAGCAGTTGTTCCCATTGCCAGATAAGGAAATTAGAGAAGTATTGGCTAAATATGACGGTGTAGAGGATGTTGTTTGGGCGCAGGAAGAGCCTAGAAATATGGGAGCTTACAGCCACATGCTAATGCATCTTGATGAAGCTAGAACTTTCAGGGCTGCAACACGTAGACCTTATGGGGCACCGGCAGCGGGAAGTAGCGTTCGTTCCAAAAAACGTCACCAAGAAGTCATTAACTTCGTATTTGATAAAACAAAAAATAACCAGAGATAATAAAATCCAACGATAAAATTATAACACAATGATTTTAGAAATGAAAGTCCCTTCACCAGGGGAATCCATCACGGAAGTAGAAATTGCAGAATGGTTAGTTGCAGATGGAGATTATGTTGAAAAAGACCAAGCCATCGCTGAGGTTGATAGTGATAAAGCAACCTTGGAACTTCCTGCTGAAGCCAGCGGAATTATCACGCTAAAGGCGGAAGAAGGTGATGCTGTTGCTGTAGGTGAAGTGGTTTGTTTAATAGATACCAGTGCGGCAAAGCCGGAAGGTGACGCACCAGCAAAAGAAGCTGTAAAGGAAGAAGCGCCTAAGCAAGAGGCTCCAAAACCAGTTGCAGCTCCTGAAACCAAAACCTATGCAACGGGTTCTGCAAGTCCAGCGGCTAAGAAAATCTTAGCAGAAAAAGGAATGGAAGCTTCTGAAGTTGCTGGTACAGGAAAAGATGGTCGAGTAACTAAAGAAGATGCTGTGAATGCTAAACCTTCTATGGGAACACCAACAGGAGGAAGTAGAGGAGAGACTCGTTCTAAATTGTCTATGTTGCGTCGTAAGGTAGCAGAGCGTTTAGTGTCTGCTAAAAACGAAACCGCGATGTTGACCACTTTTAATGAGGTGAACATGACGCCAATTTTTGAATTGCGTAACCAATATAAAGAGGAGTTCAAAGCTAAGCACGGTGTTGGTTTAGGTTTCATGAGTTTCTTTACTTTGGCAACTGTAAGAGCTTTAAAAGAGTTCCCTGCAGTAAACTCGATGATTGATGGTAAGGAAATGATCACTTATGACTTCTGTGATATCAGTATCGCTGTATCTGGACCAAAAGGATTGATGGTTCCTGTAATTCGCAATGCTGAAAACCTAACCTTTAGAGGTGTGGAAGCGGAAGTAAAGCGTTTGGCTTTACGTGCTCGTGACGGACAAATTACCGTAGATGAAATGACAGGGGGTACCTTTACAATTTCTAATGGAGGTGTATTTGGTAGTATGTTGTCAACTCCTATTATAAACCCTCCACAGAGTGGAATTTTAGGAATGCACAATATTATTGAGCGTCCTATTGCTGTAGATGGTAAGGTTGAAATCCATCCAATGATGTATTTGGCATTGTCTTATGATCACAGAATTATTGACGGAAGAGAGTCTGTAGGGTTCTTGGTAGCCATTAAAGAGGCGCTTGAAAACCCAACTGAATTGTTAATGAACAAGGATGTTAAAAAGGCTTTAGAGCTTTAAAAACATTCCTGATAATATTTAAAAAGGCGCCATTGAAAATGGCGCCTTTTTTTCTTGATAAATAACTAACTAATAACTAAAAAAAATTAACAAGAATATTTACGATTATTATTAAAATGGCACAGCTAACTAAGCTAATGACCACAATTTTATGTTGGTGTTCATAAGAATTCTTCATTGGGACAATGTTTAAATCATTACTTGTTAGGAGTGGTGAAATAAAAGCTCCGAGTCAACAATAAACCCAGAGCTTTTATAATTCTCCCTAAGAACTAATTAATAGCAATGTAAATTTCGCCATTATCTAGATGCGAAACAATACGTAGTTCTACGTATTTTTTGAACTAAAAAAGCGCAAACTTTACATTTGCGCTTTTCTGGGTTGGTTTGGTTTTTGGTTGATTTGATTATTTTTTGATTGATGAACGTTAGGTTAAGTTCAATGAAAACATACAAAGATGTTCATGGAAATAATCAAGACAGAGCTCAAAATTAGGGCAATGATTAACGCAAGGTTAACAAAGGTGAATTTTGATTTCATTTTTACAGGTGTTTATTCCTAAAAGGAAAATTATTAGGAATAAAACCTTGAACTCAATCAAGGTTTTACGACTTCCTAAATAAATTGATTAATAGCTCCGTAAAAGTCTTTAAAAATGTAATGTAAAACAATACGTAGAACTACGTATTTTAGGATAGAAATGATTCGTGCTCCTTTGCAAAAAGAAAAAGGCTTCGAGGTTTAGACTCTAAGTTCAGTTTCTGAATTATATGACTTTTATGTTTTTCAATAGTTCTGCTTGAGCTGAAAAGTACTTCACCAATCTCCTTGGCAGTTTTGTTCAAGGCTATTTGCTTGAGTACTTCTTTTTCGGTTGGAGTTAGGGTAAACAGTTCTTTCGGAACAGTTTCTTCTAAATGAGAAATAAGTTCTGGACTGAAGTATGATTTTCCTTTTTTAACAGATGTTATGCAATTTTCTATTTCTTCCAAGGCAAGTTCTTTTAGCACGTAACCATAAATGTTTAGGTTCTTTGCTTTTTTGTAGATAGCCATATCTTTTTCAAAAGTAATTAAGATGATTTTTGTGGGAAGACTGGCTTCTTTGCACTTGGCTGCAATTTCGAGTCCTGTTAAGCCTGGCATTTGTATGTCTAGGATTGCAATTTGTGGATTAAGTTCGGTAATTAAACGAAAAGCTTTTTCTCCATCTGTTGTACTGCCAATAATGTTGTATTTTTTTTCAGTTAAAAAGTCATTAAGGCCTTTGAGGATTAACGGATGGTCGTCGGCTATAATTATTGAAGCTTTCATTGGTTTAGTAAAAAGGGATAGGTATAAAGATACAAGTTTTTTAAAAACCTTAAAAACTATTGGGACTATGGCAATTTTAAATAGAGATACTTTTTGTCGTAATCTATAATTGCTTTTCCTTTTTTTAGAATATCCGCACCAATGATACCGTCTACTGGTTTTGAATTGTGACTGGTTAAGGCGGTGTTGACATGGGTAAGGTTGAACAGAATGATTGGCACTTTATCTTTTCTCCATTTGCCTATTTTCATTTTATTCTTTTTGGAAATCTGCGTGAGCATGTCTACCGCACCTGCTCCAGCCGCTTTGATTTCAGAATCCTTTACTTTTAAATTGAAGCGTTCAACCGTGTCAAAGCCTACACAGGTACTGGAAGCCCCGGTATCCAAAATAAACAATCCTTTAACACCATTAATAGTGGCTTTTATTTCAAAATGGTTGGTATGCGTTAAGTGCAATTTAATTTTGGTGTATCCTTTTTCCAGTAAAAAATCCTGTAATCTTTCCATTAGTATCTCTTTGGTGCAAAGATAATGATGTAAAACATATATTTTTGCAGCATGATGATTACAGATACCCATACCCATTTATATAGTGAGGCTTTTGATGAAGACAGGGCAGAAATGATGACTAGAGCACTAGAAACTGGTGTGTCGAGATTTTTTATTCCCGCCATTGATTCTTCGTATACAGAAGCCATGTTGGATCTTGAAGCTAAGTTTCCTGATTATGTTCATTTAATGGCAGGATTGCATCCAACTTCGGTCAAGGAGAATTACAAAGAGGAGTTGGCCCATGTGGAAGAGCTTCTGGCTAAACGTTCGTTTTGCGCTATTGGGGAAATTGGTATCGATTTGTATTGGGATACCTCCACGCTTGAAATTCAAAAGGAAGCGTTTCGTCATCAAATTCAATTGGCTAAAAAGTACCAACTGCCAATTGTCATTCATTGCAGGGATGCTTTTGATGAGATTTTTGAAGTGTTGGAAACAGAAAGGGGAGAAGATCTGTTTGGGATATTCCATTGCTTTACAGGAAATTTGGAGCAAGCACAAAGGGCTATTGGTTTTAATATGAAATTGGGAATTGGTGGTGTAGTCACTTTTAAAAATGGAGGATTGGATAAATTTATTTCCGAAATAGATTTGAAACATATTGTTTTGGAAACAGATTCACCATATTTGGCCCCGAAACCTTTCCGAGGTAAACGTAATGAAAGTGCCTATATAATTAAAGTGGTAGAAAAACTATCGGAACTTTATGGTGTTACTCAAGAAGAAATAGCAAATATCACCACGCAAAATTCAAAAGACATTTTTAGTATATAATATGGAACAAGGCCACCCAAATATTCTTTTGATTTATACAGGAGGAACCATAGGGATGATCAAGGATCCCAATACCGGTGCATTAAAAGCTTTCGACTTCAATAATCTACTGAAACAGATTCCAGAATTAAAACTGTTGGATTGTGACATTAATACGGTCTCTTTTAAAGAGCCCATCGACTCTTCCAATATGAGTCCCGAATATTGGGTGCAATTGGCAGAGATTATTGAAGACCATTATCACGAGTTTGACGGATTTGTGGTGCTTCATGGTAGTGATACCATGAGTTATACTGCTTCTGCCTTGAGCTTTATGTTGGAAAATTTGGCGAAGCCTGTTATTTTAACTGGGTCACAATTGCCAATTGGGGATTTAAGAACCGACGCCAAGGAGAATTTGATCACTTCTATTCAAATGGCTTCCTTGCAACATAGAAACCGTCCTGTCATAAGGGAAGTAGGGTTGTATTTTGAATACAAGTTATATAGAGGTAACCGCACCACAAAAATAAATGCAGAACATTTTGAGGCATTTGAATCTTTGAATTATCCACATTTGGCGGAATCTGGAGTGCACCTTAAAATCAATCACGATTATTTGTTTAAACCAAACGCTAGAAAGAAACTGGTGGTACACAAATCTTTCGACACCAATGTGGCATTGATTAAGTTGTTCCCCGGAATTTCGAAGGCTACTTTGGAATGTATGAGCCATAACCCCAATATCAAAGGTGTGATTTTGGAAACTTATGGAGCAGGAAATGCAACAACAGCGCCATGGTTTGTGGATTTTATTAAACAATTGGTGAAAAATGGGGTTCATGTGGTGAATGTGACGCAATGTTCTGGAGGAAGTGTCGCTATGGGGCAGTATGAAACAAGTTCTCATCTTCAGAATATTGGAGTGATTTCAGGTAAGGATATTACTACCGAGGCAGCTATTGTCAAATTGATGTATTTGCTGGGTGAAAAAGTTGCGGTGAAAACATTCAAAACCATATTTGAAACCGCACTGCGTGGAGAATTGTCTTAAAATTAACTCGTAAAATTTTCAGCTTTCAAAAGTTTTTTGGTTATTTGCTAAACTTTATTAAAAAGCAATAAACAGAGAGGTGGCCGAGTGGTCGAAGGCGCACGCCTGGAAAGTGTGTATACGCCAAAAGCGTATCGAGGGTTCGAATCCCTTCCTCTCTGCTCTTATTTTATTTTTAATTACAAATTTTTTATATCTTTAACACTTTAACTAATAAAATTAAGATTAAGAACAATGAAAAGACTATTTTCTATCCTAGCCATAGCAGGAACCATGGCTTTCGGAACTGTTAATGCTAATGCATACACTACTACTAGCGCAGCTACTGCAACTGTTGCCACTGTAACACAAGAGGACGAATCTGCTGCTCCTGCTGAAGAGACTCTTGGATTCCACCAAGAGCTTAAGAAGCGTTTTATTGAAGGTGGTCCTGGATTTATGGGGATTGTATTGCTATGTTTGATCTTAGGATTGGCTATTGCAATCGAAAGAATTATCTTTTTGAACTTATCTACTACGAATACTAAGAAATTAACCAAGAATGTAGAGGATGCTTTACAATCTGGAGGTATTGAAGCTGCTAAGGAAGTTTGTAGAAACACAAAAGGGCCTGTTGCCTCTATCTTCTACCAAGGTTTGGATAGACATGATGAAGGTATCGATGCTGCTGAAAAAGCTGTTGTAGCTTACGGTGGTGTTCAAATGGGACAATTAGAGAAGAACGTTTCTTGGATTTCATTATTTATCGCTTTGGCACCGATGTTAGGGTTCATGGGAACTGTAATCGGGATGATTCAAGCATTCGATAAAATTGAAGCAGCTGGTGATATGCAACCATCATTGGTAGCGGGAGGTATTAAAGTAGCACTTTTAACAACGGTATTTGGACTTATCGTAGCTATCATCCTTCAAATTTTCTACAACTACATTATTGCTAAAATTGATAGCATCGTTAACGATATGGAAGATGCATCTATTACTTTAATGGATATGTTGATCAGATACAAAAAATAATCCGCAATAATTTTTATTAACTATGGGTTTACACAAAATTTTAAGAATACTAGTAGCTATCTTAAGCGTTTTAGGTGTTATTTTCTTGGGCCGTATTATAGGTGAAGGAGATGATGCTATAAAGGCAGCTGCTTTGGAAGGAGATACAGCAATTGTTGACCCTATCGCATATATTGCTTACGTTGTTTTAGGGATTATCTTAGCGTTTGTAGTGTTCTTCGTATTGAAAAACTTAGTAACACACACTGCCTCCCTTAAAGGAACTTTGATAGGAGTTGGACTTTTTGCTGCTATACTGATTGTAGCTTACGCCGTTTCTGGAGGAGATACTACAGTATACAAATACAACAACCAAGTGGCTACAGAAACTGAGTCGCACATGGCGGGCGCTGGATTAATTGCGTTCTACATTCTAATTATCGCTGCAGCAGCATCTATGTTGTTGGCAGGTGTTAAAAAAATGATTAAGTAATTATGGCAAAAAGAGCAGCACCCGAAGTAAATGCAGGATCGATGGCTGATATTGCGTTCTTACTTCTTATTTTCTTCTTGGTAACAACCACTATTGAAACCGATACAGGTTTGAGTAGAAAGTTACCGCCAATAGATGATAGTCAAGTTGAGCCACCAGTAATTAAACAAAAAAACATTTTTACGGTGTTAATCAATAAAAATGATCAATTGTTGGTAGAGGACGAATTGATGGAGTTGAAGGATTTAAGAAAGGCAGCTGTTGAATTTTTAGATAATGGTGGTGGAGCAGGCGAAGATGCTTGTGGCTACTGTAAAGGAAAGAAAGATCCTAAATCTTCTGATAACCCTGATAAGGCAATTATCTCCCTTAAAAATGAGAGAGAAACATCATACGCAATGTATATTTCTGTACAAAATGAATTGGTGGCTGCCTATAACGAATTGAGAAATCGTCGTGCTCAGGAATTGTTTGGAAGACCATTCCACGAAATGGAACTTGCTTACGATGACTCCCGTTCACCGGAATTTAAGAGTGAGAAGTTAAAGGAAAAGATCGAGAAGATAAAACTTGAGTATCCTCAAAAATTATCTGAAGTTCAATAGTAATTTAGAAAACACAATTTTATGTCTAAATTTAAAAAGAAAAAATCAGGCGATTTACCGGCGATCTCAACAGCATCTCTACCCGATATTGTATTTATGCTTTTGTTCTTCTTTATGGTTGCTACCGTAATGCGTGATACTACATTAAAAGTGAAAAACGATCTGCCATTTGCAGACCAAGTTGAGAAACTTGACAAAAAAGACTTGATTATGTATATCTACGCAGGTAAACCATCTGATAGATTTCAAAGCACGTTTGGTAAAGAAGCCCGCATCCAGTTAAACGATAAGTTTGCGGATGTAAGCGATATCCAAGCTTTTATTGAAGCTGAACGCGCTTCTAAGCGTGAAGAGTTAGTGCCTTATTTAACTACTGCATTGAAAGTTGATAAGGACGTAAACATGGGAATTGTTGGTGATATCAAGACAGAACTTAGAAAGGTGAATGCCTTGAAGATTAACTACACAACCAGAAATGGTGATATTTCCCAAAATAAAGATTAAATAATTTTATTTGTTAAAAATATGGAGAACATCCTGGTGCTTGCATCAGGATGTTTTTTTATATCCTGACTTTAACTCTCAAAAGTTTATTCTCCTATATTTGTTACAATGAAACACTTGCTAACCACCTTTTTTATAGTTTGCTTTTCTGGTTTGGGATTTTGTCAGGTCCTTTCCGATTCTGTTGTGGTTGATACCAAGTACAGGGAAGATCAGTTTTATGCTGGGGTAACCTATAATTGGTTGGTCAAGGAGCCTTCTGGTTTGTCACAAACAGGCTTTTCTTATGGATTACATTTGGGCTTTGTTCGCGATATGCCCATCAATAAAAGACGTAACGTAGCCTTTGGTTTAGGACTTGGATTTGCATTTAATAATTACCGTCAAAATATGGCTATAATTAATGAACCAAATCGCGGTTTTAGTTATAGCATTATTGATGATAGCGAAAACCCATATTCAAAAAATAAATTTTCTACTTATGTCATCGAAGTCCCTTTTGAAATTCGCTGGCGTACATCAACAGCCCAATCGTATAGTTTTTGGCGTATTTATACGGGATTTAAGCTGGGGTACGTGTTTTACGATACTTCTAGATACGAAGGAAGCCTAGGGACGTTTAAATACAAAAACAATGATGATTTTAATGCCTTCCAGTATGGGCTTACTTTAAGTGCTGGCTATGACGATTTCAACCTTCATCTTTATTATGGCTTAAATTCTATTTTTGGGGATGTTCGGGTGGACAATGAAGCCTTAGACATGACTACGTTGAAAATTGGCTTAATGTTCTATTTTCTATAGCCAATAATTGAGCATTATCAACTGCGGTAAAAAGCCTATAAAAAATCCAATTAGCAATTCAATCGGCGTATGGGCTTTCATATGAAGCCTAGATGAAGCTATAGCACCTAAAACGATGCACATAAAGGCAATACTTCCATTAATATTTATCTGAAAATGGATCCCAATGGCAACGGCAAACATAAAAAATCCTGCTGCAGCAATCATATGGATACTAGCTTTGATGTCCATGAGGGCCAAAATCAAGCAAGTTAGGGTTGAGCATAGAATGCCGATAAAGAAAAAGTAAAGCTCTGGGATTTCGTTTTGGGGTAATACCCTAGTGAAAATTAAAATGACAATAGCACACTGCAATACCAACGGAAGCACCCTTTCCTTAGTAGTCTCCAAATGAAACGAATCTATTTTCTTAAGTGTTTTTAATAGATAAAATAATAGAATAGGAAGTACAATGGTTAGTATGGTAACGGAAAACAACTTCGCTTTTACAATGGGTTCAGGGATGTACCTTGGCGTTCTGGAAAAGTAAAAAAGTACCCCTAAAAGAGGCATTAGAACGGGGTGAAATATAAATGAAATGGCTCTTAGCATGCAAGGAAGCAGTCTTTGGGTTTGGAATTTCAATTATGGTTACAAGATAGCATTCCTTATTGATTTATAAGAACTCTTGGCAATTGAAATTAATCCAATTAGTTTGATTTTTGGAAAGAGGGAATGTAAACCCTTAGAACTATATTTTTTTACGTAACCTCGCCACAGGAAAATCCAATTGTTCTCTGTACTTCGCGACGGTTCTTCGGGCGATGGGATAGCCTTTTTCCTTTAGAATAGATGCCAATTTTTCGTCAGTAAGTGGTTTGCGTTTGTCTTCTTCTTCTATAACCGTTTCTAGGATTTTTTTTATTTCCTTGGTTGAAACTTCCTCTCCTTGGTCATTGGTCATGGATTCTGAAAAGAATTCTTTGATGAGCTTGGTTCCATAAGGGGTATCTACATATTTACTGTTGGCCACACGTGATACGGTAGAGACATCCATGCCAATATTGTCGGCAATGTCTTTAAGAATCATCGGTTTCAACTTACGCTCATCCCCTGTAAGGAAGTATTCTTGCTGATAATCCATAATGGCACTCATGGTCACAAAAAGGGTTTGCTGACGTTGTTTTATGGCTTCGATAAACCATTTGGCAGCATCCAGTTTCTGCTTAATGAATAGCACGGCATCCTTTTGTTGTTTAGACTTGTCCTTACTTTCTTTATAGCCCTTCATCATGTTGCTGTATTCTCTGGAAACATGTAATTCAGGGGCGTTTCTTCCATTAAGAGTCAATTCCAATTCGCCATCCACAATCCTAATAGCAAAATCTGGCACCACATGTTCCACCATTTTATTGCCGCCAGAATAAGAGCCTCCCGGTTTTGGATTGAGGTGTTCTATTTCCTCTATAGCATCCCTAAGCTGTATCTCGGTAACATCGAATTTTTGAAGCAGCTTTTTGTAGTGCTTTTTGGTGAATTGCTCAAAAGCATTGTCTATAATATCAATGGCCAATTCTACGTCTGGAGTTTTTTCTTTGCGATGAAGTTGAATGCTCAAACATTCCTGTAAATTTCTGGCGCCAACACCTGCGGGATCTAATAAATGGACCGTATGAAGCACTTTTTCTACGGTTTCTACCTCTGTAAAGATATTTTGGGTAAAGGCTAGGTCATCTACAATATCGTTTAAAGAACGTCGTATATAACCACTTTCGTCAATGCTTCCAACCAAGAATTCGGCAATGTCCATTTCTTCATCCGAAAGCCTGAAGGTATTGAGTTGGTTGGTCAAATGTTGTGTAAACGATGTTCCGGCGGCATAGGGCACACTTTTTTCTTCGTCGTCACTACTGTAGTTGTTGCTTTGTGTACGGTAGTCAGGGATGTCATCATCGCTCAGGTAATCGTCTACATTAATGTCTTCTGCGGTGATGGTTTCATTATCATTGATCTCATCGGCAGAATTGTCAAATTCCTCAAAGGTATCCTCGTAATCTTCGTGTTTTTCCTTTCCGCTTTCCAAGGCAGGATTTTCTTCCAGTTCTTGCTTCAAACGCTGCTCAAATGCCTGTGTAGGCAATTGGATCAATTTCATCAATTGAATTTGTTGCGGCGATAGTTTTTGCGATAATTTAAACTGTAAATACTGCTTGAGCATAAGGTAAATTTGCTTTCGGATAAAGGTAAAAAAAACAACCTATATTAAAATGTAAACATAGGTTGTTTTGGGAATTTTTATGCTAATTTTTTATTAAAACTCGGCGTTTTGAGGCGTCCTTGGATAAGGGATGACGTCTCTAATATTGGTCATTCCTGTGGCGAACATTACTAAACGCTCAAAGCCAAGTCCAAAGCCAGAGTGAACCGCAGTTCCGTACTTGCGTAAATCTAAATACCACCAAAGCTCTTCTTCTGGAATGCCAATGGCAGCCATTTTTTGTTTTAATACATCCAGACGCTCTTCACGTTGTGCGCCACCAACAATTTCTCCAATTCCAGGGAATAAAATATCCATAGCACGAACAGTTTTGCCGTCGTCGTTCAAGCGCATGTAAAAGGCCTTGATGTTGGCTGGATAATCGAACAAGATAACAGGGCACTTGAAGTGCTTTTCAACAAGGAAACGCTCATGCTCACTTTGAAGGTCTGCACCCCATTCATCAATGATATAGTTGAATTTCTTCTTTTTGTTTGGTTTCGAATTTCTTAGAATATCGATGGCCTCAGTATAACTTACACGCTTGAAATTGTTGTCTACAACAAACTTCAATTTTTCAATAAGGCTCATTTCGCTGCGCTCGGCTTGAGGCTTGGTTTTCTCCTCGTCCAACAAACGTTGCTCCAAGAATTGAAGGTCGTCTATGTTGTTTTCCAACACGTAGTTGATAACGTATTTCATGAAATCTTCAGCAAGGTCCATGTTGCCTGCCAAGTCCATAAATGCTACTTCTGGTTCAATCATCCAGAATTCTGCCAAGTGTCTTGAAGTATTGGAGTTTTCTGCTCTAAAGGTAGGTCCAAAAGTGTACACTTTCCCTAAGGACATAGCGTAGGTTTCGGCCTCCAATTGACCCGATACTGTCAGATTGGTTTCCTTTCCAAAGAAATCTTTGCTGTAATCTACTTCTCCAGTTTCATTTAAAGGAGGTTTTTTAGAGTCCAAATTGGTTACTCTAAACATTTCTCCGGCTCCTTCAGCGTCACTACCTGTAATAATAGGCGCATGCATATAGTAAAAACCATTCTCGTTAAAGTACTTGTGAATAGCAAATGACAATGATGAACGCAAACGCATCACGGCACTGAACGTATTGGTTCTTGTGCGTAAGTGTGC
Source organism: Mangrovimonas sp. DI 80 (assembly GCF_001975575.1). Taxonomy (NCBI): domain Bacteria; kingdom Pseudomonadati; phylum Bacteroidota; class Flavobacteriia; order Flavobacteriales; family Flavobacteriaceae; genus Mangrovimonas; species Mangrovimonas sp. DI 80. The sequence continues at coordinate 450,453 of NZ_MSDT01000002.1, read as the reverse complement.
ATTCTCACGTAAGAATTCGAAGGAATGCTTTTTAGGTTGAATAGGATAGGTTTCTGGATCGGAATCTCCTAAGATTTCAATGGTCTTTACCTGGATTTCCACACGTTGTCCTTTTCCTTGGCTTTCTACCAATTCCCCTACAATGTGAACTGCAGCCCCAGTGGTAATGCGTTTTAGGGTAGAAGGATCGATGTTTTCAAAATCCACGACACATTGAATGTTGTGGATTGTAGAACCATCGTTTAAGGCGATAAACCTGTTGGCTCTAAAGGTACGTACCCAACCTTTAATTTCTATGTCATGAAATGTGATATCCTGCGATAATAAGTCGGCAATTGTATGTGATTTCATTTCTAAATCAATATTATTTTAAAGCTTATTTGCATGGAAGCAGTTGTAAACAAGTCGGCTTCAATTGCAAATAGGTTATTGGTTTTAAATTTTGAACTGCAAAGATAAAAAAGCCAAACGGCATTTTTATCGATAATTGCTATTTAAATACTTCAAGGGTTTGTAGAATTATAAAAGTCTCTTTAAACTGTTATTTATTTGATTACAGTCATTAGATAAAATATAACCCAATAATTGTGTTAAGATTTATAATTGAATTTTTTGCCACCATCCTGAACTTCTATTTTTACAATACTGTCCATTGGTATTTGCCTAGTAAGCCCTTGTATAAAACGTGAACGACCTCCTTTTAGGGTATCATTTTCTAAAATAACCGTATCGAAATATACAATGTATTTTTTACCGTTGCGATGAGTCACTCTCATTTCAATTGATGGTGAGTTTTCCAAATACAGCTGATTTCCTTCTTTATCAAATACAATAAGTCTGTCGATGTTATTTGCAGAATATTTGATATTTCCATAAGTCAATGGATTATTTATCATAACATTCTTCATATTCTCAGACTTAGATGTAATCATTTGTTCACGAAAACTATCGGTTGGGATTGTATAAGTTTTACAAGAGATAATCAAAAGTAATACTCCAATTCCGATTATTTTTGAAGTTAGTTTTTTCATTCGAGTAAAGTATAGTTGGATATTTTATAGTTGAAATAATTGGAAACGTGAATACTTAAAACAAGGAATTTGGCTTCCTAAAAAGACAAATTCCAATGTTTATAGTATGTATATAAAGTTTAAATCTGGTCCTCTTCGTCTTCCTCTGGAATAATGTTGATAGAAGGTTCTCTTAAAACTTCCTTGTTGGCAATACTTCTTTCCAAGGATAGCAATAAAGATGGCAGCAGCAATAAATTGGATAACATGGCGAACAACAAAGTGGTGGACACCAATGCTCCTAATGCTACCGTTCCTCCAAAACTTGAAATGGTAAATACCGAGAATCCAAAGAACAATACAATGGAGGTATAGAACATACTCACTCCAGTTTCACGCAATGCTCCAAATACCGATTTTCTGATTTTCCAATGGTTGGCTTGCAATTCCTGTCTGTATTTTGCCAAAAAGTGAATGGTATCATCTACCGAAATTCCAAAGGCAATACTAAATACCAAGATGGTTGAAGGCTTGATTGGAACTCCCAAGAATCCCATCAAACCAGCGGTTACCAACAACGGCAATAGGTTAGGGATTAATGACACTATAATCATCTTGAACGAACGGAACATATAGGCCATAAACAATGATATTAAGAAGATGGCCAAGGACAATGAAATGATCAAGTTTTTCACCAAGTACTTGGTTCCTTTTTGGAATACCAATGCTTTACCTGTAAGGGTTATGGTGTATTGTTCTTCAGGGAATACTTTGTCAATTCTAGTTTGTAAATCTTCTTCAATACGCTCCATTCTGTCGGTGCCAATATCCTTCATGAACGTGGTGATACGGGCATATTGACCTGTGCTGTCCACAAAGTTTTTCATTAAATCCACATCCGAAGATGAGTTTTTGGCATAGGATAGAATGAAATTATTTTCCTGACTGGTTGGCAATTGATAGTATTTTGGGTTGCCATTGTAAAAAGCTTGCTTTGAATATTTCAACAAACTTACTACAGAAATAGGTTTGGACAATTCCGGAGTTTCATTGATGACTTCCTCCAACTCACTCATACGTTTCAGAATGCTCAACTTCATTACCCCTTTTTTGCGTTTTGTGTCCACCATGATTTCCAAAGGCATGATACCATCAAATTCACTTTCAAAGAATCTGATGTCGTCAAAGAATTCGGTGTCCTTTGGCATGTCTTCAATTAAGCTTCCTGAGATTTTAATTTGGTAAATCCCAATAATGCTGGCCATGATCAAAATCAACGAAATGGAATAAATAGCAATATTGTGCTCTTTTACCATACGTACCATCCATTCTACGAAAGTGCCTATCCAACGTTTGTTTAAGTGCTCTAGGTGGCGATCTTTTGGGTGCGGCAAGAAAGTGTAGATAATTGGAATGATCAATAAACATAGCACAAAAATGCCCAAAATGCTTAAAGAGGCTACAATACCAAATTCCTTTAAAAGCTTACTTTCTGTAAGGATAAAGGTGGCAAAACCGGAAGCCGTGGTAATGTTGGTCATCAAGGTGGCATTTCCAATTTTTGTAATGACACGCTGAAGCGATTTTACCTTGTTTCCGTGCAATTTCACCTCATGCTGAAACTTGTTGATGAGGAATATACAGTTAGGAATCCCGATAACGATAATTAATGGTGGAATTAAGGCTGTTAAAACCGTGATCTCATACTTCAACAAACCTAAGAGGCCAAAGGTCCACATTACCCCAATACACACTACGATTAGCGAAATAAAGGTGGCTCTAAAGGACCTAAAAAAGAAAAAGAAGATTACGGACGTTACCAAAAGGGCAGCTCCAATAAACAATCCAATTTCATCAATGATACTTTTGGCATTCAACGTTCTGATGTAAGGCATCCCAGAGACTCTTACATCGAGGTTGTTGGCAGCTTCAAATTCTGCAATTTTTGGTTCCAGAATTTGCTCTATAAAATCTTTTCTAAGAGACGTATTTACAATGTCCTTTTTCATGTAAATGGCCGATCTCACCGTTTTCGTTTCCTTATTGAAAAGGAAATTGTCATAAAAAGGATATTGTTCAAAAAGCTCTTGCTCTAGGGTGTCAATCTGTGACATGGAATGAATGGAATCCTTGATGAAAGGTTCCAAATCAAATTTTTGCTCATCGGTGTTTTTGACAAGCTTTTGAAGATCTTTTATGGAAACTACGGTTTCTACTTCTTCATAAGGCTTAAAACTTTCGGAGAGTTGGTTCCAAGCGTTGAGTTTTTCCACGGTAAACAAGGTGGAATCCTTCACTCCAATTACAATCAGGTTTCCTTCTTCTCCGAAGATGTCAAGAAAATTGTTGTAGGTAATATTTACCTCATGGTCATCTGGCAATAAATTGGCTTCGGTATAGGTGAAGCGCATGTATTTCCATTGATAACTGAAAAACAACGTAACCGCTACAATACCAATTAAAATGGCAACTTTGTTACGTAAAATAAGTCTTGCAATGACTTCCCAAAAGCCTGTTGTAAATAGTTTGAGCATAGCTTGATAAAAACAGGCGACAAAGGTAGGAAAAACCTAAGGAACTGGTTGCAAAATAGGGTATTTAATTCTGTTAAAGGGTGAGGTTGAAAGTAAACTTTACGGCAATGTTATCTTCTTCCCTTGGTAAGTGATAAGCGCCATAGCGATAGGCAAAACTTAGCCCAAAGCCGAACAATAGTTTGTTGATTTCAAGACCAGATTCGGTATAGCCTTTATCCAAAGTTCCAAAAGTAACATTTTGGTGTCGTTCAATATGGTCCATGTCACCGAGGGCATAGCGCGTAATCAATACCAATTGCGGTTGGTAACGTTCAGTGATTTTAAAGGGCTTAAAGAAATGTTTGATTTGAAAGGTTGTAAATCTATCTGAGAAAAACTCATTGAAGTACATGGTCTCAAAACTGTTCAGTCCCGCTACAGAGAAACGTTGTAAAATGGTTTCCTTGGTGATGTTGTTGGGGTAGGTGTGGTACAAATGGGTTAGCGGTGCCTTTCCTTTTGCAATTCCGGCACGCAATGTGAATTTTGTTTCCGAAGCATTAGGATATACAATTTGATAGATACTTCTGAAATCTAATTTTAAGAAATTGAAGTTGCCATCAAAGATGTTCTTGTAACTCTGGGTGTATTGCAGGGTAAACTGTGGAAATCCCTTTTTAAGTTCCCTCAACTTATCGTCAACATATTCGTATCTACTAAATGGACTCCATTGCAGGGATACAATTGAAGTGGTCAAATCGAAATCATGATAGGCCTTGTCATCCACCACAAAGGAATAGCCATAGGTTGGCAAAACATCGGTGCTGGCCAATTGGATTTCTGTGAGCAAGCGTGGCGAAATGCGGTGTTCCAAGGAAATAGTCCGATTGATCAATCGGTGGAACAGATCAATGTTAAGCAATCGTGGTTGAAACAGTTGAAAAAAGCGTTTGTCCGTTAAAAAGGTGGAACTTCCCGTTTCCTGAAGATCGTCTGTGTAGGCCACATTGATCCAAGTGTTGGAACGCGGTCTCACCCTTGTGCCTCCACCAATGCTGTATTTCCATCGGTCGTCTCTAAATCCGTAAGACAGATATCCGGTGGCACGGTATCTGCTTGAAAAGGCGTCATTGGTAACTGCTCCCATACCTGTACGAAAGCCTTCGTATTGGTTAAATTTTACTAAATATCTCAAATCAAAATTGAAATATTTGGTAGGGAAATAACCGTTGCCAATATTGGTTATAAAAGCCTTCCTTTTTATGGAGTCTTGTTTGGTGCTATTTAAGGAGTCTGTTGGTGCGGTTTGCGACTGTACGGCGATAGAGCATAGAACAATAAATAAGGAAATGCAGTGCTTACGCATGTAGAATATCGAAATGGTTATTAAAAGGCATCTAAAAAAAGCGACAATTGATGTCGCTTTCTTTTATACCGTCATGATCTCTTTTTCTTTTACAGCCAAAAGCTCATCTATTTTCTTAACGTACTTATCGGTCATTCCTTGTACATCAATTTCACCATTTTTTTGAAGGTCTTCAGATACTTCAGTAAGTTTTTTGATGTCATTATTGGCATCTTTTCTCGCGCTTCTTACCCCAATTTTGGCATCTTCAGCTTCAGTTTTGGCTTGTTTTACCAATTCTTTACGACGCTCTTCGGTTAAAGGCGGTACATTGATGATAATAGTGTCACCGTTATTCATTGGGTTGAAGCCAATGTTGGCCAACATGATGCCACGCTCAATTTCCTGGAGCATGTTCTTCTCCCAAGGTTGTACCGTAATCGTTCTTCCGTCTGGAGTGTTTACGTTGGCAACTTGGTTTAAAGGTGTTTGAGAACCATAATAATCTACCATAACGCTACCAAGCATTGCAGGGCTTGCCTTTCCTGCTCTAATGTTAACGAATTGCTTTTCCAAGTGCCTAATGGCACCATCCATGGCTTCTTTGGTAGCATCTAATATAAATTGAATCTCTTCGTTCATGTTCTTTGAAATTTAATGTGATTACAAAAAATAAGCTTCGTGGTAAGGGGCTATAGGTTTACTTTGGTTCCGATGTTTTCGCCAGAAATCACTTTTAGCAAATTGCCTTTGGTATTCATATCGAATACAATAATTGGCAATTGGTTTTCTTGGCTAAGGGTAAAGGCTGTTGTGTCCATGACTTTCAAACCTCTTTGTAAAACGTCGTCAAAAGTAATATGGTCGAATTTTACTGCGGTCTCATCTTTTTCTGGATCGGCATTATAAATTCCGTCAACACGAGTTCCTTTAAGGATGACATCGGCTTCTATTTCAATGGCGCGCAATACAGCGGCAGAATCTGTAGTGAAATATGGGTTTCCCGTTCCACCACCAAAAATTACCACACGACCTTTTTCCAAATGACGGATGGCTTTGCGACGAATGAACGGTTCGGCCACTTCATTTATTTTGATAGCTGTTTGCAAGCGTGTAGGAATCCCAGAGTTTTCCAGGGCACTTTGTAATGCCAATCCGTTGATAACAGTAGCCAACATCCCCATGTGGTCTCCCTGTACACGATCCATACCATTGCTGGCACCAGCCACACCTCTAAAAATATTTCCTCCTCCAATAACAATGGCAACTTCAACGCCTTTGTCTGTTATGGATTTAATGTCTTCGGCATATTCGGCCAATCTTACAGGGTCAATGCCGTATTGGCGGCTCCCCATTAGTGCTTCTCCAGATAATTTTAGAAGTATTCTGTTGTATTTCATTAGTTTGAGACGATTTGTTTTAAAGAAGCTGCAAACTTTAAGTGTCTTTTGCTCAGTAGATAAACAAGTTAAGAGCAGCTTATTTACAGTACTTTTTTAAGTTTAGCAAAACTACGTAATTTTTTTGTTTTTGGGTTATAAAAAAAGCTTCTCGTAAGGAGAAGCTTTTTTAAATATTTTGAACAGTACTAGACTATCCTACGCTTACACGTTTGAAATCTGTGATTACTACGTCTCCGTAAGATTCCACATATTTGGCAACGTTCATTTTTTCATCTTTGATGAAGTTTTGATCCAACAAACATTTCTCTTGGTCTAGAGTAGTGTTGTCTGAAATGAAACGCTCCATTTTACCTGGTAAAATTTTGTCCCAAATTTGTTCTGGCTTACCTTCAGCTTTCAATTGCGCTTTAGCTTCTTCTTCAGCTTCAGCCAATGCTTCTGGAGTCAATTGAGCCATAGAGATGAACTTAGGTACGTTTTTAAGGGTTTTACCCAAACGAGCCAACTCTTCGTTATCTTTTTCGATTACTGCAATTCTAGCTTCAGTTTCAGAAGCGATAAAAGCAGGATCGAAATCTTTGTAAGATAACGTAGTTGCACCCATAGAAGCTACTTGCATAGCTACATCCTTAACCAATACATCAGCGTTGTCAACTTTAGCAGACAATCCAACTAAAGCAGCAATTTTGTTGATGTGTACGTAAGAACCAACGTATGGAGCTTCCAATTTCTCAAATCCAGTGATGTCTAGTTTTTCACCAATTACACCAGTTTGCTCAGTTAATTTGTCAGCAACAGTCATTCCGTCGATTGTAGCAGCCAATAAAGCGTCTTTAGAATCTACGGTAAGGGCCAAGTCAGCCAATTGGTTGGCAAGGGCCACAAAGTTTTCGTTTTTACCAACGAAGTCAGTTTCACATCCTAAAACGATCGCAACACCAGCAGTGTTGTCGTCATTTACTTTAGCAACAGCAGCACCTTCAGAAGAATCTCTGTCAGCTCTCTTTTCTGCTACTTTTTGACCTTTCTTACGTAAAACCTCAATGGCTTTGTCAAAATCACCTTCAGCCTCAACCAAAGCCTTTTTACAGTCCATCATACCGGCTCCAGTAGCCTGTCTCAACTTGTTTACTTCAGCAGCTGTAATTTTTACTGTACCTTCCATAAGTATTTGAATTTTTTAAAAAAAAGTCGTTCAATTAATTTTCAACAAAGAAAAGAATTAAACGACTTATTTGTGTTTTGTAAATGTTATCTTATTCTTCTTCGTCACCAGCAACTTTAGCTTTTGCTGATTTCTTTGCTGAAGTTTTACCTTCTTCTTTTACAGCTTTGTCTGATTTTCTTTCAGATAAACCGTCAGCGATTGCTGAAGTAACAAGAGATAAAACTTTATCTATAGACTTTGAAGCATCATCATTTGAAGGAATCAAATAATCAACTTGACGTGGGTCAGAGTTGGTATCAACCATTGCAAAGATTGGAATGTTTAATTTTTGTGCTTCTTTAATTGCAATGTGCTCACGTTTGATGTCCACTACAAACAAAGCTCCTGGCAAACGAGTCATGTCGCTGATAGAACCTAAGTTTTTCTCCAACTTAGCTCTTAAACGGTCAACTTGTAAACGCTCTTTTTTAGATAGAGTGTTGAAAGTTCCATCTTTTTTCATTCTATCGATAGAAGCCATTTTCTTAACAGCTTTTCTGATAGTTACAAAGTTGGTCAACATTCCACCTGGCCATCTTTCAGTGATGTATGGCATGTTTACAGCGCCTGCTTTGTCAGCAACGATGTCTTTTGCTTGCTTTTTTGTAGCTACAAATAAGATTTTCTTTCCAGAAGCAGCAATTTTGTGAAGAGCTTCAGCAGTTTCTTCGATTTTTGCAGCTGTCTTGTAAAGATTGATGATATGGATGCCGTTACGCTCCATGTAGATGTAAGGAGCCATGTTTGGATCCCACTTTCTGGTCAAGTGACCAAAATGTACACCTGCTTCTAATAATTCTTTTACTTCTACTTTTTCCATTTTGTAATAGTTTACGTTCTGTTGATTAGCAATGGGCAAGTGGTCACGCGTTGCGTTCGCCTTGTCCATTTAGATGCTAAACTAAATCCTAGCCTTAACAGGCTATGGACAACAAAAACTGGGTTGTTTCTTTTACTGTGGGATTAACGTTTAGAGAACTGGAATTTCTTACGAGCTTTCTTCTGACCGAATTTCTTACGCTCTACCATTCTTGGGTCTCTTGTCAATAAACCTTCTGGCTTTAAAGTCAATCTGTTTTCTGCATCTACCTCACACAAAGCGCGAGAAATTGCCAAACGGATAGCTTCTGCTTGACCGGTAATACCACCGCCATATACATTAACAGTAATGTCAAAGTTGCCATCATTGTTAGTCATGGTCAAAGGTTGGTTTACTTTGTACTGTAAAGTTGCAGTAGGAAAATAAACCGCCATGTCTTTTTTGTTAACCGTGATGTTCCCAGAACCTTGGGCTACATACACACGAGCAACAGCCGTCTTTCTACGGCCGATTTTGTGAATTACTTCCATTAATTGAATTCGTTTAAGTTAATTGTTTTTGGTTTTTGAGCCTCATGAGTATGAGCTGCACCAACAACAACATTTAGATTACGGAATAAGTTTGCTCCTAATTTGTTTTTAGGCAACATTCCTTTTACTGATTTTTCTACTAACCTAGCTGGATCTTTTCCAAACATCTCGGTAGCAGTTAAACTTCTTTGACCACCTGGGTAACCTGTGTGACGAATGTAAGTTTTGTCGTTCCACTTGTTTCCTGTCAAGTTGATTTTCTCTGCATTGATAACAATTACGTTATCTCCACAATCAACGTGTGGTGTGAAGTTAGGCTTATGTTTACCTCTTAAAAGTTTTGCAACTTTTGAAGCTAAACGACCTAAAGTCTGACCTTCAGCATCAACCAAAACCCACTCTTTGTTTACAGTAGCTTTGTTTGCTGAAATAGTTTTGTAGCTTAATGTGTCCACACTAATTAATTTAAATTAAACATTCCTCTCTCAAAAAGAGTTTGCAAATTTACGATTATATATTTGATTACCAAATAGTGTGGGCTGAAATTTTATCCGTCAATTAAATTGAATTTGTGTTTGAGTTTAACAAAACACTTTCAGGATGTTATGTCTTATGTTGGTGTTTTGATGTTGATAGCTCTTGTTTATGTTGTTTTAGGTTGAACAATCTTTAACGGCGTGATTGTTATTTTAAACAAGTTGCTTTTGCAAGTATGGCTGTTAGACCTTGATGAAAATTTTTCTTTTATAGAGTAAATGGGCCAACGCTATATAACTTAAAACAACCGACAGGGCATAAAGTAAAGATGAGAGTTCCTGCGGAATAGTGGAAAACGTAAAGAACTTTTGGTAAAGCCATGAATGTACATTATGTGATTCGCCAGTAGGAATCAAGTAAAACGACTTTGAAATCAAACTTGATAGGAAGTAAATGACTATGGCGTTCATGCCAACCTGTTTAAATATGGACCCGAAAGATAGTTTCCTCACATCGGTAATATAATATATAATGGTGAGGATAAGTGATCCCCAACCACAGGTGACTAGTACAAAGCTGCTGCTCCATAAAGCTTTGTTGATGGGAATCCAAATACTCAATAAATATCCCGTTGCCAAAAGTATCACAATTGCTCCGGTCAAATATCTTAATGGCGTTGGTCCGTCCAAAAGTTTCCCGATGAGAATACCAGTAACGCAACTTACGATGGAAGGCAATGTGCTCAGTAATCCTTCTGGGTCGTAATCTGCTTGCCACATATGCTGCCCAAAAACTTTAAGGTCTATATAATTGGCCCAATTATTTGGTGCTCTATCCAAGCTAGGCAATGTACCGTTTGGAAAAGGAATCCATCCTGAAAAAATGGAATAGGACAGTAAAATGGCTATGCTGATAAAAAGCAGCGTTCTTGGTTTGCAATTCAGATATAAGATGGAGGAAATCAAAAAGACGATTCCAATCCGTTGTAAAACTCCCGGAATTCTAAAAGTGCTTAAGTCCGTAATAAATGGGAGATATGGGACAAATAGGTTTAGAAAGAGTCCCAAGCCAATCAGTTTTAAACTTCTAATGGTTATTTTTCGATAGGTTGGGACTGTGTTGGGTTTGTTTTTATACGAAAAATAGATAGAGATGCCCACAATAAATAGGAAGAATGGAAATATCAAATCTGTTGGCGTGAGTCCATTCCATTCTGCATGTAACAATGGTTTGTACACATGGTTCCAATCTCCGGGGGTGTTGACCAAAATCATGGCCACAATGGTAAATCCCCTTAAGAGGTCAACGGCTTCAATTCTATTTTTCATCAAAGAAAATATTAGCTGGTTTTGAATCTTATTTTGTGTCCGTAAAGGGCGTAGAAAAGAATCAAAACATAACATGGAATTAAAATCCAATAGCTAGAGGTGGAAGCTTCCGCAGCTGAATTTAAGGCATCCGTACCACTGGCCAATAAAGCCTCCTTTTTATGGTCAACCAAGGTTCCGTACAATGGTGGGATTAAAGCGCCTCCAGAGATCGCCATAATTAAAAGAGCCGATCCGGTTTTGGTGAATTTTCCAAGGCCTTTTAAAGCTAGAGGCCAAATGGCCGGCCATACCAAAGCATTAGCAATTCCTAATGCAGCAACGAACAGCACAGAAGTAAAACCACTGGTCAATAAAATGCAGATGGAAAACAAAATCCCCAATACAGCACTGACTCTTAGGGCAAGTACCTGACTGATGTATTTAGGAATCAAAAAGACGCCTAATGCATAGGTGAATACCATGGCCATTAAGGTGAAAAGCGTGAAGAATTTAGCCTCTTCAACGGGTAGGTTTAATGAAATTCCATAAGAAATGATAGTGTCACCAGCAATTACTTCGGCCCCTACATATACAAAAAGTGCAATTACGCCCAACCATAAATGAGGGAATTGGAAGATGCTTACTTTTGCTGTTTCACCATCTTTTAAATCTTCTGTCTCTGCTTCAACATGTGGAAGGTTTACTTTTCTTATCAATATTCCTAAAATGAACAATACTAGGGCCATGACAATATATGGCATGACCACACTATCGGCCATTTGATTGAGCAAAGATGCTTTTTCAGTGGCATCCACAGTACTTAGTTGTTCCTTGATGTTATCAATTCCTGAAAGTAAAAGTGCTCCAAAAATCACCGATCCCAAAGCGCCAGCAACCTTGTTGGCAATCCCCATAATAGCAATACGTTTTGCAGCACTTTCAATAGGTCCCAAAATTGTGATGTAAGGATTTGAGGCCGTTTGCAATAAAGTCATACCTGCACCTTGAATAAAAATTCCAGTAAGAAAAACCCAATAGGTTCTGGCTTCGGCCGCAGGAATGAATAATAAAGCACCCAAAGCCATGATGATTAGTCCAAGTGACATACTTTTTTTATAGCCAATTTTACCAATGATAAAAGAGGCGGGAAGTGCCATGACCACAAAGGAAATATAGGAGGCCGAGGCCACCAAATAGGATTGGGCATCGGTTAATTCGTTGATGGTTTTCATAAAGGGAATCAAGGCGCCGTTGATCCATGTGATGAATCCAAATATGAAGAACAATCCGGCAATAACCAGGATTGGGAATAAGCTGCTTTGTTTTTGTGCAATGGGCATATCTATAGCTTTAGACATAAGTTAAATTTTAAGTAATAGTTAGGTTTCAATATCTTCAGTGGTATTGAAGATGCGTTCTTTGGTTTGTTTAAGGTAGTTTCTTCCGATAGGTATTTTTTTATTGGAAATCTCAATAGTATTTCCTTCAAGGGCTACAATTTTATTGATTGAAATGGTGTAGGATCGGTGTACCCTGATGAAATTGGATTGAGGCAATTCCTCGCTAATAGCTGTAAGGGATTTGTGAACCACATAATCGCCCATGGTTGTGATGACTTTTACGTAATCTTTAAGGCTTTCTATATATAGAATGTCTCCCAAATTCACCTTGATCAGTTTTTTATTTACCTTAAGAAAAATATGAGGTTCCTGTTGAAGGTTGGAATCATTGCTTACATTGTTAAGATAGACTTGTTGGTACACCTTATTCATGGTTTTTAAAAAGCGAGTAAAAGGGATGGGTTTTACCAAATAATCCAAAACATTGAGTTCGAAACTCTTTACAGCATATTCCCTGTAAGCGGTAGTAATAACAATAAGAGGTTTGTGATTTAGGTTTTCGATAAAAGTGAATCCGGACATTTGTGGCATATTGATATCCAGAAAAACAATGTCTATTTTTTCCTGTTCCAAGAGGCTGTAAGCCTTTAGTGGATTATTGAAAGTGCCCAAAATTTCTACATGGTCAAAGTTTTTTAGGTGACTTTCTATCACTTCAATGGCCAACGATTCGTCATCTATGATTACGCACTTAATTTTCATTGGATAGGAATTTTTAAGTAAATGTTATAAGTGTCGTCTAAAATATCAGTTTCAAGGACATAATCATTAGAAAATAATAAATTTAACCTTCGTTTGGTGTTGGCAATCCCAATGCCATGGTTGTTTTCTTGAACAACTTCTGGGTTAAACGTATTGGATAATTTGAATTCCAGATAGTGTTTATTAAGGATTTCAAAACTCATATTAATCTTGATATTGTCATTCCCTTTTAAACCATGTTTGAAACAGTTTTCAATAAATGATAAAAACAGTAGAGGTGGTACCTGAACGTCTTCAATATCTCCAGTAATATCAAGCTCAGAATCTATACGATCCTTAAAACGAATATGCTCTATGTCGATATAATTATTGATATGGTTGATTTCTTCAAGCAAATTGGCCTTGGAGCTGCTTACTTCATACAGTACATATTGCATAATGTCCGAAAGTTTAATCACCAGCCTTGGAGCGTCATCCGATTTTTGTAAAGTGAGCGCGTAAAGGTTGTTTAAGGTGTTGAAGAAGAAATGCGGCTGTATTTGGGTTCTTAAAAACTTCAACTCCGTGCTCAGTTGTAACTTGGCAAGGTCTTCATTTCTTCTTAGTTCTATTGGCCAATCAATAAGCAATTGTATGGCGGTTACAAAGGCCAAAACATAAAGTTCACCCAAAATTACGGCAATGAGGTGGTTGGTCTCAAGGAACTTTCCGGCCTCTTCGGCTTCTGGCCAAATTTCCTTGGTTACCAAAAGATAGTTGAGTCCCGTTCTTACCAAATAAACTAAGATAAGGATACCAAAGAGCCATGCTATGTAGGTTTTGTATTTCCGCCTTAAAATGAATTTCGGAATGAGATAATATACATTGATGTACACCACAATAATGTGAATAGGAAATTCAACAAGGTTGGATTTTAAGGAGTACCAATAGTCGTTGAAATAGCTTCCCCATCGTACCACATTAAACGAAAAGTACAGCAACCAAAACAGGATATGATACTTTAAAGGAATATTGTTAGCTATTTTTTTGTTAAGCAAGAGTTGAGGTTTTTGTTTTAAATGAATATTTGTGTTGTTGATTCTTTAATTAATTATGACAATTTTAGAAATATATTATGTGATTAGCAATAAAAATGACAATTGTTTATTTGTAGGAAATCGTTTATCGTTAATAGAATGTTGTCTGTGTGTTAATTCTTGTCGTTTATATATTTTTTTTCTTAATATTTTTCATCCTAGTTACTTTGGACATCAATAAACAACTAAACAATTCATTTTATGAAACACAATTTAAAAATGACGTTTTTGTGTTCATTGTTATTTTTTGCTGTAAACTTCTCATTTGCGCAGGAAAAAACAGTGACCGGAACTGTTACTTCCCAGGCCAACGGGATGCCTATTCCAGGTGTCAATGTGTTGGTTGAAGGAACTACCCATGGGACGCAAACAGATTTTGATGGTAATTATACCTTAACGGCATCGGTTGGTGACGTACTTACTTTTAGTTATTTGGGAATGACCACCAAAAAGGTCACAGTTGCAGATAGCAATGTTATAAATGTGCAATTGGCGGAAGATACGGAGATGTTGGGAGAAGTAATTGTTACGGCTTTGGGGATTTCCAAAGAGAAAAAGGCCTTGACCTATTCGGCGCAAGAGGTAAGTGGTGATGAACTTACCAAAGTGAAGCAAACCAACCCTATTAATAGTTTGTCTGGTAAGTCTGCCGGGGTTACCATTTCAAGAAGTTCTTCTGGTTTGGGTGGTGCTGTTAAAGTGGTTTTGAGGGGGAATGCTTCTACAAGTGATAATGATCCGCTATATGTAATTGATGGTATTCCAATGCTTAATAGTGGAAACGGTTCTAACGGAAATGAACCCGGTACAGATATTTTTGGTAGTCAAACAGGAAACCGTGATGGAGGAGATGTCATGTCCATGATCAATCCAGATGATATTGAAAGCATGACGGTTTTAAAAGGAGCTTCGGCTTCGGCTTTGTATGGAAGTCAAGGGGCAAATGGGGTGATTTTAATTACCACTAAAAAAGGTAAGGAGGGAACTTTAACCGTGAACTTCACTTCTAATTTTACTGTTGACAATGTGATGTCTTTGCCTGAGTTGCAATCGGAATACCAAAGTGTTTCTGTTGGACAACCCATAGCTGAAAATGGAAGGGTAGTAGATGCTAAATCTTGGGGAGATAAAGTAGGTGGTTTGTCTAACGACCCTAAAGACTTCTTTAATACAGGATTTACTTCTATCAGTTCCATGTCGCTAACAGCAGGGAACCAAAAGGCCCAAACCTATTTTTCTTATGCTAATACTATTGGAGAAGGCGTGATTCCTGAGAACCGTTTGGTGAGAAATAATATTACTCTTAGGGAAACAGCGAAGTTTTTAAATGAAAAAATTGATGTGTCTGCAAGTATTAATTTATCAGACCAACGTATTTGGAACCGTCCAACCAATGGTTTGTATTCAAACCCATTGACGGGAGTATATTTACATCCTGTAGGGATTGATAGAGATATTTATAAAAACAAATATGAATATTTCAATACGGCTTTGAACCAAATGGATCAATATGCTACGTCTTTTGACGAAAATATTCAACAAAATCCTTATTGGTTAATTCATAGAAGTCCGAGTAAGGATATTGCGCAGCGTGTATATGCAAACCTGTCTGTTAAGTATCAAATTACAAATGCGCTTTCCTTGCAATCTAGAGGAAGTTACGATAAATCGTTTTTCACTTTTGACAAAAGACAATATGCGGGAACAGATCCTGTGAACTCCGGGGATAACGGTCGTTATATTCTTGAGAAAACAGAAAACTCACAACAGTACATCGACTTCATTTTAAACTATAATAAAGATTTTTCGGAGAATTTCACCTTTAGTGGAATTTTAGGATCTAGTTTGACAAAATACACGATCGGTGATCAGGTTTATTTGGATTCTGGAAGAGATGGTGCTGGCTTGATTTATCCTAATGTCTTTACAATTGCCAACTTTGCCAATACCAACAATATTCGCCAATCTGTAGGCAGAAGAGAGGTGCAGTCGGTATTTGGATCGGCCAACTTTGGTTTCAAGGATATGGTATTCTTGGATGTTACTGGAAGAAGCGATTGGTCTTCAACGTTGGTGAATACTGATTCTAATTCCTTCTTTTATCCATCGATTGGTTTGACGACTGTATTGTCTGAAATGTTCGATATGCCGGATGGTATTTCTTTTGCTAAGATTCGTGGATCTTATGCCGAAGTTGGATCGGATATTCCAGTGTATGCTACTATTCCTCTTAACTCTATCAATGCTACTAATACGGGAATTGGAACCGCACCTTTTGCGCCTTTGGAAGGGGAAACATTAGAGCCAGAAAGACAAAAGTCTTTTGAAATTGGAACCGAGTGGCGCTTTTTCAACAATCGCTTAGGATTCGACTTTACTTATTACAATACCAATACCTTCAATCAAATCTTTTATATCCAGGCTGAACCAAATCCAAATGGATATTCACAAAACATTGTAAATGCCGGTGAAATTTCAAATGAAGGGTTCGAAATTGTGTTGAATGCAACGCCGGTACAGACAGATAAATTTTCTTGGGAGTCTTCTGTGAATTTTGCTCAAAACGATAATGAAGTGATTTCTGTACACCCATCTTTACAGGATGGTGAGGCAATTATTACCGCTAGGGGAGTGAATGGATATGAGTATTCCTTAATTGAAGGAGAAGATTTTGGAAGCATTAAAGCGCGTTCCTTGGTAAGAGACGAAAATGGCACACCTGTAATCAATTCTTCAGGAACCTTAATGTCTACCGATTTTGAAACTGTAGCTCACGCCCAGCCAGATTTTACTCTAGGTTGGAACAATACGTTTGAATTTGGGAACTTCACTTTAAATGTTTTGATAGATGGAAAGTTCGGCGGGGATGTCATGAGTGTTACCGAAGCCGTAAATGACAAGTATGGAGTGTCTCAAGCTTCAGCTGATGTTAGAAATACCAACGGAGGGATGGTTGATGTGGTTGATGAAAGTGGTGTGGCTTCTCAAATCACAGCACAGGAGTATTTCAATACTATTGGTGGAAGAGATGGTATGTTGGGTGAGTATGTATATGATGCTACCAATGTGAGCTTAAGAGAATTGTCCTTAGGGTACAAACTTAATCTTCAGGATAAGTTTATTGATGATGTCAGTTTCTCTTTAATCGCCAATAATCTGTTCTTCTTTTATAAAGATGCACCGTTCGATCCTAATGTGGCTGCCAGTACAGGTTTAGGACTTCAGGGAGTGGATATCTATAACCAACCTTCTACTAGAAGCATCGGGTTAAACATTAACGTAAATTTCTAAAATGCTATGAAACACATAACAAAATATACCCTAGCCTCTCTAGTGGCTATGAGTTTGATAAATTGTACTGGGGATTTTGAGGATATCAATACCGATCCAAATGGGATTTCCCAGGCCAGTTTAACGCAGCAAAACAACCATATTGGATCTCGTTTTTCGCCATTGTTTTCAAATGTCATTCGTGTAGAACCAGCTTGGAACTACCAATTGCAACAAAACTTGAATGCCGATGTGTTTTCTGGTTATATGACGGCGCCAACACCTTTTGCAGGAAATATCAATAACCAAACCTACGCCTTGGTAAATGGGTGGAACGGATTTATTTGGAGCGATGCATATGATGCGGCTAACGGAAATGGTGTCATGCCATATGCTCGTGAGATCTGGCAACAAGTGGAATTATCTGGAGATGAGAGTGGCTACAAATTTGTGTATTTGGCAAACATCATTAAGGTAATGGCTATGCATCGTGTTTCCGATGTGTTTGGACCTATTCGTTATACAAAATACAACGATTACGAAACCACTGGGCAATATGATTCGCAAGAAGAAGCTTATGTAGCCTTCTTTGCTGATTTGGATGAAGCTATCGATGGTTTGGAGGCATATGTGGGAGATGCACAATTTGTAGCTTTCGATCAATCCAGTTTTGGAGGAGATATTGCTAAATGGAGAACTTTTGCGAATTCCTTGAGATTGCGTTTGGCAATTAGAGTGTCTAAAGTGAATCCAACTTTGGCACAAACAGAAGGTGAAAAAGCATTTAACAGTAATGCAGGGCTGCTAGATGAAACTATGACCATTGATATGGGAGGTTTTGTTCACCCAATCTATACCATCAGTAAAGTTTGGGGTGATATCTGTATGAGTGCCGAAATGGAATCGATTCTAAAGGGATTCAATGATCCAAGAATTGCTAAGTTTTTTGATGCGCCTCTAGATGAAACCTTAGGTGATTATAAAGGGATCAGACAGGGAATTGAAATTGAAGCGAAAGCACAATACGGAAGCCACTCTTTAATTGGCGAGGCAGTTGAAGGTGATTCAAAAGTATGGATGACGGCAGCTGAAATTCATTTCTTAAAAGCTGAAGCGGCTCTTAGGGGCTGGACTGGTGCAGGAGATGCTCAGGCTAATTATGAAGCGGGTGTGATGGCATCTTTTGCACAATTTGGTGTTGGTGGTGCTGATGCTTATTTAGCGGATGCTACAAGTACTCCAAATGATTTTATAGATGCTTTAAATCCCGACAATGATTATGCATATCCAAGTGACGTAACTGTGGCATTTAATGTGGCGGGAACCAATGAGGAAAAATTGGAACAAATCATTACCCAAAAATGGATTGCCATGTTCCCTGATGGCCAAGAGGCTTGGAGTGAATTTAGACGTACAGGGTATCCTAGAGTATTTCCAGTGGTGGTGAACAACAGTGGTGGTGAAATAGATACAGATGTTCAAATTAGACGTATCAATTTCGTGGATAGCGAAATCAATACCAATGGTGACAATGTGCAAACTGCCATGGGCTATCTTAATGGTCCCGATACAGGAGGGACGCGTTTATGGTGGGATACCGGAGGATCTAACTTTTAAATTTTTTTCATATTCATTTTAGTTAGCAGAAAGGCAAGCGGGAGTTCAATTTTCCGCTTGTTTTATCAACATATCATTTAAAAAGAAATTTAGCATGAAACTGGATATTGCAGATTATAACAGTATCGTATATAGGGAAGCAGGGAAGTTTGAAGAAACCCGTTTTGAAAAAATCCACAACGTTATCTTTAAAACTTCCAATGAGGCCTCCATTTTGGTGGCTCATGAAATTGCTGATTTGATTAGGGGGAAGGCGGCCAAAAACCAACCTTGTGTGTTGGGGTTGGCAACAGGGTCGTCTCCCATTAAGGTGTATGAGGAGCTTGTTCGCATGCACAAAGAGGAGGGATTGAGTTTTGTAAATGTGATTACATTCAACCTAGATGAGTATTATCCTATGGATAAAAGCAATATCCAAAGTTACCATTACTTTATGCATCAGCATTTGTTCGATCATGTCGATATTTTGCCGGAGAATGTTCATATTCCAGACGGTAAAATAAGCCCGGATGAATTGTATCAATATTGTATTGATTACGAGTTGAAAATTAAAGCCGTTGGTGGTATCGATTTTCAGTTGTTGGGAATTGGAAGAACGGGACATATTGGTTTTAACGAGCCTGGATCTCATTATAATTCTGCCACGCGAAGCATCACCTTAGATCATTTAACCAGAAGTGATGCGGCGCATTCCTTTCTTGGAATCGACAATGTTCCAAGAAAAGCCATCACCATGGGCGTGGGAACGGTTAGAAATGCCCGAAGAATCGTCCTGTTGGCCTGGGGTGTGAGTAAGGCGGAAATCATCAAAAAAACTATTGAAGGCGAAATTACCGCCCATGTTCCGGCTACCTACTTACAGGAGCATGACAATACTACTTTTGTGCTTGATGAAGGCGCTTCGGAAGAATTGACGCGTGTAAAAACACCATGGTTGGTAACCTCCTGTGTGTGGACCGAAGAACTTAAACTGAAAGCGGTAGTTTGGTTGAGTGAGTTAACAGGGAAGCCTATTTTGAAGTTAACCGATAAGGATTATAACGACAATGGGATGTCAGGATTACTTACTGAAGAGGGCACAGCATACGATTTGAATATTAAGATGTTCAATAAGTTGCAGCATACCATTACGGGTTGGCCGGGAGGAAAACCAAATGCTGATGATTCCAATCGACCAGAACGTGCTAATATTCCTAAGAAACGGGTCATAATTTTTAGTCCGCACCCTGATGATGATGTCATTTCTATGGGCGGTACTTTTGATCGATTGGTAGAGCAAGGACATGAGGTTCATATTGCTTATCAAACCTCAGGAAACATTGCGGTGTCTGATGAAGAAGCTTTAAAGTTTGCTGAAATTTCCAAAGCCTTGAATTCGTATTCTAACGGAGCTGATATAATCATTGAGTTTTTAAAGAAGAAAACTCAGAATGATGTTGATTCATTGGAAGCGAGAAAGCTCAAGGCTATGATTCGTCGAAGTGAGTCTTTGGCAGCAACTAGGTATTTGGGGTTGCCCGATAATCAAGTACACTTTTTGGACTTGCCGTTTTACGAAACAGGGACCATTAAAAAGAACAATTTGTCCCAAGATGATTTGGAAATCATGTGCAATCTTATAGAGAACATCAAACCGCATCAAATCTATGCGGCCGGTGATTTGGCCGATCCACATGGAACCCACAAAGTGTGTTTGGATGTTTTGTTTGAAGCTCTAGATGTTTTAAAACAAAGGGATTACATGAAAGACTGCTGGGTTTGGTTGTACCGTGGTGCTTGGCATGAATGGGAAACCTATCAAATAGAGATGGCAGTGCCTTTAAGTCCGGACCAAGTACTCAGAAAACGTCATGCAATTTTCTATCACCAAACACAAAAGGATGGGGTGATGTTTCAAGGGGATGACTCCAGGGAATTTTGGGTGAGGGTAGAGGATAGGAACCGATTGACGGCCAAAAAATATAACGATTTGGGCTTGGCGGAATACGCCGCTATAGAAGCTTTTAAGCGATACCACTTTTAGTTTATGAAACAATTATTAAGGATTTTTTTCTTCCTAATGGCCTTTGTGGGATATTCCCAAAATAGCCTTATGGAAACATACAATCTGATGCCTTGGCCATCAGAAATTAGGGAACATAATACTAGGTTGGTTGTTGACTCAGAACTTACTATTTCCATTAACGGAAATAGTAAGGGACGTGTTTATACAGCGGTTACAAAGTTTTTAAGAAGGCTGTCTGGAAGAACAGGTGTGTTTTTGGATAAAGGATTTCCTGTGGAAGATACTCAGGCAACTATTCAAATTTCATTTGATGAGGTTTCCAATTTAACCATTGAAACAGACGAATCCTATTCATTAGAGATTAGTGACAAAAATGTACTCATAAAAGCTAAAACCGATGTTGGTGCTATGAGGGCCCTGGAAACCTTGCTGCAAACAGTGACTTCCAATGAAACTCAATACTACTTTCCTGGGCTTTCCATTAATGACCAACCGCGTTTTGTTTGGCGAGGTTTGATGATTGACGTGGCAAGGCATTTTCAGCCAGTAGATGTTCTAAAGCGAAATTTAGACGCCATGGCTTCCGTGAAAATGAATGTATTTCATTGGCATTTGATCGACGACCAAGGATTTCGGATAGAGTCTAAGGTGTTTCCTGAGCTTACAGAATTGGCTTCAGATGGCTTATTTTATACCCAAGAACAAATTAAGGATGTAGTGGCGTATGCCGATAAGTTGGGAATTCGTGTGGTTCCTGAATTTGATGTACCGGGACATGCTTCGGCTATTTTAACGGCTTTTCCAGAACTAGGGAGCAAGCCTGGGTATGTGTATGAGGTGGAACGTTATTCAGGCGTTTTTGACCCTACCTTGGATCCAACAAACGATAAAACCTATGTGTTCTTGGAGCGTTTGTTTACAGAAATGACTCCTTTGTTTCCGGATGCTTATTTTCATATTGGTGGCGATGAGAATGAAGGCAAACATTGGGATGAGAATGAGCAAATTCAAAAGTTTAAGCAAAAACATAAATTGAAGACGAATCATGATCTTCAAACCTATTTCAATATTAAGTTGGAAGTGATTCTAAATAAATTAGGCAAAAAGTTGATGGGGTGGGATGAAATCATGACCGAGAATATGCCAACAACGGCAGTAATTCATTCTTGGAGAGGTGAAAATGAGGGGTTTTCAAAAGGGGAAACACTTATTGCTGCAGCCAAGTCGGGCTACAATACGGTACTGTCCGATGGATTTTATATCGATAGGATGCAGTCTGTGGTGGAGCATTATTCGGTAGAACCCATTGGCGATACAAAATTGACAGCTGAAGAGCGTAAACGTATTTTAGGTGGTGAAGTAACGATGTGGAGTGAATTGGTAACACCGTTGACAATTGATTCTAGAATTTGGCCAAGAACGGCAGCTATTGCTGAACGATTTTGGTCACCAAAGGAAGTGAATGATGTTGATTTGATGTTACCTCGTCTTGATGATGTGAGTTTTAGATTGGAGGAATTGGGGATCACACATCTCAAAAACCGTCATGTCATTTTAAGAATGATGACCAATAATCAAAATATACAGCCGTTGGTTGAATTATCAAATATTTGTGAGCCTTTGGAAATTTATACAAGAAATGAAAACGGTACCGAGTACAAAACCTATTCGCCATTTACTTTGTTTGCAGATGCTTGTGTTGCCGATGCAGTAGACAAGTTTGCAATTAAGAAAAGTGTTCAAAACTTCGTAGCAAATCCTTCCGAGGAGTCTAAACAAAGTGTGTTGGTTTGGTTGCATATTTTGGGGAAAAACCATCAGGAATTGATGAAAATCGAGAATGCGCCAAATGTTCAGCCGCTTCTTCCTTTGTCTAAATCTTTGAGTGAAACAACTTTATTATTGACTGAAATTCTTGATGATAAACAGGTTTCCCAAAAACAGTTGGGTGAACTAAAAGGATTAATGCAAGCACTTAAAAAGCCTTATGTGGATGTGGAACTTGTCATTGCGGAAGATTTGGAAAAACTGGTACTTTTTTCTGAGCAAAACTACCTAAGAAAATAGCATGGTAGTTATTGCAGATAGTGGTTCTTCAAAATGTGATTGGGTATTTTATGAATCCGGATACGAGCTTATTAAAATTAGAACGCGAGGGCTAAATCCCTCTGTATCCAACAAAGATGCTTTGTTGGATATTTTAAGAAATACGGATGAGGTTTTGTTGCATGGGGAAAAGGTGCGTCACGTTTATTTTTATGGAGCCGGATGCAATACGGTTGAGAGCAAAAATATGATGAAAGATGTTTTGGTGGCAGTGTTTCCTAATGCTGTTTTTGACGTGGAAGAAGATGTAATGGCTGCTGTAAGAGCTACTGTGAAAGGCAAACCTGGAGTTGTGTGCATTTTGGGGACGGGCTCTAATGCGTGTTATTATGATGGTACTGAAATTATCGCCAAAGTGCCATCGTTGGGGTATGTTTTAATGGATGAAGGCAGCGGTAATTACTTTGGTAGGGAGCTGCTTAAAAGCTATTACTATCAACAAATGCCAGATGATTTGAGAACGGCATTTGAAAAGCAGG
Source organism: Mangrovimonas sp. DI 80 (assembly GCF_001975575.1). NCBI lineage: Bacteria > Pseudomonadati > Bacteroidota > Flavobacteriia > Flavobacteriales > Flavobacteriaceae > Mangrovimonas > Mangrovimonas sp. DI 80. The sequence goes on along the minus strand of NZ_MSDT01000002.1, from coordinate 427,180 downwards.
TTTCTCTGGAGGAGAAGGATGTGCTTCATAGGTTGTATAAGTGTGATGCGCCTAACAAATACTTGGCTCAATTTGCTCCATTTTTGGTGGAACATAAGTCCCATGAGTTTGCACGAGAGCTATTGGTTCAGGGCTTTTCAGTATTTGTTGATAACCAATTGATGCAGTATTCAGAAGAATTGAAAACAAGTCCGCTGCACTTTGTAGGCTCGATAGCGTTCTATGCACAAGAAATCCTTCAGGAGGTTCTTTCTGGATATGGTTTTCAGGTTAGGAGTTTTGTGAAATGCCCTATGGACATTTTGGTGCAGACCATGTTGAACGGCAATTCAGTTCAGCTTAAATAGTGTCGATGTGCAAATTGAAATTGATGGTGATAACATCATCAACTTTAATCAATCCCATAAGTTTTTTTGGGTTTTCCAAATCAAAATCACGAATATTCAATTGCAATTTTCCTGAAATGGATAAGTCGTCTTTTCCGTCATAGGTAACGGGAACGGTATATTCCTTTGTTTTGCCTGCGATTTTGAAATCTACTTTGGCGTTTACCAAGTTTTTGTCAGTTGTAGAAGGAATGACTTCTTTTAAGATAAGGTAAATATCCGGATAGGTTTCTGCTTTAATTAAATCCTGAAAATCTTTATTGATAAGTTTTTTGCCACAATCAAAAAGATAGGTATTCAATTTTAGCTTCGCCTTTTTGAAGTAAATGTTGTCTCCTTTTCTTCGAAATTCAACAGGAATAGGTTCTTCCAAGGTTTTGGAATCGAACCCACAATTAAATTTATTGATGTTTGTGTTACCTACGATAGTTAGCTGGCTGTCTGGATGTATTTTTACATTGATCTTGTATGTTCCGGTTGTGGAAGATACAGTTAGCAACATGCACAAAAAAACTAGCGTAGGTATTACAAACTTTTTCATTAATAGAATTCACTTTAAATTATAGACTTAAGGGTGTTTCTGCTTTAGAAACTTATAACGGCCTCTACCATAAGGCCGTCAAATTTACCGTCTTCAAGTCTTCCAGTGGCCCCGTCATAGTTTTGGGTCACATATTCCAGTTTTGTTAAAATATTTTTGGTCATAAACCAACCTGCGGCAGCCTGAAATCTTTCAACGGTAATGTCAGCGGTATCATCGTATTCTGAATTTACGACGTTATACCGACCGCCAAGATAGAAATTTTCTCTGTGACCAAAACGATAAATTAACTCGGCGGCGTATTGTTGTGCTTTACCATCCTTCTTGGGAGTAATTACAACAACATCATCCACAATACTTGAGCTGGCATTGGTAGATCCAGAAGTATATTCAATAGTTCCGAACAATTCCAGTCCCCCAAATTTAACAAAAGGATTGAACATAAGCGCGGTAATACTGTTTTTAAAACTTGGAGAAAAACGTCCTGATCTAAAAGCGCTGGAACCAGGGGCCTCCAAAACACTATAGTATCTAGATCCAGCACGGTCTGCAGAATATAGATACAGACTTGGTACGTATCCCGTGTTGTACAGCGATCCTGTCAATCTCAGCCTGATACGATCTGTGATTTGGTTGTCGTATCCCAATTTGGCCAAAAAGGAAATACCGCCAGTTTTGCCGTTGGAACCTTCAACAACGGATTGGTTCAATTTTCCGTTGGCAACACCTACCATTCCTATAAAACCATTTCTTTGGTGGTATACTTCGGCACCCACTTCTGTGGTAAAGGAATCCATGATCAAGTTTCCTACAAAAGGGTTATAGATGGCTTGTGCGTTGTCAGTTCTTCTAAAGTGTGCATCCCCATAGTTGTTTTCCATATGCCCAATCCTAATCGTGGTATACTTCATAAAGCCGTCCATAAGGCCGTCACTTAGAAAACTTAAATTGTCAATTTGGAAATACCCGCCTTTTACGTAAGGTTCTGGATGGTGGCGAGAGGATAAATAGGTTCTTAAGTGCATTCTAACTCCAGGTGCTAAAGCTACGTCTAAATCGAGGTTGGCCGTTGCCAAATTGAAGTTGTAGCCGATAGATTCCAATTCCGCTGCTCCTGAATTTTCATGGTCTAAAGCTTGGAATTGCAAAGCAAATGAGCCTCCAACTCTAACTTTGATACCGTCAAAAGTTAAAATGCTGTCCTTAGGGTCTTCAAATACGTTAACCCCTGTTTGGTCTGGATACCTAAAGTTGTCCAGATGTCGGTTTTGGGCATAACTCATTATGCATCCAAAAAATAATGTGCTTAGTAATAAGCATTTGATTGTTGCTTTCATGATGTGATAAATTAGTGTTGAAAAATGGTTGGATGATGGATTATTGGCTTAAGACCGAAGTGAACTTAATAGTCACTTCGTCCCCCGTTTTAACGGTGCCAAAAACCGCTGTAGGAGGATCGATCTTAAAAGTGGACATTTTAAAGGATTTGGCACCATTAAGTTTCACGGTGCTGCCACTTATTTCCATGGTGAAATCCAAATCGGTAGAATTGGTTACTCCGGCAATACTTAAATCTCCCGTAGTGCTCACCTTAAATTTGCCATCGCTTACCTTGGAAATGCTTTTCACTTTGGTAAGCTTAAAGCTGATGTTTTTGTTGGATTTTGTCTTTAAAGCGGTATAGGTGTTTTTGTCCATAGCAGACTTACCGCTTTTTAAACTTTCGGCTTCAATTTCAACCGAAAGGGAACTAATGGAAGGTTCCGAGCCTGAATTGTCAATAACAATGCTGCCTTTTTGCTTTTCCGCAACTTCTTCCCAATCATGTAGACTAGAAGTCCCTTCCACTGTTAATTTGGAAGAAGAATTGTTTAGTGTGAATGTTTGTGCTGAAACATTAAAAGAAATGAAACAGAGGCAAAGTCCAAAAGCAAGACTTAAAATGTTGCTTGTAAGAGTAATTTTTTTCATAACTGATGGATTAAAAGTGTTCTAAAGATAGTAAATATATTGAATACTAGGTATTTGCGTGTTTGTAAATTGTTGTGTAATGATTTGGAAGGTTATCAATATTTTAGGTTTTTGAAGATTTAGAGGAAGGAAAGCTTTGGGCTTTTTTATAGTTTTATAACCTAAAATTTGTCCATGAAACTAAAATATATGTTAGGCCTGTTAGGGCTCATGTTTGTGAGTTGTAAACAGGAAGAAAACAAGGAGGTGAAATTTATGCCTTCCAATCCTCAATTTGAATATAAGGGAAGGGTTGCTATGCATGACAATGGTGATAGAGCCTTGGTTGGTTCGGCGGCTTCAGTGGCCTTTAAAGTTAAGGGGGATTCGGTGACGGTATATTTGAAATCCGAATACAAGCCCCGTAATTATGTAGTGATAACTATTGATGGGGAGTATCAAAAAAGGCACACTATTAAAGGCGATAGTATAAACAAATTGGTGCTTAAATTGGATGGAAAAGAAAGCCATCACATAGAAATTTTTAAAGCGACCGAAGCGGCAAGTGGCGAAGTGATTTTTAAGGGAGTTGAAGCCGAAGCATTGGTTCCTATTGAAAATAAAGCATCCTTATCCATTGAATTTATTGGGGATTCCATTACCTGTGGCGCTTTAGCCGATAATAGTGGCATTCCTTGTAATAAAGGGGAATATATCGATCAGCATAATGCCTATTTGGCTTATGGGCCAAGGGCAGCAAGAGCTTTAAATGCTAATTTTGCGCTGAGTTCTGTATCCGGTATGGGAATGTACCGTAATTGGAATGATGAAAATATAGAAGAGGCTATTATGCCGCAGGTTTACGAGAATTTATATCTCAACAGAGATGCTTCAAAACCCTATGATTTTTCGTTTCAACCAGATTTGGTAAGCATTTGTTTGGGGACGAATGATATGTCCAATGGCGATGGCGTCAAAGAACGTTTGCCTTTTAATGCAGAAAAGTTTACGAACAATTACATTAGCTTCGTGAAAATGATTTATGGCCATTATCCAAATACTAAAATTGCATTGCTCAACAGTCCGATGATTCAGGGTGAAAACAATGATATTTTGGTGGCTTGTCTTGAAAAAGTACAAAGTTATTTCAAGGATAATATGCAAAAGGAGATCGCTGTTTTTCAGTTTGATACTTTGTACGTAAATGGCTGTAATTATCATCCAAGTGTTGAAGAAAATGAAATTATGGCAAAACGGTTAGTGCCATTCTATCAAGAAATTTTGAATAAAAACTAAAAGATCATGTATACGGCTTCCGAAAAAAGATACGATACCATGCAGTATCGCAGATGTGGAAATAGTGGTTTGTTGTTGCCTGAATTGTCGCTGGGTTTGTGGCATAATTTTGGGCATGTGGACCAATTTGACAATGGAAAGCAAATTTTGCACACGGCTTTCGATAAGGGAATTACCCATTTTGATTTGGCCAATAACTATGGTCCTCCTCCAGGATCTGCCGAGGAGAACTTTGGGAAAATCATGAAGAAGAGCTTTGCTCCTTATAGAGATGAAATGATCATTTCTACTAAGGCAGGTTATTTAATGTGGCCAGGGCCTTATGGAGAATGGGGATCGAAAAAGTATTTGGTGGCTAGTTTAGATCAAAGCTTAAAGCGAATGGGCTTGGAGTACGTGGACATTTTTTATAGTCACAGGCCAGATCCAAACACGCCTTTAGAGGAAACCATGGGGGCTTTGGATTTAATCGTAAGACAGGGGAAGGCTCTGTATGTGGGAATCTCTTCTTATAGTGCTGAGGATACCAAAAAAGCGGTTGAAATATTGAAGTATTTGGGGACGCCTTGTTTGATCCATCAGCCTAGATATAATATGATGGACCGTTGGGTTGAGAATGGTTTGTTGGATGTTTTGGAGGATGAAGGAGTAGGTTGTATTCCTTTTTCTCCGTTGGAACAGGGCATCTTGACTTCTAAATATTTGAAAGGGATTCCAGAAGATTCCAGGGCAGCCAAAAGTACAGGGTTCCTTCAGCTGGATCAGGTCACAGCGGAAAAGGTATCAAAGGCTCAAAAACTGAACGCAATTGCTGAAGATAGAGGGCAAAGTTTGGCACAAATGGCGGTTGCTTGGTTGTTGAAGGATGAACGAGTGACTTCTGTTTTAGTAGGGGTTAGTAGTGAAAAACAGTTGTTGGATAATTTAGGGGCTTTGGAAAATAAAACCTTTTCAACTTCGGAATTGGAAGCGATTGAAACAATCTTAAATGGCACAAATGCGTAACCTATTTTTTATTGCAAGTTTTTTGATTGTTCAGAGAATTTGGGCAAATATCAGTTTGCCAGCCATTTTTTCAGATCATATGGTCTTGCAGCAAAATGCCAATGTGAAATTTTGGGGTTGGGCAGCGCCAGATGAAGAAGTGGTGATCCGGCCATCGTGGACTTCCGAAATCTATAAGGTAAAAGCCAATGTTCAGGCGCAATGGGAAATGATGGTTCAAACACCTAAAGCTGGAGAAGGGTATTCTATCACGATTTCGGGATACAATTACATTGAAATTAAAGATGTCTTGATTGGTGAGGTTTGGCTGTGCTCCGGGCAGTCCAATATGGAAATGTCTGCGGCTTGGGGCATTAAAAATAAGGATGAGGTTGCAAAGGCTAATGTGCCTAACATAAGATTTTTTAAGGTGACCAAAACAACGTCTGTTTACCTTCAAAATAACCTGCCTGGGAAATGGGAGGTGTGTACGCCAGAGACTATGAAAAACAACAGTGCCGTGGCCTATTTCTTTGCGCAACAGCTCCAAAGTAAAATACCAGATACTCCTGTTGGTTTGGTGGTGTCCGCTTGGGGAGGAACGCCTATTGAAGCATGGACTCCAGAAGAAACTATACTTGAAAATCCTGTTTTAAGAGATGCGGCTCAAAAGTTAACACCTGTGCCTTATGGGCCAGTGGAGCCTGCACGGATCTTTAATGCTATGATACAGCCTTTGGTAGGCTATCAATTGGCGGGTGCTCTTTGGTATCAAGGAGAAGCCAATGTTGGTGCAGATATCTATGATGCGTCTCTAGAAGCGATGATTCAATCTTGGAGAAAATTGTGGAATGACGAATTTCCATTTTACTATGTGCAAATAGCGCCTTATAACTATGGGGAGGATATCTATTCAGCAGTGAAAATTAGAAATGCCCAACGTAAGGTTTTGGACCGTGTTTCCAATACCGGAATGGTGGTCATTGATGATGTCTCTACAGTAGATGATATCCATCCTAAAGATAAGAAGTCTGTTGGGGTGAGGTTGGCCAATTTAGCTTTAAGCAAGCATTATAATGTAATTGATGAAGTTGCAGAAGGGCCTTTGTTCGAAAGTGTAGATTTTCATGGAAAAAGAGCTATAGTAACTTTCAAAAACAATAATGGTCTCTATCTGTCATCCTCGGAATCTTTATTCGAAATTGCAGGAGAAGATAAAGTGTTTTATAAGGCAAACGTAAAGTTGGTGAATGGAAGTGTGGAATTAAAATCGAAGGAAGTTAAAACGCCAAAATATGTAAGGTTTGGTTGGAACAACTCCTATCAATCCAATTTGTTTAACGGTGCCCATTTGCCGGCATCTTGTTTTACTACTGAATAAAAGAAATCCCCGAATATTTTTCGGGGATTTTTTTATCTATTTAAGTAGGCTGTCATTAGCTTTTTTAATCAATTCCAAGGTGGAAGTGTCCGAGGCAAACACCGAATTCAAACCTTGTGGCTCCTGAGGAGGGTCGGCACTAAAGTCATCGCCATGTTGCCATTTTCCGTTTGAAGGATTTGTTTTGGCGTAGCCTGCAAAGCCCCAAAAATTCAATCCTGCCAATACACCTTGCTTTGCTTTACTGTCCGCAATTCTATTGAAAATGGCATTATAGAAGGTATTTCTATTTTCGATGGAGGCGTCTAGAGAGAGACTTTCCTTTTCTCTTGGAAATCCAAACTCCGACATTACGATTGGTTTTTGTTGTTTTTCAGCAATTGCAATATGTTCATCCATATAGGCATTGGCCTTTTCAATGGATTCTTGGGTGGTTACTTTTTCGTTGTCAATATCATACCATCCCCAGTTTTTTGGCCACATATGCATGGTCAAGTAATCGATATTAGGATTGTCGTGTAATCTCTCATACATCGCAAGATCTTGCAGGTAACTTGCTTTTCCTTCAGCTCCGGTTGAAATGAGGTGTACCGAATCCAAAGATTCCATAAGATCTACCGTTTCTTTAAGCCAACCAGAAAAAGTAGCTTCATGATCTGGAGTCATCAATACACGAGGTTCGTTGGCAACCTGCCAGGACATAATTGTGTTGTCTTGGGTGTATTTTAAGCCAGTATAGGCGTTGGTTCTTCCCATGATGAATTTCACATGCTTGTAAAAAGCTTCTTTACATGGTTCGCAACTGTGGAACTGCTTGGTGTAGTTCATGTATTGGTCCCAAGTATATTGTTCCAAAAATGGGTTAGGAACTTCGCCGTAACCGTTCCATTTCAAGTATTCGGACATCCCTCCGGACCAAATCCAGTTATTGTTCAAATACAAAATAGCGTACATGTTACGCTTGCGCATTTCGGACATAAGGAAATCAAGACCATCCAATAAATCTTCGTTGTAAACACCTTGTTCAGGCTGAAGGGCAGGGTGCACTCTAGAGTCGCCGCCATCACCTTCGGCACCAGCTAAAATTCTTAGGTTGTCAATTCCTATGGATTTCATCAGGTCAAGCTCCTTGATCAGGCGCTCCCTGTCGCCACCATTTTTGGCGCCAATAAGCGGTCCGTACCAATAGTTGGCGCCTACGAAATAGTAAGGCTGGTCTCCTTTGTAAAATTTGGAGTTTTTTACCTGAATTAAAGGCACGTCGTTAAGGGCAATTTCGCTGGTAATATTGTTGTCTTCTGCAACAGCTTGTTCTTTGGCGTTCTCTTTACACGAAAAAGCCATGAGTAATGATAGTAATAGAGTTGGGTAAATTCGCATTGTTTAATGGTTATGGTAATGAATACATGTCTGGAAGTTCGTTTTCCAGCGTAGATTTAGGTTTGTCTGTAAATTCTATAAAATCTGCCACGTCCGATTGTCCAGGCGCAGGGGTGCAATACGTATTTTCGCTATTGCTCCAAAACATCATATAGGCAACATGGTTGTTGTTTTCGGTAATAGCGTTGTACAGATTTGTAGAATAGAAGTTGGAAATTGGATTGTTTTCTCCAGGGGTCACAAAATAGCCGGTTTCCGTAAGGGCGGCAATTTTTACTTTCTCCTTAGCTAAATCCGAAACGATTTTAAGCTTGTTGTTGGCAGCGGTCACACCGCTTTGCCCCTGATTGTTGAAATCGCCATAGTTGTCCATTCCTAAAATGTCAACATAAGCATCTCCCGGATATCTAGACAAATATTCTACGGAAGAATTAAATTGATTATCTGGGGCAAAGGCAAATAAAATGTTGTCCACGCTTAAAGTGTCCTTAAGGTAAGTGACGGTAAACTGCCATGCCGTTTTAAATTCTTGGGCCGTGCAATAGGCTTCTCCCCACCAAAACCAATTGCCGTCAAATTCGTGGAAAGGCCTAAAGATAAATGGGACTTTCTTTCCGTCTGAACCAATCATATTATTGGCCACTTCGGCTACTTTGTTAAGTTTTTCCTTGTAATAGTCATGATTGGCGCCTCCGGGAAGGATGCTTTTAAAGGCGTTGTTTTTTTGGAATTCGGTCATTTCACTAGTGTAGAAATGTTCGCCTTCATAAGGCTCTCTTAGGTGCCATGTAAACCCGACAACCATGCCTTTGTTGTAAGCTTCAATGGCGTGGGAAGTTATTTGTTGTTCCTGTTGGTAGAACCAATTTCCAGAGGAACCATCGTTTTGGTCGTCTGTAATAAACATAAAATCCAGTCCAATTAAACCGGGGTCACTTCCTGTAGTTTTCTTGATATCCGAGTCCCCAGAATTGTTATTGTAAAAACTACTGAAAGCGTCTTGTTGTCCAATAATGAATTTGGTTCTGGATAATGTCTTTAGGTTGTAGAACAAGGCTACAGTTTCGGCCGTGGCATTTGGGTTGACCATGTGATTTGGGGTGTCCTCTGCTTGTAAAATAAAGTCTTCTGGAATTTCCGAAATAGTGATCGTAGCCGAATTTGGATTGCCAATAATTGCATTACTGCTCACCTCTATAATTTCAATTTCTACGGTTTCATCTCCTTCGGTTTCGAGATCGTCGATTATGGTTAAAGGGATGGTGAAACTTGTAGTGTTTGCAGGAATGGTTGCCGTGTTTGAAATGGATTGATAATCTTCTCCGTTGGTGGCGCTCCCGTTGATGCTTAATGTAACCGTGGTGGCGGAACTGGAGGCTCCGGTAAGCGTTAGTTTGAAAGAACTGTTGGTTCCTGGTTCCTCTGCAGTACTGTTCGTAGCTGCAATACTCACCTTTGGAAGGGTGTCTCCATCTCCATCGGAGTCGCTATCCCTTGAACAATTGAACAGGGTCCAAAAGATAGTGGTAAGCATTGCTAATTTGGCAAGTGTTTTCATGGTGTTATGGTTTTGGACTCAACATTATGCAGGCGCGCGATGTGTGGTATGGTGCCTTCCACATGCTAATTTTGTCCTCGTTTTCATAAGGTATTCCTTTGTCATCAACCCTAAAATGCCACTCTCCATTTTTGTGGTCTATCAAATAGGTTTTGGTGAACTCCCAAATAGGCAGGGAAGCTGAAAGATACTTTTGATCTTTGCTTATATGATAGGCATAATTGAGACCAACTAGAGCTTCTACCTGTGGCCACCAATGACGGTCATGGTCAATATGATTGGTGTTTAGATTCTTTTCATTGATAACCGCGCCTTCCTTGTCAATGCCTTCCGCAAGAAAAGCATCCGCTACTTGAATAGCAATGGCTCCACATTCTTTAATCAGTACGTCATCTTCAAGTGCTTTGGCAGCTTCAATTACCAACCAAGCAGTTTCTATATCGTGCCCATAGGAAATGGTGTTACTCAGGAGATTCCACTCTTCATCAAAAAATAAATCGTAGTGATTGGTTTTGTTTAAGAAGGTGTCATTGAACAATCTTATGAGCTCTTGAAGCGAAGCCCTTAAGCTTGGGTGGTCATAAATTTTTAGTAATGAAGTGTAGGCTTCCAAAACATGAAGGTGGGTGTTCATGGTTTTTGCGGCATTCATATCTTTTTCGCTCAAGCGCATGTCTTCAATAGGCGCCCAATCTTCATTGAAAGCTTCTAAATAGCCTTTGCGCTCGTTATCCTTGGCGTGAGTTTCCAACAGTTGAAACAATTCAACGGCCCATTGTTTGGAAGCTTTATCGCCAGTTAATACATAATATTCAGATAGCGCATAAATACCAAATGCTTGTGCATATACCTGTTTACGTTTGTTGATGGGAGCTCCCGTATAATCGAGTTCCCAAAACAAACCTTTGTGATTGTTGTCCTTAAAATATTCGTTTAGGTATGTAAAGGCTCTATCGCAAATGTCTTTATAGTTGTCTGTTTTTAAGTGATTGGAGGCTGCTGAAAATGACCATAAAATGCGCGTGTTCAAAATGATTCCTTTGGAAGCCAATGGGACTAACTCATTGAAATGATTTCTTGTTCCAACGAAACCACCAAATTCCTTATCGAGCGTATTCTTCACCCAATAATTGAGAATTCGTTTCAGTTCAGCAGCAAGCTCCTGTTGTAAATTTTTATATGCCTCAAGCATTATAATGCCTTGTTTTTATTGATGAGGTCAATGATGTTTTGCACTGATCCTGCCGAAATAAAGGTGTCTTCGGGAGTGTTGGTGACATAATCAACCAATTTGTCAACGGTAGAAGTGGCCACATGCATTCTGGTATCTGAAGAAGCATAATAGATATAAACCGTTCCATATGTGTCTTCAATCCAGCCATTTACAAACAAAACGTTGGAAACGTCTCCTACGCGCTCGTTGCCGATAGGTCCCATAAAGTGACCGGCGGGTTGATGCGTTACCTTGGAAATATCATTCAAATCTGTCATGAACATGTACAAGGTATAACGCAGTCCAGCTGCAGTGTTACGAACACCGTGAGCCAAGTGTAGCCATCCTTTGTCGGTCTTGATTGGGGCTGGCCCCAAACCGTTTTTCAATTCGTAAACGGTATGGTATTCTTTATTATTGATGATGGTTTCATTTTCTACCACCGGGTTATTCATGTCTTCAATGAACCCAAGACCAATGCCTCCGCCGCTTCCAACACTGATGAAGCCATCTTGAGGTCTGGTGTAAAGTGCGTATTTGCCATTTACAAATTCTGGGTGCATTACCACATTTCGCTGTTGTCCTGTATTGGAAATAAGGTCAGGCAGGCGTTCCCAAGTCATTAAATCTTTGGTGCGGACAATTCCTGCATTGGCTACCGCTGCACTGGTATCTCCAGCAGGGGCATCAGGGTCTTTGCGTTCGGTACAAAAGATACCGTAGATCCAGCCGTCCTCATGCTGAGTCAAGCGCATGTCGTAGACGTTGGTATCTGGATTGCCTTCAATTTGAGGAATCACGCAAGGTTGGTCCCAAAATTGAAAGTTGTCAATCCCGTTATCGCTTTCGGCCATGGCAAAAAAGGACTTTCTGTCGTTTCCTTCAACTCTAACGCATAACACATATTTGTCCTTCCATTTAATGGCGCCTGCATTAAAGGTGGCATTAAAGCCAATGCGTTCCAAAGCATTTGGATTGGTTGTTTCGTTTAAATCGAATCGCCAATGTAGCGGCACATGGGCAGCTGTTACAATGGGGTTTTTATAGCGGTTGTATATGCCGTTAGAGCTGAAAACAGCCTCGTTTTTTTGAGCGATCAATGCGTCAAATTCCTCCTTAACTTTTTGAAGTTTGGAGCCAACAGGGTAAACATCGTTTTGCATCATCTTAGTCTAATTTTTCTTCTAAATTATTCCACCAATATTTTTTCAATAGGAACACACAAACAATTAAAATGGCTATTGAAATGTATATTGGTAATGTCTGTCTGAAAATGAGATACATTGGAAGAATTACCAAAACCGTTTGGGCAATGGTACCAATAAGCACATTGAACATGTCTCTTCCAAAGTCTGTATTTTTTTTGAATCCAGGAATTTCGGCTTCCAGTTTATCGTGAATTGGTTTCCAGAATCCCCACGGGCGTACGTTTTTGTAGAAAGTTTTCAATACTTCCTCGTCGGTTGGTGGTGCGGAGTAGGTGCCTATTATACATCCTATCAAAGAAATGATTAATAGGAGAGGGAATAGGTAAAGTCCTAAAACATTTGGGAACAGTTCTGGTATGATGGCTGCGGATAACAAACCTGCGGCCATTCCCCAGAAAAAGCCTTCACCATTAAAACGCCACCAGTACCATTTTAGGATGTTGGCACCTACATAGCTTCCGTAAAGTACTGAAACAATCCATTGCAGTACAGAATTAACGTCTTTAGCGAAGAAGCCCAAAACAATACTGATGAGCACTACCAATATACCCGTGATGTAGTTCATGTTTTTAATTTGGTTGGTGCTGGCATTTGGGGCTTTGTATTTTAGGTAGATATCATTTACCAAATAGGCTTGCGCGGCATTCAAAGTTCCTGCGAAAGTGGACATAAAGGCGGCAATTAATCCGGCTAATAAAAGTCCAAGTAGGCCAACAGGTACAAATTGCATGATGGCTGTTGGTAGGATCAATTCAAAATCGATATTTCCAGCGGCATTTTCCAGGTTCAGTTTTTCGTAGTAGATCAAGGCTAAAGCGGCAAACCCGGCGATCATTAAATAACGGATTGGCATTAAAATAACCGATACAAATCCACTCATTTTAGATGCTTCGGCAGGTGATTTCGTGGATAGGATTTTTTGCATGTCGTAGGTTGGGGCAGGCCCAGCAACACTCACCAAAACACCTTTGAAGACCATCATCATAAAGAAAATAGTAAAGAGTCCAAAACCGTCTTCCTTGATTTTTTGATTGACTTCAGGGATGATATTGCTCCAGTCCAAATTAAGTTCCCAACCAAAGAACGGGCTGTCCCATCCTTCAGGAACTGTGAGTCCTTGGGTGCCTACGGCGTGGAATCCTAGATATCCAATAACTAAAGCGGCAATGGTCATGATGGCAAATTGCACCACATCGGCCCACACAATTCCAGACATTCCACCCAAAAGGGAGTAGAATACTGCGAACAGGGTGAAGATGGTTCCGTAGAAATGTGGTACGTATTCTGGGGTTACATTAAATGGCACGTAGTTGCTGACCATTTCCCATGGAATGAAAATTTCGATGAATTTTCCTAGACCTATAAAGCCATAGGCTAGATATCCCAAACACATGATAAGGGCAAAAATCACTACAATAATATGTGAAAGTTTTGCGCCTTTTTTGAATCCAAATCGCGTTCCGATCCATTCGGCACCGGTTGTGGCATTAGATCTCCTAAGCCATTTAGAGAGATACACCATTAAGAATATTTGGTTGAACACGGGCCATAGCCAAGGAATCCACGCGCTTTTAATTCCGTACACAAACATGAGGGTTACCAGCCAAATAGTTCCTGAAATGTCGAACATTCCAGAGGCGTTGGAGAGACCCAACATGTACCAAGGAATGGATTTTCCTCCCAATAAATAATCGTCTTTACTTTTTTGTGCTCTTTTCCTGAGGTAAAGTCCAATAAATACAATGGTTGCCAAATACAATAGGATGATAATAATATCAACGGTGTGCAATAATTTCATAAGTTAGTTTTTTATGTCCTGCAAAAATAAAGTTTTAGGAAGGGCTTTAAAGGTTTTAAAGTCATTTTCGCTAGGGTGGCCCTTGTAGGGCATATAATGATGGTCGGTTCGGGCATTCCTCCAAAACAATACCCATGCAATGCCAGTATTTTCAATGGCTGGGTACAATACTTCGGTAAACCAATTTGGGGTGGATAAGGTTTCTAGGCCTGTTTCGGTAAAAGCATATAGTTTTCCTTTTTTGCTTGCGATATCTTTTACGATTTTTAAATCATTTACCACTGATTTTATATAATCTTCCGAATTTTTAAAGTCGTAAATGTCAATTCCCAATATGTCCACATAATCGTCGCCGGGGTAGTATTTAAGGTAATCGTCTGTAGGGTTGAGTTTGTTTGGGGAATAGGCGTAAAGCAGGTTGTGAACTTCGTGTTTGTCTCTCAAAAGTTCTAGGGTTTCTCTCCAAAGCGTTTTGTAATCTTCGGCGCTGCAGTTTCCTTCTCCCCACCAAAACCAAGAGCCGTTCATTTCGTGGAACGGTCTAAAAATGACAGGAACCATTTCGGTTTCAGTTTTAAGTGATTTCATGAAATCGGCCACTCTGGAAACCCAAAGTTCATAGGTGTCTCTGTGTTTGCCTTCTTTGATGATGTCTTGAACAGCAGATGTTTTATCCCAAGAGTTTCCTCCAGAAGTGGGATTGTCCAAATGCCAGCTTATGGTAATAATACCTCCTTTTTTATGAGCATTAATGATTAGGTCTCTCATTAATTTAAAAGGTACCGAATCCAGATTTCTATCATTACCAAGTTCAAGGTGGCCTATGTCAAAACCATAAACGGCGGGATAGTCTCCGCAGACCTCATAAACGTCACTTTTTATGGTTGTAGGGTTTTGTTCGTAAAGCCATCCTAATCCATAAGAAGTAGCATCTTGGTGTCCTATTGCGAAGCCTTTTTTGGAAGTGGCTTCCAATTTTTGATAAAGAATTTTTACGCTATTTGATACTTTTTTGTCAGAAAGTTGCAATTCTGGTGCTTCTTTGTGTTGGGCTTGCGCACAAGCGAAGTTGAGAGCTGAAAATAGAATTGCAAATTTCTTTATGAATGCATTCTTATTAATGATAATCTGCATTTTTTGTGACCTGATTTAGTTATTTGATATTTTTATGAGGTATAATTGTAAAATATCTATTTTTGTTAAGTAAAAATTACAGTATTCAAAATTAAACATACAGCTAACATATTCATGATATTATTTTATCAATATGTTACAATATAATTGCAAATTAAATGGACATACTTAAAAAGGTGCATCGCGAGATTACGCCCTTATCTCCAGAAGATAGCTTCTTGGTATTTGACAGAATCAAGAATGATTTTGATTTTCCTATTCATTTCCATCCAGAGTACGAGCTCAATTTTATCAGTAATGGTAAGGGGGTAAAACGTGTTGTTGGGGATAGTGTAGAGGTGATTGACGATGTGGAGTTGGTGCTTGTTGGGCCTAATCTGCATCACGGTTGGTTGACTCATGATTGTAAAAGTGAAGCCATTCATGAGGTGACCATTCAGTTTCATGAAAACCTTTTGAACAAGGAGTTGTTGTCCAGAAAAATAATGAAGTCCATTAAGGATATGTTTGAAAGATCTATCCATGGGATCCTGTTTTCCAAAAAGACGGCTGCCGAAATTGGGGAGCGTCTGGGGCAGGTGTCTAAATTGGATGGGATGGACTATTTTTTGGAGTTGGTATCTATTCTTCATGACCTCGCCAACTCTAGAAATCAAAGGCTTTTGTCGACCTATACTGTGAATCGAGACAATTTTGAGAATAGTGATAAGATCAAGATTGTATATGAGTTTGTGCAGGACAATTTTGAAAAGAAAATTTCCCTTTCGGAAGTGGCGGAATTGGTGAATATGAGCAATGTGTCTTTTAACCGTTTTATGAAAAAGAGAACCGGGAAAACCTTTGTGGATTATGTAAATGATGTTAGGATTGGCTATGCCTCGATGTGGCTTTTGGAGAAGGATATGAGTATTTCCGAAATCGCATTTAATTCAGGGTTTAACAACATTGCGAATTTTAATAGGGTGTTCAAAAAGCTTAAAAATTGTACGCCAAGTCAATATAAAAACGAATTCTCAGGTATTAAACGGATTCTGTAAGAAAGGGATGGAAGTTAAAGTGGAGGTGTATGGTGTGATTTTGTTTTAGTGTCTTATTGCTGTTTAAGCTGTTGTGGGTTAGCTTTTTGTGCTCTTTAAAGTGGGTGTAGCTTAATTATTTTAGCTATAGGTGAAATATTTTATAGGTAAATGACAAAATAATATTAACAG
The DNA here is from genome assembly GCF_001975575.1 of Mangrovimonas sp. DI 80. Taxonomy (NCBI): domain Bacteria; kingdom Pseudomonadati; phylum Bacteroidota; class Flavobacteriia; order Flavobacteriales; family Flavobacteriaceae; genus Mangrovimonas; species Mangrovimonas sp. DI 80. The sequence goes on along the minus strand of NZ_MSDT01000002.1, from coordinate 411,143 downwards.
TAGCTTAACATTTGAGCTAAATTTGAATATGATAAAAAACTCATTAATTATTTGTATTAATATCAATTATAAGGCATTTAAAATTAAAATTACTTAAATATACTGTACTAACACTTTAACAACATGCGAAAATTTGATCTGAAAAACATTTATAGGTGTACAAAATATTGTTACGCCTTTTTGTTCTTTTTTCTGGCGGGACAATTTGCCTTTGCACAATCTCAAGTCACTGGAACAGTCAGTGATGAAAATGGGATGGCGCTGCCAGGGGTGAACATTTTGGTGAAGGGCACAACGGTTGGTGCTGTTACAGATTTTGATGGGAACTATGCAATTAATGTCAAGCAAAATGCGACTTTAGTTTTTAGTTACCTAGGATTTGTGACGCAGGAAGTTCCTGTAGGAGGAAGGACTGTTGTGAATGTTACCCTTAAAGAAAACTTGGAGAGTCTTCAGGAAGTTGTGGTCATTGGTTATGGGTCACAATTGAAGGAGGACCTCAGTGGTTCCGTAGCAACTGTAGATGCGGAAGCGATCCAAAACATGCCTCAAGTGAGTGTGGACCAGTTGATTCAAGGTCGCGCTTCTGGGGTGAATGTTACTCTTAACTCTGGTCAGCCAGGTAGTGCGGTGTCCGTTAGGATTCGTGGGGTGAATACCATTTCTGGATCTGGTGAGCCGTTGTATATTATTGATGGCGTGCCAATTTCTGGGGATACTAACAATATTGCTACCAGTGGGCGTTCCATTGCCGATAACAATATTGGTCAAGGAGATGGTGCTACAGATGTGAGTCCATTAGCGGCACTGAATCCAAATGATATTGAGACGTTGAACGTTTTAAAGGATGCTTCTGCAACGGCTATCTACGGTTCTAGAGGTGCTAACGGGGTAGTAATCATCACTACTAAAAGTGGAAAAAACAAAAAGGGATCGCTTAAGTACAATACCTTTATGGCTATCCAGCGTCCTACCAACTTTATTGACGTAATGAACTTGCAGCAATATGCAAGATTGCAAAATGAAATTGGTACTATTTATGGGTTGAATCTTCAGCCGGAGTTTGCTAATCCAAGTTTGTTGGGTGAAGGTACCAATTGGCAAAGCGCCATTTTTGATGATGCCTTGATGCAAAGTCATGAACTGTCTTTCTCAGGAGGAAACGACAATATGAATTACTTCATATCTGCAGGGTTTTTGGATCAAGAAGGAACGGTGATCGGTTCTGGGTTTGATAGGATCAATATTCGCTCTAACATATCGGCTAAAGTAACCGACAGAATTACGGTTGGGGCTAACTTGACTGCCAGTAGAACCAATGACAAATTAACATTGAACAACGCGACAAACGGGATTGTTTTCTTATCTTTAATGAACAACCCTGCTACCGCGGTCTACAATCCGGATGGGTCTTTTGCAGGTCCTGATGCTGATGACGACTACAAAAACGAGAATCCTATTGCAAAGGCCTTAAGTCTTAAGAATACCTTGACCCGTAACCGTCTTTTCGGAAATATGTTTGCAGATATCCAATTAGGAAATAAAATTACCTATAGAGCAGAATTTGGTGGGGACTTTGGTTTTAATTTAAGTGACAGATTCCAGCCTACTTTCACATATGGTGAAATTACTGGAGGGGAGAGTTCTTTGAATGTAAGAAGAGAAAATAACGATTTTTGGATTGTTAAAAACTTGGTGACCTATAATGATCGTTTTAATGATAAGCATGATTTAACAGTATTATTAGGGCAAGAAGCTCAGGAGTCCAAATGGGAAGGTGTCATTGGAAGTGATGGAGATTTCGTGAGTAACGATGTGCCAATCTTGGGTACTGGTGATGCCAATGATAACAACGAACAGTATAAAGGTAGCGCTGCTTTGTCTTCTTTCTTTGGAAGGGTGATTTATTCCTTCGATAGTCGTTACAATGTAACGGCTTCCTTAAGAGCGGATGGGTCTTCAAAATTTGCCGATGGCAAAAAATGGGGGTATTTCCCATCTATTTCGGGATCTTGGAGATTGTCCAATGAAAACTTTATGAACGATTTTGATGCCATACAGAACATTAAGCTTTATGGAGGTTACGGAGAAGTAGGTAATCAGGCCATTCCAAACTTTGCCTATGGAGCAAGATTGAATACCATATCCACGGGCTTGGGAACAGGTTTTGAATTTGCCAATTTTGCCAACGAAGATTTAAAATGGGAATCTTCACAACAAACCAATTTTGGTTTGGACTTCTCTTTGTTTGATTCTCGTTTCGGGGCAACAGTTGAAGTATACAACAAGGTATCTAAGGATTTCTTGTACCAATTGGCGGTTACTGATTTTGTTACCGGTGGTAATTCTCCAGGATCCATTGGAGCGCCTTGGGTAAACCTTGGGGAAATGCAAAATAAAGGGGTTGATGTTACCTTAAGCTATAAAACTATTGGAAGCGGGGATTTTTCATATAATTCCTCTTTAACGTTTTCGAAGTATGAAAACAGAGTGAACGAACTTTTGGGTGATTTGACCATTTACGGTACGGTTACCATGAACACTTCCAACCAGATTATAACCATTACCGAAGTGGGTGAGCCAATCGGGATGTTTTACGGATACCAGGTTGAAGGCATGTTTAGAACCGTAGAAGATATGGAAGGCGCTCCAATACAATTCGGACGTCCTTTTGAAGACGCTTTATTCTCGACTACTTGGTTAGGAGACTTGAAGTTTAAGGATGTAAATGGTGATGGCGTGATTGATACCAACGATAGAACCGTGATTGGTAATCCGCACCCAGACTTTACATTTGGATTCCAAAACTCATTCAACTATAAAAACTTAGATCTTTCCATTTTCATGCAAGGATCTTATGGAAATGATGTGTTTAATGCTGTGGCAAGAAACTTAACTGCAGGTAATGCAACACATACCAACCAGTCGCCTTCAGTTTTGGATTATTGGTCAATAGACAATCCAAATGCAAGTTCTCCAAGACTGGCTAGAAATGATACGCCAAACATTAATATTTCCGATCGCTATATAGAAGACGGGTCCTATTTGAGAATTCAAAACGTGACCCTTGGGTATACTTTGCCAGTAGATGTAACAAGATCTGTAGGTATCAACCGATTGAGATGTTATGGAATGATCCAAAACCTTTACACCTTCACCAACTACTCGGGATACGATCCAGAAGTTGGGGTGTATAATCAAAATGCGCTACTTATGGGAGTGGACAACGGACGTTACCCAACCCCAAGGATTTTTACGCTAGGATTTAATTTAGAATTTTAAAAACATCAGCTATGAATACATATACAAACAGACTATTTAAAACGAAACTTGTAGCCGTGTTAACGGTGGTGTTGGGCTTGTCGTCCTGTACGGGAGATTTCTTGGATAGGCCACCGGAGGATTCATATAACGTTGATGAATTTTATCAAACTACCGAGCAGGTCAATGCAGCAACTAATGCGCTTTACACAAGGCCTTGGTATAATTTTGTAACCAATGTGTCTTGGTGTATTGGAGAGATCAGTTCTGGGAACGGACGTACTTGGGATCCTAGAAATGGGGATTTTATGAACTTTGCCATCACCGGAGAGCATGGAACTTTAACCCAAGCTTGGGAGTCTTTATATGCCGTGGTTGCACAAAGTAATGCTGTAATTAACACCTTGCCAGAAAAAGTAGCGGCAGATGTTCCGGTAGATGTAGTTAATAATGCCTTAGGGGAAGCTCGCGTAATTAGAGCTGCCGCTTATTTTTACTTGGTTAGAATTTTTGGTTCAATTCCAATTATTGCGGATAATAACGAATATGTTTTGGAGCCTGTGGTGCCACGTAACCCGGAATCTGATGTGTATGAGTTCATCAAAAGAGATTTGGAGTTTGCCATCGACAATTGTTATGAAAAAGTGAGAGGTTCCAACTATGATGCCAATGCCAAAGTTTCTAGCGGATCTGCTAAAGCGCTTTTGGCGAAGGTATATTTATATGAACAAAACTATACCATGGCTTATCAATTGGCGAGCGAAGTGATTAATTCAGGTGAATTTAAACTTTATGGAGGCGATGCTGAAGATGGGGACCCCGCAGGAAGCTACTACGACCTGTTTCTAACGGCAAATGACAATAATCCAGAATCTATCATTGCCTTACAATGGACCAACACAGGAGTGTGGGCCGAAGGGAATGGATTGCAGTCCTTGTTTGCGCCAGCTGGTGTAACGGGATTCTCCGATGGATGGTCTGCGGTAGGACCTTCAATAGATTTGCAGCAAGCTTATGAGGATACGGAATTGGATGAGAGATATTATGCCACAATTATGGCTCCAGGGGCTTATTATCCAGATTTAAATGATGGATATACAGTTTCTGAAAATATCAGTCACCAAGGAACCAATGCTGGCGTTAAAAAATATGTAGTAGGTAATGCTGCTACCAATGGTGGTGGTGCCGCGCAAAGTTATCCGAACAACACCTATATTTTACGTTATGGAGAGTTGTTGTTAATTCATGCTGAAGCGGCTTTAAGTGGAGGTGGCTCTACAGCCGATGGCATTGCGTCCTTCAATAAGGTGAGACGTAGAGCTGGATTGGCAGATAAGCCAAATCCAACTTTGGATGATGTGTTCAATGAAAGACGAATTGAGTTGGCTTATGAGTCTGAATTTTGGTACGATGTAGTAAGACGTGGGCCAAATTTCGCCTTGAATTTCTTAAGCAATACCGAAAGAGGTACTTATAACAATGATACTGATCCACCTTCTGTTTGGTCGGAAACTTATACAGCAACAATGGATGATTTGTTGTTCCCATATCCAAACAACGAGATTGAGAATAACCCAGCTCTATTGGAGCCACCGGTACCTTACGATTTTGAATAAAAAGAAGACTATGAAAACAATGCATATAAACTTACAGAAGGCAAGATGGTTTATGGTAATGATAATTGCAGCATTGCAGTTAACATCTTGTGAAAATGACTTTAAAGATGCTCCCACGCCTGATGCTTCAAAGCCGCCAGTGATTACTAGTGTGAGTGAAGTAACGGAAGACGTTGCCGTAACTCAAGGAGTTTTGGAGGGCACTTATATTATTAGAGGAAACTATTTAGGTAGCTTGCTCAAAGTATACTTTAACGGATATCAATCAGGATTTAATCCAGCATTGGTAACAGATAATGTTGCGTTTGTAACCATTCCTGAACAAGCACCTTATGTAAACCAACCTAATATTTTGCGTTTGGAAACCTTGGGAGGATCTGTTGAATACGATTTTTCCCTGTTAACCATTACAGACTTTACAGAGGAAACTGTAGACGGTGTAAAATTGGTACACCTAATGGGAGGTGATTTTACTGATACAGATACGGTAACCTTTGTAAGCGGTTCCGAGGAAAATGGAAACCTTGTAGAGTTGGAAGCAGAAATAGTGTCTATTACTCCTGAAGTGGTTACTGTAAAAGTTCCCGACGGAGTGGAGCAGGCCTATATCTATTTGGCAACTACCAGAGGAGCTGTGGCAAGATCGGATTCTTATGGATTTTCATATTCCATTTATATTGATGATCTGCATCCAGATTGGACGGTAGGAGAATGGGGCGGAACCCATGATTTGTATTCTACAGAGCATGCTATCGGGCAATATTCTATCAAGTGTATTAGAGAGGCTTGGTCTGGATTTACTTTCTGGGTGCCAAATATTCCTTTCAATCAGTTTGATGCCATTACCGTATCGGTATATGGTACTGGGGCACCTGGAGATACCGTAACCTTGGCAATCAATGATTTTGATGGCGCTGCAACGCACCAACCTATCCAATTGATTCCAGGAGAGTGGAACAAAGTGGTGATTCCGTTGTCAGATTTCTATCCAAACGGAGCGCCAAGTACAATTTTCAGATTGGATTTCCAAGAGTCATCCAACACTGGATTGGCTGAGTATATTTTTTATATCGATGATTTTGGATTCCTATAATTCATTGTCGGTATTATAATCAACTAAACATATTAATTAAAAAGAATTATAATGAAAGTATCCAAAATATATAACACGTTCTTGTTTGTGGCCTTGGCATGCTTTACGGCATGTAAGGACGACGATGACCAGTTTCCTAGTTTGGGGAATGATCCAAGGAGTATTTCTGAAGTAATTTCTGAAACTCCAGACTTATCGTTGTTGAACGACGCCTTGGCGCAAGCAGGTTTGGATGAAACCTTGGGAACGACATCTACCTATACCGTTTTTGCCCCAAATAACTCGGCCTTTGGAAATATCGATACGTCTTCATTGACGGAGGAAGAATTGGAAAATGCTTTGCTCAACCATGTCATTAGTACAGTGACTCCAGATTTCATCACTACAATGACAACAGGATATAGGAGCACAATGGCAACGGGACCAGATGGTCATAACTTGAGTTTTTTCACGAATGCCAATGCCGAATTGATGTTCAATGGTGTGGCTTCTCTAGTTGATGGTGCTTACGACATAGGAACTACTAATGGGGTGCTTCATACCGTGGATGCTGTGTTGTTGCCTCCTACTGTAGTTGATCATGTTGCTGCAAACCCTGAGTATTCTTCTTTGGTGGAAGCTATTGAATTGGCAGGTTTGGGAGAGGCGTTGTCAGAATCGGATCCTGAAAATGAAAACTATCCATTTACCGTATTTGCGCCAACTAATGAGGCCTTTGAAAGCTTGTTGGCTCAGCTTAACGGTGCTTTTGGATGGACTTCATTGAGTGATGTTCCTGTAGAAATATTGCAGGAAATACTGTTGTATCATGTGGTTGCTGGAGAGAATATATTAGGTGAAGAAGTGAATGGAACTACGCCAACAACGATGCAAGGAGAAACATTTGCTATTAATGATAATTTAATCGATGATGCTTCTTATGATAATGGTGAAATCGTTCTTACTGATGTACAAGCTGTAAACGGAATGGTACATGGCGTGAATAAAGTGTTGATTCCGAATTCCATATTTCAATCGGTGTTGAGTGCAACTTTGAATATTGTAGAGCGTTGCAACGACAGAGGATTTACGTCATTTACTTCGGCTGTTGAAATGGTGGGCTTGACCGAAACCTTAACTACAGATGAATTGACCGTTTTTGCGCCTAATAATGATGCCTTTTTGGCCTTGTTTGCTATTGCTGGTAATTTTGAAAGTTTGGATGATTTTGATACTCCTGAAGAATTAGCGGTATTGACAGATATTGTTAATTACCATTTGCATGTAGGAACATTAATGTCCAGTGAGTTTGTGGATGGTGGAGATATTAGTACGATTTACGGAGATGTTATTTCGGTAGATTTAAGTGGGGATGATCCTAGATTGTTGCCAACTTTTGAGGCTGCAATCCCTTCTTTGGTCGTAAATACAAATATTGGTGCTACTAACGGGATAGTGCATGAAATAAATAGAATTTTGGTTCCTGATGCCTTAACGGGTGCTCTAGGAATTGAAACGGGAGAAAGTGGCCTATGTCCTGTTGGTGATCCAGAATTGGTGTTCTTCGATTGGGATGCTAATGGTCCTTGGTGGGGTAATGTAAATGCAGAAAATGATGCTTCTCTAAGCATTGATGGGTCTAGCTATGGTAGGGCGAACTTCCAAACTGGAGGCACTGGATGGCAGGATTTATTCTGGAGAAACGGGTCTACTTTAAATGGTCAAAATGTCGTTGGAAGTAACGTGAATGATTACGTGTTGAAATTCGATTTGAGAACCATAGAGCCACTTTCAGCTGGAATGTTCAGAATTCGTTTCCATGATGGAGATGGTGTAGATGCCTTTTATAACTGGCAGCCATGGGTGGATACAGGTGAGCCTTTAGAGACAGATGGATGGGAAACTATTGAAATTCCTTTATCTGTTTTGGGAGTTCCGGATTTTAGTTTAGTAGATCAAGAGTTTGGAATGGCCTTTGAAGGTGCCGATGTCTTGTTGAACTTCGCTATAGATAATGTGCGTTTTGATACTGCTGGTTGTGGTGGTGTTGATCCTGTAGATGATACCGATTTGGTATTCTTCGATTGGGATGCCAATGGTCCTTGGTGGGGTAATGTAAATGCCGAAAACGATGCAGCCATTAGTTTGGATGGATCTAGCTACGGTAGAGCCAATTTCCAAACAGGCGGTACCGGATGGCAAGATCTTTTCTGGAGAAACGGTTCCACATTGAACGGACAAAATACTGTGGCTGACAATATCAGTGACTATGTTTTGAAATTTGATATCATGACCATTGAACCACTTACGGCGGGAATGTTCAGGATTCGTTTTCATGATGGTGACGGAGTGGATGCCTTCTATAATTGGCAGCCGTGGGCCGATACCGGAGAAGATTTTGATACCGATGGCAGCTGGACTACAGTCACTATTCCTTGTTCTGTTCTGGGAGTGCCAGATTTTAGTTTGATTGACCAGGAATTTGGAATGGCTTTCGAAGGAGCCGATGTCTTGTTGAATTTCGCCATAGACAATGTACGTTTTGAAGCTCAGTAAATTGATTAATAACACTTATTTGAATTAGTTTTTTTATTCCCTGTAAAATACCTTTGCAGGGAATATTTTTTAAAATATTTATACTTATGAAAAAGATTTTTGCCCTTATTTTACTTTTTGTCACCGTACAGATCCAAGCCCAAAAGTTTGACGGTTTGGCAGAAACACCTCCAATGGGGTGGAACAGTTGGAATACCTTTGGGACCAATATCAATGAGCAATTGGTAAAGGATATTGCAGATAAGTTTGTAGAGCTTGGTTTGAAGGATGCAGGTTACGAATATATTGTGCTTGATGATGGTTGGATGGCCAAAGAGCGCGATGAAAATGGAAATTTGGTGCCAGACCCAGTGAAATTCCCAAATGGAATGAAGGCTGTTGCGGATTATGTGCATTCCAAAGGTTTGAAATTTGGATTGTACAATTGTGCAGGGGCGCAAACCTGTGCGGGATATCCTGGAAGTAGAGGGTACGAGTATCAAGATGCCAGAAGTTATGCGTCTTGGGATGTTGACTATTTAAAATACGATTGGTGTAACACAGAAAAATTAAATGCCGAAGGAGCCTATATGACTATGCGTGACGCATTAAAGGCTGCAGGCAGACCTGTTGTATTCAGTATTTGTGAATGGGGCGATAATGAGCCTTGGAAATGGGCTAAAGATATCGGACATTTGTGGCGTGTTACAGGTGATATCATCAATTGTTGGGATTGTGAGGTAGGACATGGTTCTTGGTCTTCATGGGGAATCTGGAAAATCATTGATATGCGTAAGGACATTCGCGGTGCTGCAGGTCCTGGTCATTGGAATGATTTGGATATGATGGAGGTTGGAAACGGAATGACTGATGCAGAAGACAGAAGTCATTTTGCCATGTGGAGCATCATGACCTCTCCGTTAATTATGGGGAACGATTTGAGAAGTGCTTCCAAGGAAACCATAAAAACGCTTTCTAATAAAGAAGTAGTTGCGATCAATCAGGATAAATTAGGAATCCAAGGATTCCGATTCACCAACGAAAATGGTATCGAAATTTGGTTGAAACCTTTGGCTAACAATGCTTGGGCCATGGTTTTTGTCAATATGAAGAATGAGGAGGTAGAAATTGATTTTGATTTTGCCAAACATGATATTGGGGATGATGTTCACGGTAGAATGTTAGAGCCAAAACACAATGTCTATAGCATTAGAGATTTGTTCAATCACAAGAATTTGGGGGATACTTCAAAAAGCATGAAAGCTAAAATTGGGGTTCACGATGTTCTGATGATTAAACTTGAAAAAAAATAATCACGAATAAAAAGATTTAGTAAATTTAAACCATGGGTACAAAAATAACGCTAAAGGATTTAGCGAAAATATTGAATGTGTCGGTATCAACGGTTTCGAAGGCCTTAAATGACAATCCTGAAATCAGTGTTGAAACCAGGACGAAAATTAAGGAGCTGGCGGAGTCGTATAGATATGTCCCGAATAACATAGCTCAGAGTTTAAAATCTAAATCGACCAAAACTATTGGAGTGGTAATTCCGGCAATCTTGCTGGAATTTTTCTGTAAAGTACTTTATGGTATCGAGAAGGAAGCGACTGCGCGAGGTTACAAGATCATTATCTGTTTGTCCAATGAACTTCAGAAGAAGGAAAGTGAAAGTATAGATACTTTTATTAACGGAAGTGTGGATGGTATTATCCTGTCATTGGCAGAAGAAACGCAGAAAACAAAGAATTACTCGCATTTTTATAAGAGTATGAACTACAACCTGCCTATGGTTATGTTTGATAGGGTCTCTGATGAAATTGAATGCGATAAGGTAACTGTTGATGATTTTCATGGAGCTTATAATGCAGCAAAATTTCTATATGAAACGGGTTGTAGAAACATCGTTTTTGTAAGCCCTATTCCGGATATTAGTGTAGGGCAGGCTCGTGAAAGCGGGTATTTGGAGGCTTTAGAGGAGTTGGGAATTGCACCTAAGATTCTTAATGTGGAAAATTATAATACCATAGAAAGGGAACTGACGGAATTTTTGAAAACCCATAAGGTTGACGCAATTTTGGCTGCCGACGAATATTCTGCTGTGTTGTCTTTGAACGTAGCTAGATTGAATGATTATAAGATTCCTGATCAAATATCAGTCATTGGTTTTACAAACGGTCTTATGGCGGAGCATTCCATTCCTTCCTTAACAGTGGTAAGCCAGCATGCCGAGCAAATTGGAAGAGAGTCTGTGAAAGCGTTGCTTGATAAAATAACAGGTCAGACTACGGAGACAACGCATCATGTTGTAGAAACTACAATTATCCATAGAAATTCTACCAAAAAACTAGCTTAGAACATTTTGAAATAAAATTAACTTCAGGGTTACTTGTTTAATACTTGTAACTCTGAAGTTTCTTTTTAAAATAGGTCCCATGCCTTGATGGGGTGTAATTGTCGTCTGTAAATAGACGAGGCGCCCATTCTTTGTCAAACACCCAAATCATATAAGATATTTCTTTGTCGTCGCAATAATTGGTTATGGCATCCCCGTAGCTTTCATCGCTAATGACGGGTTGATGAGCTCCTGGATCTTCGGGGCCGCAAAAACCAATTTCGGTGAGTATTAATGGATATTTGGCTTTTACAAATCCCCAATCTACTGTCCACTGCTTTTCCCAAGGCTTTTCTCTTTTTTGAGGATAGGGATGGCTCACGTAGGCAATACCTTCAACGTCCAAAGGTGTATCTTTAACAGGGGTTAGGTCGTAGGCCCAATTAAATCCAGCTACCAAGGGAATCCCTTTTCCACCATTGGCACGGATAATGGTAATCATCTCTTTGTTGAATTCAGACCATTGCTCCCAAGTAATAGTGCCGAGTTCATGGTTGTATGTAGTTGGCTCATTAAATAACTCGTAAAAGGCTACTGTTGGATTATTGCCATAACGCTTGGCAATCTTCCTCCAGAAATCATAGGTTTCTTTAGGAGTAGTATCATAAATATCCGATTGATACATTTCGGTTCTAAGATTTCCAATGCTATGCCAATCGATAATAACGTACATCCCCAAGTCTCCGGCCCATTTAATGCCTTCATCCAAAAGTTTCAAGTAGTTCTCGTGTCCACGTTCGTTCCATCGTGGAGGATGCACCGGGAATCTCACTAGATTGGCACCCCAATTTTTGATTTCCTGAAAATAGCTTTTGTTCCAATAGCCGTCTTTTTTGAGTTTGTCTGGATCACTAGTGTTTAGTCCACGGAATATGATAGTGTCGCCAACTTCTGTTATAAAACTATTGCCTTTAACTCCAATTCGGGACATTTTGGATTGGGCATTTAGGTTAAAGTTGAGGCAAATTAAAAGAATAATTGAGAATGTTTTAATTGACATTTTTGTAATTATATAATGTTGAATATGCTCTAAGCAAGTTAGGGGTTTTCTGCGAAAAGCGAACGTATTATTTTGTCAAAGACTGCTATGATATTTCCTATAATTAACATTTATTTGTAGCCTTAGGATTACTTGAATGCATTTCGTCGAATAAATTGATGTGTTTATCGTGTATATTTTATCCGTTACATCATTTGATTATATCTTAGCTATACTTCTTTAAGCCCCAAACACTTATCGAGGTGATTTTAATTCATTGAATCTTATTTTGAGTAACTAAATTTTATTCCCTCAACTAGTTACGATTTGCACAGAAATGTGTATTTGTTAATCCATTCCTCCCTCCAATGGCATTTAACGATGCGTTGTTAATAGTAATTTACTAAACCCAAATATTAACTATTGTTCAACCAAAAAAATAAGAATCATGAAAGCCCTAAAAATTACATTATTATTGTTAGCCGTATTAGTATTAACTGTATCTGGACAACGCAGCGATATTAGCAACGATAATACACCTACCTATAAAGAATACAACAATAAAAACTTATTGGCTCACGAGAGGTCTTTAGGAAAACTAAAAACCAACGGATAAACATATTTCTCCCTGTATAGTTTGTAAAAGCCTTTTATCAAATGTTGATAAAGGGCTTTTTGTTGTTACATAAGTTCAAAATCTGTATTCATTTTCTTAATAATTATTCTAAATTTGAGAATAGATTGTAACAATTGGTATTTTGATAAGGCCCTTTCTTTTTGTTTTTGTCTTTCTATTCTCTCATCCATTTTTTTCTCAGGATAGTAAGAATTCTTCTGTTTTGGATAGTATTATTAAATTAAGGGCAATGTCCCAAGATGAAGAATTCTCTTTGGAGGAAAGGTTGGATTTTGCTTTAAAGTCTTCGCTGATGGCCAAGCAAATAGGGGTGGATTCTACCATATTGGCCAGTAACAGGAAATTGTCCTTGATGTATTTTGAAACGGAACATTATGATGACTATGTCAAGATCAATCAACGAAATGTAAAATTGGCTGAAAAACTAAGGGATACTTCTGCAATGGGAGTAGCTAGTTCTAATTTAGGATATTTCTATCATTACAATAAGCAGATTGATAGTGCCTATTATTACCTCTATAAATCTTTAGACTATGCTCTCGCTTTGAAGGATAAGACTGGACAGGCTGATATTTTGTCCAGTATAGCTGATATACAAGTGGGAGAGAAGGATTATATGAGTGGAGAGGAGAATGCTATTAAGGCTATTAAGCTTTTGGAAAAGCAACCTAAAAGTGAATATAATCTTGGAAATCAATGGATGCTTACCAATTTGATAGGGATAGTCTCCAATAAATTGCAACACTATGATAAATCTATTGAACACTATGATCGTGCTATAGATATTGCAGATAGAATGGAGGACGGTTTTGTTGAAAGATGTATTTCTATGAATAATAAGGCTTTTGTTTATAGAAAAAAGGGAGATTTTGAAACAGCCTTGGAATTATATGAAGGTCTAATGCCTTACAAGAAGGAGTATGAAGATTACGATCCATCTTTTTATGCGCTTATCGTGGACAACATTGCGTATACTAAATTAGAAGCGGGACGTTCGGATTATGATTCTATGGAAGCCATGTTTAAGGAGGCATACAGAATTTCAGATAGTTTGGAGGATCCAGCTACTAAACAGGCTGTATGTTTGGATATTTCTAAGTTTTATGCAGAATTAAAGCAAAAGGACTCCGCTTTGGTTTATGCTAATGAGGCCAGAAAGCTTAGCAAGGAAACTTCCTCCAACGAAATATATTTAGACGCTTTAATGGTGCTTTCGCAATTGAAGGAAGGTGATTCAGGTAAAGCCTATCTCAATGAACATATCAAATTGAGCGATAGTCTACTCAATGTAGAGCGGAATGTACGTAACAAATTTGCGCGAATAGAATTTGAAACCGATCTCATAGAACAGGAAAACCACAGGATTTCGCGAGAACGATTTTGGTTGTTTGTAGTGTCTTTGGTGTTGTTGTTTACGCTTTTTCTGTTGTATGTTATCGCTACCCAAAGAGCTAAAAACAAGGAGTTGAGGTTTAAGCAGGATCAGCAAAAGGCAAATGAGGAAATCTATAATCTCATGTTGTCACAACAGGATAAGGTTGAAGAAGCTAGAGCACACGAAAAGAAGCGTATTTCAGAAGAATTGCATGACGGTATTTTAGGGCGTTTGTTTGGCACCAGACTTAGTCTGGATAGTTTGAGCTTTAGTGAAGGGAAAGAGGCAGCCAAAAGCAGGATAGGGTACATTTCAGAACTCAAGAAAATAGAAGAGGATATCCGAAAAATTTCCCATGATTTGAATACCGATTTCGTTTCAGGTTCTGGATTTATGGATATTGTGGGGGAACTTGTGGAAAAACAGGCCAATGCCTATCAATTGAAATATACCTTTAATTATACCGACGATATTAATTGGGAAAATGTGCCCAATAAAACCAAAATCAATATTTACAGAGTGATTCAGGAGTCACTTCAAAATATTTATAAGCATGCTAAAGCCCAATTGGTGAAAATCAACGTAGATTTAAAGGATGATGTCATTATGTTGTCACTTAAGGATGATGGAAAGGGCTTTGACGTCAACAAAAGCCGAAAAGGAATAGGCTTAAAAAATATTAATTCCAGAGTTGCCGAAATTGAAGGAAAGTTGGGCATCGATTCAGCTCCAAATCAGGGAACAACAATTACAATAGAAATTCCATATATAAATTAAAACTATGATGCAGCAGATAAATATCTTAATGGTAGACGATCACCCAATGATTATTGAGGGCTATCAAAACACCTTAATGGCCACTAAAAATGATGATCAAGTACTTTTAATTGATACTGCAAACAACTGCGATACAGCCAATGAATTGTTACAACGGGCATCGAAAGAACGTCCTTATGACGTCTGTTTTTTTGATATCAGTTTACCTAGTTCGGCAGATGGTGCTATTTCTTCGGGTGAAGACTTGGCAAAAATAGCTCGCGATATCATGCCGCATTCCAAGATCATCATCCTTACCATGTTTAACGAATCCTATCGCATTCATAATATCATAAAGGCTGTGGAGCCTGATGGGTTTTTGATAAAAAGCGACTTGACTTCTATGGAGTTGGCGGAAGCCTTTCAACATATATTGGTGTCGCCTCCCTATTACAGCAGCACGGTAAATAACTACCTTAAAAAATCGGTGACCAGTGATATCTATATAGATGATATCAACCGAAAGATTCTACATTTATTATCACAAGGAATCAAGACCAGGAGTTTAAAGGAGTATATCGACTTGTCCATGAGTGCGATTGAAAAGCGTAAAAAGCAGATGAAATTGTTGTTTTCGGTGGAAGATGGGAAGGACGAAACCCTTTTAAAGGAAGCTCGTGACAAAGGATTTTTATAAAAATGAACTTTTTTTTGATTTTTTGATGGTTTCAAAAAATGCGAGAGGCTTTGCGCATTCTGGGTTTTACGGTTTTTCCACATCAAGTTTGAGGTTTTTCCGCAGTTTTAAAAAGAAGCCTTAACATATATTTGTATCAGTCAACAGAATTAATTAATCCCTCTAAGTAATTTGTTGAATTGATAGCAAAGAACTTAAGCCTGACAACCTACGTCAGGCTTATTTGTTTTTAGGAAATTAGGCTGCCCCAATTGTCAATAAGCATTGCTATAAAAAGCCCTAAGTAAACAAGGGAAATTACAAACTTCATAAAGGTAGATGCCAAAAAGCCCAAAAAGGAGCCCCAAGCAGCTTTCATGGCGGTGTCGAAGGAACTTTTATTAAACAGCTCTCCAACTAAAGCGCCAATAAAAGGCCCAACGATAATTCCAAAGGGTCCAAGAAAAATTAATCCTATAATAAGTCCGATAGTGGTTCCAATAATTCCCGCTTTACTGCCTCCGTATCGTTTGGTACCCACCGCAGGAATGATATAATCCAAAATCATAATGCCAACGGCAATAATAAAAGTAATCACCAAAAAGGTTTGGGTTACTGGAATGCTATTGGTGATACCAATCAATAATAAACCAATCCAGCTTAACAGAGGTCCTGGCAGTACGGGAAGGAAGCTTCCTATTATTCCGAGTAGCATACAGAAAGTTGAAATAACAATCAAAAATATGTCCATGAAGTAATTTAAAATTTAATTGTTTGACGTCTTCACGATCTTAAAGTTACAGTTGTGAAACTTTAAATCCGATGTGTTGAAGAATAATTTGTGAATTTTGATATTGATATTTAGAGAGTTAAGTGTTGAGTTTCCTATGTTTTTAAGAGCAGATGATATTCCTGATATTATTTGTATATTATTGAAGAGATTGAAGTAGTATAATTGTATTTTAAATCCCTGAAAAAATTGTACTTTTCGTGTTCAGTAATATATAAATGAAGCACTTATTACTAGTTTTTTGTGTTGTTTTGTTAACGTCCTGTAACTATTTTGAGCAAAAAAAGATGTCTTCGGATCAGCTTTTAGAAGAAGAGTTGCAAACGTTTAATTGGAAGGATGTAGACGAGTACCCTACATTTGCTTCCTGTGATTCCTCATCGGGGAAATATGTGAAAAAGCAGTGTTTTGAACAAACGCTTCAAAACGTTGTGGCTACGCAATTGTCTAAACAACACATTATAGTTTCACAAGATGTATCGGATACCATTCTACTGAAAATCACCATAGACAATAAGGGGCAATTCACCATTGATGACATCAGTTATAAACCGTTGACAGGACAACAAATTCCAAAGTTAGATAGTTTATTGCGTCATAGTTTCGATTCCTTGCCAAAAATATATCCCGCTATCAAAAGAAGCCAACAAGTGGCGACGCAGTTTAGCTTGCCAATTGTGGTGAATATTCAATAAGAATTAGGGTTTGCTGGATGCTAAAATTACATATAGGATAAATGGCGATTTTAATAGTGGGCTTAAGATATTTTTGGATGATAATTTATTAATGTTTTCTGAAGTTAAACGGAAATGGTTTTCATCAGATATTATCCAGATTTATGCAGAAAATAAAGAATTGCTTCTTGTAATAAAGAAAAAGGGAGTTTTTAAGACATTGTATCATATTGAATTTCAGAATGGCCAATTAATAGATGATGTTAAGTCTATAGAAGAGTCTTTCTTGTCAAGTAGAATCTGTTTTTCAGGAAACAAAAGCATAGAATTAAAAAGTAGTGCAGTTCCATTCATAGGGCCTAATGCTAGAATATTTTATAAGAATGAAGAAATAGGAAATATTAAGATTAAAAAACTAGCAATTAATCTCGATTATACATTAACAATGAAAAAGGCAAATTTTGAATACCTGTCTTATTTGTTTATTCTCTTCTTAGTAAAGGAGTCCAACAGGGATTATGATTAAAGCAAAACCTAAAGTTTAAGTTTGTAACCCAGGGTGAAATCGGAAGAAAAGTGTTTGCCGTTTTCCAGTCTTATCGCAGCAAGATTGTTGTAGCCAAACATGATATAACTGCTGTTGGAAATGCGATAATCGGCTCCAATTCCAAAAATAAAAGGTGCATCAAAAATGGTTTCTTTGTAATTTTTACTCACAACAATATCATTTTCGTCGGTATAGGTATCGACTCTGTTTGAAAGATTTAGTGTTGCAAATTTCACATCTGCATAGATGTCAAGCCTTTTGAATTTAAGAGCCCTAAAGCGGTATCCCAAAGAAATTTCGGTAGTGCGATATTCAAAATCCTTGTTTTCAAAAGTATGTCGAAATTGCAAAAATCCAGAATGTCTCTGTTTTTTGGTATTGGTAATTACTTCCAATTCGGCACCCAAAACCGAAGAGGTGTAATTCTCGGGGTTGTAGATAAAAGGGCTATTGGTAATACCTCCAAACACACCAAGGCGCAATTCTGGTTGGGCTTTGATATCCTGTGTTTGGTAAGACGCATCGGACGAGCTATTATAACTGTCTACAAATTTTTTCAGGCTAGGCAGGGTAAGGTTCACATTTTTTGTGGACAAGCCAGAACCTTGCGTTGCTTCTTGTAAAGTGGTTTTGTATTCGTTTTGATATTTTCGGGTATCTGGATTTTTGGTGTTTTTCAGTTCAACAATATTGTTGTCGGTTGTTTTTATAAAATAGCGGTATGTGCCATTGTCAATGGTCCAAAGTAAATCAAGTGTACCTTCAATTTCTGTTTTGAGTTCCAAGGTTTCTCCATTAAAGGTGTATGAATTTTGGGAATAAATGAGACTGCTAACCAACAGACAAATAATAAGAAGTGCTTGTTTCATTGGGTTGATACTTAATATTGGAGTAAAGCTAGTAAAAATAAACTATAGTCGCCCTATTTTTTGTAGGAGCGACCTTTCCATTTGTATCCTTTAAAAATGGAGTTTACGGCCACGTAGACACTGAAAAAGGGATATAAAAAACTGGAAGGAACATAGGTGCCTAAATATTGTTCTTGTTCAAAAAAGCGGGAGACTTTAAAAATGAGAAGAAAATCAATGCAGAATTTTAAGGTGAACAGATATACAAGTGTTCTTAAGGAGGCAATATCCATGATCCAAAACAGAAATAGACAAACCAAAATGGCATTCATGGAAAAAACCGACAATGCTGTAATTTTTGAAAAGTAACCTGAATATTTTGATGTTTTTGCAGCCCATCGGATACGTTGTTCCAATAGAAGTTTAAAATTTCTTTCGGCTGTCGTGGTCACCATAGCGCCGGAATTTTTTAAATAATGCACATGGTCCAAACCTGTTTTGGTAGCTTTCTCAAGCATAAAAATATCATCGCCACTGGCAATACCGTTGTTGCCTTCAAAGCCATTAAGAGTGTGGAAAAGGTCTTTTTTGTAGGCCAAATTCGCGCCGTTACAAAGAAAGGGTTTGCCAATGCCAAAACCACCAATGGTAGCCCCTTGAAGGCTCAAAATGTCCAAAAGTTGAAATCTGTCCAAAAAGGAGGTTACATGATGATAGGAAACAGGTCCGACAATAAAATTTGTATTGTTGGTTTGGATAAAACTGTCAAAACAATCCAACCAATATTTTGGTACTATACAATCCGCATCAGTGGTAACAATCCATTCTTTTTTTGCCAAGCCTATGGCTGTGGAAATGGCATCTTTTTTGGGTGAATTAGAGCTACGATGGTTCGGAATCACTTTAAAATTAACCTGTTCTCCTGAAAAATAGGTTTCAATAATGCTAACAGAATCATCGGTGGAATCATCATTTACAAAGATGATTTCAAAAAGAGATTCAGGGTAATTTAGATTGTCAATTGATTTTAAAAGTTTAGGCAAGTTTTGGGCTTCATTCCTGAATGGAATGACCATGGAAAATTGTGTTTTAGGACTGTTGTCCTGAAGGTGAAAATCGGGAACCTTGTCAAAACCTACTGTAAGTTTTGAAATGATGATCAAATATACCACGCCAATAAAAAGGGCAATAAAGGTCATAGGGAATATTCGGTTTTGGGTTGTTTGAAAATCAGCACAAAATAACTGCCGATAATAGCAGGGATTGCTAAGTTAAGAATCCACATTAAGGTCGTGATGATGAGAATAGGTAGTTCGGGTACTCCCAATAATCCAAATAGATAAACTGCAACACCACCTTTAATTACTACATCAAAAATGGCAAAACTTGGAATGATGGAGGCCAGAAGATACATGCTCGATACTACTAGCATAGCATTTTCAAATGACAATGAAATACCAAAAAGAGAAAGTAATACATACCATTGAAAGGAAAAGCTGGCATATCTTAGAAATGAAAGCCCTAAGGTTTTTAAGAATACTAATTTTGGAAGTTCTCTTAAAAACTGTAGTGTTTTGCTTTGCTTGGTTGTTGTCAATTTTTTTAAACCAATCAACAAGCCTAAAACGCAACCAACAAGTATTATAAGAAGTAGTGGCCATTTTAAATTATTCGAAACTAAAGGTAAATCACATAGGATTGCAAAGAAGGACAATCCAATGGCACCAAAAATGGTTGTGATACACATTTGACTTAAGTTTCCTATAAGATTTAAGGCCATTATGCGTTTACGTAATGACGGATTGAAATAAATGGCTTTGGCTCCATATTCGCCAATACGGTTAGGAGTAAGCAATGAGGCCGCTAAAGAACCTAAGGTTTGTTCTGCTGAAGCTTTGGCTGAAATAGGTTGAATAGAACTGGCCAAACCTTGCCATTTGTAGATTTCAAACAACCAGTTAAAGCAGCTTAGAACAACCAGAAATAGTAGGTTGTTGAACGAAAAAAAGCTTTTTTGGGATAAAAAGAGGATAAATTCAGTAAATTCAATTGAATTGCTGTTTGCCAGTTTCTGGTGGATAAAATAAAAAACGCCAAGAACCACGCCCAATTTCAGAAGCGCAATGAAGAATTGCTTAGTTTTGTAGGGAAAAGCTATGGTTGGCATAGTACAAATAAAACCAAATATTATCAGATGACTTCAAATTTTAAATACAAAAAATTCCTGTTCATGTTAATGTGTATGGTGTTTGTATCTTCCTTTATGGATGCCCAAAATGCCACTAGTGAATGGAAATTGCAATTGGCTGTGGGATTTAATAACCCCATCGATAATGAATCAGATCCTATTTTTTTTACGGAGTATGTCAATCTTCCAACGGTAAACATTGGGTTGCAGCATATGTTTTCGGAGACTTGGGGAGCTAAATTGGATGGTGGTTTCAACAGAGCCTCCAATGCTGAAAATTCAGAAGAGTTTAAGCTGAACTATACACGAATCAATCTTCAGGCCGTCTACGACTTTAATAGATTGATTTGGTTTTGGCCAGAACCCATTGCCATTGTGGCTCATGCAGGTCCTGGGGTGAGCTTTACCAAGCCTTTGGGCAATTATGCAGATAACACATATACTTTTGTAAACGCCTTGGCAGGTCTGGAAGTGCATTATGGTTTGTCTAGAACCTTGTCTGTTTATGGGGATTTTGGATATGTGTTCTCTTTTTCGGGAGAAGATAAGTACGACCCCGTTATAGACGGTTATTCATTCCATAGAGATATGATGTATGTCACCATAGGAATCTCTATTTCGTTGAGTGGCTGTTCTTATTGTTAATGAATTTATGAAGCAGGAAAAAATTATTTTGGGAATCGATCCCGGAACTACCATTATGGGGTTTGGCCTCATTAAGGTGGTAGGAAACAAGATGTCTTTTTTACAGCTCAACGAGCTTGATTTGAAGAAGTACGAGGATCATTACCTAAAATTGAAGCTCATTTTTGAGCGCACCATAGAGTTGATTGAAACCCATCACCCAGATGAAATAGCGATTGAGGCTCCCTTTTTTGGAAAGAACGTGCAGAGTATGCTTAAGTTGGGCCGTGCCCAGGGGGTTGCTATGGCGGCAGGTTTGAGCAGGGAAGTGCCAATTACCGAATATTCTCCCAAAAAAATAAAAATGGCCATTACCGGAAACGGAAATGCCAGTAAAGAGCAGGTGGCCAAAATGCTTCAAAGTTTATTGGGCTTAAAAACTTTGCCTAAAAATTTGGATGCCACCGATGGACTGGCTGCCGCGGTATGCCATTTTTACAATCAAGGACGTGTGGAGGTTGGAAAAAGTTATTCCGGTTGGGCCAGTTTCGTAAGGCAAAACCAAGATAAAATAGTGTGATTTAAAAGACTTCAGTTTAGGTCAAGTTTATTGAGCAGTGGCAGGTATTTATTTCCATATCCCTTTTTGTAAGCAAGCATGTTACTATTGCGATTTTCATTTTTCAACCTCTTTGAAGAAGAAGGATGAATTGTTGCAGTGCTTGGTACAGGAGTTACAAATGCGTCATGAGGAATTCCAAAATGAAACCATAGAAACCATTTATTTTGGTGGGGGGACGCCTTCGTTATTGACAGAGGAAGAACTCCAATTGCTTTTAAATGCTGTTTATGGGAATTTCAGGGTTGTTGAAACTCCTGAAATTACTTTGGAGGCCAATCCAGACGATTTAACTATTGAAAAAATAGAAGCTATGGCAGCTTCTCCCATCAACCGACTGAGTATTGGAATCCAATCTTTTTTTGATGAAGATTTAAAAGGAATGAATCGTGCCCACAATGCTGCCGAGGCCAAACAAGCTTTGGAATTGGCGACCCAATTGTTTGATAATATCACTATCGATTTGATTTACGGGATTCCTGGCATGGATATTCAAAAATGGGATCAAAACCTGCAAATGGCTTTTGATTTTGGGGTACAACACATTTCCAGTTATGCTTTAACTGTGGAGCCCAAAACTGCTTTGGATTCTTTTGTGAAAAAAGGAACATACCCACCTGTAGATGAAGCTTTGGCTCTTCAGCATTTCAACCATTTAATGGAGCGAACAAAAGTAGAAGGCTTTGTGCATTATGAAATTTCCAATTTTGGAAACCCTGGGTTTTATTCCAAGCACAATACCAGCTATTGGCAGGGAAAACCGTATTTGGGGATTGGTCCTTCGGCGCATTCTTTTAATGGAACAACGCGAAGTTGGAATGTAGCCAATAATTCAGCTTACATTAAATCCATTGAAAAAGATGAGTTGCCATCTACAGTTGAGGAACTAAGTGTAGAAGATCAATATAATGAATATGTCATGACTGGACTACGAACCATTTGGGGTGTTTCATTGGATAAAATTGAAAGAGATTTTGGTTCAAACTTCAAAGAATACATCCTAAAAGCTGCCAAACCTCATTTGGAGCAGGGAGTATTGGCATTTTCATCGGATGAAGGCAATAACTTGCACACCACTTCAAAAGGAAAATTTTTGGCAGACGGCATTGCTTCCGATTTGTTCTTCGTATCCTAAAATTTATGCTTTCAGCCTAGAGGAAATAAAAACAATCCTCAATTAAAAGACTTATATTTGAAACTAAAGCAAAAAACTAAAGAGAATACCTAGTAAAATTGATAATTAATGATTGCAACAATACATTATAATTCCAAAAAATATAAAATAGATTTAACTCAGCCCATAGATATTTCAATACCAATGATTTCGTCTGTAACTAATGTAAATGCTTGGTATTTGGGGCCACCAAAAATTGAGCCCGTTGTAGAGGATGATTGGGTGGCCAGCGTAGAGAAAGGTGCTGTGATAAACTTCAACAATATTTCCTTTAACCCACATTCCCATGGTACGCATACGGAATGTGTGGGGCATATTACCAAAAAGGTACATTCCATTAACCAAAATCTGAAACAGTTTTTCTTCATGGCGGAGGTGATTACTGTAGCTCCAGAAAAATTGGGGGATGATTTTGTGATTTCTTCAAAGCAGATTCAAACGGCTTTGGGCAATAAAAAAAGGGATGCGGTTATCATTAGGACGATTCCAAATACAAAGGAAAAACTGTCTAAACAATATTCGCATACCAACCCTACCTATTTATTGGAGGAAACAGCTGTTTATTTAAAGAAGAAGGGCATTAAACATTTGTTGGTAGATCTGCCAAGTGTGGATAAAGAAAAAGACGATGGCGAGCTTTTGGCTCACAATGCATTTTGGAACACAAGTGGAAAGTTAAGAATGGATGCCACCATCACCGAATTTATTTTTGTGCCAAACCACGTAGAAGATGGTTCCTATTTCTTAAACCTTCAAATTGCGCCTTTTGAAAATGATGCCTCTCCAAGTAAGCCTATTTTGTATAAGATAGAATAGTATGGAACGGTCACTAAAAACTGAAGAATTGCTAATGTTTCTTCTGGGGATATATGCATTTCACACTATATCCTATAGTTGGTGGTGGTTTTTGGTGTTGTTGATGCTTCCAGATATTGGGATGTTGGGCTATTTGGCCAATCCAAAAATTGGAGCCATAACCTATAATTTATGCCACCACAAAGCTATTGCGGTGGCATTATTTTTATTGGGAGTATATTTCGAACTTGAAATACTAAAGTTGGTGGGCATTATTATGTTTTCGCATGCATCTTTTGATCGTATGTTTGGCTTTGGCCTGAAATATTTTGATGACTTTAAAAATACCCATTTGGGAAAATTGAAGTAAGTATGGATATTGAACAGTTGCATAACTACTGCTTGGGCAAACACAAGGCCACAGAGGATTTTCCTTTTGATGCGGACACATTGGTGTTTAAGGTGCTTGGAAAAATGTTTGCTTTGATTTCGCTTGAAAAATGGGAAGCTGGTCAGAAGGCCATCAGCTTAAAATGCAACCCAGAATATGCCATTGAACTTCGGGAGCAATACGATGGTATTATTGTTCCTGGTTTCCATTTAAACAACAAGCATTGGAATACAGTTTACCTTAATGGAGAAATTCCGGTTTCAATGGTTTTAGAGCTTATCGATCACTCTTATGACATGGTTGTAAAGGCTATGCCCAAAAAACTTAGAGAGCAGTTATAAAATTACAGTTTATAACGATACTGAATGATTGCGAGGTGCTAATATGTTAAATGTTAGGAAAATATTGTATATTAGTAAGACAAATCACTTCCCAAAGAATACTGAAATTAAGCTTTTATAACAACTTCCCCCAAAAGTTTGGTTGTCCCAAATTGAGTTTTTTAAGAATTTTTTGTTGTCAATATAGTAATCTTAAAACTTAATTAATTATGAAAACGACCAATCGGATGATGCTCCTTGTGGCATTGTTTTTATTTGTAGGAATGGGCATGGCTTTTGCCCAAGAAACTTCAAAAAGGCCCCAATACGTAACTGTTACCACTATGCATTGGAACATGGATTTAAAGGACTTTAAAATGGAAGAATGGAAAGCTGTTGAAAAGGAGTTTTTGGACAAAGTCACCAGTAAAAATGAACATGTGGTAGCCGCCGGATTTTATTTGCATAGAATGACCCCTGATAATACAGAGTTATTGTACGTCCAAGCATTTCCAACATGGAACGATATTGATTTGGCAGCCAATCGCAATGACGAGTTGATTAAGGAGGCATGGTCTTCTGAAAGTGCTAGAAAAGCGTTTTTCGAAAAGCGAAACAAGTATTATTCGCCGTATCACTCCGATGAAATTTATGCCACGATGCCCAATGCAAAATTATTCAACGATGATAATATGACCGAGGACAAGATCTTGTATGTAAGAACGGGACATTTTGCTTATCCAAAAGATGGAAATGGCGATGAATTTAGAAAGGCTTTCGATGATTATACGTTGAATGTGTTCCATAAAAATGAATACATCAAAGGATATTATCCACAGTCTCATGCATATGGGGCGGATAGAACGGTGTTTGTAGAGGCCTTTTATTTAGATTCTATGGCAGATTTGGAGAAGATGTATGATAGAAATGAAGAACTCTTCAATGCTTATTGGAAGGATGAAGCCGCTAGAAAGAAGATGTCAGATTTGGAAGGGAAGTATTTTACTCCCGTGCATAGCGATGCTATTTATACTGCAGTTGCTGGTTTGCGAAAGTGACCATGATTAAACTTTTATTGTAAAAAGGAGCTTTTTTAAAAGCTCCTTTTTTTATTTAAACACTACTTTTGTGGAAATCTAAACTTGAAACCATGAGCGTATTACAGACATTACAGGAAAGAAGCAATAATACATGCGAATTGTGCGGGGCAACAGAATATTTAAGCCAGTATACCATTCCGCCTTCGTTAAATGAAAATGTTGCCAATGATGTATTGGTTTGTAAGACCTGTTTAGATCAAATTGAAGGCAATGAAGAGATGGATGCCAACCATTGGAGATGTTTAAACGATAGCATGTGGAATGAAAATGTTGCAGTGCAAATTATGGCTTGGAGAATGTTACAGCGCTTACGTGGCCAAGGTTGGCCGCAAGATTTGTTGGATATGATGTATCTAGACGATGAAGCATTGGCATTGGCAAGGGCTACGGGCGAGCATGAAGATGAAAGCAGCAAGATTGTACACCGCGATGCTAATGGCACTATTCTACAAGCTGGAGATTCTGTGGTTTTAATTAAGGATTTAAAGGTAAAAGGCTCAAGTATGGTGGCCAAACAAGGAACTGCCGTAAGACGTATTTCTTTAGATCATGAAAATGCCGAGTACATTGAAGGGAAGGTAGATGGACAGCAAATTGTAATCATCACCAAATACGTCAAAAAGATATAATTATTCGTCATCTTTCTTTCGGTTGAAAAATCCAAAACCGAAAGGAAGGATCAAAAATAGGAAGAAGAACTTTCCACTAATCACACCATAGAGGGTAATAAGTAAGGCAATACCCAAAAGGATATAAAGGTGTTTGGTTTTCATAGGTGTTCTGAAGTGTTTCTAAATTGTTTTGGGGATACTGTTTTCACATTTTTGAACTGTCTGTTAAAATTCGAAATGTTATTGTACCCACACAAATAACTTACTTCGGCAATAGTGTGATGTTTATTAGATTGTAGTAGTCTGCAGGCATTCTCAATTCGCAGTTCATTAAGAAACGTAAAATAGCTTTTGTTGGTTCGTTTTTTAAAATACTTGCAAAAGGCATTTTTGGTCATTTTGGCAATTCCCGAAACCTCTTCCAAACTAATATCCTTCTGGTAATTGTTCACTGTGAATTCCATGATATCGCGCATGCGGGTTCCTTCTGTATCAGTATATGTCTTTTCGTAAACAAAGGAGGAAAGACTTTTAAATTCCGAAGATGATGCTAATTGTAGTAGTTCTAATAAAATCAGGAATCGATTAAGTTTGGAACATTGTTCCAATTGCAAGAACAAATTTTTAGTTTGATTTTGATTGGATGTTACCTTAAATCCATGTTCTGCACGTTTGAAAAATGGATGGAGTTCTTTAAGTTCATCCAATTCAAAAAAGTGTTTTCCAAAGGATGCTTTTGTGAAAAATAAGCTCAGCATATGCGAATCTTTTTCAGCTTGCAGATTGCTTCTAAAGACATGTGGAAGGTTGGTGCCAATGACCAAAAAATCTCCTTTAGAATAATGATTCACACTATCCCCAACTATCAACGTGCCATTTCCCTCAACAATAAAGCTTAGTTGAAATTCTTCATGCTGATGTAGCTGGTCATAAAACACGGGAGCAATGTCAACTTGATATACAAGTGAGTGAAATTCTGGCTTTGGTATTTTGAATGGCAAAACTTTCATGCGGATTTAAAATTACATAAATATTATTCCATTTGGAATCATGATTGGCTTTTTTGGATAATATTATATCGATTTTGGATAGGGTTGCATCATTTGCAAGCGTTTGGTTTGGCTAGTTTTACATTAAACTAAAAACACTATTATGGCAATGGATTGGAAAGGCGTTATGCCTGCTATCACAACAAAATTTACCCAAGATGATGAATTGGATTTGCAGATGTTTGAGCATAATCTTAAAGCTCAATTGGATGCTGGCATCCATGGCATTGTATTGGGAGGCACCTTGGGAGAAGCAAGTACCTTAAATGAAAAGGAAAAACAAACCTTGACCCAACATGCGGTTGAGGTGATTAATGGAAAAATTCCAGTATTGGTGAATATCGCGGAACAAAGTACGAAAGCCGCTATAGCTGCAGCGAAACAAGCAGAAACAGATGGGGCCGATGCTTTAATGATGTTACCGCCCATGCGTTATAAATCATGCGATACAGAAACGGTGGAATATTTTAAGGAAGTGGCCAACAGTACTGCATTGCCCATAATGATTTACAACAACCCAATTGACTACAAAATAGAGGTTACTTTGGATATGTTCGAAGAGCTAATGCAAACCTGTCCCAATATTGAGGCGGTAAAGGAGTCTACACGCGATGTTACAAACATCACCCGAATTAAGAACCGCTTCGGAGACCGATTGAAAATATTGACAGGGGTGGATACCTTGGCTTTGGAAAGTTTGCTATTGGGAGCCGATGGTTGGGTTGCAGGTTTGGTGTGTGCGTTTCCAAAGGAAACAGTGGCCATTTATGAACTTCAAAAGGCTGGCCGAATTCAAGAAGCCTTGGATATTTATCGATGGTTTTTGCCATTGTTAGAATTGGATATAAACCCTAAATTAGTACAGAATATCAAATTGGCTGAAGTCTATACAGGTTTGGGAACAGAAAATGTGAGAAAGCCCAGATTGCCATTGTTTGGAACGGAACGTGCAAATGTCATTCAAATCATAGAAGACAGTTTAAGACATAGGCCAATAGTACCAGAATACAAATAGAATGATTACAGGAAAAAACTATATAGGAAATCAACTTTCGGCGGAAGGTGAAACAAATTACAAAACTTTCAATCCGCAGCTCAATATTGAAAATCCCGTTGAATTTACCGAAGCGACAACTCAAGAAATTGACCGAGCAGTAACATTGGCTTCCGAAGCTTTTAAAGCTTATAGAAACATTTCCGGTCTTAGAAAAGCTGAGTTTTTAGATGTTATTGCCGATGAAATTCTGGATTTGGGTGAGGAACTCATTGAAATGTATTGCTCCGAATCGGGGTTGCCAAAAGGCAGAGCTGAGGGAGAACGCGCACGAACCATTTGGCAATTGCGTTCTTTTGCAGATTTGTTGAAAGAAGGCAGTTGGGTGGAGGCTTCCATAGATACCGCCATCCCGGATAGAACGCCAAACCCTAAACCTGATTTACGAAAAATGTTGGTGCCTATTGGACCTGTGGTAGTATTTGGAGCCAGTAATTTTCCTTTGGCGTATTCAACAGCGGGAGGCGATACAGCTGCGGCTTTGGCGGCAGGATGTCCGGTGATTGTAAAATCCCATCCTATGCATTCTGGAACTGGAGAATTGGTGGCTTCAGCGGTGATTATGGCTGCCGAAAAAACAGGAATGCCCAATGGTGTATTTTCAAATTTAAACAGCAGCGGAATTGAAGTTGGTGTGCAATTAGTGGAGCATCCACAGGTAAAAGCTGTCGGTTTTACAGGCAGTATCAAAGGAGGTCGCGCTTTGTTTGATTTGGCGTCCAAACGTCCCGAACCAATTCCGGTGTTTGCTGAAATGGGCAGTATTAATCCGGTCGTGTTGTTGCCTCAGGCATTGGAGGAAAGAGCTGAAAGTTTGGCGAAAACCTATGCCAATTCGGTGACTTTGGGAACAGGACAGTTTTGTACCAACCCAGGTTTGATTTTAGGAATTAAAAGTTCCGGATTGAACCATTTCATCGAGACGCTTTCTGAAGAAATTTTAAAAATTGAACCTTCATGTATGTTGCATCCCAATATAAAGGGGGCTTACGATAGGAATAAAGAATCGGCAATACAGCAAGATGGTTTAAAGGTGACTGCAAATTATGCTGATGAGGTTCAGGTTAATTATGCGCAACAAACGGTAACCACTGTTGATGGTAAGGTTTTTTTAGAAAATCCTACCTTACATCAAGAGGTATTTGGCCCATTTACAATGGTGGTGCAATGTGAACATATTGAGCAATTGGAAAAATTGATTCTAAAGTTGGAAGGACAGCTAACGGCTACTTTGATTGCAGAGGATGGAGAGGCGGCTGAATATCCACAGATCATTTCAGCTTTACAAAACAGGGTAGGGCGTTTAATTTATAACGGTGTGCCAACCGGAGTTGAGGTTTGTCCGTCTATGGTGCATGGCGGACCTTTTCCAGCCTCTACCGATAGCCGATTTACAGCTGTGGGTGTGAATTCCATCAAGCGTTGGGTGCGTCCGTTTTGCTTTCAGAACTGGCCAGATCAATTGTTGCCCGATGAATTGAAGAATGATAACCCTTTGAATATTTCTAGACTTGTCAATAATATCCAAACCAAAAGCAAATTATAGTATGAATTGTAAATATATCAGCCTCATTTTAATACTTGCTCTTTTGGGATGCCAAAAAGAATCAAGTACATTGACTCAAGTTCCAAAAGCCAAACAAGAGCTGGATACGATTATTAAACACTACGAAGATCATAAGGGCTATGACGAAAAAACATATCCCCTTGGGCTCTATACTAAAACGTACTATCAAGCCGAGGCTGAATTTGCCAAATCACAACTTGAGGAATTAAAGGCATTGGATGTTTCAGGTTTGAGTGAAACAGATCGAATTTCGGCAGAATTGCTGAGTTTCGAACTTCAGGATATTATAGATTATTATGAATTTGAGCAGTACCTCAATCCCTTACTTTCCGATACGGGATTTCACTCCAATTTAACCTACGAAGTAAGACCGTTGACTAATTACGAACAGGTAATGGATTACTTAAATAGGCTGAATGCGATTCCCGAGTTTGTAGATCAACATTTTGACAATCTTCGGGAAGGATTGAAAAAGGGGGTGTCGCAACCATTGGTGATTTTTAAGGGATATGAGTCTACCTATGATGATAATATTGTTGAGAATTTTGAGGATAGTTATTATTATTCGCCCTTTAAAAATTTACCACATGGTTTAACAGCACAGCAAAAGGATTCAGTGTTGAGAGCAGCTCAAACGGCTATTGAAACTAATGTAATTCCCGAATTCAAACGTATCAAGACCTTTTTTGAAACCGAATATTTTCCGGCTACGAGAACTACTTTAGGGGTGTCCGAAACGCCCAATGGCCAAGCTTTTTACCAAAATAGAATCAATTATTACACTACAAGCACTGAATATACAGCAGATGATATCCATGAAATAGGATTGAGTGAAGTAGCTAGAATTACGGCAGAAATGGAGCAAATTATTTCAGACTTGAATTATAAAGGAAGCTTTGCCGACTTTTTGAAATTTTTAAGAACCGACTCGCAATTTTATGCCAAAACACCAAGAGAGTTGTTGATGATTGCCCGTGATATGGCCAAGCGGATCGATGCGCAATTGCCGAGGTATTTTAAAACCTTGCCAAGAAAACCCTATGGCGTGGCTCCAGTGCCCGATGCTATTGCCCCAAAATACACCACGGGGCGTTATATTGGCACCTCAAAAGAAAGCACAGATCCCGGATATTATTGGGTAAACACCTATGATTTACCTAGTAGAACTTTGTATACACTTCCGGCTCTTACGGCTCATGAAGCGGTTCCAGGGCATCATTTGCAGGGCAGTTTGAACAATGAATTGGGAGATAGTATTCCAAAGTTTAGAAGGAATTTGTACCTGTCCGCTTATGGAGAAGGTTGGGGATTGTATTCGGAATACTTGGCTGATGAGATGGGCATTTACACTACGCCATACGAGGAATTTGGAAAATTGACCTATGAAATGTGGCGTGCCTGCAGATTGGTGGTCGATACAGGGATCCATGCCAAAGGTTGGACGAGGGAACAAGTGATGGAATTTATGGCAACTAATACTGCATTGTCGTTGCACGAAATCAACACCGAAACCGATCGTTACATTTCTTGGCCAGGCCAAGCCTTGTCCTATAAAATTGGTGAACTTAAAATAAGGGAGCTTCGTCATAAGGCAGAAGCCGAATTGGGGACTAAGTTCAACATTCGTGATTTTCATGAAGTCATATTGGAGCAGGGAACCGTTACTTTGGCTATTTTAGAAAGTCGGGTGAACCATTATATAGAAAAGACCAAAACAGGGAAGCAAAACTCCAAGTAACGCCAAGGAAGATATGAGTAAACATATTTTTGCGTGTATCGATGCCCATACTTGTGGCAATCCGGTTAGGGTTATTAAAGAAGGGGCGCCGACCCTGAAAGGGAATTCTATGAGTGAAATGCGTCAACATTTTTTGAAGGAATTTGATTGGATCCGCAAAGGATTGATGTTTGAACCTCGCGGGCATGATATGATGAGCGGTAGTTTGTTGTATCCACCACATGACCTCACTAACGACTTTGGAATTATTTTTATTGAAACTTCAGGGTGCTTGCCCATGTGTGGCCACGGAACCATTGGCACCATAACGGTAGCTATTCAGGAAGGTTTGGTTATGCCTAAAACAGAAGGGGTTATTAAAATGGAAGCTCCTGCGGGAGTAATTCATATCGAATATGGGAAAAATGGCGAAAAAGTAGATTGGGTAAAGTTGACCAATGTTACGAGTTATTTGGCTGCTGAAGGTTTAGAAGTAGAGTGCCCAACATTGGGGACCTTGATTTTTGATGTGGCTTATGGCGGAAATTTCTACGCAATTATTGATCCGCAAAAGAACTTTTTTGGAGTTCAGGATTATTCCGGAGCAGAAATTATTCAATTTTCTAAAGTGATTAGACAACGAATCAATGAGTTGTACCCTGATAGTTTTGTACATCCAGAAGATGCTACGATTAGAGATGTTACTCATGTGTTATGGACTGGGAGTCCTATAGATTCTGGTTCCTCGGGAAGAAGTGCTGTGTTTTATGGTGATAAGGCTATTGATAGAAGCCCTTGCGGAACTGGAACTTCGGCCAGAATGGCGCAATTGTATGCTAAAGGTAAATTGAAGGCAGGTGAAGATTATATTCATGAGAGCTTTATAGGGAGTACATTTATTGGGCGTATTGAAGAGGAGGTTCCGTTTCATGGAAAATTAGGGATAGTTCCAAGTATTAAGGGATGGGCAAAAGTTTTTGGGTATAATACCATTGTAATAGATCCAGAGGATGATCCATATGCTCTGGGGTTTCAAGTGATTTAAATAGTAGGCAATGAGCAAAAAGGTGATTGTTATCGGAGGTGGTATTATAGGGCTGTGTTCTGCATACTATCTCCATAAGGAAGGGCATCAAGTGACGGTGGTTGATCAATCCAATATGGACGGAGGTGCTTCATATGTTAATGCGGGGTATCTGTCTCCAAGCCATATTGTGCCGTTGTCTGCCCCAGG
Source organism: Mangrovimonas sp. DI 80 (assembly GCF_001975575.1). Lineage (NCBI taxonomy): Bacteria > Pseudomonadati > Bacteroidota > Flavobacteriia > Flavobacteriales > Flavobacteriaceae > Mangrovimonas > Mangrovimonas sp. DI 80. Next base: position 378,539 of record NZ_MSDT01000002.1, on the reverse strand, counting down.
TGTTATGAAGCAAGGCTTAAAATGGATGTTGGATCCTGCAAGTCCGCTTTATATCAAACCGCGATTGGATTTCGATTTTCTCAAGTGGGCCTATGCTTTCAATAAAAGCTGTAATTCAAGACATGTTCAAAAGGCAATTCCAGTTATCAAGAAAATTTCTTTGTTGAGTCAGGAGCTTTATAAAGAGCTTAAAGCTTCCGAAGGATTTACATTTCAATTGGAACATAAAGGCTTGTTGATGTTGTGCCAAACGGAAAGGATGTTGGAAGAAGAAATCCATATGGCACAGATGGCAAAAAAGGAAGGATTGGATGCTTCCGAAATTAGTATGGAGGAACTGAAATCTTTAGAGCCCAATGTTGAGATGAATGTCATTGGAGGGACTTATTATAAATGCGATTCGCATAGTACGCCTCATGAATTTATGACTGAGATGAAAACTTATTTGAGTAAAGTTGGTGTTGCCTTTTTGTTGAATGAAAAGGTTGAGGACGTCACTTTGTCTGGATTAAAAATCACCCAGATTCATACTTCAAACCAAAGTCTAAAAGCTGATGAATTTGTTTTAGCTGCAGGTTCTTGGAGCCCCTTGTTAACTAAAAAAATAGGACTGAACATGTTGCTTCAGGCAGGGAAAGGCTATCGTATCAATACCTCTAGGGAGACAGGAATTGGAATTCCAACCATATTGGTAGAATCCAAAGTGGCCGTTACACCTATGAATGGGTTTACGCGTTTTGCTGGTACGATGGAGATTGCGGGAATCAATAATCATGTAAATGAAGTTCGGGCCAATGCAATTGCTAAGGCTGTTCGTCAATACTATCCTAATATTAGTCTAACCAAGACTGAAATACAGGAGGCGGCCTCGGGTTTAAGGCCGGTAACTCCTGATGGTTTACCTTATATTGGCAAATCTTCAAAATGCCACAATTTAACCATAGCTACCGGACATGCCATGATGGGCTGGACCATGGGGACGGCCACTGGTAAATTGATTTCTGAGCTTATTTCTGATAAACAATTATCGATGTCTGTAACTTTTTTTTATCCTGATAGAAAATATTGATTTACAATATGTTAATGTAAAAATAATGGCTTTAGTTTGTCATTTTCCTGTTGTCTAAAGTTGTTGCATTTGGTCGAAAATAATAGATGGTTAGGTTTTAATTTTTGATATTTACCTGTGAGTCAACTGATTAATAGCCCCAGTTTATTTTTTAACCTTTTAAAACCTAATTGTTATGAGTCTAAGAATTACTAGTTGCAACAACTTCTTTAAAGTTAAAGGAGCTCTTACCAAAAGAACCGTTCACTTATTCCATTCAGAATTTCACAATATTTTTGAAAGAATCAATACCATGACCTTAAGTATCGAGGGTGTTGAGGAAATTGATAAATATGGTATTCAAGCCTTGGTGAAATTGCACAATGAAGCATTGGACAAAGGGAAAAACCTTTCCATAATAGGAATGGGGTGCGAGGGTTTGTACAATCACTTTAAATCGGAACAATCTGCGGTAGCTTAATTAGCTTAGGGTTTTCTTTTGATGCTTGAAAAAGGCGTCGGCCTGTAATTGCATCAATTCCCTAGCTTTTTTACGCTTGTAGGTGTAGAGTTCTTCCTCTTCGGCAATGTCGCTGTATACTTTATTGTTAATGGCTTTGTCCGTTTGCAATAACATGGAGCGCTCGTTGACCTTTTGCGTTACCCAGGATTTAATGGCAGTTTCGGCATCTTCCAGTTTGAAATCATATTCGCCTTTAGGGGAAATGAGTTTGGCAAAAATAGGAGCCGTTTCTATGGCCAAAAACAGTAAGAAGATAAAAAAGGAAGGCAGCCATGGAAGTTCTCCTAAGGCATTCACTCTTGCCATCAGGCCATCAAAGCCATCGATGATGGGTTGCGAGTCGCTGACTTGGCTGTTGTAATTGCTTTTTAGCAGTGCAATTTCCGATTCTAAATTTGAAATTTTATTTGCATTATCGGTTTTAAGCTGCTGTAATTCTGCCAACGCGGCATCGTGCTTTTCTCGTTTTTCTTTATACACAGGACCTTTCCCTAAAAGTTTGGTACCCGCTGTTCCTTCAGCTTCGGAGATGTAGGTATCGTAAAGCGCATTTACCTCCTTTTCTTTGCTGGTAATTTGCTGCTGCAGATTGTTAATAGAACTTTCCAACGCCGTGATTTTTGGAGTGTACTGTTCTGCAATTTGGTTTTGGTTGTTGAGAGTCAAGGTATTCTTCTGCTCCAATAATACTTGATTGATTTCCTTTTCAAATATTTTTAGTTCCAATGGTTTTGAAATCACTACAGCAATAATGATGGCCAAAATTATTCTTGGGGTGGCCTGAAGGAACTCGTCAACAGCACTGTTTCTTTTTTTGATGGTCGACACAATAAAGCGGTCCAGATTAAAAATGAGCAAACCCCAGATGAGGCCAAAGAAAATGGAAGCAAAGAGATTGTCGAATACAGTGAAAAGGGCATAAGTCGAAGCAATAAAAGCCATAACTGCCGTGAAAAATACCGTAGCACCAATACCGGCATATTTGTTTTGCTCACCCGAAGAGCAGGTTTCCAAAATATCGCCATCGGCGCCTGAACAGATGATGAAAAATTTTTTTAACATAACGTGTTTGATTTTGATTGATAGACTATTAGAACGTGAAAAGTATAGAAATGTTACAAAAGTGAAGGTTGAATTTTAGCGGGAATATCTGTTTTTGAGTTGATTGGTCAGATGGCGCAGCTATGAAGGTAAATGTAAGTTGTTTTTTGATCCCAATTTTTAAGATATAATATATCCTCAAAAACAAAAAGGTCTAAACTTTAAATTCAGTTTAGACCTTTTTTAGTGTTATTTAGAAAGTTCTGTGAAATATTTGTAGAACAACGGAATGGTTTCAATGCCTTTTAGGTAATTCCAAACTCCAAAATGTTCATTAGGAGAGTGGATGGCATCACTGTCTAAACCAAAGCCCATCAAAATGGTCTTGCTTTTCAGCTCCTGTTCAAACAAAGCTACAATAGGAATACTTCCGCCGCTGCGTTGTGGAATTGGCGTTTTTCCAAAAGTATCGCTATAAGCTTTACTGGCCGCTTGATAGCCAATGCTGTCAATAGGCGTTACATAACCTTGACCACCGTGATGTGGCGTCACTTTTACTTTTACACCAGCAGGAGCAATGCTTTCAAAATGGGTTTTGAATAGGTCTGTGATTTCTTTCCAGTCTTGGTTTGGTACCAATCGCATGGAGATTTTAGCGTAAGCTTTACTAGCAATAACCGTTTTAGCACCTTCACCAATATAACCACCCCAAATTCCGTTCACGTCTAGGGTAGGTCTGATGGAATTACGTTCATTGGTTGTGTAGCCTTCTTCTCCATAAACAGCATCGATGTCCAAAGCTTTTTTATAGTTTTCCAAAGAAAACGGAGCTTTAGCCATTTGGGCACGTTCCTCTTTGCTCAGTTCTTCAACCTTGTCGTAAAACCCAGGAATGTTAATATGGTTGTTGTCGTCATGAATCGAGGCAATCATTTTGGTAAGCACGTTGATGGGGTTGGCCACCGCGCCACCATATAAACCTGAGTGTAAATCTCTGTTTGGACCGGTAACTTCAACTTCAACATAACTCAAACCGCGAAGTCCAGTTGTGATGGACGGCACATCTTTGGCAATCATTCCCGTATCGGAAATTAAAATCACGTCGTTTTTCAATTTTTCGTGATTGGCCTTTACAAAATCTCCTAGGTTTTCACTTCCAACTTCCTCTTCACCTTCAATCATGAATTTTACATTACAAGGCAACTGATTGGTATTGGTCATAAACTCCATAGCCTTCACGTGCATGTACATTTGGCCTTTGTCGTCGCAGGCACCTCTTGCAAAAATGGCACCTTCTGGATGAAGCTCGGTAGGTTTGATAACCGGTTCAAAAGGAGGGGAGGTCCATAACTCTAATGGGTCTGGTGGTTGCACGTCGTAGTGACCGTAAACAAGTACGGTTGGCAAGTTTTTATCAATTATTTTTTCTCCGTAAACAATAGGATAGCCATTGGTCTCACAAATTTCTACTAAATCGCAACCGGCTGCCTCCAATTGTGTTTTTACAGCTTCGGCAGTACTTAGTACGTCTTTTTTGTATGCGGAATCTGCGCTAATTGACGGAATTTTAAGGAGTTCTATGAGCTCACTTAGAAAACGGTCTTTATGCTGATTCACGTAAGATTGAATGTTTTCCATAATTAAATTTGAATTTGATTCAAAAATACAAAAAGCAGAGCGATTTTTTCTTGAAAGAAAGGTTTGTATATTCAAAGTTATTTATATATTTGCATCCCGAAACTAAGACTTATTGCGGGCGTGGTGGAATTGGTAGACACGCTAGACTTAGGATCTAGTGCCGCGAGGTGTGGGAGTTCGAGTCTCCCCGCCCGCACAATAAGAAAATCAAGGCTTTACAAATTGTAAAGCCTTTTTTTATTTCTCAAAATCTAGTAAATCTAGTAAATGTGTATGTAAACGAGTATGTAAACGTGTATATTTGAGAGTTATTTCAATTTTTTAGAGAAAGCAATGAAAATTAATTCACTTTGTTTTTTGGTTAGAATTTGCTTTTAAAAAATAATTTTTTGAAAATGAAAAGGGCTAATTCACATTAGAATTAGCCCTTTTCATTTGTTTCGAATTTATGCTTTGCGAATTAATTAGAAGCCATAATCGTAGTGGCCTAGAGCTTTTAATCTATAATCCATTGCAATTTCGCTAACTTTAAATTTTTCGGATAAACGCTTTAATTTATCGTCATAGTCCAAATTTTCACTTAATTCTAGAATTTCTTTTTCAATTAATTTTTTTGGCATTAACAGATTAGCGGCAAAAAAATTTGCTTGCTTTTCCATTAAAGGATTGTTTCCATTTTTGTTTCTTCTATAAATTTTATCAACATTTTTAGGTCTCAATATTGACCCTTTATAAAAATAGTCGATAAAAAGAGGGCTGTCAGAGTTATGAAGCTTAAAATGTCCTATTTCATGAGCAATCGTAAATCTTTGACGAACTTTGGGGTGGTTTTTGTTCAAGCCAATTATTGTTTTCTCGTCTTTTTTTAAGAGGAAACCAGAAATATCATTGTCTAAAAATTGCGATTCTATTGAAATAGATAATTTATTCGCTAGATCATATAAATCAATAGGGGCTTGAAGCAAGTTGAAATTCAATAGAGTTTCATATGCTAATCTTTCAATTTGGCTATAACTGTACATTTTAAAATTATTTTAAAATTGTGCTACTTAGATAGGGTTTATAAACTAACGAAAAAGTTATTTTGACTCCTTTTTTATTAGGTCCTCGATAAATTTGAAGGCTTTGGGGCTTACCTCTTGAGGGATGTTGTTGTAGGCTTCCTTGAATTCATCTTCTATATTTTCATATACTTTGAAGCGTTCTATGGAGGGCAATAATTGATTTAATTTGCAATTTAAGGCTTCTGCGATTTCATAGATAGTAATAATCGAAGGCTGGTAGGTTCCAGTTTCGATGTTAGAAAGGGAGGACCGGCTTAAAGAAATTTTGTCAGCTAAACCTTGTTGGCCAAGTTTGTTTTCTTTACGGATTCTCTTAATGTTCATTCCAATAGTCCGATATAGAAACTCAGTTTTGCTATTCATATAAATATTATATGTTACAAATATACGTCTTATTTTTGTAATTAACAAGGAAATCCGTTCAAATTGTTTGTTAAACAAGCAAAAATTATCAAAAATGCTTGTTAGACAAGCGTAATTAATTTTCGTTTAATTAATTTGTTTGTTATTTGGTTTTTTTTATATCTTTGTTAAGATTTTACTTTATGGTAGAATCAGAGCAAAAAAAAACCAGGTAGTAATTACCTGATTTGATTTAGAAGTTAATCAAAGGGCTCGCAACCCGATGATAGTGTTCTATGGTTTCGCGACTACAAAAATACTAAAAAACTTCATAAATACAAATCTTTCAGTCCTCTGCTTGGTTGTTGTTGAATTTCAAAACCTTTAAAGCTGCGGTTTAAATTTATTCATTCTTAAAAGTGTCATTCCGTTTTTTGGAAATGATGCGACCTCAAAATGCCTCTTCCGAAGGAGGCGAGAAAATAATTTATAAATTTTAAATTTTAGAACGGATGGAAAGAAATACCCTATCTATCGTAATTAATACTCCCAAAGGAAAATGGGAGACTACTTTTTCGAAAACCTCAAAAATATCTGAAGTTATTTCAGCAACAGTTAGTCATTTCAAATTTGCGAATAATGGCTCTTATGAACTACGAATGGATAAAAATCCTACGCAAGCATTAAAAGCTGAAAGGACTTTGGTTAGTTATAAGATAGAGGATGGTGATGTCCTTGTTTTTATAGACTTTGGACAAGCAGTATGAGTGTAGCTAAAAGCATTTCACTTAGAAAAGTAAATAGGGAATTGGATGCTTGTAGAGACTATGCTAAAAAGTGCGGTTGGCTCATCAGTGATATTGATGAGCCTAACCAATCTTTTACTGTGAAAATGAAGTCTCCAATCGACAATGAGCTATTTATATTGAAAGTGGTGTTTGAGGATTATCCCGAATACCCTTTGATATTGGAATTTTTGGATCCTGATACAGGTGAAGAAGGGACAAGAAAAGCTTATCCCAATGGTAGGGATAGTTTTTTTCATAAAAGGAATCCTCCTTTCATCTGTAATCCGTGTTCTAGAAAAGCATATAGAACTTATAGTCCAAAGCAAGGTCCTCACGGAGATTGGTCTATGACTAATTGGAGAGACAATCCTAAGACAGGTTCTTTAACGACTATTTGTGAAATTTTGAAAGTAATTTATTCAAGGATAAGTAATGAAAGATATTATAATGGAGGAAGGATGGAATAAGCAAGAGGAATTGTTTAAAAGGATAGCTCCAAAAGACAATTTTTTGTATAAAATAAGTTCAAATGTTATCAGTTTTACTGAAAAAGTTTTATCTGAATATGGGAATTTAAAGCCTTCAAATGAAGGGTTTGTTTTTTGGGCGGGCACAATTTGTGAAAATACTTTTATTATAAATACAGTTATTGCTCCTGAAACGGATTCTGATGAGCGAAGAGTGACAATTTTACCTATGGAAAATTTTTACTACGTAAAGGAGCTTTCTAATCTGGATGTAATACATATTGGTCAAGTTCATTCTCATCCTGAAGATTGGGTAGGCCATTCAGAGGGTGATGATGAATGGGCGCCATTTAAGAATGATGGAATGATTTCAATTGTTGTACCAAGTTATTGTGAAAATGGAATGATGCCATTGAGAACTTGTGGAGTTCACCGTTTTCAAAATGGAAATTTTTACAGGTTAACAGATGGATATGTGGATGAACATTTCGAGGTCTCGGATTTTAAAGCAAATTTAATCGATTTAAGAAGGGATGGAGGAGTTAAATATGAATAAGGAAGAATGGTATCATAAAAGAAACGATAGGTCCAATAGGATTGAAGGAGTTTTGCTTGGTCCTTCCGCTAAACGAATTGGAATAAAGATTGGCAATGAGTCGAAATATTCTGTTCAGGTTTTGTCTTTGGTTCTTTTGAATATCATGTCAAGGTGGTGTAGGAGGATTACTGTTGAGTTGATTGATGTTGATTGTGTCTTAAAAAGTAGAGGTGGTATTCGGTTAAAAGAGCTATTAACAGAGACAATGAAGGGTGCGGATCCCTATGGGGATTTCTTATTTGATAAAGTTGAGCATGAATCTTGCGATATTATAATAGATGTTGGGGGAGGTGATTTTGATGGGCATGATAAATTTTGGGTTGATTCGAATGAGTGGATTGCTGGAATAGGCTATGGAGTTAAGAGTAATTCCATTACAAAGGACTCAACTCAGCTACATGGTGCAGCATATGCTGCTGCAATGATTAATTCAATTGTATTTGAAGTCTATCTTGGGTTGGCAAAGAAGGAATCCTTCCAGTATTGGATGACGTTATTTGATTTTGATAGTTCAAGGAATCCAAGTGATTTAAAAAACCCAGTTATTCTTAATTCCATGAATTTTGGAAATATTTGGCAAGTAGGAGCAGGAGCGGTTGGTTCAAATTTTGATTATTTGCTTTCGGTAGCTGAATGCTCATGCAATGTACATATAATAGATTATGATTGTGTAGAGGTATCTAATACAAGCAGTTCGTTGGTATTTAATGCAGAAGATGTGTTGGGTAATCAAAAATTGAAAAAAGTGGATTTATGTGAAAGGGTTTTGGAGAATCATGAAGGGATAAGGGGGATTGCTTTTGATGGAGATTATAATGACTTTATTAAGTTCAGAGAAAGCAAAGAAACTGAAATTGAATACCCTGATGTACTTCTTTGTTTTGCAAACGAAAGAAATATATGGTCGACGATTCAAAACAATGAGCCTCCAATTACTCTTGCAGCTACAACATCTAATAATTGGACGGTCAATTTCTTTAGGCATATGCCTTTTATTGAGAGATGTATTGCTTGTAGTTTTAAGTCTAAGAAAATAGAGGGTAAGTTAATTTGTTCTAGTGGATTAAATATTGATGAGGGTGTTGAAGAAAAATTAGGGAGTTTACCATTCTTATCTTTTGCTGCTGCGGTGTTGATTTATGTGGAATTGATTAAATTAAGTCATTTTCGCGATTCATTAGGGGGTAATTTTGGACAATTCCCTTTTAGGAATTTAATTAAATCAAATATAATTCCAATGCAGTTAGATAAAGGTGATGGTTGTAATATTTGTCGGGACCAGACAAGGGAGAATTATACAGATGAATATTCACTAAGTAAATATTATGTCAAGTGAATGATTTTGCGATTGTTAAAAGCATTTTTGAAGGCAAAAATAGCTTCTGTTTTTTGTGTGTTTTTGCTCTAAAAACGTGTATGTAAACGAGTATGTAAACGTGTATATTTTGCTTTTTTGGGTTTGTAATAAACTGTTTGTGAGCTCTTTAAAAATGGGGGGTTTTCGTATAAATGGCCCTAATAAACTTAGGATCTAGTGCCGCGAGGTGTGGGAGTTCGAGTCTCCCCGCCCGCACAATAAGCAAAAAGCTTCTCAGAAATGAGAAGCTTTTTTTATTTGCATTCTCTTCCTAATGATTTAAATCATTTTATCCCACCAATTATTAGTATATTTTAGAATTGGAAATTATGAGCTATGAAAGCAATATGTTTCTTTTTAGGTGCCTGTCTTTTGGTGTCTTGCGGGAGCGATGACGAAAAAACGCTTCCCAAAAAGCAAGATCTTACCGAGGCAGTGTACTCTTCTGTAGTCATTCAACCGGACAGCCTGTATGAGGCATATGCTATTGTTTCTGGTATTTTGGAAGACAATTTGGTGGAAGAAGGGCAGAAAGTTTCTAAGGGGGATATAATCATTCAAATAACCAACAATGCACCTGAGTTAAATTCTCGAAATGCGAAATTGGCTCTCGATTTGGCAAGGGACAACTACAATGGAAGTGCTGCTGTATTACTGGGGATTAAGGAGGAAATTGCGGCTGCGCAATTGAAATATAAGAATGATTCCATTAATTTTTTCAGGCAAAAAAATCTTTGGGAACAGAATATTGGCTCAAAATTGGAGTATGATACCAAGGAACTTAATTACCAACTTTCAAAAAATAACTTGCAATTGCTGCAAAGTAGGTATGATCGTACCAAAAATGAATTGCAAACAGCCCTAAAGCAGGCTGAAAATAATTATAAAACTTCCCTAATCAATACCACGGATTTCACCATTAAAAGTGAAATAAACGGCATGGTGTACGCGCTTTATAAAAACAAGGGGGAGATTGTCACAACAATGGAGCCGATGGCTTCTATTGGGAGCTCCGATGATTTTGTGATTGAAATGTTGGTGGATGAGGTGGATATTGTGAAAATAGAATTGGGACAAAAGGTCATTGTGAGTTTGGATGCCTATAAAGGTGAGGTTTTTGAGGCTAGCGTGTCTAAAATTTTGCCAAAAAAGGATTTGCGGAACCAAACATTCACAGTTGAAGCGGAATTTGATCGTCTACCTAAGAAGTTGTACTCTGGATTGTCTGGTGAAGCTAATATTATCATTAGGGAAAAGGAAGCGGTACTTACCATTCCAAAGTCTTATTTAACAGATAAGGGAGAAGTCAAAACAGATAACGGCCTTGTTGCTGTAAAAACTGGTCTGGAAAATCTTGAATCTGTGGAAATTTTGGAGGGCATAGATGCCGATACGGCGATATACAAACCAGATGGCAATTAACTGGAAGGTCATATTGGCCATTGCGAAAACGCATCTGCTGAGTAAGATCAAACAGACTTCCGTGGCAGCACTTGGGGTTACTTTTGGCATTGGTGCCTATATTACTTTGGTGTGTTTTATGACAGGTTTGAATAAAATGTTGGATGGCTTGATTTTGAATCAAACCCCACATATCCATATCTATAGCGAAATTGAGCCCTCTAAAGAACAGCCCATTGCAGCCTATGAAACTTTGGAGAATAGTTTTAAGGTAGTCCATTCCATAAAACCGAAGCAAAGCCAAAAAAAGATTCACAATGCCCTGCCGATTATGGCCTATATCAACAAGGATAAAAGGGTGAAAGGTGCTATTCCGCAAATAAAATCCAATATATTTTATATTTCAGGTTCTATTGAGCTTGGTGGGAATTTGAGAGGGGTAGAACCTCTGGAAGAAGCACGTTTATTCGACTTTCAAAATTATGTGGTAAAGGGAAGTCACGAAGATTTACACAAGGTAGATAATGGTATTTTATTGGGTTCTGGAATTGCCAAAAAGATGTCTCTAAAACTGGGAGACAAAATTCAGGTTAGTACGATCAAAGGAGATGTATTCCCTTTGAAAATTGTTGGGATTTATCAAAGTGGCTTGGCAGAGGTGGACGACATTCAAAGTTTCGCGACCATTAAAACGGTCCAGCGTATTTTAGGGGAAGCCGAAAATTATATCACCGATATCAATGTGAAGCTTTACAATATTGAGGAGGCTTATAGTATGGCTCAAGAAATGGAAAATCAATTTGGTTTAAAAGCGGTGGATATCAAAACAGCCAATGCCCAGTTTGAGACGGGTACCTCCATTCGGAATTTAATTACCTATGCGGTTTCTATTGCGCTCTTAATTGTGGCTGGTTTTGGAATTTACAATATCTTAAACATGTTTATTTATGAAAAGATGAATGACATCGCCATTTTAAAGGCAACTGGATTTTCAGGGAAGGATGTGCAATATATTTTTATGTGTCAGGCGCTGATTATTGGTTTGGTTGGTGGTTTGTTGGGGTTGCTTGTTGGATTTGGGCTTACAAGTTTGATCGATACCCTGCCGTTTGAAACTGAAGCGCTCCCAACCATTAAGACCTTTCCCGTGAATTTCGATCCTTGGTTTTATGTCATCGGAATCACTTTCGCGTTAGTCTCTACCTTTTTTGCGGGTTATTTGCCATCCCGAAAGGCTAAAAAGATAGATCCGGTTAAAATAATTAGAGGTCAGTAATGAGTACAGTTCTTGAGACAAAAAATATCAATAAATACTTTAGGAAGCCGGTGTTGTTTCATGTGCTGAAGGATATCAATATGTCTATAAAGAAGGGGGAATTCACGTCTATTATCGGGAAATCTGGCTGTGGAAAGTCAACTTTGTTGTATATCCTATCAACTATGGATACGGAATATGAAGGAGAGCTTTATCTGAACAATGAATTGGTGACTGGACAACATCATAACAAGTTATCCTACTTAAGAAATAAGCACATTGGCTTTGTATTTCAGTTTCATTATTTGTTGTCTGAGTTTTCGGTTTTAGAGAATGTTATGTTGCCAGCCAAAAAACTTGGTGAGAAGTCTTTGGAAGAAATCGAACACGATGCTAGAAACAAGTTGGAAATCCTTAATATAGGGCATTTGGCGGATAAAAGAGCCTCTAGAATTTCTGGGGGTGAAAAACAGCGCGTTGCCATTGCCAGGGCTTTAATCAATAATCCGTCTATTATTTTGGGTGATGAGCCTACGGGAAATTTAGATAGTCACAATTCTGAAAATGTATTCAATGTGTTCAAGCAGCTTTGCGATGAACAAGGTCTATCTCTTTTGATTGTTACCCATGATGAGGATTTTGCAAAGAAGACAGACCGAATTATCACTATGAGTGATGGTGTGATTATTTCATGATTTTTTCAAGATAATTAATAATTAGAACTTTTAGTGTCATTTATTATGGCTTCAAAATTTCCGTTGGAATTTGGGTGAGGCGCATTGTTTGAAGTGATTTTATTTTGATGGTTTAAAATTATGTATCTAGGTATCCAGCTAACTTTTAAATACCTAGCTAAAGAAGAATTCTTTCCGTTAAGGAGATAGAAATTATTTCGAAAGTTTAATGAATTTTTCAAATCATTTGACTTGTTTGACCATTTTTCCTTATCCTCGTCAATTGATAGGTAGATCCACTCAACATTATTTTCTACGGTAAGACGATCTCTAAAATCTTTTGATTCTTCAATTTGGTTCACGCAAGGAGGGCACCAACTAGCCCAGAAGTCTAGAACTTTAATTCTTTTCTTTGAGCGTTGAAATATTTTTTTCAATGTTGTGGTGTCTCCTAATTGGTTAATCATTTTTGATTCTAGGGCTGATTCGGGCAACATTGCATTAAAGGATTTTAGGTCTTCTTTTATTTCGAGTAGAAATTCGTTATCGCTGCTAGTTATATCATCTTCATAAGAGTCTATTAAATTAATCATGAAATTTGCACTAATTATATCATGACCAAACCCTTTTCTGTAGTAATCTAATATCATGTCATTAATAGCTAAATTCCATAAATCGGGATGAAGGTTTTCTTCGATAAATATTTTCTCTGCTAGGAATTTTTCTTTTGAATAATCTGGATAATCAGACTTTTCAAAATAATTTCTAATATAAAGGCCTAGGTTTTGCCGGAAGAAAATGTTGGAAACTAGATCGGGTCTATTAATGTCTTTTAAGGTTACATTGTTAAAATAATCATCATAGGAAAAAAAGTTTTCTTTTCCTCCAAACTCCTTTGATATCAAATATTTTATCCCATCTATCATTTCGGGGGCGTACATTGACATATTAATGTTGTCTAATTGTCTGAATTTTGATCTTGGATTCATTAATTCATACAGATACTCTTGTCTCAAATCATCCATAATAAATTCAATAGTTTTTGAGGATTTAATTTTATTGTCTTGTACGTAATTTTTTAATTACTTGATTTTTTCATTATATATTGATATGGTGTTTTCTTTGTACGAGTAGATATCTGAATAGTAAGGATTGTTTTTATAAGAGGGTGTTTCTTTGTAAAGGTTATGGTAGAAATTGTTTAATTCGGAATTCGGTCCAAAAAACTTTAAATTTCCATTATTAATTGTAAAATGGATAGAATCGCCTGGATTTAGAAATAGTTTTGTTTTGTAAAGGTTTGTATTGCTATTGGCTGTAAAATCTGAAATTTGCGATTTTCTTATATTGTTTAAAAGCAAGACAACTGAATCTCCAGTTTTATTTAGTGTATCTCCTTCATTTTTTCCGAAATAATAAGTGCCGTCGATTATGTTTAAAAAATCTAATGCCTCAATGTCATCCGCTCTACCAGAAATAATTACATGGTTGTTGGGGGCTTTGTTGTGATTGGTCTGTGATTCTGGTAAGGTGTTAGATTTTTGGGTTTTGGTGCAGGATATTGCTCCAAAAAGAATATAGATTGATATAAATTTAATTGACCTATACACCGCTTTTTGATTAAGTAACTCTTGTTTTAAACTTGTTGTAACTAATTCCTTTGATAAATTTAAAATTGATTACTTATTTAATAAAGATAGTGAAAACCAGGAAGTAAGTGATTTTGGTGTTTTTTTAGTCGTTTATTTAATTTTGAATGTTAATATGATTTTAGCTTTATTTTTCCTGTTTTTAAACCTTTTCCACTTACCGTTAATTCGATGTCTCCAGCTTGGGTTGTGGATTGTACCAAGACAACCAATTTTCCACTGAATAATTTCATGGTTGGTAAATGAAATGGCTCAAGCGAAGTAGCATCGCCATTACAGGCTGCACGGTAGGAGCCTTTGCCTTTTACTTTGAACTCTAATTGATTGGTAGCGGTAGGGCATGGAATGCCATTTTTGTCTACAACAGATACAGTTACAAAAGTGATGTCCTCACCGTTGGCTTTGATGGTTTTTACATCGGGCTCTAAAATTAATTGATAAGGCTTGCCTGCCGTTTTAATTTCTTTTTCCGCAGCAGCGTTTCCATGTTTATCAAGAGCTACAACTTTTAAGGTGCCTGGTTGGTATTTGACATCTTTCCACATTAAACGGTATCGGTTTTGGTGTGTTGAGGAATCCTTTTTTTGAATTCCTAGGCTTTTTCCGTTAAGGAATAATTCGGCACTGTCATAACTCGTATACACAAATACCGGTGTAGTTTCTCCTTCTCGCCCTTCCCAATTCCAGTGAGGGAGTATGTGCAACGTTTCGTCTTCTATGTTCCATCTGCTTCGGTAAAGATAGTAACGGTCTTTGGGTAAACCGGCCAAATCATTAATGCCGAAATAGGAACTACGGGAAGGCCAGGCTTCATCGTAGGGCGTGGGTTCTCCCAAATAGTCAAAACCGGTCCAAACAAATTCTCCAATGACCCAAGGCTTGTCATCCTGAAGTACAAAATCGTCGTCAGGCAAATTGGACCAGCTGCAATATTCCAAATCGTAGGAAGAAGATTGAAAATCTGGGTAGGTTTTCATGCTGGCAATTTCTACTGGAAATTTGTAAATACCCCGAGAACTCACGGTGGAAGCGGTTTCAGATCCTAAAATAAACCCTTGAGGAAAGGTTTCGTAAGCTTCTTCATAAAGGTGTACACGATAGTTTAATCCAGGAATGTCCATGATGGCTCCAAAGCCATTTTCCATAACGGCTTTTACTTGGTCCATTCCAACCGTGACAGGGCGTGTTGGGTCTTCTCTATGAAAAATATCCTGTAACCACTTGGCGCGTTTTACACCCTCCGAACCCCATTGGTCCGGCACTTCGTTTCCAGAACTCCACATGACGATCGAGGGATGGTTCCTGGTGGCTCTTACTAAATTCACCACGTCTTTTTCTGCGTAATCATCAAAATAGAGATTATAGCCGTTTTCAACTTTTGGTTTTTTCCATTCGTCAAAACTTTCCGCTAAAAACATAAAGCCCATTTCGTCACAAAGTTCCAATTGTTCCATAGATGGCATGTTGTGGGAACTCCTAATGGCGTTGCATCCCATATCTTTTAAAATTCGCAATTGTCGTCTTAAGGCAGAAGTGTTCACAGCGGCTCCCAATGGCCCTAAATCATGGTGTAAACAAACGCCTTTAAATTTGGTGATTTCACCATTTAGGCTAAATCCAGTATTGCGATCGTATTGGATTCTTCTCACTCCAAATCGGGTGGTGATTTCATCTTTAAGAATATCTCTCGCGTATAATTTGGATACGGCAGTATATAAATAAGGGGTTTCGGGGCTCCATAAGTTGGGGTGTTCCAAAGCAATATTTTGGTCAAATTCATTGCCATATAAAGTTTCGGAAGTGTTTGAGGCAACAGTGTTTCCGTTGGCGTCTAAAATATCGGTTACCAAGCGCAGTTGTGCTCCAGAAACTTTTGTTTTGATATTTACTTTGGCCATTTGGTCTGTAATCATTGGAGTTGTAATGTATGTGCCCCAATGGTCAATGCTCTGTTTGTCTTTTACAATGATTTGAACTTTTCGGTATAAGCCGGCACCTGGGTACCATCTGGAGGATAGTCCCTTATTGCTGAGTTTTACAGCAAGTGTGTTCGTTTTTGAATTGGAAATGTAGTCGGAAATGTCAAAGTAAAAATAAGCGTAGCCGTATTTCCATTCGCCTACTTTGGTGCCGTTGATAAAGACTTCCGGTTCGCTCATAGCGCCTTCAAAGGCAATCAATACTTTTTTGTTTTGGTCAGCATTTGGAAGGGTAAATGAGGTTCGATACCAAGCTTCTCCAATATAGGGGAGGGAGCCGGTGCGCCCTGTTTTTTCAGTAGCTACGGTTTCGCCATTTTGTTCAATAGCGACTACTTGTTTGTCGATTTCCTTATCAAAAGGACCGTAAATAGCCCAGTCATGTGGTACGGTAACTTCTTCCCAGGAATTGTCATTGTACTCCGGGGAAACAGCTTCAGGGTGATGCCCTTTACTGAATTTCCATCCGTTTCTCAAGGTGATAACATCTCTCGTCTGTGCCTTAATAGATATTTGGAATACTAAGGCTAGGAGAATGAGCGATATATGTTTGATGCTGGATTTCATTTTGAAAGTGTATTAATGATTGTAAAACTGCATGCCCAATGTGGCTTTGTTGTCATGGTCAAAAAGTGTGGCGTTGTCCCAATGAGAGCCTTGTCCCCATAATGTTGAGCAGTTGGTAGATACCCAAGCTGGTTCCCAATAAATGAGTCCTTCGCCTCCAACATTTTCTATGATGCTTGTTAATTGATTGAGGTAATCCAATTGTCCTTGTTGTGTTGCAGGATAGCCTAAAATTATTGCGTCTTCACCTAAAATATTATTCGCGCTATCGGCGTTGGTTAAAGTAAAAGGATAAGCGGTTTCAACAATCATCAAGCGTTTGTTATAAGTGTTGATGAGGGTGTTCAATGGAGTTGATACATTGTTAAGTGTGTACTCAGACCAAATAGGGTAATATGACAATCCAATCCAGTCGAAATCGGTAACGCCGTTTTGGGTAGCTTGTTCAAACCACCACAAGGCGTTTTCGGGTTGAGCGATATGTAGCATCACGCCAATCTCTTTTTCTTTTGTTTCAGAAATTGCTCTAACGGCAGCAATCCCTTTATTTAATAAATAGGAATTTCTATTCCAATCTATGGGCCAAATCAAATCACCGTGTTGTAGAATCATGGGGTTGATTTCATTGCCTATCTGTACAATTTCTGGGAGTAAATTCAAGTTGGATAAGGTTTCAAGTGTATTGTAGGTGTAGTTATAAACCAACTCTCCTAGAGTAGTGGTATTGTCTATCTCGTTCAACCAAGCAGCTGGGATTTCCTGTGTCGAGGGATCTGCCCAAGTGTCTGAATAATGGAAATCCAATAGAACGTCCATGCCCTGTGATTTTGCGCGTTGTATAGTGGATGTAACATCCTCTAAATTGGAGTAATTGGTCCAAGTTGGGTTATGCCAAAGTCGAACCCTGACCAAATTGGTTCCTGCATTTTTGAAAATCGTGAAAGGGTCTTGGGTTTGACCGTCGCTGTTTTTGTAAACCGCACCGCAATCTTCCATTTCATTCACGTAGGATAAATCGGCACCATAGTAAAAAGTCTCATTTTCTGGAGGAGTGATAATGCCGTCGTCTGTATTGTCATCGTTGGAATCACTTGAGGAACAGCTTGCCAAAACAATAGATAATGTCAAGAGTATGTGTAGGGCATTTTTTATCATTGTCGTAATTTTAAAGATAAGTGATTGTATTATTGGTAATTGAGTGATTGAATTTCTGCTAAATTACAAAATTTGTCTTAAAATACCATACCAGTACCTACCAGTTTTTGTATCTTTGCGGTCTATGAGTTTGATATCGGTTAAAGATCATATAGGAATTCCTAAGTACAAGCAGATTGTGTCTTCGGTAGAAGATGCTTTGGCGGCGGGTCTTTTAAAGAAAGGCGACCGTTTGCCCTCTATAAATAGTGTGCGAAACAAGTTTGATCTTTCTCGAGATACGGTGATGATGGCTTTCAATGAATTGAAGCGAAGAGGTATTGTAGAGTCGGTGTCTGGGAAGGGCTATTACATCAAAAGCGAAAATATCAACGTTTCCCAAAAAGTGTTTTTGCTGTTTGACGAGCTAAATGCTTTTAAGGAAGATTTGTACAATGCCTTTGTGAACAATCTTGACGAAGGCATTCAAGTGGAAATTTTCTTTCACCATTTCAGTTATGAGGTCTTTTCAAAATTGATTCAAGATAGTTTGGGCAGCTATCATTATTATGTCATCATGCCTGCAAATTTGATAGGAACTGAGGCTGTAATTGATATTTTGCCAGAGGACAAAGTTTATATTTTAGATCAATTGCCAAAAGAATTACGAAGCTATCCTTCTATTCATCAGAATTTTGAAAAAGACATTTTTGATAGTTTGATGGAAATCAAAGAACAGCTTCAAAAGTATCACAAGTTGGTGTTGCTTTATTCTGAAACCAAACAGCCGAAAGGCATTTTGAAAGGCTTTCAAGAGTTTGCTGAAGTTGCTGAAATACCCTGTGAAGTCATTCAAACTTTTGAGAAGAAAACCATAGAACGGGGAGAGGTGTATTTGGTGCTGGATGATCAACATTTAATTGTGCTTATTAAAAAGCTAAAGGAACTTCAAATGGAAGTGGGTAAAGATGTTGGGGTGATTTCCTATAATGAAACCTTGCTTAAGGAAATTGTGGAAGGCGGTATTACGACCATTTCTACCGATTTTAAGGAAATGGGCAAACGTTTGGCGGAAATGATCCTTAAAAATGAAAAAGAGAACATAGAAAACACCAGAAGGTTAATCATAAGAAAATCATTATAAATAACAGTCAAGATGTTTACAGTAGAGCATATAAAGGAGAACTCGGCTAGCGTTTTGGAAATTAGAAATGCTGATAAAGCCTTGTTGGCATTGGTCAATTTGAAGTCGGGCGGGAGTTTGGATGTGCTGGAATTGGAAGGCGCAAAGATTATTTCCAACGAAGGCGCTTTGCCGTTTGCATCGTCCGTTTTGTTTCCTTTCGCCAATAGAATAGCCAAAGGACAATACACTTTTGAGGGACAAACCTATCAATTGAAAAAAGGAGAGGTAGACCCCAATAATGCCATCCATGGTTTGATTTATGACAAAGAATTTGAGGTGGTTAATCAAGAGGTTACTAGTGAAAAAGCTACGGTAACAATGAGGTGTGAGCAAGCTGCTCCTCAAGAAGGATTTCCGTTTTTGTATTCCGTGGAGCTAACATATGCAGTTAGCAATTCCGAATTGACATTGACTGTTGATGTAGAAAATATAGGCAATCAATCCTTTCCATTCACCTTGGGTTGGCATCCCTATTTTGAGTCCAAAAATCTTTGGGAAAGTCACCTTATAATGGACTGCAAAGGAAAGCTGAAAGTAGACGAATTTATGATTCCTGTGGAAAAGGAAGCATTGCAATTACCTTCAGAATTACAAATAGGCGAGCAGCAGTTTGACGATTGCTTTCTTTTAGGAGATACCACCGTTGGTTTTAAAACACCGGATTATCACATTGCAATTGCAACCACTTCAAAAGAAAATTATTTGCAGGTATATACGCCTCCCGGAAGAAAGTCTATGGCCATAGAACCGCAAACAGGTCCTGCCAATAGCTTCAATAGCGCGATGGGTTTACAGGTTTTGCAACCTCAGGAACGATATAATTTAAGTTGGAACATACAAAAGATTGGATAGATGAATACAGAATTGATTACGGCAATACAGGACACTTTTAAAGAAAAGTTTGGAGACAATTATTTAATGGTAAGTTCTCCGGGAAGGATAAATTTAATAGGAGAACACACCGACTATAATGAAGGCTTTGTGTTTCCGGCAGCCATTGATAAAGGCATTATCACGGCCATTGGAAAAAGTGATTCGGAAACTTGCTCGGCAGTAGCTTATGATTTAAAGGAGCAGTTTGAGTTTACATTGGATGAGGTTGAGGCTATTCCAAAAGGGAACTGGAGAAATTACATTTTGGGCGTCGTTGGCGAGTTGCAAAAGAAAGGCATTGAAGTGCCTCCTTTCAATGTGGTTTTTGGGGGCGATGTTCCTAATGGGGCAGGTTTATCCTCTTCCGCAGCATTAGAAAACAGCATCGCATTTGGATTGAATGAATTGTTTGGTCTGGGGCTTACAAAGCACGAAATGATTTTGGTATCCCAAAAGGCGGAGCATAATTATGTAGGTGTACGCTGTGGAATTATGGACCAGTTTGCCAGTATGTTTGGAGAAGAAAATCAAGCCTTGTTGTTGGATTGTAGAACCCAAACCGCAACATCCTATCCTATAGATTTTAAGGATTATGAATTGATGCTTATCAATTCCAACGTGAGCCACAATTTGGTGGAAAATGAGTATAACGATAGACGCCAAGTGTGCGAATATGTAGCGCAACTACTTGAAGTTCCTTTTTTACGTGATGCTACCGAAGAAGATTTGTTGAAAGTCAAATCACAACTTTCCGAAGCCGATTATCAAAAGGCATTGTATGTGGTTCAGGAGAATGACAGGGTGATGAAATTTGCCAAAGCCATCGAAGAAAACGATGTGGAGCAGTTGGGAGCTTTCCTTTTGGAAGCCCACCAAGGTATGCAGCACCAATTCAAAATTAGTTGTGACGAATTGGACTTTTTGGTAGAACAGGCCAAAGCGCATCCAAGTGTGGCTGGTGCTAGAATGATGGGAGGCGGTTTTGGTGGCTGTACCATCAATATTGTTAAAAAAGATGCTTTGGAAAACTATGCCAAAACGGTTACCGAAAACTATAAAAATACCTTTGGGATTGACTGCAGTGTACACTTTGTAAAACTGTCTCAAGGAACACATTTAATAAACTAAAATCAAAATAAGATGAACTCAGATATACATGATTATTCACATAAACGATTAAATATCCTAACTGGAGAATGGGTTTTGGTATCTCCGCATCGTGCTAAAAGACCTTGGCAAGGGCAACAGGAAGAAACGACTCCAGATGTGCGTCCAAGCTATGACGAAAGTTGTTATTTGTGTGCCGGAAATGTTAGGGCCAATGGAGAAGTGAACCCGTCTTACAATGACGTTTTTGTATTTACCAATGATTTTTCGGCCTTGCAAAGTGACTCCAAGGAATTCACTGTAAACGAAGGTCTGTTACAGGCGCAAAGTGAGCAGGGCATTTGTAAGGTGATTTGTTTCAGTCCAGATCACTCCAAAAGTTTGGCGCAAATGAGCGTAGAGGGAATTGAAAAAGTTGTGCATATTTGGCAGGCAGAATATGCTTCTTTGGGAAATGAGCCGCACATCAACTACGTGCAGATTTTTGAGAACAAGGGAGCCATTATGGGGTGTAGCAATCCGCATCCTCATGGGCAGATTTGGAGCCAGTCTTCTTTGCCAAACGAAGTGGTTAAGAAGGATGCTCGCCAATTGGAGTATTTCAAAGCGCATAACAGAACCTTGCTTTCAGATTACTTAAAGCAAGAATTGGAACTTAAAGAGCGTATCATTTTTGAAAACAAAGCTTTCGTTGTATTGATTCCGTTTTGGGCAGTGTGGCCTTATGAAGCGATGATTGTGCCTAAAACATCTCAAAAGAGTATTGGTGACATGGCTCAGGAAGAAACCTTGTTGTTTGCCGAAGCCATTTCGGTATTGACCAAAGTTTATGATAAGTTGTTCAACTGTTCTTTCCCATACTCTAGTGGGATTCACCAAGCGCCTACCAATGGCGAAGCTAATGAGCATTGGCATTGGCACATGAGTTTTTATCCGCCGTTGTTGCGCAGTGCAACCGTGAAGAAATTCATGGTGGGTTATGAAATGTTTGCAAGTCCACAGCGTGATATTACAGCTGAAAGTGCTGCTAAAACATTGAGAGGCCTGTCAGAAGGACTCTAATTTTAAAACTGGTAATATGAAAGTAAATGGAATTATTCCATTGGTAATGGCATTGTGTTTGGGTATGTTTCAGTGGTCTTTGGCACAGGGAACATCCCAAAAAAGCAATGTGGTTATTGATGGCAATGGGGTGATGCGATGGGAATCCACCAAGGAAGAAGTGTTTGGTTTTGGTGTTAATTATACAGTGCCCTTTGCTCATGCTTATCGTTCGGCCAAACGTATGGGAATCGATCCCAAAAAGGCCATCGATAGTGACATTTACCATTTTACCCGCTTAGGTTTCAATTTGTACCGAATTCATGTTTGGGACACTCAAATAAGCGATGTTGAAGGAAATCTTTTAAATAACGAATATTTAGAGACTTTTGATTATTTGTTGAGCAAACTAAAGGCCCATAACATTAACTATGTCATTACGCCCATAGCGTTTTGGGGTGATGGTTGGCCAGAACCTGATGGCGATACTCCTGGGTTTTCGCATACATATGGAAAAGCAGAGTGCTTGACCAATACAGAAGCTATAAAAGCACAGCAAAATTACCTCTTTCAGTTTTTGAATCATGTGAATCCTTATACGGGAGTAGCTTATAAGGATGAGCCTAATATCATTGCTTTTGAAGTGAGTAATGAACCACACCATCAAGGTACGGCTGCAGAGGTGACAGCTTTTGTGAAAGGCATGGTAGAAGCGATGCGGAAAACAGGAACGCAAAAACCTATTTTCTATAATATGAGCCATGCCGTACATTTTATGGATGCCTATTTTGAAGGAGGAGCTCAGGGAGGTACTTTTCAATGGTATCCTACGGGGCTTGGTTATGGTAAGGAACTTTTTGGAAATGTACTGCCCAATGTAAATGATTATGACATGCCATTTGAAGAGGTGATTAAAAAACATCATGGCGCCAAATTGGTCTATGAATTTGATGCGGCCGATGTAGGGAAGTCCTATGTGTATCCTGCTATGGCTCGAAGTTTTAGAAGTGCCGGAATGCAAATAGGGACCCATTTTGCGTACGACCCGACGTATTTGGCTTATGCCAATACCGAATATAATACGCATTATATGAATTTGAATTACACGCCTTCCAAGGCTTTGGCCTTAAAGATTTGCTCGGAAGTGTTTCATGAAATTCCCCTGTATGCCGAATTTGGAAAGTACCCAGAGAACACCTCGTTTGGCAATTTTAAGATAGATTACAAAACAGATTTGGCGGAGTATAGTTCCGAAGAAAAGTTTTTCTACACAAATACGACTTCTTCAACTCCCAGAAATCTTAAAAAATTGGAGGAGATTGCTGGTTATGGCAGATCACCTATCGTGGCATATGATGGGCTGGGGGCTTATTTTTTGGATAAGATTTCCAAAGGCGTTTGGCGTTTGGAAATACAACCGGATGCTATTTGGGTCGATAATCCGTTCGGAAAAAACAGTCCGAAGAAGACCGTGGCAGTTATCAATTGGGAAACCCATTCAATGTCTGTTGATTTAAAGGATTTAGGGGAGGGATTTTCCATTGAAGCTATTAATGAAGGGAATGGTTTTCAGTCTCAGGTAAGTGGTAAGTCGTTTTCAATTCAACCGGGAACTTATATCCTCAGTAAAAAAGGTACCAAAAAGACTTGGTCTGTTAATGATGCTTTTAAAACCAATAAGCTCAACGATTTTTATGCGCCTAAAACTACGGTTGATAAACCATGGTTGACACATGAACCGATAAAAGAAGTGACTGGAAATACTGCTCTGCAATTGGAAGTGCAGTATGGAGCACTAAACAAGCCAGAGAGCATTCAACTACAAGGGTATTCTTCAAAAGGGCGTTTTCAGGTGGATTTTAAAAACATTCAAGGGTATATTTATTCAGCAACCCTACCTTCAGAATATCTGCAGACAGGTTTTGTGCATTACAATATTGTGGTGAAAAGCGGAGGTGTCTTTAGATCCTATCCCGCTGATATGGAAGGCAAATTTTTGGATTGGGATTTTTACGATACCGAAGATTATGTGGTTAAAGTAGTCCCTGAAAGCAATCCTATTTATTTGTTTGATGCTGAAGAGGACACCAATGATTTGGTGCGTCCTTGGCGCAGGGGTTTTAAATTGGTGCCAACAGAAGAGAATGGACAATCGGAGTGCCAAATGAACTTGGAGCAATTGTTTGTTGAAGATTCTGAAAACAGGGATGCACCACCTATCTACGATTACAGTTTTAAACACTTTATCATCGATGAAATTGATGGGAGACAATCTAGTTTAAAGGATAAAACGACTTTGGTCTTTAAAGGGCGATCGTTAACTGATAAACCGTTGCCCTTGCAAATTGCCTTTGTCATGGCAGATGGCTCTAGTTATGGAGGTATGTTGACTTTGGAACCCAAAATGGGAGACTATACTTTGTTACTTTCAGAGTTAAAACCAGTAAAAACGGTAACGCTTCCAAGGCCGTATCCTAGCTTTTTGCCGTACTATTTGGAGCATAAAATCACTACTGAATTCGATATCAACAACGTAGAGAGCCTTCAGTTTTCTATTGGTCCTGGAATCCCAGAAAACCAATTGCAGGAGCCCCATGGTATTGGAATGGTAAGTGTGCGTTTAGAATAGAAAAAGCTTCCCGCAAGGAGAAGCTTTCACTCAAACTTAAAAACAAAAAACTCAAATAAAATTATAGTTTTATCAACTTAGAAGTAGCTATTTGCCCTTCTTCATTTTTTAGTTTTACCATATAAATACTTGGCATCAGGTTTGAAATATCAAATCCATGGCCTTCTTGGAAGTCGCCCGAAAATGATTTTACCAATTTCCCTGTGATATCATAAATCGCAACCTGGGTTGTGGCTTTATTAATTTGGAAACTGTTGTTGGTTGGGTTAGGGTATACCTTAATTCCTTGAGATAAAACATGATCTTCAATACTCAAGGTTGCGGCCAAGTTCCCATAGATTTTAAAGGTTCCAGGAGCCATATTAATCGTGGCTGTTGTACTGCTTACTTCCATGGTTGTGCTGCCGGTATTATCCATTAAATCATACCAAGTTCCTGTATATGGGAAGTTAGGCACCATGTTCTGTGCCACCACATCGAAATTGGCTAAGATGACCACGTTCTTCAGTTCAGTTGATGGAAGTGTATCATCCCAAATGTAAATTTTAGGAGTCAAGTTTCCGGACTCAATGGTGTAGTTGCCTTCAAAAACATCTTCTTGGATTTTCAAAGCATTGATACGTGCCCAGTCTTCATAAATTTGGCTTCGGTTAGCATCGCCAAGCCAATTGTTGGACCATTGTGGCTGAGGCTTGGTATCCAGTTTGCAATCACCAGTGCCATCACTGTCATTATCCGGTAAATTTACAGTACCATCATTACATGTATAGATTGAGTTTTCCATGCCCAATTCTCCAAAATGCCAAATCATTTTAGGTCCAGGAATGGTTAAACTTACGGCGCCAAGTGCGGACATACGCTCTAGGGCTGTGTTAAGTTCAGTAACATCATAACTGCCATTGGAGTTTCCATATTGAATGTTTTTAAACATCAAACGCTCTTCGTCGTGGCTCTCGGCATAGCCTACCAATCTAGGTTGGTCAAAGCCTCTGGAAGTATGTCCCATAGAAGTGATGTTGGCAGTGTAACCCATGGTCAATTCGTTGTATTGGTGATTCAAGTTCCCCCATAACATGATCCCCTTTCCTTCACCGATGTGGTAGTTGGCCCATTCTATTTCTTCATCCAATGAGGTCTGACCATCATTGTTGGCATCCCAATCGGTTCCTAGGTGTTCAAAGATGACATAATGATTGGCGTCCAAGTCCCAACTGAAGTCGGCATACTCCTTAAGTATGGCCACACGATCGGCATTATAATCATTAGTACAGCCCTCGTTGTTGGCGCAATTTTGAGTGAATCCTTTGGTAAGGTCCCATCTAATACCGTCAATTTTGAATTCTTCAATCCAATGTTCCACAACACGCTCTGAGTAGTATTGTGTACGTTCCTGTTGATGGTTAAAATCTGATCCCACATTATACGAATGTGCAGGTGTTTGGTTGAAATAAGGGTTGTCGGCGTTGATGTTCCCTGAATTGTCTGACCACATACGCACCATTGGGTTTCTTCCAAAGGCATGGTTTAAGGCAATGTCCAAAATTACAGCAATGCCATTTTGGTGGCAGGTATCGATAAGTTCTTTCAATTTAGCTTCGGTTCCATAAAACTTATCCAAGGCCATATGGAAAGATGTATTATAGCCCCAGCTTTCGTTGCCTTCAAATTCCATCACAGGCATCAGCTGGATAGCATTTACATTTAAATCTTTGAAATAGTCAATCTTGTCAATAATATCTTGAAAGTTCCTGTCGCTGTCAAAATCACGGATCAAGACTTCATAAATTACCAAGTCTTCTTTTTTAGGTTTTGTGAAGTTGGTAACCTGCCAATCATATACTGGTTGGGCCGTTTGCAATACCGTTACTTCATAACTTTGCCCAGCAGGGTAGTCAGGAAGGTTAGGGTAGGTGTCTTCTGGAATATACGGATCATCCCAAGGTGATAATACCAAGGTTGAAAATGGATCGGCTGTTTTTACTTCACTTGGTGAATTGGTTGCCGGCGAATTGGTGTAGGTCCAGTATTGATAGGTATAAATTTCACCAGAAGTTAGACCGTTCAGTTCTATCCAAAATTTGGAAGAGGATGCGTCCTTCTTCATTAAATAGGTGCTTGAATAGGGATTCCAGTCGTTAAAGCTTCCTGCAGCATATACAAAATCTTTGTTTGGAGCATCTAAAACTAAAGTTGCTTTAGTGGCATCTTCGGAATCGTAATTGATGCCGTTTTCCATGCCTTCTGGAAGAGCTTCCACTACCGAGCTGGCTATAATGATTTCAAAAGAAGATTGCCCAGATTCTGTGGAGCCTGAAGGTGTTCCAATAACTGTTACAGTTCCAGATTCTGTTACATTGGTCAAAGTCGTGCTATAGGTTGGAAATCCTTGCCCTGTAGCTACAGAGACATTGTTGTAAAGGACTTCAAATGCGCCTACTTGGGTAGTTCCAGCTGATTGCATATAGGCACTAATGGATAGGTTGCCTCCAGATTCCACAATCACAGGGTTGTAATTTGGACTGTTAAAAACGACCGTTACAGCGCCTACATAGTATAATTCATCTTGGGATTGTTGGCTACCATCGTCGCTTTTGACCAACATTCCTAATTGACCAATGCCGGTATCTTGATACAGCTCGGTTGGTGTCATAGTGAATGAGTAGGTGCCATCACCATTGTTGGTGAATTTTTGAGCTTCGTTGGAATTACTCCAATCGCCATTGGTGGGGGAATCTCCTGCTTGATTGCCATTGGTGTCGAAATACCAGGTCCAAAGGTATAGGTCTGCTCCATTGGTACTGCCCCAAATGTCGGCATCCAAATTGGAGACTGTTATGGTGATTTCATCGGTTTCCTCAAATGGAGAAGGGCTAATGTCAAAGCTAACGTCGCTTTGTGTTTGCCCATATGAGAAGACATACAATGAAATAAACAGTAATGAGAGTAATGTGTGTTTCATAGCTATTTTATATTAAAATGGGCTATGATTTCTCATAGCCCATTTGTAAAACTTCTTATTGAAGGGTTATGGTTTTGTTGACGGTGTCCATGGTGAGCGTATACGTCCCAGGGGTTCCTACAAAACTGAAATTACTATCGCCATCATTGGCATTTGCAAAGTTGGCATCGATGGTGTAACCTTCTCCTTCATAATATGGATAATTCAATCCAGACCCCCAATCGGCATTTACCGTGAAGAATCTGAAGGCGTCGTTTGTAAACGTTACTTCTGCAGAATATACTCCGGCTCCCGTACAAGGGAAGGCTACCGGTGTATCCCATCCCCAACCTGCGTCAGGCACTCCTGCGCCAACAATCCAAAGGGTTTCATATTCGCACTCAATTTGAGCTTCACCCAAAGTAATGGTTTTATTGATGGTATCTACACTTAAGTAATACTCTCCAGGAGTTCCTGTAAAACTAAAGTTGCTGTCACCATCATTAGCATTCGTAAAGTTACTGTCGATGGTATAACCTGCACCTTCGTAATATGGATAGTTCAATCCAGATCCCCAATCTCCTTCTACAGTAAAGAATCTAAAGGCATCATTGCTGAAGTTTACATTTCCAGAATACACGCCGTTTCCAGTACATGGTAATGCAACTGGTGTGTCCCATCCCCAACCTGCGTCAGGAACACCAGCACCTACCAACCACAATTGGTCGAACTCACAGTTAGGACCAACTACTGGAGGGCCTAAAGTAATGGTCTTGTTTTCCATGTCAATCTCAAGGAAATACTCTCCTTCCGTTCCTACAAATTGGAAATTGCTGTCACCGTCATTGGCATTTACCAAGTTTTCGTCAATGGTAAACCCTCTTGACTCATACCAAGGATAGTTAAAGCTAATTGGGCCCCAATCTTGTTGTCCAAAGAATCTGAAATTACCGCCATTATCAGGAGATAACATGACATTTCCAGAGTATACACTTCCTTGAAGTAGGAATTCTGCAGGAGAATCCCATCCCCAACCAGCGGTTGGAATCCCAGCACCAACACCGTAGATTACAGGTAGAAGTGCAGTTTCATAAGTTGTAACGGTAATGGTAATAACATTTGAATTACGTTCTAAATCTCCAGCAGCAGTTTCAATTACCGAACGGATTCTAATATCGATTGATCCTGTTGTTTCAGGTTCAATTCCCAAGTTAAGGGCTACATCGTTCAATTCACCATGGGTCATTTCCAACATAGTGTCCTCTGTAGTCCCTAAGTTTTCAACAGTTGCAAAATCAGTTCCTGCAATGGCGCCTTCAACATAGTAGTTGATGGTAGCTGTAGGATTCTCTGAAAAATCAGGATCATTCCATTCAATGGTCGTTGCAAGATCATCTTCGGAAATGTCTGTAAGTACGATTTCAAAAGAACTATCAGGACTCGTAATTACAGGATTGTTTTCAGGGTAAGAACTCACCTTCATTTTTAGCACTTCTGAAATGTCACTTCCTCCTAAGATTCTGAAAAACACATCAGACTCTTCAAAGGCTTGAATGTTATTGTTCAATAATACAGCATTAAGTTCTCCTACTGTCATTGAGAATGAAAGCGAGGTAGAAGTTCCTAAGACAATAGGTGCTGTAAATTCTTCATCGGCAGCCATTTCAACAGTGTAATTGTCAGCTCCTGAAATGTTGTCCTGCCATACCAAGGTAAGTGCCACATTTTGGGTGTTGGCACCATCCAATAACAAGGCTGCATTTTCATTTGGAGAAACAATCTTGAAACTTTCGGCTGGATCGATGAATGTAAAATCATCGGAATTGTTGCAATTTACAGCTACAAGCAGTAGTGCAAAGGCAGAAAATATTTTTAATAAATGTTTCATCTTAAATTAGTTTTGAGTTAGAGAATAAGTGTATTCCCTTGGGTTGGACAGGTCTAAAACTACGTGGTAGTTTCCAGCAGTACCATCGAAGGTTAGGTCTCCTCCAGCTTGAAGGAAGCCATCATCGTTAAAGGATCCTAATTCAATAGACCATGCATTGTTTGCTCTAAACTTAAATGGACCAGGTTCAAGGTCAATATCTATTTCCAAAGTTCTGGTAGAACTATTATAAACCATGTCGGTATCTGAATCCCATCCTGTAGGTGTGGCTTCACCAATGATACCCCAACTTACGGCGGTGGTTGCATAAGTAAGCTCTCCGGTATTGGCCTGCACAAAGTAATACCCAGCTGTAGCTGTACAATCGGTTTCATCATCGGCAACTAGAATTCCTGTAGAAGTACCATCGTCTCCCCAATCGGTGTTACCCCATTGGAAGGCACCGGCCGCATCAGGAGCCAAGAATTTGTAACCTCCATCTAGCCAAACATACCCTTCGTAATCGGTTTCTCCAAACGCAGACGACGCTAAAAGCGGTGCTGTTGGAGGATCCCATCCTTGGTGATTTCCAGGAACAGCCAATTTAGGCAATGCCGTAGTGAAAGGTGTTACAGATACTGAAATGGCATTGGAATAAAGTGGCATATCACTTTGGTTTCCAATGGTTGATTTCACTCTAATATCCAAACTTCCTTCGGTAAAAGGAAGCAGTCCTGCTCCTACTGCATATCCGTTGAAGGTTGCAATGTCCAAAGACAATACATTGGAACTGGTAGTTCCTATGACAACGGGTTCTTCAAAATCGGTACCACTTTGAGCCGCTTCTACGATATAACTTATTTGGGTTGGTACACCGTAATCGGCGCTTTCCCAAGTAATCGTAATGGCTGTGTTTGTTTGATTTTCAAAAGGGTTTAAGGTGTAGGATTGCCCGTCGTTGGGCGTTAAAATATCTCCAAACGTTCCTTCGGTAATTTGGAAATCACCGTGACCGTCATCACTGCTACAGGCAACGAAAAACATGGTGGCCACGATTAAACAATAATTTATAAGCTGTTTCATTTTCATCTGTTTTTAGTATCCTGGGTTTTGAGTAAGGTTAGGATTGGTCGCTAAGTTATTGTTAGGAATAGGGAATAGGTTTCTGTAAGAATCCACAGAAATTCCGTTAGGTTGATCCCCTTTCCAAGGCCATAAATAACTACCTGTAGTAAACTGGTTGTAACGAATTAAATCGGTACGTCTTAACAACTCCCAGTACAATTCTCTAGATCTTTCATTCAAAACAAAGTCTAAGGTAAGGTTGCTGGAAGTTATGTTTCCTGTATTTCCACCAAAGGCTCTGCTTCTTATTTCGTTGATTTTTTGAACCGCAGTACTCATATCACCATTACCACCTCTTAAGGTAGCTTCGGCATAGGTAAGGTAGATTTCTGCCAAACGGATCAATGGTAAATCATTGTCTGTTCTTAAATCTTGACCAGAACCAACTCCAGGGTTACCGTTGGTGTCGATGTTCTTGAATTTGGTCACGGCATAGCCATTACTGAACTGAGCAATTTCTTCAATTTCCAAAGATTGACCATCGGTATAGAACATAGCTCTCATATCGCCAGCTTCAAACTGGTTTACCAAGCTACTGGTAGTTCTTAAACCGGCCCAACCACTGTCTACACCATAATCGGCAGGCACCATAGAGCCTCCAATTTGTGCATGCACCAAGAAAGTTGTTCCCCCATAAGTTTGGGTTTGTACACCATCAAAATTCAAAGCGAAGATGAATTCGTTTTGAGCCCCGTTACTATCGTTATCAGCCAAGAACAATTCATCATAAGCAGTTCCGTTGCCGTTACCGTCACTCATGTTGAGAGAGTACGAAGAGTTCATAACTTCATTACAATAAGTGATACAGTCGTTATAACGGTTCTGACCTACATATACTTCTGCATTAAGATATAATCTAGTTAACAGTGCCCAAGCGGCTACGCGGTCTACACGCCCATATTCGTTGGCTCCGCTAGCAGGTAACAAGTCTTTCACTTCCAAAAGTTCAGCTTCTACAAAATTGAAGACTTCTTCACGAGTGTTTTGTGAAGGTAAGGTTGTTGCTACAGTAACTTGGATTGGTACATTTCCGTATAAATCCATTAAGTTGTAGTAGGCATAAGCTCTAAGGAAACGCGCTTCAGCAATGAAGGTTTGTACTTCCTCATCGGTTAGTTGTCCTGCATTTTCAATAAATGAGTTACAGAAAGATACTTCCTGTCCCAAACGGTTGTACATAGCGTTGGTAAAGTCATTACTACCTGTCCAGTACATTCCGTGCATGTCTGCAACACCAGCATCACCCCAACCTAATACGGCGTGGTCTGTAGTCAATTCGTTTAGGTAGAACAATGTTCTGGTGAATTGCGAAAACCCTTCGTCAATGTCGTTAGGATCTAAATCCGGATTTCCAGCAGGTCCTTGCTGTCCTGTAACTGCAAAACCAGCATACAGTTTTGCAAGGGCACTTTTGGCTTCATCTGCATTGGCATATACATCTTCTTCTGTAAAACTATCTGGATCGATTGGAGATTGGTCCAAATCGCTATGACAGCTTACCATTGCCAAGGCTATAAAAGCGTATGATATTTTATTAAAGATATTTTTCATAGTTACAATTTTTAAAAGTCAATATTAACACCAAACACAAAGGATCTTGGTCTAGGGTAAAAACTGTTGTCGATACCACCATTGATTTCAGGATCCAAACCATCGTAATTTGTAAACACCGCTACGTTTTGAACAGAACCGTAAAGTCTGATAGTAGTGTCTTTAATAGCATGGTTTAAAGTGTGTCCTAGAGTGATATTGTCTATTCTAAAGAATGACGCATCCTGAATAAAGTAGTTGCTCAACAAGGTGTTGTCTGTAATTTGGCTGAATCCTGAACTCAGATATTCTGAGTGAATATTGCTCAAATAATTGTTACTTGAAGGAACCACATTGTTAAGGTAAGCATTTCCTGAAGCTACGTTATTGTAGGCGTAGTTTCCAAGGCTAGCTCTTGTTTGTACAGAAAGATCCCAGTTTTTGTAGTATACATTGGTGTTCAATCCCATCAAAACATCGGCATAAGGATCTTTGTAGATGAACTTATCGGCGTCATTGATTACATTATCTCCGTTACGGTCTACAAAGGCACCTTCAATTGGCTTACCGTCTTCGTCGTAAATTTGTTGGAATACCAAGAAGCTGTAAGGTGCTTCACCTTCCACGTGTGTTTGAATGTTGTTTCCAACACCTCCCGAAATACCACCTACATACTGTTGGTCTGGCATACGAGTTACTTCATTGTCGTTGAAAGAAACGTTGTAGTTTACGGACCATTCAAAATCTTCAGTTCTCACTGGGATAACGGTTACGTCAAATTCTACCCCTTTATTCTCCATATCACCAATGTTGGCAGCAATTCTGTTAGAGAAGTTGGTAAAAGGGTCTACGGTAGAAGTTGCAATCAAATCATTACTTTTTCTCATGTAAGCATTTACAGACCCTTTAATTCTGTTTTCAGCAAAACCATAGTCCAAACCTACGTTGAAGGTTTCACTAACCTCCCATTTAAGGTCTTTGTTAATGGCATCTGGTCTGTAGGTTGGATAGTAAGTGCTTCCAAAAAGATAGGTTGCAAAAGAGTTACTTCCTGTATATCGGGTAAGGAACAAGTAATCTCCCAATCCGTTTACGTTACCTACGGTACCGTAACCAACTCTAAGCTTTAATTCTGTAACCCCACTGTCTTCCATAAACTCCTCTTTTTTGATGTTCCAAGCTAAGGCTGCAGATGGGAAGTATCCCCAACGGTCATTGGAGTTAAGTTTTGAAGAGGCATCCGCTCTAAAGGTTGCGGTTAATAAATAACGTCCTTTATAGTCATAGTTCACTCTTCCGAAGTAAGATAATAAGACACTTTTACTTCTGTCTATATATTCAAATTGGATATCAGCATCTGGATTTTCGATAGCATTTTGCTCGTCAATACTGCTGTAGCTATAACCATCATACTCAAACGACTGGTAAGAGTAACCAGCAACCGCATTTAAGTTGTGGGTGTCTTCGTTAAAAGATGTGTTGTAGGTTAGATAAGCATCCAATAATTTGTCTGTTCTTTCTTGGGAATATTCATTTCTAGATCCAATCCAATCTGGGTCTGTAGATGGATAGTCTTCAGAGGTAACTGTTCTTCCGTTACTGTTGGATTTGTCCAAACCTACGTTAACCGTAGCAGTAAGGTCTTCTAAAAAATGGAAATTGTAGTCTACTTTGGCATTTCCTAAGAAACGTCTAACTTCAGAAGTATCGTCCACCAAGTTTAACTGTGCCACAGGGTTGATTGGAGAAAGACTGATGTGTGTACCGTTAGCATCTGTCCAATCAAAGTAGCCTCCGTATTGAGAATTGGAATCATAAACTGGCTGAGTTGGATCATAAACGTTTGCTGATCCAATAGCACCTCTGTTTCCGAAGAAATTTTCAGTGTATTGCCCTTTGGCGTTCAATTCAATTTTTAAATGATCATCCAATAACTTTGGAGTCAAACTTAAGGCTCCAGTAGTTCTTTTGAAGTTATCTCTTCTAAGGATACCATCGTGGTCTGAATACCCTACAGAAGCTCTCATTGGTACTCCCCAAGCACTTCCCAAGGCACTAAAGTTGTGGTCTTGTCCAAAGGCGTTGTTGTAAATTTCATCCTGCCAATCGGTGTTGGCATTTCCAAGTAATGCTATTGTAGCTTCATTGGCACGAGGATGGTTTGTGACAACCTCTCTAAATTGATCTGCAGAAAGAACGTCTACAGTGGCACTGGATGTGTGGTGTGTAGTAGAAGAATTTAGGTTGAATTTAAAATCGTTGTCCTTTCCTTTTTTAGTGGTAATCAAGATAACCCCGTTACCTCCTCGAGAACCATAGATGGCTGTTGCCGAAGCATCTTTTAAAACCACCATGCTTTCAATGTCGTTAGGGTTTACAAGGTTCAATGGGTTTCTTGCCCCTCCAACAGCATCGTTGTTGATTGGAATACCGTCTATTACTATTAATGGATTACTGCTTAAGGATAGAGACCCCGTACCTCTAATACGGATATCTTGCCCTTCTCCAGGAGCCCCACTACCAGAAGTAATGGATACCCCGGCTACCTTACCGGTAATTAATTGTTGGGCAGATACAATAGGACCTTTGTTGAAATCCTCAGAAGTTACCATATCTGCTGTTCCAGTAAGGTCGTCCTTTTTCACAGCACCATAACCAATAATAACAACTTCATCCAATTTGGCGGCATCCTCAACCATACTAACGTTTAGGGTGCTCTGTCCAGTGTAAGTGATTTCTTGGGTGATGTACCCTACATAGGAAAATACAATGACGTCTCCATTATTGACATTCAGTTGGTAATTTCCATCAAAATCGGTTGCCGTTCCCGAGGTAGTACCCTTAATCAGGACATTAACTCCAGGTAGTGGCAAGGATGAAGATTCTTCCGTTACTACTCCCGATAGTTGGGTCTGCGCAAATAGGAATGAAGGCAGCATGCAACACAGGAATAATAAGTAATTTAGCGTTGTTTTCATACAATTCTTTTGAATTAGTTTGTTAACTTTATTTAGTTATATTTTCACTTCTCAATGATAAAACTAGGTAAATTTTATGTCAATTTTTATGATATCCATTTTATAGGGGTTGCGCAAACGTTTTCGTGTTGAAAACTTTAGCTCAAAATATGAAATAAATGAATATCGGACCAAGAATTTAACAGATTATCAATTTAGAAGTATATTTATTGCCGGAAAAGAAAAATTTATGAAGAGAAAGGTTACGCTAAAACAGATTGCGAAAGAGTTGGATGTTTCGATTGGAACCGTATCTAAAGCCCTTAGAAACAGTAAGGAAATTAGTGAAGATACGCGTGAAAAAATTCAGGCGTTTGCGAAACTCTATAACTATAAACCAAACAATATTGCTCTAAGTTTAAAAAACAGGAAAACCAAGACCATTGGGATTATCATTCCGGAGATTGTGCACCACTTTTTTTCCAAGGTCATTATGGGGATTGAAAAGGTGGCCAACAAGCGAGGTTACAATGTTATTGTAGGGTTGTCTAACGAGTCCTTTGATAAGGAAGTTATCAATATGGAAATGTTGGCCAATGGGAGTATTGATGGATTCATTCTTTCTATTTCCAAAGAAACTTTGCTGCAGCAGGATTATCACCATTTTAAGGAAACCATTGCACAAGGAATGCCTATTGTCATGTTTGATAGGGTGGTGAATGAAGTGAATTGCGATAAGGTGATTGTGGATGATTTTCAAGGGTCTAAAAATGCCGTAAAAAAATTGATAGCTAATGGTTGCAGGCATATAGCCATTATTACCACTAAAGACTATGTTAGTGTTGGGCGCTTACGAACACAGGGGTATTTGGAAGCACTGGAAGAACATAAGTTTGAGCCGGAATCTGGTTTGATATTGAAAATTGTAGAAGAATTGGATGCCGAAGATCATTTGGAGGAATTGGAAAGGGAGATAGAATATCTCTTCAAGGATAATCCAGAATTGGATGGCATTTTTGCGGTGAATGAGCTTTATGCACTTACAGCAATGAAAGTGGCAAGACGCTTGAATAAGAATATTCCAGAAGACTTACAGGTGATAGGGTTTACCGATGGAGTTCTGTCCAAACACGCTACACCAGGTTTGACTACGGTAAGCCAACATGCCTTGCAGATAGGGGAGAAGGCTGCTGAACTTTTGATAGATAAATTGGAAGGTGAAACCGAGGAGGAGAGCTATCAAACCGTGGTTTTGGAAACTGAATTAATAGAGCGCGAATCCACCAAATAAAAAAGTTAACACCTAGGTAAAGATCTTTTTATTATCTTTACACCCGATCAAAACTTATATTTTCACTTCTCACCTATAAGTTTTGATAAGTTAACGCTTATCAAAATAGTATCAATTAAAATGTACTATTTAAATGAAAAAGCGTGTATTAGGCTTTTGGGAAATCTGGAACATGAGTTTTGGGTTTCTCGGAATTCAAATGGGGTTTGCCCTTCAAAATGCCAATGCCAGTAGGATTTTACAAATTTTCGGAGCAGACGTTCACGAATTGTCATGGTTTTGGATTGTAGCACCTCTTACCGGATTAATTGTTCAACCCATAATTGGGCACTATAGTGACAAAACCTGGACTAGATTAGGTCGAAGGCGACCTTATTTTTTAGTGGGGGCTTTGTTGGCTGCACTGGGGTTGGTTTTAATGCCTAATGCAGATATGTTCACCGCATTTATGCCTGCCATTTGGGTAGGTGCTGGAATGTTGATGATCATGGATGCTTCTTTTAATGTAGCCATGGAGCCGTTTCGCGCTCTGGTTGCAGACAATCTTCGAACAGATCAAAGAACCTTAGGGTTCAGTATTCAAACAGTTTTAATAGGTATAGGTGCTGTGGTTGGTTCATGGTTGCCTTATGCGCTTACTAACTTATTTGGGGTTTCCAATTCCAGAAATGATGGTGGTGTGCCACTTCACTTATTACTGTCCTTTGGAATAGGGGCGGCTATTTTGGTTGGAAGTGTCCTTATTACGGTGTTTAGAACCAAAGAATACTCTCCCGAGGAATTAGTCCTAATGTCAGATGAAGCAGAAATCCCTGAAGATGAAAAATCCAGCTTGATGGATATTTTTACAGATTTTGCTAAAATGCCTCAAACTATGAGGCAATTGGCTTGGGTGCAATTCTTCTCTTGGTTCGGTCTTTTTGGAATGTGGGTGTTTTCTACCCCAGCTTTAGCACATCATATTTACGGATTACCGGTTAGCGATACGCATAGTGAAGCGTATCAAGATGCAGGTGACTGGGTAGGGGTGCTATTTGGGGTGTACAATTTGGTTTCTGCAATTTTCGCCTTCTTTTTACCCGTTATAGCGGCAAGAATTGGTAGGAAGCGAACTCACGTAATCTCTTTAATTATTGGAGGAATTGGTTTAATATCAATGTATTTCTCTCCAAATGAATATTGGTTGATATTATCAATGGTGGCCGTAGGAGTTGCCTGGGCTAGTATCTTGGCAATGCCTTACGCCATTTTGGCGGGGTCTATCCCTGCTAGAAAAATGGGAGTTTATATGGGGATTTTCAACTTCTTTATCGTAATCCCTCAAATTATTAATGCCTTTATAGGCGGACCTATCGTAAAATATTTTTACAACGAAAATGCCATGTTGGCTTTGGTAACTAGTGGAGTGAGCTTTTTAATTGCGGCACTTTTAGTGAGAAGAGTAAAGGATGTGGATGAAATAATAGAAACAGCAAATGAATAAGAAAGGATTTATTTTCGACCTAGATGGTGTAATTGTAGACACTGCAAAATACCATTTTTTGGCTTGGAAAAAGTTGGCCAATAGTATTGGCGTGGATTTTACCGAAACACAAAACGAACAATTGAAAGGAGTGAGTCGTGTAAAATCGTTGGAAAAGATATTGGCTTGGGGCAATAAAACGGTTTCCGAAGCAGAATTCAAGGAACTTATGGATTCCAAAAATACCGATTACCTGAACTACATCGAGCAGATGAATGCTTCAGAAATTCTACCGGACGTTCCTAAAGTTCTCAATTACCTTATCGAGAACAAACAGGGAATTGCCTTGGGCTCGGCCAGTAAAAATGCTACGGTTATTTTGGAAAAGGTCGATTTGCTTTCAAAGTTCGATCAAATTGTGGATGGTAACCATGTGGTAAAAGGAAAACCAAATCCAGAAGTGTTTTTGAAAGGGGCGAAAGCTCTTGGAATAGAACCTGAACACTGCATAGTGTTTGAAGATGCGTCGGCAGGAATCGAGGCGGCCAAGGCAGCCCAAATGATTGCCATTGGCATAGGAGATAAAACGGTATTGGGAGATGCCGATTATGTATTTAATGATTTTACAGAAATCTCAACAGATTTTATTAAAGAACTAATTGAAAAATGAATCAAGATTATATAAAACCAGACAATTGGTCCATTATTGAGGAAGGGTTTGAGCCAGATCGCGTTAAATCCTCAGAGAGTTTATTTAGTATTGGAAATGGAGCCATGGGCCAACGTGCCAACTTTGAAGAGCAGTACTCCGGTCCAACATTCCAGGGCAGCTATATCGCTGGGGTTTATTATCCTGATAAAACCCGTGTGGGCTGGTGGAAAAATGGCTATCCAGAGTATTTTGCCAAAGTATTGAATGCTCCTAATTGGATAGGGATTAATGTGTATGTGGATGGCGAGGCTTTGGATTTACACCTTTGTACAGAAGTGAAGGATTTTATTAGGGAACTGAACATGAAAGAAGGTTGGTTATCTAGATCCTTTACGGCAACACTTCCAAATGGAGTGGAAGTACAGGTGGCTTCCAAAAGGTTTTTAAGTCTTGATTTAGATGAAGTGGGTGCCATCAATTATTCGGTGACACCACTCAATAAGGATGTTACTATTGTTTTTGAACCTTATTTGGATGCAGGAATCACCAATGAAGATTCCAACTGGGATGACAAATTTTGGAACATTACCAACATTACCCACAATGGCGTACAAGCCTTCGTAGAGGCTCACACAATGAAAACGCAATTCCATACCTGTACGTTTATGGAATCGCAATGTTTGGTAAATGGAAAAGCACTTGCTTTAACCCCAAACATTTCTCAAAACGATACCAGAATCAGTTTTGAATACGCTTCAGATGTAAAGGCAAATGACACCTTTACTATCAATAAAATGGGAGGTTATGTGGTAGATAGAAATCACGATAAAACCCATTTAGTTGCCGCAGCCAAAAGTGCCTTGCAAGAGGCGTATAATTTAGGTTTTGAAGGTTTGTTGGCAAAACAAAAAGAGGCTTGGGCCAATATTTGGGCTATGGCCGACATCACCATAGAAGGCGATGTAAAAGCACAACAGGGAATCCGTTTCAATATTTTGCAATTGAACCATACTTATTTAGGGAAGGATGCACGCTTGAATATTGGACCAAAAGGATTTACCGGTGAAAAATATGGAGGTAGTACCTATTGGGATACCGAAGCTTATTGTATCCCGTTCTACATGGCTACCAAAGATCAAAATGTAGCGAGGAGCTTGTTGGAATACCGTTACCATCATTTGGATAAAGCCATTGAAAATGCTGAGAAATTAGGCTTTTCAAATGGAGCGGCTTTGTATCCTATGGTAACCATGAATGGAGAGGAATGCCACAATGAGTGGGAAATCACTTTTGAGGAAATCCACCGTAACGGAGCCATTGCCTTTGCCATTTTTAACTATTACAGATATACTGGCGATTACAGTTACATTCCAGAAAAAGGATTGGAAGTATTGATTGGGATTGCCCGTTTTTGGCATCAACGCGCGACCTTTTCAACAGCGAAAAATAAATATGTCATCTTGGGCGTAACAGGTCCGAATGAATACGAAAACAATGTCAACAATAATTTCTACACCAATTACATTGCGCAATGGTGTATTAATTATGCTTTGGAAAACATTGAAAAGGTAAAAAGCGAGTATGCCGAAGATTATTCCAGAATCATGGACAAAGTCCAATTGGGAGCTGAGGAACTAAAAGCTTGGAAAGATGTGTCTGGCAATATGTATTTTCCATATTCCGAAGAGCACCAAGTATATTTGCAACAGGATGGCTTCTTGGATAAGGAATTGATAACGGTTGCCGATTTGGATAAATCCGAGCGTCCAATTAACCAAAAATGGTCTTGGGACCGCATCTTGCGTTCACCTTATATCAAACAGGCGGACACTTTACAAGGGTTCTACTTTTTTGAAGACCATTTTTCTACAGAAGAATTAGAACGTCATTTTAATTTCTACGAGCCTTTTACGGTTCACGAAAGCTCCTTGTCGCCATGCGTGCACAGCATTCAAGCTGCAAAATTGGACCAAATGGAAATGGCTTATACCTTTTACTTGAGAACATCGCGTCTCGATTTGGACGATTATAATAAAGAAGTTCACGAAGGACTTCACATTACGTCCATGGCAGGGACCTGGATGAGTATTGT
Source organism: Mangrovimonas sp. DI 80 (assembly GCF_001975575.1). Lineage (NCBI taxonomy): Bacteria > Pseudomonadati > Bacteroidota > Flavobacteriia > Flavobacteriales > Flavobacteriaceae > Mangrovimonas > Mangrovimonas sp. DI 80. Next base: position 338,264 of record NZ_MSDT01000002.1, on the reverse strand, counting down.
GGAAGGTTTCGGAGGGATGCGCGTGAAGGAAGACAAGTTGTTCTTTGAACCGAAAATTCCTAAGGAATGGACCAGTTATTCTTTCAAAGTCAACTTCAGACATCAAATTTTGAAAGTGAATGTATCCCAAAAGCAAACAAGCTTTGAATTGGAAACGGGTGAAACTTTGGACATTTTGGTGAATGATCAAGCAATTACAGTAACAAAAGGAACTACAACAACTTTGGGATAGCCCAGAGTTTGGAATAAAAAGTAAAGAATCGGTATTAAAGGAAAAAAGATGAAGAGAGTTAGTATATTATTTTTAGTGTTGTTTTTGGCCTTTCAGGGCATTTGGGCCCAGATGCTCCAATCGCCAAATGGGGCCTTGGAAATGGAATTTTCGTTAAAACAAAACGGCACGCCAACCTATCAATTGTCCTATAAAAACAAGGCTGTTGTAAAACCAAGTAGTTTGGGCTTGGAGCTCAAGGATGATAAAGCATCCTTGTTGAATGGCTTTGAAATTGTAAATACCGAAACAGCAACTTTTGACGAAAATTGGACACCTGTTTGGGGTGAGGAACAAACCATTAGAAACCATTATAATGAATTGGCTGTAACTCTAAAGCAAACCGAAACGGATCGCACCATGCGCATCCGTTTTCGTTTGTTTGATGAGGGCTTGGGCTTTCGATATGAATTTCCATCGCAGCCAAATTTGGTGTATTTCGTCATCAAGGAAGAACGTACCCAATTTGCAATGGCGGGAGACCATACCGCGCTATGGATTCCTGGAGATTATGATACCCAAGAATACGATTATACTAAATCAAGACTATCTGAAATCAGAGGAAAGTTTGATGCAGCTGTAACAGGAAACGCTTCACAGGAACAGTTTTCTAAAACAGGTGTTCAAACAGCTTTGATGATGAAAACCGATGACGGTTTGTATATCAATATTCATGAGGCTGCCTTGATCAATTATTCCTGTATGCACTTGAATTTGGATGATAAAAACTTGGTGTTTGAATCTTGGTTAACGCCAGATGCCAATGGGGACAAGGGCTATATGCAGGCCCCTTGTAATACGCCTTGGCGTACAGTGATGGTAAGCGATGATGCAAGAGATATTTTGGCGTCAAGAATTACCTTGAACTTGAACGACCCTTGTGAAATTGAGGATACTTCATGGATTAAGCCCGTGAAATACATTGGTGTTTGGTGGGAAATGATCACGGGTAAAAGTTCTTGGTCCTACACCAATGATTACCCTGCAGTGCAGTTGGGCGTAACCGATTTTTCCAAAGCAACGCCTAATGGAACTCATGCCGCCAACACGAAGCATGTTAAAGATTATATTGATTTTGCTGCTGCGCATGGTTTTGATGCCGTTTTGGTGGAAGGTTGGAACGAAGGTTGGGAAGATTGGTTTGGAAAGTCGAAGGATTATGTCTTCGATTTTGTAACCCCATATCCTGATTTTGATGTGGAGGGCATTCATCAATATGCCAAATCCAAAGGTGTTGAAATGATCATGCATCATGAAACTTCAGGATCGGTTCGTAACTACGAGCGCCATATGGAACAAGCGTATCAATTTATGAACGACCATGGGTATACAGCCGTAAAAAGTGGCTATGTGGGAGATATTTTGCCTAGAGGGGAAAACCACTATAACCAGTGGATTGTTAACCATTATCAATATGCTTTGGAACAGGCAGCGGAACATAAAATCATGATCAATGCTCATGAGGCCGTGAGGCCTACAGGAGTGTGTAGAACATGGCCTAATTTAATTGGGAATGAATCGGCAAGAGGAACCGAATACCAAGCTTTTGGAGGTTCAAAACCTAACCATGTGACCATTTTACCATTCACGCGTTTAATTGGAGGACCGATGGATTATACTCCAGGTATTTTTGAAATGGACATCAGTAAGCTTAATCCTGCCAATCAATCGCATGTCAATAGTACTATTGCCAACCAATTGGCATTGTACGTTACCATGTACAGTCCGTTGCAAATGGCTGCCGATTTACCAGAACATTACAAGCAGTTTATGGATGCTTTTCAATTTATAAAAGACGTGGCTATAGATTGGGAGAAAAGTGTGTATCTGGAGGCCGAGCCTGGAGAGTACATCACCATTGCAAGAAAAGAAAAAGGGGGTAGCAGTTGGTTTGTTGGAAATGTAAACGGCGTGGACGGCAGAACAGCCGACATCAAATTGGATTTTCTAGAAGATGGAAAAAAATATTTGGCCACTATTTATGCCGATGCTAAAGATGCTCATTACAAAACCAACCCACAGGCTTACACGATTAAGGCTAAAAAAGTGACCAGTAAATCTAAATTGACGCAGTATTCTGCTCCAGGAGGAGGTTTTGCCATTAGTATAACAGAGATTAAATAAGAATCATGAAACAAGTGTTGGGGATATTTTTTGGAAGGCTAAAGCATACAGTTATTTGTGGTGCTTTTCTTGGGCTGAGTCTTTTTACAAATGCTCAAATTGAAAGGGTGGAACCACCCAACTGGTGGGTAGGTTTTAAAAACCCATCCGTGCAATTATTGGTGAAGGGACCAGATGTTGGTGAGCTTACACCAAGTGTAGAAGCTTCGGGAATTTCCATTGTTAAAGTCCATAAAGCCGATAGCCCCAATTATTTGTTTATCGATTTGAACATTGCGCCTTCGGTGAAAGCAGGGAGTTTTGATATCGTCTTTAAAAATGGCAGAAAGGAAAAGGAACGCATCACTTATGAACTGAAACAACGTGACAAGTCTTCGGAGCAATTTGAAGGTTTCAACAGCAGTGATGCCATTTACTTGATTACGCCGGATCGCTTTGCCAATGGGAATACATCTAATGATGTGCGTGCCAATATGAATGAAAAAATCATCGATCGTAAAAACGATTATGGTCGACATGGAGGGGATATTGAAGGGATTATTCAGCATTTGGATTATATAGAAAGCATGGGCTTTACCGCCATTTGGCCAACGCCCTTGTTGACCAACGATATGCCAGAATCTTCATATCATGGTTATGCCATAACCGATTTTTATGAGGTAGACCCAAGGTTTGGGACTTTGGATGATTACAAAACACTTTCACAACAAGTATCTCAAAAGGGGATGAAACTCATCATGGACATGGTAGCGAACCATTGCGGAAGTTACCACTGGTGGATGAAGGACTTACCTTTTAAGGATTGGGTGAACCAACAAGAAGCTTATGAGACTACTGGAAAGGTGAAAAACTCCAATCACAGACGTACGACCAATCAGGATTTGTACGCCTCCAAAATTGATAAAAAGGAAATGAGCGAAGGTTGGTTTGTACCTGCAATGCCAGATTTGAACCAGCGCAACCCTTTCATGGCTAATTATATCATCCAAAACAACATTTGGTGGGTAGAAACCCTTCAGTTGGGAGGCCTCAGACAGGATACGTATCCATATCCCGATAAGGAATTTATGGGGAAATGGGCCGGTGCCATCATGACCGAATACCCTAATTTAAATATTGTTGGGGAAGAATGGAGCGTCAATCCTCTCTTGGTAAGATATTGGCAAACTGGAACACCTAATAAGCAAGGCTACGAATCACATTTAAAATCTACGATGGATTTTCCTATGCAGGAAGCCATTGTGAAAGCTTTGAATGAAGAAGAAACTTGGGGAACAGGTTTGGTGAAAATGTATGAAGGACTGGCCAACGATTTCGTCTATACCAATCCAGAATCCATAATGGTGTTTCCAGATAATCATGATATGGATCGTGTGTTCACACAGTTAAAGGAAAACATTCCGCACACCAAAATGGCTTTAGCTTACATGGCTTTGATGCCTCGTACGTTTCAAATGTACTATGGTACAGAAATTTTAATGCAGAACACAGCCAAACCTCATGATCATGGACTGATTAGAACAGATTTTCCTGGGGGGTGGGATACTGATGCAGTGAATGCCTTTACAGGAAATAGTCTGTCTGCTGAGAAGACAGACATGCAGCAGTTTGTAAAATCCCTAATGAATTATCGCAAGCAAAGTAAGGCGATCCATGACGGAAGTACCATGCATTTTGCTCCTGAAAATGGTGTGTACTTACTGTCCAGAAACTTTGGGGATGAAACTGTAGTTTTAATCATTAATAAAAACGACACGGCGCAAACTATTGGCTTGGATCGTTTTGCAGAACTAGGACTTGAAGGGAAATCTATAACAAACATTCTTTCCAAAGAAACAATAGTTTGGGAACGAAATGTAACATTACCTGCAAAGGGAATGCTGCTTTTATCAACATTAAATACATTTTAAAATACTTTGTGGTTATGATTTTCAGTCGTTTATGTTATTTTGCAGTAGCGCTTCTTCTCGTTTTGGGATGCAAGGAAAAAACAGAGACTCCTATGACAAATGAAACACAACCAATTTCAGTTGATGCCCCTAAAAAAGAAGTCGTTTATCAAGTGTTTACACGACTCTTTGGGAATACCAACGCTACCAACAAGCCCTGGGGAACGATTGAAGAAAATGGTGTTGGAAAATTTAATGACTTTTCAGATAAAGCCCTTCAGGAAATTAAGGGTTTAGGGGTGACCTATATTTGGTATACCGGCGTGCCTCACCATGATGTCATCACCGATTATACCGCTTATGGAATATCCAACGACGATCCCGATGTGGTGAAAGGTCGTGCCGGCTCTCCTTATGCCGTGAAAGATTACTATAATGTGAATCCTGATTTGGCAGAAGATGTTTCCAAACGTTTGGAAGAATTTGAAGCCTTAATTGAGCGTACACATAAAAATGGATTAAAACTCATCATCGATATCGTGCCAAATCACGTGGCAAGAAATTACCAAAGCATCACAAATCCTGAGGGAGTAGAAAGTTTCGGAGCTAAGGATGATACTTCAAAAGCTTACAGCGTTAACAATAATTTTTATTACATCCCGGGTGAAGCTTTTAAAGTGCCAGTTCCCGAGAATAATTATCAGCCTTTGGGAGGACAGCCCAATCCTTTGGCAGATGGGAAGTTTGATGAAAACCCAGCCAAGTGGACTGGAAATGGATCGCGTTTGGCGCAGCCCAATTTTCACGATTGGTACGAAACTGTAAAAATAAATTATGGGGTAAGTCCAGATGGACACAAGGATTTTCCCGAGTTGCCGGAGGGTTTCGAAAATCACGACTACAAAGCACATTATCAATTTTGGAAAGATAAAACAGTGCCGGATTCTTGGGTGAAATTCAAGGATATTGCCTTGTATTGGTTGGAAAAGGGAGTGGATGGTTTTAGATATGATATGGCGGAAATGGTTCCAGTGGAATTCTGGAGCTATATGAATTCAGCAATAAAAATGAAAAACCCTGAAGCATTTTTATTGGCAGAAGTATACAATCCAGATTTATACAGAGCTTATATCCATAAAGGGAAAATGGACTATCTGTATGACAAGGTTCAGTTGTATGATACCCTGAAGCATATCATGCAAGGTCATGGCAAAACCGATAATATTCCGCCAATTCAAGACTACTTGTCCGACATAGAACACCATATGTTGCACTTTTTGGAAAACCACGACGAGCAGCGTATTGCGAGCCCTGAATTTGCAGGAGATGCCCAAAAGGCAAAACCTGCGATGGTGCTATCCGCAACCATCAGTACGTCTCCAACCTTGATTTATTTTGGTCAGGAATTTGGAGAGCCTGGAGCTGAAGATTTAGGTTTTGGGGATCCTTCCCGAACTTCCATTTTTGATTATGGAAGTGTCCCTACCCTGAGGCGTTGGGTAAACGACAAACAATTTGATGGAGGCAAGTCGACACCTGAAGAGCTGGAATTGCGTGATTTTTACAAGCGCTTGCTGAATTTTACTATTTCCAGTGACGCTTTAATGGGGGAATATGAAGAATTACATACCTACAATACCCATCATACCGAGCACTATGGCTTGAAACAATTTTCTTTTGCGCGTTGGAATGCTAATGAAAAATTGATAATTGTCTCTAATTTTGATCCTTATTTCGGTACGGAATTCGATTTGAAATTACCAGAGTCTGTTATACAAAAATGGCAATTGCAAGCGGGTGATTACAATTTGAAAGATCAACTTTATAATGATTTTGAAACGACATTGCATGTCTCGGATTCCAGTGCCACGGCAAGAATTCCATTGAAACCATTACAGTCTTTTATTCTTAAATTACAGTAGTTTATGAAACACTTTCTATGTATCTTAGGTCTATCAATTTTAATGATGAATTGTCAAGAGAAAAAAGTTGAGACTTTAACTGTAAAGCCCGAAGCTCCATTTGTATGGGAAGCGGCCAATGTCTATTTCCTATTGACCGATCGTTTCAATAATGGCGACCCTTCAAACGATGTCAATTTTGGTCGTAACAATATTACTGGTTTTCTTCGTGGTTTTGAAGGAGGTGATTTGAGAGGTGTCATCCAAAAAATAGAAGAAGGCTATTTTACAGATTTGGGCATTAACGCCATTTGGATGACTCCTATAGTGGAGCAGATACATGGAAGTAATAATGAAGGTACCGGAACTACCTATGCATTTCATGGTTATTGGACCAAAGATTGGTCGGCTTTGGATCCTAATTTTGGAACCAAGGAAGATTTGCATGAATTGGTAAAGGTGGCTCACGAACATGGTATTCGTATTTTGTTGGATGCTGTCATTAACCATACGGGGCCAGTGACAAATATGGATCCTGTTTGGCCAGATACTTGGGTGAGAACCAATCCGCAATGTTCCTATAAAGATTATGGAACTACTGTTGAATGTACTTTGGTAGCCAACCTTCCGGATATCAGAACGGAGAGCAATGATAATGTAGAGTTGCCTCCGCAGCTTGTAGAAAAGTGGAAGGCCGAAGGGCGTTATGAAGAAGAAGTGGCAGAGTTGGATGCTTTTTTTGAAAGAACAGGTCATCCAAGAGCACCGAGGTTTTATATCATGAAATGGCTCACCGATTACATTACCGAATTCGGGATTGATGGTTATAGGGTGGATACTGTAAAGCACACCGAGCCTTATGTTTGGCAAGAATTTAAAAAAGAATGCGATTATGCCTTTGCTCAATGGAGAATGAACCATCCAGAAAAAGTGTTGGATGATAATGAGTTTTATTTAATTGGAGAGGTTTATAATTACGGGATTAGTGGTGGAAAATACTTCGATTTTGGAGATCAAAAAGTGAACTACTTTGATCATGCCTTTAATAGTCTAATCAATTTTGAAGCCAAATGGAATGCCAAGCAAATGGACTATGAGAGTATGTTCAAAAAGTACTCAGATAGCTTGAATTCTGTTTTAAAAGGTTACAGTATACTCAATTATATGAGTTCCCATGACGACGCTCAGCCGTTCGATCCAAAGAGAGAAAAACCTTTTGAGACAGCCAATAGGTTGCTGTTGTGCCCAGGAGCTTCCCAAGTGTATTATGGGGATGAATTGGCAAGACCTTTAGTGATTGAAGGGACCATGGGTGATGCTACTTTAAGGTCTTTTATGAATTGGGAAGACCTACAAAGTAATCCTAAGGCAGCAACTATTTTAGCTCATTGGCAAAAATTGGGGCAATTCAGAAGAAATCATCCTGCAGTAGGAGCTGGAACACACCAGATGTTATCCAAAGAACCTTATGTGTTTGCCAGAACCTATTCGAAAGATGGGCTTAATGATGAGGTGGTTGTTGGCATTTATTTGAATAAAGGACCAAAGGAATTGAATGTGTCAAATATCTTTGCAGAGGGTGAAACCTTATATGATTTTTATTCAAATCAAGAGGTTACGGTTGTATCTGGAAAAGTAACTGTAGATTCCAATTTTGATACGGTGTTATTGGAAAGGCTGTAATGTTATCGCTTTAATGTAAAGTGGCCTAGGTAAAAGGTGGGGGAGTATGTGAAATTATAGAATGAATAATAATCAATATGAAATAGCCACTTTGGGTGGCGGATGTTTTTGGTGTACCGAAGCTGTGTTTCAGGAGCTTGATGGCGTTGAGGCCGTTGTTTCAGGGTATATGGGTGGAACCGTTCCAGGAACTCCAACCTATCGGGAGGTCTGCTCTGGTTTGACGGGGCATGCCGAAGTGGTGCAAGTAACATTCAATCCTTCTAAAATTTCATTTAAGGAACTTTTGGAAGTCTTCATGACCACTCACAACCCAACAACTTTGAACCAACAAGGCGCTGATGTTGGCACGCAGTATCGTTCGGTGATTTTTTATCACGACGACCGTCAAAAACAAATAGCGGTGGAAGTGTTGCGAGATATGGCGGAGTATTTTGAATCTCCTATCGTAACTGAAATTACCGAGTTGCAAGCATTCCATAAAGCAGAGGACTACCATCAGAATTATTATCGTAACAATCCCGATCAGGGGTATTGCAGTTTTGTGATTGCTCCAAAATTGTCCAAATTAAGACAAATGCATACATCCCGGCTGAAGTCTAAGACATAATTGTAGGGTTTTGCGTAATTTTTAAGACCTTTGTGGGTGTCTTTAAAGCCAATCGTATGACTTCAGTAAACGACTTATTACAATTACTTCATTTAGATTCTAATTCTGAAAACCAATTTCAAGGTCTCAGTAAAACTGTAGGGAGTCCCAATGTGTTTGGAGGTCAGGTGTTGGCTCAGGCCATAAATGCTGCATATCGAACTATTACTAATCAACGGGTATTGCATTCCATGCATGCCTATTTTTTGGAAGCTGGTAATTTGGAATTGCCCATAACTTATGATGTTGGTAGTATGAGGGACGGTGGAAGTTTTTCGGTAAGACGTGTTACAGCTAGCCAGAACGGAACGGTTATTTTTATTTTATCGGCTTCTTTTCATAAAAAGGAGGAAGGTTACGATCATCAAATTGAAATTCCTAAGAATATTAAACAGCCAGAGGAATTGTTGAGTTGGAGTGATATGTTGGAGCAGTTTGGTGAAGCCATTCCGCCAAGAACTAAAGGCTTTTTGCAAATTGAGCGGCCTGTAGAATTTAAACCGGTTGAGGTTGTAGACCCATTCAATAAAAAGGATTTGCCACCTTCCACCAATGTTTGGTTCAAGCTGAAGGGAGACAGTTCCAACTTGGACTTGTCTCAAAAACAGCAGATCCTAACCTATATTTCCGATTATAATATTTTGGCTGCCGCTATGAACAGGCATGCCAGTAAGGCCCATTGGGGGAATACCCAAACGGCTAGTTTGGATCATTCCATGTGGTATTTTAGGGATTTCGATTTTGACGATTGGTTGCTTTATGCCATTGAGTCTCCAAATGCGTCCAATGCCCGAGGGTTTGCTAAAGGGAATATTTTCACCAGAGATGGTAAATTGGTGGCTTCTGTAGCGCAAGAAGGTTTAATGCGTCCTTTAAAAAAATGAGGCATTTCGACGTCATAATAATAGGAGGTGGCGCAGCTGGTTTTTTTGCTGCCATCAATATTGCAGAGCAAAATCCTGCGCTGCAAATCTGCATTCTGGAAAAAAATAAGGAAGGACTTCAAAAGGTAAAAGTGTCTGGAGGTGGTAGGTGTAATGTTACGCATGCAGAGTTCATTCCGCAGGAATTGGTGTTGAATTATCCTAGGGGTGAAAAGGAACTTTTGGGGCCGTTTCATCAATTCATGACTGGCGATACCATTGAGTGGTTTGAAAAACGTGGTGTGGAACTTAAAATTGAAGAGGACGGAAGAATGTTTCCAGTTTCCGATTCATCACAAACCATTATCAACTGTTTTTTATCAGAAGCTGAAACATACGGAATTGAAGTGCTTTACAGTCAAAACGTAACCAGTTTGGATGTTGAAAAGAGTATTGATGGTGAAATGGAAGGTTTTAAAGTTCAAACTAAAGAAATGGACTTCGCTTGCGATAAACTTTTGATAGCCACAGGAAGCAGCGTGAAGTTTTGGAAACTTTTGGAGCGCTTAGGACATACTGTGGTTGCTCCGGTACCCTCTTTGTTTACTTTCAATATAAAAGATAAACGCATTGCAGACATCCCTGGAGTCGTAGCTTTGGATGTGGAGGTAACTGTTTTGGATTCCTATTTAAGAAGCGAAGGGCCTTTATTAATTACCCATTGGGGCATGAGTGCGCCTTCAATTTTAAAACTCTCGGCATTTGGGGCCCTTGAGTTGGCAGAAAAGAACTATCAATTTCAAATAGAAGTCAATTTTATAAAACAATCTTTTGAAGACTGCTTGGCAATGTTAAAGGATTTGAAGCAGTCCTTAGCAAAAAAAACAGTCTATAAATTAGCGCAATATGAATTGCCCAAACGTTTGTGGCAACAGTTGGTGTTGACTGCCAATATCAATCCTGATACCCGTTGGGCCGATTTGAATAAGGAACAATTGGACGCATTGGCTTCACAACTTACCAAAGCCGTTTTTGAAGTAGATGGCAAAAGCACGTTTAAAGATGAGTTTGTAACGGCTGGAGGTGTAGATTTGAAAGAAGTCAATTTTAAGACCTTTGAAAGCAAGTTGTTTCCGGGACTGTTTTTTGCAGGGGAAGTGTTGAATATTGATGCTGTTACTGGTGGTTTCAATTTTCAGAATGCTTGGACTGGAGCTTATTTAGCATCTAAAGCGATGTCATCATGAACACTTACATTGCATTATTAAGAGGGATTAACGTGAGCGGACAGAAAAAAGTTCCCATGGCTCAATTGAGGGAGCTTCTAACCGCTTCCGGTTTGGAAGAAGTGCAAACGTATATTCAAAGCGGGAATGTGGTTTTTAAGTCTTCAGAAGCCAATCTTTTGAATTTGCAGGAGAAAATTCAATCTGCCATTCAATCGGAGTTCGGTTTTGAGGTCCCTGTTTTGGTGGTATCACCTGGGAAGTTGCAAAGCGTTTTTGATGCTTGCCCTTTTTCCGAAGAGAAAAAACAAAACGGCTATTTCACCTTGCTATTTGAAACCCCGGATGAAACATTGGTAGCGGAAGCTTCGCAAGTATCCTATCCCAATGAAGAATTTGTCATAATAGGAGATTGCATCTATTTTTATTGTGCTACAGGTTATGGAAGAGTCAAATACAGTAATAATTTCTTTGAACGGAAATTAAAGGTTACTGCCACAGCAAGAAACTATAAAACTATGCTAAAGTTGTTATCTTTGTCGGCATAAAATGAGCAAATGACAGCAAACGATTTTATCCCAAAGCCATACAGTAATCAAGTAGCAAATGGGAAGGTGACTTGGGAGTCGCCAAGTAACATTGCATTGGTGAAATATTGGGGGAAAAAGAAAAATCAAATTCCGGAGAATCCATCCATCAGTTTTACGTTGAACAATTGTAAAACCATTACCACCCTTACATATACAGCCAAAGATAATCATGATGATTTTGAGTTTGAGGTGTTTTTGGATGGCAAGCAAAAGGAGGATTTTAAACCGAAAATTGCTACGTTTTTTCAGAGAGTAGAAAGCTATTTGCCATTTTTAAAGCGTTTTCAATTTAAGATAGAAACCTCCAATACGTTTCCGCATAGTTCTGGGATTGCTTCTTCGGCCAGTGGTATGAGTGCCTTGGCATTGTGCCTTATGAGTATAGAGAGGGAATTGAATCCTGAAATTTCAGAGGAAGAGTTTAAAGCCAAAGCCTCTTTTTTGGCGCGTTTGGGATCGGGAAGTGCCTGCAGAAGTATAGAAGGCGATTTGATTGTTTGGGGAGAAAACGAAACGGTTGAAGGTAGTACCGATTTGTTTGGTGTAAAGTATCCATATACAGTTCACGATAATTTTAAGGAATACCAAGACACGATCTTGTTGGTAGATCGAGGTGAAAAACAGGTGAGCAGTACGGTTGGACACAATTTGATGCATGGTCATCCTTTTGCGGCACAGCGTTTTGAACAAGCACATGAGAATCTAGCAAAATTAAAGCCGATTCTGGAAGTTGGCGATTTAAAGCAATTCATTGCCCTCATAGAAAGTGAGGCGCTTACGCTTCACGCCATGATGATGACGAGCATGCCTTACTTCATTTTGATGAAACCAAATACGCTTGAAATCATCCAAAAGATTTGGGCTTTTAGGGAAAAAACAGGCCTTCACATAGGATTTACCTTGGACGCTGGTGCTAATGTACATGTATTGTATCCAAAAGCAGAAGCAACCCATATTTTGGAATTTATTAAGGACGAGTTGGTTGGCTATTGTCAAAATGAGCAATATATTTGCGACCAAATTGGTTTTGGCGCCAAATTAATTGATAATTAAAGGTGAAAAATGAATAATTTAAGGGACAAAACTTAGTTTAGACTTAAAATTATTCCATATGAAACCCAACCCTATCAAAGAGAAAAGCTTCGACTTTGCTGTAGGAATAGTGAATCTGTATCAAGAATTGACAACTGAGAAAAAGGAATTTGTCATGTCAAGGCAACTTTTAAAGTCGGCAACATCTATAGGGGCGAATGTGCGGGAGGCCGAATTTGCTCAAAGTAAGGCAGATTTCACCAATAAAATGTCGATTAGCTTGAAAGAAGCCAATGAAACCGATTATTGGTTGGATTTATTACACGCCACAAATTATTTGGATTCAAAAGAATTTGATAAATTTAAGCTTAAATCTCAGGAACTGTTAAGGTTGTTGGTGAGTATAGTAAAATCATCTAAACTTTAATTATTAACTTTGCATTAATAATTTTTCATTAAACGAATGAAAGGACCTCTATTTTACTCTAAAATATTACTCTTCGGAGAATATGGAATCATCAAGGATTCCAAGGGATTATCAATACCTTATAACTTTTACAACGGAGCTCTTAAAGTGGCCGATGTGCCAACCGAAGCTTCTAAAAAATCCAATCAAAATCTACGCGACTTTGTAACGTTCTTGGGGCAGTTGGCTTCAGGCTTGGTAACTTTTGATCTGGAAACGTTAAAAAAGGATATTGATGCCGGGATGTATTTTGACTCTTCCATTCCTCAGGGATATGGAGTAGGGAGTAGTGGCGCTTTGGTAGCAGCTATCTATGATAAGTATGCCCAAGATAAAATTACGGTTCTTGAAAATTTAACCAGAGAAAAGCTCTTAAAGCTGAAACTTATTTTTTCTGAAATGGAATCCTTTTTCCACGGAAAATCTTCTGGACTTGATCCTTTAAACAGTTATTTGAGCTTACCAATTCTTATCAATTCCAAAGACAATATTGAAGCTACTGGAATTCCGTCGCAGAAAACCGATGGAAAGGGAGCTGTGTTTTTATTGGATAGTGGTATTATTGGGGAAACCGCGCCTATGGTGCAGATTTTCATGGAAAACATGAAGCAGGAAGGGTTTAGAAACATGATCAAAGATCAGTTCATTAAACATACCGATGCCTGTGTGGAGGATTTCTTGAAAGGTGATTTTAAATCTTTGTTCAAAAACACCAAGCAATTGTCTAAGGTGGTTCTGCATCATTTTAAACCGATGATCCCAAAACAGTTCCATGACCTTTGGAAACAAGGGATTGAAACCAACGATTACTACCTCAAATTATGTGGCTCTGGTGGCGGAGGCTACATTCTTGGATTTACGGAAGACTTAGAAAAGGCGAAACAGGCACTTAAGGGACATAAGCTGGAGGTTGTTTATAACTTTTAAACAGAGCCCTTAATGCTATCCAGAAAACAAAAACATATCCTGCTAAAGTTTTTTAGCATGTTTTCTGTAGTTCGAGGTTACAATATCTTGATGATGGTTGTAGCCCAGTACTTGGCTTCTATCTACATTCTGGCCCACGACAAGTCTGTCAAGGAGGTTATTTTCGATGTGAATTTGTTGATGTTGGTATTGGCTTCTTCAGCGGTGATTGCCGGTGGCTACATTATCAATAACTTTTACGATTCTGAAAAAGATTTGATTAACCGTCCGCAAAAGTCTATGCTGGATAAGTTGGTGAGTCAAAATACCAAATTGTCATTTTACTTCGTCCTTAATTTTATCGCAGTGATTTTGGCTAGCTATGTGTCGTTTAAGGCAGTGTTGTTCTTTTCGGTGTATATTTTTGCCATTTGGCTGTATTCACATAAGTTGAAACGTTTGCCTTTTATTGGGAATTTAACGTCTGCTGTACTTACCATTACGCCTTTTTTCGTGATTTTTATATATTATAAAAACTTCGAGCATGTCATCTTTGTCCATGCCATGTTTTTGTTTTTGATCATATCCATGAGGGAGCTTACCAAGGATCTGGAAAACATTAAAGGCGATTTGGCACAAAACTACCATACCATCCCAATTGTGTATGGTGAAAAGGCTTCCAAATTGATGTTGACGGCCTTGGGAATTTTGACTTTGGTGCCTGCATTATTGCTTATCTATAAGTTTCAAATAGGTAAAATGAGCTACTTTTTTTATTTCAGTTTGGCACTGCTTATGGTCTTTCAATTATTGTTATGGCGCTCGCATTCCAAATTGCAATATTTGATTTTGCATAACATTTTGAAGGTTATCATATTAGCTGGAGTTGTGAGTATTCCTCTTATTGATATTTCCTTGGTTTTGGATAAAATCACTTTAATTGTTTAAGCAAACAATTATCGTCTATCTTTGCAAAGTAAAATTTAGTAACCATGAGCAGAAAACAGGGGAGTGATAAAAAGGGAGGACCTTCAGGAAGAGGTGGAAGAACTAGCCACAAAAAGAGCTATGCAAGAGGCAATGCACCAATAAAGCAGCAATCCAAACCAAACACTGTTTCCAATCCAGATGAGATTAGGCTCAATAAATATATTGCCAATTCAGGAATATGTTCTAGACGCGATGCCGATATGAACATTGCTATGGGATTGGTTACTGTAAATGGCAAAGTGGTTACAGAAATGGGCTATAAAGTGAAATTGGAGGATGAGGTACGCTTTGATGGCGCCCGCATTAATCCAGAGAAAAAAGCCTACGTACTTTTAAACAAGCCTAAGGGGTTTGCTACTACTACAAGTAACTCCAAAGGAATGACCGTAATGGATTTGGTGGCCAACGCTACTTCTTCACGAGTGAAGCCTATTGGGCGTTTGGGACGCAACTCTACAGGGCTGTTGTTGTTTACCAACGATGAGTCTGTTGTAAAGAAATTTACCAACTCCAAAAATGGGGTGTCAAGGTTGTTTCAAATCGATTTGGACAAGAACTTGAAGTTCGAAGATTTGAAAAAAATTCAAGAAGGCCTTAAGATTGATGATAAGCTTGTAGCTGTTGAGGAAGTAAGCTATATCGAAGGGCAGAGCAAGAACCAAATAGGTCTAAAAATCAAGAACACAGGTAATACCATCATACGAACAATTTTTGATCATTTGGGTTACGATATTATTAAAATTGACTGTGTGGCCATTGCGCATCTTACCAAAAAGGACCTTCCTAGAGGACATTGGAAACATCTTTCGGAACAGGAGGTTAATCTCCTGAAAATGATGTAGTTAAAAATTTATAATTTTTTCTAAAAAAAGGGTTTTAATTCAAAATTTTATATTTCATTTGTACTTCTTATAGCTGAACAAATGAGTACTGTTTTTATGTTCGGGCTTTTGAAAATTAGGAAGTCATATTCAAAAGTAACTCATAAGATGAGTATCCGAATTTTAAAGCTAACTTCCGCCCGAAACCCTCTGGTGAGCCAACATTGTTATGGCTTTATTCCTACAACCGAAGCTCAATTACAGCTTTGATATTCTTTTTTTATTCTTAATTTAATATTGAATTAGACCATAATTCACACCTTTAAACTTTAAAATAAAAAATGAATACAAAATATATTGATTTAATCAATCAGTCCTTTTATTTTCCGCAAGAAGAATTTAAACTGGAAGGAAGCAACCTGCAGTTTCACGATATAGATTTAATGAAGTTGGTGGAGGCCTATGGTGCTCCATTAAAATTCACCTATTTACCACAAATTTCAAATAATATTAACAAGGCCAAACAGTGGTTTGCTGCTGCTATTAAAAAGCATGATTACAAGGGCAAGTACAACTATTGTTACTGTACCAAGAGTTCGCACTTTAAACATGTGTTGAACGAGGCTTTGAAGAATGATATTCATATTGAAACCTCTTCGGCATTTGATATTGATATTGTGGAGTCCCTAAAAAAGGAAGGGAAAATTACCAACAAGACCTATGTGATCAGTAATGGGTTCAAACGAGCACAATACATTACCAATATTGCAAGATTGATCAATGAAGGTCACAAAAACTGTATTCCAATTATCGATAATTATGAAGAATTGGATTTGCTTTCCCAAGAAATCAAGGGGAAGTATAAAGTTGGAATACGCATTGCCTCTGAGGAGGAGCCAAAATTTGAGTTTTATACTTCTAGATTAGGGATTGGCTACAAAAATATTGTGCCTTTTTACAACAAGCAGATCAAGGATAACAAGAAGGTAGAGCTAAAAATGTTGCATTTCTTTATCAATACGGGAATTCGCGACAATGCCTACTATTGGAACGAGCTTGCTAAATGTTTGAAGGTATATGTTAACCTGAAGAGAGTTTGTCCAACCTTGGACAGTTTGAACATTGGTGGTGGTTTCCCAATTAAAAATTCATTGGGATTTGAGTTTGATTACGAATACATGGTTGATGAAATCGTTAACCAAATCAACTTATTCTGTCAAGAAGAAGAAGTAGACGTTCCTAATATATTTACTGAATTTGGAAGCTTTACCGTTGGTGAAAGTGGAGGTGCCGTTTACGAAGTGTTGTATCAAAAACAACAAAACGATCGTGAAAAATGGAACATGATCAACTCTTCGTTCATCACGACCTTGCCTGATACCTGGGCCATCAATAAGCGTTTTGTGATGCTGCCGGTAAATAGATGGAACGATACCTATGAGCGCGTATTACTTGGTGGTTTGACCTGCGATAGTGATGATTATTACAATAGCGAACAACACATGAATGCGATTTATCTGCCTAAGTACAACAAAGATAAACCGCTGTATATAGGGTTCTTTAACACAGGTGCCTATCAAGAAACCATTGGGGGATTTGGAGGGTTGCAACACTGTTTGATCCCTTCGCCAAAACATATATTAATAGACAAAGACGAAGATGGCAACATCACAACAAAATTATTTAGTGAACAACAAAAAAGTGAAGACTTACTTAAAATTTTAGGTTACCATGAGCAATAAATCTTATGCTGGGATTTCTGAGGAATATTCCAAGTTAGACAGTTCAAAAATTGTGTTGATCCCTGTACCTTATGAGGGTGCAAGTACTGGGCAAACAGGTGCCGACAAAGGCCCTGAAGCCTTTTTGAATGCTTCGGAACATATGGAACTTTATGACATAGAAACCGATACCGAAGTATACAAACAAGGAATTTATCTTTCAAATCCCGTAACTGAAAATGCTTCTCCGGAAGCCGTGGTGGAGGCTGTTCATGAAGCCACAAAAAAGTATATTAAGCGCAATAAATTTGTAACTTTGTTTGGAGGGGAGCATTCCGTTTCC
Organism: Mangrovimonas sp. DI 80; assembly: GCF_001975575.1. Classification (NCBI taxonomy): domain Bacteria; kingdom Pseudomonadati; phylum Bacteroidota; class Flavobacteriia; order Flavobacteriales; family Flavobacteriaceae; genus Mangrovimonas; species Mangrovimonas sp. DI 80. The sequence goes on along the minus strand of NZ_MSDT01000002.1, from coordinate 320,789 downwards.
ATTGGAAGTGTTAGAGCTTTCAACGAGCTTTTCGATAACCTTACGGTTTTGCATATCGATGCCCATGCCTCTTTGCGTAAGTCATACAATGGTTCCAAATTCAATCAGGCTTGTGCCATGTACGAAGCGAGTCAAAATACAAATTTGATTCAGGTTGGTATTCGTTCTATGGATATCAAGGAAACTTCCGTAATGGATGAAGAAAAAATCTACTTTGCCCACGAAATGGCTGTAGATGATGCCTGGATGGACAACGTAGTCGATCAGTTAACTGATAATGTATTCATTTCTTTCGATTTGGATGCTTTAGACGTTTCCATTATGCCAAGTGTAGGCAAGCCACAACCAGGAGGCTTGTTTTGGTACGAAACCTTGGAATTCTTGAAACAGGTGTTTGAAGAGCGCAACGTGGTTGGTTTTAATATTGTAGGGCTTTGTCCAAATGAAAATAGCAAAGCTTCGGACTTTTTAAGTGCGACTTTGTGTTATAAAATGCTGTCTTACAAATTCTTAGGAAGCGAGGCTGATGAAGATTTTGATAATAATTTTAACGAGAATAGTTTAGGTATAAATAAATTTTCTAAATTTAGTGATAATGACGACGACAACTAAAGGACATATTTCACAGTTCATTGAAAAGTACTATTTACATTTCAATGCGGCTGCTCTTGTAGATGCTGCAAAGGGTTATGAAGAACAATTAAACAAGGGAGCCAAAATGTTGGTGTCCTTGGCTGGAGCCATGAGTACGGCAGAATTAGGTAAGATATTTGCCGAAATGATTCGCCAAGATAAAGTACAGATTATTTCTTGTACAGGTGCCAACTTGGAAGAGGATATCATGAATTTGGTGGCACATTCCCACTATAAAAGAGTGCCAAATTATAGAGATTTGACGCCTCAGGAAGAATGGGATTTATTGGAGCAAGGGTTGAATAGGGTAACCGATACTTGTATCCCAGAAGAAGAAGCGTTCAGACGTCTTCAAAAGCATATTCATAAAATTTGGAAAGATGCGGAAGACAATGGCGAACGTTATTTTCCTCACGAATTTATGTATAAAATGCTGTTGTCTGGAGTCTTGGAAGAATACTACGAAATCGACCTAAAAGATTCTTGGATGTATGCGGCTGCGGAAAAGAATTTGCCTATTATTGTACCAGGTTGGGAAGACAGTACCATGGGTAATATCTTTGCAAGCTACGTTCTTAAAGGTGAGTTGAAAGCCAGTACAATGAAGTCTGGAATTGAATACATGACCTTCTTGGCCGATTGGTATACAGAGAATTCTGAAAACGGAATTGGGTTCTTCCAAATAGGAGGAGGTATCGCTGGAGATTTCCCTATTTGTGTGGTGCCAATGCTGTATCAGGATATGGAAAGAACAGACACCCCGTTCTGGAGTTATTTCTGCCAAATTAGTGATTCAACCACCAGTTATGGGTCTTATTCAGGCGCTGTTCCTAATGAGAAAATAACTTGGGGTAAATTAGATATCGATACACCAAAATATATAATAGAAAGTGATGCAACCATCGTTGCACCTCTAATTTTTGCCTATTTATTAGACATGTAATTATGAATAAGAAAGACAATAGAAAACGTGTAATAGTTGACTTTAAAAAGCTAACCCCTGAAATTTTGTCCCTTTTGGTACAAAAGTATCCTGATGGATATGATGACGACCAAATTATATCTTTCAAGAATGCCAAAAATGAATGGGTAGAATGTGTGGAGGTGTCAACAGAGGATACTAAGTACTTGGTAAAAGTAAGTACCAAGCTTGCCGTGACGATGGAAAACTATGATGAAGATGATTATGAAGATTACGACAGCAATGATCCAGAAGCTGTTCAAGATCCTGAGCTACCGATAGAGGACGAGAGTAGCGACGAGGATTAAAACGTCATAATTCATCTGTGAAATAAGGTCTTTCAAAAAGGTGGAATATTTCAAAATACAGAAGAAGCTGCTCAATTTGGGCAGCTTTTTTTATCCCTAGTTTTAGAGAAGTTTTTTGTGTTTTCTAAGGTCTATTTTTTGTTGGCAACTGCACTGTGTGTCAAAAAATACTCTAAATTTATATAAATCAATGGTCTATGGAAACTCAATTTCACCTCTCATTGCCCTGTTTGAGTATTAGTAAAACTAGAGCGTTTTATACAGACGTATTGGGCGCCAAAGCTGGGCGTTCTTCCCAGAATTGGGTAGATATCGATTTGTTTGGTCACCAAATTACCTTTACCAAAAGTGGCCCCTTCAATTTTGATTACAAAAACTACAGTTTTGGAGGGCAGGTATTGCCTTCGTTTCATTTTGGAGTGATATTAGATCGCCGATCATGGAAAGTGCTGTTCCAAAAATTAAGTCAAAAGGAGGTGCTGCTACAATCCGAACTAGATTTTCTCTCTGGGAAATCAGGTGAGCACCAATCGTTTTTTATAAAGGATCCCAATGATTACACAGTAGAGTTTAAATGTTTTACAAATCCAGACGAAATTTTTAAATAGTAATGTATACTGTAATTGCCTACCAAATAGCCGCGGCTATTCAGATTAGGGAGTGTAGGAATAGGTTGGGTTGGCGACTGTTGTTTTCAGACAGCGATGAACTGTTCTATCGTGTTGCCGAAACGAAATTCTTTTATATTTTCCAATATGGCATGGTGAGTTTTTTCAATATGTCTTCACAGGAAATTGAAGATGCTTTGGAGAAGATCAAACCTTTCTGTAGGGATTTCATGGACGATAGAATCTCTGAAGAAGTTGAAGTGGTTATTCAAGATGGAATTTTGAAGGTGGAATTTGAGCAGGTAATACTTCCAGAGATCAATAGTGAAATGGTTCGGTTGGTCATGCTCAATGCTTCACAATCTGTGGCTTTAAACCGTTATTCTGAAATTACCGAAGAATTGCTTATCGAAACCAATAGGCATACCCAATATTTGGAGACCAATGGTAAATTGGACATTTCTGGAAACAAATTGAAACGCTTTATTGGGAAGGTACTGAACATTAAAAACAGGATTTCCGAAAACCTCTATATTTTTGATGCACCCATAATAACCTGGGAAAACGAACAGCTCAACAAACTTAACTACGACTTAAAACAATCCTTCGATTTAAAGGATCGCTATAACCTTATTCACGACCGCATTGAAATCATCAAAGAAAATTTGGAGCTTTTCAAAGATATCATGGACCACAATGAAAGCAGTAGGTTGGAGTGGATCATCATCATTCTTATTGTGATAGAAGTAGTCGATTTGTTTATTGCCAAATTAATCCTCTAAAGGATCTTTTTTAGCGCGTCGTAGTACTGTTTAGAAATGTGAATGCTATTGTGGGAGGCGTCTTGTATAAGAGTCAACTCAATATTGTTGGGGTTGAGTTGCTGTAATTTTTGAGAATTCGTTTCAGTCTTAATCAAGAAATCCTTAGTGCCATGGAACATGTAAATAGGGCACTTAATATCCTTGATGAATTGATAGGTTGGTATGTCATATTTCAATAGAAACTTTGGCACGGGTGGTGCAATTTCTTCCGTGATCAAGGTTTGCCAAGAGTAATAGGGAGCATTTAAGATGAGCATTTTTGGATGGTTATTGGCTGCTAGGTAAGCCGCTAGGCCAGAGCCCAAAGAAAAGCCCAATACTACAATGTTATCTTCAGAATAATGTGTTTTGGTAAAGTCGTAGACCTTTTGCACATCGTTGAAAAGTTGGTCGCTGTTAGTGTATTCCCCATCACTTTTTCCATAGCCTCGATAATCCACAAACAGAATGTCGTAACCATTACCTAAGTAAAGTGGTGCCCGTTTTCCCCAATCATGGATGGCTCCGGCATTGCCGTGCAGATACAAAATAACACCTTTTGGATTAGGGGTTTTAAACAAGACAGCATTCAAGGAAATATGGTCTTCCACTTCAATATTTAACTCTTCAAAAGGTTGTTTGAACTTAAAGGCATAGGCCTTGTCCAAAAGTTTAGGATTGAAGAAAAAACGTTCCTGTTTAAAGTATAAAAAGGTCAAAGTGGCAAAATATAATATTACCAGCCCCAGAAGGATGCGTAGAAATCGCCTGAGTATTTTCTTTGGATTTATTTTCAATGTAAGAGAACTAAAGAGAAGCTATAAAAGCCTTGGTAAGGACAATTAAATTGGGCTCGGCCAAAGCGGCTGTGGCAATTATATCATCAATATTCACAGGCTGTAGATTGTCCGGATCACCTTCATCAGTCAAGACAGAAATAGCCACCGCACGTAATTTTAAATGGTTGGCCACAATAATTTCAGGAACGGTACTCATACCAACAGCATCGGCTCCTAAAATCTTCAACATACGGTATTCGGCCTTGGTTTCTAATTGTGGTCCCAATACACTGGCATAAACACCTTCGTTCAATTTAATGTTATGTTGTTGTGCCAAAGTTCTAAGGGTATTGTTCAATTCTTCATCATAGGGTTGGCTCATATCGGCAAAACGTTCTCCTAATTGTGACACTCCTTTAAACGCTAATGGAGAATTTCCCAACAAGTTAATATGGTCTGTAATGAGCATCAATTCACCTTTCTTAAATTCAGGATTGATGGCACCAGAAGCATTAGAAACTAAAAGGGTGTGGATGCCCAGTTTCTCCATGATGCGTACCGGATACGTAACGTCTTGTAACGAATAGCCTTCGTAAAAGTGAAAACGCCCCTGCATGATCACTACTTTTTTGCCTTCCAGTTCTCCATAAATCAATTTTCCTTTATGGAATTCAACCGTGGCGGTGGGAAAATTAGGGATGTGGTTATAGCTTACTTCCTTTAAAATGGTGACGTCGTCAACTAAGGCTCCCAAGCCAGTTCCTAAGATGATACCCACTTCGGGAGCGTCAAATCCTTTTTCCTTTAAATACTCAACGGTTTCAGTGATGTAGTTAATCATGTGCAGTACGTTTATTACTTTCAAAAATATCCATTATACCACGAATTTCAAACAATTAAATAGCTAAATTGTTGCTAAATGTAAGGCGTAGGTCATTGCCAAGACCAATGAAGGAAATTGTAATAATACACCTATAAACCAAATTGAAATAACACATGACTTCCAAATTATTCATTCTATTTTGTTGTTTTACCTTAATGGTTCAGTCACAAATTCCTAAACAAGCCGAAGATGTTAGTCCTTTACTTGTAGGAGAAACCATTCCAAAAGCCAAGGTTTTGGATCTTAATGGGGATGAAGTGTCTCTGCAAAATTTGATAAAGGAAAAGCCAACGGTTCTGGTATTTTATAGAGGAGGCTGGTGTCCTTATTGTAATACACAGCTGGGGGCTTTGGCTGAGACGGAAAAAGAAATTTTGGATTTGGGTTACCAAATAATTGCAATAAGCCCAGATCATTTCAAATATTTGAAGCCGACAGTTTTTACGCATGCCATGAATTACCAAGTGTATTCCGATCCTGAGGCCAAGTTAATACAGGAGCTTGGTATTGGTTTTAAAACTCCCGACATGACAAAAATGTACATCGCCAATAAAACTAAATTGGACGCTACGAATATTTTGCCTGTGCCTTCTGTTTTTTGTGTTGAATACTTCCGGCGATATTCTGTTTGAATATATCAATCCTAATTATAAGGTGCGGTTAAGTACGCCCTTATTGCTAGCCGTTTTGGAAGCTTTAAAAGAGGAATAAAAATACAAAAGCCGAGACAATTACATCTCGGCTTTTTTTATCTAGGATTATTGTTTTTTGATTATTCTTTGGAGGCAATCCATTCGTTAACCAAATCTTCCAACACGCTTAAAGGAACGGCTCCATTGGTCAATACCACTTCATGGAATTCTCTAAGGTCGAACTTATCTCCCAATTTTTCCTTGGCCATCTTACGCAATTCCAAAATCTTGAGCATGCCAATTTTGTAGGCTGTAGCCTGGCCTGGCATCACAATATGGCGCTCTACCATGCGCACACATTCGCGGTCACTACCAGAAGTATTGGTCATATAATAATCGATACCTTCTTGTCTAGTCCATTTTTTGGCATGGATTCCCGTATCGACAACTAAGCGGCAGGCTCTCCAAAGTTCCATGGCCAAACGCCCATAGTTGGAGTAAGGATCTTCATAGAAGCCCATTTCCTTCGGGATGAATTCGCTGTAAAGTCCCCAACCTTCAACATAAGCAGTGTAGCTTCCAAATTTTCTGAATTTAGGAATCCCAGTTAGCTCTTGAGCAATGCTTCTGTCCATATGGTGACCAGGAATACCTTCGTGATACGCCAAGGCCTCCATTTCAAACTTAGGCATGTTTTTGGTGTTGGCTAGATTGGCATAGTAAGTTCCAGGACGTGACCCGTCTGGGGTTCCTGAATTGTAAAAAGCTTTTCCGGCTGAGTTTTCACGGAAGGCTTCTACACGTTTCACTTGGATTTCAGCTTTAGGTTTGGTGATAAAAATGTCGTCCAAACGTCCGCGCATCGTATTGATGATATCCGTTGCTTTAGCAATATATTCCGCTTTGCCTTCTTCGGTATTTGGATAGTAAAACTGCTCGTCTTCTTTTAAGAATTTAAAGAAGTCCTGTAAGCTGCCTTCAAAGTTTACCTCTTTCATGATTTCCTTCATCTCACCATGAATACGAGCCACTTCTTTCAATCCTATTTCATGGATTTCATCAGCAGTTAGATTGGTGGTGGTAATGCGTTGTAAACGGTTTTGGTAAAATGCTTCGCCTTCAGGGAATTTCCAACAACCGTCATCTGTAGTAGCTCTGGTAGCTTGGGATTCCAAAAATGCGATGAGTTTATCATAGCCTGGTTTTACGCTGGTTTTTAATGCTTCTTCTGCATCATTGATCAAAGCTGCTTTATTGGTGTCAGCAATAGTCAAGGCATTTACTTTGGTTTCAAAATCATTAAGAAGGGTAGAAGGCGAACCTGTATCAAAAGGAGCACCTTTGATAATATTTTTGCAGTCTTCAATGACTCTTGGGAATACAAATTTTGGAGTTACAATACCGTTGGTTTCACGAATTTCCAAATTCTTAATCAATTGGTCAAATAAGGGTTCAACCCCTTTCAGTCTGGAAATGTAGGCAACTGCATCACTGGAATCTGCTACTGAGTGAATGTTGATTAAGAATGAAGGGATTTCTGAGTGCATCCCATGCATTTGGTTGACAGGATAGTTGTAAAAACGCCATTTGTAATCTGCAATGTTATGCTCCAAGCCTTCAACAAATAATTTATAGCTCAGTTTTGTTTGGGTATCTAAAGCTTTGGGATCAATGGAATCTTTGGCGTATTGCAATTCTGTTTTGGCAATTTCCAGAGATTCATCCAAATGTTCTGGAGAAATATCATCCCATTTATCGTAGTCTTTTTTTATGCCCAAGTAACTTTGTTCCATTGGGGAGCGATCAAGGCCAAGATCGAAACTTTTATCAAAAAAGGCATTGGCTTTATCTGAATTCTCTTTAATGAGATCTACTGTGAACTCCGTTTTATCTTTTTGCGCTTTGTCTTCTCCACAGCCCGCAAGACTTATCAAGGCTAGGGAAGCAAGGGTTAATCGTAAAGTTTTCATAAATAACTTATGTGTTTTAAAATCATGATGGTTGTAAAACTAATCTTTTTTTACAATAAGCAGGTATTTCATTAAGAATCCCCTTTGTAAGGCATTTCTAACTATAAGGGTTTAAGGTTCTTATTTAAAATCGTGAATCTGTATTGATTTTAATGATGGTAAAATAAAAACTATTGATGGTACTTATAGTGTTGACCATTGTTATATGGAGTATTCTTGCACCGTAAAATCTCATTAACTAAGCATAAAGGATATGAAAAAAACACTAACACGTGCCTTATTGGTAGCCATAGGTGTAACTATGGTGGCCTGTCAAGGAAACTCAGAGCACACAGCTCAAGTGGATGCCAGTTCTGGTGCCACTAAGAAAAGTAGTTCCAATATGAAGGCGACCAGCAACAGCGATTGGTGGCCAAATCAATTGAACTTGGGGATTCTTAGACAAAATTCAGACTTGTCTAACCCAATGGAGGAAGACTTTGATTACATTGAAGAATTCAACAGCCTAGACTATAACGCTCTTAAAGGAGATATTAGAAAAGTTTTGACAGAGTCTCAAGATTGGTGGCCAGCAGATTTTGGTCACTATGGAGGATTGTTCATCCGTATGGCTTGGCATAGTGCCGGGACCTATCGTTCTGCCGATGGTCGTGGAGGATCACGTGCGGGACAACAACGTTTTGCACCGCTTAACAGTTGGCCAGACAACGCGAACTTGGATAAGGCGAGACGTTTAATTTGGCCAATCAAACAAAAGTATGGTAAGAAGATTTCTTGGGCCGATTTAATGGTATTGACAGGAAACGTTGCCTTGGAAGATATGGGCTTTGAAACTTTTGGTTTTGCTGGAGGTAGAGAAGACATGTGGGAACCAGAAATTGATGTATACTGGGGAGCTGAGAAAGAATGGTTAAGTGACGAAAAGCGTTACTCCGGAGAACGTGAATTAGAAAATCCTTTGGCAGCAGTACAAATGGGATTGATTTACGTAAACCCAGAAGGACCTAACGGTGTGCCAGATCCATTATTGGCAGCAGACGACATTCGCGCTACGTTTGGTAGAATGGGAATGAATGAAGAGGAAACAGTAGCACTTATCGCTGGTGGACACACTTTAGGGAAAGCCCACGGAGCAGGACCTGCAACTCATGTAGGAGCAGATCCAGAAGGTGCTGGAATCGAGGAGCAAGGTTTTGGATGGAAGAGTTCTTATAAGTCTGGAAAAGGTGCCGATGCCATTACTTCTGGTTTGGAAGTAACGTGGACTGCTACGCCTACAAGATGGAGTCATATGTTTTTCTTCAGTTTGTTTGAAAACGAATGGGAATTGACTAAAAGTCCAGCAGGAGGTCACCAATGGGTAGCCAAAGGTGAGCCTAAAATGATGGTGCCAGATGCTTACGATTCTGAGAAGAAGCACAAGCCTACTATGTTCACTACCGATTTGTCTTTAAGAATGGATCCTAGTTTTGAAAAGATTTCTAGAAAATTCTATGAGAACCCAGAATCATTCAACGAAGCTTTTGCTCGTGCATGGTTTAAGTTGACCCACAGAGATATGGGACCAAAAACAACCTATTTAGGTCCTGAAGCGCCAACTGAAGATTTGATTTGGCAAGATCCAATTCCTGCGGTTAACCACGAATTGATCAACAAAAAGGATATTGAAAGCTTGAAAGCTAGCATCCTTAACTCAGGATTGACCATCAATGAAATGGTAACGACTGCTTGGGCTTCTGCATCTACTTATAGAGGTTCAGACAGAAGAGGTGGTGCCAACGGTGCGAGAATTAGATTGGCGCCTCAAAAAGATTGGGAAGTAAATAACCCTAAGCAATTGGCTAAAGTATTGGGAGTTCTTGAAAACATTCAAGCGGAATTCAATGCTAAGTCTGGAGCTAAGAAAGTATCTATGGCCGATTTAATTGTATTGGCTGGAGCAGCAGGAGTTGAGAAGGCAGCGGCTAACGCAGGACATAGCGTAAATGTACCATTTGTACCTGGACGTATGGATGCCGTTCAAGACCAAACCGATGTAGAATCTTTCGGATTGTTGGAGCCAATGGCTGACGGATTCCGTAACTACTTGAAAACGCAATACACCATTTCAACAGAAGAATTGTTGGTGGACAAAGCACAATTGTTAACCCTTACAGCTCCTGAAATGACTGTGTTGGTTGGTGGAATGAGAGCTATGGGAGCTAACTATGACGGTTCTAAGCACGGAATTTTCACAGATAGCAATGAACAATTAAACAATGGATTCTTTGTAAATCTATTGGATATGAGCACTGAGTGGAAAGCTATCAACGACACCAAAGAAACCTTCGAAGGAAGAGACAGAGCTACTGGTGAGTTGAAGTATACTGCTACTCGTGCCGACCTTATCTTTGGTTCTAACTCTGAGTTAAGAGCCTTGGCAGAAGTGTACGGAAGTGCCGATGCTGAAGCTAAGTTTGTAAAAGACTTCGTGGCAGCTTGGGATAAGGTAATGAAGTTGGATCGCTTTGATTTGATCTATAAATAAATAGTTCCTTTAATTAGAATGAAAGAGGCTGACCTTAGGGTTGGCCTTTTTTGATTAAACGGTTTTTATCCATAGATTTTTACCATGTCTGGCTTCTCCGTAGTGTAGTAATGTACCCAAATGTATAAATGATTGAAGAAGGCAAGCCATAAGGCCGTCTTCGATTCCCAAAGCAAGCCAGGAATCCAAAGTAGAAAGAAACCAAAAACATACATACCATTGCTGGTGTATTTAAAAATACCTTGGCTAACAATAGGGGTGTTTTTGTATTGTTCGGGGTGGAAGTGATCAATGCCAAAGGCTCTATCAATTCCAAAATATGTTTTTACAGAATAAAACAAATACGCTGCAGGAATAAACAAGACGAAGGATGCTGCCAGCGAAAGCCACCTTGGCCAATGTAAGGTATGGGCATTGGAGATAGCTAAAAGAATCAAGCTTATGGGGCGCAAGACAATAAGAACTGCAAAGCCAATTTTATAAAGTTGAAACCCTTTGGAACCAAACCATTTGGAAAGACTCTGAAAATATAGTTCGAAACGCCAGCATAAGAGTACATATACTTGATGCACAATGGGTACGGCAATAGCTAGAAGGCTCCAAGTTTTTGTTGAAATCCCCCAAAGCTGGCCTTCGCTTAATTCGGGGAGATTACTGAAAAGCAGCGATAAAACCATCAAAAGGCCTAAAAGAAAGGCCAAGTGCCAGAATTGCCTTTTAAATATTGGGTTGTAGCTGCTTTTGATCATTTTGGGTTGTTTTGTTGGTTAGGGAAGTGTCATGATTTCGGCTTCCAAGCCTGGTTTGGTTAATCCTAATTGTTCAATACTGAACAAATGAACATGATCTACATTCAAGGTATGGGTAAGTAACAACTGCGTATTGTAAGGCGTAAAGGCATCGTGGGTACCACTTTTTTGCCAATAGCTATCATCAAAACCTTTAAGCATTGTCACCAATTGGTTTCTTAGCCTTGGGAATGCTTCGAGGGCTGATTCCAAGTTTTGTTGAAGGTAATAATCATGAGGTCTTTTTGCGTCAGGGATGTAACTTTGGATGTGTGGGTGTTCTTCTGTTTCAAATTTTTTAAAACGCTCTATCAAGATTGTCTGTGCTTCCACCAAATGGCAAACTTGCTCATGAATGCTCCATTTGTTTTCCACACGTCTAAGTTTGTACAAGTCTGTAGGGATATAATTCAACAAGTTTTGGAGGATTACAGGGGTGTGTTCCAAACTGCTTATAAAATGTTCAATAGCCACCATTTTTTTAGTTTTTTATGGGCTCTATATGGTAATTACAAGTTACAAAAAAGCCACTGTATTATTGCAGTGGCTTCTGTGCTTTGTACTATAAATTAAGTTCTGACTTTTTGGGACAATTGTTTACTCCTTACCCTTTTTAGATAAGCCAGACGATACCAAAATATAAATTGGATGATTTTAATGAGAATGCAAAGGAATTACTTTTTGTATTATCCTCGCCATCTCTTTTGGATTTGGTAGAGTTATATCCTAAAGCGCCTATGTTTGCTTGCATCAAAAAGTTTTTTGATAAACTATAGGAAATACCAGGTCGCAGCCCTATAAATATGTCATGGGATTCTGTGCTATAGGATACTTCGGTTGATACATGTTCAGTGCTTGGTTTATATTTTGAATATCTAGCTTCACCTTGAATGTGCAATGCTAATTTTTTGCTAAGAGGGAAGTGTTTTTTTATATATGGAAATATACCATATTGTTTGGTTGTATTTGTAGAGTTTTCAGAGGGGTCTTCTCTTTGAGATTTGTATTCACGATGGTCATACCCTACGCCTAACCCCAAAATTAAATTGTTGCTAATAGTGTATCCAACCTTAGGGGAAATGGCAAAGCCGTATCCTGTGGATTCTCCTACATAATTTTGGAGGTTCTCACTTTTTCCATAATTAAAGGAAACATCCCCTTCAATGCTCCAAATACCCTTGTCTATTTGGAAGTTGTTGTTGTCCTGTGGACTTTCTTGTGCACTTAAAGCACCGTGGAGTAATACTGTGAAGATCATCAATACTTTTTTCATAATTAAATTTTTAAGATTGTAATCTTCTTCTTTCAATGTTTGTGCCAACAAAAGCACTTAACAACTTATTGGCAATTTCTTAACATTGAAAGCGTTTTCAGCAAAGCGAATAGCTAATGTAAAGATGTCTAAACGTGAAGGCAGCCTCTAAAACCACGGGCGGCATAGTAGCTTTCGGCACCATTGTGGTACACAAAAACGGTATCGTACCTATAATCGGCAAAGAGGGCACCACCTAGCTTTCTGATATTTTCGGGTGTTGCAATCCAACTGGAGGTTTTGGCATCAAAATGCCCTAAGGTTTGTAGGTGTCGGTATTGGGTTTCGTTGAGCAATTCAATGCCCATATCCGCAGCAAGATCTTGGACGTTGTGTTCGGGTTTGAACTTTTTGCGTGACTCTTGGGCCGCCCTGTCGAAGCAGGCGCTTCGTCTGCCTTTTGGACTTTCGGGAGCGCAATCCACAAACAGGTAAGTATCTGTAGAGGAATCGTAATCAATCGCGTCTGGTTCGCCTCCTGTTTCTTCCATTTGGAACAAAGACCACAACTTGCTAGGGCTGTCCTGAAGTTTAGACGCTATATGTTGCCATTCCAAATTGTGGTGACGATGCTTATTCGCTTCAAAGCGTTGTTGCAAGGTGTTTAATATAGATTCTGAAGCTTCGGTGGATAGCTGTTTTATTTGTGGGTTTGTCATCCTGGACTCTTGTTTCTAATTGCAGTGTCCTAAAGATACATATTTGCCCTTAACTTAAGAGGAACTAAAAATAGATGAGTTATCGTTTCAAGGTAAAATGACCTGTGTGGGTTTTGCCGTTTGCCCGTGTTACCACAAACCAATAGTCATTGGATGGCATCATACAGCCATTAAACGTGCCGTCCCAAGCATCGTCTGCCCCCAGGTGTGTCAAGAGCTTACCATATCGGTCATAGATTTTGGTGGTTAATGTGGGCTCTTCGTCGGTAAACTCAATGCTCCAAGTGTCATTGTAGGTATCGCCGTTGGGGGTGAAAAACTTTCTGTAATAAAGTAGATATACCACTTCCGAAGCATTTCCGCAGCCATTTTTCTCCTGTACATATACCATATACTCGCCACTTGGCAGGTCTGTAAACACATTGCTGTCCTGAAATATAAAACCATCTATAGAATATTCATAATTCCCAATATTGCTGTCTGTAAGATTGACGGTTATGGTATTTTGGGAATCGCTCCAATCGTCAATAACAATGTTATCAATGGTAGGGGCATTGCCCAAAACCACGTCAATGTCTAGAGTTAACGAACAGAATATATCACCCAAATCTTGGGTTACCGTTACCGAATAAGTGCCGATCTCGGAAACCATTATGGAAGAAGTAGTTTCTCCAGTGGACCATAGATAGTCATAGAAGCCTGAACCCGCATCCAGAGTAAGTATGGCATCTTCGCAAAGGACCATAGTTTCCTCTAAGGGAGTCTCCGGAGTACTTTGTAATTGCAAGTTCAATTGGGCTATTTGGTAGCATTTATCTGAAGAATCGATTCTAACATATATTGTTTCATCTTCTGAAGTCAATTCATAGGCTTCAGGTGAGCTAATCTGTGAATCTAGAGACGCATTTTCGGCGCCTTCCAAAGAGGTGAAATAGCTGAAGACACAATCGGCACAGGTGGCCAATTCGGCTTCATAATTGGTGATGTTAATAGTTTCTACGCCATCGTTCAAATCATCACAAAAAATATCATACACATCATTGACGGTAAGAGTAGGGGGAAAGATTGTTACGGTTATGCCTAAACGCTCATCACTTTCACAGCCGTTTACGGTTTCTTGGGCCGCATAATACGTCATGCCACTAACCAACGAGGCAGTTTCCATAAGCTGGTTGCCTCCTTCCAAACTGTCGTACCAAACAGCCGAGCCGTTCACTTCCAAATCTGATACGGTGGGCTGTTGTGTTGTGCAAAATTCTTGCACTGTTTCACCGGTCAAAACCACTGGGGTTTCCAATACTTCAATGGTAATGATCTCCGAAACTATCCTACAAGCCGCCGAATCAATATTCCCTTCATCGGCAACGGCCAATCGATACATGTAGGTACCCGGTGTTGAGCTTACCGTAAACGTATAGTCAATAGCTGTGGCTCCCGGAATATCTATCCAGGTACTTCCCTCGTCAGTACTTGTTTGCCATTGGTACATGGGGTTGGTATATCCGGAGGAAACGGTTCCCTGCAAGGTATAGTTTACCGTTTCATTTTCGCACACTGTTAAGGTAGCGTTGGATTCATCTTCCACGGCTGTGGTGACTGTTGGCCCGCAGGGACGAAAAGTAATATCATCTAAGGCAATGTCGTTTCCAGGTGCAGCACCTACCTTGTTGTTGCGCATTCGTATTACAACTGTTTCAATATCGGCGGGTGTGGTAAAGTAGAATCCATACTGTTTCCAAACCGCGCTAGACTGCAAGGGGATGTCCCCAGTGTTGTATGAATTGAGAATTGTGCCATCTTGCTGTTCAATAGTTAGGGTAATGTTTGGCAAGCTATTATCGGCACTGCGAAGCAGGTTCATGATCCAAACCGCAAACTCGTAGGTAGTATTAGGGCAAAGTCCAGTTACGGTTTTCTTATAAAAATAATCGGTGATGGAAAAACTGGCATTCACCACCATCATGTACCCACCTCCCGTATGGTCTGTGGTGGTCCACCAAGTGTTTGGGGTATTGGTGGTGCTTTCGATGGTATAGTAGCCGTCCTGTGGAAAATCGGCCGTAGTCCAACTATAACTGGTGATATCACTGCCCAAAGGCGATCCATGGGTAGCGGTTCCTGAACCAAAATCTATATTTACAATAGGGTCTCCCAAACTGCCCTCGCACAGTTGAGCGTTTACCGAACAGACTGCTGCCATGACAAACAGCAAAAAATAAAGCGATTTTGTAAACAAGGTCTTTTTGTTTACAAATTAGCCTAATGTACTGATGTCCTCAAAAAGAGATCTACTGTTGCGGAAAAGCCATCTACAAATCCCCAAAAACTATCGACCATTAATTGCTGGATGTGCCCAGAGTTTCAAACAGAAGTATATTGTTTTGTGGGAACTTTAAGTTGTCATGTTCCGGCGTTGCCTTTGGGCTTCGTAAAGGACAATACCGGTTGCGGTGGCCAAATTCAAACTTTCTACATTACCCATCATATCAATGCTAATACAAAATTGGCAGCGTTGCAGGACCGTATCACTTAGGCCATTGGCCTCATCGCCAAACCAAATGGCCAATTGAGGTTGGGTTAATGGGCTTTCCGGAAGGCGGTAATGCTGTACTCCGTGGCTATGAGGAGAAGTGCCCACATTGCAAAATCCTTGTTTTTCCAAAAAGTTAAGGCATTCATCAGAAGTGTCAAAGCGTTTTACATGGGTGTATTTTATGGCGCCTTTGGAGTGTTTTAAAATTGATTTGCGTTGGCGCAGTTGTTCCAAATCGCTTTCAAGGCGGTTAAGGCCGTCAATAACGTAAAGCTTATCTACGCCAAGGGCATTAACGTTCCTTATTACGGTGCCAATGTTCATGATATAGTTGGGGTTTTCCAAAACGGCGATAAGTTGCGGAGTGCTCACAGGTTGTTACAAGTTAGGGTATCCAATTTATGCGAAGGTATTACAAATTAAAAAGCCAGTCACGTTTTTATGGTCACTGGCTTTGAATGTTATGGCTAAAATAAATTATGTGCTTAGGAAGGGAGACACTTGCTAGCGCGATTATCAAGACGCTACTGTTTCAAAGGAAGCCCTATACTTCAATTATGTTTTAGTAATGTATGGAGGGCAAAATCCTTGTGGTATTGCTTAAGTGTCAAGTCATCACCGATTTGATTTTTTCAACCACTTCGGGTGTAATCTCGGTTAAGCCGTGAACAGATTTGGCGTGTTCGGCTGCCATTTTTAGGGCTTCTTCCTCTGAGCTGGCTTTGATAACGCCATCACAGTCAAACCCTACGTCCCTGCATTTAATTGTTTTTTCCATGAGTACTTAATTTATATTGATTGTTTAAGTTTCTCTTTGCTAGGGGCGTGTGGTTTAATTTAAGAAAAAATATTGAGGTATAAGGCTTTATGCTTTAAAACTTCTTAAACACCTTCAGTCTAAAAACGATATCGTTGGTGCGTTCATAAACCTCATATTTGGTGTAGTGGTAGGCGGCATTGGCTTCAATTTTAAACCCTTTGTTGATTTTATATCCTATGCCAGGGGTTATGCGAATAACATCGTTAAACTGGGTAGACTTTATCAAATTGAAGAAGAACTCTATTTCCAAGGGCACATAAAAGCCCTGTTCCTCTCCAAAGCCAACACCTTCCAAGCCAATGGTACCCTTTACCTTGTAGCGCAAACGCATCCCAAACACATGGTCATCGTCTAATTCTGTAAACATAAAGCGTTCTTCGAGTTGCAGGGACTGGGCAAATTCAAAACGCGGTGCCCAATAAAAGGCAAAGGTATACCCTTGGTGAGGGCGTATCTCGAACGAATTGATGTCATTTTTGGAACTTAGAAAAAACAGACCAGCTCCTGCATACAGGGTTTCTTTGTGTTTAAAGGCTTTAAACAGCAAGGTATCTGTTGTGTATTGGTAATGGAGCCGGGTAACAAAGCGGTGCCAATGTTTGGGCCAAATGGTGCGGTAGCCAACTTCCAAAGTAAAGCGCTGGTTGTTGCCAATATTCCAATAGGGCCTGAAATCTACCCATAGCTGTCGGGTGAAGTCTGAGGTGTCTTCTTCCTGAGGTTCCTCGGTTTGTGCATATAGGTTTGTAGTGGCATACAAGCAACAAAACAGTACTGCCAACCATAGCTTTGAAGGGCACAAGAAATATTTAGCCTTAGGAAGGAAACACTTGTATGCTGCCATATGTTGCTGTTTTGAGACCTGTAGCAATGCCCTTGCAGCATTGCTTTAAACGCTTAAAAGCGTTGTGATAAACTATTGCGCTCTATAAAAATATCAAGAAATTGGAAAGGAAGCGTATATGATGGGGAGATATTTTTATTCAATTCAAAAGTATGTTAGGTGATGTATTAAAAAATGTTGGAGTAATTATTTTAAATTATTTCGGACTTTTTGGGAATTATTTTCCAGTCTCTTTTTTAGCTAATTATGCGTAACTTTAATAAAGCAATTTTTTAAAAATGTATTATGAAACTATGTGTTAAAACCTTACGTATACTGTTGATAGGATTCTTGTTGTGCAGCAGTTATATTATGAAATCCCAGACCTATGATGTGGCCAATGGAACAGCTTTCTTCAAGGCGAAAATTTCCATTAACTCTTATACGGGGGAGTCTAAAGAATTAAAAGGACATTTGGATGTTGATACCGGGGAATTTGAGTTTCATGTAGCTGTGAATTCCATAGATACAGGAATCAATAAGCGAAATGAACACATGTTTGAACTGTTAAAAAGCAAGGAATATACTTATGTGACGTTTAAAGGAACTTTGGGGCAACCTTTAGATGTGGAATCTCTAGGTTCGCAAACCATTACTGCCCGAGGTACGTTTACATTGGTGGGCACTTCCAAGGAGGTAAGTATTCCACTGGAATTTAGCAAAGAAAAGGATGGCATACGTTTAAAAGCCTCTTGGAAGCTGTTGATTACAGATTATAATCTTGAACCGCCTACAAAAGCATTGATGAAAGTGAAGGATGAGCATGAAATGGGGGTAGATGCCCTGTTGCGAAAAGATTGATGTTAATAGTTAGAAAGGGTAGCCAATGGCGAAGTTAAAAATAGGCTCGTCAATTCTAAAATCGTAGCGTTCGCCTTCGGGTAGGGATGGGTCGTGAAATGGTGCTGCCAAATCAAATCTAACCACAAAGCCTTGGATATCAATTCGAGCGCCAATTCCGGCACCCATTCCCAATTCATTGATAAAGGAGCTGCTGAACTTTCCTCCAGGAAGGGTTTCATTTTCTTTGGAATTCCAAATGTTACCGGCATCCACAAAAACGGCTCCTTTTAAGAAGGAAATAATAGGAAAGCGATATTCAATATTGGCTTCCAACCTGATATTTCCAGCTTGATCTATATAAGTGTCGTCATTATCGGTTTCTTCACTAAAAGTTCCCGGGCCCAAAGAGCGTATTCTAAAAGCTCTAACGCTATAAGGCCCTCCTGCATAATATTGTTTCACAAAGGGGAGGATGTTTGAATTTCCGTATGCCAATCCGTAGCCGCCGAACAATCGGGTGGCAATCACCTGATGTTTTCCTATGTCCAAATGGTAATGAAAATCCAAATCTAGTTTGGCGTATTGTGCATAGGCTAGACCCAAAAAAGTTTTGGGCTGATTCTCCCCATGGTCTTTTCCAAATAAACTAATCGAATTTCCTGCAATGTCAAAAGTGGCATTAAAATAAAATTGGTGTTTGTCTTTGGCATTCACCATGCCGTTGTATGTAAAGGAATACATAAGCCCTGAAATAAACTCTTGATCAAAACTTTCCTGTAAATAAGGGTTTTCATCCAGAATCTGTTCAAATTCTGGAGAGGTGTTCAAAAGTTGGGTGTAGTTGACCGTGACAGGATTAATTTCGTGAGTCACAAACTTGTTGGCATCCCAAGTATATCCAAACTTTACATTGCCTGATAGCAGGGCGTACAAATTACTTCGGCTTAAATAGTCAAGGCCCAATGAGGTTTTGGTTTTTGGGATGGAGTATTTAAAATAATTGTCGTCAAATTTTATGGGGAAGAGCATGCGAGGGACTACCAGTTCGCTTTTGATTCCCAATTCGGTACTGTTAAGACTGTTGCTGTTGCCGCTGGCAATTTGCTTTTCAAATCCTAATTTTCCACTAACACTAAAGGTTTCGCCTCCGCTAAAAATGTTGCGGTTGGTATAGGTAATGGCCAAAGCAGGTCCCGCAAAATTATTGGATTTGGACACGGCCTGCAGTTCGGTTCTTAAACTTCGTTTGTTCAACGGCGATAAATAAATGTCGGCTTGTAAATGCCCAAGGGAATCATTGGTGAGCGAGTCTATTTCTTTGTACTGAATGTTCACATATTTATAGGCGCCTATGGTAGAGAGGCGTCTGGCGGTATTTCTAGAGTTTTGTGGGTTGTAAAGTTGCCCTTCTTCCAGAGTGACGAATGGGTCGAGGTATTTGGGCTTGAAAAACGGTTCCGTTTCTATAAAATTTTTGTTGTTGAACCTCGTAGGGTTTGAAACCAAAGAGTCCTTCTCCAAATCATAATTGGAGTAGATGTTCACCTTGGTGATTTTGTAAGGAACTTGAGCCTTTTGAGGCACTTCCTTTTTCAGTCGCAGATAAAGATCGAAGCGTTTGTTTTTGTAACGATTGGTGTCTGCTTCAAAAATTAAAAATTGAGCGTTGAAGTTGTAATAGCCTTTTTGCTTTAGTTCGGCATCAATTCTACTGCGCTCCAATTCAAAATTGGAAAGGTCAAAGCGCATGCCTTTTTTGAAAGGGGTGTTGTTAAGGGTTTTGGCAATTTCGGAATAGATGGGGTCTGAGAACGAATCCAATTCATAGCGTTCCATGGTATAAGGCGGTGCAATTCTGGTAGTATAATGGATAGAACTTTTGTAGTCTTTTTCAGTTATTTCCGAATCGGCACTACTGTAAAAGAAACCACGGTTTTCCAATCGGTTTAAGATAAGATTCCGTACTTCGGAAGGTTCAACATCCGATTGGTAGACAGGTTCTTCTCCATATTTTTTGTATAGCCACCGGTTGATAAATCCGGGATGTTTCTTTTGCATTTTATAATAATAGTATAAGCCTAGGTGCATCCCTAAAAAGGTGGAGTTAGGCTCGGGCAAAAGCACTTTTTCCAATTCGTCCTTGAGTAGGGGTTCGTTGGTAATTGTAGAATCCGATTCCATTGAAATCGTGGCACCTGTGTAAAGATGTTCGCCTTCAGGAATGTGCTTTGTAATAGAGCAGGATTGAACCATCCAAATCGATAAAAGTAGGATGTAGTAATGGCGATATTTTGAAATCGTGTTCAAGTGGATACTATACTTTATATTTTAGTTGTTGGCTTCTTTTTTTGTATTCTCATTCTTTTCATTTTCATCCTCTTTTGGTTGTGGATGGACAAGGGCGTGCCAAAATTCACTGAATTTATTAAATTCCAAGGTAAAAATTAAGGCAATGCCGCTTACCATGGTTTGGCCATCAATCACATTTTCAAATTCATTGCGTCTAAATCCTTTTATTCTATAGCGGCCATTTTTGGTGAGCATATATTCCAAGGTCACATTCCCAATGATGGGGGCTTCTTCGTCTTCGGGGTTGCTGCCCTGTATGTCAACTTCGCTTCCTACTTGTACTGTTAGCCTGTCGTTGAAAAGTTTCTTCTGTGCAGCGATATCCAATTGGGTACGGTCTTGTGGTGTACTGCCCTGATAGTCGGTGAAACTGTCCAAGCCAAAATTGAGTTCGAAACCGGTATTTCCCAAAAGCTTGTCCGAAAACATATTTAGCTGATCGGATACGGCATCGTTGAGGTTATCCCGTGCGATTGTGGCCATTCCACCGGAGCTTCCGTCACTGCCGGGTTCTGGATAAAAACGGTTTAAAACCAAAAGAGAAAACACCTGTTTGTTGAGTTCCTCTTCCTGTCGGTTTACTTGTTGGATACGTCCGTAAACCTGTCCGTCAATGGCTCCCTGTTCATCTTCGGGCATGTCGATATCAAAGGAAATGACAGGTTTCATCAGTTCGCCATCAATATTCAGAAAGACTTCAAAAGGCAATACTTCTCGGTATTTGCTTTTCACCGAAGGATCGGCGTTGGAAGTTTGGGAGGCCATTAAAGGTCCCGCTGAAGTTTTTAATTGGTACATGGCACGAATGTCCAGTTGGGCATCAAAAGGATCCCCGGACCAAGTCACGCGACTTCCTGGAGTGAGTTCAAACTTGCGGTTGACCAAATTATACAGGCTCATTTCATAATGGCCATCTGTGACGTCATAGACTCCAGAAAGATTCATTTGTCCGTTGGGTTTCATCGTAAAATTAAAGTCACCTTCACCTGAAACCATAAAGTTGTCGTTGGTGCTTTCATTGATAATAATGGTGACTGCGGCCTCTTTGTCCACCTTGATAAGGGCCTTGACATCAAAGCCTTTAACAGTAGCGGTTTTTTCTTCTTTTTGGGTTAGAATGGCATCGGGATTGTCGCGATTTACAAAAATGACTACGCCATCACGCTGTTCCATATTTACAGAAGCAGAAGGCATAATGTATTTAATATTGGTCTCTTTGCCCAAAGTTGCGGTTACGTTCAATTTAGGGATTTGAAGGTCGCCTGTTAACTTGGCCTCGGCATCAAAAACGGCTGTTCCGTATATAAGATCGTTATCCTCGCGTGAGGCATTCAATACTTGGAAATTGTCTGCCTTTAAATCTAAATTTAAAGTGGGATTGGCTAAATCGTTGGTGCCAATATCACCGGAGACGACAAGGATATTATTGTTGGCATCCTTGACGGTGAAATTGTCCATTGAAATCAGGTCGTTTTGAATTGAGACCGTTTCATTATCCATAGAAAAACTAGCATTGAACTTGGTAATTTCAAAACCAGCATCTTTAAAATTAAGTTGCCCTTGGTAATTAGGGCTTGCCGTTGGGCCATTTACTGTAAATTTTCCAGAGAGCTCGCCTTTGGTTTCAGAAATCTCGCCTAGACTAAAACCTTCCAAAGCCTTCATTTGAAATGAATTGATAGTTAAGTCTAAATCCATGGTTGGATTCGCTTCACTGGCCATATAATCCCCTTTCATATCCAAATCAACATCACCTTCCTTTAATGAAGTGGTGAAATTGTAAGCGTTGTTGCCTTGTGGAGTGGCTTCCAGGCTTAATCTCCCCAAATCGACGTCAAGGGCGTTCAGTTCTGTGATGTCCAGATTGGCAATCAATCCCATTTCTTCAAAGGGATTAACCAAAACAAGATTACCATTCAAATATCCAGAAGCAATGCTTTTGTTTGGGTTGAGGTAGCTAAGTAATTCGTTTAGGTTGAAATTGGAAAAATTAATGGCTACGTGGTCTTTAGTGATATCGGGCTGTTGATGAGTAAGCTCGACAAGTTCGTTGTTATTGCTGAGTTGAAAGTCTTGAAACTCTAACTTTTTATCACTATAACGGATGAAGTTTGATTCTGGAATGTTCCAAGCTTCTTTGTTGATGGTAAGGTTTGAGGGAATTGTCTGCAATTCTAAAATATTGGCATTCGAAGTGATTTTGGAATCGATATTTATGAGCGTCTCATCATTATCTTGAGCCAAAAACTTTAGGAGCATCTCTCCGTTTTGCTGCTTGCCGTTAAAACTGGTTTTGGGAATCGCTAATGGGCCGGTTGTAAATTCTTTAAAGTTGAGGCCGAACTCAAAATTATCCACATCGGTGTCTATGGAAAAAGCCAGGCTATCCAATTCAAAACTGCCATAGTTAATTCGTGGCGCCGAAATATTCGCATTTAAAACTTTAGCATTTTCGTTGAAATCCATGGCCATTTTAATGGTGTCAAGGTCTTTGAGGTTGACCAAAAAGACGTCGTTCATCAATGAGGACGGATTGATGGTTCCTTTGAATGTTAAGTTTACGGGACGCTCCAAAGTGTCTACCAGTCGCACGTCATCAAAAAAGTAACTTTGAATATGATGTTTTAGAGCCTTGCTAAATATTTGCGGGTTGGTGTTGGAGGCCAATTCTGCATCCAGAAGTTTGTTATGGACTTCAACCGAAGTGGTATCGATGCTTACATGTGCAATGGCATTGAGGTCACCAATTAAATAGGATTTATTGTCATAAACTACAACGCCTTCCGTAAGGTTGGAGGTTAGATCAAATGTTTCGGAATTGCCTTTGAAATCAGCTTTTAACTGAAAACCCGTGCGGATGTTCCGTTCCATAAGTCCTAAGGCATTGAGGTTGGCTCCCTTTAGGTTCAGGTCAATTGAGGCTTGTGGAGCAATGGAGTCTAAAGTGACCAATGCATTGAGGTCAAGATCGAGGTTATCGTCTTTGTATACCGAACTCACAGTGCCGCTTCCGTCTACAATGGTTCCTGAGAGTTTTAAATCGGTAATGTTGTATTGTTTTAGGGCAAATTGAGAAATAACCGCGTCGAAATTCGCATTAAATTGGTTAATGTTGTCGCCTGAGCCATCCGCTGTAATGCTTAAGCTAAGTGGCCCCAATTCCTCATTTTTTAGGAGTTCGTCCAATCTGTACTGGTCAACATTCGCTTCAACTTCAAAAGATAAACTGCTCTCATTGTTGTAATGACCATCTATGTTGGCAAGCCCTTGTGAGGAGTTGAGCTCAGCTTTGGCTATTATATCCTTTAAATTGCCTTTGACGGTTCCCGTAAGTTGTATGCTGTCTGGAAATTGAATGCCAAGAGAGTCTTCAGTTACAAATTTGATAAGGTCTGAACGGGTAGTTCCTGCCGAAAAAGAAGGAATGTCAAACTGGATACTATCCGTTTTAGTGATATTTTGAATGTTGCCTTTGGCAGTTAATTGTGTGTCTTTTCCCCAATTGATGCCAAGATCTGAAATGTTTAGTGACGCTAAGGTGCCATTCACGTTCAAGTGCCCTTTTATTGTATTTTGGCTTACAGTTTGTAAATAGGGGTTGTCTTTTAAAGTGGGTTGGAATTTAAAAATATCGTTTGGGTCTAGTTGTATTTGGGGTAGGTTTAAGTCGATGGTGGAAAGTTCTGGAGAGCTCAAGAACTGTGACAATTCAGAATAACTAATCGCTAGCGATCCCTTTAATTTGTTTTGGTTGACGCTGGCATGAAGTTGCTCAATGTTTAGACTTTGGTCATTGGCACTTAACTTCAGACCAAATTCATTTAGGTTGATTCCGGAGGCTTCCTGAAATTGGATGGTTTCCAGTTCAAGTCCTGCAGTTTTATCTTTAAGGAAGATCTCATTGGCTTTGAAGTTGACATGTTTTAAAGCCAAGGCATTGGGATTAAAGTTGTCCTTTTGAGGTGTGTTGTCTCCTGAAAAAAAGGAGAAGCTGTTGTCTTCAAACTCAATATTACCAATGTCAATATTCAGGTCTGGCCAGTTAAACTCGCTAGAATTTGTAGTGTTTGAATCAAGTTCTGTCGGTGGACTATTGTTGGTGTTAGTATGAACCACAATGTTGGATTGCTGTAAGTTGATGTCTCCAATTTTATAGGAATTGTGTGCAAGGTCAATGGCCTCTAGTTCGGTGTAAAACTTATGAATGTTGGCTTCGACCTTGATGTGACTGATGGAAGATTCGTAATTGGCAATGACGTTTCTCAGGGTAATTTCATCGGCAGCTAGAAAGGGGAGTGTGGTACTTTCCGATTCGCTGGATGGTGCTGAGTCCGTTTGAATAAAGTTGATATTGGCATCGCTGAGTGTCAATTCCGAAGCTTTAAATATCATGTCTTCCAAATTGGTGTCATCCATGTCTAGTTGAAATTCCTTAAACACAAAATGGCTCTCAATACCTGTTACAGCATCGTTGTAAACAATGTCAAAATCATTAAGATTGAGTTTGCCAAGGACTAAATTGAGTGGTTTGGTAATAGTATCTTTTGGGATTTCGTTGTCTTCTTCTGAAGCAAAAGCATCGATTAAAAATTGAAAATTGAAGCCTTCAATACTGTCGTTTCTGATAATGTTGGCTCGCAATCCATCCCATTGCAGGTCATCAACTCCAACCCCTTTTCCAGTAATCAAGGCCCAAAGGGGCATGTTAACTTCCAATGATTTGGAATAGACTAAGGTGTCGCCTTTAGGGGTTTCCAAATAGAATTGTTCCAATTGAATGTCACCATCAAATGTGACGAATAGTTTTTCAATGTCAATTTTGGTATGGGTCTTTTTGGAGATAAAATTCACGGCTTTGCCAACAATAATGTCTTGGCCCCATGGACTTCTAACAAAAAGGACGAGCAGGAAAAATAACAACAGGATACCCAAAAGCAATTTACCTAGAATGCGCAATGCTCGGTATTTCTTTTTTGGGGATGGCGTAGGTTTGTGTGCTGTCTGTGCTTCCTTCAATTGATAGATTGTTCTTACAAATGTAACCAAGTGTTAAGATACTATTTCCTTTGTAATTAATTGGTTTCTAAGGAGGAAATTAACAGGGAGGGATTATGGTTTTTAGGGATTGCTTTATTGTTTAGTGTGTGGGGAAATTCTTTATCTTGCAATGTAAATTAATTAGTAAACCACATATGAAAATAATAGGAATAGGGAAGAATTACGTAAGTGATCTTTCTGAAATGCCTTCGGAAAAAGGCATGCCCGTGATCTTTACAAAACCAGAAAGTAGTATCCTAAAATCGGGGGAGACCTTGCATTTGCCAAAAGTATCCAACGAGGTTTGGTACGAAATTGAATTGGCGTTTAGAATTGGTAAGACGTGTAAGAATGTATCTCGTGAAGAGGCTATCGATTATATTGATGGCGTTACCCTTGCTAATGATTTAACAGCTAAGGATGTATTGGCCGCTAGTAGAGAAAGCAAAGGGCCTTGGGCTTTGGCGAAAGGCTTTGATGGCGCAACGCCACTAGGGGAATTTGTGTCTATGGAAGGCTTTCAAGACTTGGGCAATATCAATTTTACTTTAGAAATCAATGGCGAGGTGGTGCAAACCGGGCATTCGTCGTTAATGATTTATTCCCTGGGAGAGGTTGTTGAAGTAGTGTCCTCATTTATGACGCTTGAACCTGGAGATGTTATTTTAACCGGAACGCCAGCTAAAGGTGTTGGATTGGTAAAATCTGGCGACCATATGCTAGCCCATTTGGAAGGTGTGAAGACCTTGGAAACGGTTGTGGCGTAAAAGCATATGAGGGATAGATTGTAAAAAGCTGAACAGATTTGTTCGGCTTTTTTGTTGGTTTTAATTCAAGGTTTTAGTCCTTTTTCTTATAAATATCCTTTAAGATCAAGGTGTCTCCTTCCTTGTTGACTGTTTCTAAATCGTATCTCACCTGAATAGGTGTACCTATAGGAGCATAGTAATAAATAATCCAAGCGTCTGATTCTCGGGTGCCAATGCAGCCATTGGAATAGGCTTTCCCTAAAGTAACCGGATTGGTGGTGGGATGGATCATTTGCCCGTATTTCTGGCCATCCAGTTGGGTTTCTGTAAATGGAATCAAGGGCAATTTAGTGACCTTGTTGTCGTCTCGTCTTGTTACAAAATATTCGTGGTTGGTGGCCGGGTTGACGTAGCGTGGATGTTTGTTGTGGGCTACAATATGACCTTCACCAGTTTTGGTTCGCAGGTCTTCAATTTTGTCGGACATCTTTAGGTACTTTGTTTCGTGTCTTCCTACTCTTACGGGAAATTCATAAAGCTCTGTTTCTCCCTCGTAAATTCGGAGTTTGAATTCGGGGATGTTCACATCTATGCGGGAGTTTTGGAACGCCGTAAGAAGGCCCTTGGCAGTTAGGGAATCTGGAACCTTAAGCGTATTTCCCCTGGGCAAGGCAATCATTTTCTTTTGGTCGTAGGTAAAAGAATCGCGTGCTTTCATTCGGTAGTAATCGGTGTTGTATAAGGTGTCGATTACCCAGGGATTGGCCCGTATTAATAGGTGTTCTGTAAGTGGGTATTTTGTTAAAGAGTCGTATTGCTTTACTAGGGAATCTACATATTGAAAATAGTTTTCAATGGTAATATTGCGATCAATCTTGATAGTCCGCCATGCTTTTTCGGTGGAAATCGTGTCTTTTCGGGTATTGAGCTGTGATAAAAAGAAATTTTTCTCTTGAAAAAGAGAGCTCTTTAACAGGATTCCGAGAATTAAAATTGCCAATACTTTATAGCTCATTTTAGGTACGTGCTACAATTGTTTGTTGTTTAGAACTAAGGCAGCTGTTTGCTGAAGGAGCGCTTCATTGTTGTTTAGAATTTCTTTTGTTCTGTGATAACCTATATTAAAAATCTCATCAACATACCTCTTATCGAAAGTGCCATATTTGCTGAGTTCTTTTGGGTACACAACCACATCGCACAAATTGAATTTACTGTAAT
Source organism: Mangrovimonas sp. DI 80 (assembly GCF_001975575.1). Lineage (NCBI taxonomy): Bacteria > Pseudomonadati > Bacteroidota > Flavobacteriia > Flavobacteriales > Flavobacteriaceae > Mangrovimonas > Mangrovimonas sp. DI 80. The sequence continues at coordinate 293,554 of NZ_MSDT01000002.1, read as the reverse complement.
CTTCCTGAAAGGATTTTAGTTTAATGGCGCGCTCCATGATGTGGAACATGTGCTTGACATCGGTGATGTTTATGGAGTCAATGCCATTCACGTAGCTTCCAATGATGCGGTCGCAATGGGGTTTTAATAATTCAGCAGGAAAATTATTGAGTGTCCCTCCATCAATATAATAATCGTCTTGTATTTTCACTGGGGCAAAAATCCCGGGAAAGGCTGCAGAGGCCAGTATGGGCATGATCAATTTTCCTTGGTTGAATATTTCAAGGTTGCCATCCAAAATATTGGTAGCCGTTATGCTAAGTGGTATTTGTAGCGCTTCAAAACTGTCTTCCTTTAAGTAGTTCTTGAATTCAGCATAAAACTTTTCGGTATCAATTAGGCCTGGTTTTCCTTTGGCGTACTTGGTGACGTCGAAAATTTGAAACTTTTTAAAAAAATGAAGGATATCACTCCAATGATGTCCGTAGGCATACAATGCGCCTACGATAGCACCAATACTGGTGCCTGAAATTTGTGTTGGGAAAATACCGTGTTCTTCAAGGGCTTTTATGGCGCCTATATGGGCTGCGCCTCTAACACCCCCGCCAGAAAGTACTAAACCTATGTTCATAAAATAGATGTAATGGAAAGTATTGCTTAAATATACAATGATATTTGGTTTTTTGAAATGAGAATTGTCAATGTTGATAATTGACTTACATCATATTGCGGATGCTTTCAATTTCATATCTTTAATAGATATTTGTGGGGTAATATGGTTAAATCCAGTAATATAAGTTTGCATGTGAAAGACTTTCTGATGGAGGTAGGGGATATGACTTATTTTACTTCTAGGTTTTTTAAGGAGTTGTTTAAGAAGCCTTTTGAGTTTAAAGAGCTCTTGCGGCAATGTTACAATATTGGAAATCGTTCCTTGCTGTTGGTGGTTATTACAGGCTTTATTATTGGTTTGGTTTTGACATTGCAAACACGTCCCACCTTAATGGAATTTGGCGCAGTGTCCTGGATGCCTTCTATGGTGGGGATTTCCATCGTAAGGGAAATTGGTCCCATAATTACGGCTTTGGTATGTGCAGGGAGAATAGGCTCTGGAATTGGAGCAGAGTTGGGCTCTATGCGGGTTACAGAACAGATTGATGCCATGGAAGTTTCGGGAGCCAATCCTTTTAAATATTTAGTGGTTACCCGTGTGCTGGCTGCTACCTTAATGCTGCCTATTTTGGTGATTGTTGGAGATGCTGTTGCGCTATTTGGTTCTTATTTGGTGGAGAACGTTAAAGGGAATGTGTCATTTATGTTGTATTTCAATCAGGTGTTTGATGCTCTGGAGTTTAGCGACATTTTTCCAGCGACGATAAAAACCTTTTTTTTTGGTTTGGCCATTGGGCTTGTTGGGTGTTATAAAGGGTATTTCTGTAATAAAGGAACTGAGGGTGTTGGGATGGCAGCCAATTCGGCGGTGGTCGTGACCTCTTTAATGTTATTTATTATCGACTTTGTAGCGGTTTTGGTGACTGATATTTTCTATGATTTATGATGGAGCAGAATCACATAGAAGAGTCTAGAGTGGTCTTGGAGGTGAGAGATCTTCACAAGAGCTTTGGTGATAACCATGTATTGAATGGGTTTAACATGCAGCTCTATCAAGGGGAAAATCTGGTTATTATGGGGAAGTCGGGTTCTGGGAAATCTGTAATGATAAAATGTTTGGTGGGTTTGATGGAGGCCGACAGTGGTTTTATTTCGGTGATGCACAATGATATTACGAAGTTGGACCATGAATCATTAGATATTTTAAGACGGGAAATTGGCTTTTTGTTTCAGGGTAGTGCTCTTTATGATTCCATGACGGTAAGGGAAAATCTTAAATTTCCTATGCGTTGGCATACCAAGAAGTTTGGAGGAGAGGAGAATCAAGAGAAGTTGGTTGTAGAAGCCTTGGAAAATGTTGGTTTGGCAAAGGCTATCGAGTTGATGCCTTCGGAATTATCGGGAGGAATGAAACGGCGTATTGCCTTGGCAAGGACCCTAATCATGCAGCCAAAAATCATTATTTATGATGAGCCCACCAGTGGTCTGGATCCTATTACGGCGAAGGAAATTGTTATCTTGATGCAAAAAGTGCAGAAGCAGTACAATACTTCGTCGCTAATTATTACCCATGATGTGGACTGTGCCCGGGTGATTGCTGATAGGATGGTATTGTTGATAGATGGCGTGGATTATGCGGTTGGAACTTTTGCTGAGTTGTCCAGTTCCAAAGACCCAAAAGTGAAGGCATTTTTTAAAGAAGAAGTATGAAAACGATGGATTCAAAGAAAATACAATTAGGGCTTCTTGTAGTCATAGGGTCTGTTTTATTTGTGGCAGCGGTCTATCTTATCGGGCAACGTCAGGAACTGTTCAAAAAAACATTTACCATAAGTGCACAATTCAGAAATGTCAACGGTTTAAAGAATGGAAATAATGTGCGTTATTCCGGTTTGGATATTGGTACCGTGAAAAAAGTCTATATGGTCAATGACTCTATGATACGTGTAGATATGGCTTTGGATGAAAAAATAATAGGGCACATCAGGAAAAATGCCATTGCAACCATTGGGGCTGATGGCCTTGTAGGGAATATGGTGGTGAACATCGTTCCGGGAAAGGGAAGTGCTCCCGTGGTTGATAATGGTGATATTTTAGAGTCTTATAGTAAAATAAGTGCCGATGATATTTTGAATACCTTAAGTACGACCAATGAAAATGCTGCAATTCTCACTTCGGATCTGTTAAAAATTACCAATAGAATTGTGGATGGAGAGGGGACCATTGGTGTCTTGCTAAATGATACCGTCATGGCTAAAGAATTAAAGCAAACCATTGCCAATTTAAATCTAGCCAGTAAAGGGGCGTCTGCTACCGTGAACAAATTAAATGGCTTGGTGGAAACTTTGAAAACTAATGATGAATCGGTGTTGGGAGTATTGCTGAACGATACTATTTCGGGAGAAAGGTTAAAAACAGTAGTGCAAAATATGGAAAGTTTGAGTGTGGATATGGAAAGTGTGGTTGGTAATATCAATAAAATGGTTTTGGATATTCAATCTAGTAAGGGAACCCTCAATTATATTTTAAACGACACTACTTTGGTGCGGGATTTGAAAACTTCGGCAGACAATATCAAACAGGGGACAGATAAGTTTAATGAAAACATGGAAGCGCTAAAGCACAATATATTGTTTAGGGGCTATTTTAAGAAATTGGAACGGGAACAGGAGCGAGAGGCTAAAAAAGCAAATAAAAATTGAATAGCGTTTTTGAGCTCTTTTCAATATAAAACCGTTAAAACCAAAAAACCCGAACAAAGTTGTTCGGGTTTTTGCTGGTGGTGCCTCCAGGAATCGAACCAGGGACACAAGGATTTTCAGTCCTTTGCTCTACCAACTGAGCTAAGGCACCAGTCGCTTAATTGCGGATGCAAATATAAGGGCAATTTTGATATTCGCAAAGATAATTTTAGAAAAAATTTAATTCTTTTATTCTTGTCGCTTTTAGGGCTTAAATTCTAGCGATTTAGGAATAAATTTTTTTTGCCTTTTTAAACTGTTACATACTTGTTTTGTAATTTTACCCTTTTTAAAGCTATGAATTTAATTGTCGACGTTGGCAATACCTTTGTAAAGTTTGCCATTTTCCAGCAGGAGGAGATTATTTTTAAGTGCAGTTTCGATCTTGCTCATTTTGAAACCGAGTTTGAGGGGCTTTTTGAAAATTATGAAAGCATTCAGAAATGCATTCTTTCTTCGGTGGGCGATTTGGACAATGGCATGCTGAAATTGATTCAGTCAAAATTGCCAGTCTTGGTTTTGGATGCGGAGACTAAACTTCCCTTTGTAAATGCTTACAGTACGCCGCATACTTTAGGGGTAGACCGTGTGGCCCTAGTGAGCGCGGCCGTTAAAAATTTTCCTCAGCAAAATGTCTTGGTCATCGATGCGGGCACCTGTATTACCTACGATTTTACAGATACCGAAAGTACCTATAAAGGAGGCGCTATTTCTCCAGGAATCCGGATGCGCTACAAGTCGTTGAACAATTTAACGGCGAATTTGCCGTTACTTGAAACAGAGATGCCTAGAGGTCTAATTGGAGATTCTACCATTACTTCCATACATTCGGGTGTTGTTGGCGGTGTTTTAAAAGAAATTAATGGAGTAGTTGATGATTATCGTCAGGAATATAGAGATTTAACAGTTATTTTAACAGGTGGCGACTCAGATTTCTTGTCAAAACAATTAAAAAATGGCATATTTGCCAACTCTAATTTTCTTTTAGAAGGTTTAAACTTTATATTAGAATATAATTTGTACTAAATGATAAAAAAACTTGTAGTAGTTTTTATAGCTTCTTTTGCATTGCAGTTACATGCACAACAAGGTACAGTTTCACCCTATTCGTTTTTTGGAATTGGAAGTTTAAAGTTCAAGGGAACTGTTGAAAACAGAAGTATGGGAGGCTTGAGTATTTATACCGATAGTATCCATGTTAATTTAAGAAACCCTGCAAGTTACGCAACCCCAAACCTAAAGTCATTTAAAGAGGAAAGCCGTCCAGTGAAATTTGCCCTTGCCGGAAGCCAACAAAGTTTGAATTTGCAAAGTGATAGTGGAAGCGACAGATCTTCTGCAACCACTTTTGACTATTTGGCCATGTCTATCCCAATGGGGAAATTTGGTTTTGGCTTTGGTTTGTTGCCTTATACATCGGTGGGTTATAAAATTCAGTCTAAAGATGAAGAGGGGAATATCACCAATAAATATACAGGAGAAGGTGGTTTAAATAGAACTTATCTTGGTCTGGGATATGCCGTGACACCAAAATTGAGTGTTGGTGTTGATTTAAGTTATAACTTTGGAAATGTTAGAAATAACGTTCAGGAGTATTTCTTTGATGAAGGAGATTATATCCAATATCCTACTTTAGAGAGAAACCGTTCCAATTTAAGTGGGTTTACGGTGAATTTTGGAGTGACTTATAAAACCATGATTAAGGAAAAGTTTGAATTGGTAACTTCTTTAACCTATGCGCCAGAAGGGAGCTTGACTTCGAAAAATACCAGAACGATATTAACTGGAGATGGAACAAGTCTTGAGGCCGATTTGGAATCGCAGGGATTGGATGAAACCGATTTGACGATGCCGTCACGTTTGTCTTTTGGAGCAGGAATTGGGCAACCAAGAAGATGGTTTGTTGGGGCGGAATATACTACCCAAAACATAAGTGCGTTCTCAAATCCGTTTATGGACAGTAATAATACTAACTTTGTAGATGGATCGAATTTCTCATTTGGAGGATTTTTTATTCCTGAGTATGATTCTTTTTCAAAATACTGGAAACGAATCACCTATAGGGCTGGAATGCACTTTGAGCACACAGGTTTGAAAATAAGTGATGAGGATATTAAGGAGTTTGGCATATCTTTTGGAGCAGGGTTTCCAGTGGGAGGTGTGTTTTCCAATGCAAACCTTGGGTTGGAGTTCGGAAAAAGAGGAACCACAAACCAAAATTTGGTACAGGAAAATTTCGCCAATATCCTAATCAGTTTGTCTTTAAACGACAGATGGTTCCAGAAATTAAAATATAACTAAATTTACAGTAATTAATAATTAAACAATGAAAGCGAGAATAACTTTAGTATTAGTTGCCCTGTTTTTGAGCGTTAACATCGGGTTTGCTCAACAAGACGAAGAGTGCATGACTAACCTAATGATCTTTTCAGACTATGTAAAGAGCAAAAAATACGATGAGGCATATGAGCCATGGATGAAGGTGCGTAACAAATGCCCAAAGTTTAATTATGCTATTTACGGGTATGGTGAGAAAATTCTAGACCATAAAATCAAGAATTCTTCAGGTGCAGATAAAGCGGCTTTTGTGAATGATAAAATGAAGTTGTTGGATGAAGGTCTTGCTAATTTCCCAAATAAGTACGAAAAAGGAGAAGTACTTAATGATAAAGGGTTATTGATGTATGATAACAAAAAGGAATTGGGAGTTTCAAATCAGGAAATCTATGATATGTTTGATAGAGCATATAAGGAAGATTTGAAAAATTTTAAAAACCCTAAAGGATTGTACGTGTACTTTTCTACAGCGGTAGATTTGTATAACGAAGGGAAATTACCCCTTCAGTCTGTATTTGATAAATATGATGATGTATCTGATAAAATTGGTACTGAGGTAGAAATCTGCACAGAAGAGTTGAACAAATTAGTTCAAAAGGAAGAGGCAGGGCAAACATTGACTTCTAAGGAAGAGAAATACAGAAAATACTATACTAACTACCTTGAAAACTATGAGAAAATCGGCGGTAGTATCGATAGCAAATTAGGGCAATTGGCAAATTGTGAAAACTTAATTCCATTGTACAAAAAGGATTTCGATACTTATAAGAATGATGCCGTTTGGTTGAAGAGAGCTGTAAGCAGAATGTACAACAAAGAATGTACAGACGATCCTCTTTATATCGAGTTGGTAAAAGCTTATGATGCTACAGCACCATCTGCAGATACTAAATACTTCGTGGCAACTATTTTGTTTAAGCAAAATAAAGATAGCGAAGCTGTAAACTACTTAAAGCAAGCTTTCGATTTGGAAACTGATAAGTACAAGAAAGGAAGATTGGCTGAGAGAATTGGTGGGATCTTAAAGAAAAAGGGTCGTTATAGCGAAGCTAGAAACTACTACAGAGAGTCTTTGAAGTTGAACCCTTCAAACGGAAGACCTCACTTGAACATTGCTGCAATGTATGCAGCTAGTGCGAACGATTGTGGTGCTGATAGTTTTGATAAAAGAGCCGTATTCTGGTATGCAGCCCAAGAAGCTAGAAAAGCAGGGAAAGTAGATGCTACTCTAACTAGTGTAGCTAACCAAACAGCTGCTAGCTACGAAGGTAATGCGCCTACAAAAGGGGATATCTTTACTAAAGGTAACGCAGGACAAACTATTAAAATTGGTTGTTGGATCAATGGTAGCGTAGTGGTGCCAAGTTTGTAAATGAAACAGAAACATTTATATAATAACATAAAACTGGTCACAGCAATTGCTGTGACCTTGTTTTTTTCGTGTCAAAACAACTTAAAGGAAGTCCAGAAAATTGGGATTTCCCAAAACAAACCTATTGGCGAAGCGGAGCATATCAATTTAAAGTATACCGAAAAATTGAGCGATACTGCAAAAATGAAAGCCAATTTGGTGAGTCCAAAAATGTTGGACTTTTCAAACCGAAAGTTTTCCTTTACGGAGTTTCCTGATGGTATTCATCTTACGGTCTTTGATGACGATTTCCATAAAAATGTTATCGTATCAGATTATGCCATTGTGTACAATGACACAGACCTTATAGACCTTCAAGGGAATGTGGTGATATCTACCTACTCCAAGGACACGCTTTATGCAGACCAACTGTACTACGATCAAAAAAATGAATGGTTGTTTACCAATGGTGAGTTTACCCTTCGCTCAGGCTCGGAACTTACCAAAGGGCAAGGTCTAGATTCCGATTCCAATTTCGAAAACTTCGAAATTACCGAAATGAGTGGCGTATTGTATCTAGATGATACCGAAGAATCCCCCTCAAACTAAATCCTACACTTAAATAATTAGCTATCTTTGTGAGGTAATTAACACCAAGATTCATGAAATTAATGAAGATTTTTCAATACGCTTATATTGTGTTTGCGGTATTGTTTACTTATGATGGGATTTCAAAATGGGACACCAACCGTAATGGAGCCTATACCTCTTTGCTATTGGCAGCTTTGGCGGTTTTTATGTTTTTCTTCAGGAGCCGTTTCAGAAAGAAGTTTGAAGACAGAAACAAGTAATGCCCAATGGACATTAACGGAGTCATCATTGTAGTTTCCTTATTGCTTTCGGCGTTTTTCTCCGGAATGGAAATAGCCTATGTTTCGGCCAACAAAATCCATATTGAAATTGAGAAGAAGCAAGGCGACTTCTTGGCCAAAATATTAAAGCGTTTAACCGAAAAGCCTTCCAAGTATATCGCTACCATGCTTATCGGTAACAATATTGCTCTGGTTATTTACGGTTTTGTGATGGGAGATGTGTTGATGGAGTGGTTCCAATCCATTTTACCCACCAATTATGGTTTTATAAACTATCTACTCTCCGATTTAAGTTTGCTTTCGCAAACAGTAATTTCTACGCTGGTCATCTTGATCACTGCTGAGTTTTTACCAAAGGTGTTTTTTCAGATTTACGCCAATTCCTTTTTAAAGATTTTCGCTTTTCCAGCCTATCTATTCTATTTGTTGTTTTGGTTTATTTCCTCTTTTGTAATGTGGATTTCAGACAGTGTTTTGCGTCGTTTTTTTAAAACTGATGGCGATGATGTTAGATTGGCCATGACTAAAGTGGAATTAGGGAATTACATCAGTGAACAAATGGAATCGGTGGAAGAGCATGATGAAGTAGACAGTGAAATCCAGATCTTCCAAAAGGCTTTAGAATTTTCCGAAGTAAAGGCGAGAGAAGTAATGGTGCCAAGAACCGAAATTATCGCTGTTGAAGTGCATGATACCATCAAAAATATCAGTGGACTGTTTACAGCTTCTGGACTTTCCAAAATTTTGGTTTACAAAGATTCTATTGATGATGTGTTGGGTTATGTGCATTCCTTTGAATTGTTCAAAAAGCCAACTTCCATAAAATCCATAATTCTTCCGGTAGAGTTTGTGCCGGAAACTATGTTGGTAAAGGATGTGTTGAACATCCTTACTAAAAAGCGTAAGAGTATTGCGGTGGTAATTGATGAATATGGTGGAACAGCAGGAATCATGACTGTGGAGGATATTGTAGAGGAGTTGTTTGGTGAAATTGAGGACGAACACGATACCATTGCCTTGATAGAGGAAAAAATTGATGACAGGAATTATAAATTCTCTGCACGTCTGGAAGTAGACTATATTAACGAAACCTATAAATTGGATCTGCCAGAAGGGGAAAATTATGAAACTTTGGGTGGTTTGATTGTGGATGAAACGGAGGAGATCCCACAATTGAATGATCAGGTCATGATTGAAAACTATCTGTTTACTATTTTGGAAGTCTCTTCAACCAAAATTGACGTGGTCTCTTTAAAAGTTCTGGAGGAAGAATAGTTTTTAAAAATCTACTATTCCTTTTTACTTCAAATAAAAGTCTGTCTGTAAGGTTTTATCTTTTGTTTTTCGGTAGGTTTTATTGGGTATAGTCTCTATATTTAAAATCTACAATAAAACCTAATATATCTTTTATTATTTCATATAAAACGTTATTTTCGCGAACTTATATTTTTTAACGTATACAATAAAATGGCAGTTTTAAGTAAAATTAGACAACGTTCACTCTTTTTAATTCTAATCATTGCATTAGCATTATTTTCCTTCGTTTTATCAGATCTTTTTAGAAATGGATCCGCGGCTAGTGCCCAAGATGTGGTAGCAACCGTAAACGGAACCGATATCGATAGGGTAGAGTTCATGCAAAAAGTGGAAAATGCACAAAGAATGCAAGGTCCAGGTGCTTCATCTACACAAACTATGAACAGGGTGTATGAGCAGGAAGTGAGAAAAGCTGTGTTGGAAGGACAGTTTGAAGAGTTGGGATTGTCTGTTGAGAAAGACCAAATGAGAGATTTGTTGAAGCAAAACTTTTCGTCTTATCCAGAATTCAGCAATGAGGCTGGGATGTTTGACGAAAACAAGTTGAACGAATTCATTGCAAACTTAAAGGCTATTCAAAATAATACTCCTAATCGTGCCCCTCTTGGAAACTTCCAAATTAACTACAACGAGTGGGTAAACAACGAAGCTGCTATTGCAGAGCGTGCAAAGGAGCAAGTATATTTCAATATGATCAAAGCTGGTGTGGCAAGTACTTTGGCTGAAGCTGAAACAGATTATTTGTTGGAAAACGAAACTGTAGATTTAAAATACGTTAGCATTCCTTATACTACTATCTCCGATAGTTTAGTGGAAGTTACCAAGGCTGATATTTCTAAATATATTAGCGAGAACAAAGGTAAGTACGAAGTAGAAGAGAGCAGAGATATTGCCTTTGTAGAGTTTGAAGAAGTAGCTTCTGTACAAGACGAGGAAGCTATCAAAGCCAATTTGGTGAAATTGTTGGATGACCATGAGGAATTCAACAAAGTAACTAAAGCCAATGAAACTGTATACGGATTCAAGAACACTAAAAATATCGAGGATTTTGTAAACGCAAATTCTGATATTAAATACAACGACAACTTTGTGTTTAAATCGGCGTTGCCAACGGTAGCTGCGGATAGCATCTACAACTTGCCTGTTGGAAGTTTTTACGGTCCTTACAAAGACAACGGATTCTTTAAGTTGAGCAAAGTAGTTGCTGAAAAGCAAATGCCAGACTCAGTAAAAGTAAGACACATTTTGGTGCCTTTTATTGGAGCTACAAGAGTTGATCCTTCTATTACAGATACTGAAGAAGAAGCAGAAGCTACGGCTGACAGCATCTTGAACTTGATCAAGACTAAGCAAAGCAAATTTGTTGATTTGTTGGAATTGTCTTCAGATAAAGTAAGTAACGAAAAAGAAGGAGTTATCGAGTTTGGTTACAACCAATCTTTTGCTCCAGAATTCAAAGCATATTCTTTCGAGAACAATATTGGTGATATCGACGTAGTAAAAACGTCTTTTGGATACCACATCATCGAGATCTTAGATCAAAAGAACAAATCTAGAGCGGTTAAGGTGGCTACTATTGCTCAAAAAATCGAGCCTTCAGAAGAAACTATTGATGACGTATTCAACTCTGCTTCTAAATTTGAAGTAGCTATCCAAAAAGGAGATTTCCAAGCGGTAGCAAAAGAAAATAACTATACTGTAAAGCCAGTTAGCTTAAAAGTATTGGATGAAAATATCCCAGGTTTGGGAAGTCAAAGATCAATGGTACGTTGGGCATTTGATGCTGAAACTAAAGTTGGAGATTACAAACGTTTCTCTATTCCTGGTGGTGGTTATGCTGTTGTAGAATTGGTAAAAGTAACTCCAGAAGGTTTAATGTCTCCTGAGAATGCTTCTGCTACTGCAATTGCTGAAATTAGAAATGAGAAGAAAGCGAAGATGATCCGTGAGAAGATTTCTGCATCTACAGTTGCCGACGTAGCGAAAGAGCAAAGTGTAAGTACGCGTACAGCTTCAGCGGTAAATATGAAAAACCCAACCTTGTCTGGTGCTGGTTTGGAGCCAAAAGTAATTGGTGTAGCCTTTGGATTGAAAGAAGGAGAAACTTCAAAATTGATCGACGGTAACAAAGGTGTGTATATGGTTGAAGTTACTAAAGTAACGCCAGCTGCAGGTTTGGATAACTACCAACCAATTGCAAACAGATTGACAACTACAAGAGTGAATGCAGTTCAAGCTAAAGCCTACAATGCGCTGAAAGATGCTGCAGACATCGAAGATAACAGAGCTAATTTCTATTAATTGAAATAGTCTCTTAGGTATAAAAAAAGCTCCACTGAAAAGTGGAGCTTTTTTTATTTATAAAGTTTTTTTACTTGAGTATCATTTCGGAAAAAGGCAAGACGGTTGTAAAGCCTTTGGAGCTCAAATAAGGTCGAGGGTCAACTTCAGAGGTGAGCATGATAAAATCTCCTCCCCATGCTCCCAAGCTCTTAACAGCCCCGTTAAAATTGTGAAATAAACGGTCTTTTACTGTTGGTTGTTTGGTAAGCTTGGAGATAATACTTTCATGAGTCTCGAGAAGCGTTTCGAAATCAATTAAATTATCACATTCTAAAAATCCTTCAGTAATATCGCTAATCTCAGAAATGGCCGAAGAATTCTTTCCTCTGTGGGCTTTATAATGCGCAATACCCTCTCTGCTGTCTTGTTTTTGGTTCAAGTGAACAAAGTATAAATGCGAGCTAAATGCAGGATTAAAAGTTACCGGGGTAATCTTTCTTTCCTTAGGATTATTTTCTGATAATTGATATAAAATAGGGGTGTCATGACTAGCACAGGCGATGTCGTAACCACTACCTCCAAAAGTAGTGTCCAAAAGTTGATAAGGATCGACTTTTGCCCAGTTTGAAATATTGTTAATTAAGGTAGAAGAGGTGCCAAGTCCCCAATTGTTTGGGAATTCCAAAGTGGTGGTTACTTCAAAACCATTTGAGGTATTGAGGAACTCTGGATTTAATTTCTTAGCAGTATCCAAAATTTGCATCAAACGATCATTAACATTTTGATTGGTATGTTGAATAGATTCTATTTGATTGTTCTCAATTTTGAATTTGCCTTCAAACCAAACTTTACCTTCATGGTCTAAGCTTTTCCAATGAAGGATTGGTTCTTCAATGGGTTTTATAATTAAACCTTGCCCAAACTTAGTTGGAATGGCCAAAGACAATGCGCCATCCAAAACCACATATTCTCCTGTTAGCAATAATTTGCCGTGACTGTAATACTTGAACGAATCCACGTTTATTGTCTCAAATTATTTAAGGCTTCTACTACAGCACTATGGGTAACCACGTTGGTTTTAAAATGTTCTACCAAGTGCGCTTTTTCTTCATTGCTTGCCTCAAACTGATTTAAAATATTCATCAAGTGCATTTTCATGTGACCTTCTTGAATACCGGTTGTGGTTAGTGATCGTAATGCTGCAAAGTTCTGTGCCAAACCAGCAACGGCCACAATTTGCATCAGCTCTTTAGCTGACGGTTTGTGTAACATCTCCAAGGCTAATTTTACCAATGGGTGTAAACTTGTAAGGCCGCCCACTGTACCTAGCGCCAATGGGATTTCTATCCAAAATTTAAAGATGCCGTTTTCAATACTAGCATGGGTGAGGCTTCCATATTGTCCGTTTCTTGAGGCATAGGCATGGACACAAGCTTCAACAGCCCTGAAATCGTTACCTGTTGCCAAAACTACTGCATCGATACCGTTCATGATACCCTTGTTATGGGTGACGGCTCTAAATGGCTCGATTTCGGCTATCTTCACGGCTTGAATGAATTTTTTGGCGAACTCATCGGCGGGGATAGAAGGATCTTCCTGAAGGTCTTCTACTTTGCAGCTTACTTCCGCTCTTACCAAGCAATCTGGAACATAATTGGAAAGAATGCTCATGATTATTTGGATGTCCAAATCGGTATTGGCAATAACCTCGAAATCGGCAATCTCCGAAACAAAGGTCTTGGCAAATTGCTCCAAGCAGGAATTGATGAAATTGGCGCCCATGGCGTCCAAGGTTTCAAAAGTGGCATGTAATTGAAAGTAGCCTTCCAATGTGTCGCTTTTATCCTGTAATTCAATATCAAGAATACCTCCACCACGGGTTTCCATGTTTTTGGTAATAGGTTTTGTGGCTTCTATAAGTTTTGGTTTCACCCATTCAAAATACTTTTGAAGAGTCTCCAATTCACCAGAAAAATTGAAATGTACCTGACCTATTTTTGTAGTAGAAATAACTTCGGTTTTAAAACCTCCACGGGTTGCCCAAAACTTAGCCGCTTTACTTGCTGCTGCCACCACAGAGCTCTCTTCAATAGCCATTGGGATGGTATAGGTTTTCCCATTGATGATAAAATTAGGGGCGACACCCAAAGGCAGGTAATAGTTGGAAATGGTATTTTCAATAAACTCGTCATGCAGTTGTTGCAGCTTGTCATTGGAGTTCCAATATTGCTTTAAAACTGTTTTGGCAGCTTCTTTATTTGAAAAGTAGGTTTCTACCAACCAATCGATTTTTTTGGATTTGGACAGTTTGGAAAAACCGGAAATCGTTTTACTCATCAGGTCATGTTTTAACACGCAAAGATACTATTATAAGCGTTAATATTCAGGCAGCGGACCGCAATACTGATTTATCTGTTAATACTGATGGCTTTTTGCTTTATTTTTAGTAAACTTGGCAATATTTTGTCAAAAATTTAGAGGCCAACACCTAACTCCCTAATGCAGGTGTTGTTTCTTGTTTAAAATCAAAGAATTAACTAATAGTTTTTAATTAATACTAAAATTATGTCGAGCACAACTTTAAAACCGCACCAAAAAGAACTTTTTGGACAGCCAATAGGCCTTTACATATTGTTCCTTACAGAAATGTGGGAACGTTTTTCATATTATGGGATGAGAGCCATATTGGTACTGTACATGACTGCTTCCACTATGGGAGATGATCCAAGAGGTGCCGGTTTGGGTTGGACAAGTCAAGAGGCTTTGGCTTTGTATGGCTGGTACACTATGTTGGTATATGTCATGTCGATTCCAGGAGGGATGATTGCTGATAAATTGATAGGTCAAAAGAAAGCCGTTTTATGGGGAGCGATTATTCTGTGTTTAGGACATGGCGTTTTGGTACTTACCGATACTTGGGCCTTTTACACAGGTCTCGGCTTGGTGATTCTCGGGGTTGGTTTGTTAAAACCGAATATATCCACAATGGTTGGAGGACTTTATAAAGAAGGGGATATCCGTAGAGATAAAGGATTCAGTATTTTCTATATCGGAATTAACTTAGGGTCTTTATTGGCAACCCTTATCGTGGGAATTGTTGTGAAGTTCTATGGATGGCATGCAGGTTTCGGATTGGCCGGAGTTGTGATGTTATTAGGATTGTTGAATTATTTATATGGGCAAAAGTACCTATCTCAAGTAGGAAACCATGAGCCAAGTACTGGAGGAGATGATGAAGTTTCTTATGGTGAATTGTATGGGAAATTGGGAAGTTCACCTAAGCAATTGGTGATTACTTTGGTTCTGTTATTGGTTTCTCTTTATGGATGGTATGCCTTAGGTTGGGGATATGGATTATTGTTTGTATTCCTTACGGCTATCACAGCATTGTTGATGATGATTTATAAAGATTTGGATTCTCAAGTTTATAAAGACCGTTTCTTGGTATTGTTGCTTTCTTTTATCATGGTAATTGTGTTTTGGGGAGCCTTTGAACAAGCAGGAGGTTTGATGAACTTATATACTGATACTAAGACTGACCGCATGTTGTTTGGTTTGGAAATTCCAACAATCATGTTCCAAAGTTTAAATGCTGGATTTATTATCATTTTTGCAACTATTGTAGCTTCTATATGGGCGAAACGTAAATTGAAAGGAAAAGAAGCTTCTTCACTTTTTAAAATGGCTTTGGGGATTATCATTATGGGATTTGGATTCTTATTTATGGTATTTGCAGCTATGCAATTTGAAAAATCAGGAAGTTCAAGTATGCTTTGGTTGGTAATGGCTTATTTGTTCCATACCATTGGAGAGTTATGTTTATCTCCGGTAGCATTGTCTTTCATAACAAAATTAACGCCAATAAAATATGCGTCTTTAATGATGGGGGTTTATTTTGCAGCCACTGGATTAGGTAGTAAAGTAGCTGGAATTGTTGGAGAATCTGCTAGTGATTTTGGAGAATACACGGTGTTTTTAGGGATTTTAATATTTACCATCATCGTTGGAACTTTGTTTATCCTCATCTTAAAACCGTTAAAACGCTTAACGCACGGAGCGGAAGATAATGAAAGAATGATGCACAGCGACGAAGCCTAGTCTTCTTGCGATACCGAACTATACTAAGCTAAATTTACATATGAATACGGATATTGAAAACCTTTTTAAGGATAAGGTGCTAGGGCACCCAGCAGGATTGTTTGTACTGTTTTTTACTGAAATGTGGGAACGTTTTTCCTTCTATGGAATGCGTGTGCTTTTGGTGAATTTCTTGACTATGGCATTGATAGGTTACAATCCAGGTTGGCAGTGGTCAGTTGAAAATGCGGGGGCTCTTTTTGGAACTTATGCAATGTTACTTTATATCACTCCAATTCTTGGAGGAATTGTTGCCGATAAGATTACAGGGTATCGTGGGGCGGTAATTATTGGAGCCCTTATTATGACCCTTGGTCATGCTTCCATGGCTTTGGAGACTGAGTTCTCTCTCTATTTAGGACTTGCCTTATTGGTAATAGGGACTGGATTTTTTAAACCGAATATTACTTCCATTATTTCAGGAATGTATAAAGATAATCCTGAGAAAAAGGATGGTGCCTACACAATCTTCTACATGGGAGTGAATGCTGGTGCCTTTTTTGGAATGATGCTTTGTGGTTATCTAGCTGAAAAAATAGGATGGTCCTATGGATTTGGATTGGCGGGAGTATTCATGTTATTGGGTACTTTACAATTCGGTTTGTCTGGGAAACTCTTTGGAGCAATTGGAGCGAAACCTTCAAAAAAAGATAAGCTTGTTGAAAATATTAATGATCCCGCAAAGGAACTAGGAGAGGAAGCTAATGTTGGTAAAGAAAATCCATTTACGCTTTTAGATAAAATATTGATTGTAGTATGTACAGTTATTGGACTAGGTTATGCCATTAACGATCCAATGTCCAAAATTGCAGGAATAGATATGTTCTCAGCATTCAGAATAGGTAACTTGGAAGGACAGTATACTGCAATTTTGTTTGCTTTGGCGTTGTTCTTGGTGTTGGTTATTGGTCGTATTATGAGATATACACCAGTAGTTAGGGATCGTATGTTGGCCTTTATCATTTTCGCCTTCTTTACGGTATTTTTCTGGTTGTCTTTTGAGCAGGGAGCTTCTTCATTGGTAATTTTTGCAAGAGACAATGTAGATAGAATGTTAAGTGGTGGAGCTGCTACAACGTTTAATATTATCAATACCTTGCTTACAGTAGTTCCTTTATTGATTATTTCTTGGGTATTGGTTTTACTTTGGAAAAAGACATTTCATAAAATTCCGGGATCGAATATTGTATTAGTGATATGTTTTGTCTTCATGTGGGGTATTGTAGGTTGGATGTTGAACAGAGATTTTAACACTACAGCTTATGATGTGAAATATGCGGCGATTGAACGTCCTGTTTTAGATGAGAATGGAAATCAATCTAAAGATGAAAAGGGCGAATTGCAATTTGAATATATTGCTATTGGAGAAGGAACAAAGGTCTTAGATACTGATAAGGTTGTTGAGCGTACCGTTTCTATCGCTGAGCCAATTGATTTTATGTTGGGAGATGAAATACATATGATAAGCAAGAACAATGAAGGAACTGCTTTTGGGTATTTAGACGAAGAGCGATTGGAGTCTGTTAGGCTTCAAGCTGAAGCAATGAACAGAGAGTCTTCAGTGGTTAAAGCTAAAGTGGCGCAAATTAAAGAAAGCGAGGTAGAGATTACTGTTTCTTGGTTTAGTATTCTTAATTCATTCTTCATCATTGTGTTTGCTTCATTCTTTTCAAAATGGTGGGAGAGTAAATATAACCCTTCGGCGGCTGCAAAATATGCACTTGGTTTAATAATCATGGGTGTAGGATTTGGACTTTTGGCCTGGGGGTCTAGTGGTGTTGAAGGTACTATGAAAGTAAGTATGATTTGGTTGATCTTGGCTTATCTATTCCATACCTTGGGGGAACTTTGCTTGTCTCCAGTAGGGCTGTCTTATGTTAGTAAGTTGGTGCCGGCAAGAATGATTGCCTTAATGTTTGGTATGTGGTATTTGGCTATTGCTATCGGTAACAAGTTGGCGGCAGTTCTAGGTGGCCAAATTGAGAATATTACTGAGGCATACAGCTTGTCTACGTTCTTTTTGATATTTACAATTGTGCCAATGGTTGCAGGAGCCTTGGTATTCGCTTTGAATCCAGTTCTTAAAAAACTAATGCACGGAGTGCGATAATCGATAAAAAAGTTAAATTACCTGTAAAATGCTCCTTACGAGGAGCATTTTTTGTAAGTTACAACGAATTAATACAACAAAGGATTTATGAAGAAACTAGGATATATTGTACTATTGGCTCTGTTGACTTCTGTAAGTAGCATTGCCCAGGAAATTAATTGGATTAGCTTGGATGAAGCACTTCAATTACAAAAAAAGAACCCCAAAAAGATTATGATGGATGTGTATACCAATTGGTGTGGTCCATGTAAAATGTTGGATAAAAACACCTTTCATAATTCTGATGTGGTTAAGTATGTGAATGAAAATTATTACGCTGTTAAATTTAATGCGGAGGGAAATGAAACTGTTAATTATGATGGTAAAACATTTTCCAATAAGAATTATGACCCTGCTCTGACAAATCGTAGGAATGGTGTACATGAGTTAACGTTATATCTGCAAGTGAGTGCCTACCCAACTGTAGTGTTCTTTGATGAAGAAGGGAAAATTTTGGCTCCAATTAGAGGATATCAGAAACCGCAACAATTGGAGTTGTACTTAAAATTGTTTCATAACAATGACCATGTAAATATGAATTCTCAAGAGGATTTTAATGAATATTACAATGCTTTTACACCAGAATTTAAAGGATAAAATATTTAGTCTGTGATTATAAAAGCTCCCTTTTTGCCTGTATGGTGAAAAGGGAGCTTTTCTTTTTGGCAGGTCGCTTCCCAAGTTTCAATGTAAGATTTGTAATTGCTCCCATCTGCAATGATGTATTTAGGATGAATGGAATCGATCAATCGCTTAAGGTTGATTTTTGGCGAATTCCTCAAAAGAATGTAATGCGGTTTGAACTTTGGTACGTTGTAGACTCCCAAACTATCAACTATCAACAAAGGCTTGTCGTTGATCATGTATAGGTCTTTAATAGAAGCTTCTTCAATTTTGGAAACGAAATTTTCAACCGCATAGTTTTGCAATAGTTTTTCTTGTGAAATATTTGTCGGGTCTAGGTTATGGTGTATGCTAGGTTGGTTGATTTTATGGAAACCTAGAATACTGCTTCTACTTTTATGAAAGATTATAAATGCGTCCTTATTTGATTTGTGTTTGTTGTAGATGAATGTTATTTGTAATAAAATTACAGATGCCATTAGCCATGAAATACGCCGCAAACTTTTCTTTCCGAAAAGTCTGACTGTTGATATGATTAATAAGTAAAAAGCAAGAACCATAAAACACTTAAGGGAATGTCTCTGATGATTAAATCTTCTTTATCAGCAGTCCAAGCAATCACAGATTGCATGTATGTTATCAAATAATGGAATGCTTCTGTAAAAAGGCTGTATGAGGTGTTTAAAAGTGATAGAATGATTATTACGATTCCTAGGCTTAGGACGAGTCCTAAAATAGGGATTACTAACAAATTTGACACAAAGAAGAGTAAGGGGAATTGATGGAAGTAGTAGATGCTTAAAGGCAGGACTCCAATTTGAGCAGCTATGGTTACAGTAATTACATTCCAGAGAGATTTGTCAAGTTTAGTTTTTGGTTTGTAAACCTTGTAAAGCAGTGGTTGTATGGAGACAATAGCAATTACGGCTAAATAACTTAGCTGAAAACCAACATCAAAAATGAATAAAGGTTTACAGAGTAGAAGAATGAACACAGAAACGGCAATACTATTGTAGATATTGCTTGGGCGTTTAAGGTTCATACCTATAGCTAGAACACTAAACATTGTCACGGCCCGGGTTACTGAAGCAGAGAGTCCAGTGATGATAACAAAGCCCCAAAGCATGATCAAAATAAGAATGGTTTTATAGAAGCGTCCCTTGGGCAGGTGATCAAAGGGTTTTAAAACAAAATTTAGTATCAAAAGTATGATTCCTATATGTAAACCCGAAATTGCCAAAATATGAATCACTCCCGCATTGCTGAATTGCTCATAAGTTATCGGGTCTATGTTTTGTCGTTGCCCCAACAAAAGAGCGCTTAGTATGGCAAAGTCGTCCTTTTCAAGATGGATGTTATTTAATTTACTTAAGATGTGCTCCCTGATACTTGCGGCATATCCAAGTAAAGTATATGGTTTTGAGTTTAGGGTAAAAATCTCTTGGTTGTTTGTGAATAACTGATGATAAATGTATTGTTTCTCTAAATACGCTGTATAGTCAAATTGATTTGGGTTTAAAGGAGGGATGATGTCTTTTAAAGTTGATTGCGTTACAATAATATCATCAACTTTGAAAGGTGAGGAAAGAGAATCAATCTCAATATTCAATAAGGCTTTTCCTTGAACTGGAATGGAATCAATTTTAATAAGGTTTACAACATATTTGTCATGATACATCCCAGTTTTTAGTTGTTCTCTAACCCTGAGTGTTAACAGGGACGATTTTGTTTCGGTATTTTTTATGTGATGAGAATAGTGCTTTTTGAAATTCTTTTGGTCATGAAGATGGTAGGTAAGAGAGCCTAAAAAGAAAGTCGTTATAAGTACCGTTGCCCCAAACCATATGTTCTGTTGAAATTTAGATTTGGAAATTCGATAGAGTATAAAAAGTAGAAGAAGTCCCAGAAAAGTAGTGCAAGTAGCATTATGAAAAGGGATATGGAGGAAATAGGAAGTTACAATGCCCAAAATAAGGCAAACTGTAAGCTTAATAAGGGTAAAATTTAGTAACTTCATACTGAAAGTTACCAAATTTTAACAAATTATAAGACTCTACGAGCTTGAACAAAAGCATAATACCAATAACGTTCGGCTAAATTTGAAATGATAACCCCTTTACTGGTGCTGGCATGGATGAATTCTACGTAGGCGCCTCTTGCTTCAGTAACCAAAGCAACATGGTTGACTTTTCGGCTGTTTTTACTTGTGGCAAAAAAAAGTAAATCTCCTTTTTGAACTTCTTTTAGATCAATCCAGTCCCCAGTTGTGGCCATCGAACCTGTAGTCCTTGGTAATTGAATATTCTCACTTTGAAAAACAGTAGTTACCAAGCCAGAGCAGTCCATTCCCTTTTTTGTAGTTCCTCCATATTTGTATCTTACGCCATCAAACTGCATGGCGTATTTTACAATTTTATCGGCAGTTTTTGAGTCGGTAGTTTTTGTTGTTTTGGTTGTTTTTGGAGCGCTGTTTTTAGCGCGTTTGGAAGATTTACAACTACTGAAACTGATAAGGAGAATTAATAAAAGGGCAATTTTTTTCATTCAGGGACTTTTAATTTTTTAAAAATATCAATTTCTCCTAAAATGAAAGAGAGTGAAACATAAAATTCTTTTCAAATGAAATTTTTTAGTTTAAATCTTATTCTTTTTTGCTATTGCAAAGATTTCCTGATTTAGGTTATATCCTTAAAAATTAACTCTGCAGTATTTTGACTTGCTCCTTTTCCTCCCAATTTTTTCTCTAGATCGTAATAATCCAAGAAGAATTTTACGCGCTCATAATCATCAAGGATACTGTTCAGTTCATTTTTTAATCGGGTAGAACTAAAATCGTTTTGGATAAGCTCGGTAACCACTTCCTTGTCCATGATCAAGTTAACTAAAGAGATGTATTTGATGTGCTTTACCAAGCGTTTCCCTATTTGGTAGGAAAGCCAACTTCCTTTGTAGCACACCACTTCCGGAACTTTAAACAGTGCTGTTTCTAAAGTGGCAGTGCCTGAAGTTACCAATGCGGCATAGGACACACTGAGTAAATCGTAGGTTTCGTTGCTCACAAAGGCTACATTGGCCTTTTTGATGAAACCTTGATAAAAGCTGCGTTCTTGGCTGGGTGCGCCAGCAATTACAAATTGGTACTCTGGAAAATCATCAACCACACTAAGCATTACCGAAAGCATTTTTTTGATTTCCTGTTTTCTGCTTCCCGGTAGTAAGGCTATAATAGGCTTATCTGTAAGTCCGTGTTCTGCCCTAAAAATATACTCGTCCACCTGTGTGCGATCATTGATGGCGTCAATTAGTGGATGGCCTACAAATTCAACTTTGTATTCATGTTTTTTGTAAAAATCCTTTTCAAAAGGGAGGATGACATACATGTTGTCCACATCGCGTTTGATGGCATGGATTCTATTTTCTTTCCAGGCCCAAATTTGAGGCGAAATGTAGTATTGGGTTCTAATCCCTTTATCTTTTGCCCATTTGGCAATGCGCATGTTGAATCCAGGGTAGTCAATAAAAATGATGGTATCCGGTTGATAGGCTTCAATATCTTTTTTGCAAAAGGACAGGTTGTTGGCAATGGTGCGCAAATTCATTACTACTTCGGCAAAACCCATAAAGGCCAAGTCTTTGTAGTGCTTCACTAAATTACCGCTCACTTGCTGCATTAAATCCCCTCCCCAAAACCTGAATTCGGCATTGACATCCAATTGAGACAATGCTTTCATTAGGTTGGATCCATGAAGATCTCCCGAGGCTTCTCCTGCAATGATGTAGTATTTCATCCTAGAATTACCAAAATTTTAATAAAAATGTAAATACAGCGACAAGTATGGTGGCAAGTAGCACACCTCTTGCTCTGTAATCTTGTTTCTTTTTGATGAAAATAAAAAAGGCAACTAAGTTTAGGATAGCACCTATACTCACTAATTTACTAAAAAAACCTTCAGCCATGGCTTGGTTGATTGTGGTTGTAAAACCTTCTCCGTTTCCAAAAATGTAGACTGCCAATAACAGTCCTAAAAAATTGGCCGCAAATCCAGTTACAAGACCAATGATAACTTCTTTTTTAATCATTAAAATTCCAAGTGTTTAAATTTTGAATACAATGGTGTGCCGTTAAATCAAACTGAACGGGAACTACCGAAACATAACCGTGTTCAAGTGCCCATTCATCCGTGTCTTCACCATGGTCCAAATTTACAAATTTGCCCGTTAACCAATAGTACTCCCTTCCTTGTGGACTGTGACGTTTGTCAAATTCTTCCTCCCAATTGGCTCTGGCTTGTCTACAAACCTTTATGCCCTTGATTTCCTTTTCTGGTAAATTGGGGAGGTTGACATTGAGAACCACGTCTTTAGGGAGTTTTTCTTTCAAAACATTCTCAACAATGGTTTTTATATAACGTTTGGTACCTTCAAAATTGGCATTCCAATTATAGTCCAATAACGAAAACCCAATAGCGGGAATTCCCTCTACACCGGCTTCAATGGCAGCACTCATAGTTCCTGAATAAATCACATTTATGGATGAATTGGAGCCGTGGTTGATGCCCGATACGCAAAGGTCTGGTTTACGCTTTAAAATCTGGCGGTTGGCCAGTTTTACACAATCGGCTGGAGTTCCTGAACAGCTATATTCCGCTTGGGGACCATTGTCAACTACCACTTTTTCAACAAAAATGGTCGAATTCACAGTAATGGCATGTCCCATACCACTTTGCGGGCTGTCTGGGGCTACCACAACTACTTCGCCAATTTCGTTCATAATACTGATTAAAGTTCGTATTCCTGGGGCTGTAATGCCATCGTCGTTAGTGACTAAAATGAGCGGTTTTTTTGTCATGAAAGGTTTACATTTTTTCAAAATACTAAATTACATAAAATCATCTGGAAACTCCCGTAAATTCTGGTTTAACAAAAAATTAGTAGCCTTCGGTTTCTATGGCATAGTTTTTTCTTTTACTTTAGTGAAAAATAAAGTATGCAATTTTATAGAATCATGAGAAGGAATTATAAGCTTTTATTGTTGGTTTTGCTCTTGGCCTTTGCGTCTTGTAGCTTTACAACCAAGACTTTTGACGACCCGAATAAAGATAGATTGCTAGTACAGTTGATTAGTTACGTGTTGGAAAATGGACATTTTCAACCTAAAGATATTAACGATGAATTTTCAGAACAGGTCTTTGAAGATTATCTGAAACAACTAGATCCTTTCAAACGTTATTTTTACGAATCAGACATCAAGGAATTTATGCTTTACAAGGATAAATTGGATGATCAAATCAAGGTGTATGATGTGTCTTTTTTCAATTTGACACATGAGCGTTTATTGCAACGTATCAAAGAATCTGAAGACATTTACAAAGAAGTATTGGCGCAGCCTTTTGATTTTTCTGTCGATGAGGAAATTTCTACAGATTACGATTCCATGCCGTATGTGACTTCCAAAAAGGAAATGAAAGAGCGTTGGAGAAAATTGTTGAAATTTTCAACAATTGCCAACTATGACAATTTGGTTACAGAACAGGAAGGTGGAGCAGTTCATAAAGAATGGGAGACAGACTTCTCAGGAGAAACTGAAAGTGACAAAGATGTTTCGGCTGAGAAAAAGGAAATCAAAACCAAAGCTCAAATGGAGCAAGAGGCTAGAGAAGCAACACTTAGTTCTTTAGATGAACTTCATGAGTTTATCAATGACAGACAACGAGAGGATTGGTTTTCTGTTTACATTAATGCTATTGTTGAAGAGTTTGATCCCCATACGTTCTACTTTGCGCCAGAGGAGAAAGATCGTTTTGACGTTGCCATGTCTGGAAATTTTGAAGGTATTGGAGCTAGATTGCAAAAGAAAATGGATGCCATCATTGTAAATGAAATCATCAGTGGAGGACCTGCATGGAGACAAAATAAGTTGGAAGTAGGAGATCAAATCATGAAAGTAAGACAGGAAGGTGAGAAGGATGCGCTTAGTATTATTGGAATGCGTTTAGACGATGCGATTAAATTTATAAAAGGCCCTAAAGGAACCAAAGTAACCCTTACGCTTAAAAAAGTTGACGGTACCGTTGAAGATATCACCATAACTCGTGATGTGGTAGAAATCGAAGAAACTTATGCTAAGTCTTCTACGGTTGAAAAGGACGGGAAAACTTTTGGGGTAATCAATTTGCCAAAGTTTTATGTTGATTTTGAAGACTACAATAAAAGAAACGCAGCTTCTGATATTAAAAAGGAGGTGATTAGACTGAAAGATGCCGGTGCACAAGGACTTGTGTTGGATTTAAGAAATAACGGAGGTGGTTCTCTACAGACTGTGGTAGATATGGTTGGATTGTTCATTAAGGATGGTCCAGTTGTGCAAGTGAAAACTGCAGGGGAAGAGAAAGAAGTGCTTAATGATAGAGATAAATCTATTGTATGGGATGGCCCATTGGTAGTATTGGTAAATGAGCTTTCAGCGTCTGCTTCCGAGATTTTAGCAGCGGCAATGCAAGATTACAAACGTGCCATCATTATTGGAAGTAAGCAAACTTATGGTAAAGGAACCGTTCAAAATGTATTGGACCTTAACCGTATGGTGAGAAACAGTTCAAGTGGCGATATGGGAGCCTTGAAATTCACGACCCAAAAATTCTATAGAATCAATGGGGGTTCCACGCAATTGGAAGGTGTTAAAAGTGATGTGGTTGTGCCTGACAGATATAGCTATATCAATATAGGAGAGAAAGATCAGGAAAACCCGTTGGCTTGGGATAAGATTGATGCGGTTGATTATGATGTTTGGAAGAATTATTACGATTATGATGTAACCATCAAGCAAAGTAAAGAGCGTATGGCTAACAATGAGCAATTAAAGTTGATTGATGCCAATGCGCAATGGGTGAAGAAAATTAGAGATCAGGAAGTGTACTCGCTTAACTACGATAAGTACAAAGCGGAATTAAAACTTAACGAAGAAGAGGCGAAGCGTTTTGAAAAGATTTCGGATTACAAAACAGATCTTACCTTTAACTCCCTTCCTTATGAGCAAGAACTTATGGCTAAGGATACTGTATTAAAAGAGAAAAGAGAGCGTTGGCATGAAAATTTAAGTCAGGATGTATATATTGAAGAGGCAATTCATGTCTTGAATGACTTGAAAATGACATACGATGTTAAAACCAAAGTTGCGACGGTAAAAGATTAATATAGGTGAGTATACATAATAACTCATTATCTCAATTGGCGCTCCAAAAGTTCAAAAGTAACTTTTGGGGCGTTTTAAGTTTGGGTGTGGTCATTATAATAGGACTTATTGCTGTGTTTGCCTATGTGTTGGCGCCTGATGATAGTCAAAGTGCCAATCAGATGCATTTGGCTATTCATTCTAAGAAGCCTGGATTCAAGGTGACCATGCTTACCATTCCTTCGGAAGTCCAATCCAATCAGTCTTGGTTTTCTAAAGCGTTTTTCGGAGTGCAAAATGCCGATTCTGAAATCCCGATTTCAGCTTACGAAGTCGTCGATGACCGTTTGGTATATACCGAATACGCTTCGGATGGGCTTGAAGGCATCGTTAAAGAAATTCCGTTGAATAAATTTCCCGCCAATGAATATCTCCATTATATAAAGGAGCGCCGTTTTCTTTTCGGAACCGATAAATATGGAAGGGATTTGTTGAGTAGAATTTTAATAGGTTCTCGTATTTCATTTTTTATAGGCTTTGTAGCGGTATTTATTTCTTTGATTATTGGAATTTTCATGGGAAGTATTGCTGGTTATTTTGGAGGGAAAATAGACGCTGTAATTATGTGGCTCATAAATGTTACTTGGTCTATCCCAACGTTACTTTTAGTAATCGCGATTACCTTGACCTTGGGGAAGGGCTTTTGGCAAGTGTTTATTGCGGTTGGATTGACCATGTGGGTAGAAGTGGCTCGTGTGGTAAGGGGACAGGTGATAGGTGTGAAGGAAATGCAATATGTAACAGCGGCAAGAGCTTTAGGTTATACCGATTTTAGAATCATTTCCAGACATATCTTGCCTAATATCATGGCGCCAATTATCGTGATTTCTGCAGCTAACTTTGCAGCGGCTATATTAATTGAGAGTGGTTTGAGCTTTTTGGGAATTGGTGCGCAACCGCCTATGCCTAGTTGGGGAGGCATGATTAAGGACCATTACAATTATATTATTCTAGGAAAGCCATATTTGGCCTTGATCCCAGGAGTGTGCATCATGATTTTGGTAATGGCATTTATGCTTATTGGGAATGCCTTCAGAGATGCCTTGGATGTAAAAAGCTAGTATTATTGGTTTTTTAAATTATTGATTTCTGTATTGGTCTCTTGAATAAAATTTAAGAGTTCGTCACGACCAATAGTTTTGCTGGAGGATGTAATGAAATAAGGAGGCATTTCTTCCCAAACTTTGAGCATTTCTTTAGTGTATGCTTCAACGTTTCTTTCAATGGCCATTGGCTTAAGCTTGTCGGCTTTTGTGAAGATAATAGAAAATGGAATGCTATTTTCTCCCAAGTACTCCATGAACTCCATATCAATTTTCTGGGGTTCATGACGAATGTCTACCAGTACAAATGCCGATACCAATTGTTGACGTTGCTCGAAATAGTTGGTAATAAACTTTTGAAATTTTTTCTTAGCTGTTTTGGAGACTCTAGCGTAACCGTAACCAGGTAAATCTACCAAAAACCAATTCTTGTTGATCAAAAAGTGATTGATCAATTGTGTTTTTCCAGGTCTTCCAGAAGTCTTTGCGAGACTTTTATGGTTGGTAAGCATGTTGATCAAAGAAGATTTTCCAACATTACTTCTTCCAATAAAAGCGTATTCTGGAATAGGGTCCTTCGGACATTTGGAAACGTCGGAATTACTGATTATAAATTCAGCGGTTTTGATTAACATTACTTCTTTTTAAAAATTTCTTTCAGTAAGCCATTTGTCTAAAATGGCATTGAATTCAGTTGGATGCTCCATCATAGCGGCGTGGCCACATTTGTCAATCCAATATAGGGTAGAGTCGGGTAGGAGGGAGTGAAATTCCTCTGCAACTTCAGGAGGAGTAACCGTATCGTTTTTTCCCCAAATAATGCAAGTAGGTGTTTCCATGTATGGTAGGTCTTTAGCCATATTGTGTCTGATGGCACTTTTGGCAATGGCTAAAGTTTTTACCAGCTTATTTCTGTCGTTTACCGTTTCGTAAACTTCATCAACAATTTCTTTAGTAGCAACTTCTGGATCGTAAAATACATCCTGTGCTTTTTTCTTGATTACTTCGTAGTCACTTCGCTTGGTATAACCACTTCCCATGGCGCTTTCGTAAAGTCCAGAACTTCCTGTGATGATAAGTGCTTTTACTTTTTCAGGGAAAAGTTTGGTGTGGTATAACCCAATATGGCCTCCTAGGGAGTTGCCTAGCAAAATCACTTCGTCAAGTTGTTTGTGTGCTATAAAATCATGTAGATACTTTGCAAAACTCTTAACATTGGTTTTAAGTAAAGACATGGTGTAAATTGGTAGCTCGGGGATGATGACCTTGTAGCCTTTGTTGCTAAAATGGCGGGTAACAGCGTCAAAATTGCTAAGTCCACCCATTAACCCGTGTAAAACAACTATAGGCTTTCCTTCTCCAACTTCAATGTAATTATAGTTTTTCTCTGTTTTTAAAAGGTGCTTCATGTATATAGGTTAGTCATCTTCATCAAAAGCAAATATAGGTATTTATCTGATTATTCGTACTGTTTTTTGATTATGAAATCCTGTAAAATTCAATTACGGTTTTCTCTGTTTTTTTGCGGTTGGAATATAGGGATGTATGGAGGTTGAAGTGGAGAAAAATGGTGTTTTATTGTTAACATTTTAGGGCTGTCGAAAGTCAAATGTTATGAACAATTCAAGGGCTTGAAGCTAAAATATTTAGCTGTTTTACCTGTCTGCGCTTTGACGGTTAAATGCTTCATAATATAGAAATTATTAACAAAAGTGGTAGAATGTGGTAAAATGTGGTAAATTTTTCAATATATTTGAATTGTTATCGTTTGCAGTATAAGCCGGTCGTTTTGAATTCATTAATAGGAACATACGAATGTAAAGTTGATGCCAAAGGTAGGCTTATGTTGCCTTCTGCGCTGAAAAAGCAGCTTTCTCCATTGTCTCAGGACGGTTTCGTGCTTAAGCGAGCGGTATTCGATTCTTGCTTGGAATTGTATCCAATGTCGGAATGGGAAGCGCTTATGCAAAAGGTAGGCAAACTTAACAGGTTTAAGAAAAAGACCAACGATTTTATTAGACGTTTTACGGCGGGTGTGAAAGTAGTTGAGGTGGATGCTGCGGGCCGCTTGCTTATTCCGAAGGATTTAATTGTGTTCTCAGGTATCTCTAAAGAGGTGGTTCTGTCTTCGTCAATTAATATCATTGAAATTTGGGATAAGGATAAGTATGAACAATCTATAAACGAAGCGGCTGATGATTTTGCGGATTTGGCTGAAGAGGTAATGGGACAAGATGACGAGTATGGAATATCATAATCCGGTATTGTTAAAGGAAACTGTTGATGGCTTAAATATTAAGCCTGATGGTGTATATGTGGATGTAACCTTTGGCGGAGGAGGGCATAGTAGGGAGATTTTGAGTCGTTTGGGGCCGGACGGGAAGTTGTTTGCTTTTGATCAGGATCAGGACGCTTTGGCGAATGCTGTTG
Source organism: Mangrovimonas sp. DI 80 (assembly GCF_001975575.1). NCBI lineage: Bacteria > Pseudomonadati > Bacteroidota > Flavobacteriia > Flavobacteriales > Flavobacteriaceae > Mangrovimonas > Mangrovimonas sp. DI 80. The sequence goes on along the minus strand of NZ_MSDT01000002.1, from coordinate 264,448 downwards.
ATGATCCTCGGTTTACGTTGATAAATGAGAATTTTAGATTCATCAAGCGTTTTTTAAGGTTTTACGGCGTGAAGGAAGTAGATGGTGTTTTGGCAGATTTTGGAGTGTCTTCTCATCAATTTGATGTGGCGGAACGCGGGTTTTCTACACGTTTTGAAGCGGACCTTGATATGCGCATGAACCAAAAGGGAGTGCTTTCGGCATATAATGTGGTGAATGATTATGAGGAGGAAGAAATAAAGAATGTGCTTCTTCAGTACGGGGAGTTGCGTCAAGCGCCTGCAATGGCAAGAGTCATTGTGGAGGCGAGAAAAAGTGAGCCTATAAAAACAAGTGAGCAACTAAAAGAAGTGTTGAAGCGTTTCTTGGGGCATAAAAATGAGAATAAAATGTTGGCTCAAATTTATCAGGCCATTCGTATTGAGGTGAACCAAGAGATTGAAGTGTTGAAGGAATTGTTGTTGCAAATGCCTGAGCTGTTAAAACAAGGTGGGCGTTTGAGTTTTATATCCTATCATTCTTTGGAAGATAGGTTGGTGAAGCGATTTATAAGAAATGGACTTTTTGAAGGAGAGCCAGAGCGTGATATGTTTGGGAATTTTGAAGTCCCATTAAAAAAAGTAGGCGGGTTGATTGTACCAACGAAAGCAGAGATAGCTCAGAATAGTAGGGCCAGGAGTGCTAAATTAAGAATTGCGGAGAAACTATGAAGAACAACGTTTATAGTATTCTGAAAGGGAAGTTTTTGGTGAGTGATGATTCTTTTAAAAATTGGAGAGTTATCATTTTTATTTCTGTCTTGGCGCTAGTTATGATTGCAAGTTCTCACAGTGCCGATAAGAAAGTGCATGAGATTGCGCGTTTGAATAATGAGGTAAAGGAATTGCGCTCGGCATTTGTAGATGGGCGTTCGCAATTAATGAGATTGAAGATGGAATCTTCCATAGTAAAGGAAATGGCAATAAAAGGAGTGGTGCCTTCAGAAATCCCTCCAAGAAAAATAAAAGTAAAATCGCAGGAATAGTTTAGTGGCAGTGACGGAAAAGAACATATTGAACAGATTGTATTTTGTGGCGGGGACCATGTTTGTCTTTGTGCTTGCCGTGGTGTTCAAACTGTTTGTGATTCAGTTTGTCCAAGGGGAGAAGTACCGTGATTTGGCAGAAAAGCGAACCGTAAAGAATGTTGAAATTCCAGCAAACAGGGGTAATGTATATTCTGCAGATGGTAGTTTGTTGGCAACCTCAATTCCTAAGTACGATATTAGGTTTGATGCCTTGACGCCATCAGCGCGTACGTTTGAAAAGTATTTGATTCCGCTTTGTGATTCCTTGGCAAAATATTCGGGGAAACCTTCGGCCTTGTATCAAAACTCATTAAGGAAGGCGCGAGCCAATAAAAATCGCTACTATTTAATAGCTCGAAATATTAGTTACTCCAATTATACCAGAATTAGGAATTTTCCAATGTTAAATCTTGGAGCTTATAAAGGAGGATTGATCGTAGAGCAAACTACACGTCGCGAGCACCCAATGGGTGCTATTGCACATCGTTCTATTGGGTATGAAAAAGTTGATAGTGACGGGAACGTAACGAGAGCGGGGATAGATGGAGCGTACGGGGAAGAGTATCTAAGTGGTGTTAACGGTCACAGACTTAAACAAAAAATTGGCAACGGACAATGGAAGCCTATTGCTGATTATAATGAGGTGGAGCCTCAGGACGGTTATGATGTGTATACAACTATAGATGTGAATATACAGGATATTGCACATCATGCCTTATTGGAGCAATTGGAAAAATATAAGGCAGATCATGGTTGTGTCGTAGTGATGGAGACTAAAACGGGAGAGGTGAAAGCTATTGCTAATCTTGGAAGAAATCCAGAGGGATATTATTATGAGCGTAGGAACTATGCGGTTTGGGAATCGCATGAACCGGGGTCTACTTTTAAATTGATGGCGGTTACGGCGGCTTTAGAGGATAAGGTGATTGATACTAGTGATGTGGTGGATACTCAAAACGGTGTGTTGTCATTTTATGGGAAAAAGGTGAGGGATTCTAAAAGAGGGGGCTATGGGAAAATCTCTATAGCGAAAGCTTTTGAGGTCTCTTCCAATACGGGAATTGTGTCGGCAATCGATAAGCATTATCGTAAGAATCCTAAGAAGTTTGTGGAGCGTCTTTATAGTATGAATCTGAACCAAAAGCTAGGGTTGCCCATTTCCATTTCGGGGGAAGGTGAGCCTGTTATTCCGCATCCGGATGACAAGAATAGATGGAGTGGAATTGCTTTGCAATGGATGGCTTATGGATATGGGGTGTCGTTTACGCCTTTACAGACATTGACATTTTATAATGCCATTGCTAATGGAGGGGAAATGGTGAGGCCTCAGTTTTTGAAGGAAGTGAGAGAGTTTGATAAAACCATCGTTCCTTTTAAGAAGGAGGTAATTAATCCTCAAATATGTTCTGAAGAAACAGTGGCTAAGGTGACTCAGTTGTTGAAGAATGTAGTAGAAAAAAGACATGGTACAGGACATGGATTGTATTCTCCAAATTTTTCCATGGCTGGAAAAACGGGGACGTGTCAGAAGGATTATAGAAATAAAGAGAAGCTGAATTATATATCTTCTTTTGCTGGTTTTTTTCCTGCAGAGAATCCGAAGTATTCATGCATTGTGGTGATTCATGAGCCAGATAAAAGCGTAGGGTACTATGGGGCAGATGTTTCTGGTCCGGTGTTTAAAAAGATTGCACAGAAAATCTTTACCGATACGCCTTTGATAGATGAAGTTGAGCAATTGGAGTTTGCCGATGCAAAGGCTGAAAAGGATTTTGAAACGTACTATGAAGTAGCTAAAACCTATAAAACAATCATGCCAAATGTGGTAGGGATGCCGGTCATGGATGCCATGGCACTTTTGGAAAATATGGGATTAAAAGTGAAGGTTGACGGTGTTGGGGATGTGAGAAAACAGTCAATTAATAAGGGTGTGAAAATAGCACCTAACCAAACGGTCGTATTGAATATTTAATGATAGAGCTAAAGGACATATTATATAAAGTGACCATAAACGCAGTGGTAGGAAGTACTACGGTGGAGGTGGCTGAAATTCATTTTGATTCTCGTAAAATCAAGAAGAATGATGTGTTTGTAGCTATCAAGGGGACCGTAGTTGACGGTCATGAGTTTATTGAAAAGGCAATTAATGATGGTGCGGTAGCGGTTGTTTGTGAGGCCTTGCCAAAGGAGTTGAAGGAGAGTGTTACTTATATAGAAGTCGAAAATGCCAATAAAGCTTTGGCTTTTATGGCGGCCAATTATTACGGTAATCCATCCGAAAATTTGAAGTTGGTTGGGGTAACAGGAACTAACGGAAAGACTACCGTGTCTACCTTATTGTATCAGTTATTCAAAAAGGCAGGCTTTAAAGTGGGTTTATTGTCTACAGTGAAAATTTTGGTGGATGATAAGGAATATAAGGCGACCCATACAACACCTGATTCTCTGACTATCAACAAGTATTTGAAGGAGATGAATGAGGAAGGTGTGGAGTTTTGTTTTATGGAGGTGAGCTCTCATGGAATCCATCAAAGCAGGACGGTAGGGCTTCATTTCTTAGGGGGGATTTTTACAAATCTTACCCATGATCATTTAGACTACCATAAAACATTTGCTGAATATCGCGATGTAAAAAAAATGTTCTTCGATCAGTTGCCAAAAACGGCCTTTGCCTTGGTGAATATTGACGATAAAAATGGCTTGGTAATGTTGCAGAATACCCAAGCTAAAAAATATACATACGCTCTAAAATCGTATGCTGATTTTAAAGCGAAAATATTGGAAAACCAATTTGGAGGTTTGTTGTTGAAACTGGATGACAATGAAGTGTGGACACGTTTGATTGGGAATTTCAATGCCTATAATATTTTGGCTATTTACGGAACTGCCAAACTTTTGGGATTGGAAACGGTTGAGGTGCTTCAGTTGGTGAGTCAGTTGGAGAGTGTTAGTGGACGTTTCCAATATTTTGTTTCCGAAGATAAAATCACGGCTATTGTAGATTATGCGCATACGCCTGATGCCTTGAAAAATGTGTTGGAAACCATCAATAGTATCAGAACCAAGAATGAAGAGTTGATTACGGTTGTGGGCTGTGGTGGCGATAGGGATAAAACCAAGCGTCCTAAAATGGGACATATTGCTTCGGCTTTAAGTACCAAGGTCATTTTTACAAGTGACAACCCTAGAAGTGAGGTGCCAGAAACCATTATCGAGGAGATTGAAAAAGGTGTGGAGCCGCAAAATTTCAAAAAAACCCTGTCTGTTGTAGATAGAAAACAAGCCATAAAAGCAGCATGTCAAATGGCGCAGCCCAACGATATCATCTTGGTAGCTGGAAAAGGGCATGAAACCTATCAGGAAATCAAAGGCGAGCGCTTTGATTTTGATGATTACGAAATAGTGAAGGATTTTTTAAAACAGTTGAAAAAATAAGAAGTTACCAATGTTGTATTACCTATTCGAATATTTAGAAAAAGAATTCCAGTTTCCTGGGGCATCACTCTTTGGGTATTTAACATTCAGGGCAGCTATAGCTATTATTTTGTCTCTGTTGATTTCTACCATTTATGGAAAGCGCATTATCAATTTCCTTCGTAGACAGCAGGTAGGTGAAACCATTAGGGATCTAGGTCTAGAAGGGCAAGTTGAAAAGGCGGGAACACCAACTATGGGGGGAATCATTATCATTATGGCGACTTTGATTCCAGTGCTCTTACTGGCCAAGTTGGATAACGTTTACATTTTGTTGTTGATCGTCACCACGGTTTGGATGGGAACAATAGGGTTTATTGATGATTATATCAAGAAATTCAAAAACGATAAAGAAGGGTTAAAAGGCCGTTTTAAAGTGTTGGGGCAAGTGGGTCTTGGGATTATTGTAGGAACCACGCTTTACTTTAATGACCATGTTACTATTAAGGAGAAATTGCCGGTTGCTCAACAACAGGAAATTTTGATGGAAGATCCAAATGTGCTGCCTTCAAAATTATTTCAGGAAGAAGAGAAATCAACTAAAACTACGATTCCTTTTGTGAAGGGTAACGAGTTTGATTATGCCGATTTGATTACTTGGATCCACCCAGATTTAAAGCAATACGCTTGGATAGTGTTTGTAATCGTAGCCATTTTTATCATTACAGCAGTATCCAATGGTGCTAACCTTACAGATGGGATTGATGGTTTGGCAGCGGGAACTTCGGCCATCATAGTGCTCACTTTGGGAATTTTTGCATGGGTGTCGGGTAACATTATTTTCTCCGATTATCTCAATATAATGTATATCCCAAGAGTAGAAGAAATCACTATTTACATTACAGCATTTGTTGGAGCGTTAATTGGTTTCTTGTGGTACAACACCTATCCAGCACAAGTGTTTATGGGGGATACCGGTAGTTTAACCATTGGAGGAATTATAGCTGTGATTGCAATTGCAGTAAGAAAGGAGTGGTTGATTCCTGTGTTGTGTGGAATTTTCCTTGCTGAAAATTTATCTGTGGTATTGCAGGTAAGTTATTTCAAATATACCAAGAAGAAATTTGGTGAAGGTCGACGCATTTTTAAGATGTCGCCTTTACATCACCACTATCAAAAGTCAGGATATCATGAAAGTAAGATTGTAACCCGATTTTGGATTGTGGGAATATTGTTGGCCATTCTGTCCATAGTGACCTTGAAAATTAGATAGATGAAACGATTGGTCATTCTTGGAGGCGGCGAAAGTGGCGTAGGGACGGCACTTTTAGGGAAAGCGAAAGGTTTTGAAGTATTTGTTTCCGATAAGGGAAAAATAAAAGAAAAATATAAACAGGTTCTTATACATCATGAGATTGATTGGGAGGAAGAGCAGCACACCGAGGCTAAGATTCTCAATGCAGACCTAGTAATGAAAAGTCCAGGTATTCCTAATAAAGTGAATTTGGTAGGACGATTAATAGCAGCCAGCGTTCCCGTGATTTCGGAAATAGAATTTGCATCAAGATATACGGATGCAACTATTGTCGGAATCACAGGGAGTAATGGTAAAACAACCACCGCGTCGTTAACCCATCACATTCTCAAACAGGAACTGGAAATAGGATTGGCAGGAAACATAGGTGATAGTTTTGCAAAACAGATTTTGGAAAAAAACTATCCAAACTATGTTTTGGAGATTAGTAGTTTTCAACTGGACGATATCGTGGATTTCAAACCGCATATTGCCGTGATCACCAACATTACACCTGATCATTTGGATAGATACGATTATAAGTTTGAAAATTATATCGCTTCCAAATTTAGGATTGTCATGAATCAGACCAAGGACGATTACTTAATCTACGACGCCGATGATGAAGTAATCAATGAATGGTTGGAGAAGCATCCTGTTCAATCAAGATTATTGCCGTTTTCTTTGACGAAGACTCTAGAGAATGGCGCCTATTTAGACAATGAAAATATTATAATAACAATTGATAACAACCCTATTATTATGCCTACAAAAAGTATAGCGCTGGAAGGTAAACACAATGTGAAAAATGCCATGGCGGCATCAACAGTAGCACATTTATTAAGAATTAGAAAACAAACGGTACGTGAAAGTTTGGAGAACTTCCAAGGTGTAGAACATCGTTTGGAGAATGTGCTTAAGATAAATAAGGTGCAATACATCAATGACTCTAAAGCGACCAATGTAAACGCTACCTACTTTGCTCTAGAAAGCATGGATGCGCCTACGGTATGGATTGTTGGAGGTGAAGATAAAGGGAATAATTACAATGAGTTGTATCGTTTTGTAAACGAAAGGGTAAAAGCTATCATTTGTTTGGGGGTTGATAATCAAAAGTTATTGGATAGTTTTTCGGGGATGGTTGATGTTATTGTAGAAACTCAAAGTATGACCGAAGCGGTTAAAATGGCCTACAAATTGGCTGAAGCTGGAGATAATGTATTGTTGTCGCCTGCTTGCGCTAGTTTCGATTTGTTCGAAAACTACGAAGACAGAGGGCGTCAATTTAAAGAGGCAGTAAGAAATTTATAGAATAAAGAATAAAAAGTAGCAGTAACGTGCAAAAGTTGTTTAAAAATATAAAAGGAGATCGTTTAATATGGGCTATTGTGGCCCTGTTGGCAATTTTCTCATTCCTTCCTGTATACAGTGCGTCCAGTAATTTGGCGTACTCTGTAGGTGGAGGAGGCACGTTTACATTTTTTGTGAAGCATTTTGTGCATTTGTTTCTGGGCTTTGTAATCATGTATGGTACGCATAAGATTCCGTATCGCTATTTTAGGGGCTTGTCCATGGTAATGTTGCCGGTGGTTTTGGTGTTGTTGGTGGTTACTATGTTGCAAGGAACTACTATTGAGGGCGCTAACGCGAGTAGATGGATACAGATTCCTCTTGTGGGAATGTCATTTCAAACTTCAACCTTGGCCTTTGTGGTGTTGATGGTGTATGTAGCGAGATACCTTTCGAAAATTCAGGATAAAAAAGTAGCCTTTAAGGAAAGTATTTTGCCGCTTTGGATGCCTGTTTTTTTCGTATTAATATTAATTTTGCCGGCGAATTTTTCAACAACGGCCATAATGTTTGCAATGGTATTGGTGCTCACCTTTATTGGCGGGTATCCCATAAGGCATTTGGCGGTTATAGTAGGTTCTGGAATTTTAGGGTTAGCATTCTTTGTTTTGGTAGCGAAAGCATTCCCCGATTTAATGCCCAACAGGGTAGATACGTGGATAAGCCGAATAGAAAATTTCTCCAATGGTGAAGACACCGAAGAAGATTATCAAATAGAAAAAGCCAAAATAGCAATTGCTTCTGGAGGTATCCAGGGGGTTGGTCCTGGTAAAAGTGTTCAAAAGAACTTTTTGCCACAGTCGTCATCCGATTTCATCTTTGCAATTATCATAGAAGAGTACGGCCTTTTAGGCGGGTTGTTTTTGTTATTAATGTACTCATGGTTTTTGTTTAGGGTGGTAATTGTATCCCAAAAGTCGGATACTGTGTTTGGAAAATTATTGGTCTTAGGTGTTGGTTTACCAATCGTATTTCAGGCCTTGATCAATATGGCGGTTGCCGTAGAATTGTTTCCGGTAACGGGACAAACGTTGCCATTGATAAGTAGTGGGGGAACCTCTATTTGGATGACCTGTTTGGCGGTAGGAATCATTTTGAGTGTAAGTGCTCAAAGGGAAGAGATAAAAGTGCAGGAAGAAGATATAAATATTGAAGAAAATCCACTTGAAATTTTAAGTGAAGCGATATAATGGGGAACTATAAAATCATATTGTCTGGAGGCGGTACAGGAGGTCATATCTATCCTGCCATTGCCATTGCAAATGAATTAAAGTCCCGTTACCCGAAGGCTAAATTCTTGTTTGTAGGTGCCAATGATAGAATGGAAATGGAGAAGGTGCCCCAAGCTGGGTATTCTATCGAGGGACTTTGGATTTCCGGAATTCAACGCAAGTTGACTTTGAAAAATGCAATGTTTCCTTTCAAATTGGGACTTAGTTTGTTGCGTTCACGGAAAATTATCAAAACTTTTAAGCCAGATATCGTTATTGGTACTGGTGGATTTGCAAGTGGGCCGTTACTGTATGTGGCGTCTTCCAAACATATTCCAAGTTTGATTCAAGAGCAGAATTCCTTCCCGGGAATCACCAATAAGCTTTTGGCAAAGAAGGTGGATAAAATATGTGTGGCCTATGATGGTTTGGAACGTTTTTTTCCAAAGGAAAAATTGGTAAAAACGGGCAACCCAATCCGCCAGGATTTATTGGAAATTGACAATAAAACAATTGAAGCTAAGGACATCTTCAAATTAAAGCATGGTAAACATACCTTGTTGGTTTTGGGAGGAAGTCTTGGGGCTAGAAGAATAAATGAATTGGTGGAAAGTCAACTGGAGTATTTGCAAGAGCAAAATGTCCAGATAATTTGGCAATGTGGCAAGTTGTATTATCAACAATATAAACGCTACAACGAAATGGAAGGTGTACAGGTGCATCCATTTTTGAACAATATGGATATGGCTTATGCCACTGCAGATGTCATCATTTCAAGGGCTGGTGCAAGTTCGGTGTCGGAATTGTGTGTGGTTGGGAAACCAGTAATTTTTATCCCGTCGCCAAATGTATCGGAAGACCACCAAACCAAAAATGCCATGGCCATTGTTGAAAAACAGGCCGCGGTAATGATAAAAGAACAAGATTTAGATAACGACTTTCAGTCTGAGTTCTCAAAATTATTGAGTTCAAAAGAGCAAAGAGAGTCGTTGAGTAAACATATAAAAACACTGGCTTTGGTAAATGCTACCAAGGACATTGTGGATGAAGTTGAAAAACTTTTGAAGAAATAAATGGAATTTAAACACATACATAACGTCTATTTTATAGGAATTGGAGGCATAGGCATGAGTGCTTTGGCACGATATTTTGCAGCCAACAATAAGTATGTGGCTGGGTATGATAAAACCAAGACCGAAGTGACGGTTGCCTTGGAAGAACTCGGCATTAAAGTACATTTTGAAGATGCTGTGGATCAAATTGAAGCGCGTTTTCTGAATCCTGAAAATACCTTAGTGGTATATACACCTGCGGTGCCAAAAAATCACAAAGAATTGGAATATTTCAAATCCAATGGTTTTATGGTAATGAAGCGTTCTGCGGTGTTGGGAGAAATTACCAAGCAAACCTTCTGTCTAGCTGTGGCGGGAACTCACGGGAAAACCACAACCACTAGTATACTTGGGCATTTGTTGAAGGAATGTGGGGTGGAAGTAACCGCTTTTTTGGGAGGAATCAGTCAAAACTATAATTCCAACTTGATTTTGGAAGGAACTGAGGTAACAGTTGTTGAAGCCGATGAATTTGACAGATCCTTTTTAACCTTGTTTCCTAATATGGCTTGTATCACCTCCATGGATGCCGACCATTTGGATATCTATGGAGAAAAGGAAGCACTTCAGGAATCGTTTGTTCAGTTTACAAAGCAATTAAAACCAGAAGGGAAACTGTTCGTTAGAAATGGTTTGCCTTTAAAAGGAATAACATACGGTATAGAGGATGATTCCGACTATGCTGCACAAAATATTAGAATAGAAGAAGGAGCCTATGTGTTTGATGTAAAAACACCTAACGGAACCATTCTTGAAGATTTCAAATTTGACCTACCTGGTAGACACAATCTGTCGAATGCGTTAATTGCCTTGGCGATGTCTGCAGAATATGGAGTCCCTCGCCAGCAGCTCGCCAAAGCATTAGCGTCTTATAAGGGGGTTAAACGCAGATTTACCTATCATTTAAAGACAAATGATAAGGTGTTGATTGATGACTATGCGCATCATCCGGAAGAAATTAGAGCGGTTTATGAAGCTGTGAGAGAAATGTATCCAGGGCAAAGGGTCTTGGCTGTATTTCAACCTCATTTATTCAGTAGAACCCGTGATTTTGTGGATGAATTTGCCGAGCAGTTGTCAAAATTTGATGAATTGATATTATTGGATATCTATCCAGCTAGAGAGTTGCCAATTGAAGGGGTAACTTCTCAATGGTTGTTGGATAAAGTAGCAAATAACCATAAGGCTTTGGTTGAAAAATCGGAGTTGATTTCGGCTATAAAAACATCGGAAGCTTCAGTGGTTTTAACATTGGGAGCTGGCGATATAGGAGAAGAAGTACAATCTATAAAACAAGCGTTAAGCGTTGCGAATTAACAAAGGACATATAAAGCTGATGATCCTGCTCATTATGGTGAGTGGGCTGTTTGCATTTTCCTCTGTAAGAAATGCCAAACGCAAGGTGAGTGCTCCACAAATCAACTTTGTTGGAGATGATAATTTATTCATTACGCATCAGGCTGTTAGTAAGTTGTTAATACAAAATGAACAGCCAATTGCAAACAAACCTAAAGAAATTATAGATTTGAAATACCTAGAGACTGCCCTGAATTCTAACCCATTGATTAAGGAGGCTCAAGTATTTATGAGTGTTGATGGAGTGATCACCACAGAAATTGAGCAAAAACAACCTATTGCAAGAGTAAATACAAACGCATCCTACTATATAGACACCGAAGGCTCCTACATGCCTTTGTCTGCAAATTATTCCGCAAGAGTGCCATTAGTGACAGGTACCATTGTAAAGAATGATTTACAGAACGTTTACAAGATTGCTAACAAGGTTTATGCAGATGAATTTTTAAGACAGCACGTTGTAGAAATTCACCAGAACGAAGACAAATCCATAGAACTAAAATTTAGATTGAACGACTTTGTAGTGAAGGTTGGAACCTTAAAACAACTTAACAAAAAAATAAACAATCTCAAGGCCTTTTACCAATTGGCCTATAAAGATAAAACACTTGACAGTTATAGAGCGGTGAACTTAAAATTTGATAACCAGGTCATCTGCACCAAAAAGTAAGGAATGGAAAATAATAAGATTTCAGTAGGATTAGACATAGGGACCACAAAGATTGTGGCCATGATAGGTCGTAAAAATGATTACGGAAAAGTTGAGATTCTTGGAATTGGAAAATCCAAAAGTTTAGGTGTGCACAGAGGTGTGGTTAACAACATTACCCAAACCATTCAGTCCATTCAGCAAGCGGTTCAAGAAGCCGAAGCGGAATCTGGATATAAAATTGAAGGGGTAACTGTAGGTATTGCAGGACAACACATTCGTAGTTTGCAACATAGCGATTATATCACTAGAACAAATTCCGATAAGGTAATTGATGATGATGATATTGACATGTTGATCAATCAAGTGCACAAATTGGTGATGTTGCCGGGTGAAGAGATCATTCATGTATTGCCTCAAGAGTACAAAGTTGATGGTCAAGCCGAAATCAAAGAGCCAATCGGGATGTATGGTGGACGTTTGGAAGCCAACTTCCATGTAGTCGTTGGGCAAGTGTCCTCTATCAGAAATATTGGTCGATGTGTAAAAAGTTCCGGGTTGGAGTTGGAAGGCATCACTTTGGAACCCTTAGCATCTGCTAATGCCGTTTTGAGCCAAGAAGAAAAGGAAGCAGGAGTCGCACTTATCGACATAGGGGGTGGTACTACCGATTTGGCGGTTTTCAAGGATGGAATCATCCGTCATACGGCGGTAATTCCTTTTGGAGGAAACGTAATTACAGAAGATATCAAGGAGGGCTGTTCAATTATTGAAAAGCAGGCCGAATTGTTGAAAATAAAATTTGGATCGGCATGGCCAGGTGAAAACAAGGATAATGAGATTGTGTCCATTCCAGGATTGAGAGGAAGGGAGCCAAAGGAAATTACTTTGAAAAACCTATCAAAGATCATCCATGCACGCGTGGTTGAAATCATAGAACAAGTCTATGTTGAAATCAAAAACTACGGCCACGAAGAGCAGAAAAAGAAGCTGATTGCAGGAATTGTGTTGACGGGTGGAGGTGCCCAATTAAAGCACTTAAAGCAATTGGTAGAATATATCACAGGAATGGATACCAGAATTGGGTATCCTAACGAGCATTTAGCTGGAGACAGTGACGAAGATGTGGCGAGCCCTCTATATGCTACAGCTGTTGGTTTGGTGATGGACGGCTTAAAGCGTCAAGAGCGCAGACGGATTGAGGAAGAAGTTGTTGAGGAAGTGGTTGAAGAACCTGAAGTAGATCCGACTCCTGCTGAAGATATTGTTGAGGAAGAGCAACCTCAGGAGCCGCCAAGAAAGGAGCGAAAATCCTTCTTGGATAAACTAACAGAACGAGTAAAAGATTTTTTAGATAACGCAGAATAATTAATATAAATCCAGTAAAGAACTAATTATATGAGCAACATTAACGAATTTGGGAATATTGCATTCGATTTACCAAAAAACCAATCCAACGTTATCAAGGTGATTGGTGTTGGAGGTGGAGGAAGCAACGCCATCAACCACATGTTCCAGCAAGGAATTAAGGGCGTTGACTTTGTGATTTGTAATACAGACTCTCAAGCACTGCAAAATAGCGGTGTCCCAAACAAGATCCAATTAGGGGTAAATTTAACCGAAGGATTAGGAGCAGGTGCCAACCCAGAAGTTGGGGAGCAGGCTGCTTTGGAAAGTTTAGAAGATATTAAACGCATGTTGGATACCAATACAAAAATGGTATTCATTACTGCAGGAATGGGCGGTGGAACTGGTACTGGAGCAGCTCCTGTAATTGCCAAATTATCGAAAGAACTGGATGTTTTAACTGTAGGAATTGTGACCATGCCTTTCCAATTCGAAGGAAAGACAAGAAACGAGCAAGCCCAAAGAGGAATTGAAAAACTGAGAAGTCATGTAGATTCTTTGATCGTTATCAATAACAACAAACTGCGTGAGGTTTATGGTAACTTAGGGTTTAAGGCTGGATTCTCAAAGGCTGATGAGGTCTTATCCACCGCGTCTAGAGGGATAGCGGAAGTAATTACGCATCACTATACCCAAAACATCGATTTACGTGACGCCAAAACCGTATTAAGCAATAGTGGAACTGCTATAATGGGGTCTGCTTCTGCTTCCGGTAAAACGCGTGCACAGGAAGCTATTATGAAAGCTTTGGATTCGCCATTGTTGAACGATAATAAAATTACTGGAGCCAAAAACGTATTGTTGCTTATCGTTTCTGGATCTCAGGAAATTACTATCGATGAAATTGGAGAAATCAATGACCACATTCAAAACGAAGCTGGGCATGGTGCCAATATCATTATGGGGGTAGGTGAAGATGAATCGCTTCAAGAATCTATCTCTGTAACCATCATTGCTACTGGATTTAACATTGATCAACAACACGAGATTTCCAATACCGAAATAAAGAAAGTGGTTCACGCCCTTGAAGATGATAAGGATGAAGTAAAGGTGAAGGAACAAGATCCTGCGATCATTACTCCTGACATTGTTTTGGAAAAGGAAGAGCCTAAGGCTCCAAAAATGGTAGTTCATACTTTGATGGATGAAGAAGAGGATGAAGTGGCTCCAACTAAGCCGCATTCTGAATTGATTCCAACAACCGAGTTTATCAAGAATATCAATGTTTCTTACGAAGAGGTTTTGGACCACAAAACGATGAGTGAAGAAGATTTTATCATCACTCCGGTTCAAGAGGCTAAGGAAGAGAAGAAGATTACAAGGGAATATGAGCAAGAAGAGCAGATTTCCTTGACCTTCGATTTGCCTTTAAGTACACCTCCAAAACAGGAAGAGAAGCCTAAGCATGGTATGGGAAATGAGCCTAAAATGTTGTTCAATCTTGATGATGAAATACGAAGCATTAGAGAGATCAAAAATATTAAGGTAAATGACCATATTGAAGTTGTTCCAGTAACGGAAGCCAATGAACATGGTGAAAAACGTTACGCTTTGGACGACTTTATGGATAATGATACATCTAGCAGTCAAGCTAAGTTGAAAAGAGAAACTAAAGTTGAAGAGGATATCATTTTTGAACGTAAGGTAGTAGAACCAGAGCAACCTCAAAGACGTGAAGTAGAAGAAGTGGATCCTATGAATAGTCCTATCTCTGACCTTCTAAAAGAGCGCGCTGATGAGAGACGACGTAAAATGAAGGATTTCAACTATAAATTCAATACAGCAAAGATTGACGAAATAGAAAAAGAACCTGCTTACAAACGACAGGGTGTGAATTTGGCAGAGTCTCAGCACTCTTCTGAAACCAATGCTTCCAGAATGTCTGTTGGAACTGACGACAACGATGACATTCAATTAAGGAGTAACAATTCATTTTTACACGACAACGTAGATTAATAGCAAATTTAGTTTAGTGTATCACACTTGTGTCAAACCCGGGAGGTATTATGGTGGCTTTCCGGGTTTTTTATTTTTGTAAAACAAGTGGTTTTTCAATCCCAAAACTGACAGATGCAATCTTAATTTTTTATTATCTTCGCAGTTCAATAAAACACCCTATTATGAGTTTACAGGAAGAAGTAATGGTTGCTATGAAAACGGCAATGAAGGCTAAAGATCAAACAGCTTTGGCGGCTTTGAGAGCTATTAAATCTGAGATTTTGTTGGCGCAAACCGAATCAGGATCTGCAGAAGGTCTAACCGAAGAGCAGGAATTGAAAATTGTTTCTAAACTTGTAAAGCAACGTAAGGATAGTGCCACTATTTTTATGGAGCAAAATAGAGAGGATTTAGCTGAGCCAGAATTGGCGCAGGCAGAAGTTATCAGTCAGTTTTTGCCGGAGCAATTGAGCGAGGAAGAGGTAGAAGCTGTAGTGGTTGCTACTATAGCAAAAGTTGGTGCAGAAGGAATGAAAGATATGGGGAAAATTATGGGAGCTGTTAATCAAGAATTGGCTGGAAAAGCTGATGGAAAAACTATTGCAAGTATCGTTAAGGCTAAATTGTCTTAGTAAGAAATAAAGTAATATTGGCTGCGTAGTTCAACTGGATAGAATATCAGATTTCGGCTCTGAGGGTTGGGGGTTCGAATCCCTCCGCGGTCACTTTGAGTAAAGGCTATATTGTTAAAATATAACATTATAGCTTTTTTTTGTGTCTCAATTTTATGTAAATGGTACAATTTGTGGTACAATCGTGTTTTTTGAATGCTTATTGAAAATAATATTGTGTCAATAGCTTTCTTATTAATTTTTATAGTCTTTGAGGAAATTATCTAATTAAACTAAAATGACCTTTTAGGGTATTACCATTCTTATCTTCGATTAAATACCAATAATCACTTGAAGGAAGAGTTTTTCCGTTGTAAAAGCCATCCCATCCATTTGATGAATTTTCTACATCACCAATTAACTTTCCATATCTGTCGTAAATATGGATTTTAAGGATAATGTTATTTGGGTCTGAAATTTTCCAATAATCATTATATCCATCATTGTTAGGACTGAAAAAACTAGGAATTGCAAACTTTTCTACCTCTTCAGTGGTAAAGGATTCCTCGGTACATCCCGTAGCAGTTCCTGCACCATTGTAGGGCACTATCATCACGTATATGGTTGTGTTTTCAGGGAGGTCTGAAGGGAGGTCGTAGTTGATTGTATTGCCAACATCAACAGCATTAAGTATATCGTTTCCTCCTGGGGTAGTCCCTATAGTAAGATAATAGCCGGTGGCATCGTCCACATTTGTCCAGCTGAGATTGGCTGCAATGGAAACGTTGGTGTCACCGTTCAAAGGGCTTGTCAGTTCGACACATGCCGTTGGAGGGTCCAGTATCTCTTGAGTGGTAAAGAATTCCTCGGGACATCCCTTAGCATTCCCTGCGCCGTTGTAGGGCACTATCATCACGTATATGGTTGTATTTTCAGGGAGGTCTGAAGGGAGGTCGTAGGTAGTTGCATTGCCAACATCGACGGCATTAAGTATATCGTTTCCTCCTGGGGTAGTCCCTATGGTAAGATAATAGCCGGTGGCATCGTCCACATTTGTCCAGCTGAGATTGGTTGCAATGGAAACGTTGGTGTCACCGTTCAAAGGGCTTGTCAGTTCGGCACATGCCGTTGGAGGGTCCAGTATCTCTTGAGTGGTAAAGGATTCTTCGGGACATCCCGTTGCATTCCCTGCGCCGTTGTAGGGCACTATCATCACGTAAATGGTTGTGTTTTCAGGGAGGTCTGAAGGGAGATTGTAGGTAGTTGTATTGCCAACATCAACTGCATTAAGTATATCGTTTCCTCCTGGGGTTGTTCCTATGGTAAGATAATAGCCGGTGGCATCGTCCACACTTTTCCAGCTGAGATTGGCTGCAATGGAAACGTTGGTGTCCCCGTTCATCGGGTTTGTCAGTTCGGCACATTCAGTTGGAGGGTCCAGTACCTCTTCAGTGGTAAAGGATTCTTCGGGACATCCCGTAGCATTCCCTGCGCCGTTGTAGGGCACTATCATCACGTATATCATTGTGTTTTCAGGGAAGTCTGAAGGAAGATTGTAGGTAGTTGTATTGCCAACATCAACTGCATTAAGTATATCGTTTCCTCCTGGGGTTGTTCCTATGGTAAGATAATAGCCGGTGGCATCGTCCACACTTGTCCAGCTGAGATTGGCTGTAATGGAAACGTTGGTGTTCCCGTTCAAAGGGCTTGTCAGGGTGGCACATGCTGTGGGAGGGGCCAGTACCTCTTCAGTGGTGAAACTTTCTTCAGCACATCCTTGTGCATCGGTATAAGAATTATATGGCTGTATTAAGACATAAATTAGGGTATTGTCTGGTAGTTCATTAGGTAAGTCATAATTAGTAACATTGCCAACATCAACAGCATTAAGTATATCGTTTCCCCCTGGGGTTGTCCCGACGGTTAGATAATATCCAGTGGCATTTTCAGAGCTATTCCAGGATAGATTTGTACTTGTTGAAACTCCTATTTCTAAATCTAGAGGGTTTGTCAAAGAAGTACAATTTGGGATGGGATGAATAATTAATTGGAAATCTTCTTCATCACTACATTCAGGAGAGTATTCATCATAGATGTAAATAGTTATTGGGTAATTAGCAAAATCTGTATAATTAATTTGATCTCCTGGATAATACACGGATCCTGAACCATTAGACTCTGTATAGTAAGCTTCATTTCCTGAAAGGTTAATGCCTGTAATAGCTGGAAAAGTAAAACTCCCTAAAACAGTTTGGTCTGGGATGTCATTAATCATTGGGCCGGCTTTGCCTCCGTCTAATATGTTCCATCCATCGCTAGCAATCATATTGGCTCTTGCAGCTTCTCCTGCACAATATTGGCTATAACCACCATGAAAATGGTCTATATTGGGATTTAAATTTTGAGCATTCCATCCAATTAACAAACTGTCGTAATTTGGGATAGATAATGTTGCAGAGTAGAACATTAAATCAAAATCAGTGACATTTTCTACATTCCAACCTCCTAAATCTTGATCAAATGATGTTGCGCTATCAAAAGTACGACTCATCATGGTTACATTTTTAGTGTTCCAATCACCAATATCCTGATTGAAAGCATAGGCATATCCAAACATGTATCCTATATTAGCAACGTTACTTACATCCCAATTGCCGATATATTGATTAAAAGTTTCAGCATGAGCAAACATACTGCTCATGCTTGTAACATTACCTGTGTTCCATGATCCTATATTCTGATTAAAATTAACAGCATGATTAAACATGCCTCCCATCTCAGTAACCTTACTTGTATCCCAATTACCAATATCTTGATTAAAAGCCGTTGCATTAGAAAACATTACCCCCATAGAAGTTACATTTCCTGTATGCCAACTTCCAATATCTTGATTGAAACTTATAGCGAAAGCAAATACCCCAACCATTTCAGTAACCTTGCTTGTATTCCAGTTGCCAATATCCTGATTAAAATTTGAGGCCTCATTAAACATAAAATTCATGTTAAGCAAACTGCTTGTGTCCCATGTTCCGATATTTTGATTAAAATTGGTAGCCTGCTCAAAAGTATGCTCCATATTGATAACATTCTTAGTATCCCAGTTGCCAATATCTTGATTAAAATTAGCTGCAGCTTTAAACATACCATAGATAGTTGTAACCTTACTTGTATTCCAGCCTGTTATATCTGAATTAAAATTAGTCGCATCTTGAAATACATATTGCATATTATTTATATTGCTAGTATCCCAGTTCCAATTCCCTGTGCCTCCGCCTAAGGTTGTACATCCCCAAAACATAGCCTGAATAGAAACAACCTTCGAAAGATCGGGAGTGTCTTTTGCATTTATGACTAAATTGGAACAATATTGGAAAGAGGAAACCATGTTTTCCCATTGTTGACACCCCCATTGCTCCACCGAAAGTATTTTGGCTGCATTTGTAGGAGACTGTCCAAAGTAGAGATAAGGTAAGTTTTCTGAAATGCTAACCTGATATGTTCCTGGGGTAGCATAGATATGTGAAGCATATCCAGTTTCATTAGTTGTGGTTGTTCCATCTCCCCAATCAACATTGTAATTGTAGGTAAAGGCCCCTGATATTGGAATTTGTATAGACTCATTAGCTGTAGTTGTTCGCCAAGTAGTTATAAAGGCGCAGGCATTATCTTCTTCAATTGTTAACAAGAACTCCTGAATGTCGCTACAACCGGGATAGGCTTCATCGTAGATGTATATCGTTACGGGATAACTCGGGAAGTCTGAATAGTTAGCCACATCACCTGCATTGTATTTTATACCCGTGACACCTGTTTCTATGTAGTAGGCTTCGTTGCCGGACAAATTAGAACCTGTTATAGCTGGAAAGGTGAAACTGCCTACAGCTGTTTGGTCTGGGAGGTCATTAATCATTGGACCTGCTTTGCCTTCATCTCTAATATCCCATCCAAAATTTGTAATTATACTTTCCCTAGCCTCTTCACCTGCGCAATATTTACTTGTAACATCAAGCCTTCTACTTGGTTGTAAGTTTTGTGTACGCCAACCGATTAACAAACTATCATAGTTGGCAATGCTAAGTGCTGTGTTTACTAAAAAAAATCGAAAATCCATTCCTTTTTCAACATTCCAATTTCCTAAATCTTGATTAAAGGAAGAAGCGTTGGAAAACATCCCTTCCATAGTTGATACATTACCCGTATCCCAATTACCAATGTCTTGGTTAAAATTAGTAGCTCTATGAAACATATTTCTCATATTGGTAACGTTTGAAGTATCCCAATTGCCAATATCCTGATTAAAACTGGTTGCCTGAGAAAACATATTTTCCATAGTGATAACATTACTTGTATCCCAATTGCCAATATTTTGGTTGAAAGCATAAGCTTGATCAAACATTCCATGCATATCGGTTACACTACCGGTATTCCAACTATTCAAGTTTTGATTAAATAGTTGTGCATTATTAAACATATTTCTCATGGTGAACACATTCCCTGTGTCCCAGCTATCTATATTTTGATTAAAATTTAGTGCATTTCTAAACATTTGCTGCATATTCACAACATTGCCTGTGTTCCAAGTGCCTATATCTTGATTGAAACTAGATGCACCAGAAAACATACTATTCATATCTGTAACATTCTTGGTATCCCAACCTCCAATATCTTGGTTGAAATTTGTACAAGACCCAAACATAAAACTCATATTGGTTACATAACCAGTATTCCAATTGCCAATATTTTGATTAAAAATGCCCGCACCATGAAACATGTTATTCATATCTGTAACTTTACTAGTGTCCCAGGGGCCAATATCCTTATTAAATTGGTTAGCTTCCAAAAAAAGAGAACTCATATTCTCAACATTACTCGTGTCCCAGTTCCAATTCCCTGTGCCATTACCGATAGCTGTATTCCAAAACATTGAATTCATATCTGTTACATTGGATAAATTAGGCGTGTCCGTTGCATTTATAGCAGATAGATTAATACAATCACGGAACATATTAGCCATCGTTTCCCACTGACTGCACCCCCATTGGTCAACAGAAATCAATCCGCTATAATGCGATAAGGTTAGTTTGGTTAAATTACCTGAGATAGCAATCTGATACTCTCCCGGTAAGGTATATGTATGAACATTTGTTCCATCACTAGTGATTATACCATCGCCCCAATCTATACTGGTTACTGTTCCATTAAGATTTAAACCTATTTGTTGATTAGCAGTAGTGGTTTGCCAAGTAGTTATAAATTTGCAATCTGTAGATTGTGAATAAAACTTTATTGTCGAAAAGAGAAAAAATAAAATTACCTTAAAAAATAGTTTTGCACTCATGTTGGTTTGTGTTGGTTAACACCATGCATAAGTGGGAATAATGTGGAATTTGGGAGGTTTGATTAATGTTTAATCTTAATTAAGACTTTTTAAGGTCGTAATTATCTGATTGTCATTATGTTAAATTATGTTTTATTGATGCGGGGATAGAAAAAAGACGATAAATGACTTATATTTCCGATGAAGAAATGATTATATAGTTCTTAAAAGCGGGTGTTTTATGGAACAACTTTTATCGTTAATTCTAATAAGAAAATCGATTTATATTTTTTTTTTTTTTATAAAAATTGTTATTGATTTACAGTTGGTTGCATTGGTGTTTCGTTTTGTGGAAAGTGAAGCTGATATTAGTGAAAATTTTAATTATATGTATAAATAAGTACTCGTGAGATTAGGTAGGCTTTTACATGTCACAAAATTAGGGGTGATACATATAATTCTTAAGGTGGCCCAAAATAGAAAAGTCAAAAATAGGGTAGGGTATTGAATTTTGAGTTCCTTGAGATTTTTTAACTTTTTTGTTGTTGCTGAACGATGGATAAAAAATGTTAAGTTAATGTTTTTTATAATCAATCAAAGTATTTCTCGTTATTTGTGAAACTAATTATCAAATCTTTATAATATTTTGTCGGGAGTAGATTCAACTGTAATGGGCATTTTTTTAGTCGGACTTTTTTTTATGCTTATGTACTTTGCATGGAGAATGTTTGAATTTAGATATGTTATTAGATACAAAAGGCCTTTGTACGTGCATGTTCCTTTTTTGTTGAAGTCATTAAATAAGAAACAGCTTTCCATTCTTCGAAATAAATTCAGTTTCTACAAAAAGTTGTATCCCAAACAACAGCGTTTTTTTGAGCATAGGGTGGCCTCTTTTATCTCGGATAAGGATTTTATTGGAAGAGATGGGGTTGAGGTGACAGAAGAAATGAAAGTGCTTATTTCTGCTACTGCTGTTATGTTAACCTTTGGATTCCGGGATTTTTACATTGGGCTTATTGACAAAATATTTATTTATCCAGAAGCCTTCTATTCCAAAATTAATGATTCCTACCATAAAGGAGAATTCAACCCTAAATTGCAAGCATTGGTATTGTCATGGAAAGATTTTGAAGCGGGTTATGAAATTGAAAATGACAATTTGAATTTGGGGATCCATGAATTTGCACACGCCATTCATTTGAATAGTTACAAGGAAGGGGATGTTAGTTCTGCAATTTTCTCCGATTCATTCAAGGAGTTGATAGACTTATTGTCAAATGATGAAGGGTTACGAAAATCATTGGTAGAATCAGAATACTTCAGAAATTATGCTTATACCAATCAATTTGAATTTATAGCTGTAATTATTGAGACTTTTATCGAAACACCTCAAGAGTTTAAATCTCTATTTCCTGAGATCTATGCCAAGACCAAGCAAATGCTCAACTTCCACTTTGCTGGTTACTAGGTTTTCTTCCTCTTGAAAAATTTATTTTTGAGAATATGGCTTCTATAGCTTTTATTGGTAGCAAAGGTAACCACTCTTTCTTTTGTGTTTACATAAGCATATTTTAGGGTGTAATCAAGTCTGGCATAGCGTTGATGGCTTAAGGTGTATAGGTATTTTTTTTGTTTAAACTTTAGGCTTCCAACAAATTTAATCTGGTCATATTCTTTAAACAAAGCTGTATTTAAGGAAATGTAAGCGGCACATATATTAATTGAAAGTAAAGAGTTCAATAGCTTTTCATCTTTATTAAGACCAAGAACGAGGCTGTCATAACTATTTTTAAGCGATAAACGGTTGTAGAAGTAGGCATGGTCATTTATTTGCCAACTTAGGATGGTATGCAGATTGAGATAATAATTATTAGGAATCGAGATACCATTAACCAATTGTTTGGTTTGAAGCATTTCGTCAAGGTTAATTAATTTCCTGTGTTGAAATTGTAGCAGCTCTGTGTGTAATTCTACAGCAGCCAATTTACCATCCGACACTTGTCTTGGGAAATGTCTGTGGTTTTTGACTTGGTAACTGAAGGTGTAATATTTGTTATAGCCTTCCTCTTGTAGTAATTTAAAAGCTTGTTCAATTTGGTTTTCCTGAACCAATATATCAATATCTCCAATCATCCGCTCAGACAAGCTTTTGTACACACCACTTGCCAACAAGGCTGTGCCCTTTACGAAAACATGGTTTATTTGATGTTTGGTAAGAAGTTGACAAATAAATTGAACTTCCTTGAAGATCTGTTTATTTCTTTTTAGATTTAAGCTGTTAATTTCCTCTAGGTATTCAATGAGTTCTTTGGGAAGTGTGTCCAATAATTGTTTTGCTTGTAGTCTGTTGTAAATTGCCGGGAGTATGAGGTGGCTGCTGCCAACTCTCACCAAATTGTCCCAGTCCATTTCAGGGGAAGAAAGGGATTGTCGTAATTGAGAATCATTAGATTCAAAGCTTAAGATCTCCGCAATCCTTAAAAATGTCGATTTTAGGGAAGGCATGTGCTGTAATTAGTGAGTTGGTAATATACGATTAATTAGAAAACAACGATTTAAATTTTAAAATGGCTTCTTCGTTATTATTGTAGGTTAGCGAGTAAAACTCTACTGTTTCTAGCCAATTCAAAAACAATTTAGCATGTTTGGGGTCTGGTGAAATCCAAGATTCAGGGATGAGGGTTTCTAGTGCTTTTGCAGGATTTAGTTCCGCTAGTACAGTGTTAGGAGCATTTTGGTCGTATTTTACCAGGACAATTTTATTGCATGGAAAATCAAACTTTGTAGGCTTGATGTTGGTAGGAGGAATATACTTCACATATCCTTTGCTCTCGTTGATGAAAACTTCATCATAGGCGTCCATTTCTGGAAAGAATGGCTTTACTATTTTAAAGGCTCCTTGTTTTATGGAAATAGCATTCGGGTTTCTGTAGATATGTAAATTATCAGCTAACATAGCCGTAATGTCATCCGAAATGAGATCCAAACCATGAGCCATCAGAAGTGCACTTAAAGTACTTTTTCCATTACCGGAATCACCTATAAGCATGATCGCTTCTTTTCCATTTCCCAAGGTTGATGCATGGAAGGTGCCTAACCAATTGCGTTCTTCTTTGTTGTAAAGCTCACATAGCAACAAGAAGTTGAATTTTCCTTGAAGGAGGTGGTAGTCCTTTTTAGGGAAGGCATATTGAAGTTCTTGATTTTTGTAGAGTAATAGATTGTTCTTATCATTTAGAATGTCAAAGCGACAATCAAGTCGATTCCTTTTTTTGGCTATAAGATGGCTAATATTTGGGTGTAAATAGGATTTTAGAGTTTTTGTAGCGTGGTTGACCTCAATTGTCTTTCCTTGGATGGAGTATAGAAGTGAATTATTTGTTTTATGGCTACAATCAAGATTTGGATAAGCTGAGGTGATTGGGGTAACCTCTTTTTGGATGCAATCCATTAGAAAGTTTTCTATATCTCTGTAAAGCTCTTTTGAATTGATTTTATGATTGGATATTTGTTTTTCAAAATTATCAATAGAGTCGCAGATCAAATACAATTTTATATAATTGTATGTGGATTTGTTAACAATAACATACCTATTACTGTTAAAAAACCAAAGCACGATAGATTTTCCTATCGTGCTTTTATATTTAGGTTGTAGATTTTCTTTCAAAAAAATGATAAAAATAAGTTTGTTATCCCCCTAGACCTCCAAAAGGATTTCCTCCAGGATCAGAAGGGTCTGTAACTGATTGGGCCTGAGATTTTTGAGGGTTAAGGATCAAAAAGGTTCCCACTGCCGTTAAAGCTGCGTATTTCCCCATTTTGGACATAGCCTCTTTTCTTGTTATGTTGTTTTGTTGTTTCTCTTTTTTCATAAGACAATCGAGTTGAGTCAAAAGTACTAAATAATTATAGTTAGCAAATTGTTTATGACTAATATTATAGAATTAGTTTTTTAGTTTTTTTACCATTTTCATTTTCAATTTGTATCACATAAGTGCCGTGACTTAAGTTTGATGTGTCCATAGTATGCGAAGTTGTAGCTTTAGGTGTGTTTTCACTTAAAACCAGCCTACCTTGTATATCATAAACTTTTAGAGAAGTATTCCGAATTATATCTCCAACTACTCTAATGGAGTTACTGTTGGAATAAATTTTTAAAGTCTCCAAAAGGTTATGTTCAATTCCTAAAGCATTAGCTGAAAGGTGAAGATAAAACCTTCCTACACCACTAAGGTCAGCATCAGTTGTCAAAGAGTAGTTTGAAGTATTAAGTAGAGTCCAAGTATTTTTTACATTGTCTTCCAAATATACTTCAGCACTTGGGTCTAATGTAGAATTGGAAAGAGAAAAATTGATTTGTTGCCCTTGTTTTGCTTCTACTCCTAACGGAATTGTTATGCTTTCTGAAATAGTCCCTGGGAGTGATTGAATGCCTAAAGGGGAATTATCATTGCCTTCTACTAAATTTGAATAAACCGAGAATGAGGGAATATTGCCGAAAAGTGCCGAATCATAATTTTGGTCAAAGCTAAGAGAGGCATTGTCATTTAAATAGAATTCGGTTTGGTAAAAACTGTTTTCATTAAAAAGCTCAATACTGAAAAAGGCCTTATGTGGGCTAGTATTGTCCATTCTACCCGCAATAAAATCATCCGTGGTGCCTGTAGTTCGCATTGATGTTGTAAAATTAATATTAGCGGAACTAGTAGCACAGGATACGTAAAAACCTTGACCAGGAGTTATCTTTGCATTTACGTTGGCATCGGAATAGGCTTGGTTCCATATGGCCCAACCATCTTGGGCATTACCGTCATAACCATAAACACCTGATTTAATGGAATTGAATTTGCTGTTATTAGCGCTTAAAAAATCTGACAATTTAACATATGAAGGATAGGGGTTACCAATTAAATTCCAAATAGAATAGGAGGGGCCGTTGTTAGTTATAGGTATGTTTATGTCTTCTGTAATTACATTTCCTTCGAAAGCAAAGGTAGATCCGCCTGTGTCAGATGATGCTGCTCGATAACCAGTTCCTGTCATTAACATAGTGTTTGCATTGTCTACTGAATCATAAAGAAGATAGGTGCCCGATGATTTTTCAAACGGACCAAAAAGCTTTTGACTTGGAATGGAAGGGTTTGAAAAGATGTTTGAATTGTTTGCTGCAAACTCCCCAAAAGTTTGACCTGCTAATGGAGGGGCAATCAAATCATTTCCTCCTACACTTTGGTTTTCATTAACATGTCGGTTGTAAATTACCTCACCGTTAACAGTACCGCTTACAATTAAGCTTGAATACGAAGTTGAAGCCGAATTGAGCTCTAAAGTTCCATTGTTGATCATGTTGCCGTTCAAGGTAAGTGATTGTCCCAGGGAAATAGTGACAGCTGCATTTTCATTGATTAAAAGATGATTTAACCCAACATTGGTGCCTACGTTATAAGTTCCACTAAGTATAAAGGCGTCTTCAGCATTCGTAGTGCCATCTGGAGCCTCGGAGTTTAGCCAGTTGTTGTTACTGTATACTAAACCGTCAAAAGCTGTTTTTAGTTTGAAATTATCAAAACCAGCAAAGTCATTTAGATTATTGTTGCTAATTTGGATTTGTAAGCCTACCGACGATGCTGAATCAGGAATAGAAATGGCTTCAGAGCCTGAGGCATCTGTAATAGAGCTACTACTGTTTCCATCAAAAAGAAATTGGTAGCCTTGACCAACTCCATCAATGATTAATTGATATTGGACATCATCATCATCATTATTAAAGCCAACTACTTCCCAGTCAAAGGTCAGAATAATATTATCAAAAATAGTTACATCCACATCTTCAAAA
Source organism: Mangrovimonas sp. DI 80 (assembly GCF_001975575.1). NCBI lineage: Bacteria > Pseudomonadati > Bacteroidota > Flavobacteriia > Flavobacteriales > Flavobacteriaceae > Mangrovimonas > Mangrovimonas sp. DI 80. Next base: position 237,884 of record NZ_MSDT01000002.1, on the reverse strand, counting down.
GTAATAGTAGCGTAGGTAGTTGGCGTTGTCCCGTCGCTTAAGTCATTTAACCCCAGTATATTGCTTGAGAACTCAGGTTTGCTTAATGGTGTAGCGGTAGATGTATCTACAATTCCGTAATAAGCTTCTCCCCAAGTAGAACCAAAGAAAGCCAAATCTGTTGTATAAGGCCACTCTGGATTGCTACCGTCAAAATCTTGTTGGGCTATCGTAAACAAAGGACCACTAACATTAAAAAGTTCAGAATAGGCCGTAAAAGATGGAATAGGGGGTGTGCCAATAGTTACTGTGAGCCAAATATCTGAGCCTTCAGCAGTAAACATTATTTCATCAAGTATAGCAATCCCGTTTACAAAACTATATGCTCCTGCAGGAGGTTCCATGCTGCCAGAAGATGATACTGTAAATGATTCAGCATAGTCTAGGTCTACATTTAGATTATTGTCCACTGCTAGTAGAGTGGGGTATGGAGTCATGGTTACATAAATATTTGTGTCAGTAGGTTGTTGGTCAAATACAATTTGAACAGCGGTAACTTCTATGCGGTTGTCATCTCCAGTAACAGGTGTTTCAGCTCCCCCAGCATCTATACTGGCAAAATTTGAGCCGTTAATAGCATCTGCTGCAGCGTCTGTAATTGTGACTTGTATTTGATCATTATCTGTTACCTGTGTCTTGAATGTAGCATACAAGCTAAAGGTATTGGATTCGTCATCTTCTGTTTGTAAGCCTGAGATATCCAAAAACTGTGTATTTTCACCAACAGAGGTTATTTCCGCGATGTTAGTTCCAAGAGCGTCCATAAGTGCCAAGGTTGCAATATTCTCGTAATTGGAAATGGTGAATCCTAGATCGGTTAGAATGGTAGGTTGATCATCTGCATCTGGTGCAGAAGCTCCACCATCTCGTATTTCAAACTCCCCAATCTGTAATGCATTTTCTATAGTCAGTCCCGAAGTAACATTGTATTCACTGTAATAGAAATTGTCTGATGGATTGAAGTCAGTACTTACAATATCAGATTGAGTACTGTTGGTAGTGTTGGCTGTTACTGTTCCGGTGATAAGAGCACCAGGACTCTCTATGCCTAACTGGTCCCAAGCGGCTGGTCCAGCCATAATGCGCAACCAGCCATTCGTGTTTGTTGCTCCCCAGGCATATAAGCGGAAGGTTATGGTGCCACCTGTGCCAGATGGTATGCCCAATCCTGTGAATTCTGGGTTGTAAGTAGCATCAGAACCTGCACTAGCATCTAGGGGAAGCGTTCCGCTACCGGCAGTAGTACCTGGCGTAGCAAAGTTGTCGGTACTATATTGGATTTCATAATTATCTGGACCAGGAGACGTTCGTCTTAATAAGATTTCAATACCATTTACAATGACGTCATAGCCAGGATCTGCAGTTAAGGACCATTCAATATATTCAGTGTCATTTGCTTCTGTTCCGTTTGCTGTCCAATTAATGGTTGTAAAGGCTGGTATAGTTGGTGTGCCTTGTGAAACACCTGTTCCTCTTGTGAATCCCACAGAGGATAATGAGAGAGCGTTTCCTGTTGAAGTGGGGGTCGTTGCATTGTTTTCTTGATCAATTGCTACCAAGGTGATGTCGTCTTGAGCGAAACCTATAGTGGCAGATAATAACAATATTAAGAACGAAAAAGTAATTTTTCCCATAATTTCTAAGATAAAAAAGTTGATTGTTCTGCAAATATGCACATAAAGATACTAATTTTGAATGATTAATCATACAAATTTTGAGATGTAACTTTGTGTCGAATTTATAGGTCTTTAAACGATGAAAATGGATTTTTGTAATATGATTAAGGGGGTTAGGTTAGATGTGGCGTAATCGCAAAAAAAGATGTAAAAATAGAGGATTATGATAATTTAACTGCTTGATTATTGAAAATTTAATGTTTTCGATGTATAATTTTTTTGGTTGTCCGATTCGGTTTATTTTTACAAAGAAAAAGGAAGAATTAAATTGAGGAGGTTTCAATTGCATGATGAATATGTGGAATTGGAAAATGTAGTGAGAATTTGACGTTTTATAATTGACGGTTAATGAGTTTGTTTTGGTGTTTTGTGTCTTGTTGATTTTGAAGTGCGTCTAGGTTGATCTAATGAGAGAAGAATAATTAATAATTGTACTTTTCGTTTTGAATATTTATAACAGAAAATAAACTGCATGAAGCAAAAAATAGCTTTTATTACCGGAGTAACAGGTCAAGATGGCGCTTATTTAAGTGAATTCTTGTTGAAAAAAGGGTATGTCGTACACGGGTTGAAACGTCGCTCTTCTTTATTCAATACTGATAGAATTGATCATTTGTATCAGGATCCACATGAATCCCATAGAAATTTCATTCTTCATTATGGAGATATGACGGACAGTACAAACTTGATTCGTTTGATTCAAGAGATTCAGCCAGATGAAATTTACAATTTGGCGGCGATGAGTCATGTACATGTGTCATTTGAAGTGCCCGAATATACTGGTAATGCAGATGGTTTAGGAACCTTAAGGATTTTAGATGCTGTTCGTTTATTAGGATTGGAAAAGAAAACGAGAATTTATCAAGCTTCAACATCTGAGTTGTATGGAAAGGTGCAAGAGGTCCCGCAGTCGGAGGTAACCCCTTTTTACCCACGTAGTCCTTATGCAGTTGCCAAAATGTATGCTTATTGGATTACTGTAAACTATCGTGAGGCCTACGGAATGTATGCTTGTAATGGTATTTTATTTAATCATGAATCTCCAATTAGAGGGGAAACGTTTGTGACTAGAAAGATTACCAGAGCCGTTTCAAGGATTGCCTTAGGGTTGCAGGATAAATTCTACTTAGGGAATCTTGATGCGCAGCGCGATTGGGGACATGCCAAGGATTATGTGCGGATGATGTGGATGATTTTACAGGCAGATGAGGCCGAAGATTGGGTGATTGCTACTGGAAAGACTACAAAAGTACGTGATTTTGTACGTTTGGCATTTGCCGAAGTTGGTGTCACTTTAGAATTTAAAGGTGTAGGTGTTGAAGAAAAAGCTTATGTAGTGTCCTGTGATAATCCGGAATATCAAATTGAAATAGGGAAAGAAGTTCTTGCGGTAGATCCTAAATACTTTAGGCCAACTGAGGTAGATTTGCTTATTGGAGATGCATCTAAAGCAAATAATAAATTAGGTTGGACTCCAAAATATGATTTGAAGGATTTGGTGAATGATATGATGCAAAGTGACCTGAAATTAATGAAAAAGGAACAGTACCTTAAAGAAGGAGATTATCAAATTTTAAATTATTTTGAATAGTTTTTAAGAATGGATACATCTTCAAAAATATATATTGCAGGCCATAAAGGTATGGTTGGTTCTGCTGTTTGGCGAGCATTGGAACAAAAAGGATATAATAATTTGATTGGTAAATCTAGTGAAGAATTGGATTTGCGCTATCAAAGCGCAGTTATACAGTTTATTGCTAAAGAGCAACCAGATGTTATTGTTGACGCTGCAGCTAGGGTAGGTGGTATTTTGGCTAACAATGATTTTCCCTACCAATTTTTAATGGAGAACTTACAAATTCAAAACAATCTTATAGATGCAGCGCATAAACATAATGTCGCTAAATTTGTGTTTTTAGGAAGTTCTTGTATTTATCCAAAGCTGGCGCCGCAACCTTTAAAGGAGGAATATCTTTTAACGGATAGTTTGGAGCCGACAAATGAGTGGTATGCCATCGCTAAAATTGCAGGTGTAAAGGCATGTGAGGCGATCAGAAAACAATACAAAAAGGATTTTGTAAGTTTGATGCCTACCAATTTGTATGGCTCAAATGATAATTTCGATTTAAAAACCTCCCATGTGCTACCGGCTATGGTTAGAAAGTTTCATGAAGCCAAATTAAATGATAATTCACCTGTAACTTTATGGGGGAGTGGAGAGCCAATGCGTGAATTTTTGCATGTAGACGATATGGCCAAATCAGTGGTGTTTGCAATTGAAAATGAACTTTCGGAGCATTTATATAATGTTGGTACAGGGACGGATATCACAATTAAAGAATTGGCGCTGACTATTCAGGGAATAGTAGGGCATCAAGGGGAGATTATTTGGGATACGACCAAACCTAATGGAACCCCTAGGAAATTATTGGATGTTTCTAAATTGAACCAACAAGGTTGGCAAGCCTCTATTCCTTTGAAAGAGGGGATAGCAGAAACCTATCAATGGTTTTTAGAACACATAGAAGATATAAAGCAAGTAAAACTTTCAAATTAAAGTAATGACAATAAAAAATATATGCTGTATAGGGGCTGGTTATGTCGGTGGTCCTACAATGGCTGTAATTGCCCAAAAAAATCCTAATGTAAAAGTAACGGTTGTAGATCTTAATAAGGCTAGGATTGCAGCTTGGAATGACGAAGATTTGTCGAAATTACCGGTTTACGAACCTGGTTTGGATAAAGTAGTAGAAGAGGCAAGAGGAAGAAATCTCTTTTTTTCTACTGAAGTAGACAAGGCTATCGAAGAGGCTGAAATGGTCTTTATTTCAGTAAATACGCCTACCAAAACCTACGGAGAAGGAAAAGGAATGGCCGCCGATTTAAAATATGTAGAATTGTGTGCACGTCAAATTGCTAGAGTAGCTAAGGGAGATAAGATTGTTGTTGAGAAGTCTACCCTTCCCGTAAGAACAGCTCAAGCGGTGAAAAGTATTTTAGCGAATACAGGAAATGGTCATAAATTTTCTATTTTATCCAATCCTGAGTTTTTAGCTGAAGGTACTGCAGTGGAGGATTTGCAAAGTCCAGATAGAGTGCTGATTGGAGGAGAGGATACTCCTGAAGGTAAAGAAGCAATGCAAGCTTTAGTGGATATCTATGCTAGCTGGGTTCCAAAAGAACAGATTTTAACAACCAATGTATGGTCTTCTGAGTTATCCAAATTGGTAGCTAATGCTTTCTTAGCTCAGCGTGTGTCTTCTATTAACGCTATTTCGGAATTATGCGAAGCTACCGAAGCAGACGTAGAGGAAGTATCTAGAGCAATTGGGAAAGATTCTAGAATTGGACCTAAGTTTTTAAAAGCCTCTGTTGGTTTTGGAGGCTCTTGTTTTCAAAAGGATATTTTAAACTTGGTATACATTTCCAAATCTCTAGGACTAAATGAGGTGGCTAATTACTGGGAGCAGGTCATCATCATGAATGATTACCAAAAGTATCGTTTTGCTAAAAAGATCATTACAACTTTATATAATACTATTGCAGATAAAAAGATCGCCTTTTTGGGGTGGGCTTTTAAAAAGGATACTAACGATACTAGGGAGAGTGCGGCCATTTATGTGGCAGAGCACTTACTTCAAGAACAGGCCAATATCGTCGTGTTTGATCCTAAGGTTACCGAAGAACAAATATATTCCGATTTAGAATATTTAGGAACGCTGTCTTCCGAAGAAATAAAAAATAGAGTAACAGTGGTCGATAATCCATATGACGCTATGGAACAAGCACATGCCGTAGCTGTGTTGACAGAATGGGATGAGTTTAAAGCTTACGAATGGGACAAGGTATATGAGAATATGATGAAGCCGGCATTTGTGTTTGATGGGCGTACTATTTTGGATTATGGGAAATTAGACGCTTTGGGGTTTGATGTTTACGTGATAGGAAAGTAAAAGAGTTATATTTTGATAGGGTTGTGCTAAAGTTGCATAGCGGCATTTAAAGGACAATTTTAATAGCTTGTAAAGCTATATTTAATATTTATGAATTCACTTGATTTATAGTAGAATTCATTTAAATTTGAGAGTTGTAAAAATGTAATGTCTCTGATTGTCAGTTGTATTGATGGTTGGTTGAACTGAATTTAGAAACACAGATAAGAAATATTTAGGATATGAAAAAATTAATAGTAACAGGATCATCGGGATTGGTTGGGTCTGAGGTTTGTAAGCACTTTGATAAATTGGGTTGGAAAATCTATGGCATCGATGCCAATCAAAGAGCTGTCTTTTTTGGAGAGAAAGGCGATACGCGTTGGAATCAAGCTAGATTAGAAAAAGAATTGAACGCTTTTACGCATGTAGAGTTGGATATTCGCGATCGCGAAGGGGTCTTGAAAACCATTAAAGACATCGCTCCAGATGCCATCGTGCACACCGCTGCACAACCAAGTCATGATCGTGCGGCAGACATTCCATTTGATGATTTTGATACTAATGCTGTAGGAACGTTCAATATGTTGGAAGCGACACGTCAATATTCTACAAATATTCCTTTTGTGCATTTGTCCACTAATAAGGTTTATGGTGATGCTCCTAATAGAATTCCAATGGTAGAATTGGAGACGCGTTGGGACTATGCGGCTGAAAAGTATTTGACTGGAATTGCTGAAGATTTTACCATAGACCAAAGTAAACACTCTTTGTTTGGAGCCTCTAAAGTTGCTGCTGATATTTGTGTGCAGGAGTATGGAAGGTATTTTGATATGCCAACTTGTGTGCTTAGAGGAGGCTGTTTAACTGGTCCAAATCATACAGGTGTAGAACTTCATGGCTTCTTGAGTTATTTGGTGAAATGTAATTTGGATGGGACACAGTACACTGTTTTTGGTTATAAAGGAAAACAAGTAAGGGATAATATTCATTCATATGACATCTCAAGATTCATTGAAGAGTTTATAAAGGCTCCGAGAGTTGCCGAGGTATATAATTTAGGAGGAGGAAAGGATAATACCTGTTCTATTTTGGAAGCATTTAAAATTGCTGAAAAGTATTCAGGTAAACCTATGAACTACGTGTATTCTGATAAGAACAGAGAGGGTGACCACATCTGTTATTACAGTGATTTAAGAAAAATGAAAGCACACTATCCTGATTGGGATATTACAATCTCCTTAGATGAAACCATAAGACAGATAGTTGAGTCGTGGAAAACACGTTTGGTAGAACAAGAAGGGTAATATATGAAGATTTTTATTACAGGAATCTGTGGGTTTGTTGGATCTACCATTGCTAGGCATTTGAAAAAAACAAATCCGGATTTCGAAATTTTCGGGTTGGATAGTTTTATTCGCACTGGGAGTTGGACCAATCTGAAACCTATGCAGGATTTGGGTATTACGGTATTTAAAGGCGATATTAGGAATGCTAGTGATTTGGAAGTGATTCCCCAAGCTGATTTTTTAATTGATGCCGCGGCGAATCCTTCTGTATTGGCAGGGGTTGATGGGAAAACCAGTAGTAGACAGCTCGTTGAGCATAATTTAGGAGGCACTATTAACCTTTTGGAATATTGTAAGCAACATAAGGCTGGCTTTGTATTATTATCCACAAGTAGAGTATATTCTATTCCAGATTTGGCAAGCTTGCAAATGTCTGAACAAAATAAAGCCTTCACACCAAATAGGGACCAAGTATTCCCTGCTGGTATTACCGAGAAAGGGGTGAATGAAACTTATAGTACCTTACCTCCTGTTTCATTGTACGGTAGTACCAAAGTAACCTCAGAACATTTAGCGTTGGAATATGGCGAAACCTTTGGGTTTCCAGTATGGGTGAACCGTTGTGGGGTGCTTGCGGGTGCGGGGCAGTTTGGACACCCTGCTCAAGGTATTTTTGCCTTCTGGATTCACAGTTTCCAAGAGAATCGACCATTAAAATATATCGGTTTTGGTGGGTCAGGCTATCAAGTTAGGGATTGTTTACATCCCAATGATTTGGCAGAACTTATTTTGAAGCAGATGAAGGAGCCTAAAAATTCAAGGAAACCAAAAATTGTTAATGTAAGTGGAGGCCTAGAGAATTCTATGTCCTTAGCACAATTAACAGCTTGGTGTGAAACAAATATTGGTCCAAATACTGTAGAAAGTACTAATACAGAACGGCCATTTGATATTCCTTGGATGGTATTGGATTCAGAAAAGGTTAATGAAGTTTGGGGCTGGGCTCCTAAAATAAATATAGAAAATATTTTACTGGAAATAGCTGCTTTTGCCAAAAAACAAGAGGGCTGGTGTGAGTTAAGTGCACGATAAGAAATTTGATATAATGAAGGAAAATTCAAAGCAAGATTGGGATATTGTAATCGAGCCACAATCTAGTTTATTTGCTGTTGACTTTAAAAGTATTTGGCGTTATCGGGATCTTTTAAAGATGTTTGTAAAGCGTGATGTGATAACCATTTATAAGCAAACTGTACTGGGACCTATTTGGTATGTGGTACAACCTTTACTAACTACTTTAATGTTTTTGGTGATTTTTAATCGTATTGCCCGCATTTCTACGGATGGGATACCTCCTGTTTTATTTTATTTGAGTGGTGTAACCATATGGAATTATTTTTCGGAAACCTTTAAAAGTACCTCGGAAACCTTTAAAACTAACCAAGATATCTTTGGGAAAGTGTTTTTCCCAAGGTTAATTGTGCCTTTATCAAAAGTAATTGGTGGACTGATAAAGTTTGTTATTCAATTTGGGCTTTTTATAGTTGTATATCTCTATTATTGGTTAACAGGGCAATTGACGGTACAATTAAATTCTACACTTTTTCTCTTTCCTTTATTACTGCTTTTAATGGCCGGTTTTGGTATGGGGGCAGGTATTTTATTTACTTCGCTTACCGCCAAGTATCGCGATCTTACCTTTTTATTAATCTTTGCAGTGCAATTAATGATGTATGTGTCATCGGTAATAGCGCCTTTTTCAAGCGTGCCTGAGGCTATGCAAACGTATTTATTTTGGAATCCATTTATCCATATTATAGAAGCCTTTCGTTATATGTTTTTGGGTAGTGGTTTGTTTTCTTGGTTTGGCTTGGCATATACTACCGTTTTGATGCTAGTTGTATTAGCGGTAGGAGTTCTGGTCTTTAATAAGACAGAGAAGACCTTTATGGACACGGTTTAAAAAAATCATACTATAATTATCACTATAAGGGAGTGGCATGTATTTTGAAAATGACTATCCGTATCAATGCTATGTGATACTGTAATAAAGTTTATTAACGCATAAATGAAACAGGAAAAAACTAAACTAGATTGTACAATTATATCTGTAAATGAGGAAGAGGTGGTGTTAAGGGTAGAGCATCTCTCCAAAATCTACAGGTTAGGAGAAGTTGGTACCGGTACTATCAGTCACGATTTAAATCGTTGGTGGGCTAGGGTTCGCGGTAAAGAAGACCCCTTTTCAAAAGTGGGTGCTACTAACGATCGTACCCAGAAGGCAGAGAAAGGGGAGTATGTCAAGGTTTTAGATAATATCAACTTTGAGGTTAAAAAAGGAGAAGTATTGGGTATTATTGGTAAAAACGGTGCCGGAAAGAGTACCTTGCTTAAAGTCATCTCTCAAATTACAGCCCCTACTTTTGGGGCCATAAAGGCAAAAGGCCGTATAGCCTCTTTATTGGAGGTGGGAACAGGGATGAATCCTGAAATGACAGGGAAGGAAAATGTGTATTTGAACGGTACTATATTAGGAATGACCAAAAAGGAGATCGATGCCAAATATGACGAGATTATGGAGTTTGCAGGCTGTGCCAAGTATTCGGATACACCAGTAAAGCGTTATAGTTCTGGGATGAAAGTGCGTTTAGGTTTTGCCGTAGCGGCCTTTTTAGAACCAGAAATTTTAATTGTGGATGAGGTCTTGGCCGTTGGTGATGCTGAGTTTCAAAAGAAGGCCATTGGAAAGATGAAAGAAATCAGTAGTGGTGGTGGTCGCACGGTTTTGTTTGTAAGCCATAATATGGCTAGTATTCAGAATTTGTGTGATAGAGGGCTATTGTTAAAAAATGGACAGGTAGAATTTATAGGTGATATAGAAGATACTATAACACAATATTTAACAATGGATGCTGTTTTAAAAGTTAACACTAATAATTTAGATACCTCTCAACGTAAAGGAAATGGCCTTGTTCAACTTTTAACTATATCAACTGCAAGAAATTTAAATGACTTGAATAACATAATAGAGGATGCTGTTACAGGAAAGCCTTTTTTTATAAAATTAAATTATAATTCTAAGGTTGACATTGGAAATGTTATTTTTTCTATAGGCTTTTTTACGGATGTTAGTAAAACTTTCGTGACCGCTCTCCGTTCTGATTGTATAACAAAAGTATTTGATCTAAAAAAAGGAGAAGGGCAACTTATTTTTAAAATTGATAAATTTCCTTTTATGGAAGGGAGATATAGTTTAAACTTTTTAATTAAGGATAATATTGAACAGTACGACTGGTTAAGAAATGCTTGCACTATAAATGTAATTAATGGCGATTTTTATGGAACAGGGATTTTACCTAATTCAGGTAAAGAAGGAGTATGTTTGAATTTTGAAATTTTGTAATTATGGCTATCTATACAAATATTTTTAGATCCTTTTTATTTAAGTCTAGGTTTGTACTTCGAGAAGTATTGGACTACCATAATAATGAAATAGAAGATAATAAAAAAACAATTATGATGAATCGTATAAGAGAAAAAGGTTCGTCAATATTTCTTAATGGAAAAGTTAAGATTACACATCCTGAGATGGTGTCTCTTGGAGATAATATTCATATAGGTGATAACGCATATATTCATTCAGATGGAGGGTTAATTATAGGGGATAATACTCATATTAGTAGAAATTTAGTGATCTATACTAGTAGTCATGAATATAATGGGGATGCTATACCTTATAATAATGAACGAATATACAAATCTGTATGTATTGAGCGTAATGTTTGGATTGGGATGAATGTTTGTATTTGTCCTGGGGTAACTATAGGAGAGGGAGCTATTATAGGATTAGGTTGTGTTGTTTCTAAGGATGTGCCTCCTTATTCAATAGTGGGTAATGCGCCACAAAGAATTTTAAAGGATAGAGATATCGATTCTTATAATAAAAATAAAGAGAGGCAGCGGTTTGGGGGTGTTAACGGTAAACCTGTTTCTTTAGAATCTTCTTACGATGTGATGCATTTGGAGCATCAACCTTTTTTTATTGTCGGGACTGGACGATCAGGAAGTGAAACCATATCTAAAATATTGTCACAGCATCCAAACGTGACATGCCGTCATGAACCTAAAGGGAGGTTAATTAAGTTATCTACGGAATATGCACAGGGAAGTATTTCTAAAGAAAGAGTTAAACAAGAGTTGGTTAATTTATATTCCCAAGTTTCTGTTGTTACCACAGACTTTTATGGCGAATCGGACCAAAAATATTCAAACCTCATTAGTATTTTGTTTGAGATATTTCCCAAGTCTAAATTTATTTGGTTGATAAGGGAAGCAAAGCCTACTATTACTTCTATGTATAGTAGGGGGTGGTTTTGTGATAGGGAGTACGGTTATCGTATAAGAAAAGATAAATGTATTCCGGCTTTAAACACTGGAAGAAATTACACTATAGGACGTTTGGATGGTTCCAAAATAGAAGGTGTTAATTTAACAGAAAATGAGTGGAAAGAAATGACTCCTTTTGAAAGAAATTGTTGGTATTGGTCTTATTGGAATTCTGTAATAGAAACTCAATTTCAAAGCTTGCCAAATGAAAGCAAGTTATTTATACGACTTGAAGATATCAATGATAAGATTAATGTTATTTTGGAATTTTTAAGTCTTCCCAATTTCGAGTTTCAAGTGTTGAGATCAAACCAAGCTCAATATCAATTATTAGGAAATTGGACTATAGAAGATGAGGAGGCATATAAAAAGTGGTGTCAAGAAAAAATGACCATTTGGTACGATAATAATTTTACAATTTACAATTGTGAGTTACAGTAGTTATTCCTTTATTTAACAGGGAAAGTGTCAAATTATAAACTTTATCTGATTTTGGATGTATAGTTGTAGATGATGGTTCAACTGATAATACAATTGCAAAGCAGTATATCTCCCAAGATAGTCAATTTAGACTAATTCATAGGAGTCGACTTCCCAAAGGAGCAAATACCTGTAGGAATATAGGTTTAAAAGAAGCTGAGGCTGATTATGTCGTTTTTTTAGACTTAGATGGTATACTTAGCGATAATTTTTTGGAGTCTCAATTAAATGCTTTGAATAGTTCTTAAGCAGATGAAATGATTTCCCAAATCATAGAATTTAAACATGACATATCTTTAGGTAGGGAAAGGTATCATGATTTTGAAATAAATTTATCAGGCTATCTTGAGAGAAAATGTTTATGGTTGACTTCTGTTGTTTTTTGGAAGAAAGAGGCCATTGTTGGCGTTGGTGGTTTTGATGAAGGCATCATGAAATGGCAGGATTGGCTAAAGGAATTATTTTTTTGCAAAACAATGGGGGTATTATGTATTATCGTTCTTCTTTGGATGAACATCAAATATCCAATTCACTGAATAGGGATGAATTTAACTTTGATAAATATTACCATACTAGAATTTTAGCACTTCGGTATTTGTCTAGTTTAGAAGAAAAGAAATATTTGCTGAATCATTTAATGTCAGTTTGATAAAAAATGTTAGCTCCAGTAGGTTTAGGGCAAATATTTTGGTGATTTTATGTCTTCACTCACATTCAATAAAACCATTATTTGAATATTTCAGGTAGCAAGGCTAAGATTTTTTGTAGCTTATTATTGTGCTTTTACTAAAATAATTATCTTAGTGTTAGGTGATTGAGTATTTTTTTGGTAAAATTGATTAATTGGAATTAGAAAAAAGCCTTGTCTCAGAAAACTTATTCGATTAAATAAAAAGGACTTCACCTATAGGACCGATAAATTTAGTAAGCTTTGCATTTCCAAAAGGATAGGTTAAGTTGTTGATTTTCGTTTGTTTTAATATTGTTTTTTGCAACATAATATTGTTTTAAAATAATGGGGAGTAATTAAGCTGTGAAGGAATAATTATTGGGCTCCTCGGGAGTGCTTTTTCCAAAATTTATACAAAGAGGTTATATACAGAAAGAAAAAGTTATATTGTTAAATAGGCTAAAAAGTAATCTCCTTTGGGTGAAATTGAATAATTGAGTTAATTAAAGGTTTACGTTTAGTCTTTTTCTTTTCTAGTAAGTTAAGACCTAACAAGGGTTAAGCATTGGAATAACCGTGTTGTTAAGAAATCAGAGAATAGCCTTATTTTGAAAGACAAAAAATTAGTTAAGAACTTGTTGCTCTATGAAATCACAAATAAAAGAATTACTGAAACATAATTTTTCGAGTCTAGCTTTTTATTACAGATTTCTTGGGTTTTCAATTATTTGGATGCTGTCTATGAGCCTGCTTGTTGGGTTATTGGATGGTCTAGGTCTTGCCATGTTTGTGCCTTTATTACAGCTTGTTTCTGGGGATAATCGGAAGATTAATCCTGAGATGATTGGTAATTTACGATTCTTAATTGATGGGCTAAATTCTTTTGGACTAGAATTGAATTTAATAGTTGTTTTATCTGTTATAGCTTTCTTTTTTACGTTAAAAGGGATTGCTAAATGGCTCGAACAATTTTTAAGAGTAGTGTACAATCAAAAACTAATAAGGAACGCGAGATTGCAATTATTAAGAAATCTTACCAATTTAAATTACAGTTTTTTTATAAATCACAGTTCTGGGCGATTGCAAAATGCTATGACGGGAGAAGTATGGCGTTTGGCCCAAGGTTTCTATAGCTATAGTGCTATGTTCCAGAATTTAATATTGTTGATTACTTACTTGGCTTTGGCTTTTTTTGCCAACCCCACCTTCGCCATTATGGTAATGCTTGGAGGAGGCTTGACTAATTTCTTGTTTAGAATGTTTTATAAAAAGACCAAACAACTGTCTTTATGTCTCGTTTCAGAGCAAAATAGTTTACAAAGTTTGGTGATTCAATTTGTGGCCAATTTTAAATATCTTAAAGCGACCAATAGAACTAAAAATTATTCAAAACATCTAAGAGATAAAATTATAGAAGTAGAATTAACTAATCGTAAAATTGGAGAGATTGATAGTTTGTCTGCGGGATTCCGAGAACCATTATTGATTTATATTCTTATAGTGGTTATTTGTATTCAAGCATATTTTCTTAAAGGTAATATAGGGTCAGTGATTGTAAGCCTTTTGTTTCTTTATCGAGGTTTGTCATCTGTAGTGCTTCTACAAAGTTCTTATAATAGATTTCTAAGTTTTCATGGCTCTATAGAAAATTACGATAAGTTAAATAATGAATTAAAAAAAGGTGTACAGCAGTTTTCAGATAATGAGATTCAAGACATTCGTAATTCCGTAGTCTTTGAAAATGTTTCTTTCGCATATAATGATAAGGTTATATTAAGCAATGTTAATTTTCGAGTAAATAAAGGTGAGTTGATAGGTGTTATAGGAGAAAGCGGCTCTGGTAAAACTACTTTGATTAATTTAATTGCGGGTTTAATAAGACCAGGAGGAGGGGATATTAAAATTGACGGAGCAAGTCTTGTTGATATTAATGTACCTTCTTACCAAAATAGAATAGGATATATCACTCAAGAACCTATAATTTTTGAGGATTCAATTTTTAATAATGTTACTTTTTGGGATACACCTTCAAAAGCAAATCTTGATCGATTTTGTAATGCCGTTAGGAAGGCGCATATTTTTGATTTTATTGATAGTTTGCCTTTAAAGGAACATGAGGTTATAGGATTGAATGGTGCTAATCTAAGTGGTGGTCAAAAGCAGAGATTATCTATAGCAAGAGAGTTGTATAAAAACATCGATTTTTTGCTATTGGATGAGGCTACTTCCGCATTAGATCAAGAAACCCAGAAACAGATTACGAAAACAATTATGGAGTTGAAAAAGGACTTGGCAATTGTTTACATTACTCACAATCTTGATCATTTGAAAGGTTTTTCCAAGGTCTTTGAAGTGGCAAATGGCAATTTAATAGAGAAATCAAATACGAATAGCTCTAGTCATTCATATTTTTAAATACATAGAGTAAGCTTTTACTAAAAAAGGTAAGGATCGGTTTGACTTTTAGGGAGGCAGTAATATTGTGATTTTAAATATTTATTGATGCTTTTTTGCAACTGATAATTTTTGTTCGATATGAGCTTAAAAAAATAATATTCGTTGTTTGTTAAATTAACTTTACTATCCGATGAAACCTCCAATTTTTATTACAGGAATGCCTAGATCTGGTACAACATGGTTGGGGAAAATTTTTCTTTCCTCTGGGGAGTTTAATGAAAAATCTGAACCATTTAATCCTGTTGTTAAAAACTGGCATTATAAGGTGACGGGGTGGTATGATTATATTGAAAATAGGAGTGCCTCATTGGAAAGAGCTTTAGGTCTTAGAACAGATTTAAAATGGTTTTGGACTGAGATAAATTACAATAGTGCAAATGGTCTTAGATATGCTCTAGGAAATGTGAAGCTTATGTTGTTTTCAAAACGGATTTTACTCAAAGATCCCATAGGTTTTTTTAATGCTGATTTTTTCTATCGAAATTATGAGATGCTGCCTGTCATTATAATAAAACATCCTGCTTCCATAGTTTGTAGCGCTCAACGAGTTGGATGGAAGTTTAGAATGTCACATTTGGTTGAAAACAAAAAATTGATGCAAGGTTTGGAAAGTTTGGGGCTTGATTTAGATCGTTGGAAAACTAATTATCAAAAGTATGATTCAGATGTTGAAGAGATATGTGAAATATGGAATTTTTTTATTCATATAATTGAAATGTGGGCGGAAGTATATAAAAATTGGGGTTTTATCAAACTTGAAGATTTAATAATGGATCCAATTAATATGACAGAAAATTTATTTTTGAAAACTGGCCTTGAATTTACAGATCGAACATTGGCTTATCTTAATGAAACTATGAATAATAATGTTGTTATTTCAGAAAATGATCGTCGTGCACATATTCGTAATCGCAATTCAAAATTTGATATTAATTCATGGAAAAATAGGTTAAGTTCTTCAGAAATTGATGCCATAAGGAAAACTACTTTTGATTTTGGAAAGAATCTGTATCCGGAATTTTATCAAGTTTAAATTGTTTAGTTCAAATTCGTTTCGAAAATGATTTTTTAAATGGTGAGTTATTTACGAAATGTTTATATTTAAGGAAACAACAATATAATATGGACAAACCAAAAATACTTTACATTTCATCTGTATTGCCGGATACGAGTTGTGGTGCCAGAATAGCCATTTATAGGCATTTTGTGTTGAGGGATGATTTCCATATAGCTATTGCTTCTTATGATCTAAAAAATGAACATATCAAAGACCAATTTTCAATAAAACGTCGAAAATTAGGTGAAATTTTGTATAAAACAAGATTTGCACGATACTACTATAATTTTATTTTCATTTCTAATTGGTATTTGATGCCAAAAGGGTTAGTGAATTATGTGAAAGCTTTCGATCCGGATGTCATAATGACAGTTCCTGATAATCTGCATTCGGGTTTTGCGCTTCAATTGGCTGAGCTACTTAATAAACCATTGGTGGCAGATTACCAGGATCTTTTTCCTTTGTCTTTATTCTTTCCTCAATATTGTAAGCCTTACAATTGGGTTAGGAAGTTTTTAATGAAGAAATACCATAAATTAAATGCTTCTGCAGATAAGGTGCTTTATACAAGTGAGGGGATGTTTGATTTTTTTGGGCGTTCTAGAAATGGGAAAGTGTTGTATCCGATTGGTCACGCCATACCTAAAATTGAATCAGCTTTAGAGACTAATGATAATGGGAAATTTACGATTCTTTACGCAGGAAATTGCTATGGTTCTTACGGCGAGATGTTGCTAAGATTAGCTAAGGAAATTATGCAATCTGAAAATTTACACCTAAAAATTTTTCCGGCCGGAAATGATTGGAGTAAAGATGATATTTCCCTTATGGCAAATGCAGGGATTTACCAGTCTTTTTTGCCATTTGAGGAGCTTAAGAAGGAACTTCAAAAAGCGGATGCCTTTTTAACGGTAATGAGTTTTAAAGAGGTAGAAAAGCCTTTTGTTCAAACAAGTTTTACAACTAAATGGCTTGATTATGCGCCATATGGAAAACCAATTTTTGTTTGGGCTCCCAAATATTCAAGTGCTTCAATTTTTGCTGAAAAGCATAGGTGTGGATTTGTTTGTGATATAAATGATGCCAAACTAGTCATGGGAAGTTTTCAAAAGGCGCTAAAGGACAGGAGCTTGGCGCGTTTGTTTGGTGAAAATGCTCAAAAAGTTTCTGACACTATTCTTAATGCAGAAAATATTCATAGTATATTAAAGGATACCATCAAGGAATTAACTGCCTAATTATATTTTATTACTATGTATGGTTAGCTTTTTTGTCTTCTTCTTCTTCTTCTTCTTCTTCTTCTTCTTCTTCTTCTTCACTCATGTACGATATGTCCAAATCATGTCAGTAGCGGTAAATTTTGTGAATTGTTTCCGGTAAGTTATTTGCGGATTGACGATTGTGAAAAGTATTCACATTAGCTATTAATTGATGTATAGAAAGGAGTTTGCTATTCAATTAATTGAGTGCAAAGAATAAGATTGATGCCTAAAATATTCTTCTAATATAAGACCTAACTTCAAGGGATATAATTATTAGAAATGTCTTATCAATTAAGATTGTAGATACATTTCAGATATGTGTTGTAGTTTATAATTAAGTTCAATTTTGGATTAATTGACTTGTGACTTTTTAGGTTTATCTAATCAACTGATTTTTAGTATTTTGTGGCGTAAATATGATTGAAGGTTGACTTTTTTTTGTATTTTAGTGTTATGTAACTTATTAATTACCAGTGTGTTAATTTATATTGTAGGGGGTAGGTTTGTTTGCGAAATCAAAGATAATACACAGGCGATAAGAATAATTGTCTTTCCTAAATGTAATAGCCGTATTACAATGTTTTATGTTGGTGTAGATGAAGAATCCTAGCAATTGGGACTTCTCATCTCTTTAATTCAGAACTGTATAATCCATTTAAAATATTGGGCATGGGGTAATTCTAAGGTGTCAATTTAATAACAAAACTGCAAGATTTATGAAGGCAACTTTTTCTATTTTGGTTACTGTTTATAACAAAGAAAACTATGTTTGGAAAACAATTGATTCAGTTTTTAAGCAATCTTATAAAGATTGGGAATTAATTATAATAGATAATAATTCATCAGATTCTAGTTTCAAAGTGTTAGAAGATGTTTTGAGAAGCTTTAAGGGCAGTAATAATATAATACTTAAAAAATTCATAAATAGGCAAGGACCGGGTGCGAGTAGAAACTATGCTTTAAATTATGCTACAGGAGATTGGGTTTTATTTCTTGATGGCGATGACCTTTTGAAACAAAACTACCTTTTGAAACTTGCTGAAATTGTTAAAGAGAATAAAGAGAGTGAAGTGATTGTTGGCCGTTGGTGTAAACTACAGAATGGAAAAATAGGAAAGCCTATTTCTTCAGGGATTTTGGAAAGAACTAACTGTATAGAGGACACGGCAGTGGCTTATGCTCCATGGATTTTACATGCAGCTATAATCAAACGCAGTATTTTGAATTTACAAAACCTTTGGGATGAAACATTGGATAAATATGTTTCAGAGGATACCGCATTTTGGTTTAAGCTTACATATCAAAGGGAAGTCGTTTTTACTGATTATTGTGGGGCAGTGTATCGTATCCTTGATAATTCAAGGGACCATACCAATTCGGATAAGTATGTTAAAGGGGTGCTTGAAGTTGTGAAATCAAATGTTCGATGGATAAGTTCAGTGGGAAAAATGTCGAAAAGACAACATGAATCAGTATTTAGGCTTCTTGAGTCGCTAAACGATAGATTTCATATTTCTAAATCTAATAGGGAATATTGGGATCTTCTTAATTTACATCTACATAATTCTCCCAACTCATTGTCTATGAGTCTACGAAGAATATTGGGTTTTCCTGTTTTTAATGTAATAAAAACGTTATTCCTCTAGATGAAAAACTTTTATGCTTTTGCTCACATTCCAAAAACAGCAGGCACTTCATTTTATCAAATATTAGAACGCAATTTTGGACGTAGTTTTGTTCATGTTTCTTCGCTAGGTATAGCTGAAAGTCCCTTAGGGTCTGAAGCTATTAAAAGATTTGTTTTGGACAATGAATATGTTAAGGCGTTAGGAGGGCATAGAGTAAGATTTAACTTGCCTTGGCATAAAGTAGACGAATTAAATTTGTGTGCTATTTCTTATGTTAGAAATCCAATTGATCGATTGCGTTCAGAATATCATTATTTAAAAACACTCAGATTAAAGGTTAAGGGATTTTATGCGGCTTCAACTTATGAAGAGTTTATTTATAAGATTATTAGGGATGAAGATGAGCTAGTGAAATTTGCATCATACCAATTTCGATATCTAGTTACTGGAACCAATATATCGAGTGTAGATGAATTGATGGAAAACGACAATATATTAATCTTTCCCACGGAGTATTTTCTCTCTTCTTGTGCCATGCTGGAGTTTCGCTTTCCAAATGAATTTAAGGATTGTAGTTATGTAGTAAGAAATGCTGGGCCAAAAGTGGAGAAGGAAAAATACTTGAAGTTGGAGAGTCAATTAGAAATAGCTTTTAAGCACATAAAAAATAATGATTTTGTGCTTTGGAGGGCAGTTTTAGCTAAATCAGAAGGATTTAAAAATGAACATTGGCATGAGCTTAATAAAATTGAGAGTATGCTTAATAAAAAGAATAGATTAAGAAAATACATAATTGCACCCTTGCAATATTATTTGGATAGAGTAAATACGTATGCAAAGCTAATCTAATTTGAAAAGATACTTTTTTGATAAAATACAAAGGATGAATTCCTCTAAATAGAGTGGGCGTAATTTGTTTTTTAATCTGTGTTTTGATGCCTTGTCGAGAAGGAAAATATGAGCCATTTTTCGTAAAAGTGTTTAATTTTATGTTACTGTGATTTATCGACTATATGTATGAGTGCTTTGCTAACAGGAAGTTGAAACGGTTATTCAAACTTCGAATAGGGGCTAAGGGCCTTGTTTAAAATAATGATTTGATCTATTATGTAGAAGTTATATGAATAGGTTATAAAAAACTATAAGGGATTAATACAGGTAGCTTCTCGTGAAATATTGAGAGTTGCTTAGTTGATTTTAAGGGAAATTTCACTTTTTAATATGTAAACTTTTTGGTGAAAACGAATAAAACAAATTACTTTTGGGGGAAATAGATGTTTTTTGAATGATAAATGTTTATTGAGTGAAGTTTATTTAGGGGAGCTAGGGGCATGTATTTTTTCTTTTAGATAAATAGTGTTCCAAAGGGTTAAATTTCAAAATTTCTATTGATTAAATATATCGATTTTTTATTTGTTTATTTTTACTTTATACTTTTATCTTTAGATGATTTAAACACTTTTTTTATGTTGATAGAATATGGAAAGGGCATATATCAATACTCTAAATAATGGGCTTTTGTATTAATAGTTTTAAAATTTATATTTGAAAGTAACAGTAGTTATTCCTGTATTCAATAGGGTAGAAGTTATATTACCGACATTAGAATCCGTTGCAAGACAAACATTATTTGATTTTGAATGTTTGATTATTGATGATGGTTCTACAGATCACTCAGTTTCTGTTGTGGATCAATATATCTCAAGCGATAGTCGATTTAGGTTGATTCAAAGGAATCGATTACCCAAAGGAGCAAATACGTGTAGAAATATAGGTTTAAAACAAGCAAGGGCAGAATATATACTATTTTTAGATTCCGATGATATTATAGCGGATAATTTTTTGGAATCACAAGTAGAATATATAATGAATAAATCTTGTGACGCTGTTATTTCGAGAATTTTTGAATTTGATAATGACATCAAAGATAATTTAATAGAGCGAGAAATAGGCGCTAATTTAAATTTAAACTCCTATATTAAAAATCAATGTTCTTGGATAACTTCAGCCGTTCTATGGAATAAAAAATCTATAGAGAAAATAAATGGCTTTGATGAAGGTATCATGAAATGGCAAGATTGGCTGCTAAACATTAAAGCGTTGTCTAAGGATTATTGTTTTTGCCAAAATTTTGAGACTAATGTGTTTTATTGTATCGCAAAGAATATTAAGAGGACATCTAACTCTGGACATCATGCTGATGAATTCTTTAAAACACGATTAAAAGCACTAAATTATTTGTCTAACAAAAAAGAAAGAAAATTATTGCTTTATCATTTTAATGTTAACAATCTAAAAAAAGTAAGATCTAATTATTTAACACTTAAAGTTTTGTTTCAAGTTACTTTTAATAGTAAATCATTTGCTTTTCTAAAGGGTTATTTAAGTAAAGACGTTTAGTGTATTTAAATAAAAATTAATTTTATGCTAAAGAGTGAAAATATTATTATAATTGCTTCTCAACCCAGAAGTGGATCAACGTTGCTGCAAGCACTTCTTTCAAATAATGGTAAAGTAGGGACGGTTAGTGAGCCATGGTTATTGCTGCCATTTTTAGGTTATCAATCGGAAGGGGTTCAAAATTCTGTTTATAATAGTAAATTGGCTTTGATTGGAATAAATGATTTTAAATCTAAAATAGGTGAGAAGGAGTTTGAAATAGATTTGTCTAATTTTTTATTAAGTCAATATCAAAAAATATTGAAGGGTGACGAAATGTATGTTCTTGATAAAACTCCAAGGTACTATGAGATATTAGATGAAATTGTAAGGTATTTTCCTGAAGCTAAAATTGTTATATTGAAAAGAAATCCATTGGCAGTATTAAGCTCCATTATAAAAACATGGAATTCCAAGAGTTTAAATTCATTACTACAATATAAAAGGGATCTTTTGAATGCTCCCTATATGCTCCATGAATTTTCAGAGAAACAAAAGAATAATCCAAATGTTTTTACTATAAAATATGAAGATATAGTTGTAAATCCTGAAATTAACTTATCCAAATTGTATTTGTGGTTAGGATTAGAATATCATTCTAATGTTCTAAATTTTAGTGAAAATTATAAATTTCAGGGTAAAATGGGGGATACAACAGGGGTTAAATTAAGTAGTACACCTAATATCGAAAGTTTAGATAAATGGAGAACGATATATGATAATAATAGGTTTGGATCTTTTGCTAGAGGATACGCTGATTTTTTAGGAGAAAATTTTCTTAAAGAATATGGTGAATACCATCAAGAACCTAAATATGGTAACACCAAATTGTTTAATAGGTATTATGAAATGTCCGATTGGGAATTTAACGAACAGCACATTCCAAAACTAAAATTGATTAAAAATGCATTTTTAAGAAAAATTGGTTGCATTGAAGACTAGTGATAAAAAAATATGAACTATCCAAAAATATCCATAATCACTCCTTCCTATAATCAAGGGGAGTTTCTTGAGGAGACCATATTGTCTGTGTTAAGCCAGAATTATCCCAATTTAGAGTACATTGTAATTGATGGAGGAAGTTCGGATCAATCGGTTGACATCATAAAAAAATATGAGGCTCAATTAGCCTATTGGGTAAGTGAACCTGATAAAGGTACTTGGGAGGCTAATAACAAAGGTTTAGAGAAGGTAACCGGAGACTATTGGTGCGTGGTGAATTCTGATGATCTTTTGTGTAAAGGTGCTTTAAATAAAATAGCCAATTATATTGAAGAACATGGCGCATTCGATTGGTTAGCTGGAGGTGTGGAGTATATTGATGAGAAGAGTCAATTAATGGGGACACATGTTCCTAAAAAGCCATTGAGATTAGATGAACAGTCTTTTCTTAACGGCTGTTGGATTTCTCATCCGGCCGTATTTTTAAGTTCTAAATTAATTGTTGATAAAGGGATGTTTAAGCGCTATCATTTGTTAGATTTAAATTATTGGTTGCGTCTTGAACATGCTGGATATCGTCCTATAGTATATCCCGATGCTTTGTCTGCATTACGTATGCATTCGGATTGTAAAAGTGCCGATCGATTTAAATTGCACGAGGAGTATTTACGGGTTATAGAAGATTTTATTCGTGATCATGATGTTAGTATAACCCCAGAAATACAAGAATTACTATACCAAAAACAGCTTTATAAACAACGGTTGTTGCTACAGGAACTTTTGGTAAGTAAAGATACTACAGCAGCTTTAGCGGGGTTATTTAGGTTGTTTAAGGATGGGGTGAATGAACGTTGGTATTGGGGGCTATGGAAACGTATGTTATTTGGGATGTCAGAAAATGATCCCTTACTCAATGATTTTGATCGTAATGAAAGCAAGGCTAATTGGAATTAAAACAATACGCCTCATTAAAAGACTAATTATAGCACAGTTTTACTGCGAACACAGTTCAAAAATTTATGTTAAAACCTCATTTCTAAAACTAGATTCAACTTCAATCATACATTAATTACTACTTTTAACACTGACAATAAACGATATATATACTAGTGCTCTATTTCAATTCTAAATCACCTTTGTTACATCCAATTACCGTACTGGGATCTGAAAATCGGGAGGTTACTAATTTAAAGGTTAGGGACATAACCGGTGAGCGATTAGCTTTTATTAAGGGCAGTATGCCGCTCACTCCACATTATTATTCGATACTTACTAACAGTATTTTATATACCCTTGATGGATTTGTACAAAATAGTGATGGCACATTTTTACGTGATACCTATTGGACGGATATCATGTTGTTGGAGCATGGGCTGCTTAAGCATCGTCGTTCCTTATTTTATAAAAAATTAAAAGGGAATTATTTCTCTTTATTACTTTTCTATTCCTGGGGCTATTACCATTGGTTTTGCGATGTGCTTCCACGGTATGTCATGTTTATGGAAACTTATGGGCATGCTATCAGAAGTCTAAATATTTTGATACAAAAGAATCCCCCTTCCTGGATGAAGAACAGTTTAGAGTTGCTAAATTATAATGTACATTATGTAGAATTTGATGGGGTTTATCCCGTTAAAATTGAAATATTACATTTCATTCCGCCTTTAAGCATGACAGGGGATCATGACCCCAAGTGGCTTAACAAAGTTCGGCAAGGACTTTTAAAAAATATATCAGTACAACACGATAAACAGAGCTTAAAACGCTTATATATTTCTAGATCTAAAGCACCATCACGAAAATTAAAAAATGAAGCGGCGCTTTGTGAACTGTTAAAAAAGTTTGGTTTTGAGATGATTCATGCAGAGGACATCTCCTATTTGGAACAAATAAAACTATTTAGTAATGCGGAATGGCTAGTGGCTCCACATGGAGCTGGACTCACTAATATGTTATATATGCCCAAGGGAGCACAGGTACTGGAGCTTTTTTCAAAAAACACACTCCGACGCTGTTATTTTACTATGGCACAAACCCTGGGCATTCAGTATCATTCGTTGTTTTTGATGCCTTCGGATGAACTAAAAACAGGAACAGATCTTATCGTTGAAGACATTCAACTTAAAGCTTTATTTGAATTCTTAAAGCATAAAATAAAAACAAGTATTTAATTTTTGAAACACATATGTCTAAAATTATACCTAAACCTAATTTTTTAATAGTAGGCTCGGCTAAATGTGGTACAACCACTTTAGCTTCTATTTTAGATTTACATCCAGATTGTTGTATGAGTAGTCCTAAAGAAGTCAGTTTTTTTCAGGATACTATAAATCATAAAAAAAACGATAATTATAATTTAGGATGGTCTTGGTATCAAAAAGCTTTTACTCATTATAATGATGAAAAGGTAATTGGAGAGGCAACACCTTCGTATTCAGATCGACGGTATAGCCCAAACACTGCAAAGCGTATTTTTGAGTTTAATGGGGCTATTAAAATTATTTATATGGTTAGGAATCCTTTAGAAAGGCAAATGTCAAGTTGGAAGATGTTGTATACATGGGGGATTAAGAATATTTATCCTGGATTTAAACCTGCTGCATGGGCGTTAAAAGGTTTTGAATTTTGGTTGGAAAATCAGAGAGACGCGGGGCAGTGGGATATATGTAATTATGAATATCAAATAGGCGCTTACCGAGAGTTTTTTTCAGAAGAACAAATACATGTTACTTTTTTGGAGGATTGGAAACAGTCGCAGAAAGACGAAGTGAATAAGGTATTGGATTTTTTAGGTTTAGAGAAAAACTTAACTGAGCAAGCTATTTTTAAGAAAGAAAATACTGGAGACAGAACCCATGATATTTTAGGGAATGTAAAAAAACTTATTTATAAAACAGGAGTGCATAAAGTAATCCCTAATCCGATAAAATCCTATTTAGGGGCCAAAACCATAAAAGAAATTACTTATCCTGAAATTGATTTTTCTTCAGATATCGTACGGGAATTTCAGAATTATATTAAAACAGATTCCGAGGCTTTTTTAAAAACATATAATAAACCTATAGATTTTTGGAAATTATAAACTTTTAGCAGATTGAAAGTCATATAAAGTTTGTTTGCTCAGCATAATTAAGGGAATGATTTAGAAATGAAAGATTCCGAATCAAGTTCGGTATGACAGAATCAAAATTAAAAACTGTATTTTGAAGCATAAAAGCAGTTTTATGAAGACTTAATCAAAACGTTTAGATAGTTGTTTGTAATTAGGATAATTTATAACAGATTTAAAACACAATAGTTAAAATATACACTACATGAAAATTGCATATATCGGCGGATCCTGGAGTTCTAATATAGGAAATGCATTTTACAATTTGGGTACGGGAGCTTTATTTAAACAAATAGCAGGTATTGAAGCTTATTTTGTTCCAGACCCACCACAATGGAAAGCGGACACTAAAAATGATTTTGATTTCATAGCGCATTTAGATGTAGATTTAGTCCTTTTAACAGGCCCTTGTTTAAACTTACGCTTAGACAAAATTTTTGGAGCTACTTTTAAAGCGCTAAAAGCACGTAGGGTTAAAATTGGATTTTTAAGTGCAGGAATGAGTTTGTATGATGAAGGCGAGGCCAAGCATGTAGCAGCTTTTTTAAATGAGATACAACCTAGTTTTATTTTTACAAGAGATACTCAGGTGATTAATTTTTTAAAGCCTAAAATGAAGGATGCCATTTTTTACGATGGTTTATGTGCAAGCATGTTTCTAAATGATGCAGTTACTCTTCCTAGTTTAATTAACAAGGCGCATTACTATGTATATAATTTTGATAAGTCGAACGAGCCACAGTTATACTATAACAACGGTGATATTACGATTACAACCCCTAAAAAATCAATTTTTAAATCGAGTACACCTTTAGATGAGACCTTTAATGGGCTACCTATTATAAGAACGAATAATAATGAAATTGATTTGGGGTATGAAGAGCTCTATAAAAGAAAAGATACCTATCATTCCGATTTACCTTATGGATATTTAAGTTTATTAAAAGATGCTAAAACTGTATTTTCAGAACGTGTTCATACTTGTGCGGCAACTTTAATTTTGGGTGGGACAGCACAGTATATTCCTAAATCAACAAGGTCTTTCGAAAAGCGATCTAATATTTTTGAACGCATTGGTTTGTCTGATATTTTTAATAAACCTGTTTCTTTGGATTTTAATTATTTAAATAAAGAAAAAGAGAACATGGTTAAAGCTTTAAAAGAGGTGTTAGCTGAATTATGAAGGTATTAATGATTACCAATACGCCACCAATTCCGTCTTGGGGAGGTGCGATGACGTTTTATAGGCATTTTTGTGAGCAAAGTGATTTTGAAATTCAGGTGATTACCGATAATCGGGATATTTTAAATTATGAGTTGCCTTATGCTTATCATTTGGTTAATCATGGCAGGCTCTTTCAACGTGTTAGTAGAACCCGTTTTGCTAAAGTGGCACATAGTTACAGTAATTACAAAGGATCGAGAGGCGTACCTGCGGTTATAAGAGATACTGTAGAGGTGTTTCAACCCGATGCTATTTTTACGGTGGCAGGGAGTTGGTCCTGGATGGCTATTTTGGCACAAAAAACAGCTGAAACCTATAAATTACCATTGGTGGGCAGTTTTAACGATTGGTGGAATTACAATAGCATTTACTATTTGGGCTTTGCTAAGCAGATAGAGCAGCAATTTCGAAACTTTTACCAAGCCTGCGATTTGGTGCTTTGTACCTCGGAAGGGATGTATGAAGAACTAGGTCCGCACAATAATTGTTTGGTGTCCTATCCCACAGGGACTTATATGCCTGAAGAAGCCCAAGGGATACCAGAAAACCCTAAAAAAGTATTGGCCTTTGGAGGCAATTTAGGGGATTGGTATGGCACCATGATAGAAGCGATTATCAGTAACACTAATTTAGACCATTATGATTTTAAAATCTTTGGATCGAATGCCAGTTGGTCGCCAGAATTTGACACTTTTATAAAGTCTAAAGGATTTTTTAAAGGACAGGTACCTTTTGAGGTCTTGCGGCAGGAAATGACTCAAGTAGATGGGCTATTATTATTGATGGGCTTTGGAGAGGATATAGCCCAAGTAGAACGTACTAGTTTTAAAACCAAGTTCTTGGACTATTTAACCTTTAGAAAACCTATATTTTTATGGGGGCCTGAGTATTGTTCAGCCTATAAAACCTCTGAAGAGTTTGATGCCACGGCTAAAACTGCTTCTAAGGATGTTAAGGATTTTATAACTCTTTTTGATGATGTGTTTCGAAGTCCCGTACGACAACAAGAGTTGTTGAATAATAGTTTGCAAATGTACCAAAATCGTTTCCATCCGGATTTGATTCATGGAAAATTAGTCACCAAAATGAAAGCTTTGATAAATGCAGTTGATTATTAAAATCCTTTATTATGTCGTTTCAAAAATAGCATATTGGCATGTGGTGCTACCCCATTGGTTTTGGGTACGGCATTATAAAGGCCGACTGTCCCTTAACAAGTATAAAATCTCTGATTTGCCATTAACGTTTAAACTGGATTTAAAAAGTCACATACAGGTTGATGAAAATGTCAACTTTGCTGGAACATCTAAATTGTTGGCGCAAGACGGTGGGGTCTTGAAAATAGGACGGGGAACTTTTGTAAATGCCAATTGTTCTTTCAATTCATTGAAGGAAATTAGTATTGGGGACCATTGTTTGTTTGGGGAATCGGTTAAGATTTATGATCATAACCACCGTTTTAATGCTAAAGATTTATTAGTCGAACACCAAGGGTATTCATTGGGCAAAGTAAGCATTGGGAATCATTGTTGGATTGGCAGTAATGTGGTCATTTTAAAGGGCGTTAGCATAGGGGATCATGTGGTTATTGGGGCCGGTTGTGTAGTGAATATGGACATTCCCAATAATACTTTAGTGACGCTTCATGAAGCACAGATGAAACTATCAGAAATTAAATTTAAGTGAGAATAGCCATATTATCAACTATTGAAAACTCTATTTGGGCTGGGACCGAGGAAGTCTGGTATCAATTTGTGAAATACGTCTTGGAACATAAGCATGAGGTTTTGGTTTTGATGCATAAAAATGTTGCAGAATCGGAGCAAGTGCAGGCATTAAAAGGAGAGGGTGTTAAAGTTTCCATCAGACATCCTTTTAAACCAACACGTTTGTATCTAGCCAAGGAAGGTTATCTTCCTGAACATTTAAAAGATTTAAAGCATTTTCAACCTGATGTATTGTTGATTAATTCAGGTAGTTTGTTGGATGTTAATAATTTGCCTTATTTAAGAAATTTTGTAACTTCAGCTAGCTGTAAAAAAATATTTTTCTGTCATTTTGTAGCCGATTTGTTAATGCCTCATGACAGGACAGGGATCAATCAATTATTAAATCAATGTGAAGCTGTTATTTTTGTGTCCAACCACAATAAAAATCTAGCTCAGCGCCAATTGGCAAATAGGTTACCACATAGTTATGTTATTCCCAATGCCTCTAAATTTCAGTTGGATGTTCCATTGCCATTCCAAACTGGAGATACTGTTTGTTTTGCATCGGTGGCTAGGTTTGAAACCTTGTGGAAAGGACAAGATATGTTGTTAGAATTGTTGAGTTCTGATAAATGGCAGGCTAGGGATTGGCGATTGAATTTATATGGAAGTGGTCATGATGAAGCTTATATAAGAGGTCTTATTAAAATGTACGGTTTGGAAGCCAAAGTGACTATAATGGGTTACGAAAAGGATGTAAAACAGCTATGGCAAACGAATGATGTATTGCTGTTGCCAAGTCGTGGGGAAGGAATGCCTTTAGCAGTTATAGAAGCCATGATGTGCGGTAAACTAGTGGTTTGTACGGATGTTGGGGGAAATAAAGAGATTTTAGAGGATGGTGTATCCGGGTTTATTGCTGAAAATTATACCGTAAATGCTTTCAATATAGCATTGGAAAATGCATGGGTTAAAAGAGAATCATGGCAAAATATCGGTTTAGAGGCATTTAAAGCGGCAAATGAATTAAACATAAATAATCCTTCTAAGAGATTGCTAGTACTAATTAATGATTTTGTATCGGTTTAGAAATGGAGCCAAAAGTATCAGTTATCATACCTAATTATAATCGTGCCAATGTCATTGGAGAGACAATAGATGCATTGTTAAAACAGACGTTGAAACCTTTTGAAATAATTGTTGTTGATGATGGATCTACAGATAATTCTCTACAAGTTTTAAAGGATTATGGAGACCGTATCAAAATTCTTCAACAAGAAAATAAGGGGCCTGGTGCTGCTCGTAATAAGGGTGTATTAGCGTCTTCGGGAGAGTTTATTCAATTTATGGATAGTGATGATGTTCCATCTTTAAATAAATTAGAAGTTCAAGTGTCAGCTTTACAAAGAGAAAATGCAGATCTTGTACTGGGGCCTTGGATTAAAGGTTGGTTTGATGATGCCGTTTTTGAGCCAGAAAATATGGTGCTCCAAAATAAAGAATTGCCCGCTCATAAATCTGTTTTAGAATGGTTTTTAACTGAATGGTCTATGGTTTTTCAGCAAGCCTTAGTGCGCAGGGACCAACTTTTTAAGGTAGGCCTTTATGATGAGGAAATGAAGATTATGGAAGATGCGGATCTATTTGTTAAACTATTATTGGAGGATTCAAAAATCATTTTTGAGCAAGAATCATTGACTTTATATAGGTTGGGAAGTGATGATAAGCTAACAAATAATGGCGCTTCAAATGAACGGAAACTTAAGGATAACCTTTCTTTTTATGAGAAACTATTTGGTTATTCTAATTCAATGGATGTTTATGGAGATAAAAAGTTTCAATTAAAATTATTTCATTTAATAAAAGAATTAGAGAATTATGGCGTGAGTATTGAGGAAAGTGAGGTGTATATAAATAAGGCGCATTGGTCTTTACGTTTTTTTGCCATTAGAAAACGAATTAAGCAAGGTTTGCAGCAAAGAATAAAAGGTCATCGTTGGTCAGCACCATATCAGGCCTCAAAACTAGGGATTGAACATAAAAAACTAATCAGTCAATTAGGTTACAAATTAAAAGAATGACCAAGAGATTATTAATTGTAGAAGAATCGTTAAGAGATCGTAATGCCCATTGGTTTGAATATATCAAACATATTTCAGGAGCCACCACCAAATTTGGGTGGACTACCCAAGTGGCTTGTCATAAAGCCGTAGAAGATGTTATCAAACAAGATTTAGATTGTTTGCCTCTTTTTGAGTATGCGAAATATTTAGATTCGAGCAAGAAAAAGTTACCAGGCGAGCACTACTATGGTTTTATTTTGCATAGTTTTCGTGTGTTTCAGTCCACTAAAAAAGTACTAAGGAAGCATCGGTTTGATTATGTGTTTTGCCCAACGGTAACTGTACATCATCTATTGGCCTGGTATGTTTTGTTAAAGCTTTATCCAAAAAGTATTAAAACCTTATGTCTTTTTTTTGTGACCAACCCTGGAGTTTGGAATTCTGAGACGCAAAAGGTTATGTATCCTAGATCCAGTAAGATATTAGGAGGGATATTGGCAAAGTTTAAGCCATATGTAGAAACTGGAAAAGTAGTGTTAGGTGTAGAAACTAAAGGAGCAAAGACTGAGTTTGAACATATTTCCGGAGTAAATTTTAAATTGTTTCCACATCCTGTACCTTTTTCTTTGGATATTGAAGATAGAGTGAATAAACCACTTCATTTGGCATGCTATGGTTTTGCTCGTTATGAGAAGGGATCCGATTTGCTTCAGGATGCTATTTTGGAAATTGTGAAAGATTCCAATTATGGGCATGTTCACTTTTCGATCCAGTGGACAAGTCCTTTTGACTTACCTAATGGGGAAAACTGTGAGATAAAATCAGAATTGAAAGCTTCCAATCAAGTGACAGTTATTGATAAGGCTTTAGATACCTCTGAATATATTAATTTGTTGAAAGATACAGATGCTATGTTGTTGCCTTACCGAAATTCGTCGTATTATGCCAGGGTCTCTCGAGTAGCTATTGAAGCTACCAATATGGGGATTCCATGTGTGTACACTAAAGGCGGCTGGTTGGAAGATACGATTTCTGAATACGGATCGGGTGTTGGTATAGATGATGAATCTGTTGAAGCCTTGGTACAGGGGATTAAGGAGCTCATTGGTAATTTTAAGGACTATAAAACGACTAGTTCGCAAAATAAGACACGTTCTATTGCATACTTTCAGCCCTCTAATTTTTGTAATCAATTGCTAGCAAATGGGTAAAACATTAAATTTTCTAACAGGATTACCTCGGTCAGGTACTACTTGGCTTGCCGATATTATTGGAGAGCATAAATCCATTAATTTTTTGTCAGGAGAAGTGTTTAATTCAGGTACTTCACCAGTGACTTTTGGATTAGACAAGTTTCCTTGGTTTGTCAATGAAACTAGCATTCCCAAGCAATTGGAAAATAATATTTCCAAAGCTTTGTTGCTTGAAAAAGATTATCTTTTTTTTCTTAAACGTTACGGAATTCTATTAAAATATGGGATTGTTAATCCTAAGAATTACCTCCGGTTGTTGAAACATTTGATGTTTTTGGTAAATAAGAAACCTGTTTTCACTAAAGATCCTATTGGACTTTTTATGGTGGATTATTTGTACAATAAATATAATGCAAAGATTGTGGTGATGAAAAGGGACCCTTATAGATTTGCGGCTTCTATGAAACGTGTGAATTGGTATTTGAATTTTGATAATTTACCTTTTCATTACAAAAACAAATATGAAAGTGAGATAGATAAATATACAAAGCCAGAGTTTTCAAATGATGTTTCTAATAACATAATTTGGTGGTTAATTTTCAATGAGTATATACAGGATTTAAAAAAGCGAGCTATTCCCTTTTTGCTTGTTGAACACGAACAAATTCTTGAAAATCCAAAGGAGGAGATTTCTAAAGTTTTATCCTATTATGGAGTCAAATTAGACACCAAGACAAAGCGAAAAATAGTACATTATATCAAGCAGAAGGAAAGAAAGAATTTTGACGAAAGTGAAATTCACCAAATGAATCGCTCATGGAATCAGATTCTTGATTCATGGAAGAACTACTTGAGCAAAGAGGAAATTACTTTTATTTATGAAAAAACAGGGATAATACCTCCATATTAATTTTGAGAATAATTATATATAATCCCAATTCCTTTGGAGGAAATTATGAATATGCTCATGAGCTAGCTTATGAGTTTAGTAAACGGGAGAACGTGGATTGCAAGTTGGTACTTCCAAAGAATTCAAAAGCAGAATTTTTTGGGACATTACGACTGTTATTGCCGGATAAAATTAATATAGGTATTCCTTTCTTTAGAAAAGTGTATTTTATTTTTAGAAGTTTTTTGAATCCTATAATATTTTGGATTTACCTCCTATGTCATCCAAAAAGCAAGATTATTTTCAACGATTTTGATCAAACAACTTCTATTTTTTGGTCTCCTTTTTATCAATTATTAAGACGTAAACATACTTTTTCCGTGATATTACATGATCCAGATAGGGACGCTTATTTTCCGAAAGTCAAATGGTCTGTCATTTCTATGGAGAGAGTGATGGATGTGATGCATCTTGCTTTTTATCATGAAATGTTGCCCGACAAGGTATATTATCAGGATGAGAATTTGGATTTTATTTCAATACCTCACGGGATTTATGAAAAGGATTATGAAATAGTCAAGCATTTGCAAACTCAATTACAGGAGTTAAAAAAAGAAAACAAACTTGTTGGGATATTGGGGAATATTAGGAAGGAAAAAAACTATGAAGATGCTATCTATGCACTAGCAAAGTGCGATCATGTTCAATTGGTAATTGCAGGTAAAGAATCTAGTTCAGAGGTAGATCTAAATATTTTCAAGAGGCTGGCATCATCTTTAGGTGTGGAAGATAGAATTTTATGGATAAAAAAATACCTAACAAATGATGAACTCAATACCGTTATCGCCGAGCTGGATGTTATTTTACTTAATTATGCCTCGTCCTTTACATCGCAAAGTGGTATTTTAAATCTTATTGCGCCGTATAGTCCAAATATCATTGTGTCCCAAACCTCTAGTGCTTTGTCCGAATTATGTGAAAGATTTAAGATAGGACATATAATTGAAGCAGATAGTAAAGAAGCACTTATTCATGCATTTAATAAAGTAGATCAAATTTGTGGCAAGAATAGTGAAGAAAATTGGAAAAGTTATGGGGAATATGCATCTTGGGAAAATAATGTCAGTATAATTTTATCTAAATTTGGTGAATCATGAAGAGAGTTTTTGGAGCTATTCTTAACTATACTTATAATGAAGTAGTGTCTCATGTACCCTGTCATGCAATACGTAAACTTTTTTTACGGGCGTTCAATAAAAAAATTCATAAAACATCTGTTATTTTGATGCATACTAAAATCCCTAATTTTTGGAATTTGGAAATAGGAAGAAATTCTATTATCAATCAGTATTGCCTCATTGATTGTCGCCAATATAAGGTTGTTATAAAAGACAATGTAGATATAGGGCCCTTTTCACGAATTTGGACTTTGGGTCATAATCCTCACGCAGAGAATCATGACTTGTATGGAGGGGATGTAAACATTGAGAATCATGTTTGGATAGCTTCAGGGGTGACAGTTCTGCCCAGGGTTAGATTGTTGAGAGGTGCCGTTGTTGGAGCTTCTTCAGTAGTTCATAAAAATGTAGGAGAAAAGGAAATTGTGGCAGGGAATCCTGCGCAGCTTATTAAAATGCGTGAAAATAGTTTAAGTTATTCCATTAATTATAAACCGTTACTTGATTAAAAATGGAGGGAAAAATACTTTTATCCCATTCAGGGAAACAGCATAGTTATCAAGTTGCGAGGGCTATGGAGAATTTGGGAGTTTTGGATACTTTTTATACAAGTTCTTACGTAAAACAATCTTGGTTGCAAGCTTACTTTTTAAGGAGTGGAAATGATTATTTTACCCGTAGGTTTATATCTGGAGTTGTAGGTCCAAAAGTAAATGCTAATTGGCGCTTTGAGGTAAAGGAAATTGTATTACGAAAATTATTTGGAAAAATTAAAAAAACTCAGGATGCAGTGTATGCTAGAGATGTGCAATTTGATAAATATGTGGCTAAACAAATCAAGAAGCGATATGAAAATGGTACTATTTCTGAAGGAAGCATTTTTTGGGGGTTTCAAGGCTCTTGTTATTTTTCATTAATTGCAGCAAGAGAAGCAGGAATGATTACGGTAATTGAGTTGGCTACGGCTCATGTTATAGCTGCTCGTAGAATTTTGGGAGAGGAGAAAGAATTACATTCTGAATGGGCTGATAGCATAGATAATTTATATTTTCCGGCAGATTACGAGGAAAGGCTTGTTCGGGAGCCGCATTTAGCGGATTATGTTGTTGCGGCTTCTGAATTTACAAAATCTACTTTGGAGGAGGTAGGGATTCTACCAGATAAGGTAATATATCTTCCTTTAGGCGTGGATACTGATAGTGTTGAGGGGAAGAGTGAATCGGTTTTGTCAAAACCTATTAAATTGCTATATGCAGGAACTGTTACGCAACGTAAAGGAATTAAATATTTATTGAACGCTCTCCAAGATTTTGACGAAAAAGATATTGAACTGCATATTTATGGGCATGTCCAAGGTAGTGGAGAAGCATTCAAAACTTATAGTAATAAGGTTAAGTATCATGGAGCAGTGAGTCAGAAGGAATTGTTTAAACTATATAAGAATTTTGATTTTTTGGTGTTACCATCGGTATTTGAGGGGTTTGGATTGGTAATAGTAGAGGCTATGGCCGCAGGAGTTCCTGTAATTACAACAAAGCATACTTTTGGAGCAGAACTGATTGAGAATAAAAGGAATGGTTTTTTGGTAGAGATTCGTTCTGTAGAGGATTTAAAAGAGATATTTGATTATATTTTGAAATTAAATGACGATAAATATGAGCTATTATCTAAGGAGGCTAAGAAGGCTTTAAGTCAAGTGACATGGAAAAATTATGAAGGGTGTTTGAAAGATAAATTGTTGATTATTAATGAAGGGAGTGCAGTAGTCCCTGTTGGAAATCGGAAATCGACCTGATGCTTAGTTACGAATCTTTAAATATATTGAGTATTCTTCTTTTGATTTACGGAGGATGGTATTATTTGAAAAATAATGATGAAATCCCTGTTATTTTAGCGCTTTTTAATTATTCTATTTCAATAAGTAGATTCGATTTAATACAGTCGGGTGTTATAGAATATGTACGAGTTAATTATGCCTATAATATATTTAACCTTAACGATGCTAAGGCAATTGAAGCAATGAATTATATTTTATTGGGAACCTTTACCTTGATGTTGTGTTATAAGGTATTTGCTTCGAAATATAAAAGTAAGTTTCAGTTACCAAAGGACAATGACGCATTTTTGGAACTATTTTTGGTTAATAATCAGAAATTGATTATTGTTGGTTTTTTTGTGTTTTTAATTATTAATGCGGCTCTAATGGGAACTGCTTCAGGTCCTATTGCATTAGGTAGGGGGTATTTTAATTTATTTAAATTTGGTTTAGGAGGATTTAATTTGTTGTTGGCGTTATTACTTTTTTCTGGGAGTATAGAAGGTCAAAAAAAGATAATTTATATGGGATGCCTAGCCTTGGGGATTATATCATCTTATAGTCCTCACGCTCGATTTGTGTTTTTATCATGGGCAATTGGTATTTCTTTTCTGGTTTTTAAGGATATGAGGCCAATAAAAAAAATGAGATATGCTATCCCCTTTGGGATTGCGGTTATTTTGTTTTTTTCATTGCAGGGAGCTGCTCGCGAATCGAATATTAAGGCTTTAAGTTGGGGTGAAAATTTGGACCTAGCTATTGATAGGACTTTGAGTAATGAAGATCAAAATATGTTGGATGGATTTATGATGGTATTAGACGTATATCCCAATTATTTGGATTTTCAATTTGGCATGGAGCATGTAGAGATTCTTTTGCGTCCAATACCTAGGTCATTGTGGCCGGGTAAGCCATTAGGAGGATATGCGAATAAACTTGGTTTGAATGATCTTGAAAGTGGAACAATTGGAATTTCACAAACATTGTATGGTTCTTTTTATGGTGAGGGAGGTTTGTTGGGAATTGTAATATTTGGTCTAATTTATGCTAAATTATTAGCTTGGCTGTTGTTTTTAGGAGATGGATATGGTTCTAAACTTCGTTTTTTGATTAAGGGGGTTATTATTGCTTCTTTAATACCTTTATTAAGAGGGGGGGATTTACCTGGGATTTATGCATTTATTGGAATGTCTTTCTGGCCTGTGTTTATTTTTTTATACAGATATAATAAATTTTTAAAGAGATCGTATGTCAACACCATTATTTCCTAAGGATAGACAACCTATCGTCGTAACGAGTCACCCAAGATCTGGGACACACTTGTGTATTGATTTTTTGCGGAGGCATTACAAGGAATGTACTATTCCTAATACTTTTGATCGAGGTTTAGATGATTTGTATTTTTCTATTGAGGGATTGCTTGATACGAAAACTGATATTCAAAAAGTCGAGAAAAAAGGGGTTAGAGTATTAAATTCCTGTTCTTCGCCCTTAGTAAAGTATCATGGGTATTCGGAAAGAGTTCTTAGAGAAAAATATCCTTTTTGGATGGATTATTTATCCAAGGGAAAGATGATATATATTTATAGGAATATATATGAGGTACTATGCTCAAAATATATTTATATGCAAACATTTGAAAATGATGGTAAAGGTGTAGGGTTGAGTACCTTTATTAGGCAGCCTTTTGCAGGGGCGACAACTAGAGTGGATTTTTGGGTTAGAGAAGTAAATAGGTTTTTGTTAGATAGAAATGTTCTAACCTTATCGTATGA
Source organism: Mangrovimonas sp. DI 80 (assembly GCF_001975575.1). Taxonomy (NCBI): domain Bacteria; kingdom Pseudomonadati; phylum Bacteroidota; class Flavobacteriia; order Flavobacteriales; family Flavobacteriaceae; genus Mangrovimonas; species Mangrovimonas sp. DI 80. Next base: position 200,670 of record NZ_MSDT01000002.1, on the reverse strand, counting down.
GTCGATTATTTCTAAACCAGCCGAGGTTCTGAATCTTTTAGATGAATTTCTTGAAATGGAATCTTCCAGAAATGAACCTTTACTTCCACCTAAGACTAACCATAGATTGAAATTACATTGGCAACGTTTTTTTTATAGATATCCGGATAATACTGCAATATTGGCATCTCATAAAGGTGTTCATAAACTGAACCCTAATTCAGCCTTTTCAAAAGAAGATCTCATTTTTATAAATGGAATAGCATCTGAAACCTTAAAATTATTGAATTATCCCATAATCGAGCCATAAAATCTTCTTGTGTTTAATGATGGGTAATAAATGTACTGAACATAGTTTTAATTTGATTGTTTCATTGGGGGTATGCAAAAAGATAAGTTGAAATTTTTAGATACTTTTAGGGGGATAGCGGCGTTTTATGTGGTAGTTGGTCATGCGCGTTGGTTACTATGGGAAGGCTATAGTAGCGGCTATGTGCACCATACACAAGACTATACTTTTTTTCAAAAGGGTCTGGTTTATTTTATGGGAGTCTTTAAATATGGCCATGAAGCTGTATTGTTCTTTTTTGTTTTATCTGGATTCGTAATACATCTAAATTATCAAAATAAATTTGGGACCATTCAAGATACTAAATCTAATATATTAAAGTTTTATTTTAAAAGGTTCAAGAGGATATACCCTGTTTTAATTTTTGCTCTTATTTTAACCTTTATTAGTGATTATCTTGTCTTATATATAAATCCTAATTTTGTTAGTGGACATACAAATTATAAAACAATAAACGAATTTATTACTTTCAATCATGGCTTCGCTGCAGTATTTGGAGGTCTGTTTAATATGGGAAGACTTGGATTTCCTGTTTTTGGATCAAATGGGCCATTGTGGTCTTTGGCGTATGAATGGTGGTTTTATATGTTTTATCCTGTGTTGTATATCAAGAGAAATGATAAAACTTATTTGTTTTATACCTTAATATTCTTAGCTGCATTGTTTAGTGCTTTTTTGTCTTTTAGATCAGTTTTTTTTGATAAAATTTTTATAGGCATGGCATCATGGGCAATAGGTTGTTTGCTTGCTGAAATTTATTTGAAGCGAACAAAATTAAATTTGGAAGGATTTGTATTTGTTTGCTTGTCTCTATCCATTTTATATTACATTTATCCTTTTATGGGGAAGGATTTTTTTATGGCATTGGTTTTTGGTGCTTTACTAAGTTTATGCCTGAAATTTAGTTCGTTTATAAACAGATATGCAAAATTCAAAAAGTTGGGTGATATGTCGTATACTCTGTATATTGTCCATTTTCCTTTATTAGTTGTTGGAAGTTCTGTTTTAATGAATAATAACCACGGGAATTTACCTATTCATTTTGGATATACTTTGTTAGGGGTTTTGGGTAGTTTGCTATTTGCATACCTATTCTTTCCAATTTTTGAAATTAGAATACCTGAGTTATTAGAAAATATGTTCAGAAATGGATTAGGTAAGGAAAGATTCAAACAAAAAATATTTAGAATTAAAAGACCTTAATGGCAGATAATAAAGTTGAAAACAAAATTTTAATTGTTTGGGACCGTATGGGAGATTATCATCGTGTCCGCACGGAGACCTATTCTAGATTATTTAAAGAAGATAGTCTATATACTGCAGATTTAGGGGCGTCGGATAGTCTTTATGGATGGAATGCTACTGAAAATGAAACCCATTATTGCCTTTCAGAGCAACCTGCGGATGTGAAAGATTTGACTAATCGGTTTAAAAATTTTAAAAATATTGTAGAGAAGTACGGTATTAACAAAGTGGTCTTGGCAGGATATGGTAAACCAGAATATCTTTTGTTCACTTTGTGGCTGAAATTGAAAAAAATTGATTGCTATTATTTTGCTGAATCTTGGTATGCGGGAAATAAATACGTAGACTATGTTAAAGGCCTTTTTTTAAGAAAATTTGTGAAACGTATTTTTGTTTCAGGTAAACGAGCAGAGATTCATTTTTCCAATAGGCTCAAGTTTCCTGTCAGTAAGATTAAAAATGGATATAGTATTGTTGATAACAAACATTTTGAATATCAACGATCAAGAGAAGACGTTATAAGAAATCACAAAGAAGGGCCTATTTTATTATGCGTGGCACGTCATGCTCCAGAGAAAAATTTGGAGGTACTTATTAAGGGGTTTCAAGCATCAAATTTATATGCGGATTGGAAATTGCAAATTGTTGGAGGAGGGCCAATCACTGCTCAATTAGAGAGTTTGGTGAAAGACATAAAAAAAGTAGAACTAAGTTCTTGGCTATCATATGATGAATTGCCAAGCCTGTACAAAAATGCGAGTGCTTTTATCTTGCCGAGTAAATTTGAGCCTTGGGGCTTAGTAGTGAACGAGGCCATGTCTGCTTCCCTACCAATTATACTATCAAACGAATGTGGGTGTATGCCCGATTTATTAGATGGAAATGGTTATGTGTTTGATGCGGAAAATCTAAACAATTTGGTAGAAGTATTAAATAATCTCGAAAAAATGTCTACCGATGATTTATTTAAAAATGGAGAACGGTCTTTCAATATTATAAAACAATTTACACCTGAGACTTGGGGGCAAACCTTACATACATTATTAAATGGCATTTAATATTCTTCACCTTATAGATTCAGTAGACCAGGTTAATTTTGGAATTTGGAATGCAGCTCTAACAAATTCAGGATTTCTGGGGGAATTAGGGATTGTTAGTTATGCGGCTATTCCAAAGAATGATTCCTTTAATTATCCAGCTGTTAATAAACTTGAGGCCACAGAATTTAAATCATTAAGAATGTTAATGGGGCAAAAGGGATTAATTCCTGAGAATACAATTGTGGTTTCTCATGGATGTTGGAGATGGCCCACTCGTTTAGGGGGGAAGTTAAAGTCTGAAGGTTATAAATGGATTGCTGTACCGCATGGCATGTTAGAACCATGGTCAATGCAACAAAAGGCTATAAAGAAGAAAATATATTGGAACCTAATAGAAAAGCAACGTTTGTTGCAAGCAGATGTCATAAGAGCCGTAGGGACTCCAGAAGCTTTAAATTTAAAATCTATTTTTGATAATAAAGTTTGTCTTATACCTAATGGGGTACCAAATTCCAATAGGAATGAAGAAAAAGGAAATGATAAAATAAGATTTTTATTCATGGCAAGGTTGCATCATAAAAAGGGAATTGTCCCCTTGGTTAAAGGATGGATGAAAAGTTCACTTGCCAATTCTCAAAATCATGAACTACTCATAGCAGGTCCTGATGATGGAGAGTTAAATGTTTTGAATGATTGGATTTCTAAGAGTAAGAATATTCATTATTTGGGAGGTGTGTATGGTGAAGAGAAAGAAGGGCTTTTGAAAAAAAGCCATGTGTATGTTTTACCGTCATATAGTGAAGGATTTCCGACGAGTGTACTTGAGGCTATGATGTATGGTTTAATGCCATTAATATCTGAAGGCTGTAACTTCCCTGAGGTTTTCGATAAAGATTTGGCAATGAGTTTGGAACCGGAAGAAATTATGGTAAAAATGGTTCTAGATGAGGTTGAACAGTTATCTTTAGAGGAAATTAAATCTCAAGGGAGGAAATGTAGAGAATTTGTGATTGAGAATTATACAAACGAGAAAATAGGTAACCAATTGGAAAAATTATATAGATCCCTGTTAGATGGGAATGAACAACTAAAAAATAAATGATGAAAAGAATTCTTATTACTGGGGGGGCTGGTTTTGTGGGGTCTCATCTATGTGAACGTTTACTTAATGAAGGTAACGAAGTGGTCTGTTTGGATAATTACTTTACGGGGAGTAAAAAAAATATTGAACATTTAATGGATCATCATTACTTCGAATTGGTGCGTCATGATGTAACCCAGCCTTACATGATTGAGGTTGATGAAATTTACAATTTGGCTTGTCCCGCCTCACCAGTGCATTATCAGTATAATCCAATTAAGACTATTAAAACTTCTGTTATGGGAGCCATAAATATGTTGGGTTTGGCAAAACGTGTTAAGGCAAAGATTTTGCAGGCATCAACTAGTGAGGTTTATGGAGACCCATCGGTACATCCACAGCCGGAATCTTATTGGGGTAATGTAAATCCTATTGGGTTGCGTTCCTGCTATGATGAAGGAAAGCGTTGTGCGGAAACATTGTTCATGGACTATAATATCCAAAACAATGTAGATGTTAAAATCATTCGTATTTTTAATACTTACGGACCTAACATGAATCCAAATGATGGAAGAGTGGTGTCGAATTTTATTGTTCAGGCATTAAAAGGTGAGGATATTACAATTTTTGGAGATGGAACCCAAACACGTTCCTTTCAATATGTGAATGATTTGGTAGAAGGAACCATCAGAATGATGAACAGTAGAGATGGATTTATGGGGCCTGTTAATATTGGAAACCCGGGAGAGTTCACGATGATTGAATTGGCAGAAAAAGTTCTAAAATTAACTAATTCCAAATCAAAGTTAATTCATTTGCCATTGCCTAAAGATGATCCTATGCAACGTAAACCCGACATCACTTTAGCTCAGAAGGAGTTGAATGGATGGGAACCAAAAATACATTTGGAAGAGGGACTTGTGAAGACCATCGCATATTTCGATAAACTTTTAAAAGAGGCTTAATTTTTGAAAACTGACTTGTCAACATACAATAACGATTGGTATCGACCAGGAGGTTCTTTGAAACGGCTGAGTTGGTATTTTATTAATGTATTGTTTTTTGAGAATCCTTTAAATCCGTCTTCGGGTTTAAAGGTGTTCTTTTTAAAGTGCTTTGGAGCACAAGTAGGCAAAGGGGTTGTGATTAAACCAGGTGTTAATATTAAATATCCATGGAAGTTGTCAATTGGTGATTTTTCTTGGATAGGAGAGAAGGTGTGGATTGATAATTTAGCCGATGTGAATATTGGAAGTCACGTATGTATTTCTCAGGGAGCTATGTTGTTATGTGGAAACCACAATTATAAAAAATCTACTTTTGATTTGATCATTGGAGGTATCACTGTTAAAAATGGCGCTTGGATAGGGGCTAAATCAGTTGTGTGTCCAGGGGTTGTATTGAAAAACCATTCTGTCCTTTCTGTAAATTCTGTAGCGACAAAAGATTTGGAGGCTTTTAGGATTTATCAGGGCAACCCTGCTGTATTAGTCAGAAACAGAATAACAGAGTAAATGAAAGTATCCATTATTACAGCTACCTATAATAGTGAAGCAACTATTGAGGGGTGTATAAAATCAGTATTGTCTCAAGATTATCCCAATATTGAGTATATTATTATTGATGGTAATTCTTCAGATTATACCTTGTCTGTTGTTAATGCTTATAAACAACGATATAGTGACATTATTGTGATTTCAGAACCTGATAACGGGATTTATGATGCCTTGAATAAAGGAATTAAAGTAGCAACGGGAGATATCGTTGGTTTTCTACATTCAGATGATTTCTTTAATTCAGAAAACACAATCAAGAATATTGTTAAAGAATTTAGTAAAGGCAAGGTTGAGGGAGTTTATGGTAATTTGGATTATGTAAATTCAAAGGATTCCAACAAAATTGTAAGGCATTGGAAAAGCTTGCCATTTACTAAAAAACTTTTGAACCGTGGATGGATGCCCGCGCATCCAACAGTATTTTTAAAAAAGGAAGTTTACGACAAACTAGGTTTATTTAATACCAAGTTCAAAATCGCAGCAGATTACGATATGATGCTTCGTGTTTTTAGTGATGAGTCGCTACGATTTAAATTTTTGCCTGAAGTGATAACAAAAATGAGGGTTGGAGGCGCAAGCAATAGAAGTTTAAAGAACATTATCACTAAGTCTAACGAGGATTATATTGCTTTGAAAAGAAATCATTTAGATTATCCGCTATGGTCTTTAGTGCTTAAGAATTTTTCGAAAATCCCTCAGTTTTTTAGGAAGTCTTAAAAAGCTGTTTCCAAAAAGTTTTTATTAAAAATGGATTTATTAACAGTTTGATAATTAAGTTTTTTAACAATTTTGATATCGGATTTTAAAAAAGAGTGAGAATGAGTTTTTTGCTTTTTTTTATGGTTAAAATTGATATAATTATTCAATATGTGGCTGAATATTAAATAATTATAAAAAAACAGTTATTCTAGATGAAATGTAAAGGTTAATAATTTGAAAGTTGTATTTTTGTTATCCTGATTACAGCTATTAACAATTATCTTAACAACCATGAATCCGATTATTTACAATTTTTTTAGGGGCGATTATGTGTACTTATGGTTGCTGGTGCCTAGTTTTTTGGCATTTGTTATTTCATTTTCTGCATTACCAGTAGTGATTCACGTGGCTAAGACGAAACACTTAGTTGACGAACCTGGGGTTAGAAGTGTACACAATAAAGGCATCCCAACACTTGGAGGTGTAGGAATATTTTTGGGGATTTCTGTTGTGCTTTCCTTATTGGGTAGTATGTTGTATGACAATAAGATTTTGACGCTTCTAGCAGGGTTGATAGTCTTATTCTTTTTGGGAATTAAGGACGATTTATTGGTGCTGTCTCCACGAAAAAAGTTTGTTGGACAAATATTTAGTTCTTTAGTCGTGATATTGATTACGGATATAAGAATCATGAACTTTTCTGGGATTATTGATATAGGAGAGTTGCCTTATGTAGTGTCTGTTTTGTTTACACTATTTGTCTATGTGTTGATAATCAATGCATATAATCTAATCGATGGCATTGATGGATTGGCGGGGTGTATTGGATTGCTGGCCAGTACATGTTTTGGGATATTTTTCTGTATTACTGAGCAGTTTGTTTTGGCAGCTATTGCCTTCATCACTGTTGGAGCTTTGGTGCCTTTCTTGAGACATAATTTTTCTAGCCGACAAAAGATATTTATGGGAGATACTGGATCCATGATTATTGGTTTTTTATTAGCTTTTCAGGCAGTAAACTTTATTTGGTATAGTCAAATACAGGAAACCAACTCTTTCAGTAGTTCTGCTCCAGTAATAGCTTTAGCGATATTGTTTTTTCCATTGTTTGATACCTTTAGAGTATTCTGCATACGAATGTTTATTTTAAAGACAAGTCCTTTTCAACCAGATAATAACCATATTCATCATCGCATCATAAACAATGGATTTAAGCATTGGCAAACTACTTTTATTATATCTTTTACATCATTAATGATAGTTATTATTGCGGTAAATGTTATGTTCTTGCCTATTGGTTGGCAGTTGGTTTTGTTGGTGAGTTTGGGTACACTTGCTTTTATGAGTATTATGCGATTACGACTGATAAAGATTAAGGGGCAAATCAAGTTGAAATTCAAATTATCTTAGCGTATAATATCGATATTTTCTATCTAGCTTATCGTTTGGTACGTATTGAAATTGTAGGTATATTTGTTTGTGAAAATAATTATCCGATTAACTCAAAAGGTTTGTCATTTCCTAATAATTCTAAACAGTACTAGATGAAACTACTTCTCAAAGGGATTATCCTTTGTTTGCTTATGTCTTCCTGTGCAACCAAAAAACAGGTGTTATACTTTCAAGATGTGGATGAGGTTGCTAAATCTCTAGAATATCCAACCAGTACTATTCAAGTAAATGATTTGTTGAAAATAAACGTTAGTGCTTTAGATCCTGTCGCGGCAGAGCCATATAATAAAAGAGCGAATTCAGGTACGCAATCTGGAGGAGGAAACTCAAATCAAGCCAATTTGGATGCTTATTTAGTGTCTAGCGATTATGCAATTTTGTTTCCCATATTGGGATACATTGATGTTCGTGATAAAACGACTACTGAATTGGAGAAACACATTACTAATTTGCTAGTTGAAGGAGGGCATTTAAAAATGCCAACAGTTAGCGTAAGAATTATTAATGGTAAATTCACAGTGTTGGGGGAAGTAAAGTCTCCTGGGATGTACAGTTTTATTGAACAAAGTATTACCCTAACACAAGCTCTAGGAATGGCAGGTGATTTAACAATCAAAGGGGTACGAGAGGATATCGTGGTAATACGGGAAATTTCTGGTGTACGAGAAGTGGCTCATATAGACATGACCTCTACAGATTGGTTCAATAGTCCTTATTATTATATCAAACAAAATGATGTTATTGTGGTGGACCAAAATTATTCCGCAGTAAAAAAAGCTGGGATTATTGGGGATCTTGGGGCCTTATTGGGCATCATTTCTTTTTCCATTAGCCTTGCATTGTTACTCTCTAGATAAGCATTACATGACAAATACAACTTCACAAATACCTAATAACGATTTTAAGTTTGATATCAAAGAAGAATTGGGTAAATACCTTAGCCATTGGCCTTGGTTTTTACTTTCAATTGCTGTGGGCGTTTTGGCCGCTTATTTTTATTCTAGATATACGCCAGATACTTTTAGGACAACCGCCAAGATTCGCGTTTTGGATGAAGGTAAAGGCTTGGAATTGCCGTCGTCTTCATTTGTGTTTAATCGCTCTTCGATCAATCTTGACAACGATATGGAGCTCATTAAATCTAAGCGCTTATTGACTAAAGTGGTGGAAGATTTGAATTTAACCACGACTTATACTCAAATAGGAAAATTTCGGGATACTGAATTATGGCCCGCTCCTTTTAAAGTTGTGGAAAAACCGGATTTCTCTTTGGTGGGACTGTCATTTATCATTGAGGTATTAAAAGAAGGCTACTTGATTACCAATGAACAGGAAAAGTATTCGGATTTTAACTTAGAAGGTTATGTTGTTAATGCTGGAAACAAGGGGCTTCCTTTCTCAATTATTCCGACATCAGAGTTTGAAATGGGAAAAAAGGTTGGGGATATCTATAGAATTTGGTTTGGATCGGTTAATGGCGTTGCGAGAGGCTTAGCTGGGCAGTTACAAATAGCCAAGCATAATACCAGTGGCGATATCTTAACGATTAGTTTGAATGGCACTAATAGGAAAAAATCAGAAGATATTATTAACAAAGTAGTTGAGCAATTTAATTTAGATGGGATTCAGGATCGCCAATTGGTACATAAACGCACCATGGATTTCGTAGATGATCGTTTTGTGTTTTTGGCTACAGAATTGGATTCCATTGAAAAGGTAAAAGAGGATTTTAAGGTGAATCATGATTTGATTTCTATTGAAGCGGATGCAGGGTATAGTATGGGGAGGATGATGACCTCTGATCAGCTAGTATTTGATTTGGAAACTCAAAAAGCGTTGGCGCAATTTTTAAAGGAGTCTTTAATGTCGGATCCAGAGTTTAACTTATTGCCGGAAAGTATTGGTCTTGAGAATTCTAGTGCCAATAGTTTGATTGCTCAATACAATATCTTGGTTCAGGAGCGGGATAATTTGATACAAAGTGCTGGAGATGAAAATCCTGTAGTTGTAGGTCTCGAGGAAAATTTGTTAAAAATACGGGACAACTTGAATGCGTCCATCGATAATTATTTAGATCAGCTAAAAGTAACAGAAGCTCAATTTAAGCAAAGAGAGCTTATGGCAAAAGGGATGGTAGCTAGTGTGCCAGGTAAGGAAACGCTATTAAGAGCCATTGAGCGTCAGCAAACGATTAAAGAGACTTTGTATTTGTTTTTGCTTCAAAAGCGTGAGGAAGCGGCTATTAATTTTGCCATTACCGCAGATTCCATTAAGGTTTTGGATAATGCGACTACTTCGGGCCCCATTTCTCCTGATAGAAACAAAATATACATCATGGCCATTTTGGCAGGCTTGTTGGTCCCCTTTGGAATTATTTATGGCTTAAATTATTTTGATACCAAAATACATGGAAAGTCACAGTTGGAACACGAGGTGCCAGAAATTTCGGTTATTGGTGAAATTCCATTGGTGGAAGATCAAAAATTGTTTTTAAATGCTCATGATAAGAGTGTTTTGGCTGAATCTTTTAGGATTTTGACTACAAATGTAAATTATGTTCTTGGGGATAAAGAAAAATCTGGTAAAGTTGTATATGTTACTTCCACAATTAAAGGGGAAGGGAAGACCTTTGTAGCTACTAATTTAGCGCTTGCTTTTGCAAGTGTTAATTACCGAGTATTGTTAATAGGCGCTGATTTAAGAAACCCACAATTGCACAATAATTTAAGGTTAAGAAAAACTGATAAAGGTTTATCCGATTACTTGTTTGATTTAGAATTAAACTATAAAGATCTTATTGTTCATCCTCCATTAGTCAATAATGTAAATTTCAGTGTACTGTTAGCCGGTACCATTCCTCCAAATCCTTCAGAATTATTTGTCAATGGTCGTTTTGAAAGTCTGCTGGCAGATTTGAAATCGGATTATGATTATATAGTAATAGATACAGCTCCTACCTTATTGGTAACAGATACTTTGTTAATTTCTCAATTTTCTGATGCTACTTTATATGTTGCTAGGTCCAATTATACTGATAAGAATATTTTGCAGTTTTCCAAAGAATTGAATAGAGATAGAAAGCTTAAAAATGTTAATTATGTTCTCAATGGTGTTGGGAGCTTAAAGTCAAAAGGGTATGGTTATAATTATGGCTACGGGTATGGTTATGAAGCCTATAATGAAAAGTTGTCTTGGTATAAGCGCATTTTTTCGCGAATTTGAAAAGTGTGGTATACAAGTTTTGTTGCTAAATTCGCTAAATTGGAATTTTTGCAAACATCTTATTGATAAAGATATAATGATTATAAGATGAGACTATGAAAGTTGTAAAGCACATTGCTATTGAGTTTGATTTGTATGGATTATCGCATATTTAGTGAAGGTTAAGTAAATGAGTTTTGTTCAATTAAAATATATGTATTCCATAAAAAAGCCTTCTATTATTTTATAGAAGGCTTTTTTATGGAATACTCTCTTTTTCTTTCTAATGCCAAAGGTATAAAAACGTTAAAGAATGTTGTATATGATTACTATTAATAGGTTGTGTGTCGGCAGCAAACTTTCCAACTGTTTGTATGCGAATTCCAAACTGCTTGTCAAACCAAAAGTTAAATCCCAAACCTGTATTTAAAGTGACGTTACTGTCATTTTCAAAAAATGGAGCGCCTACCCCTAAAATAGCATAGGATTCAAACCAATCGTTAAATGGAGATTGATAAATTAAATGGTCAAAGAAAAACTTACCGTTGATGTCCAGTGCAAAATAAACGTAGTTTTTGTCTATTTTAAGATAATCTTGTTGATTGCTTGCACTAATCTTGTTTAAGGAAACAGCTAATTCAGTACCAAATAATTCACTCCATTTACGTTCAACTCCAAACATAATAGGTAAATCGGTGTTCCAGTCTTTGGTTTTGAATGGGCTTTTAAAGCGTTCTCCATCATTATCAACGAAGTTGATTCCCACACTTACTGCCCAATGGTCATAGGCTGTGCCTCGCATTATTTGAGATTTTGCAGTAAAAATTCCAATAAATAGAAATAAAATAGTGGTAAATTTTTTCATTATGCTTTAGTTTGCTAGTGTATTAAAAATCTGTAAAAAGCAGGAATAAAGGTAACTATTTATTTTTAAAAATGGTAAAAATTGTAATCTCTTTGGTAAATTACATAAATCTTCCTAAAACTTTGGCTAGAATGAAGTTATTTAAAAAATAGAAGCTTTGGATTGTAACGTTAATAATATTAATTTGATTTTAACCGTTTGCTATTTTTTTTAAGTTTTCAATTGTAAATAAAGGATCATCGCTTTTAAAAACAAAACTACCAGCCACCAGGACATCTGCTCCAGCATCAATTAGTGCTTTTGCATTTTTACTGGTAACACCTCCGTCAATTTCAATTTTTGTATTCGCTCCTTTACTCAGAATCAAGTCTTTTAATTGCTTAACTTTTGAGTAGGTGTTTTCAATGAAACTCTGACCTCCAAAACCAGGGTTCACACTCATGATGCATACCAAATCGATATCATTAATAGTGTCTTCTAAAACATTGATATTTGTATGGGGGTTTAAAGCTACTCCCGCTTTCATCCCTTCTGCTTTAATAGCTTGAAGTGTTCTGTGTAAATGTGTACAAGCTTCATAATGAACGGTAAGGTTATTAGCACCCAATTTGGCGAAAGTTTTAATGTATCTATCTGGATCGACAATCATTAAATGAACATCGATTGTTTTGTTTGCGTGTTTTGCAATGGCCTCCAAAACTGGCATTCCAAAGGAAATATTTGGGACAAAGACACCATCCATAATATCAATATGAAACCAATCGGCATCACTGCTATTCACCATTTCAATATCTCTCTGCAAATTGGCGAAATCGGCTGCCAAAACAGACGGCGCTATTAATTTAGAACTCATGATTTTAACGTGTATAAAAGTTTTTGCAAAAGTAGTCAAAAAAATAAACCCCCGGTAATCAGCCGGGGGTTCTTTCATCAATCAAAAAACGAACAGTTATGTGTAACTGTTAGTTACCGTAATTTAGTCGTAATTATAACTAATTACTAACCTAAATATGTTTTCAATATTTTGCTTCGTGAGGTATGTTTCAACCTACGAATTGCTTTTTCTTTAATTTGACGGACTCTCTCTCTCGTTAAATCAAAAGTTTCACCGATTTCTTCCAAAGTCATTGGGTGCTGATCTCCCAATCCAAAGTATAAACGAATTACATCTGCTTCACGTGGCGTAAGGGTTTCCAAAGCGCGCTCAATTTCTGTGCGTAAAGATTCGTGCAACAAATCTTTATCTGGGTTTGGGGATTCTCCACTTCGCAATACGTCATAAAGGTTAGAATCTTCACCTTCAACCAACGGTGCATCCATACTTACGTGACGACCAGAGTTCTTCATAGATTCCTTAACGTCATTGATGGTCATGTCCAATTCTTTGGCAATTTCCTCTGCACTTGGTGGACGTTCGTGACTTTGCTCCAAAAATGCAAATGTCTTGTTGATTTTATTGATGGAACCAATTTTGTTCAAAGGCAAACGAACAATTCTTGATTGCTCGGCCAAAGCCTGAAGGATTGATTGACGAATCCACCATACAGCATAAGAAATAAATTTGAAACCTCTGGTTTCATCAAATCTTTGAGCTGCTTTTATTAATCCTAAATTACCTTCGTTGATCAAATCGGGCAAGGTTAACCCTTGGTTTTGATATTGCTTGGCTACGGAAACCACAAAACGCAAATTGGCTTTTGTTAATTTTTCCAAAGCTACTTGGTCGCCTGCTTTGATGCGCTGAGCCAATTCTACTTCTTCATCGGCAGTAATCAAATCTACCTTTCCTATCTCCTGCAAATACTTGTCTAATGAAGCAGTTTCTCTATTGGTAACCTGCTTGGTAATTTTAAGTTGTCTCATTTAAGATCCTCTAATTAAAGCGTGAATTTAAAGTTGCTAAGTGGTTATACGTAAGTTCCCGATAAAATGTTACAAGGATTTAAATTTTTATCAACTTTTTATCGTTAAGGTTGATGGCGTCCAGCATTTCGTTGGTAAATTTATAGTGTCCTCTTGTGGTGATTAATCTGAATCTGTGTGATTTAAGGTTGCTGAGTGTGTTCAAGAATAACCATTTGGACTTTAACAAATTGGGTTTGGAAGATTTTAGCCCAATATCAAAGATATGTTTTCGGCCTTCTTTTTCTGCAACGATGTCTGGAGTTATCACGATGTCACTTCCTACTTTGGCGTAGGACTTTGGGGATTCATATCCCGCTAGGTCGGCTTTAATGTTGACGAAACCATGTTGCTTTAGGTAATCAACCGAATCATTTAAAAATTCTGAATATTTGTCTTTGTCTGTATAAATCATAACTATTAATGTAATAAAAAAAACTAGAAATGCAAATTTTAAAGAGGGTTTAACATTAGTAATTATTTGATTTATAAATAAATGAAATTAAAAGCCCCAATATTACATTGGGGCTAAGCATGAGAAATGATAAGATTGTATTCTATTCTCTTATATGCCCATCTCCAAAGACATAGTATTTGTTTGTAACCAATTGTTTGAGTCCTAATGGCCCTCTGTGATGTAGCTTATCTGTACTAATAGCCAATTCGGCACCAACCCCCATTTGTCCTCCATCGGTAAATCTGGTAGAGGCATTATGGTATACCGCAGCGCTGTCAACTTGTTCCATGAATTTAGCTGCATTTTCATTGCTTTCAGTTAAAATTGCTGCTGAATGTCCACCGGAATATTTGTTGATCATTTCAATGGCTTCTTCTTCATTATCAACTTCAGCCAAAAGAATCTTAAGGGCTAAAAATTCTTCATACCAAGTTTCTTCACTTGGTACAATGGATGAACTGTCAATTACTTTTGCGATGTTTTCGTCAGCAACGATATCTACATTTAAGCTTGAAAGGACTTTTTGGAGTTCTGACAATTTATTTTCGTAGTCAGGAATGTGTTTGTCGATAAGCACTTTATCCAAGGCATTACATCCCGAAATTTTATTAGTCTTGGCATTAACTATCACCTTAATTGTTTTGTTCCAGTCGGCATCTTTTGCGACATACAAAAAGTTGTTTCCTCTACCGCTTACCAGAACTGCACAGGTAGCGTGATCTTTCACAAACTTAATGAGGCGTTCACCTCCTCTGGGAACAATCAAGTCTAATTTTTCTGTTGGATTTTTCAGAAATTCTCTTGTTTCCTCTCGTTGTAAATGCAGTAACTTGATCCAGTCTTTGCTCAGACCATTTTCCTCCAAGGCTTCATGCCAACATTGCTCCAATACCATATTACTATGAAGGGCTTCTTTTCCTCCTTTAAGTAGGATCTTGTTATTGGCTTTAAATGCCAAAACAGCGGCCTCAATGGTAACATCTGGTCTGGATTCATAAATGATTAAAATGGTTCCAAAGGGAGCCGTTTTATTGGTTATTTTTAAGCCACTTTCCAAAGTGAGGTCAGATATGGTTTTGCCAACCGGATCTTCTTGGTTTCTTACCTCCTGTATGGCTTTTATCATGCCATTTATTTTGTGGTTGTCTACTACCAAACGATCATAAAGGGCTTGGTCATCTTTGTTGAAAGCATCAAGGTCTTTCTTGTTGGCTTCCAAAATTTGTTCACGTTTCCTGTCAATAATTGTAATCATTGAATCGAGAACTTTGTTTTTTATATCAGAACTTAAAAGTTTCATGTGTTTTGTTTTTAATGAATGAATTTTGTTCCCACTTCTTTGTCGTCTATAATATCGACTATCACATTTTCACGTTTACCATTGGCAATGTATGTGGGAATGTCTTTCTTGGCAGTGCCCTTGGCAATTCGCAATTTTGAAGCCATGCCTCCTCGGCCTTCACCTTCTTTTTTATTGGAGGCCTTGACGTATTTTTCTACGTCTTGGTCTACAGTAACCTCATTTAATTTTTTAGAGTTTTCATCATCAGGATGCCCTGTATACAATCCATCGGTGTCCGAAAGAATAATCAGTCTATCAGCATCCAAAAGTTCGGCCACCAAGCTTGCCAATTCATCATTGTCTGTAAACATGGACATGGTCAAGGATACAGCATCATCTTCATTGGCGATAGGAATCACACCTTCGGAGAGCAACCCTTCATAGCAGTTGATCATATTCTCTCTGTGTTTTCCTGGATCAAAATCCCGTTTGGTTGCCAAAACTTGGGCACAACGCATTCCGTAATCATTAAATAAATTATAGTAATGACGCATCATTCGTGGTTGCCCAACGGAGGAATATACTTGGCGCCTGATAGAGGGTTCTGAGATTTTGGTATCTCCTAAAACCTCTTTTCCTGCAATGGCAGATCCTGATGATACCAAGATAACCATGATGTCACGTTCATATAATACCGAAATTTGGCGAACCAATTCTCTTAAAATTGGGCCTAAAATTCTATTGTCTTTGTTGGTGAGAACATTGGTTCCTACTTTTACAACGACTCTTTTTATATCTTCCATCTTAATGCTCCTTTCCTAATTCAATTGCACGATTAAATGCTGCATAGGCGGCATCTTGTATCAATTGTTTTACATTATTGTCTTCCATAGAATCAATAGCTGCTTGGGTAGTGCCTCCTTGGGAAGCTACCCGGTCAATCCATCCTTCAGGGGACAAATTAGACTGATTGAAAAGTTCGATTGCACCCTCAAATGTGTTGCTCACCAAAACTTTGGAATCGTAATCTGAAAAGCCCATTTTTTGAGCAGCCTCCAGCATGGACTGCATAAAATAAAATACATAGGCTGGTCCACTTCCTGAAATACCAGTAGAGGCATCTATATATTTTTCAGAATCTACGTGAACGGATGTTCCCGTGGTGTCCAAAAGGTTTCTTACAAGTATCAATTCTACTTTCGAAACTGCTTCAGATTCGGTGTAGGAGGTAACGCCTTTCCCTACTTTGGCAGGAAGGTTTGGCATGGTTCTCACCACTTTTGAGATCCCTAGATGTTCTTTGATAAAATCAATGGTAACACCAGCCATTAGGGATACAAATATTTGGCTGTCATTGATCATTGGTTTCATTTGCTCAAAAAGCGCTTCACTGTGATATGGCTTTACGGCTATAAAAACCAGGTCTGCATTGGGTAGGCAATCTTCCAGATTGTCATACACCTTGAATTTTGGGTCTTTCTGTAATGTTGTAATTTTTTTGGGGTCAGTGTCATAGATGTTAAGCTTGTATTTTCCCAATAAAGGCGAGGTCGCCATTCCTTCGGAATAAGTTAAACCCATGTTTCCTGCTCCAATTACTAATACTTTCATTTGTTTTGTTATTGATTATCAATATTATTTGGCTAAATAGCCACAAGGACCATGCGGAAGTGCCAAAAAAAATAATGGATTTAAAAAATCACGAATATGATAATGATGGCGTGTATGTTTGAAGTATTGTGAAGGTTTGAAGGAAATCGTTGGGAAATTTCCAATTTGGCCAAGGTGAAATTATTTCAGTTTTATGACATACTGTCTGAATTTGGCAGTTTGGCGGATCTATTTAAAAGGAAAAGCCCCGCATTATTTTGCAGGGCTTTTCAGTATATGGCATTTTTCTTTTTCATTTTTTTGAAAGTTGCCCAATACTAATATTTGCTATCGTTTCTCGGCCAATCCTCTAGTCAGCCAGCCTCTTCTACTTGCTGTTGCCAGTGCGTAAGGCGTAATCCAGAATAATCCAAAGGTGTAAAAGATACTATAGGTATAGGCCCAAATGGCTTCTTTTGTTTCGTATTTGGATGAATAGAACAGGACTGAAAAAGTGGAGGTGATTAAAATACTTAACAGTGTTGATCCTAAAAATAGTAGGGGATGGGTCAAAACGAATAATAGCATGAACAGTACAAAAGGAAAGCTCATCAAGATTCTAGTGGATTGACTTAGGAATAACAAACGGCTTCCAAATTTGTTGCCTTCTCTAAAGTTGGTGAATACATATTTCGCCATTGCAATGTTTTCCCTAACGTTGCTACGTCCCCATCTAATAAACATTTTGTAAAGACCTTTATATTGTTCTGGTACGTTGGTGTAAGCCACAGCATTTCTTTGGAACAATACGTGTTTTCCTTGTTTTAAGATCATATTGGTCATGGCGCGGTCTTCACCAATATCTGAAGGTTGTCCCATAAAGGTTTGGTTGATCCATTCTGGTAGACATTCGTGAACGGCCGTTTTTCTATAGGCGGCCAAAGCTCCAGGAGTACACAGTACGGAGTTTAAAGCACTTTCCGCAGATCTTACAAATTCAAAACTCATTACGAAACTTACGTCCAACATTTTGGGAAGCATTTCCTTTTCGTTGTTCAATACCCGTATGTTTCCTGCAACCGCCCCACAATCTTCATTGTTAACGAAAGGACTCACTAAGTTTCTAAGGGTATCTGGTTCTACTACAGAATCACTGTCTACCGTTACAAAAATGTCACCAGTTCCTATATTAAACCCACGGTACAACGCATGACGTTTTCCTTGGTTTTTAGGTTGCTTGTAAATGTCCAAACGATCTCCTAATCTCTTTTTAGCATCGACCATCCAGTCCCAAGTGTCATCCAAACTTCCATCATCTACGGCCAAAATCTGTAATTTGTCTTCAGGATAATCACTTTCAGCCAAACTTATTAGGGTATCCCAAACATGTTTACTTTCATTATAGGCAGGTACAATTACGGTACAAGTAGGTAACTCTTCATCACTCACAGAAGCAACGGGTTTGTACTTGAAATACTTGTAGGCAATAAAAAGGAAATAGAAAATTTTAAAGAAGAACAATACAGTGGCAATCGTAAGGAAGGTTGCGCCTACAATGCTCTGTCTGCCCATTTCATTAAATTGTTCAAAATCGTTGTGGAATACTGAAAAGAAATACAATCCTATTAGGATGAGTATAAAGGTGCTTATTAAGGCTAGCTTATTATTGGGGTTTTCGCTGTTGGTCTTTAATTTGTTAAGAGTAAGTTTAATTGTCTCCATCTGTCATTCTATCATTTAATTAATACATAGGTTTTTAGATGCTATATGTACGGAGATGGATGTGGTTTAGATGTTTTTTGGGTTTATTTTAAGATAAAAGTTTTAAAACCGTAGGAAAGCAAATGTTAATAAAGAAAAAACCTCAAGTAAATAATTTTACTTGAGGTTTTATATGTACTAAGAAAGGGGGTTGTTACTCTTTCTTGTCTTCTCTAGGTCTTCTGTCGTCACTACGGTTGTCACGATTACGGTTATCGCGTCCGCGGTTGTCACGAGATCCTTTGTTGTCTCTGTTATTGTCTCTTGGAGGTCTTTCTTTGAAACCTTCTGGTTTTGGTAAGATTGCTTTGCGAGATACTTTTTCCTTTTTGGTTCTAGGATCGATTCCGAAGTATTTTACATCAAAAACATCTCCCATTTTCACAACGTCACTAACATTTTCAGTGCGTTCCCAAGCCAATTCGCTTACGTGTAACAAAACTTCGTTTCCTGGAGCTTCCATATATTCTACCACGGCACCAAAATCCAACATCTTGATTACTTTAACTTCGTAAACACTTCCTACTTGAGGTTTGAACAATAAGGAATCAATTTTAGCCAATACTTTGTCTATACCTTCTTGATCTGTACCAAGGATTTCCACAATACCTTCTTCGGTAACTGGATCTTCATTGATAACAATCGTTGTTTTGGTTTCTTTTTGAAGTTCTTGGATTACTTTTCCTCCAGGTCCAATCAAGGCTCCAATAAATTCGTTTGGAATCACTCTTGTCACCATTTTTGGAGCATGAGGTTTCACATCTGCATTTGGAGTTTCTATAGTATCTGTAAGTTTTCCAAGGATATGTAAACGTCCATCACGAGCTTGTTTTAAGGCTTTCACCAAAATCTCATAAGACAATCCTTTTACTTTAATGTCCATTTGGCAAGCAGTAATACCGTCGGCAGTACCGGTTACCTTAAAGTCCATATCTCCTAAGTGATCTTCGTCACCTAAAATATCTGATAATACAGCATAGTTTCCAGTTTCAGCATCAGAAATCAATCCCATGGCTATACCTGAAACAGGTTTGATTAATTGCACACCAGCATCCATTAATGCCATAGTTCCGGCACATACGGTTGCCATAGAAGACGATCCGTTACTTTCCAATACTTCAGAAACAACACGAACTGTATAAGGACAGTCTGCTGGTACCATACGCTTAAGTGCACGTTGAGCCAAGTTTCCGTGTCCTACCTCACGACGAGACGTTCCTCTAATTGGACGAGCCTCACCAGTTGAGAAAGGTGGGAAGTTATAGTGTAAATAGAAACGCTCTTCACCTTCAAAAGACGGCATGTCAATCATGTTTGCTTCTCTTGAAGTTCCTAAAGTAACAGTTGCTAAGGCTTGAGTTTCCCCACGAGTAAAGATTGAGGATCCGTGTGTAGATGGTAAATAATCTACTTCACACCAAATAGGACGGATGTCTGTAGTTTTACGTCCATCCAAACGCAATCCTTCGTTTAAGGTCAAGTCTCTTACAGCTGCTTTTTCAGCTTTGCTGTAATATTTGGAAACTAATCCACCTATATCTTCTAATTCTTCTTCTGTAAATGTTGCTAAAATTTCTTCTTTGATTTCGGCAAATGCAGCGCCTCTTTCGTGTTTTGAAGAACCTGCTTTGGCCACGGCATATACTTTGTCGTAAGCCATGTCGTGAATTTTCTTAGCTAACTCTTCATCTTCTCTTTCAGGATCATATTCACGAGTTTCTTTTTTACCGAAAGCTTCAGCTAATTTTACTTGCGCTTCACACTGAACTTTGATAGCAGCGTGTGCAAACTCGATTGCTTCAACCATTTCTTCTTCAGAAATCTCACTCATTTCACCCTCAACCATCATTACGGAATCAGCAGAAGCACCAATCACCATATCGATATCTGAAGCTTCCAATTGCGCTAAGCTAGGGTTGATAATCAATTGTCCGTCAACACGTCCTACACGTACTTCAGAAATAGGTGTTTCAAAAGGAATGTCAGACAATTGAATTGCAGCAGAAGCGGCCAAACCAGCCATAGCATCTGGCATTACCTCTTCGTCATGAGACATTAACTGAATCATTACTTGGGTTTCGGCATGGTAATCTTTTGGGAAAAGTGGTCGCAATACACGGTCTACCAAACGCATAGTCAATACTTCTCCGTCACTAGGTCTTGCTTCTCTTTTGAAGAAACCTCCTGGGTAACGTCCTGCGGCTGCGAATTTTTCGCGGTAATCTACTGTTAATGGTAAAAAGTCGACATCACTTTGTTGATAATTGGAAACAACAGTACATAAAAGCATGCATTTTCCCGATTGAACAACGACCGAACCATGGGCTTGTTTTGCCAATTTTCCGGTTTCGATAGAGATTTCTCTGCCATCTCCAAGGTCGATGACCTCTCTAAAAACTTGTGGAATCATAAATATTTTATTCTAATTAAACAATGGTCGTTGTGTTGTTGTAGTTGTTGTGATGACCAATGAAAAACTATTATGAGCTTCTTATACGAATTTTAAACTCTTTCGCTTGAGCTAATATATAAATAAAAAAAAGAGGCATAAAGCCTCTTTTCACAATTATTTTCTTAATCCTAATTCTTTAACGATAGCACGGTATCTTAAGATATCTTTCTTAGTCAAATAATCTAGCAAAGCACGACGCTTTCCTACCAATTTTACCAAAGAACGCTCAGTGTTAAAATCTTTACGATTCTTTTTTAAGTGTTCTGTTAAGTGGTTAATTCTGTAAGTGAACAATGCAATTTGCCCTTCAGCACTTCCTGTGTCATTTTTTCCAGCTCCGTGCTTTTCGAAGATTTCTTCTTTCTTTTCTTTAGTTAAATACATTCCAATATTGTTTTAATGATTTTTATGTACTATGAAAGGGTTTCTTTCAAGCGGCAAATATAGTAATTTTAAATCATTTATAAGATAATGATCCAAAAAATGATTTTTTAATAAAATTTACAAAGCTTCAAAAGACCCAATCATGAATTTATTCTACAATCAATCGTTTTGTCGCCACTACATCGCTGCCATTTTTTAGACTTACCAGATAAATTCCCGCTTTCCCATCTAGGTCAATTTGTTTTATGGTGGTGCCGTTGGTAACAGGAGTTAGCAAAATTGATCTTCCTGTCACATCAAAAATCTCAATATTGTCAACTTGAGTATCGTTGTTGAATTCAACGAAGAATGTTCCTGCGGAAGGGTTTGGGTACAACTGCATGTTATGAGCAATTGAAAGGTCATTTACACTTAGTGAATTGTTCATAGGAGTATTTCCAAATGAAATCAAAAACGAATTCACTTTTAAGTGAGGGTTGAAACCATCGTTACAATTGGAGCAGGTTTCACCAGTTATACAGTTTGGGTTGTTAGGGTGGCAATAGTCAGTGTAACTTTCATCAAAAACATAGTCAAGGTCTACAGAGCTATTATTGATATACGGTGTCATATCATAATCAAAAAATTGGGCAATGCTTCCAGGGCACCATCCAGCTCTATTATATTGCCAAGTTCCCGCCTGCGGACTGCAATTGTCTGGGTTAGGGTTACATTGTACCCAGTTTAATTGTGTAAAGGTTTGCTCTTCATCTACCCAAATATGATGGGTGTTTTGTTTGAATTCTGCAGCATTTCCTGTGTTGGTACTTCCCCAACCATGACCAGTAGATACCAACTTGATTTTCGCAGATTGTGTGTTTTCAGGGAACGATTTTGTGAAATCTTCTGTAGGTTGTAAGTTGGCCATGTCTCCAAATTGGTAAGTGCCGTTCCATAATTTTTGAATCTGGCTATAAGGGTTTTCTGGAGTTCCTGGC
Source organism: Mangrovimonas sp. DI 80 (assembly GCF_001975575.1). Taxonomy (NCBI): domain Bacteria; kingdom Pseudomonadati; phylum Bacteroidota; class Flavobacteriia; order Flavobacteriales; family Flavobacteriaceae; genus Mangrovimonas; species Mangrovimonas sp. DI 80. Next base: position 178,398 of record NZ_MSDT01000002.1, on the reverse strand, counting down.
GTATAACTCAATTGTAGTGTGTAAAGAAAACCATTTCCAGTGGTTCCTAGATTCACTCTGAATTTTGTTTTTCCACTAAGTAGAGACATGAAATCCGTAAGGTCTATTTCGTGTTGGCAGCTTACGCCATAAGGCGTTAAATAACGAATAATTTCATACCATTGACCATCTTTACCCAATGCTTCAACAGAAGAAATTCTATCCCAAGGGTCGCAACCTCCGTCTGGACAGTCTATAAAAAGGGTTCCGGTAATTTCATTATAGGCACCAATATAACTAGGTAAGTCTGTTTCTACAGTTACAGAGGGGACGTCACCATATACCCAAACATCCTCGGTAGCATTAATTGTTTGGGCAGGGGTTGTTGAGGTCAAGTTGAAAATACTTGTATGGCTCCCTTCGGCTCCAAAATTGTTGGTAGAGGTAACTTCTAGATTATGGTTTCCAAAAGAGCTAGGTGTCCACCATCCTGTATAATAACCGTTTCCGTAACTTGTAAGTACAACCTCTTCGCCATCAACGGTTGCGGTAATTGATGCAATTGAAAATAGTTCAGTATATGGTATGTTTGCTCTAAAGGCAATTTGAATGGGCATTAAGCTTGAAGTGTATGCGGTTCCTTCCAAAGGATGTAATATCTCTGCTTCACCTAAAATAGTTTCGGGATCCAATACGGGAAACGAAACCAAAATGTCTTCTGCAGGTTCATAAATATCATTCCCTGCTTGACTTGCTTTAACAGTAACCTCTCCGGCAACACCGTCTAGAGTAAGGATATCGCCATTAACTGTGGCTGGACCTGAAATGATTTCATAAGTAATAGGAAGATTGGAATTCACCGTTGCTTGAAGTTGAAAAGGAGCGTCTGTGATTAACTTTGAAGGAATCTGGGGGAAATTTATGGCTTGAAAAGTCGATTCCAATTCACCATTAAAATTGGAGGTTTCTCCATCGAGGGCAAAATTGTTTAAAGTAGCATTTTTATTTTCCTCTCCGCTAATGTCCATCAATTGTGTGATGCTAGTGTTGTTTCCCCCTGGAGTTCCTTGGTTGAATTTGTAATAAACTTGAAGATTGGCTTCATCTCCAGTTAATTCATTGGCCATCATGTCTTGAATTTCTGCTTGTGTCAAGGCTTTGTTCCAAAGGGATACTTCATCGGCTCTTCCCGGAAATACAAAGTTGTAGCTTGCAAGAATAGATTTCCCTATTGTAAAAGGTCTGTCTGTAGATGAAAAGATACCGGATGCAGGTGTGGTTGCTATAGAAACCCCATCAATAAATAGTTCAAGGGAGGTTTGGTTATATACCCAGGTAACATGTTGCCATTGCCCTGCTACGATAGTGCCGTCAGGAAGCGTAATATTATGAAACCCTGCTGTTGTCACCAATCGGCATTCAAGACCTCCATTAGGTTTTTGGTTGACATACATTTCGCCATCACCGGTTCCGCCACCTCTAATGCCCATCATACCTTGAGCATATCCTAGTTCATCTGTATAGAACCAGCCTGCCATGGTAATAGTGTTGCTGCCATTGATAAACTGTGCGCCGTTGGGTAAAGAAGCATAATCATCAACACCGTCAAAGTGCAGGTATTGATTGGATTGGGACATTACCATAAAGAATGTCATAAAAAGTAAGCTAAAAAGTAGTTGGCTTTTTAGGGAATAAAAGTAATTCATGTTAAAGATTAGGTTAATTGTACGGCAAGTTACCAATTAGGATATTTTTTACAAGAAATTTTGGTAAGCTGTTCAGTTAAATCTTTTTAACATTAGATGAATTAGGAAAAGCGATTGGAAGTGAATGGGAATAAAAAAAGCGACCTAATTAGGTCGCTTTTTTTATTATGCCCTTAAGGGCTGATTTGTGATTAAGTCAATGTATTGGTTGACCTTGTTTTTTAGATTTTTTCTATGCGAAATAAAATCCAAGAAACCGTGTTCCAACAAGAACTCTGAAGTTTGGAATCCTTCAGGTAATTCCTGTCCTGTGGTGTCTCTTACAATTCTAGGACCAGCAAAACCAATCAAGGCTCCCGGCTCCGCAATGTTGATGTCTCCCAACATGGCGAATGATGCCGTGGTACCACCTGTAGTAGGATCGGTACAAAGAGAAATGTAAGGGATTTTAGCTTCGGCCAATTGTGCCAACTTCACAGAGGTTTTAGCCAATTGCATTAAAGACAACGCCGCTTCCATCATACGGGCACCTCCAGATTTGGAAATGATCATTAATGGGACATTATTTTTAAGGGAATAATCTGCAGCGCGGGCAATTTTTTCACCAACAACGCTTCCCATGGAACCTCCAATAAACGCAAAATCCATACAGGCAACCACCAAGTCTTTCCCTTTCGATTTACCAACAGCTGTTCTTACAGCATCTTTTAATTTGGTCTTCTCTTGGGCAGACTTTAAACGGTCTGGGTATTTTTTGGTATCTTCAAATTTTAAAGGATCTTTAGAAGTTAGGTTTGCATCCAGTTCTTCAAACTTATTGTCATCGAATAAAATTTCGAAATATTCCTTGCTGCCAATTCTTACGTGATAATCGTCTTCTGGACTCACATAAAAATTCTTTTCCAACTCTTCTGTGTCTACAATTTTACCCGTAGGGGATTTGTACCAAAGACCTTTAGGAGTGTCCTTTTTTTCTTCGGTAGTGGTAGTAATCCCTTTTGTTTTTCTTTTAAACCAAGACATTAAAACTAATTTTAGTTAATTATTTCGGGTGCAAATTTATAAAGTATTTACATTATTAAGGTCTTCAAATGCCTTTTTTAATCTTTCAACAAACGTATTTTCTCCTGCACGCAACCAAACTCTAGGGTCGTAGAACTTTTTATTTGGCACATCATCACCTTCTGGGTTACCAATTTGAGCTTGTAAATAGTCTTTGTTATCGGCCATGTAATCACGGATTCCGCTCATAAATGCATATTGCATATCGGTATCGATGTTCATTTTGATCACACCATATCCAATGGCTTCTCTAATTTCTTCAACTGTTGAACCAGAACCACCGTGGAATACAAAATCGATATGGTTGTGAGGTACATTGTATTTTTCAGAAATGTACTCTTGAGAGTTTTTAAGGATTTTTGGAGTCAATTTTACGTTACCAGGCTTGTAAACACCGTGTACGTTTCCAAAGGCAGCTGCAATGGTAAATTGATCGCTTACTTTGCTCAATTCTTCATAAGCGTAAGCAACTTCTTCTGGTTGGGTGTAAAGTTTAGAATCATCAACATCAGAATTGTCAACACCGTCTTCTTCACCACCTGTAATTCCTAACTCAATTTCTAAGGTCATTCCCATCTTGCTCATACGCTCAAGGTAGGTTTTGCAAATTTCAATGTTTTCTTCAAGAGGCTCTTCACTTAAATCGATCATGTGAGAACTATAAAGAGGCTTTCCTGTTTCGGCAAAATGCTTTTCACTGGCATCCAATAAGCCATCAATCCAAGGCAATAGTTTTTTTGCACAGTGGTCTGTATGAAGAATTACTGGAACTCCATAGGCTACGGCCATTTCGTGAACGTGCTTGGCACCTGCAATAGATCCTGCAATCGCTGCTTTTTGACCTTCATTGCTTAATCCTTTTCCGGCGTTAAATTGCGCACCTCCGTTTGAGAATTGAATAATTACAGGGGCATTAAGTGCTGCCGCTGTTTCCAAAACACCATTGATAGTGTTGGAACCAATTACGTTTACTGCCGGAAGGGCAAACCCTTTTTCTTTTGCAAGTTTGAAAATTTCCTGAACTTCTTTTCCTGTAGCAACTCCTGCTTTGATATTGTGACTCATTTTTAGTGTATTTTATATTGAAATAATAAGTTCAAAAATAATCAATTTTTTGCACATCTTAGACTGAAATTGAGCATTGTTGCATCAAAATTGCACTATAACGTTATCGAAATGAAAGTGAAAAAAGGAATTAGAAAGGGTAGTTGATACCGATGTTGTAAACGGCATTTCCAAAATTGTAGTCCTTGAACCAGCGCTCACCCAAATCGTATGAAGGATCATAGGTTTTAAACCCGATATCTCCCCTTAGAACAAAAAATGTAAAGTCGTAGCGCAAACCAAAACCAGAACCTACGGCAATGTCTTTTAAAGAGTCAACTCCACTAAATGTAGCTCTATCGTCATTTACGTTATCGGCAATGTTCCAGATGTTTCCTGCGTCCACAAATAGGGCTCCGTTAAGGTTACCCAGAACATTGAAACGTTCCTCAAGACTCAAGGTGATTTTCATGTTGGCTTCATTGAACTCATTAATGGATTGCGAGCTTCCGGGGCCCAAGTTGTAGGCAGTCCAAGCCCTGATGTCGTTAGGTCCTCCCGAAAAGAAACTCTTGGAGAAAGGAATACTGTTGGAGTTGCCATATGGAATGGCCATTCCCAAATAACTACGCACGGCCACGATATTCTTTCTGCCCAAATCCCAGTATTTCACATAGTCCAGTTCTCCTTTCATATATTGGGAAAAAGCCACGCCAAGTATTTCGTATTGATCATTGGCATTTTTTTTAGAACCCGTCCATCTTGAAAAGGTGTTAAGTAGTGGGCCCGCAACCTCAAACTTAAATCGGAAGATAGAAAAATCATTATCCAAAAGGTTTTCACGTTTGTTCAATACATAATTGAAACTGGAGGCCAAAATCAAGTTGTTTTCTGTTAACCTGTTTTGACGCTCACTAATGGCCGAAACGGTTTCAAAGTCATCGTCGCTTGGAGTTATAGAGGTGTTGCCGGTTAAAACATCGTTTATAAATTGGTCTGTTTGTCCTGGATAGGTCAAATCTTCTCCGTTGTTGTAATCGATGCTATTGGAAATATCATTAAGCGTATTGTACGAGTTTTGGTAAACTCCAAAATAGTTGTCGGGATTCAGGTTTTTTACAAATTGCAGATTGAAGAAATCCAAACTATTTGTGGTTCTTTTGGATGGGTTCCAATTATAGTTTAAAGTACCGTTTAAGGTTTGTTTGTCCAATCCAATATTTCTTTGCGTGGTGGCTCCTACTGAAATACGGGTGCTTGGAGACATGTATTTTGGTATGATTTTATTGGTCCGTATTGGGAAAAATATGCGGGGAATGGTAAGTTTAATATTTCCTCCCGCTTCATTGATGTCAAAAAATTGGTCTTGGGAAATAGAAGCGTCTTTGGAGGACCCAATAGAACCTAAAGCGGACATTTCCAATGTTTCAGCACCCCTAAATACGTTACGAATTATCAATCCGCCACTTAATGAAAAACCAATGGTTTGGATGTTACTTTGCGTGACATTTATTTCATATCCAAGATCGTACTTTTTCTTTGGTGAAAGGTAAATGTTGGCTGTAAGTGTCGTGTCCTGAGCGTTTTCTATATATTCAATGTTAGGGTATCTAAATACTTTGAGATCGGTTAAGTAACGGTAAGTCCTACTTCTGTCAAGGTCCCTGAAAAGTTCACCTTTAGAGATAAAAACAGCATCGGTAAGCGCTTTTGGGCGATACCTTAATTTGCCATAACTGTAAAGTTTGTAGCCCTTATATTCTATAGAATCCAATGTTTCCGTTTCCTTATTAGTATAAGTGTGGTCTGTATAGATATTGACTTGTTTTATTTTGTAGATTTTGAAAGGAACCCTTGCAATGGAATCCTCATAACGAATACTTCTGTTTTTAATAATAAGGTCCGTAAATACCTTTTTTGAAGATCCAATGGTATCAATATCAAAAGTGATATAATCCTGACCGAAATGGAAAAGACCAGAATTTCTCAAGGCCGATGTAAGGCGTTCCCTTTCGTTGGTGAAATTGGTTTCTTTGTATTGCTCTCCTGATTTTATAAGTGATTCCTTTTTAAAATTCTGATAGAGCGAATCCACAACTGGTGAGGCAATTTTCTCCGAAATGGAATCCAAAATATAGGGTTTTCCTGTTTCAACAAAATAAGTGACGCTAGCCCGTCTGTTATCCGTTTTAGAAATACTGTATGAAGTTTGCACATCAAACCATCCGTTGCTAATAAAATATCGGCTGAGGTTGGTTGTGGTTTTTTCTGTTTTTGGCAAATCTACAATTACGGGAGCTTCACCAGTTTTTTTCAGCCAAGCATTAAAATCTAAACGAGATTGGACATCTTTATCCAATTGCTTTCTGGAAAGCAATCTCGTTTTCCAAGCCAACTTTTTTGGATCGTTGTAAATTTTGTCTTTAAGAATGGAGTCCAAGTTTGGCCTTGCCAAATTGTAAATGTGCAAGCGCAAAGGGTAGCCTAAAAGTTTTCCGTTAGGTTTTTGGTAATAGGAATTATTGATGGCCTCTGTGTTTACCTTTTTCCCGTTCACCATAGTGGTGTTACCTGAAAGAAGAAATTGATCTTCACCAACACGCTTCATCACATTACAGGATGCTAGTAGGTAAGCGAAGGAAAGGAAAACCAATATATATTTAAAAGTTTGCTTCAAACAGAAATCGTTATAAGGTCAAATTTATGGCATTGTTGCTGTAGCATATCAAAAATTACTCCAAAAAAGCATTACTTTGTACGGTAGTTACAACGATAACAAAAGTAAAGACATTTTGATGTTAACAAAGAGCCAAATAAAATTAATTACAAGTTTAGCACAAAAAAAGAACCGCACTAAGGAAGGTTTGTTTGTGGTAGAGGGAATCAAAGGGATTGAGGAGTTTTTAAATTCCTCTTTCGAACTCTTTAAGTTGTATACTACTGGAGCAGATTTTGGAGTTGCTTCGGAACAGGTTGTTTCTATAACTGAGCAAGAGTTGAAAAAAATCAGTGCGCTAAAAACTCCCAATACGGCTTTAGCTTTATTTAAAATTCCCGAATCAAAATCCATTAAAGAAGATGGCTTGATTGTGGCCCTTGATGATTTGAGAGATCCAGGGAATCTTGGCACGATCATTCGTTTGTGTGATTGGTTTGGTATTAGTGATTTGGTGTGCAGTTCGGCTACGGTGGATTGTTATAATTCCAAAGTGGTGCAGGCTACTATGGGCTCTTTGACCAGGGTGAATATTACGTATTTGGATTTGACTTCATTTTTGAAAAGTACGCAATCAGAAGTTTTTGGAACCTTTATGGATGGCGACAATGTTTATAACCAAAACTTACCAGATAAAGGCATCTTGGTAATGGGAAATGAGGCTAACGGCATTTCTTCTGAAATTGAAGAAATCGTTCAAACTAAACTTAGTATCCCGCGTTACGGTAATTTGCAGGCTACCGAAAGCTTAAATGTGGCAACGGCAACGGCTATCTTCTTAAGCGAGTTTAGAAGAGGAAAGCAGTAAAGAATTTACGTTTCTATTGAAAGGTGAAATTAACAAATACCCCTCTAGTTTTCATGGTGTGAACATTACCTGTCCAAGGGCTATTTGGATCTCTATCCTGAATAATTTCATTGTTTAGGGCAAACACCCCTCTAATAGAAGGTGTGAACTTGAACCAGTACAAATAAAAGTCAACACCAAATCCCAATTCGTAGAACATCATATTTCTTTCCGATCTAAATTCCCCAACAGAATTATCGTCTGGGTTTTCTTGATTACTGGAAAGGTTAATGGCTGTAGAAACCCCTCCAACAATAAACGGTTTAAAGTTGTTGATACGTTTGGTTGAAAATTTCAAAAGCAGAGGGAAATGTACATAGGTAGATTTTACTTCGCGAAGCAAATCCGAAGCATTGTAATCCATTCCTGAGAAATAGCTCGGGTCATATTGCAGGTTACGTTGCGTAATGTACAATCCTGGTTCAAAACGCAGGTTTAGGTATTCGGTAAGGCGTAAATCGGAAATCAAGCCTACGTTAAATCCTACGGTGTTGTCTACTAAAATGTCCTTTAAATCTTCTTCATAGTTAAATTGATAATCATAGCTGTTGAATCCTAAAAAGAACCCCCAACTTAGGCGCTGCTTGTCAAAATTTTCATTGTTCTTGATTTTTTCCTTCGTGAACAATTGGGCAGACGCTGCTTGGCTTAATAGGAACAAAGAGAGAATAAAAACTACTTTTTTCATTGAAAATTTAATTTACAATCAAAGGGTTCAAAAGGTGTCACATTATTTTTTGGAAGCGGAATAAATGGTAGCCGCTCCAAATGTTTGGGGTTTGTTACTGACATCTATAAACCCAATTTTACGCAAAATATTGTTTAGAGCTTCTCCATAAGGAAAAACCGAGGCAGATTCACTTAAATAAGCATACGCCGATTGGTCTTTTGAGAAGACCCTTCCAATGGTTGGTAAGATATATTTGGTATAAAATTTATAGCCTTGTTTAAAAGGTGTTTGGGTAGGAACCGAAGTCTCTAAAATCACAAAAACACCATTAGGTTTTAGGACTCTTAAAATTTCAGAAAGGCCTTGTTCCAGATTTTCAAAATTGCGGACTCCAAAAGCTACGGTTATGGCATCAAAAGTATTGTCTGGGAAAGGAAGACTTTCAGAATCTCCCAAAACCATAGAAATAGTATCCTCAAGATTTTTTGCGGCAACTTTTTTGCGGCCTACTTCAAGCATACCATCACTAATGTCCAATCCAATAATTTCCTTTGCCCCAGTTTTGGTTAGGGTAATGGCCAAATCTCCAGTACCTGTGGCGATATCCAAAATTTTGTTGGGCTGCTTTTGAGCAACAATATCCACAACTTTATTGCGCCATTTAATGTCAATTCCAAAGGAAATCACTCGGTTAAGTCCGTCGTATTCTTTAGAAATGGTATCAAACATTTGGGTAACCTGTTGCTTTTTGTTCAGGTCACTGTCTTTATATGGCTTCACTTTTGTGGACATTCTATCTTTTTTTGGCAAAACTACATAAATTTTCATGGCTAATAGGCTTCAGGCAAACTAAAAATAAATGACTACAGAAGTTTTAAATATGTTGGTGTGAATAAGTTATTGCTTCAGTAACATATGCTTAACTTCACGTATAATCTAGAAAAAGCTTTCGAAATAAAATTATACTATATTTGTTTAGCTATTTTTGAATGCTTTTGTTCCTTGAAGGGAACAATTTTACAACCAATCGAACATTTTATTAATGGGCGTTCTTTTTACAGATCCCAGCTATTTTGAACAACTAAACGTTAACAAATGAAAATAATTATTGCAGGAGCAGGTGAAGTTGGGTTTCATTTGGCAAAATTATTATCCTACGAATCTCAAGAAATCACGCTTTTAGATACAGACAAAGAAAGTCTGGCCTATGCCAACAATCACTTGGATATTAAAGTGATTAGGGGTGATGCCACTTCCATTGCTATTTTAAAGGAAGCGAGGATTGACACTTCGGAATTGTTCATAGCAGTAACGTCTTCTGAAACCACCAATATCACCGCATGTGTTTTAGCCAAGCAATTGGGAGCCCAACGTACCATAGCTAGAATTGCTAATTCTGAATTTTTGGAGCAGAAAGATGAGGTAGGATTTACCAAGTTTGGGATTGACGAGTTGATTTCTCCGGAAGATTTGGCAGCCTCAGAAATTCAGTTGCTATTGAATCAATACGCCTTTAACGATAGTTACGAATTTGAGGATGGCGCCTTGACGATGTTGAGTTTACGATTGTCTAGAAATGCAGCTTTTGTAGATAAAACAGTAAAAGAAGCGGCAGAAGTGTTGACCGAAATACATTTTGTGCCTATAGCCATTCAACGTTATGGAACCCAATATACCATCATTCCTCGTGGCGATACGCTTTTTAAAGAAGGTGATAAAGTAGTGTTTATTACTTCTAAAGGTGGAGATGATGAATTGTTCGAACTTTCAGGGAAGGTGAAAATAGATGTTCGGGATGTGATGATTCTGGGAGGAAGTAAAATTGGTTATAAAACCGCCAAAGATTTGTGCGCAAACAAGTTTAAGGTGAAGCTTATTGAAAAGGATAAGAATATTGCTTTTGAGTTGGCCGATGAATTGCCAAAGGCGCTTGTGATCAACGGAGATGGACGTAATGTGGAACTTTTGGAAGAAGAGAATATTGATGCTCAAGATGCCTTTATTTCTGTAACGGGGAATTCCGAAACCAACATCATGTCTTGTTTGGTGGCGAAATCAAAAGGAGTTAAGAAAACCATCGCATTGGTTGAGAATATGGACTATTTCCAATTGTCGCAATCCATTGGAATTGATACGTTGATCAATAAAAAGTTATTGGCGGCCAACAGTATTTTTAGATACATTAGAAAAGGAGAGATTGTGGCCATGACCAAGCTTAATAATATGAATGCCGAATTGGTGGAGTTTGTGGTAAATGAAAGTTCCAAAATCTGTAACAAGATGATTAAGGATCTTGACTTTCCGCGTTCTGCCATTATTGGTGGGGTAATTAGAGATGGTGAAGGAATGATTCCATTGGGAAGTTTCAAAATTTCTGATGGAGATCGTGTAGTGGTATGTTGTCTTCCTAGATCGATTGCCGAGGTTGAGAAATTTTTCTTTTAAAGAAGCTTGTAAAAATGAAGAAACTCAACTATAAAATTATTTTTCACTTCTTTGGGCTGTTGCTGTTGTTTAATGGTGGGTTTATGCTCATTTCTGCACTTGTAAGTGCTTTGTATCACGAGTCCGAAGCTTTGCGGATATTCATGTCTGGAATCCTTGTATTGCTGATAGGGACATTCTTGATGGTAAGTACCAGGAAGTATAACAAGGAAATGAATAAACGGGAAGGTTACATTATAGTGACTTTTGGGTGGATTGTGATGGCAGCTTCAGGAGCTTTACCTTATTTGCTTACCGAAACCATTCCCACTTTTACGAGTGCTTTTTTTGAAACTATGTCAGGGTATACTACCACTGGAGCTACCATATTGAATGATATTGAAGTGGTTTCCAAAGGTGTATTGTTCTGGAGAAGTACCACGCATTGGATTGGCGGTATGGGGATTATTGTACTTGCCATAGCCATTTTGCCGCTCTTGGGAATAGGAGGGATGCAGCTATTTGCTGCCGAAGCCCCTGGGCCAAGTGCCGATAAATTGCATCCACGTATTACCGATACAGCCAAACGTTTATGGTTGATTTATTTTGGATATACTGCAGCAGAAACTATTTTGCTTAAGGTAGCAGGTATGTCTTTTTTTGATGCCATTAACCATTCCATGAGTACACTTTCTACAGGAGGATTTTCAACAAAAAATGCAAGTGTAGCCTATTGGAATGGTCAACCTTTGATACAGTACATTATCATTCTTTTCATGTTTTTGGCAGGAACCAACTTCGTGTTGAGTTATTTTGTGTTCAAAGGTACCGTGCAAAAAGCAATTAGAGATGAGGAGTTTCGACTGTATTTTAAGTTCGTAACGGCTTTTACGATTATTGCTGCTGTAATCATATACTTTAGGGCAGATTTGGGAATTTCGTCTATAGAGCACCCAATGGTATGGGGGCGCGCCGAAAGTTCTTTTAGGCATGCTCTATTTCAGGTATTGACCGTAATTACCACAACAGGATTCATCACGGCCGACTATACGCTTTGGACGCCATTTTTGGTGGTGTTTTTCTTTGGATTGATGTTTTTGGGTGGTTCTGCAGGAAGTACTTCAGGGGGCGTGAAAGTAGTAAGGCATCTTATCTTGATCAAAAATGGTTTTTTGGAATTTAGAAGAGCTTTGCATCCCAATGCGGTATTACCCGTGAGATATAATACCAAATCTATTCAAGGGGATATTGTGTTTAATATTTTAGGATTCTTTATCCTGTATATGTTGGCATTTATTGTTGGAGGTTTAGGTTTTTCGATGTTTAAACTTGATTTCGAATCCTCTATTGGTTTGGCGGCTTCTAGTTTGGGGAATATCGGGCCTGCACTGGGGAAGTTTGGCCCGGTAAATAATTATGCGGCATTACCTATGTTAGGGCAATGGTGGGCTTCCTTTTTAATGCTTTTAGGGAGATTAGAGCTCTTTACGGTCCTTATCCTTTTAACTCCTTTCTTTTGGAGGAATAGATAGATAATTAAGTGGTCTAAGATTTTTATAAGTGCTTGTTTTTTCTGTTAGACAATTGTGAATTAATGGTCTATGTAACAAAACATGTTTTTTAGCGTCATATGATATGTAACCAATTAATCAATTATCATGAAAATGTTAAAAGCTACACAAGATTTGGAACCTTTCCCCTTTTGGGTAAAGGAAAACAATTTAGGTTTATTGAATTCTGAGTACAAACAAAGTGCCAGAACCAATTTTAGTCAATATTCTTATAATAAGCTATTCAGTTGTAGAAGTCGTATAGAGAAACGATTGTTTTTCAGGACTTCGGATACTGCAACGATACTAAGAGTGATTCTCTTCTTTCTCGTATTTATTTTACTTTTTAAATAGACTTGGTTTTCATCCAAGTTTTCTAATTGTTTTGTGATCATCACGGTTCGTGGATTGATGTAGGGGAGTTTTTGTTCACATTTAAGTTTCACCTTTTAAAATCTTCATCATGAGTTTTGGATCAATGCAAGGAGCTATCACTTCTATCAACAATAATAGAAAACTGTTGTCAAAACGCGATAAACTTAAAAATAGGTTGGGTGGAGGCAATAAATCCAAAAAGGTTTATGAATTTCCAGAGGCTTCACCTGAGATGTTAAATGGTATTAAAGAAAAGATTTTGTTGGAAAGGAAGCAGCGTGATTTGAAAATCAAAATTGTTTTTACCGTAGGATTTGTCATCCTGTGTGCTCTGTTTGTCTACGTTATGTTCTAAAACAAAAGCATCCGTAACTTTAAAAGTACGGATGCTCTATATATGATAAGGAATAATTCTGTTTCTAGCTTAAAGCGGCTTTTATACGCTTAAGGGCTTCAACAATTTGTTCTTGAGAGGCTGCATAAGAAATTCTAATGCAATCTGCATTTCCAAAAGCTTCTCCTGTTACCGTTGCTACGTGTGCTTCTTCAAGCAAGTACAATGAAAAATCTGTAGCATTGTTGATGGTTTTTCCTCTTAAGGTTTTTCCAAAGTAGTAAGACACGTTAGGGAATACATAAAAAGCACCTTCAGGAACATTGGTTTTGAAACCTTCAATTTCGTTAAGAAGATCCAAGATCAAGTCTCTTCTTACTTTGAACTCATCAACCATATATTGAATACGCTCTGGAGATTCGTTTAAAGCTGTAATAGTGGCTCTTTGTGCAATACAATTGGTTCCAGAAGTAATCTGTCCCTGCATTTTAGTACACGCTTTGGCAATCCATTCTGGAGCACCAATATATCCAATTCTCCATCCAGTCATAGCAAATGCCTTAGCAACACCGTTAACAGTAATAGTACGGTCGTACATGCTTGGTATGGCTGCGAAACTGAAGTTTTTGGCTCCGTAGTTAATGTGCTCGTAAATCTCATCCGAAAGGATGAAAATATCTGGATATTTCTCTAAAACTTCTGCTAAAGCGCGGTATTCACTTTCGCTATAAATAGTACCACTTGGGTTGTTTGGAGAGTTGAAAAATACCATTTTGGTCTTAGGAGTAATGGCTTCTTCCAATTGTTGAGGTGTGATTTTAAAATCGTTCTCAATGGCAGAAGGAATTTCCTTGAAAGTAGCTTCGCATAAGGTTGCAATAGCAGAATAACTTACCCAATAAGGAGCAGGTAAAAGCACTTCGTCCCCTGGGTTAAGCAATACTTGCGCTACATTGGCAATAGACTGTTTGGCTCCGGTAGAAACAACAATTTGGCTAGGGTTGTAATCTAGATTGTTGTCTCTTTTAAACTTTAGGATAATGGCGTCTTTTAATTCGGCATAACCGTCTACCGGTGAATACGAATTATAATTGTCATTAATGGCTTGGATAGCGGCCTCCTTAATAAAGTCTGGAGTGTTAAAATCTGGTTCTCCCAAGCTCAATCCAATAATGTCGATTCCTTGGGTTTTTAATTCTCTAGCCTTGGCTGCCATGGCCAAGGTGGCGGATGTAGGCAGACTGTTGATTCTGTCTGAAAGATGGTTTTTCATGTAAAAATCTGATTATGCTTGTAGTGCAGGCTTCATTCCCATTTCCTTTAAAAACCTGAAGTGGGCGATTATTGCTTTTCGTGTAGATTTATATTCGTTATAAGGTAAATTGAATTCTTTTGCGGTTTCCTTCACAATTTTTGAAATATTAAAATAGTGCACGTGACTAATGTGAGGGAAAATGTGGTGCTCAACCTGATGGTTAAGTCCTCCGGTGAACCAGTTAACCAATTTGTTGGTTCTACCGAAGTTAACGGTAGTTTTCAACTGGTGGATAGCCCAGGTGTTTTTCATGGTGCCTCCTTCTTCAGGAAGTGGCATTTCGGCTTCGTCCATAACGTGTGCCAATTGGAATACAACACTAAGAATAAGTCCCGCTACATAGTGCATTACAAAAAATCCTAAAAGGATCTTCCACCAAGCGATATCTAGAATCAGCATTGGAATAACAATCCAGATACACATATAAATGATTTTTGAAATTACCAATTTACTCCAGTTCCAAACAGGGTTTGGGAATTTTCCATAGGACAGTTTACGTTTCATGTAACGTTTCATTTGCATCCAATCTGTAGTGATTGCCCAGTTAAGGGTAAGCAAACCATAGAGAAAAATAGAATAATAATGTTGAAACTTATGGTAACGTTTCCACTTGGTGTGTTTTGAAAAGCGTAAAATACGTCCGGCGTCCAAATCTTCATCGTGACCATGGATATTCGTATAAGTATGGTGCAATACATTGTGTTGTACTTGCCAATTGTATACGTTTCCTGCCAAGATATAAATACTGCTTCCCATTAAGCGGTTGATCCATTCTTTATTTGAAAAGGCACCGTGGTTGCCATCGTGCATTACATTCATACCAACACCGGCCATTCCAATTCCCATGATAACTGTGAACAACAATTGCAGCCAACCTGGGATATCTAAAGTCAACAGTAAAAAGTAAGGGGTTAAAAAGATGGCAAACATCACTATGGTTTTAACCCAAATTTTCCAGTTACCGGTGCGCTTAATGTTATTTTCTTTAAAATAATCGTTGACGCGTTTGTTTAAGGTTCTAAAAAACTTGGCCGAATCTGTTCTTGAAAATGATAATGTTTGCTTCGTCATAAGGCATTAATTCAATAATACACCGATAAAATTTAGTGTAATGTTTGAAAATGCAAATATAATTAATAAACGGCTGTAAAGGGTTATGAAAAACCTAAAAATTATCCACACAAAAATGTCTACTTTTGTAGAAAATTTAGATAGATGGAGCTTATTAAGTATTATTTTCCAGACTTGACAGAGCAGCAGATAGCACAGTTTGAAAAGTTGGAAACCCTGTACCAGGATTGGAACCTAAAAATTAATGTGGTTTCCCGAAAGGATATAGATGAATTGTATTTGCGACATGTGTTGCACTCACTGGGGATTGCCAAGGTGATGCAGTTTAAGCCAGGTGCAAATGTTTTGGATGTAGGAACTGGCGGGGGATTTCCTGGAATTCCATTGGCTATCATGTTTCCGGAGACCAATTTTCATTTAGTAGATAGTATTGCCAAAAAGTTGAAGGTGGTAAATGAAGTCGTAGAAGGTTTAGGAATAACCAATGTAAGAACGACGCATAGCAGGGTGGAAGAGATTGATGAGCAATTTGATTTTATTGTCAGCCGTGCCGTGGCAATTATGCCAACCTTCGTACATTGGGTAAAAGGAAAGATTGCTAAACCTCAAAATCATGAACTTAAAAATGGTATTTTGTATTTAAAGGGAGGGGATTTAAGTGAAGAATTGGAAAGCTATAAAACGGCTACCATCTATAATTTAAGTGATTACTTCAAGGAAGATTTCTTTGATACCAAAAAGGTGGTTCATCTTCCATTGAAATATAAAGGTTGATTGTTTAAGATTTAAAGCAAAAAAAACCAGAGCACTGCTCTGGTTTTTTTTATGTCTATATGTGACTATAAATTAGTCTTCAATAACGATTTTTTCTCCAATTTGAGAACCAACAACATTTAATGCTTTTCCACTGATATCAGTTACAAAAACAACTAAATGGATTTTTGATGTATCTGCAATACTAGAATCTAGCTGGAAACTATAGTTTTTAACATAAAGATTAGTGTTTCCATCTAAGTCAGATTCAGTAATGTTCTCTCCAAATAAACCTGTAGGAACTTGTCTAAGAACGTTGTCATGAACAAAATCTGATAAGTAGTCAGCCCCACCGTAGTAATCCGTATAGTTAGTTTGTTCTGCCACTAATCCATCTTCCAAAACATAAATAACAAGTTTAGCTCCTAATGTCTCATCTAATATGTCCATTGAAACATTTACATCTAATGTAGTTCCGTTAAGTGCAGACGATAATGCTATTGCGGTAGGAGAAACTGATTGTGTTAGACCTACTACTTGGTTCACGTAACTAGGCTCAGGAGTGTTCCATTCTGTGGTGCGATTAAGCATTGCAGCAGGATATGATTTTATACCTAGTTTGCTTTCTAAGTCTCCCGCAGGATAATTAAATGGGTCGTATCCATTAGGTCCTCTGTGGATAGCAGCTATTACTGCATTGTCTGTAGCATCTTCCACAAGTTCGATGCCGTAAGCAACTCTTGGACACCATCCACACCATGTTCCAGTATAATCCTCAACAAGAACCTTTTGGGAATATCCTTTTAAAATTGATTTTACGTTACTCTCAAGTGTTCCATGTGTTGCTGTAACTTGGTCTATTCCGCGAAATTCAGACGTAGTATAAGAATTTCCAGAAATTTCTACGCCATTAACAAAAAATGTAGCTTCAGAAGTTAAATCGTTTCCTAGATTTCCTGTAGCAGTTAAAGTAATTGTTTCTCCAGGGAAAACACTAGTCTTACTAGCGCTAATTACAAGAGAGGATACAGTTACAGAAATATTGTTACTGGTTACACCTCCAAGTTTAGCATTAACAACAAAGCTTCCTGCTTGGGTAGGAGTATAGGTTGATTCGGAGATTGCTGTCCCGGAAAAGTAAATCGTGGCTTCTGATGTAACGTTGGCATTTTGGTCATCTGTTACTGTAAAAGTTACGCTTTGCCCAAGGTTGATAGCATTATTGTCCACTGAAATTGTAATTGCGGATGCTTGACCTTGCCCTTCGCCTCCATCATCTGAAGAGCTACATGAAAAGAAAGCAGAAGATACAACAAGTAAAAATAATTGTAATAGACGTGTTGTTTTCATAAAGTTATATTAGGGTTAAATTTTTAAGTGCCGAATATAAAGATTTTAAACAGATAATTTATGGTATCTGTTAAATTTTATAAAAAAAACATCCGCGCGGGGATGTTCTTTAAAAAAAACTAACTTTGCGCGTAAATTTTCAAAACCCCTATAAAAATGAAAACCCTAACCACATTATTATTTACGCTAATTTTTAGTGTTTTTGCCAATGCTCAAGATGTACTGCCTAATTTGCAATTAGAAAACCTAGAAGGAAAAACTATTGCCTTACAAGATATATCCAAGGATGGACAACTTATTGTAGTTTCGCTTTGGGCAACTTGGTGTGTACCATGTAAAAATGAATTGGATGCCATTGGTGAGGTTTATGCAGATTGGATGGACGAAACTAATGTAAAGCTATATGCCATTTCGGTTGATGACTCGCGGACTGTTAAGCGTGTTAAGCCTTTAGTTAGTGGTAAAGGTTGGGAATTTGAAGTATTGTTAGACACTAATGGTGATTTAAAGAGGTTGTTGAATGCTCCAACCGTTCCAGTAACATTAATAGTGAAAGACAATAAAATTCTTTTTAGGCACTCTGGCTATGCTCCTGGTAGTGAAGAGGAGCTTTATGAAAAAATCAAAGAATTTTCCAAGTAATATTTAAATTCCAATAACTAAAATGAAGTACATGCGTTTTGCAGCAGTTGCGCTGCTTTGGAGTGCTTTTGCCCAAGCTCAAGATTATGGGCAATTGAGTGGAGGATTAGAGTCTAATTCACAATATTATGTTGATGATAAAAAAACGGGTGATTTTACAGAAGATGATCGTTTTCGATCTAATAATTACTTGCGTTTAGATTACACTATCAAAAATTGGTTTGCTAATGTTCAATTGGAATCGTTTGAACCTAGGGCTCTTCTCAATTATTATCCAAAATATGAGGGGACTGATTTTGGGACGTTTTCAGTTGGATATAAGTCTCAAAAACTTGAAGTTACCGTAGGGAATTTTTACGAACAATTTGGAAGTGGGTTGGTTCTTAGAACTTGGGAAGACCGTCAATTAGGCATCAATAATTCACTAAGGGGAGGTCATGTCACTTATCGTCCTTTTGATGCGGTTGAAGTTACTGCCCTGTATGGTAGGCAACGTGACGGCTTTGAAGTTTCAAGAGGAGATATTTATGGATTTAACACAGAATTGGGACTTGGGAATTTTCTTGGTTTCGAAACTACTGGATTAGATTTAGGATTTAGTTATGTTGGTAGGTACGAAGATTTGGAAGTAGATAACACAGAGTTTAATCCTATGACCAATGCTTTTTCAACAAGATTAGATTTTTCAGAGGGTAGTTTTTATGCTTCAGGAGAATATGTCTTAAAAGGGAAAGATATGTACCAAGAATTGGGTGATCTTTATGAAGATACTTATTTTGATGGTAACGCTCTTTTATTAAATCTAGGGTATGCTAAATCTGGTTTAGGTATTGATGCAACATTTAGAAGGATGGAAAATATGGCTTTTTATTCTCAGCGAGATCAAGGGCAATATGGGGATAATCCATATAATCAAGATGTGGTTAACTATTTACCTGCATTAACAAAGCAACATGATTATAGTTTAGCGAATATATATGTTTACCAATCTCAACCTAAATTGGTTTTTAATCCACTTGCTAAAGCTGGTGAAATTGGGGGGCAAATAGACGTGTACAAAAAGTTTAATCGTGGTACTATTTTAGGAGGGAAGTATGGTACTAAAATAGCATTAAACTATGCTACTTGGTATGGTTTAGATAGTAAATTTAATGCCGTTGAGAGGAATTATGACTCAGGAGATTTTCTCGCTTTTGGACAGAAGTATTTTAGGGAAACTAGTATGGAGGTTAGAAAGAAAATATCTTCTAAATGGTCTACAATTGTGACGCTTGTTGATACTTATTATAATACTAAATATGTTGAGGATCGCGCAGGGGAGGTTAATGCTTTTATTACAATTGCAGAGGCAACTTATAAATTCGGTTCGAGTAAATCTGTTAGGATAGAAGGACAGCATATGTGGTCAGATGATAAAGATCATGACAGGGCAAAAAACTGGGCAGGAGGAACTTTGGAATATAATTTTAATTCGAAATTTGCTCTGTTTGCAACGGATATTTGGAATTACGGGAATCCGGATGAAGATAGGCAAATTCACTACTATAATTTCGGAGGTAGTTTTACAAAGGGCTCCACCAGAATTGGGGCTAGTTATGGAAGACAGCGTGGAGGATTGGTCTGTGTAGGAGGTATCTGTAGATATGTGCCGCAAAATACTGGTTTTACTTTAAATATTGCTACAGCATTTTAGGCGTAAGATTAATTACAAAACAAAAAGGAGTGCAATTTGCGCTCCTTTTTTGTTTTTCAAGGATCTTTAATTTTAGTTCACAACCAGCTTTGTATTTAATAAAATTTTAGAGTCGTTGCGAACCTGTAATAGGTACAATCCGGAATCCAATTTTAAATTGAAGGAGGTGTAGCCGGTTAGTGAGGTACTGGCTTGGTAAACTTGCTTTCCTGTAAGATCAAAAATGGCTATGTCAGTGTTGTCAAAGTTTGAGGAACTTAAAATGGTCATTTGGTTTTTTATAGGATTTTGCGTGAGTTTCACAATGTCCATTTCGTAGGATGGAAGGCTTAAAGCGTCTTCTAGAATTTCTGATATGGCAAATGCAACATTACCAGCGGTTAAAGTAACGTGGGGTTCATTGCTGTCTGGAATGTAGGTGTTGTCAAAAGGGGAGTCCCTTGCCACAGGAGTTGTATACCAATTACTGTTAGTTATGGAAAGGGAGCTTAAGGTTGGTATAAAACAGAAATACTTCGAATTCAAGTTGTCCACAAATTCTGAAATCAAATTGATAGATTCATCTCCAAAAGAAGACATGTCGAATTGCCCTCCGGGAGCACTGTCCAATCCGTCTGAAGTTACAGGGGAAGCTGCGGTGGCGTCAAAACTATAAACCGTACTCCAGTTGTTAAAAATATTGACTTGCCCTATTAGGTCCGTAACTGTTGTTGTTTGTGATGCCAAAGGGGCAAAGCTTATGGCTACTATTGCTTGGGTTGAGAATCCGCTAACCAAACCTGTATCAAACGTGTGATTAATCAATTCCATTCCAGGGGTGCCTGTCATTTCTCCGGTGCCGCTACCATTAACGATAGCAACATTGCGGGAAACTTGAGGCATGCCCATGGTGTTTAATTCGGCTTGGAAGGCATCTCTGAAATTTGGCGCACCTACGGGTAATGTTATGGTCGGATCTTGATCTACATCAGAGCCTGATTGAAGATGTCCCAAATAATGGTCAATCAACATTTGTTTTGCTGCAGCACTGTTCAGAAATCCGTTTACTAAGTTTTCGGCTTCTACAATTTCAGGGTCTCCATTATACATATAATTGAACATGTATTGCACGCCTATTGGGACATTGGCTCCTAAATGAGGGGTGTCGAACGAAATGAACAAACGAGTGTCGTGGTCCATGCTGTTTTGCTCCATATAGCGAAGTGCGTATTGTGATACCAATCCTCCCATACTTGGTCCAATGACGACATTTTCCTCGTCACCTTCTTTTAACTCGTTAACTGTTTCTATGAGTTCTGTTAGGATAAAGGCGTTTCTTTGGATAAAGTCTGCACCTCCATTTATTTCAGTAGTGTTGTCTGAACTGCTGATGTAGGTTGGGAAGTTCAGCACTACAATATCAAAGCCTTCATCTCGTAAAGCGTCGGCGAGGTTTTGTACAGGTTCTCCGTAGTCCAATAAGTCGTACATTAGGTCTATAGTTCTTGAATCGTTGGGGTCAAACCCGTCTGCTACAATAATTGGTTTATCAAATACACCATCTATGTTATCGTAGTATATTTTATATTCTCCAGTTCCGGCATGTGCCATAGTTTCTCCAAAACCTTGGTAGGTTATAGAGGAATTAATGGACGTAATGTCGCTTTCACCCCCAGGAGTTTGTCCGTAAAATAGCAGGGGAATGGTTAGGAAAGAAAAAAGCGAAAAGTAATTTAATTTCATATAAGGTCGATTTAAGATTAATGGAAACTTAAAGATACGAATTATTTCAGTGTGTGATAATACTGTTTAGAGGAGAAATTAAAATGCATAAAAAAACCTCAAAAGTTAATTTTTGAGGTTTTTAATATATTTCAAAATGAAATTTCTTAGCCTAAGAACGGGTAACGGTAATCTGTAGGTGTTACAAAGGTTTCTTTAATTAATCTAGGTGAAACCCAACGCAACAAGTTCTGTGCACTACCCGCTTTATCATTGGTTCCTGATGCCCTTGCGCCTCCAAACGGCTGTTGTCCTACAACTGCTCCTGTTGGCTTGTCATTGATATAGAAGTTTCCGGCACTATTTTGTAATGCTTTTGTAGCTTCTTCAATAGCATATCGGTCAGTTGAGAGGATAGCGCCTGTAAGAGCGTATTCGCTTGTTTCGTCCACCAATTTCAAAGTTTCAGAATAAGCCTCTGCATCGTATACGTAAATAGTGATTACTGGACCAAACAATTCTGTACACATAGTAGTGTACTTAGGATTGGTAGAAACGATTACAGTTGGCTCAATAAAGTAACCTTTCGATTTATCGTAGTTTCCTCCGGCAATAATTTCTGCATCGCTATCGGCTTTCGCTCCATCGATATATTTGGCAAGTTTATCAAAGGATCCTTCGTGGATTACTGCGGTGATAAAATTACTCATGTCCTCAGGGGATCCCATTTTAAAGGATTTAAGATCTTCCAAAACGTAGTTTTTAACCTCTTCCCATAAATTGGTTGGGATATAAGCTCTAGAAGCGGCACTACATTTCTGTCCTTGAAATTCAAATGCACCTCTTACAATGGCAGTGGCTACTTGTTTTGGGTTAGCTGTTTTGTGTGCTACGATAAAGTCTTTTCCTCCTGTTTCCCCTACGATTCTTGGGTAGGTTTTATAGTTGTGGATGTTTTCTCCTATTTTCTTCCAAAGTTCCTTGAATACAAACGTGGATCCTGTAAAATGCAATCCAGAGAAATCTGGGCTAGCCATTACCGTATTGGTAATCATGTCAGGGTCTCCAAATACAACATTGATGACACCTGCAGGAACTCCAGCTTCTCTAAAGACGTCCATAATTACTTTTGCAGAATATACTTGACTGTCGCTAGGTTTCCAAACTACCACATTCCCCATCAAAGCCATACATGCAGGTAAGTTTCCTGCAATTGCTGTAAAGTTGAAAGGTGTAACCGCATAAGTGAATCCTTCCAATGGGCGGTATTCAACTCTGTTCCAGGCATCGCTGGTACTTTCTGGTTGCTCATGGTAGATGTCTGCCATAAACTGTACGTTGAAACGTAAAAAGTCAATCAATTCACAAGCTGAATCAATTTCTGCTTGGTGAATGGTTTTGGACTGAGCAATCATAGTAGCAGCATTTATTTTAGCTCTATAAGGGCCTGCAATCAATTCGGCGGCTTTCAAGAAGATGCCTGCGCGCTGTTCCCATGGAAGTTGTGACCATGTTTTTCTGGCTTCCAGAGCTGTAGCAATAGCTTCTTCTATGTGAGATTGTTCAGCTACATGATAGGTTCCAACAACATGTTGGTGCTCGTGTGGAGGGGACATAGTGCGGGTGTTGCCTGTTTCTACATCTTGTCCGTTGATATATAGGGGCACGTCCACTTTGCTATTGAACATTTCTTTGTAAGCTTTTAAAACAGCTTCGCGTTCCGGAGATCCGGGAGCGTAAGATTTTACCGGTTCATTAATAGCAACGGGTACGTTAAAAAATCCTTTTCCCATGGGTATTTTATTTATAGGGTTATTCAAAATTTTCAGAGCCAAAGGTACGATTTTTTAGATATTTATGAGAGCGATAACTTCTTAAAACCGTATTAAAATTCGCAAGGATTTTGTGAGGTGTCTAGTGGCAATAATTGAGAATGAGATAGAAAGAAATAGGATTTTTTTCAATATCTAAACTGCTTGTGTTTTCAAGAAGAAGAGGGAATAAATCTTAAAAGTGATTTGAACTCTTATTTTAGTTAAGTGCAAACGGTGCACTTAATTTAAAGGCGGGAATGTAGACCTTAAAATTATTGGTGGAGGTAAAGTTTACCATGTTGTAGTAACCCTTCATAGCGCCAAATGGCGATGTTAATAAACATCCTGAATTGTAAGTATGGGATTCTCCAGGTTGAAGAACAGGCTTTTTGCCAATGACACCTTCGCCTTCAACAATTTCAACATTATTAAGAGCATCAAAAATTTTCCAATGTCTTGAATTAAGTTGAACGGCATCTTTGCCTTGGTTTTCAATAGTTACTTTGTAGCCAAAGGCAAAGTGCACTTTATAATTTTTATAAAATGTTCCTTCGAATGTTGTCTCTACGGAAATTTTGATTCCGCTTGTAACTTGTTGTACCATGAAGTTGACCTTAAAAATGCTAATTTAACGTATTTTTCTTTTGCTTGTAGGTTTTTAGCTTTTACTGGGGTGATTTTTAACACCTTTAAAGGTTTAAAGACTTATTTTGGATTGAAATTGTTGTTTTGCACAAATGTTTCCAGTTCTGCGAAGAAATTCATAATGTCTTTTTCCTCCAAAATGGAATTAATGGTAACCAATCTAACAAATTCCTGCCCTTTAAACGTGCCGTAGCTTACCATAAGTTTGGCGTTTTCATAGAGTGCTGTGCAGAGTTGTTTTGCTGGAGTTTTCTTGTAATTAAAGCAAACGGATATGGAATTGTCAAAACTATACAAAGTGTAGTCTGGGTGGCTGCTAACATAATTTCTGGCAACATCGGCCAATTGGAATTGTTTGTCAACAATCGTTTCCAATCCTTGCGTGCCGATGCTTTTCCAAAGCGTCCAAAATTTTAGGGCGTCATTGCGTCTTCCACATTGCAACGAGGTTTTTCCCAGGTTGTAATCGTCTCCATCCGTTTGGTATAAATATTCAGCTTCACTGGAAAATGAAATATGAAGGTCTTCAGCGTTTTGGGTAACTATGATGGAGCAGCTCAAAGGTGTTCCCAACATTTTGTGGGCGTTGACGCTGAAGGAGTCTGTTAGTTCAATGCCTTTTACTAAATGAGCATATTTCTTACTGAAAATCACCGATCCACAATAAGCGCCATCCAAATGCAGCCAAAGGTTGTATTTGCTGCTTACTTTGTGAATTTCTGTAACATCATCAAAAGCTCCCATGACGGTGGTGCCAGCAGTGCAGTTCACAAAAAAGGGATGGTGCCCTTCGGCAAGGTCTTGTTTGATTTTCATTTCAAGGTCTTCAGGAAGCATTTCTCCATGATCATTGGTTTTAACCTCACGAACCTGATTTCTTCCAATCCCCATTAGTGCTGCATTTTTGTTGATGGAGTAATGGGAAACTTCGGAGGTGTAAACAATCATTTTGGAAGTAACTCCTTTGTTGGGTGCCGTTTTACTGTGTTTGTCGCGTGCCATGACCATGGCCATAAAGTTGCTCATAGATCCTCCAGGGGCGAAGGTACCATCGCTGCTGGGGCCATAACCAATCATTTCGCAGATTTTCTTAAGGATGATTTTCTCAATTCCTATTTGTGGGCCTCCTATTTTATAAGTATACATGCTGGTGTTTAGCATGACGGCCAATAGGTCTCCCAAGGTGGCCTTTTCCACACGTCCGCCATACAATTGATTGAAAAAGGAAGAGGAGGCGGTTTTGGGCGTATATTTTATGATTTCTAGTAAGGAAGCTTTAAAGTCTTCTTCGGAAGTTGGTTCGTCGGGCAGTTCAAGGTCTAGGCTGTCATATAGTTGTTCTGTGTCAATTGGCTTGGCAACAGGCTGGCTTTGTTCTTCTTCTAAAAGTATTTGGGCCAGTTCATTAAACAGCTTTAAATCTTTCTCCATGAATTCCGTGTTGAAAGCCTGAAATTACAAGCAAGTCTAAAATTATTAAAAATTACTATCAAAACCATTGAAAACTAGTAAGATTTGAATGAATTGATAATGACTTTGTCTCATTCTGTAATCTAACATTACGGACTTCATTGTCAAAACTTTTTAATTTGTAATATTTACAGAAGTACCTTCGCCTAGGCCGATCAACCTGTCATAGCGAGCTCCTAGGTCGCGGTAATACACCAAAACTTTATAATTGTTCTCGGTTTGGTAATAATTACCGCAAATAGCACCTTCGTCCAATTGCCCATTTTCATCACGAACTACGTATTTGTAGTTGTAAAATCCTTGTTTCAGTTTTATCTCAGCTTCATAGATTCCTTTGCTAGGGTTGTAAGCCATTTTGTTGCTTTCGTCTGTAATGTAATTATTGTAGTTGCCGTAAACATAGATGGATTGTCCTATTGGAAGTTCAGGCAGTAACAATGAAAAATGAATACTGGTGTAATCTGCTTCTATCGATGGATTATCGGTGTCTAAAGCTGTGATAACAAAATTTCCGTTGATATCGGGGTTGTAGGTGTATGGCTGTCCTGCTCTAGCTGTATTAGTGAACAAGAATCCGTGGTAAATATCCCTTAAGTCAATAAACTGTACACCAACATTCGCTGCGCGAACATCTTTGTTCTCAAAAAACAAATATTCGTTGCCTCCCCAAAAACTCGATTCGGTAGTGTATTTGTAAATGAGTTCTTTACCCATGGTATATTGAGGTTTCAGGGAGGATATAGCTGTGTTAAGGTTATTGTTCTGGATTACCAAGGTTTTAACTGTTTCGCTTGGATTGTTCAGGTTCAATCCTCTAGAATTAATGATAAAGTCAACCGACTGTTTTTCATTAATGACACTCACGTCTCTAGAGCGTTTTAATGTTACGCCAACACTCACGAAATCTTCATAGACCATAAATTTTCTTGAGAACATCAATTCTTCGTATTGATCATAAATTGAAATGAGGTAATTGCCACTTTTTAAAATGTTGCCCGTTTGGTTGTTTGGGATTTGGAGGGTGTAGTGGGAATAAATTTGATAAGTGTTGAATGAGTTTTCGTAGTCACGGATTCGTTGGTTGTCGAAACCTTTTAGATATTCGGATTTAACCAGTTGTGAAGGTGTCCAATCAAAATTGAAATGTTCAATGACATAATAGAAATCTTCCTCATTTCCCGTTAGGGCATCAAACTCCAATACCAAAGGTTGTCCTAAGGCCAAGATTGGGAGTTGACTCTCCTGAGTATCACCCTTAAATGTGATAGTTTTAATGAAATCTGGAGGGGCGACTTCGGAAACTTGTGAGAAAATAAGGAGAGGTGATAAGAAAATTAAGGCGATGAGGTTGAATTTAGATGTCATTAAAGTCTTATTTTGATGTAAATATAGTTAATTTTATAGGACGTAAATTTTGTTTATTTAGAATTGGTATAAATAAATAACTAGCTATTATTTCAAATATAATTTAGCTATTAATTCGTAAATTTGCGTCGATTTTTAGACAATTAATTTCAATATCAAACATATGTCAAACGACATTAAGATTAAAAAAGGTCTGAATATAAACCTAAAAGGTGAAGCTGATAGGTCCACAGAGAACGCGATCATCAGTAATTTCTGCACCATCAGGCCCGAAGACTTTCACGGCGTTACCCCAAAATTAGTAGCAAAAGAAGGCGCAAAAGTAAAAGCAGGTGAAACTGTTTTTTATGACAAAGCGAATGAACTTGTGAAATTTGTGTCTCCAGTTTCTGGAGAGGTAGTAGAGGTACAACGTGGTGCAAAACGAAGAATTTTAGCAATCAAGATCCAAGCGGATAAAGAGCAATCTTACCTAGAAAGCGGCAAATTGGATGTGGTTTCTGCAAAAGCAGAGGCTATCAAATCTCATTTGTTGGCTGCGGGTTGTTGGCCTTTTATCAAGCAACGTCCTTACGATGTTATTGCCAATCCAAACAAAAGCCCTAAGGCTATTTTTGTATCGGGATATGCATCGGCGCCATTGGCAGCAGATTACGATTATGCGCTGCAAGGTAAAGAGGCGGAGCTTCAGGCTGCCATTACGGCTCTTGGAAAACTTACAGAAGGTGCCGTGCACGTGTCTGTAGGTGCTGGTTCCAATTCACCATTGGCGGGTCTTTCAGGTGTTACCTTGCACAAGGTATCTGGACCACACCCGGTTGGGAATGTAGGAACACAGATCAATAAAATTGATCCAATCAATAAGGGAGAAGTGGTTTGGACCGTAGCTCCTCAGGATTTGGTGATTATTGGTGAATTGTTGCTAACTGGTAAATTCAACGCAGAACGTATTGTTGCCTTGGTAGGATCTTCAGTGAAGAAACCTAGATATTTCAGAACCAAAATAGGTAGTGAAGTCGCTACTATGGTTTATGACAATGGCATTGATAAAGATAGCAACTGCAGAATTATCTCTGGAAATGTACTTACAGGAAAACAAGTGAAGCCAGATGGTTGTTTGGATTACTACAGCAACACCATTACGGTAATTCCTGAGGGAGATGATTACGAATTCTTTGGCTGGAACAAACCTGTTTTTAATAAAATATCGACGTCTAGAGCATTGACTTTTTCATGGTTGAACCCTAAGAAGAAGTTTGATTTAGATACCAATACCAACGGAGAGCATAGAGCATTTGTGGTAACTGGAAACTACGAGGAAGTATTCCCTCTGGATATGTATCCAATGCAACTTTTAAAGGCTTGTATGTACAAGGACCTTGACGAAATGGAAGCTTTGGGTATGTATGAAGTTGCTCCAGAAGATTTTGCTTTGACCGAATTTGTTTGTGTGTCTAAACAACCTCACCAAAAAATTATTAGAGAAGGTTTGGACTTAATGATTAAAGAAATAGGATAGCCATGAGTTTGAAAAGTACATTACATAACTTAAAAGAAAAGTATAAAGGCACCAAAATGGCGCCTGCGTTTAACGCACTGCATACCTTTTTATACTTGCCTAACGATACCACTCATGGTGGAACTCATATTAAGGCTGCCGACGACTTGAAGCGTACCATGAATACGGTAATCATGGCATTGATTCCGTGTTTGATCTTTGGTATGTTCAATGCCGGATACCAACATTATCATGCGTTGGGAACTCCTGTAGATTTCTTGTCTTGGGATTCCTTTTCTATTGGATTGATAAAAGTGTTGCCTTTAATTATTGTGTCTTATGGTGTTGGACTTGGAATCGAGTTCTTGTTCGCTATTATTAAAGGACATGAAGTTGAAGAAGGTTACTTGGTAACTGGAATGTTGGTGCCGCTTATTGTACCAATCGATTTACCATTATGGATGTTGGCAGTTGCCGTAGCATTTGGGGTAGTTATTGGTAAAGAAGTGTTTGGTGGTACAGGGATGAACATCCTTAACCCTGCATTAACGATTCGTGCGTTTTTGTTCTTCGCATATCCAACTTGGATGTCTGGAGATAAAGTATGGGTACACGGTGCTGTAGAGCGTGCTAATGAAATTGCCAGTGGAGCAAATGTCGACGTGATTTCAGGTGAAACCATTTTAGGAAGTTTAGCACAAGGAAATGGAGCAGGATATTCTGTTGCCGATATGTTCTACGGATTTATTCCTGGTTCTGTTGGAGAGACTTCTACCTTCTTGATTCTTTTGGGAGGATTGTTCTTGATCTTCACTAAAATTGGAAGCTGGAGAATTATGTTGTCTTCTGTATTGGGAGCTTTGGTAATGGGATTGATTTTTAACAGTGTTGTTGATGCTGGTTGGGTAACTGAAAGCAGTAAATTCTACGGATTGATGAGCACTGAATTCTGGCACCATTTATTAATTGGAGGTTTTGCCTTTGGTACTGTGTTTATGGCTACAGATCCTGTAACGGCATCTCAAACCAACAAAGGAAAATGGATTTATGGATTCTTAGTAGGATTCATTTCAATCTTAATCCGTGTATTCAACCCGGCTTACCCAGAAGGTGTGATGTTGGCCATTTTATTGATGAACGTATTTGCACCGACCATTGACCACTACGTGGTACAAGGAAATGTTAAGAAAAGAATGAAACGTTTAAAAGCAAAAACAGCTTAAGATGAGTAATAAAACAGATAGTAACGTATATACCGTATTGTTTGCCATTGGTATGGTAGTGGTAGTAGGAGCTTTGTTGGCCTTTACTGCGGCGTCACTTAAGGATACAATTGGAAAAAATGTGGAGTTGGAAAAGAAACAAAACATTTTGTATGCTATGGGTGTAAATGAAAATGATGAGAGTAGCGCTGTTTTTGTAGATAAATCTCAAGCTCCAGAATTGTTTTCAAAGTACATCACTAAGCAATTGGTAATGCAAGGTGGCGAAGTATCAGAAGATGCTAACGCTTATTTAATCGATATCAAAAAAGCTAAAGAAGCTGCTGCTGGAGATGCTTCCAAAAGACAATTGCCAATATTTGTAGGAGAGAAGGATGGAAAAACTTTCTATATCGCTCCAGTTTATGGTAAAGGACTTTGGGATGCTATTTGGGGCTATGTTTCTATGGACGAAAACATGGTAGTTCAAGGGGCTTATTTTGATCACAAAGGAGAAACTCCAGGTCTTGGGGCCAACATTAAGGAGCGTTTCTTTATGGATGACTTTATTGGAGAGCATTTATTGGATAGCAACGGAAATTTCAAAGGAGTTGATGTAGCTAAAGGAAATGCAGACCCTAAGAACGAAAACAAAACCGATAACGAGGTAGACGCAATTGCTGGTGCCACTATTACTGGTAATGGTGTTGCTGCAATGTTGAAAAGCGACTTACAATTGTACAAGCCTTTTTTCGATAACTTAAAAAACAATTAATAAGATATGGGACTTTTATCAAAAAAAGACGCCAAGTTAATTACAGACCCATTAGCGGATAATAACCCTATTACTATTCAGGTATTGGGTATATGTTCTGCCTTGGCTATTACCGCTCAATTGAAAGCGTCTATTGTAATGGCTATTTCGGTAATGTTTGTATTGGGAATGGGGAACGTAGTTATTTCATTGATCAGAAACATCATTCCTTCTAAAATTAGAATTATCGTTCAGTTAACAGTAGTTGCTGCCTTAGTGATTATTGTAGACCAAGTACTAAAGGCGTTTGCATACGAATTAAGTAAAACGCTTTCTGTTTTCGTTGGTTTGATTATCACGAACTGTATCATCATGGGACGTTTTGAGGCTTTTGCTCTTGGTAATGGACCTTGGAGATCTTTCTTGGATGGTATTGGTAACGCCTTAGGATACGGGATCATTCTTGTAATCGTTGGATTCTTCAGAGAACTTTTAGGTTCTGGTACTTTATTAGGGTTTAAAGTATTGGGAGACCCAATTGAAAAAACGGGATTGTATGCTTTAGGATATGAAAACAACGGATTTATGTTGTTATCTCCAATGGCATTGATCGTGGTTGGTATCATTATTTGGGTACAACGTAGCAGAAACAAAGATTTAATTGAAGATTAATCCTTAGCGGGTTACTTAAAAAGATAGATTATGTTAGAGCACATAGAATTATTTTTCAAATCGATATTTATAGACAACATGGTATTTGCCACTTTCTTAGGAATGTGTTCTTACCTTGCAGTGTCTAAAAAAGTGTCTACAGCTGTAGGTCTAGGAGCTGCCGTTATATTTGTATTGGCGGTTACTGTACCAGTAAACTGGTTGTTGGACCAATACATTTTACAACCTGGAGCTTTAAAATGGTTAGGGGCAGAGTATGCCGATTATGACTTGAGCTTCCTTTCTTTTATCATGTTTATTGCTACTATTGCAACCATGGTACAATTGGTAGAGATTGTTGTAGAGAAGTTCTCTCCAGCATTGTATAACTCTCTTGGTATTTTCTTACCGCTTATTGCTGTAAACTGTGCTATTTTGGGAGGATCTTTATTTATGCAATCTCGTGAGATTCCTTCTATCGGATTGGCATTCAACTATGGATTGTCTTCTGGTATTGGTTGGTTCTTGGCTATTTTAGCAATTGCTGCTATCCGTGAGAAAATTAGATATTCCAATGTTCCTGCGCCTTTGAGAGGTTTAGGTATCACGTTTATCATTACAGGTCTTATGGCTATTGGTTTCATGAGCTTTGGTGGTATGTTGACTGGAGGTGATGAAGGGGCTAAAGAAGAGGCTGAAACTGCACAGGTAGAAACTGTAAAGAAAGACACAGAGAATAAGTTAGCTAACAATACAAAAGTAAACGAGTAACATGATATTAGCAGCAGGTACAGTAGGAACCATAGTAGCAACGGTAGCTGCCTTTTTGGTAGTAACACTTTTATTGGTGGCCTTGTTATTATTCGTAAAACAAAAATTATCTCCTTCAGGGCCGGTTAAGATTAAAATTAACGGGGAAAAGGAAATTGAAGTAGCCTCTGGAGGGAGTTTATTGTCTACTTTAGGAAATTCAAAAATCTTCTTGCCTTCCGCTTGTGGTGGAGGTGGAACTTGTATCCAATGTGAGTGTCATGTATTAGCTGGTGGAGGTGAAGCGCTTCCAACCGAGACACCTCACTTTACTCGTAAGGAGTTGCAACATGGTGCGCGTTTGGCATGTCAGGTTAAGGTAAAACAAGACATGGAAATCACCATTCCGGAAGAAGTATTTGGTATTAAAAAATGGGAAGCTGAAGTTGTACGTAACTACAACGTGGCATCCTTCATCAAGGAATTCGTGGTACGTATCCCAGAGGATATGAACTATAAAGCTGGTGGATATATTCAAATTGAAATCCCTCAGTGTGAAATTAAATATTCTGATATCGACATTACTGCCCACCCAGAAGAGCACGAAACTCCAGATAAGTTTCAAGCAGAATGGGACAAATTTGGTCTTTGGCCATTGGTAATGAAGAATGATGAAACTGTTGAGAGAGCTTACTCCATGGCCTCTTACCCAGCAGAGGGACGGGACATTATGCTTAACGTGCGTATTGCTACGCCACCATGGGATAGAGCTAAAAATGGTTGGATGGATGTAAACCCAGGGGTAGCATCATCTTACATTTTCTCGAGAAAACCGGGAGACAAAGTGATCATTTCGGGACCTTATGGTGAATTCTTCATCAATGAGTCAGACGCTGAAATGTTATATGTAGGTGGTGGAGCTGGTATGGCGCCAATGCGTTCGCACTTGTATCACTTATTCAAAACCCTTAAAACGGGTAGAAAAGTGACTTATTGGTACGGAGGACGTTCTAAGCGTGAGTTATTCTACATTGAGCACTTTAGAGCTTTAGAAAGAGATTTCCCTAACTTTAAGTTCTTCTTGGCATTGTCTGAGCCACTTCCAGAGGATAACTGGAAAGTGAAGAAAGATATTCATGATGAGGCTGGAGATGGTTTCGTAGGATTCATTCACAACTGTGTAATCGAAAACTACTTGGATCATCACGATGCTCCTGAAGATATCGAATTATATTTCTGTGGACCGCCGTTAATGAACAAGGCCGTAGAAAAAATGGGACAAGATTTTGGTCTTCCAGATGAAAACATCCGTTTTGATGACTTTGGTGGATAATCCAAATGATAAATACAGAAAGCCGATTCAATTGAATCGGCTTTTTTTTATTGATGATTTTTGAAATTACGTTAGAACAGGGGTTTTAGATTTTTCAAAGTTAAACAAGGCTGAACAGTCCATCACATTATCAATGCCATCCATTTCACACAATAATTCCACAACAGCACTTAGGCCTTGAAATAGCACGTTTTTTTCATTAGGGTGTTTTGGCTTTTTGTGTTTATGATGTAGTGGTAAAATAAAACCGCAGGCCTT
Organism: Mangrovimonas sp. DI 80; assembly: GCF_001975575.1. Taxonomy (NCBI): domain Bacteria; kingdom Pseudomonadati; phylum Bacteroidota; class Flavobacteriia; order Flavobacteriales; family Flavobacteriaceae; genus Mangrovimonas; species Mangrovimonas sp. DI 80. Next base: position 145,426 of record NZ_MSDT01000002.1, on the reverse strand, counting down.
TAAAAAAGTGGCCTCAATTTGTAATAATTCCATTGGCGTATATCCATTAAATTTCCTGCCTAGATTTTGGTGTACAATGCCCAGATAATTCAATTCTAAAGAACCATGGTCATCTGATAAATGTTTCCATGAATCTCTATTGTCCAAAATGTTTCCAACAGCACATTGCTTACAACATTCAGGATGTAAGGTATCGTTATGAAAGGCCTTATACAGCTTTTTAATGGCTTGATCGAATCTATAAGTAGTAGTCATGACATTCATATTTGCTTTAAGTTACTAAAAATTTGTTCGTAGAAGGTGTTAATTGTCTTATTGTTAAGTTTTTATTTTGTTCTTCGCCGGATTTTCCTTCGTTTTTATTTCTTAAATTAGAACAACCTATTCCATTCCATGAAGAACTATTTAAGAGTTTCCGGTTTACTTATATTTCTTCTAGCTCCATTTTTTGGAGTAAGGGCAATCGGTCAATCTTTCCAAGACACTTTAAAAGTGGGAGTTTATGAATCTGCGCCATTTGTTATTTTTACGGAGGACCAAAGCATGCAAGGTGTTAGTGTGTGGTTATGGGAGCAAATAAAGAAAGACCTGAGCCTTCCATACAAGTTGGTATCTTATTCCTCAGAGCAGCCCTTAAAGGCGCTTTTAAATGATCTAGAAACGGGCAAGATTGATTTAGCCATCAATCCTATAACAATTACAAGCGAGAGGAACCATCAAATTAATTTTACCTATCCTTTCTACGTAGGGAATCTTACCATTGCAGAGAAGAAAGGTTCTAAAATAGGCTCCATAGTTACCGTGTTAAAGGCTATTTTTAGTATTCGTCTATTGTATCTTGTTTTGATGTTGTTTGCCTTAGTACTCATTTTTGGCTTTTTGATTTGGCTCGTGGAAAAACAGAACAACCATTTTGAAAGGGGAAAAAAGGGGCTGGTAAGTAGTTTTTGGTGGTCTGCTGTTACCATGACGACAGTGGGGTATGGTGATAAAGTCCCGGTTTCCAATTTGGGTCGGTTTATAGCTTTGGTTTGGATGCTGTGCTCATTGATTATAATTTCTATTTTCACTGCCAGTATCACTTCCAGTCTTACGGTTCATGAGCTCACACAAGGCAAACATACTTTGGAGAGCTACAGGAGCGCCAAGGTAGGTACTGTAGCATCATCGGCTACAGAGGGGTTTCTTCAAAGGAATTTTTTCCGTGATATTCATGCTTATCCAGAATTCATTTCAGGCTTAAAGGAGCTTGAAAACAATCATCTTGATTATTTTGTTTATGATGAACCTTGGCTGGACTATCAGTTAAACAACAATGCGGAATTTGCCTCACTGCGATTGCTTCCTATGCGGTTTAACGTTCAATTGTACGCCATGCCTATGGCAAAAACACTTTCCAAGGATATACGTGATCAAATTTCAACGGCATTATTGGAGTTAACCGAAAGTCACGATTGGGAATTACTTTTGGATGAATACCAACTCAAGGAATATTAGTTTGGTTTAAAATAGATAGTGGCTCATTTATATAAATTCCCATTTTGTGATACCTTTGCAACATGAGTAAACCATTGTCCACACAGGAACTTCACAACCTTGCCATGAACCATGTAGGAAGGGATTTGGAACAACGAGGATTTGAATTTGTTGCCGTTAATAGCCAACTCAAACGCCATCCGCAATTTGTGTGCATCGATAAAAACAGCCAATATTATTTTGTAATTGTAAGGGCCGTTTTGTTACCAGATAACCCAAACAATTATGATGTGGTTTGGATGGAAACCTTCAAAAAACACGCGCGCGAAAAAGATGCCAAGGTATTATATGCGGGCGTAGGCCTTGGAAATCCTAATGGTGAAGATCTTCCTTTATATTTGAATGAAGAATATTTGATTGAATATAACGGTATTCAAGTAATCGATACGCATTTAAACTAAACACCCTAACCCAAAATAGCAACCATATTTATTTGGCCTTATTATGATGAAAAAAACTTTGGTACTGGCATTGGTAATGTCTCTTTGTTTTTCTTGCAGTAAAGAAATAAAAAACACAAAACTAACAGGATCCGTTTTCGGAACAACCTATTCGGTAATCTATGATTCAGACGAGAATTACCAACCTCAGTTTGATAGTTTGTTTGCGGTGATTAACAAATCTATGTCTACCTATATGTCAGATTCTGATATTTCTAAAATCAACAGAAATGAAGACGTACAGGTGGATGAGCATTTTATAAAAGTGTTCAATTCGGCGAAAGCCATTTATAGATATACCGAAGGTGCTTTTGATCCTACTATTGGAGCTATGGTTAACGCTTGGGATTTTGGGCCGCAAGGAAGAATAAACCATGTAGACAGTCTGCAAATTGATAGCTTGATGCGTGATGTTGGTTTCAACAAACTCGGACTTAGGGAAAGTAAAATCCAAAAGCGACCTAATGCCTTTTTAGATTTTAATGCCATTGCCAAAGGTTACGGGGTAGATGTTATTGGTGAATATTTGGAAAGTCAACACGTGGCCAATTATTTGGTTGAAATTGGAGGCGAAGTAAGAGGAAGAGGGATGAATATTGAAAAGGAGCAACCCTGGAAAGTGGGAGTAGAGATGCCGCATTTTGATGGCACCCAATCCATTTTGCAAGCTATAGATTTGGTTGATGAAGCTATGGCGACCTCTGGAACTTATAGAAAGTTCAAAATTGATGACAACGGGAATCGCTACTCACATATCATTGATACCAAAACGGGCTACCCTAGTAAAACCAACCTGTTAAGTATTTCTGTAATAGCGGAGGATTGTATGACGGCAGATGCCTACGCTACAGCCTTCAAAGCGATGGGGATTGAAAAAGTGGAAGCGTTTTTGGGAAAACACCCAGAATTAAAAGTATTCTTGATTTTTGAAAACGACAAAGGTGAGTTTGAAACCAAGGCTCTAAACGGTTTTCCGGCAGAATAAATTTTAGTGCATCTATTTTCTTACCACAGGAATAATTTCTCCCTTGGCCAGGCAATAGGTCTCAATGTCATTTTCTGAAAGGCTTGCTGTATAGTCAACTTCTTCTACGCTAAATCCAATACTTCGGAGTTTGTCAAAATAATCCCTGCCGTATACCCTTACGTGGTCATACTGCCCAAAGATTTTGGCGCGTTCCTTCTTGTCCGTTATGGAGTCGTCTTCAAACGTAACTTCTCGATTAAGGTCTTGCGGGATTTGAAACACTCCAAAACCGCCTGGTTTTAAAATGCGATAAAGCTCCTGCATGGCTTTGGTATCGTCCGGAATGTGTTCCAAAACATGGTTGCATAGAATGATATCAAAGGAATCATTTTCAAAAGGAAGATTGCAAATATCTGCCTTTACATCGGCCAAAGGCGAATTGAGGTCTGTGGTGGTATAGTCCAAGTTGTCCATGGCTCTAAAACGTTTGTAAAAGGCCTGCTCTGGAGCAAAATGAAGTACTTTATGCTGTCCCGTAAAAAAGTCGGTTTCATTTTTTAAATACAGCCATAACAGTCTATGACGTTCTAAAGACAAAGTGGAAGGCGATAATACATTGCTTCTTTGGTTGCCATAACCGTAAGGTAGGAACGTTTTAAAGCTTTTCCCGTCAATAGGGTCTGTAAATTGATCACCTTTGAGGTAAGCAGCTAAAATTGGTCTAACCGCATAACTTAAACGAATAAGTAGTGGTCTGGGAACGGTATTTAAAACTATTTTGAAAAGCTTCTTCAAGGGCAAATTACATTTCAATTGGTTGGGACAATGTAATCAATTCCGAAACGCTGTCCCAAAGTTGTATACGGTGTTGGAGGGCCAATTTGGCTACTTCCAAAGTCTCTTCCCATTTTTGCGAATTGTCGCCACAAAGTTCGGCAATCATCTTTAAGGATAAAGGTCCATGTTCGTCACCATCCAATTCAATATGACGGTTCAAATAGTAAGTCAATTTACTACAATCGGTTTTGTCTGCCTCTGATTGATTGATGATTTGGAAGAACATATCAGGAATCACATCTTCACGACCAAACGTAAAGGCCGATGCAATTTTGTGAGCTTCATTGCTAGCAATAACCTCAAAGGTGAAATTGATAAACTTTAAGGTTGCTTCTTGTAGAGACGTTTTTGTTGCAGCATCGTTAATAGAAGCTCCTTCACATATATCGTTAACAAAAGCTTCTATTGGCCTTGTATTGGCACCAATTTGTGACATGGCATCCAAGTACATTTCGTAATGGCTTTTAGGTTCGCCAAGTTCGTTGACATCACTTTCCTCACCCAATACAATTTCATTAATGAATCTTGCAGTAGCTGGATTTTTGGCAGGTACCCAAGGTAATGTTACCGTGGTTAACTGGTTTTGCAATGCCTTTAATAGCGACATAAAGTCCCAGACAGCAAAAACATGCTGCTCCATAAAGATTTTGATGTCTTCGATAGAGGAAAGGTTGCTGTATAAATGGTGGTTATTGAGTGCGTCTCGAAGCGGGGTGAGTTCCTGCTCGATTAAATCAATTCTATTCATAAATTTGATTAAAGGACCAATGCTTTTTGTCTGAATTCGTTTTCTTCATCGCTTTCGATGCCCAATGCTTCGTAGATATAGGCAAACGTAGAAAGGATTTCAGGTTTTCCGTCAATAATGGCCACGTCATGTTCAAAATGCGCAGATGGTTTATTGTCTAAAGTGGTGATGGTCCAACCATCTCTATGTTGCTTGATACGGTGGGTTCCCATATTGATCATAGGCTCGATAGCCACTACTTGACCTTCGATGAATTTTTTCCCACGGCCGCGTTTTCCATAATTTGGCATTTCTGGATCCTCGTGCATTTTGCGTCCAATACCGTGGCCAACAAGCTCACGAACCACACCGTAACCATGAGATTCACAAAACTGCTGAATGGCAAATCCAACATCTCCTACGCGGTTACCAACCTTAAACTCTCTAATTCCTATGTAAAGAGATTCCTTGGTAACGTCCAATAGCTTTTGGGTTTCAGGATCAATTTCACCTACAGGAAACGTGTAGGCATGGTCTCCGTAAAAATCATTCTTGATAGCACCGCAGTCAATGGAAATAATGTCTCCTTCCTTTAAAGGCTCATCCGTTGGAAATCCATGAACAACTTGAGAGTTAGGACTCATACAAAGCGTATTTGGAAAGTCGTATAATCCCAAAAATCCAGGGATGGCACCTTGTTCCCTAATATATTCCTCCGCCATTTTATCCAATTGCAAAGTGGTTACGCCAGGCTTTACTTCCTTGGCCAACATTCCTAAAGTTTTGGATACAATCAAGGCGCTTTCGCGCATCAGTTCTATTTCCTCTCTTGTTTTTGCTATAATCATGATTCAAAAAAATATGTGCAAAGATACTTAAAATAAACTAGCTATCTTACATTGGTTTTTGCACTGACTTTGGTCAGTGTGGGTTACAGTTTTATTTAATTACTTTGCAAAGAGAATTAATGAGAAGCGTTATGTATAAGTCAGTTACAGCAGAAGAAGCGGTTAAAATAGTAAAGTCCAACGATAAAGTATATTTACAGGCAGCAGCAGCAGCACCTCAAGTGTTGATTAAGGCTTTGACGGAAAGACATGAGGAACTTAGAAATGTTGAGATTTGCCAATTGCATACAGAAGGTGAGGCTCCTTATGCCAATCCTGAGTTGAGAGACAGTTTTCATGTGAATTCCTTTTTCCTAGGGAAAAACGTGCGCCACACCCTGCAGGCAGGAAATGGATCTTACACACCTGTATTTTTAAGCGAATTGCCTTTGTTGTTCAAACGAAATATCGTGGACCTGCAAGTAGCGCTTATTCATGTGTCGGTTCCAGATAGACATGGTTATTGTTCTTTGGGTGTTTCTGTGGAGGCTACTTTGGCGGCCATTGACAATGCCGATTATGTGATTGCTCAAGTGAACAAACAAATGCCAAGAACTTTTGGGGATGGTATTATTCACGTATCCGAAATTGATGCTTTTGTGGATTGCAATGAACCTTTGCCAATTCATCATGTTGCCAAACCTTCCGATTTGGAAAACACCATCGGTGATTATGTGGCTAGTTTAATTGAAGACCGTAGTACTTTACAAATGGGGATAGGTAATATTCCAAATGCGGTATTGACACGTTTAACGTCTCATAAAGATTTGGGATTGCACACCGAAATGTTCTCAGATGGGGTTATCGATTTAATTTTAAGTAATGTCATCACCGGAAATTATAAAGGCATCGATCCAGGAAGAGCCTTGGCCACCTTTTTAATGGGCTCACAACGTTTGTATGATTACGTGCATGACAACCCTTATGTGGAATTGCGTTCTTCAGATTATGTAAACGACGTTTCGGTGATTAAGCAAAACCCAAGAATGGTGGCTATCAATTCTGCTATTGAAGTGGATTTAACAGGACAGGTTTGTGCAGATTCCTTCGGAACAAAAATGTATTCCGGGGTAGGAGGACAAATGGATTTTATACGAGGGGCTTCCTTAAGCGAAGGAGGGAAAGCTATCATTGCTTTGCCTTCAGTTACCAAAAGCGGCATCAGTAGAATTGTACCAACATTAAGACCTGGAGCGGGGGTAGTAACAACACGATCCCATATCCATTACGTGGTAACAGAATATGGGATCGCGAATTTATATGGTAAAACTATTGCCGAAAGGGTGAAAGCTCTAGTTAATATTGCGCATCCAGACCATAGAGAGTCTATAGATAGACAATATTTTGAACTTTCAAGAGGCTGTTAGCGTCTTAAGAAAGAAAAAATACCCTTTTTTTGCTTTTCTTTTAACTGTTGGGGCATTTCGTTGGTGATAAGCTGATAGACTTCTCCCCATCCTAAAACACCACCTATATTGCGGTCGTCAATAAAGATGTCCGCATAAATTTTTCGGCTCTTGGTGTAATCAAATTGTTCTTCGGGAAAACTTTTGTTTACGGCATAGAAATGAATGCCGTTTTCTTCACAAAATTCTACAGCTTCTTCCAGCCTCACGCCACTACGGTAGGTCCATAGGATTAAGCGGTGGCCATCGTTTTGGAGGCGCTTAAGGGTTTCAAAAGCGAAAATCCGAGGTTTCCCAATTTTAGGGTAGGCGTCCTCAACGATGGTACCGTCAAAATCAACTGCAATAATTAGCTTTTCCTGAAAATTCATCCGTCAATATTTAGGTCGCTAAAATATACAAAATATATTTCATCAGCCTTATTCAACAAGAGAATGGCGCGTCATAGCTTCAGGTTGTGGCACTCCCATCAGTTTCAAAATGGTAGGTGCAATATCTCCTAAAATACCATCGGTAATTTTAGTTTTATCCTTGTCGATTAAAATAATCGGCACTGGGTTTGTGGTATGCGAGGTGTTTGGAGAACCATCTGGATTGATCATGGTTTCACAGTTTCCGTGATCGGCAATTAAAATGGTGGTGTAGTCATTTTCCAAAGCCGCTTCAACTACTTGTTTTACGCATTTGTCCACAGCTTCACAAGCCTTAATGGCTGCTTCCATCACTCCTGTGTGTCCAACCATATCCCCATTGGCAAAGTTAAGACAAACAAAATCTGCTGATTTTTGTTGCAATTCAGGAACCAAAGCATCCGTAAGTTCGTAGGCGCTCATTTCTGGCTGAAGGTCGTAAGTGGCCACTTTTGGTGAATTTTTAAGAATTCTCTTTTCGCCTTCAAACGGTGTTTCTCTTCCTCCAGAAAAGAAAAAGGTTACGTGAGGATACTTTTCGGTTTCAGCAATTCTGATTTGAGTTTTGTGATGTTTTTCCAAAACTTCACCCAAAGTTTCACTTAAATTATCCTTGTCAAAAACTACATGGATTCCTTCAAAAGAATCATCATAGTTGGTCATCGTTACATAGTGTAACTTCATCAGTTTGTGCATATTTTGTTCGTGGAAGTCGGTTTGAGTCAAAGCTTCGGTAAGCTGTCTTCCGCGGTCTGTTCTAAAATTGAAAAAGATGATGACATCCCCGTCTTGGATTTTAGCTATAGGCTCTCCAGCCTCGTCAACAGCAATGATCGGTTTGATAAACTCATCGGTTATGTCATTTTCGTAACTATGATCAATAGATTTCAAGATATTTTTGGAGTGTTCTCCTGTACCGTGTACCAAAGCGTCATAGGCCAATTTTACACGTTCCCAACGCTTGTCTCTGTCCATGGCATAGTAACGCCCTGTAACGGTGGCAAGTTTGGTGTTGGTGTTTTCAATATGCTCTTCCAGCTCAGTAACAAATCCAAAACCGGATTTAGGGTCTACGTCCCTACCATCGGTAAAGGCATGTACATATGAATGTTTAACGCCATAATCGTTGGCTGCATCTACAAGCCCCAATAAATGATTGATGTGGGAGTGTACGCCACCGTCGCTCAACAATCCAAGGAAATGGATTGGCTTGTTGTTGGTTTTTGCATATTCAAAAGCTTCTACAAGCGCAGGTTCGTTGCGAAGGGTTTTGTTTTGGATGGCTAGGTTGATCTTTACCAAATCTTGGTATACAATTCTTCCTGCACCTAAATTCATGTGTCCAACTTCGCTGTTTCCCATTTGGCCTTCAGGAAGTCCAACATGGAGGCCATCGGTCCTCAAACTTGCATTGGAGTAGGTGTTGTAAAGTGAATCTATAAAAGGTGTGTTTGCGTTGTCTATGGCTGAAACTTTAGGGTCTGGAGATTTGCCCCAACCATCAAGAATCATAAGGATTACTTTTTTGTTCATGGTGCTTTTTATTTTATTCTCAAAGATAATTCTTTCTATTAGGACGTCGAAATTTCAAGAGCAGAAATTCCCGTAAAACTGAGGGTTATCATATGGTGAAGCGCAAGTGGGAAAATTAATATAACCTTAACAAATTTGTGTTTAAATAGTTAAAAATGTGTTATATATGATTTTTTTGTGTAACAAATCGAAAATTTATGCGTCTCTTTACTGTAATCAAAAAACAATCATTAATCAAATCATTAAAATCTTTCATCATGAAAAAATCGGTAATTATTATTGCAGCTGCAATGGGATTTATGGTAAGTACCACCTATGCTACAACTTCATTCAAAACAATTGATAATTTTAGAACTGTAAAAGTTAACACTTCTGTAAATCCTTTTTGTGTGGCAATCGCCAAAGGGGATATCCAAACAGTTCAAAAACTTATTGAGTTGGGAGCAGATGTTAACGAGAGATCCAACGGAATGACTCCATTGATGTATGCGGCAAAGTACAACAGAGTGGCCATTATTAAACTTTTGGTGGCTAACGGAGCAGATATTAACAAAAAAAGTGAGGACGGTTTAACAGCGGCACATTATGCAGAGCGTTCCAACGCTCAAGATGCCCTTTCCGTTATTAGCGATTTGGATAAAGCATAAAAAGAACACTAGTAGGTGCTATTCAGCATTTATTATTAGTTAGTTGGTTAGTTAGTTTAGTTAGAGAAAAAAACTCCCTATATGGGAGTTTTTTTGTACTTGTCAATGGCTGCTTTTATCTTTTCAATCCGATTGTCAGGATCTGGGTGGGTACTTTGATATTCGGGAACTCGGTTTGGTCCTGCGGCGGCTTTTAAGATTTCCATAACCCCAATCATTTCCTCGGGTTCGTAGCCTGCATCAATCATTAACATGATACCAAGATCGTCGGCTTCCAATTCATCGCCTCTACTATTGGTGAGTAATTTTTGCTGGCCAATACCTCCAATCAATTGGCCCATATCGGCACCAACGGAAGCTCCTGTGGTAACGGTTTTCCAAAATTCGGTTTCGGCAATACGTTCGGCAGAATGCCTACCCAAAACGTGGCCAATCTCATGACCCAAGACGCCTGCCAGTTGGGCTTCATTTTCAAGCTGTGAAAATAGGGCATAGGTAATGAAGACTTGTCCTCCAGGAAGAGCAAAGGCATTGACAGTGTTAGAGTCTCCCAAAAGGTGAAAATGGTAATCATATGGGGTTTGACTTGCAATACTGCTTTGCACCAATTTATTGCCCACTTGCGTTACAAAAGCTTGGTATTGGTTGTTGGGATGCAATCCACCGAATTGCTGTTCCATTTCTGGGGCGCTTTGCAGTCCAATGGCAATTTCCTGATCGGCAGTCATGTTTATGACTTGGTCCTTTCCTGTATAAGGATTGGTTTCCATACTGCTACAACGCTTGATAAATGCAAAAGCAACAATACAGAGTCCTAGCAAGAGTCTGATTTTAAATCTATTAGTTCTCATGGTGACATAGTTGTGAAAACTAAAATTACGAAATTTTTAGCGTAATAATTCAGGATTGATATCTAAAAGATGCTCTCTTTTATAGGTTGATAGAAGCTCAGCAGTGAGGAAGTCATTTCCAGCTAAATGTTCATTTTTTAGAATTTCGAATAAGTCCAAATTTTTGTAGGATTCCAAGTACTGTTTGGAAAGCGGTTTATAACTATAATGCCAAGGTTCATATTTGAACCCTTTTCGTGATGGATTGTTGGTGTATACCAAGAAAAATCCAAAACGATTGGCATTGGCATCCATCCATTGTTTAAGTTTATGGAAAGCACCTTGACCTTCAAAGTGTTCTTCTAATAAAACATCTCCTTTAGGCTGTACGGCATTGGCGTCAATGATATCAAGGTCGGTTCCCCAATGGTGTCTGGATGTACCGGGAATGGTTGAATAGTCTGTAATGGCATTGATGGCCTTGGTTTCGGGCATGCCTTGAGAGGTAAACAAATTGTATTTTCGGTTCCAAATACGTTTTTGATGTTCAAAATCGCGATAACTAGATACTACTTTAATATTGATGCCTTCCTTTAAAGCTTCAGCTTTCATTTCTAAAAAAGCTTCGTGCGCTTCCAAAAGTAATTTGTAACCATTTCCGAAAAGGGCAGGAGCACCTTTGCCAATCAATAATTCACAAGAAATGGGATTGGAAGCCAATAAGTTGTTGGGGAAGGCAGAAAACGCCAGTCCCAATAAGGATACAGATTTTATGAAATGTCGTCTTTTCAAAGCAATTTATACATGGTGAAATGTAAGCCTATTTTAGGAATATCAAAAGGTTCACCAATGATTTCAAAGCCATTTTTCTTATAAAAAGGAACAGCTATTTCTCTAGCATTGCACCAAACTGCATCGGCTTTTAAGTTTGTAAGTATGGTTTCACCACGTTTTATTAAAGCTGTACCTAAGTTGAGACCTTGTAAATGTTCAAGCACCGCCATGCCTCTGAGTTGGTATTGTGAAGGATTAGGTAAAAGAAGCGTACTATTTTTAAGATAGGTGACCACTCCAGATAGTTCATTTTTGTAAAAAAGCCCTAGATGGAAGGTGGAATCTAGGTCGTCATTATCAAAAATACAGTCTTCAATAGGGCGCCCAGGCCTTAAAACTGGGTGCCGAACAACGTGTGTTTCCTCTGGAGAGATAAATTTTATAAAAAAATCTTCTTTTGAAGTTTGAGTCAAAATATTTGAAAAATAATGGGTTAGATAAAACTGAAAACAAACTTAAATAAAAAGTTGAATAAAAATGGATTTTTCTCTTTTGTACATTGAATAGTTTGTATATATTTGCGCCAGAATTGCGGGAGTAGCTCAGTTGGTAGAGCGTCAGCCTTCCAAGCTGAATGTCGCCGGTTCGAACCCGGTCTCCCGCTCAAGAAGCTTCACTGAAAGGTGAGGCTTTTTTATTAAATAGTAGTTAGGGTAAAAACGGAGCCAGTTTCTTTTTAGAAATTGTCTCCGTTTTTTATTTGATGATTATTTCAAATTGGATAAATCTGCTCCTGTAGGGACTTCATAAGGAACCTTGTCCTGTTCAAAAATCCTGGCATCCAAACTACCTTTTAAAGTAATAGTACTTCCGGATACGTGCAACCAGCTACCTTCTCTAAGTCCTACTACGGGTTGAGGGTTAAATTTGTGGAATTCTTGAATTCTGGTCTCTCTGGTTTCTCCCATATGGGTACTGCTTGGATCTGGATCCAAATAATGCGGGTTTAAATTGAAAGGAACAAAACCGAAAGTTTTAAAACTTGGCGGATATACTATAGGCATATCGTTGGTGGTGTTCATAGTCAGCCCACAAATATTACTTCCGGCACTGGTACCTAGATAAGGCGTTCCGTTTGAAACCGCTTCCTTGATGACTTCAATAAGTCCATGTTTATAGAGTTGGCTCACCAATACAAAGGTGTTGCCCCCTCCCACAAAAATGGCTTTAGCCTGCTTTACGGCTTCGGTAGGAGAGTCAAATTCGTGGATGCCTTTGACGGTTTTGTTTATTTTGGCAAAAGGTTCGCTTACTTTAGCGGTATATTCCTCGTGTGAAATCCCCCCTGGTCTGGCATAAGGGATAAACAAAATTTCATCAGTGGCCTTAAAAAAGGTACTCAATTCTTCCAAAAGATATTCCAAAGAACCACTACCATGTAGAGTAGAGGTGCTGGCGATAATTATAGTTTTCATCATTCATTAATTTGTCGTAAATTTAAGTAAACATCCCCTTTAACAAAAGTTTATATAACCATTGAAGTTTATTTAAGACAAGATGTCGTTACTTTATTACATTAAACCAAATTTTATGACTAAAGCTCTTTTGCTCATCAGTTTTTTGTTGCTAAGTGTTCAAGGACAGTCGCAACAGCTTAATAGAATCATGGTAAATGGTAGAATAGTGGTGGATAGTGATGATATTGAAGGCGTGACCGTTTTTAATAGGAATTCCAGTAAAGGGACTATTACCAATGAAAAAGGAGAGTTTTCCATAAAAGTTGCAGTTAACGATGTCTTGGAGTTCCATGCCTTGCAGTTTCAGGAATTTGAGGTCGTTATAGACCAGGAGATTATCATCTCTAAACAGCTTACGGTGTTTTTGGTGGAGAAAGTGAACAAATTAGATGAGGTGGTGGTGTTGCCATATGATCTTTCTGGGAATTTGATGATAGATGTGGAAAGTATCAAAATCTATAATGCCGATTTAAAGGGGCTTGATTTGGGATTGGGAAATATGGAAGAATTTGAGTTTCCAGATGATGCCCGATCCAGAACTGAAAATTTCACTATGCACTCTCAAGGACAAACCATGAAAAATGGCTTGAATATTAAGAACATTGTAAGTCTACTTTTGGTGCCTTTATTTGAATCGCCAACTAATAAAAGTGCAGACAAAGTTGATACGGTAGATATTCCTATGAGCAGTTTTAAAAGTCAATACAGCGAAGAGTTTCTAGAGCAAAACTTCGGGATTCCTAAAGATCAAGTAGATGATTTTATCATTTATGTAGAAGATAGTGGCTTGGATTATAGCTTGCTGGACGAAGGCAAAGAATTGCAATTCCTTGAATATATCAATGACAAAAGCAAACTTTTTTTAAGCACGCAGAGTGGCAGAAATTAAGAAGCTTTTTTTTCTGTGCTACTTTGCTGGTATAGGAACGCTCTGTGCTCAGCAAAAGGTTTTGGAAGGCCTTGTTTCCGCAAGTGGCGATGTAGAGGGTATTCACGTTATCAATAAAACAGGAAGTAAATTTACTAAAACAGATGAAAACGGGAGTTTTGAAATTCCGGCAAATCTTCAAGATACGTTGCAAATCACAGGAATAAAGTATAAAACGAAAGAGCTAATCATAACTGCTGAGATTTTCAATTCAAAAACAGTAAAAGTGACTCTGGAGGATCAAATCAATGAATTGGATGAGGTGATTGTCGGCAAGGTTTTAACGGGCAATTTATTGCTGGATGTACAGAATTCTGAAGCCAAACGTGATATCAATTTTTACGATGTGGGCATCCCAGGTTATACCGGAAGGCGTAAAACCCAAAGTGAACGGAGGCTTTATGAAGCAACCACAGGAGGCGGGATTGTGCCCCTCAACCCAATCATGAATTGGATTTCTGGTCGTACCAAACGGCTTAAGCATTTAGTTAAGTTGGAACGTCAGGATCAATATATGAATCAAACCATGTCTGAGTTTTCGGAAATGCTCATGGAAATTGAGGAGTTGGAGGAATCCCGGAAAATGGAGTTTTTCTATTTTGCTTCGGAAGATGAGCGTTTCATGGAACTCTATAAATTGAATAACGATATGTTGATGTTTGAATATCTCAATGAAAAATTGAAAGTCTTCAGAAATCGTCTTAACGAGAATAAGAATTGACCGTTAAATATTTTTGAAACACTGAGCATCTAAATAAACTACTTAGTATATTTGCATCGTGATACTATCAAGAACATTTTTATTTATAGGCACTACCGAAGTCATGTTCATACTATTTATAGTAGTCATGGTGTTTGGTGCCGATAAAATTCCTGAAATAGCGAGAGGGTTGGGGAAAGGTATGCGCATGCTTCGCGATGCCTCTACCGATATCAAATCGGAAATTACCAAAAGCGCCGAAAAAAATGGCATTGATACCAGTATTACCAAAGATGTCCAAGATGAACTTACCAAAGTTAAGGACGATTTAGAACAATTCACTGGGTCTGTAAGACGTAAAATGTAAAGTTTTATAGCTGTCAACTAGTTTTCTTTTCTAAAACTTAATACCCAAATTCATTTTAAGACTATTTTTGTCAAACGTATTGTAGTGATAGACATTACCTAGTAACTCATTGAATCGGTAACTGTAGATCAGGTTTAGATATAGATTGTCATTTGGCATATACTCAAAACCGGCAGAAGCATTGATGCCGAAACTTCTGTTGCCTGTCCCCAACGCGTCATAGATGTCCAGTTTGGTGCCAATCAAAAAACTGAAAGTATTAGAAAGGGGAATACGTTTGAGAGCACTAAATTCTGTAAGGGTGGTTTCTGCAGAATATGAAACCTCAATTCTGTGATATATGCCAATACTATCAAGGAGCATCCCTGTTCTAGCCAAGCCTAAACTGGGGTCTTGTTGTGAGCCAAAAGGCAAATTTTGTCCTGCACAAAGACTTGTCTTAAAAAGGAATACCGCAATGAAATGGTAGCGAAACCTGTATAACATTTGGACGTGAAAAAGGTTATACATTAAAGATAGAAAAAAAGAGGTTACTTTTTAAGCAAAATCAACAAGCAGATTAATTGCTTGTTCCTATAGCTTTCGGCTTATGGTTAGGCCATCTCTAATAGGCAGCAATACGGTTTCTATACGTTTGTCTTCTTTCAGTAGTTTATTGTATTCCAAAAGAGCCAAGGTTGAAAGATCATCCTCTTTTACCTGTTGGATCACTTTACCGCTCCAAAGTACATTATCGGACAATAAAATGCCGCCTTTGTTGAGTCGCTCCACAATTAAATGGAAGTAGTTGACATAGTTGGGCTTGTCCGCATCAATAAACACCAAATCATAAGTGAGGTCCAGTTCCGGGATAATTTCCGTGGCATCTCCTAAATGTTGGTGGATTTGAGCGCCATAAGGAGACATGTCAAAATATTTGCGTTGAAAATCCACCAATTCTTCATTGATGTCAATCGTGTGTAAAACCCCATGTTCCTGAAGCCCTTCTGCTAAACACAAGGCAGAATAGCCTGTATAAGTACCGATTTCCAAAATGCTCTTGGGATTGACAATTTTTGAAATCATACTCAATAAGCGGCCTTGGTAATGCCCACTCAACATTCTTGGCTGCAAAATCTTTTGAAAGGTTTCCCTTGTCAGTTGCTGCAGCAATTCTGGTTCGTCCTCCGTATGGGCAACGACATAGTCGTCTAAGGCTTCAGGTATAAAATGCATTAGGATAAAATCTTGTTGATTAAAGCTTGCTTTTTGGATTCGTCATCACCAAACAACCATTGCAGGACGTTGTCTTCCCACATGGCGTCTTTTTCCTGTTCGTTGATAATCTTTCTTTCTATGGCCAAATCCAAGATTTTTCCTGGATAGGAAGATTGTGTAGCGCTTTCCATTTCTCCCAATGGGTAAGGATCGTCCAAGCCCATTAACACTTGTTTGGAAGTCTGGTTTTTGATCAAGAGTTCCAAAGAACCTGTGTCATGAACCAAAGTATCAAAGAAAATATTTTTATGACCAACCGCTTTTCTTGGGTGTACTTTGCCTTCAAACAAATCGTGTCTACCATCAAACCCTTGGATGCGTCTTCCTAGGTTGATTTGTGCCAATTGTCCACCGTGCGCAAAACAAACCCGCATGTTCGGATACTTTTCATAATACCCATTTAAGGTCAAGAAATGGTAGGCATCTGCACATTGGGCCAGCATCCAAATTAAGTGGAATCGCCAAGAGGTGTTTTGTAGTTTGATGAATTTTTCCCCATCATAAGGATGGATTTCCACCGCCAAATTGTACTTATTGGCCAGCTCAAATATCGGCTCGTTTTCTTCATCAAAAATACAACGCCATGTGCCTATGGTGTCCATATAGTGTGTTGGCAAACACAATAGGTTCATGCCCAATTCCTCAACACAACGCTCAATTTCCCAACAAGCACCTCTCACAAATCCAGGGTGTACTACAAACCCACAGGTAAATTTACTTGGGTTTTCCGCTTGGATTCTTCCATTGAAATCATTCTGGAATCTTAGGGCCTGCTTCATTTCTTCCAAGCGCAAACCATTACCGTACAGTTGCGATAAATTTAGGACTACGGCATGATCGATATTAAAACGATCCATCCATTCCAATTTCTCCTTCAAAAAGAAACTAGAGTCCGTAACCGGACGACTCCAATCTTTCTGAAGCATATATTTTCGGTCCTTATCTACCCAAAAAATACCTTTGTCCTTCATGAACTGAGGGATTTCTTCTGGATAGGGAAGTAAATGGGAATGGCCGTTAATGCGAAGTTTGCGTTTTTCCATGGGTGGGTGATGAGCTAGTGTTTTGGTTTGGGGTTATTCTTCGGTTGTTACAGGTGTCGGTGGTTGCATAACGTGCCCGCAATTGTTGCAAGTGCGCTTGTCCAAATCGCCATAATATTTATCAAAAATTACAGGCATATCGGTTTCAATGTTATCCAACGGAAACTCTTCGCGATACAGTTGCTCGTTGCAATTTTCGCAATACCATTCCAAGGCATCATTCACACCTTCGGCTCTTGGGTATTCAATCACCAAACCAACCGTATTGGCCTTGCGTTGCGGCGAATGTGGCACGCCCGGAGGCAACAAATAAATATCTCCTTCCTTGATTTCAATATCTTCTGGTTGGCCATCGTTCATGATGCGCAATATCATATCGCCTTCCAATTGGTAGAAAAACTCAGGTGTTTCGTTATAGTGATAATCTTTTCTACTGTTGGGACCCCCAACAACCATAACTATATAGTCACCGTTAGGCCATACACATTTGTTACCAACTGGCGGTTTTAATAAATGACGGTTTTCGTCAATCCACTTTTTAAAATTTAATGGGCTTACCAATTTACTCATTACAATATATTTTGGGCGTGCCCCTTACGGGTCGGGTTTTTCGCGCTACACGGTAGCTTGCTTCAACCCCTCACGCGGGTTTCTATAAAATTACAAACTTTTTGTGCGTCCACCATCAACCGGAAGGTTAATTCCGTTGATATAGCTGGCGCATTCGCTGGCCAAAAACGTTACGGCATAAGCCAACTCTTCTGGCTGTGCAAAACGTTTTGCAGGAACGGCTTGTTTCATGGCATCGGCAGCGGCTTCTTCACTGGTACCGGTTTTAGCCGATTTGTTTTTGATGATTTCTGTCAAACGCTCAGTTCCCGTAGCTCCTGGCAAAACGTTATTTACCGTAATACCAAATTGTCCCAATTCATTGGCCAAAGTTTTACTCCAGTTGGCAACAGCTCCGCGAATGGTATTGCTCACACCAAGTCCGTCCAAAGGTTGTTTTACCGAGGTAGAAATTACATTGATGATACGTCCATAACCTTCGGCTTTCATAAACGGAACCACCGCTTGTGCCAAGACGTGATTACATTTTAAATGATTGGTAAAGGCGCTCTCAAATTCTTCCAATTTGGCAGCGAAAACAGGGCCTCCAGCTGGACCACCTGTATTGTTTACCAAAATATGAAACCCGTGATGTGCTGAAATAAAATCAGTCACCTTTTGTTGCAGTGCTTCCGGATTGGAAAAATCGGCAACGATATAAGAGTGGTTTTCGCTGTTTGGTAATTCGGCAAGTACCGCTTTTAATTTATCTTCATTTCTGGCTACCAAAGTAACTTTGGCGCCTTCCTTTGCTAATTCAATGGCAGTGGCTTTTCCAATACCTGCAGTACTTCCGCAAACCAAAGCGTATTTATTGTTTAAGTTTAAATTCATGTCTAAATATTTACATTTCATTAATCATGGGTCAGTATATTACTTTATTCCCATTTATAAAAGTTTCCACACATTTAATGTCATCTAAATTTTCAGTCGCTACCGAAAATGGATCCTTGTCAAGTATGATAAAATCGGCATATTTTCCTGTTTCCAAGGAACCTAATTTATCCTCCATCTCAATTTGCCAAGCCGCATTAATTGTTAAGGTTTTTATGGCGTCCATCAAAGAGATGCGTTCTTTTTCGTTAATAATGTTTCCAGATGTTGTTTTGCGTTCCACAGCTGTTTGAATAAGCCTGAACGGTTTACTTTCGAACATAGGCTGATCGGCATGAATGCTGCTCACGATGTCATGATTCAAAACCGATTTTAAAGGAAGCATGGCATGGCTGCGATCTTCTCCCAAGATGTCTTTGCTTAAAGCGTCTCCATAATAATACAAATGGTTGATATGAAAACTAGGAGAGAGGTTTAAGGTTTTTAATTGGGGTAGGTCATTTTTGGAAAGTAACAAACAATGCTCCAAACGGTGTCTCGAATTGCTGAAATCCAAAGTGCCGTTCAAGGAACGGAACGCCTCAATAATACCCGAATTGGCAGCATCTCCCTGTGCATGAAATGCCATCTGCCAATCTTTGTTATGATACGTTGTAATGAAGCGTATTAAACTGTCCTTGGGGGTCAAAGCCTTACCTCTCGAATTTTTTGAGATGTGTAATTTGTTTTGGGTTAAATCAGAATTCAAATATGGTTCATTCATAAACATGGAACCTGTGTAAGGCGAACCGTCGTACCAATGTTTTATGCCAATAATATTGTAAAAATCGTTGCCCAGTTTTTTCTCGGGAAGCAAATGGGCCATGTCATGACGGATGTACAAAAAATGTCGTGGCGTTGGTTCTCTTTTGGGAAGAAATCCTAGTTTTTCAAGGAAACTACCCAGGAGTTTTGGTTTTTTGTCTGATAAATGTTCAAAGAGCAGTAAAGGCTTTTTATCATTGATGGTGATACCGGTAGATACAATGGTTGTATTGCCATTTTGGGAATAGGCTCTCATTACTTTTTGTGCTGCTCGGCTCAGCATTGTGGAGGTCAGCACGTCTTCCTTTAACTTCTCTATAAAAGGCTTAAAAGCTTCTTGCTCTACAATGGCTCCTGTTAAATTTCCTTTAGCATTATGTTCGTAATAACTGTGTGACGATGGATTAGGAGTTTTTGAAGTAATGCCCACCATTTCAAAAGCTTTGGAATTGGCCCAGTAATTATGCAAACTTTGACTAAAAATAACCACAGGGTTATGCGGTGAAATTTGGTCCAAGTATTGAATTGTAGGTGTCTGTAAATCTTCTGTCATCACGGGGTCCAAACCTTTGCACACAATCCATTCGCCATTTGGAGTTTGTTTTGCAATGTCTTCAAAGGAGTTCCAAATAGCCTTGTTGTTAGGATGTGTAAAACCAGATAGGTCATGCATTTCCGAAAGGAACATGCTTAAGGCAAAATGAGTATGGACATCAATAAAGCCAGGAAGTGCCGTTGCACCTTGTAAATCTCTTTTCAGAACATTTTCGAGGTCTTTCTCAGGGAAATTTTTTAGGTCACCGATGTGTTTAATGATGCCATTTTCCACCAACATGGCATTGGCTTTTGGCTGGGCATCATTAATGGTTATAAAGTTCCCGTTGAAATAAAGGGTGGGAGCCGTTTTTTGAAAATCCAATTTTAGATAATACAGGCCAAGAGTAACCAATAGGATGGTAGCTAAGACTGCAAATTTCAGTTTCCTTTTCATGGTAAATTAAAAACGAACCCCAGGTATTGGATTAGTAGGAAATACATACATTCTTAGCTTCGGTAAAGAAACGCAAAGCTTCAAAACCACCTTCTCTACCAACTCCAGAAGCTTTTACACCACCAAAAGGCGTGCGCAAATCTCTCATCAGCCACGTGTTCACCCAAACAATTCCAGCCTGAAGTTGTTGACTCATTCGCATGGTACGTTTTAAATCGTTGGTCCATAGGGTAGAGGATAAGCCGTAGGTGACTTTATTGGCCATCTGTAGTACTTCATCTTCCGTGTCAAAAGGCATGATGGTCACTACTGGGCCAAAAATTTCTTCTTGGTTTACACGACATTCGTCAGTAGGGACCTCTATAACCGTCGGCTCCAAATAATAACCATTTTCAAAACTTTCAACAATTACACGATTACCTCCACAAAGAATCGTGCCTCCTTCTTCTTTGGCAATGTCAATATAGCCCATAACTTTCTCCATATGCGGCTTGGATACCAAAGCCCCAATATTGGTTGATGCTTCAGATGGATGGCCAATTTTAAGGGCCTTTACTTTCGTAACAAAATCGGTTTTGAACTTTTCGTAAATAGGACGTTCCACAAAAACTCGGCTACCGCATAAACAGATTTGTCCTTGGTTGGCAAATGAAGATCGAACCGTTGTTTTTAGCATATCTTCATAATCGCAATCCGCAAAAATGATGTTTGGATTTTTGCCACCTAATTCCAATGACAATTTTTTAAACATTGGCGCCGCAACCTTGGCGATATGTGCTCCAGTAGCGGTGCCTCCAGTAAAGGAAATGGCTTTGATATCTGGATGCTCTATAATGGCTTGTCCAGTTGAGGTTCCCAATCCGTGGACAATATTCAAAACACCTTTTGGTAAGCCTGCTTGGTTACAAATAGCTCCCAAAAGGTAAGCCGTCATAGGCGTGATCTCACTGGGTTTGGCAACTACGCAGTTACCTGCAGCAATGGCAGGGGCGATTTTCCATGTGAATAAATATAATGGCAGATTCCAAGGAGAAATACAGCCTACCACGCCAATAGGTTGGCGCAGTGTATAGTTCACAGCTTGTTGGCCTACGCTTTCGTGACTTTCGCTAGCGAATTGCGTAATGGCATTTCCGAAGAAACGGAAATTGCTGGCCGCTCTTGGGATGTCAATGGATCTGGCCAGGCTTAGAGGTTTTCCATTGTCGATACTTTCAGCCTTGGCAAGGTCCTCCAAATTGGCTTCTATCAGTTCTGAAATTTTTAGGAGAATTCTGCTGCGTTCTTCCAAAGTGGTTTGCGACCAAGTAGGGAAAGCCGATTTGGCTGCGATGTACGCGTTTTCTACATCTTCTTTGGAAGAGTTCGGAATTTGGCCATAGACTTCACCATTGGCTGGGCAGTAATTGTCTAACCAACTTTCCGAGGAAGGTGAGAGGAATTCACCGTTGATATAATTTTGAATATTCATTTCATTAACAGATAGAAGAACCATGCGGAAAGGTTCTAAATGATTCTTGGTTGTATACCTTTATTCTGAGGCCTTTTTATAAGCCGTTACTTTTATTTCAATTAACAAATCCGGATGTGGCAATTGGTGCACGGCCACAGTGGTTCTTGTAGGGCCAGTGCCCTTGTCGAAAAACTCGCCATAGGCTTTGTTGTAGCCTGCAAAGTCATTCATGTTTACCAAAAACGTAGTAACGTCTACAACATCTTTTAAACTGGCACCAACGGTTTGTAAGGTCTTGTCGATATTCTTTAAAACCTCTTGGGTTTGTACTTCAATATTGAAAATTTTGGTGTTCATTTCATCTACCAATTCTACACCAGCAATGGAGTTGTCTGGTCTTCTGGAACTGGTTCCGGAAACAAAAATAAAATCGCCAACTACCTTTACGTGTGGGTAGGCGCCTCTAGGGGTCACTTTCTTTTCTTCGCTCATGCTTATTGTTTCATTCCCGCTATTCTGTCATCTTCCAAAATGTTCTCGGTAGCGGTTTTTATGTTTTCTAAAGTATCTTTAAGTTCTGCTTCGGTCATGTCTTCAACATTGGAAATAATGCCATCGGCCAACATGTTTAAGATGGCCTTGTCTTGGGCTCTTCCACGTAACATGGCTTCTTGATAGCCAAGTTCTTCATTGAAGGTTACTAAGGAATATTTAGAGGAATATTCAGTTGGGAAGGTTTTTTCAAGAGCCATTTCCAATTGGCGTTTTTCCCTGAAATTGGCTTTGTTCACGTGGCCTTTCATTTCAAAGAAATTGTCGATGGCCAAATCGGCTATGGCATCGGTATCCTTTTTTCTATTGGCTTCGTAGAGTTTAAAGATGGTTTCCCAATCGGTGTGGCCTTCTTCCAAAACCTTATCCAATTCGGTGACATCTTCAAAAGAAGCATTCATGCCCTGTCCATAAAACGGTACAATGGCGTGTGCGGCATCTCCCATCAATAGAGTATTGCCCTTATAGTGCCAAGGCGAACATTTTACGGTTCCAAGTGGTGCTGTTGGGTTTTCAAAAAACTCTTCGGCTAGATTTGGCATCAATTCCAAAGCATCCTTAAAGTAAGTAGAGAAGAACTCTTCAACACGCTC
Organism: Mangrovimonas sp. DI 80; assembly: GCF_001975575.1. NCBI lineage: Bacteria > Pseudomonadati > Bacteroidota > Flavobacteriia > Flavobacteriales > Flavobacteriaceae > Mangrovimonas > Mangrovimonas sp. DI 80. The sequence continues at coordinate 122,784 of NZ_MSDT01000002.1, read as the reverse complement.
TTTAGTGGTTAAATTATTGAAATTGTATTCGCCTTCATCAAAACTTAAAAACAGGGTTACCGTAAAACTGCCGTCTAAATTTGGAAGGGCGATGAGCATAAAGGCATCGCGCCCCCAAATATGGAGGGCGTTTTTGTAGGTTCTAAAACCACCGTCTTCGGTTGGAGGAATACTTAATTCCTTGTAGCCATGTGTTAGATAATTCTGTGAAAAGCTAAATAGGAACTTTTTGCCCAAATAATAGCTTTTTCTCATAGCGGAACCGGCACCATCCGTAGCGAAGATGACATCGGCATTTGCTTCAAATTCGGTATTGGTATCGTAGTCTTTAAAAAGTGCAGTGGTATTTTCAAAGTCAACCGACTTGCATTTTTTATTGAAATGAATGGTGACGTTTTCATGCTTTTCGGCTTCGTCCAATAACAGCGCATTGAGGCCTCCTCTTGATATGGAATTGATATACTCATGTCTTCCACTATAGGGAGAAAAAGACGTGTTGCCTTCCAAGTCGTGGAGCATTCTTCCGTTCATAGGAATACACAATGGCTCAATTTGGTCTTGAATGCCTACCATGTTCATGGCCTTGATACCACGGTCTGAAAAGGCTAGGTTAATGGAGCGGCCAGCACTAATATCTACTTTTCGCAAATCTGGGCGCATTTCATAAACGGTTACCTTATAACCTCTTTGTCCAAGACGAAGGGCCAAAAGACTTCCGCAAAGTCCAGCGCCAATAATCAATATATTTTGTTGTGTGTTATTCATTTTTAGTTGTCAAACGTCAGACGGTGTGTTTAATTTAAAATAGCTTTTAACTTGTCTACCATGTGGTACACATCTTGAAAAGAATTGTAAAGCGGCACGGGAGCGCAACGAATCACGTCGGGCTCTCTCCAGTCACTAATCACACCAGCTTCGGTTAATTTTTTATGTAGATTTTTATCGGCATTTTTTACTTGAATAGACAATTGGCAGCCACGCTCGTCTGGATTTTCGGGAGTGATGATTCTAATAGTGTCCTCGCCAAGTTCTTTCAACAAAAATTCAAAATAGCCAGTTAGTTCTTTCGATTTTTTAGTGAGTTTTTCGATGCCTACTTCTCCAAAGATATCCAAGGAAGCTTTGATAGCCGCCAAGGAAAGAATAGGAGGGTTTGACAATTGCCAACCTTCTGCTCCCGGTAAGACGTCAAACTCATGACGCATGTTAAAACGGGTCTGTTTATTATGACTCCACCAGCCCGTAAAACGGTTGAGGGTTTTGTCATGGGCATGGCGTTCGTGCACAAATGCGCCTGCCAAACTTCCTGGTCCTGAGTTAAGGTACTTATAGGTACACCAAACGGCAAAATCGGCTCCCGAATCGTGAAGGTTGAGTTGCACATTTCCGGCTCCATGGGCACAGTCGAAACCAACCATACAACCATGTTGATGCCCCATTTGCGTGATACGTTTTAAATCGAAATATTGTCCTGTATAGTAATTGACGCCTCCAATCATGATCAGGGCAATCTCATCGCCATGGGCGTTTAAAATAGACTGTAAATCTTCATAACGAAGGAGCTCTTCTCCTTCCCGTGGAGTCCATAAAATCAATCCTTCCTTATCGTCATAACCATGGTGGCGCAATTGCGACTCTACAGCATACTTGTCACTAGGAAACGCATCAGATTCGATGACAATTTTATAACGTTTTGCAGTAGGTTTGTAAAAGGACACCATCATGAAATGTAAGTTGGCAGTAAGGGTGTTCATGGTCACCACCTCGATAGGTTTGGCGCCAACAACTTTAGCCATGTTTTCCGTTAGGAATTCATGGTAGGGCATCCATGGGTTTTTGGCATCGGTATGGCCTTCAACACCTAGATTGGCCCAATCTTCCAATTCTTGATCTATGTAAGATTTGGTGGTTTTGGGTTGTAGCCCTAGTGAATTTCCGCAAAGGTAAATTAGCTCGTTTCCTTGTGAATCTTTTGGGATGTGAAACTTGGTTCTGTATTGTGCGAGGTCGTCATTTTGGTCTAGTTCTTTGGCAAAATTCAAACCTGATTTATATGTAGACAATTGTAATTTTTTTTGGGTTGTTCACAAAAATAGGAATTATAAATCTAGGAATGAAGTGTAAATTGGGAGAGATTTCAACAGGGAATTTGTATCTTTAGTAAAAACCGCGGCCATGGATGTTACAAAAGAATATAGCAATAGAGAAGTCACCATTGTTTGGGAACCTAGAAAATGCATTCATTCGGGAATTTGTGTCAAAGGCTTGCCTGATGTTTTCCAACCTCAGGATAAACCATGGATTAAGATTCAAGCTGCGAGTACATCGGCCTTGGTTAACCAAGTAAAACAATGCCCTTCTGGCGCATTGAGTTTTTATATGAACGGTGCAAAACAAGATAATACTAAAGCGATGGAAACTAAAGTGGAGATTATGGAAAATGGACCGTTATTGGTACACGGTACCTTAAATGTGAACCATACGGATGGCCGGACTGAGACCAAAGATAAAACGACTGCTTTTTGCCGTTGTGGCGGTTCTGCTAACAAACCCTATTGTGACGGCACCCACAGGAAGATTGATTTTGAGGGATAGTTCTTAAAGAAATATTTAAAGAAAAAGCGCTTCGACCATTGGTAGAAGCGCTTTCAATATATATAGACGCAAACTGCGGGATATTTATAATATATACGGGTGAAGCTTTGTCTTTGGATGGTGTTAACGTCAATTATCTGAAAAAGAAGCTGTTCGATTTTAATTCATGTAGTTGTATTCTTCTTAAAATCAGTAAATTAAAGTTAATTTTAGTCGTCCAACGTTTTTATTTTGTCAACGTATTTTTTAAAATTAGTTTAGATGTACATGAAAGTCGAATTGAAATTAATTCGCAATTCTCTCCAAGATTAAATTTATTAATAGCAAACAGGCACCAACATCTTCCGTGATTGTGTAGAATTTTTGCTATCAATTAAACACTATTTAGAGGTATTTATGTTATAGGCAAAGCTCCCAATGGCTGTTGACTTATATTTTCTTGTGTTTGGTTTTAGAACCTCTTGATCTATCAAGGATTTACCTAAGCATTATTTAATAACCAATTTAATTCTAAGACCAATGAAAATACAAATTACCAACGGAAGTACTACTTCCGACCAATCCGCTACTGGCATTTTTGTTGAGCTCCACCATCTACAAATTTTGAGCAGTCTATCGTTTAAGACGATTATGTTGTTATTCTTTTTGATGGTTTCTTCCATTACAATTGCTCAGGATATTGTTTTTCCTCCAGCAGATATTTCTTGTACCTCCAAGGATTTGGAATTGGTAGGGGCTGCTTTACCCCCACCAGATGAGGACCCCTGTAACTGTAGTGGAACAAGGTTATTGGAGTTGTCTATTTACAATAAAACAGGGTCGACTAGGACCTCATTTGCGTTTTGGGGATATTTGCATAGATATGATTCAGATGGAGTCGAAATAGGAGAGCCGGAGCCTATTTTCGCGTGTGTGGGACCTGTTCCGCCAAATTCAACAACAACTCTAGTGTCTTCAACGGAAATTGAAGTGACTTGTGATACCTCTTTAGAAATTACTGATTTGTACTTGGCTTGGACTTCGGCTAGTCCCAACGCTACCTGTGAATCTTTAGCCAATGATCCAGGAGGAATTAATCCTAAATGTGGAACCTTAGATGCAATAAAGGTGGAAACAGGTGTAAATGGGATTTTAAGTGTTGTAGACGCAGATTGTACAACAGGAGGTTCTATTCAGGTGTCTCCTTTTGGTGGGATTCCACCATATTCCGTACAATTGAATGGAGGTACAGGTGTTCAGTTGCAAGTAGGAGGATCGACGACCTATTCTGCATTGGCAGCAAGTACTTATACCGTTTTAATTACGGATTCTAGAGGGTGCACCAATACTTTTATGAGGACTATTAACCCAGTAATTCCACCAGTGGCAGAGGCAGGTTCTCCTTTCAAAATTACCTGTGTTCAAAACGTAAGTGGTGGTACGATAGGGGAAAGTGGAGAAACAGGATATACTTATTCTTGGCAATCATCACCAGAGGACTTGATTTTTGATTCGACAATTGCAAATCCAGTAGTTGTCCCTTTGGTGACAACTACTTATACTGTAACAAAAACAAATACGTCTAATGGCTGCACAGATACAGATACGGTGATTATAACAGTGGATAATGCTGTTGTAACAGCCAATGCGGGAGCAGATTTCACTAAAACCTGTGTCTCTAATCCGGATGGAGCTCAAATAGGGGAAGATACAACTACGGGATTTTCTTATTCCTGGTCTCCTGCAACAGGTTTAAGTGTCGCTAATATTAGTAATCCAACTGCTAATCCAACGACAACTACGACCTATACTGTTACAAAAACCAATACTGCAACTGGCTGTTTTGATACAGATACCGTGGAGGTTACTGTAAATAACGCTGATGTTGTAGCTGAAGCGGGGAATTCTTTTACCAAGACTTGTACTTCCAATGATAATGGGGCACAAATAGGTGAGGCTGGTGAAGCAGGGTTTACATATTCTTGGTTACCTATAACGGGCTTAAGCGCTTCTGACATAAGTAATCCAACAGCTAATCCAACAAGTACAACTATTTACACGGTGACCAAAACCAATTCCACAACAGGTTGTTTTGATACGGATACTGTGACCGTAACTGTGGATAATGCCATTGTTACGGCCAATGCGGGAAGTGATTTTACCATTACTTGTGAAGACAATGTAGGAGGTTCAGGAATAGGAGAGGCATCAGTTACAGGGTTTACCTATTCTTGGTCGCCTACTACAGGATTAAGTGCTTCTAATATTAGTAATCCAACAGCCAACCCAACAAGTACAACAACTTATACGGTGACTAAAACAAATGATGCTACGGGGTGTTTAGATACAGACACTGTAGAGGTAACAGTGAATAATGCTACAGTCACAGCTGAAGCGGGAAATTCATTTATCAAGACCTGTATCTCCAATGCTAGTGGAGCTGTAATAGGAGAGGCTAGTGAAACAGGATTTACCTATTCTTGGTCTCCCGCAACAGGGTTAAGTGCTTCTAACATAGGTAATCCAACGGCTAATCCAATAAGTACAACTATTTATACGGTGACCAAAACCAATTCCACAACAGGTTGTTTTGATAGGGATACTGTGACCGTAACAGTAGATACGGATACTCCTTCTGCACCAACAATTTGTGTGGTTGAACCTTCTTTGTGTGGTCCTGATGCGGGAAGTATTTCTTTTTTAAGTCCGCTAGTAGGAGATTATGAATATAGTATTGATGGGGGAGCCAATTACCAGGATAGTCCAGATTTTATTGATTTGGAGGCAGGGTCTGTTTCTGGGATTTTAGTGAGGGACAAATCATCAGGATGTGTGTCTTCAAGTGTGTCGTGTAGTGATTCTGATTGTCCGAGTGCTGAAGCAAGAATGGCAAGCACTACTGTTCCTGAGGACACTTCCATAAAGCAACTTCCTTCCAAAACAATTATTAAAGCATATCCAAATCCTTTTAACGATCAAGTGAACTTTAAGGTAGTGGCTTCCGAAGATTCTAAGGGAAGTTTGGAATTGATGAACCTATTGGGGCAACGTGTTAAAATGGTTTTTGAAGGAGACTTGAAGCAAGGTGAAAACTCATATAATGTCAATTTACCGGCCTTGCAAAACAATACGCTCATTTATGTGCTAACGGTGAATGGAGAGCGTGTTACTGGTAAATTAGTTCAATCCAGGCGATAATTGTTTAATAGTATACTGTTGTTGCAGCTTAAAGCCCACTATAAAAGTGGGCTTTTTTTATGTATGAGTTTGATGTTTATTCATCATCATTTTTGATGAGCATAGGGCAGCTACGCTTGAAATTTTCCAAACGGCGTTGGGAGATATTTTTGATGTAAGGGTGATTCGGATTGCGTTTTTCAAAATCTTGATGATAGGCTTCGGCTTCCCAAAATTTTTGGAATGGCATGATTTCAGCAGCGATTTCAGTGTTTAGCTTTTTAGCCCAAGCAGCTTTTTTTTCAATGGCTATTTGTTTCTGTTCTTCATTTTGGTAAAAAATAATGGAGCGGTATTGGCTGCCTTTGTCAGGACCTTGTCCGTTAAATTGAGTGGGATCTTGCGAGTTAAAGTAGACATCCACCAAGGTGGCAAAATCCACCACTTTAGGATCGTAAATGACTTCAATGGCTTCCGCATGTCCTGTGCGTCCTGTGTTGCTGTCTTCATACGTAGGATTTTCTGAATGGCCTCCGGAGTACCCAGAAATGGCTTCTTCTACACCTTTAACACTTTCGTAAATGGCTTCGGCACACCAAAAGCATCCGCTGGCAAAATAGGCGCGGGCCAAACCGTTTTCCATTGGGACTTCAACAGGTTCTACATTCATTAAGGCTTGTTGTTTCGGGTTTACCTGCGCATGGTTGTTACAACTAAAAAACAAGAGGGCAATGATAAAGGTGCTGATAGGTTTCATAGCGTTTTTCTTTTAATAGTCGTGCGATTTTGGAAAACCTTATTGAAAACTATAAGAAAGTGGTCACAAAAAAAATCCCTAACCGATAGGCTAGGGATTTTTATATGAAGTTTTATGATGGTCTAAAGTTTAGAGAATAATTTTTCCATTTTCTCTCTTTGTTCATCGGCTAACTGTGCATCTACCAAAATACGTCCACTGTGCTCGTCTGTAATTACTTTTTTACGAGAAGCAATTTCAACCTGTATTTGCGGTGGAATTGTAAAGAAAGAACCTCCTGAAGCTCCTCTTTCAATTGGCACAACGGCCAATCCGTTCTTTACATTGCTACGGATTCTTTGGTAAGCTTTTACCAATCTAGAGTCAATCTGCTCTTGGTATTCTTCAGATTTTTGAAGCAAAGCCTGTTCTTCTTTTTCAGTTTCGGCTAAAATAGCGTCCAACTCACTGCGCTTGTGCTTAAGGTGAGTTTGACGGTCTTTAAGACGATCTTTGGTTTCAGCAATGATTTCTTTTTTCTGCTCAATTTGCGCCTTGAACTCCTTAATGTGCTTTTCGGCCAATTGAATTTCCAATTCCTGAAACTCTATTTCTTTAGTTAGTGAGTTATATTCTCTGTTATTTCTAACATTTTTTTGTTGCTCACTGTATTTTTTAATCAAAGCTTTGGCTTCTTCAATTAAATTTTTCTTCCCTTTGATTTCCTCATCAATCATTTCAAGATTTGAACCTAATTTTTCAAGTCTTGTATTTAATCCTTCTACTTCATCTTCAAGGTCTCTTACCTCTAAAGGAAGCTCGCCTCTTAAGTTTCTGATTTCGTCTACTCTGGAATCGATTAATTGTAAATCGTATAACGCTCTTAATCGTTCTTCAACAGAAGCTTCAGCTTTTTTTGCCATAATTATAAATACTTTACTGGATTGGTATTTGTCATCGATAAAACGACTGCAAAATTAGTAATTTTTTTTGATAGATAGTCCGCTAAAAATGTTTTTGTGTGTTGTTCGCTCTCGTAATGACCTATATCTGCTAAAATAATTTGGTTTTCGGCCGAAAAGAAGTCATGATATTTTAAGTCTGAAGTAATTAGAATGTCAGCTTTGGCTGCTTTTGCGGCACCAATGGCGAAGCTTCCGGAGCCTCCCAAAACCGCCACTTTTTGGATGGTTTTTTGAGTGAGTTCGGTATGCCTAATTACCGATACGTTCATTTTTTCCTTTACGTAATTTAAGAAGTGAACAGGTTCCATGGCTTCTTCCAATTCCCCAATCATACCAATGCCTATCGTTTGGTTGACGTTGTCCAAAGTTTGTACTTCATAAGCTACTTCTTCATAGGGATGGGTAGAAAAAAGAGCCTTTAGAATATTGGATTCATGATGTTTTTGAAAGGTGACAGAAACTTGGGTTTCAGGTTCATAATGCAATACTTCCTTTTCTCCTTTTGTCGGGTTGGAGGAGGCATTTCCCCTAAAGGTGCCGGTTCCTTCCGTATTAAAACTACAATGATCGTAATTACCTATGCTACCAGCTCCAGCTGCAAATAAAGCCTCCCTTAACTGAACAGCGGATTCTGTAGGGACATAAGTGGTCAGTTTCTTTATGGTGCTTCTTTGCGGGATTAATATTTCTTTGGATTGTAATTCTAATTGGTTGCAGATAATATCGTTTACGCCTTGTAAGGCATTGTCCAAAGCTGTATGAATGGCATAAATGGCAATGTTATGTTGAATGGCTTTAATCACCACTCGTTCTACATAGCTGTTACCGTTTAATTTTTTTAAGCCTTTAAAAATGATGGGGTGGAAGCTCACAATAAGATTGCAGTTGTGTTCAATGGCTTCGTCTACAACGGCTTCCAAGGTGTCTAAAGTTACCAAAATACCTTTTAGGGGAGTGTTTTTGTCTCCAACCAAAAGGCCTACATTGTCAAAATCTTCTGCATAGGCCGTTGGGGCCAAATCTTCCAAATGCGCAATGGCATCTTTTATAAGCATAAAAGTATTGTTTGTTTCAAAGATAAAAATAAAGTGATACCCTCAACAGTTTTCTGAAGGTTAGAAATTGGAAAGAAGCATGATTTAAATATTGACTATATTGCCAAACCAATTCAATGCTGTTTTAAATAGTCATTTATGCACTTACTTCGGAAGCTTTTATTGCCTTTTGTTCCTGTTTATTATGTGGTCACTTGGTTGCGAAACAAATTATATGATGTTGGTGTTTTTAATTCAACGGAATATAATTTCCCTGTAATCGCAGTTGGTAATTTGAGTGTGGGGGGAACAGGAAAAACCCCAATGATTGAATATTTGGTGAGGTTGTTAGGGGAAGATCGATCTTTGGCAACTTTGAGTAGGGGGTATAAAAGGCAAACCAAAGGGTTTCTTTTGGCCAATGACGAAACGGAAGTGGAAGATATCGGTGATGAACCTTTCCAGTTTCATTCTAAGTTTGAAGATCTTTTGGTGTGTGTCGATGAGGATAGACGACATGGTATTGCTGAATTACTCAAATTGAAAAGTGCTCCTGAAATTATCTTATTGGACGATGCTTTTCAGCACCGAAAAGTTAAGGCGGGATTTTATGTGTTGTTGACTTCGTATTCCAAGTTATATGCCAACGATATATTATTGCCAACAGGCGATTTAAGAGAGCCTAGATCTGGTGCCAAACGGGCCGATGTGATTGTAGTAACCAAATGCCCAAACAATTTGGATGAAGTTGAAAAAACAGAAATTATCAAGCAATTGAATCCAAAGGAAGACCAGGAGGTGTTTTTTAGTTCCATTGATTATTCGAGTGTACTTAAAGGTCAAAAAGGAGAAATGTCTCTTGATTTGTTAAAAGGTAAACCGTTTAGCTTGGTGACAGGTATAGCCAATCCAAAGCCTTTATTGGAGTATTTGGATTCCTTTCAATTAGGGTTCAAACACTTAAACTTTAAGGATCACCACGATTTTTCAGAAAGTGAGATTGATATGTTGAAAAACGAAGAGCTGATCATTACTACGGAAAAGGATTATATGCGCCTATCTCCACATTTCAAAAATCAAGATAACCTGTTCTATTTGCCCATAGAAGTACAGTTGGATAAACCGGAATTGTTCAATTCAAAAGTGAACACCTTCGTTACCCAATTTTAAAATTAAATGGTAGAAGCCTGATTCTGGTTGCTTAAAGCGTTGAATAGCTTCTTCTCAAAATCTTCCTGTTTAAACGGTTTTGAGATAATATCGTTGAAGCCAGCTTCATCAAACTCATGCATTTTGTCTTCCAAGGTTACCGCAGTAAGGGCAAATATGGTAAGCTCTTTGTCGAAAGTTCTAATGATTTTGGTAGCTTCCAATCCGCTAATTCCAGGCATGTGTATATCCATTAAAACAACACTGTAATTCACTTCTTTTACTCTCTCAACGGCATCTTCACCATTGTCCACGACATCGCACTGAAGGTTCATTTTGTTCAAAATCTTCTTCGTGATCATTTGGTTAATTTTGTTGTCCTCGACAACCAAAATTTTAACATTGCTTAAATCCAATTGATTGATGTTATTTGAATAGTTTGGTTTCGCGATGGTCTCAAGCTTTTCAGCATAAGCCATTGGCACTTCAAAAATGAAGGTAGATCCTTTTCCGAGCTCACTTTTAAGGTAGATTTTTCCTTTCAGGATTTCTATAAGCCCTTTCACAATGGAAAGTCCAAGCCCAGTTCCTCCGTACTTACGGTTTATTTGAATGGAACCTTGAGAGAAACTTTCAAACATATGCTCCTGCTTTTCTTTGGTTATTCCTATACCATTATCTTCCACTTCAAACCTTACCCCGTAAACACCATCTTTTTCATTCATTTTGGTAACACGTACCCAAATATCTCCATCCTTGGTAAACTTAATGGCATTGCCAATTAGGTTGATCAAGATTTGGGAAATCTTAAGTTGGTCGGCTTCAAAGGTGCGAGGAAGGTCTTTGTCGTACTCAAAATGCATGATAATGTTATTGTCCATGGCAGAATTGTTGAGCGCGGAAATTACATTGCCTACTTTCTTCTTTAAATCAAAAATTTCAGGGTCCAAGTCTACCTTGTTGGCTTCAATTTTATTGATCTGTAGAATGTCATTGATGAAGGTTAAAAGATAGTCTCCAGAAAATTTCAATGATTTTAAGTGAGGTATCTGTTCTGGTTTTGGCTGTTCTTCCAAAAGCATATTGGTCAATCCGGTGACGGCATACAAAGGTGTTCTAAGCTCATGCGTTACCGTGGAAAGGAAATTGGCTTTTGTTTTGGACGCCAACTCAGCCTTCTCTTTGGCCAATACCAACTCGTCATTTTTCTTATGAAGCATGTTGTTGGTCTTAAGCCTAATATTGTTGTTTTTGTAGAGTGAAAGTGTTAGCAACGAAAGAATGGTAATAAGGGCAATACTCAAAATAGTGGTGATTTTGGTAAGGTTGCTATCGGCATTCTTTTGCTTCATTTCTGCCTTTAACTGTTGGTTTTCGGCATCTTTATATTCACTGATAAATTGTGTGCGTTTTTCCGGGCTCAAGTTCTCACGTTTGATATCCAATATAGAATCCGATAACTTGATGTGCTTGAGCAAAAATTCGTTGGCAAGCTTGTAGTTTTGTTCAGATTGGTAAATATCGCTCAGCGTAAGGTAACTTTCGTTGAGGCTTTCGATGAGCTTGTTCTGTTGGGCAATTTTTAATCCGTCGTTGGTAACAGAAAGGGCCAAATCACTATTGCCTAGTTGTTGCAGAACTTTTCCATTATTGATTAAGGCACTACTTAAAATATTGTTTTGATTGTATTTTTTAGCAAGTACAATAGCCTTTTCCAATTGGGCCTTGGCCTGTTTGTAGTCTTCCATTTGAATGTAAACCTTGGCTTCATTAAGGCATACTTCTGGGATGTATTCCTCTAGGTCTTCCTCTTCAAATTTGGTTTTGGCAGAATTAAAGTAGTCTAAAGCCGTTTGGTAATCCTTGGAGCTGTAGTAAATAACTCCCCAAACATTATAGGTTATTGCCAAATTGGCGTAATCCTCAATCTCCCTTTGAATCTCTGCAGCTTTATTAAGGGAAACTATTGCTTCTTTGGACTCTTCAATGGTGTATTGCAGTTTGGCAATCTTGGTATAGATAATTCCTTGACTTTGTTTGTTGCCAATAGTTTTGGCTATATCTAAAGCATTTGTAAGATTTTCCTTTGCCTCGTAATAGTCGCCACGGCTACTGTTTAAGGAAGCATACGTGATGTGATTTTCAATGCGCATTTGCAATAAATCACGATCATCAGCGTTGTTTTGCGCTCCTAGCTGAAGCCAACAACTGAAGCCTAAAATAAGGATGAAGTACTTAATTTGGGACATATTTAGACCGCTTTTATTGTAACAAATATAAATATTTATTCGATAAAAGTCATGATTTGTCCGATAAATTGCAAATTAAATCTAAAATTCTTGAAGAATATCCAGTTTCATTGTCGTACCACCCTACAATTTTAACCATATTTCCTATCACGGAAGTCATCTGTGAGTCGAAGATGCAACTGTGGGTATTTCCTACAATATCTATGGATACGATGGGGTCCTCGGTGTATTCCAAAATGCCTTTCAGCTTAGTTTCTGAAGCTTTTTTAAAGGCCTGATTTATATCTTCTATAGATACCGTGTTTTCCACGTTAAAAGTGATATCCGTTAAGGAACCGTTGGCTACGGGCACTCTTATTCCGCAGCCCCCAATAACATTGGAAAGGTCGGGGAATATTTTGGTCAAAGCCTTGGCGGCACCAGTAGTTGTAGGAACAATAGATTGCCCTGCGGCACGTGCTCTTCGTAAGTCCCTATGAGGTTGATCGTGAAGACTTTGGTCTGTTGTATAAGAGTGAACCGTGGTGATATAAGCCTGCTTGACGCCACAGAGTTCCTTAACAACAGCAAGCATTGGCGCTGCATTGTTGGTGGTACATGAGGCGTTGGAAATTATTTTTTCCGTACCATCCAATAAATGGTCGTTGACCCCCATGACAATAGTTTTGATACTATCATCTAAAGGAGGTACCGATAAAATCACACGATTAGCACCATTTTTTATATGCCATTCTAAATCTTCTGTAGTCTTGAATTTTCCGCTAGCTTCGATGGTGAAATCAACATAATAAGGGCGCCAATCAATATCTTTAGGATGCTTATGATTTAGCAGAGGAATCTTTTGATTGTCTACAATAATATGATGGTCATCCCAAAATACTTCGTTTGGCAAAACACCATGAATACTATCGTATTTGAGCAAATGACTTAAGGTATGCGCATCTGCTAGATCATTTATGGCAACTACACTAAGGTTGGGATGGTTTTGTATGAGTCTAAATACGCGTCGGCCAATTCGGCCAAACCCATTTATGGCAACCCTAATCATGACTAGTGGATGTGTTTTTGCGCGTGGTAGGAAGATCTTACCAAGGCGCTACTTTCAACATGTCTAAAGCCTAATTCCAAACCAATGGTTTCATATTCTTTAAACTGTTCTGGAGTGATAAAACTTTGAACAGGTAGATGTTTTTTACTTGGTTGTAAATACTGGCCAATGGTTACAACATCCACGTCATTTGCTTTTAGGTCGTGTAGAGTTTCGATAACTTCCTCCCTGGTTTCTCCAAGACCTAACATTATTCCAGATTTAGTACGGCGTTGTCCCTGAGCTTTTAAATATTTCAAAACACCCAAGCTACGGTCGTATTTTGCTTGGATACGTACTTCTCTGGTCAATCGTCTTACGGTTTCAATATTGTGCGATACAACTTCTGGAGCAACTTCTATAATGCGGTCAATGTGTTGTTCGATGCCTTGAAAGTCTGGAATCAAGGTTTCCAAGGTAGTTTCTGGGTTCATACGGCGAACAGCTTTTACAGTTTCGGCCCACATGATACTTCCCATATCCTTGATATCGTCACGATCTACACTGGTTAATACAGCGTGTTTGATGTTCATTAACTTGATGGAACGTGCCACTTTTTCTGGTTCGTCCCAATCCAAAGTTTCTGGACGACCTGTTTTTACTCCGCAAAATCCACAGGAACGGGTACAGATATTTCCTAAAATCATGAAGGTTGCAGTACCTTCTCCCCAACATTCACCCATATTAGGACAGCTTCCCGAAGTACAAATGGTGTTCAACTTGTATTTGTCCACCAAGCCTCTAAGTTCCGTATACTTTTTACCGGTAGGTAATTTAACTCGTAACCATTTTGGTTTTGGCTGTCTTTCTGTTACCGTGTTTGAAGCAGTTTCTGTGTTCATGTAATCTGTAATTTGCAACCGCAAAGATACAAAGTATAATTGTAATACCTTGCTATATCGTACTAAGATACCAAGCGCTAAAACCTATAAGAAAAACTATTCCTAAGAGACTCCAAATATGCATTGCCATTGAAGGACGCCATTCTGTTGGCGTATGTTGGCTACAGATAAGCACATAATTGGCGATAGCGAAAAAGGGCGCCGTTAAAAACGAAAGAATCGTAGCAATTTGGATGAGAAGTCCCATTTCCGAAGCTAGGAAAAAGAAAATCAAGATGGTTCCTAAAAGCAGAATGGACATCCATGCAAGATATCCTTTAAACTGTTTTTTAGGAAACAGTAATTGCAGACTGTGGGCCATGGATCGAGGAGAGGCATCCATAGTGGTGAGGGTAGTGCTAAACATGGTGGTGAAAGCGGCAATACCAATGATGGGGTAGGTCCATGCTCCCATGTGTTTGGAATACATAGAGATTAATTGGTTTGAAAATTCACTCGCTTTAGCACTGAATGCCACACTGCTTTGGTGCATGACCAAAGCTCCCAATGTTAAAAATCCTAATCCAATGATGATTGTTCCTATAAATCCAATATTGAAATCGAACAAGGAGGATTTTACTGTTAATTCTTGAACTTCTTTCTTTTTTTCAATGGTCCATAAGGAATGCCAGATAGAAATATCCAAAGGGGCGGGCATCCATCCCATAAAAGCAATTAAAAAGGCTATTTGCAAATGGTCTTTTGGAAGTATCTGTAAAAACGAAATAGACGTTGGTTGCTCTTTAAAAGCCAAAACTACAGCTATAAGTGTGCTGATGGTAAGGGTAACAACAATTCCTTTCATGATTTTATCTAGAAATCGGTATTTTCCTTTTAATAGTATCAAGACACATATAAAGAGAATAATTACTGTCCAAATTTCTAAAGAAATGCTATTTCCAAACAGGTTGTGGGCCAATCCAGCGGTAACTATTGTAACGGCTGTTTGAATGGTGAACATCGAAGCCAATGTTACTATAGTATATGTGAAAAGAACACCTTTGCCTAATTTTTTGTAACCTTCTAAAAGGCTTTCTCCCGTAGCCATGGCATAACGTGGGCCAAATTGAAAAAAGGGGTATTTAAACAAATTTACCAAAAGTAAAGCCCATACAAGTCCAAAGCCATAATCGGCGCCAGCTCTAGTGGATTGTACCAAATGTGATACGCCAATTGCTGCGCCGGCAAAGAGTAATCCAGGACCTAGCTTTTTAAAATCAAAGGACATTATTTTTTGGTGATAATTTCTGCCAATAGTTTTTTTGCCCTAAGGAGTTTCACCTTTACATTGTTGATGGGCTCTTGAAGTTGTTCCGAAATTTCCTTGTAACTCAGCTCCTGAAAATATCTTAGGTTGATAATTTCTTGATAATGGGGCTGCAACTTTTTGATGTCTCTTAAAAGTTTGGCCAGATTCTGTTCTGTGATGAGTTTGTCTTCTGGTGAAGGAGATTCGTCTATAATATTATAAAACTCGTTGTCATCTTCTCGATTTGTGGTACTCGTAATTGAGGATTTTCGTTTGCGCAACAAATCAATATGGATGTTCTTTGAAATGGTAATCAACCATGTTTTAAAGACATAGCTCTCATCATAGGTGGCTATTTTGTCAAAGGCCTTTGAAAATGTTTGGATGCTTATATCTTCTGCATCATTTTCATTTTCGGTGCGTTTCAATTGAAAGCCGTATACGTCGTTCCAAAAAGTGTCCAACAAAAAATTGAATGCCATTTGGTCATTTTGTTTGGCTTTTGCAATGGCTTCTTTTACTTCCAATGATGAGGTTTTGCAATTAGATTTTTTATAAATATAAAGAATTGTACCACAATTAAAAATAGTTCCAAGAAGGGAAGTAATACTAAAAGGTCTTTTTCATTTAGCTTTTTAGCAGACAATCCTAATATGGTATAAGCCATTAAAAATCGGAATCCAACCAGTCCGGCCACAATCATCCATTGATATTGGATAGATAGCAATAAGATGGCCAATGCCCAAAAAAGAACTTGGGAAATATAGAACATTCCCAATGCTATTTTGTGTTTGGTTTTATACCGTTGAGCTGTGCTTACATGGCGCCGCTTTTGCAAGATCCAACTGCTAAATGTGGTTTTGGGTTTTGAAAGTGTAAAGCTCTCGGGGCTTACGCACACAGCCGTATTTTTGGATGTGGCAATTTCATTTACAAACAAATCGTCGTCACCAGAGTTCAGGTCTATATGGCTCATAAAACCTCTGGCTTCATAAAACGTATCGCTTTTATAGGCTAAGTTGCGCCCAACTGCCATATATGGAATCCCTATTTGTGCATAGGAAAGGTATTGGGTAGCCGTTAGTAGGGTTTCATACCGTATAAGTTTGTTTAGGATCGAGCCTTTAATTTTTTGGTAAGCACCATAACCAATGACAATACACTTGGTGTCGGAAAAATGGCTGCACATTTCAGAAATCCATTGGTTGGATACAGGTTTACAGTCGGCATCTGTAAATAGGAGGTGTTTGTTCTTGGCGGCCTTGATTCCTAATGTAAGGGCATATTTTTTGTTGCCCCAAAAGGCCTCAACATTTTTAACGTCTACAATTTTAATGAAATCATAAGAGGATTTAAATTCTTCCATGACCTCCAAAGTGTCGTCGCTAGAGCTGTCATTGGTAAGGACTATTTCAAAATTTGGATAATCCTGTTCAAGAATAGATGGAAGAAATTCACGAAGGTTCTCGGCCTCGTTTTTGGCACAAATAATAACCGATACCGGAAAATTTTTGGGTACCGTTTTGAGGGCTTTAGAAAAAGCAAACTTTTGAAAAATCCCTAAATAATAAAACGCTTGAACAATGATAACTACAATAAAACTGTAGAACAGAACATCAAATATCAGCATTAAGGATTAGGAGTGTTGAGGTTCGTTGCAGTTATCAAATTGGTCTGGAGTCTTTCCACAAAAACCACAAGCTTCCCCACTTTTATTTAGCATTGGATTTTGACTTGCGCAAGTTCCGGCAAATTTACCATCCTTTTTAGCCCATATTTTAATGGCGATTCCAGCAATTCCCAATCCTAAAAGGATAAGTGTGATAAGTAACAATTTCATGCGTAAAAGGTTTCTGCAAAGGTAAAGCTTTTGATGTAAAATGACTAATTCTATAAGCAGATGTTAACAAGTGTTGACAGTTTGTTGTAGGATTTTGAGTTTGTGAATTACAGGGAAAGAAAAATAATGTTAAATTTAAAACGCTAACTGTTAATGTTATAACTTATGAAAAAAATATTTGCTGAGTTTTTTGGAACCTTTTGGTTGGTTTTTGGAGGTTGCGGCAGTGCTATTTTTGCTGCAGCGTTTCCTGAACTGGGTATTGGCTTTGCTGGGGTGGCCCTTGCTTTTGGACTAACGGTACTTACCATGGCTTTTGCCGTTGGGCACATTTCAGGTGGACATTTTAATCCAGCAGTAACTTTTGGGTTATGGGCAGCAGGAAAATTTCCAGCTCAAGATTTGGTAGGGTACATAGCGGCCCAAATTATTGGAGGTATTGCCGGGGCTGGCGTGTTGTACCTAATTGTTTCTGGTCAACCTAATTTTACTGATGTGGGCGGTTTTGCAGCCAATGGCTACGGAGAGTTGTCCCCCGGAGGTTATTCTATGTTATCTGGATTGGTGGCCGAGTTTACACTTACTTTATTTTTCCTGTTGATAATTTTGGGAAGTACCAATGAGCGAGCTCCAAAGGGTTTTGCGCCTATAGCTATTGGTTTGGCATTAACCTTAATTCATTTAATCAGTATACCAATTACAAACACTTCTGTTAACCCTGCAAGATCTACAAGTCAGGCGTTGTTTGCTACAGGGCCTTATATTTCGCAACTATGGTTGTTTTGGGTAGCGCCTATTTTAGGAGCGATTGTGGCTGGGTTAATTCATAAAACCTTGTTCGATAAACCTGAGATGGAATAAAAAAGAAAACCTCGGAATTTCCGAGGTTTTCTTTTTTCAAATGTGCTTATTTCTAATTGTTTTTTAAGGAGATTTCTGCAACTTCATTTTCGGCTGAAGCAGCATTGTTTTGTCCTTCTTTAGGTTCTATGGTAATGCTAAGCCCTAAAGCATCTTCCATATAGGGAATAGGTTTTAGCTTGCGGTCTGAAGCATCCAAAATTCCTAGGTTGACCATTTTACCTTGTAATTCTGCCCAAATTTGATAGGTTTGGTCTTCAGGTAACTGAGGTAAGGATACCACATCTATCATCGAAGTTTTGTCTACCGCATTGATGTAGGCTACGGTTTTAAGGTCCTTAGCTCTGTCGTTGCCTCGCAATACATACTTTTCGGTTTCTGGATTGTTCAGTTTCATGAACTGTCTCATGAGATTGTCCAGTTTTTCGTTGTTGTTTTCAATGTCGTTTCTCAAATCAAAAAGCTCATCAACAACCACTTGGTTTTCCTGTTGTAAAAGGATGTTCTGTTGGTACAGCAAAAAGGCAGCACTGGCAAAAATGAAGGCAACAATACTGGCCGCGATACTATAGCGATACCAAGTTTTTTTGCGCTTTACACGAGTTTGCGTTAAGCTGATAACAGGTGTTTCCTTTTTGGTTTTCTCTTTTTCGATGGCTTTGTGAATGGAATCCAAAATGAACTGGGGAGCTTCTACCGCATTGGATTTGGCAAGGATTTCTAAATTGTCCTGCAATCTAATGTACTCATCATGGGCTTCTGGGTATTTGGAAATAAAATGTTCTACTTCTAAAATCTCCGAAGCATCTGCTGTCCCTAGGATATACTTGTCCAATAGGTCAGACTTCAAGAAAGATTGTAATGTTGTTTCCATTGCTTTTGCGTTAATGAACATAAAGTTTTTTCAATTCTCTAAGTCCAATTTTTAATCTAGACTTTATGGTACCTAACGGAATGTCCAGTTCTTCACTGGCTTCCTGCTGCGTCATGCCTTCAAAAAATAAGGCTTTCAGTACTATTTGGTACTTCTCGTCCAATCTGCCAACGTGCTCTTTCAAATCAAGGACATCTTGGTTTAAACTTGCTGTTGGTAGTATATATACGTTGGATTGATCGATTTGGACTTCCTTTTCAAATCGATTATTGAAACTTCTTAATTTGTCAATGGCTGTGTTTCTGGCAATTCGGTATAACCAGGTGAACAATTTCGCCTTTTTGGGGTCGTACGATTTGGCATTTCTCCAGACCTTTACAAAGGTTTCCTGCAAGGCATCCTGGGCTAGTTCCTCATCGTTGGTAACCTTCAATATGACACCATAAAGACTATCGCTATAATATTTATAGAGTAAATTAATGGCGGTTTTGTCTTCTTTTTCTAAAAGTTCGACAATTTTCTGCTCAATAGATGTGCTCAAAAGGTTTGTGTATTAAGGTTTTAAGAGTACTTCGATTACATCTAAAAGTCTTCTTTAAAACGTATATAAATAAAGGTAGTAAAAATAGCAAAATATTACTATTACAAACATTGCTGAAAAACCTTTTAAAAAGATACTATAGTTAAAATGTTTTCTTTCCTAAACAGATAAAGGTTAATAGCGCAATTACATTTACTATAGAAGGGAAGCCCCGAGTAAACGGGGCTTCTTTTATATAATGTTGACTTCCATTTCAATAGAAATTCCAAAAAGACGTTTGATGGTGTCTTGTATCAGCTTTGCAAGCTCAAAGATATCTTCCCCTTTAGCGCCTCCATAATTTACCAAAACCAAGGCTTGTTGTTTATGAACTCCATAAGTTCCGAAGGTTTTACCTTTGAAGCCTGCAGTTTCAATGAGCCATCCAGCAGGGACTTTTACCTCTTCTTCCGAAACGACATAGCTTGGAATATTTGGAAAGTTCTCCTTTAATTGATCAAACTGTTGTTTTGAAATCACTGGATTTTTGAAGAAACTGCCACTATTGCCAATTTCTTTTGGGTTGGGAAGTTTACTTTCCCTTATGGCAATTACGGCATTGGAAATGTCATTAATACTTGGAGTTGTAATATTGTCGTGCTCCAATTGTCCTTTAATGGCACCATATTCAGTATGAAGAACGTGGTTGTGTTTCGTCAATTTTAAGGTGACGTTACAAATGATGTATTTGCCTTTAGCTGCTTGCTTGAAGATAGACTCACGATACCCAAACTGACATTCTTCCTTGGAAAAGGAGACAAGTTCTTGCGTCTTGATATCGATTGCTTCGCATCTTTCAAACACGTCTTTCAATTCTACTCCATAAGCACCTATGTTTTGAATAGGTGCAGTTCCTATATTCCCTGGAATCAGGGACAGGTTTTCGACGCCTCCAAAATCATGTTCCAAACACCATAATACAAACTCATGCCAATTTTCACCTGCTTGGGCCTTTACCAAAACATGGTTGTCCTGTTCTTCTACAACCTCTATGCCCTTAAGATTGACATGAATTACCAAAGCCTCTACATCTTTTGTTAGTAACATATTGCTACCACCTCCCAAAATAAAAATAGGGGAGTTTTGCTTGTCTGCCAAAGCACTTTTGAGCGCTTCCAAGGAAGAAACAGACACAAACTGTTTGGCGGACACATCAATACCGAAAGTATTGTAGGGCTTTAGAGATATATGTTGTTGTACAAGCATTTAGCTATTGTAAACTTTTAGGGCTTCTTTCAATATGTTTACCGCCTTGATAAGGCTACTTTCATTTAATACGTAGGCAATGCGTATTTGGTTAAGACCAACACCTGGGGTAGAATAGAACCCTGCGGCAGGGGCTACCATTACGGTTTCGCCATCAACATCAAATTTCTCCAAAAGCCATTGTGCAAAATCATCGGCGTTTTCCACAGGCAGTTCTGCTATACAGTAGAACGCTCCCTTAGGTTTGGCTACTTTTACGCCTTCAATTTTTTCCAATTCGGAAATCAAGGTGTTACGTCTGTGTACGTATTCTTCATTAACATCGTCAAAATAGCTCTGTGGAGTATTTAATGCTGCTTCACTGGCAATTTGAGCCAAAGTTGGCGGACTCAAACGTGCTTGGGCAAACTTTAAAGCCGTTTGAATAAAGGTTTTGTTTCTTGAAACCAGATACCCAATTCTAGCACCACACATGCTGTAACGCTTAGAAACCGAATCAATCATAATGGCGTGGTCCTTTATGCTATCTTCTTGCATGATAGAATAAAAGCTGTTTCCGTCATAGACAAACTCACGGTAAACTTCATCAGCAATTAAGAATAGGTCATGCTTGATTACTATTTGCGCTAGTTTTTGGATTTCCTCTTTTGAATATAAATATCCCGTTGGGTTTCCTGGGTTACAAATTAAAATAGCCTTTGTTTTTGGAGTGATCAATTTTTCAAACTCCTCAATAGCTGGTAATGCGAAATTGTCTTCTATTTTAGAAATAACAGGTACTACCTTAATATCCGAAGCTTTTGAAAAACCATTGTAATTGGCATAAAATGGTTCAGGGATAATGATTTCATCGTCTGGATCCATAATACTTCCAAAGGCAAACATTAGCGCTTCACTACCTCCAGTAGTTACAATGATATCCTCATGGTTTACGTGAATATCATTTTTCTCATAATAGGCAGCAATTTTTTTGCGGTACCCTTCTGAACCTTCAGAACGGGTGTAGGCCAAAATATCCAAGGAATGCACCTTTACGGCGTCCAAAGCAACTTCTGGAGTCTTGATATCTGGCTGGCCAATGTTTAAGTGGTATACAGTTTTTCCGTCTTTATAGGCTTGTTCTGCGTAAGGAACAAGTTTACGTATCGGAGATGCAGGCATGTCAAGCCCTTTTTTCGAAATAGATGGCATTTTATTCTTGATTTTAAAACGCAAAGGTCTGAAAATTATCTTAAAGTTTTTTTAAAAACAAACCCTAAAAAATGATAATATCTCAAAAGGTTGTAACTTGTATATAGTCAATTAGTTAATATGCGAATACAATGGGTTTTTATATGGTGTTTTTTAGCGCTGAGTATTAACCTACATGCTCAGGGTAATTTCAACATGCCTTCTCAGGATAATAGCAAGGTCAAATTCCAACTAATTAACAACTTAATTATAATTCCTGTGGAGGTTAATGGGGTAGAATTATCCTTTTTATTGGACTCTGGCGTGAGCAAGCCCATTCTCTTCAATATTTTTAATCTTACCGATTCTTTGCACATCTATAATGGGGAACGGATTTACCTCAGAGGTCTTGGTGGTGATGGAGAAATTGAGGCCTTAAAGTCTAGCCATAATAAGTTTAAAATTGGAGATGCGGTTAATGTTGATCAAGATGTGTATGTGGTCTTCGATAATTCCATCAATTTCACCCCTAGGTTGGGAGTGAGTGTTCATGGTATCATTGGGTATGATGTATTTAAGGATTTTATTGTAGAAATTAACTATGGCGCTAAATATTTAAAATTGCACAAGACAGAAACCTATTCCTATAAAAAATGTAATAATTGTGAAACGTTGGATTTGATTTTGTATAAAAACAAACCCTATGTAGATGCTTTGGTGTGTATTGATTCTGCTGAAATTCCTGTAAAATTACTGGTCGATACAGGCAGTAGTGATGCCCTTTGGCTTTTTGAAGATACCACTCAGCAACTGTTGCCCTCAAGTGATAATTTCTTTGAAGATTTTTTAGGAAAGGGACTTAGTGGCAACATTCATGGTAAGCGCTCTAAAGTAAAAAGTTTCTCGTTGAGTGGTTTTGATTTGAAAAGGGTAAATGTGGCATTTCCAGATTCTGTTGCCATTACGGAAGCCCGAAACTTTACAGAGCGAAACGGCAGTATTTCTGGGGAATTGCTAAAGCGCTTTAACATTGTTTTGGATTACCACAATTTTAAAATGACCATTAAGAAAAACGGAAATTTTAAAAAGCCCTTCCATTACAATAAGAGTGGGATTGTACTGGAACAAAATGGGGTGCGAATCGTGAAGGAAGAGGAATCCTTATTTAATTATGCAAAAGAAGGGGATGATAAGAATGCCAGCAATAGAATCATGTTGAATACCATTTACAAATTTGCCTTGAAACCAGCGTATACTATTGTGGAGCTGAGGGAGGATTCACCAGCTTATAAAGCAGGACTATTGGTAGGGGATGTTATTTTGTCTATCAATAACAAAGGAACTCATACTATGACATTGCAGGAATTGACCCAGAGGTTTTGTGACGACGATGAAACCAATATCAAACTGGTGGTAGATCGAGCTGGCAACTCGATGGTGTTTAAATTTAGGTTGGAAAGCCTATTAAACTAAAAAACTCCCTGAAGAGGGAGTTTTTTAGTTTGTGTAAGTAGCGATTCTTATTGTTCCATCACGCTTTTGTCCTTTTTCTCAAGAACACTGTTTTTGCTAGAGTCTACCACCAAACCTTTAATTTTTAAGGCTACTGTTGGGGTATCCGCATTAGAAGTTACGGTAATGGTTTTTCTAATTGGGTTCACTCTATTAGTGTCGTATTTTACAGAGATTTCACCTGTTTCACCCGGCATGATAGGTCCGTCTGGTTTTTTAGGAACAGTACAACCACAAGTAGACTTTACATTAGAAATGATCAAAGGCGCATTTCCTGTATTTGTAAATTCAAATACGCGAACGCCGTCCGAACCTTTTTCAATAGTTCCGTAGTCTATAGTTGTGCTCTTAAATTCAATCTTAGCTACTTTTTCTTGTGCCATGGCACCAAGGCTTACAAGGCCTACAAATAAAATCAGTACTAAATTTTTCATCACTTAAAATTTAAATTGATAGTCAAAACTACTCACTTTTTACCATTCAGCAAAATTAATTAGACGTATTACCGTATTCTTAACGCTCAGAAAGCTTAAAACAAGGGGATTATTTCTCCTAATAATTTCACGAAAAAAGAAATATAAGTACTTTTGTCAGTTCATATACAAAAACAGTACCAAAGGCCCTGTTTTAGTAGGGAGTTCAGCAATGAAATCCCTGTAATGTTAGCCTTTGGAAGTTAAAAACTACAAAACAAGATAATTAGGATATGGCAATTCCAACACAATATGTAGCCACAGAGGTAGAGCAAAAGTGGTACGATTACTGGATGAAACACAACTATTTTCATTCAGAGCCAGATGAAAGAGAACCTTACACCATTGTAATTCCTCCACCAAACGTAACTGGGGTTTTGCACATGGGGCACATGTTAAACAATACCATTCAAGATGTATTGATTCGTCGTGCACGTTTACAAGGAAAAAATGCGTGTTGGGTGCCGGGTACCGACCATGCGTCTATTGCTACCGAAGCTAAAGTTGTGGCGAAATTAAAAGATCAGGGTATTGATAAAAACGATTTGTCTCGTGAGGAGTTTTTAAAGCATGCCTGGGATTGGACTCATGAATACGGTGGTGTGATCCTTGAGCAACTTAAAAAATTAGGGTGTTCTTGCGATTGGGACAGAACCAAGTTTACGATGGATGACGACATGTCTGAAGCGGTAATAAAGGTGTTTGTTGATTTGTACAACAAAGGCATGATTTACCGTGGTTACCGCATGGTAAACTGGGATCCGGAAGCAAAAACAACCTTGTCTGACGAAGAAGTAATCTACGAAGAAAAGCAAGGGAATCTTTATTATTTAAATTATAAAATTGAAGGTAGCGATGATACTTTAACCATTGCAACCACGCGTCCTGAAACTATTTTTGGAGATACCGCCATTTGTATCAATCCTACCGATGAGCGTTTTACATACTTAAAGGGTAAAAAAGCCATTGTACCAATTTGTGGTCGTGTTATCCCGATTATTGAAGATGACTATGTAGATGTGGAATTTGGTACCGGATGTTTAAAAGTGACGCCGGCACACGATGAAAACGATAAGGTTTTAGGCGATAAGCACAATCTTGAAGTGGTTGATATCTTCAATGAAGACGCTACTTTAAACAGTTACGGATTGCATTACGAAGGACAAGATCGTTTTGTAGTACGTAAAGCAATTACTAAAGAATTGGAAGAAATCGGGGCTTTGGTAAAAACTGAAGTTCACATTAATAAAGTAGGAACCTCAGAGCGCACTAAAGCGGTTATCGAGCCGCGTTTAAGTGACCAGTGGTTCTTAAAAATGGAAGAATTGGTAAAACCTGCTATTGAAGCGGTTTTAGGTGAAGATTCAGAGATTCAGTTATTCCCTAAGAAATTCGAGAATACCTATCGCCATTGGATGGAAAACATCCGCGATTGGAATATTTCACGTCAGTTATTATGGGGGCAACAAATTCCTGCGTATTACTATGGTGATGGAAAAGAAGATTTTGTGGTTGCTGAAACTATGGAAGACGCTTTAAAATTAGCTGTTGAAAAAACAGGAAACGCTGATTTAAAAGCTGAAGATTTACGTCAGGAAACCGATGCTTTGGATACTTGGTTCTCATCTTGGTTATGGCCAATGAGTGTGTTCGATGGTATTCGTAACCCTGAAAATGACGATATAAAATATTATTACCCAACAAACGATTTAGTAACTGGTCCGGATATTTTATTCTTTTGGGTAGCGAGAATGATTATTGCCGGCTACGAATATAAAGGTGAACGACCATTCAACAACGTGTACTTAACCGGACTTGTTCGCGATAAGCAACGCCGTAAAATGAGTAAGTCTTTAGGGAACTCCCCAGATGCTTTAAAATTGATTGAAGAATACAGCGCAGATGGTGTTCGCGTAGGATTATTGTTAAGTAGTGCTGCAGGTAACGATTTATTATTCGACGAAGCGCTATGTCAGCAAGGAAAAGGTTTCGGAAACAAAATCTGGAATGCTTACCGATTAATTGATGGTTGGGAAATCGATGAAACTATTCCACAGCCTGAATCAAGTAAAATTGCATTAGACTGGTACGCTTCTAAATTCCAAAAAGCTTTAACTGAAATCGAAGATCACTTTAGTAAATACCGTTTAAGCGATGCGTTAATGGCGATTTATAAATTGATAATGGACGATTTCTCAGGATGGTTATTGGAAATCGTGAAGCCTGCGTATCAAAAACCGGTAGATGCTGCAACTTATAAATCATTAATCGCTGCATTTGAAGATAACTTAAAAATTCTTCATCCATTTATGCCGTTCTTAACAGAAGATATCTGGCATTATATTGCAGAACGCACTCCGGAAGAAGCTTTAATTGTAGCAAAATGGCCAGAAGCCAAGGCAGTAAACGAAACCTTGATTGCTGAGTTCGATTTTGCCTCAGAAGTAGTTTCAGGAATCAGAAATATCAGAAAAGAAAAGAACATAGCCTTTAAAGATGCCATTGGATTTTCTGTAATTAATAACGGAAACACGAGCACAACCTTCGATTCTATTATTCAAAAGTTAGGAAATCTTGAAACGATTGAATATGTAACTGAAGCTGTAGACGGCGCTTTAACTTTCCGTGTAAAATCCAATGAATACTTTGTGCCTATGGCGGGAAGTATTGATGTAGAAGCTGAAATTAAAAAGTTAACCGAAGAGTTAAATTATACAGAAGGTTTCTTAAAATCGGTTCAGAAAAAGCTGTCTAACGAGCGTTTTGTAAATGGTGCACCAGAACAGGTGATTGCGAACGAACGTAAAAAAGAAGCCGACGCTTTAGCTAAAATAGAAACTATTAAATCAAGTTTGGCGAGCTTGCAATAAAAGGAAAGCAGATTTCTTTATAATTTATAGAGAGTTAAAACCTGTCCAATACCATTGGGCAGGTTTTTTTATGTGCTTATCTCAAGGGGGATAAAAAAATGTTCGTGAATAAATTAAATTCTGTAACTTTAAGTGTTAATATTCAGTTGTTTAACTTTTAAAATAAAAGCGTTTATGGACACAGTATTACGATTTGGAATGATGAAAAATATATGGTTTTTAAGTATGTTGCTTTTATCCGTTCCCGTATTTGCTCAAGAAACAGAAGAGACCATTGAGGCTGAGGTGGAAATGGAGTTTGAAGAAGAAGAGGTTTTTCACCGAAACAAATTGGCATTTTATGCCGGGTATTCCTGGATTCCAGAAGGGAGAGACATTGATACAGGAGAAAAGGAGGTAATCATTGCGCCAACCTTTGGGTTCTCCTATGAATATTGGCTGACCGAACGTTGGGCAATCGGTACCTATAACGATGTGGAGATTGTGAATTTACATGTTGAAAATAGCAAAGGCGACTTCCTTGAGCGTGAAAATGCTACCGTATTGTCTGTGGCCGGTACTTGGGAAGCCTTACCAAGGTGGACCGTATCCTTGGGAGGTGGTATTGAAACCGATGCCCACGAAACCTTATGGATTGTCCGTTTGGGATCGGAGTTTATTCTTTTGGAAAAGAATAATTGGGAACTTTCCGTAGGGTTCAATTACATTTATAAAGACGTGTACGATATTTTTGGTCTTGGGTTTGTATATGGGTTGAAATTCTAGAAGCCGAGTTTTTAACCTTTTTAAAAAGAAACTTCCCATTGTACTCTAAAGCGCCATTTTCTATCAACTTGTCGGTCAAATTGCTCATAGTCAAAATGACTGACCTCAGCTGTCAATTTGTTTTTATGGCCTCTAAAAAACCAATTTAGAGCACAAGAAAGTTCGTCCTGATGGTCTTGGTCCAAATACGAATCGGGGATATAGGACGAATAACGTGCAGCAATTTCCAGAGGTTTAGGCCACCACGGAATATCTCCCTGTGGATAGTAGCCAGCCTGCAAATAATACCCTTTTAGGAGCCTGTCGGGGACATCGTTGTGCATGTCGATAATTTTCTTGTGGTGCCATTCACTTTGCCAGGTAATCCCCTTATAAACAAAAGCGGTTTCCAAATTGTACTGCTCAACTCGATATTGTCCATTTTCGGCATCTTCAAAACCTAATAATTCCCCTCCTCCGGAAGATGAAAATCGGGTGTAGGGACTTCTATTGGTGACCCCTGCAATGGCAATGATGGCTGCTGGTTTCCCGTGATGGTCCATATCGCTGCTTTCAAAGCCCATGTCCTCCCCAAGTGGATTCCATTGCAGTCTTCCAAAGTACATAAAATGAGCATCGTCATTGGTGTTGTGTCCTCTTCCTGTACCTGTTAGTACTGCTGCCCAATAGCTGAAATCCAAAAGTGATTTTCCATCCAAGCGTCCATACAATTCAACACCTTGCTGACGATCTACCGTAAAGGGCCGGTTAATGATGGAGCGATCTACCAATTGCTGTTCCCCACTACTAATACGCCGTTCTCTAGAATACTCCAGTTTCCATTGGCCAAATTTCAAACTGAGCCATTTCCACTTTTCAACCATCACCCTAAAGTCTAAAAGGTTGGAGTTTACTAAATCATATTCCCAATAATACTTTAACCAAGTTCTATAGGCATTACCGCCTACTTTTAGACGGGCACGATTAACTTTAAAAAGATGAGTACCTTCTTGGTCATAGTCATCAAACGTGATGGGGTCTTGGTCGTCTGGAGTGGCGAAGCGAAATTGGAGCCTGCTTTGTATTTGTAATTTATAAAGGTTGTCGGTAGATTTCAATTCAAATCCTTTGCTGCTATAGCCAATGTTCCATTTAGGGAGGGAATCTTCAGCTTTTTCTTCTTGGGCAAGGACATTGGTAGGGTTAAAGAGAAAGAATAGAATTATGAAGAAGTGGGTAAAACCATATTGTTCTCCCCGTTGGCTTAATTTTATGATTAGGTTCCTCCTCATTGTTCTCATAACTTTCATTTTTCAAATACGCATTTGGTGACTTGCTAAAACGCGAAATTGACCGTGAAGGTTGGTCCGTTATATCCCCATTTAAAGTACCCGTCCAAATGTTTTCTCGTGGTTTCTACTTTGATGTCCAAACTTGTAAACCCAGCTTTTAAGCTCAAGCCCTTGTATAGTTGATAGGCCAATGTTGCATTCGAACTAAAAATGCGTCCCTTGATATTGTCAATGGTCAACCCTAAATAATTGATGTTGGTGTAAAGTGAGAAGCGTTTGGAAAGAAGTACGTCAAACCAAATCCCAATGTCGGGCACGGGCGCTATAAAATCAAAACTGTCATTGAGTTCAGCTTCCACATTTCCAGAATTGGCTCTAATGCCCACATCGGTAAACAAGACATGGGCACCAATCAAGGCGCCAATCTCATATTTGGGTTTTGCAAAGATGGTATAACTGTAATACAGTCTATAAATATTCATGTTGAAAAAGGCTTCCAAATTGGCATCCACAGGATATACATTGTCACCAAATTCAATTTCTTCGTCTAGTGTATAGGTCGATTTTCGGTTTAAATAGAAGAAATCCAAAGCTAATCTAGAACGTCTGGAAATACGCCATTCGGCATTGGCATAGAAGGAAAAGGTAGTTTTATCAAAACCTAGGTCGTCTTCCAAATTAATGGTGGTTCCAAAGTCATCAAAATCGGTGCTACCCACTCTAACTTCGGTATCGTTCAAAGGAAAAAATAAGCCAGCAGAAATTTTAAAACGTTTCAATCTCCAATCGGGATATTTTACGACATTGTCGTTGTATATACTTTGGCTTGTAGAATCAATCGTACTATCCAAGCCCATTAAATCAGGTTCTTCTTGGGCATGTAAAGACCCAAACACAAAGAAAATGATAATGCATGTAAGGATCTGTTTCATTGTAGTAAATTGTTTATTTAGGGAATAATAAAATGACGTTAGCCCGAAACCCAAATTCTGGATTCAAAGGGTTATTGCCATAATAAACTTTCGGGCCGCCTCCCAATTGTACTGTCTGTTTGGATATTTGTACCACTTTAGCATAATACAAACCTATAAACCCTCCAAAAATGTCATTGCGCCAACTTTGGGTGTTTTCAGAAGCAATGGTATAAGACGCTCCGTTGGGTGTGGCATAGGTGCAAAAGGGTTGAAAAAAAGTGGCACTGATGTCATCTCCCTTGCCTGCATAGGACCACATATGGTTTACTAATCCTCCATAAGTATATTGGCCACTTAATTTTAAGAAAACCGCATTTGGTCCTATCGCCCAAGTATTGGCCCCCAATTCATTTTCGGAAGCCGTATTTAATAGAAATACAGGGCCAACTCCCCAAACTATGCCACTAGGGGTAGGGTCTTTGGGTGAAAAGAAGAAACTTTGTACAATGTCTCCTAGGCCATTGGCGCAGTCGCCGTCATACAGCACATCTTTTTGGGTGATAAACGGCACAATGGTTCTACTGATGAGGTTCCATTTGCTATTGAAACTAAACGGTAGTACGGGTTGCACGTTTAAATTGTATCGAAACCCATCGTTAGGACCAACATTGAAGTCGAAATTATTTTGAAAGGGCACACTGATAAGGTTGGCTACCGGATTGGCCAATTGTTTGGCCAAATCTTCTGCAGAAGGACCACCTGTGGAGGCGGGAGCTTCGGCTTCTTGGGCGTTGACACTTATTGACAATAACAATAATAAAAGATATCCTATTCTATAAAACTGCTTCATAGGGGTTAGAGTTTTTAAGGCATTTAAGGCAACCTCCTTTGTTGTTTGGAGATTGCCTTGATGCCTTTGTTTAAGTATTGTTTTATAACAAAGAACTAATCTCGTCCTTTTTTAACAACATTATCCATTACAGAGGACATGTCAAAACTTTTACCGCCTTGAACAGGAGGATAGTCCATCAAGGTTTTGATATGAGCGTTCATCTGCTCTCCCATTGGGGCCATCAACCAGGAAACCTTTTGCATCAGGTGTCCATAGGCATCTTCGGTATCATAGCTTTCAAAAGGATCCATCCTTAAATTAAATATCAAAGGTGCGGTTCTTGCTTCAGCCGTACCATAATAAGTTTCTTTGTAAATAAAGTGGAATTTCCAAGGGCCCATCCTCACGGCATTCAAATTGCTTTCATAGTAATAGTAGAACATGTCCCGCGCCGATTTTTCACTTTGTCCTTTCCAATAAGGAAGGTTGTTGACACCATCGATGTATTGTTTTTTCTCTTTCATTAAGCGCTCTGCGGCATTTGGTACTCCGGCAGCTGCAGCCAAAGAGGTAAACATGTCCATATGGGCTTGGATACCATTCAAAACCTGACCAGGTTTTAGTACTCCGGGCCACATAACCATACTAGGAACTCTCACACCTCCTTCGGTGGTTCCCATTTTTTCGCCTCGGAACGGGGTGGTACCTCCATGAGGCCATGAATTGTGCTCCGGACCGTTATCGCTGGAATACCAAATAATGGTGTTTTGATCCATGCCATTAGCTTTTAAGAAGTCTAAAACCAAGCCTATATCATGGTCGTGTTGTAACATCCCACTACCATATAAATCAGCCTCAGACGTGTATTTCTCAGCAGCATAGCGCCATTCATCGTTTAGGCGAGTGTAAAGGTGCATTCTAGAGGTGTTGAGCCATACAAAAAACGGTTTGCCATCGGCTTTGGCACGTTTCATAAAATCTTCAGCCTTAGGAATCACTTCCCCAGCATCAAAATTCTTCATGCGCTCTTGGGTTAATGGTCCTGTATCTGTAATACGTTGTTTGCCAACTTTACCAAAACGAGGATCATCGGTATTGTCCATTTTATCTGTTGCCCAAGAATGGATTACCCCACGGGTTCCAAATTTCTTTTCATAATCTTCCAAATTGCCTGAATAGGCTTCTGCGAAGTTTTGGTAATCGCGCTGTTCAGACTCTTCTTGAGTATTCAAGTGGTACAGATTGCCATAAAATTCATCAAAGCCATGGGCTGTTGGCAAGTGTTCGTTACGGTCGCCCAAGTGGTTTTTACCAAAGTGCCCAGTAGCGTAACCTTCAGCTTTCAACACTTCTGCCAAACATGGAGAGGCAGCTTGTAGGCCCAATGCATCACCAGGTTGTCCAACGGTAGTCATCCCACTGCGAATAGGGTATTGTCCGGTGATAAAGGACGCTCTACCGGCCGTACAGCTAGGCTGTGCATAATGGTCCGTAAACTTAATCCCTTCATTTCCAATTTTGTCAATGTTGGGCGTTGTATAGCCCATTGTGCCCATACCATAGGCACTTACGTTTTGCCAACCTACATCATCTCCCCATATTACTAAAATATTAGGTTTTGTTTGGCTCCATCCCAATAGCGGCAGTAAGAGCAGTATTGGGAGAATGGTCTTCTTGCGAAAAAAATTGCTCATAATTTCTGGTTTATATATTACTAATTGATTTAATAGCCATTTTTGATTGATGATGTTTTATTATTGATATCTTGGATAAATCACTTTCCAATCCTTTTTCATGTCTACAACTGTCCAGCCGTGTTTAGCCGCTTCATCCAGTCCTTTGTCTAACCCTCCAATATGCGACCCTCTGTCATAGGCCCATTCGCGGTCGGCATCGGTATGGTGTACATAAAGCATAAAACTGTTCAGTTTGTTGGAGGCTGTCCATTGTAGCATTTGCAAATCCCCGTCGGAATTCCCCGCAGCAAACACTGGTTTTTTTCCTATGATTTTCTGGATGTTTAGCGGTTTTCCTTCTTTGTCGTCTATAAAGTCCAACTCCGGAAGGTGTTTAATTACTGGATTGCCATTGTTATAATCCCATTCTGTTTTTGCACGTGTACCTAGAATTTGTTCTTCTGGAATTCCGTATACTTTTGGGAGAAAGGCTCTCATAAAGTCCACACCACCTCCAGAAACGATATAGGTTTTAAATTGGTTGGCTCTTAAATAGTGTAACAATTCAAGCATGGGCTGAAACACCATATCGGTGTAGGGCACATTTTTGGTAGGGTGTTTGGCCGTACTGGCCCATGATTTTACAATGGCATCAAACTCATCGATAGTCATACCGGAATGGGTGGTCGCGACTATTTGCAAAAGACCCTTCATGCCACTTTCTTTTAAGGCTTCCATATCATTTTCCAAAACGGCCTTGTAAGGCTGTTGGGTTTTCCATTCAGGATGATCCTTGGCCATGGCTTTTACGCGGTCTATGGCAAAAAACAGTTGAAAATAGGCCGGTTGCTCACTCCATAGGGTCCCGTCATTGTCAAAAGTGGCAATGCGGTCTTCCACAGGAATAAACTGAGAGCTTTTGCTATTGGTGGCATTGCTTACAAATGCTATGATGGCCTTTTTTGCAGCCCCGTCATTCCAAGAGGGTAGCGGGTCTTTTTGGGCGGCGGTTTCAGCATTGGAAACAGCTGTTGTAACATCTGCTTTAAATGCTGTAATTACAAAGAAACATAGGGCTAATGGAAGGGTTTTGATAAGCTTCATAGTTTTAATGGTTTTTAGGTTGGGCTATTGACGAAATTGTGGCAGGCAGACTGATATTTTTAGGTGAATTAATATCGTTTTGACAGCTTTTAATGCCTTTCGAATATGATATTTGAGAGGATAGATGAATGCGCGGGAATATCGCACAATGAACTTCCAACCAAGGGTGGTTGGGGTGGGTACCCAAAGCAGAAAAGCCATTAGGGCATGATTGATAAGGATGTTCTCTCAACATTAATGCACTTATTTGTTGTTGGCACTACAGATAAGGCCTTGCCTTTATCTATAGGTAAAGTGTTAAAGTTAGGGGTGTTTAATTCGCTATCAATCAGTTACTAATGTACGAATTCTTCGTTTAAAAAGGAATACTTCTGTAGTTATTTTTGAAATTGTAGGTTTTGTGGTGGGAGCATATTGGTGTTGAAACCAAATGTTTGTGTAGAAGTTTAAAATGCACCGATAAATACTGATCCAGATTGAGCCATGAGGGAAATGTCTTGGATTTAAAGCGGACTTTTATTTCAGCCGTTCCAAACGCCCCTTACGTTTTACAATATTTTTATAGTCCCATTGAATGTGTTTAGAGGTTTCCAGCCACCGTTTTAAAGCTTCCATATCGATGTCATTGATGGAATTATAGAAAATGGAGGCGTCTTTAAATTTTCCACCTAGAATGTTTAAATCGGGTTCTTCAAAATCGGCACCACTCCAAAACATCAGACGCAATCCCTTCTTTTGTTTGCTGTAGCCCACAATGGGATTTCCTTCCAAAAACCAAACAGGATGTCCATGCCATAGTTTGCTTTCGGCTTCAGGCATTTGCGCATCAATGATGGTTGCCAGTACATGACAGATTTCTTGGTCTGTTTTGTTTTGCTGTGTATTGTAGTTTTGGATGTCTTTCTGTAGCATGGCTTCGCAAGTTGAGATTTTTTTAAAAAGCATCGTCAGGTTGCCTGATTTTTTGAAAGCTATTGATAACCATTGTATCGAAACCAAAAGGGCTTTAGAAGCATCTATTCTCGATGCCATATGTTTTCAAAATGTCACTCGAATCGACGGTATGAGCTGAAGTGGTAGATTACCTTTCTTAAAGATACCAATTTTCTTTCTTAAGAAATATTCTGCTCTATTTGGTCGCCTAGTTTTTTTAGCCCTCGAATGCTGGCATAACGTATTTTTTCCTTGTGCAACAACCAGCCACCAATGGCGCCCAAAATACTGCCAATAAGGATTTCCCAAAAGCGAAGTGCGATAAGCGCATTGGGATCGTTGATGATGGGGTTGGCAGCTTCCGAAAGAAAGATGGCCAAAGGCGTAATGAAAATCACGGCCATGGCATAATTTCTAATGATGAGCAACTCCACAATTAATTGTAAAACAATGATGAACAGGCAAAGCATTAAAGGGGTGTTGGCTATCTGGAGCAACAGCCAACAAAGGCACAAACCTAAAAAAGTGCCCAAAATACGTTGGAAAGTACGCTGCCAAATATGGTAAAGGGAGGCGCCTTGCATCACGGCACCACAGGAAATAGGAATCCAGTAAGGGTTTTCAAGTTTCAGCCAGTAACCTAGGGCCAAAGAAATGGCCATGATGACTCCAGTAATGATGGCTTCCCAAAAATCGGCATAGGTATTTTTTTTCAGTAGTGGTACAGGAGCATTTTGTGTTTCTATTTTTTGGGTGGCCGACAACCATAAAATATAGGCTAAACCCAAGGTGCAGGAAAACATGGTGCCCAAACCAACCAAACCAACTTTGGTTGGAATGGTACTTAAGTTGAACGGCTGGCAAATGGAAATGGAAAGGATCATGATAAAAAAGAAACTCCGTGGGGGAGCCGTTTTATAGTAGAGAATGATCCAATGCACGATAAGCGAGTAAAGGCCAAATACAATTACCGCAACCGTAGGGGAAAAACTAAAAAACTGCCCCAAAGCAAAGGATACCATAAACCCAAATGAGCTAACTAATAAGGTGGTAATTCTATTGGTAAACGACCCCGAACTGGGAAGGTAAAGGATGACCAAACCACTTAAACAGGAAATGAGGGCATAGCGAAGATTGTCAACATACAATCCTACCAGTAAAGGAAATCCAACACAGATGGCGGTTAGCATTGGGGTGTGCCAAGTTCTTGTGGAATCCTTTAGGGTTACCAATTGTTCTAGCTCTTTGAGTATGGTGTTTTTTAATGCCATGGAGATGTGTTCATCTTTAGATTACAAGATGGATTTTTGCTCCACAAAGGTAAGCACATTTTAGTTGACAGCGCCTGGTCATTTTTTTGTTTCAAGAACCTGTTCCAGTTCTTGAGTTAGCTCGTTGTTTAGATCTAAAAGGGTTTTGGTTTGCTGTTGGGCAAAAGAGGCCGTGGTAGATAATAAATAGGAAATGCCTTCTATATTGGGGTATTGGCAAAAAGGTTCCAAATCAGACCAACTGGTGTCTTCATTTATTTTTAAAACATCGGCATAGTTTTGGACCAAAATTGGATCGGTGTAGAGGGTGGTTTTACTATTAAAAAGATCATAACTTATTTTAACAGCTTCGTACTGCCTTTTATAGTCCAGTAACTGTTTTTTGAGTTGCTGATTGCTAATGATGTCATAGGTGATAAAATTGCTGTTGACAATATTGGATTGTATGGTGGCCTTCCCAAATAGATTGAAAACATTCAATTGCTTTCTCATCAACAGTGAATCAGGCAATGTATGGTTGCACAATCTTAATAATTCCTGATACAAATGTTCTTGGTTGTCGAAGAAATCAGATTTAGAGGAAAAGAAACTGTAATCGGCTTGGGCATGGTTCAACAATTGTTTCAGTACTTGGGTTTCATGTCGTTTCAAGACCTGCCTTTGGTTCCAATTGTCAACTTTTAAGGCGATTAAAATACCAAGAACTATCAGAGTCATTTCTCCTAAAGCATATAAAAGATATCTACCGAACTTATGTTGATTCAATAATCCCTTTTTTATGTTTTTTAGGATGCTGAGCATTGTCTCATAGGTTTTTGGTAATTATTCTATACGTTTGCCTTGTGTAGTGAAAGAAATGCCTTGTTGTCCAGAGGTAGAAATCATGACGCTTTCAAAAAGTGGTTCATGGGTGTTGGGGTTTATGGTCCAATCAAAAAGGAAATTGGCGCCCGTGCCACCTTCTTGGTCTTTTTCGTCAATAACGATTTCTACCGTTTCCATGGGAGCGATGTAAATAGGGCGATTAAAATAGGTTCTGATAGAATGGCCTTTCGTATTGAAATAGTCAGCTTTGTTAATGAAAATGGTATCAGTGGTATTGGTGTTACGCATGCTTACGGTGACGGTTAAGTCATGGGTGCGATGCTCCGATTCACTATAAATTTGAGAGTAAACAGAAAGGTAGGTGCTGCCAGTTGAAAGCGAATCACTTAAACTGTGCTTTAGTGTTCTTCTATCCCAATTTACGGGATGTATAGAGCTCACTTGCCCATTGTCTTGGCAGCTTTGTATTGAAAAATATATTAATAGAAGTATGGTGAGGTGTTTCATGAGCATTTTCAATCCTAGTAGTTTAAGATTGAAGATATTAAATTTTCAGAAACCTACAACGCTAATGCCACCTGAATATCTCCTAGCAGCTTGGCCCTTGCCA
Organism: Mangrovimonas sp. DI 80; assembly: GCF_001975575.1. NCBI lineage: Bacteria > Pseudomonadati > Bacteroidota > Flavobacteriia > Flavobacteriales > Flavobacteriaceae > Mangrovimonas > Mangrovimonas sp. DI 80. The sequence continues at coordinate 86,096 of NZ_MSDT01000002.1, read as the reverse complement.
GTAGTCATTTCTTAATAAAAAGGACCTGAAATCCATCGTTTCCTTATTGGGGATTTGTGTTTTAATATAGAAGCGCTGTGCTTCTTGGTCCCAATCCAAAATGAGACTTCTGTATTCAATAGCATGGTAGAGATAAAAGATGAATTTTAGTTGTCTTAATTGTGCAGAAAGTTTGTCTAGACTTTGAAAGGCTTTGCTTGTATGGTTTGGGTCAATCAAAGAATTGATGAGTTCAAGATCATTATGGTCAATGCTATCATGGGTGGATTCTGCTAAGTAGTCCAAAGTTTTTTTGTCTTTAACTTTAGAAGCTAGATAGTGGATATCGTTCAAGTTTTTGCTCTTGTCACTTTCGGAGTATTCATAGGTAAGTGGAGAATTGGAAGAAAAGTTAATGCCAAAGGGAATCACTTCCAAAGTTACTTTGGTTTCTGTTCCTTTTCTTGGGATTTGGAGGTTCAAGAAAAAGATAGCCTGATCCAGTGGTAATTTTTCAGTGGTCAAACTCGGTATAAAAGTGTTGATTCCAAAGCCTTCAGGAAGGACAGAATCTATTGGTCTATTCGAGTGTAGTTTCCTTTCGGAGGAGCAGCTCCAAGCTTCATTAATCAATATGGTGTAATCCTTGTTCTGTTGTTTATAGGCGCCAGCAATGTTGCTGCAATTGCATCCGCAAGTTGGATAGCTTAGGCTCAATTTGATATAGCCATTGTTCACATCGTAGACATTTTCTTCAAGCTCAAATAAATTGAGTTTTTCAACTTCATGGGGATCCAATTCGCTAGTCAGCGCTTCAAAACAAGGGGATACACTTTCCCAAAGAAGCTCTTTTAGAGTATCGTTGGTTTGACAATACATATTTAAATGACAGAATAGAAAGCAAAATATTAAGAAGGTTGGTTGCTGTTTCATTGGTGGTTTGAGTTTGTAGGAATTATTTGAGTTTAAAGATAGCTTTTCCAAGTCACAATTTATTTCGTGGTGTTTAAAAATTGATGTCTATGTCATTCCCATAAAGGAAGAATCCTTTGCTTTCCAATAATTTCTTAATTGCGTTTCATTTCATTCTGAATGACAATGATTTTGAGTTTCTCCAGAATCCAAGACTAATTTTTCCATGATATATTTTGCCTCATTTAGGCCATATAGCTGCTCCATAGCAGCCCCATATCAACCCTATAGTAACCCTATGGAAACCTATGGGGTTTTTTTGAATGAATTTGTGGCTCAGACCTCCTTAGAAAAATGGAGGATATGGTTATCCTTTAAATAACAAAACCTATTTATTTAGAAATCTGCGTCAATTTGGTTAACTTTATGGAAATCAAAATAATAAGTGATTTTTAGTGTAAAATTTTAAAGTTAAAACAATAAATAAACAGCCATTATGAAAGAAGCAAACCCTTCGGGGGTATTTCACGATGTTCATGACATACGTGTATTGGATAAGGAAGTGCCTGAAATAACGGATGACAGCGTAATTATTAAAGTAGAAATGACCGGTATTTGTGGTACCGACTTACATATTTACCATGAAGGACTCGTGCCTCAAGGATCGGTATTGGGACATGAGTTTTGTGGCGAATTGGTAGAAGTAGGAAAGGACGTCAAAGATCTAAAAGTAGGCGATCGGGTTGTGGTCAATCCTATGTACAATGGGGTAGGACTGGGACCTAGTCCCGGTGGTTTTGCCAAATTTGTGAAAATAGATAAGGCCAAGGCCAATCATAATATATATGTCATTCCTGACACTATTTCTAGTGAAAAGGGAGCTTTGGTGGAACCTTTCTGCGTTGGCTTGGCGGCCATTAATAAAACACAGTTGACCGCCAAAGACAATGTATTGGTATCCGGTTGCGGAACCATAGGCTTGGTAACCATTGCAGGCCTCAAAAGTAAGGGCGTAGAAAATATTATAGCTTCGGATATTAGTGAGAAACGATTGGAGTTGGCCAAAACATTGGGAGCTAAATACACGTTTAATCCAAAGACTGATGGCAGTCTAAAAGATAAAGTAACGGAACTTTTTGGAAGTGTAATGGCTCTGGATTATTCTGGGAAACTCCCAAATTTAACAGCGGCTTTTGAATGTTCTGGTGTAAGCGCCCTATTTGGACAATGTTTGGAACTCTTGGCGCCCGATGGTAAATTGACTGTTTTGGCAATTTATAGTAAAGATATGACCATCAGTCCAAATCATGTGGTGTACAAACGTTTGCAGATAAGAGGATCATTGTTTTATTCCAATGAGGATTTCTTGGAAGCTATCGATTTAATGGATAAGGGAATCGTGGATTTGACGCCTATAGTGAGCCATCATTTTCCTTTAACCGATTTACCTAAAGCTTTCGAAGTACAGTCGGATAGTAGTCAATCTGTAAAAGTAATTGTAGACAGTATTTAATCGTTACTCTAAAGTATCGTTAAAATAAAAATCGGTGGTTTCAATAGAGAAACCACCGATTTTTTATGGAAGCAATCGTGTTATTTTTCTTCTGTAGTGACATCTACTATTTCATACATGTTTTTACCGTCTACTTGTATAGGCTGGTAGTAGGTGTCCCCATATTGTACATAAGTAATGTCCCCTATTTTAACTTCTTCACCGCCTTCCGGTAAACCGGGTACAATGGTACCGGCAGTGGCAGGAACTACCACATAACCATCCGCATTTTTCTCATAAAAGGCACCTCCGTAGTAATAATTGTTAGTGTTATTAACCGTGACGGTTTGGGCTTCTTGTGGAATGGAAGGGACTTGGGCGCCTACAGGAGCTTGTACAGCCACAAAGCCTTCTTCGGTTTTTAGGTAATAGGTTCCGTTGTCATAATGATATTCTTCATGGTCATCCGTTGCGGCATCAATAATACTTACAACAATGGCGGTCGTGGCTAAAGTAGTTACAAAATAGCCCCAAGGATGCCAATAGCTTCCCCAATAAAACGGACGGAAAGGATGGTAATAGTAAGGATGATAGGAATAGTAAAAATGGCCTCCGTAATGATGAGGAGGTCTATGGTAGGGCCTAGAGTTGTGGCGTACATAGGTGTTGTGGTGGTTCCTGTTATCTACGTTAATATTAATATTGGTATTACCGCCAGGGCGATTGTAATTGTTTCCTGGCCGATTATTATTGTTCCCAGGTCGGTTTGCATTATTATTTGGCCTGTTATTGTTATTATTTCCAGGACGGTTGTTGTTAGCGTTGTTGGTTCCTGGTCTATTGGTGGTATGGTTTTTTACATTGGATGTAGGGCGACTCGTTGAGGTTGTAGGCCTTGTGGTTGTAGGTCTAGTGGTTGTGGGCTTAGTGGTCGTAGGTTTACTAGGGGTCTTGGTACTGGTACTAGGCCGTGTGGTAGGTCTTGTAGTTGTATGCCCACCATTAATAGTGGGTTTGGAAGTGGTAGGTCGCGTAGAGCGATTGACTTTTGGGGTGGAAGCAGGCCTGCTTCTACTTGGTGTTGCTCTTGACATAGAATGTCCTCCTCCGGCAGGTCGGTGGTTGAGGCGTTGGGCAAATAGATTGGAAGGCAAACTAAGGGCTACTAGCAAGGCTAAAGCGCTTAGATAGGATTTTATAGTAGAAGAAATTACAATAGATGGTTTCATAATAAAAGGCATTGCGAGATTATAACTTGGACATAACACTAATAAGTTTGGAATTGGCTGGAGCTGAAAAAACAAATGTTTCATCGGGAATGACAGGGCTTAGGTTCCAGTTGTTAAAAACACTTTCGTATTGACGGTTGTGCTCATCTTTATGGGTAATTAAAAAACGCTTGGGCATATTGGGCGCATTTTTGGAGACCCAAATTTCAACCTTCATTTTGTCATTGTCGGCAATAACATGGTCACAATTTTCACCTTCTACCTTAGAAGAACCTTTGTATTTGACAGATTGGAAGTCGTCTAAAATATCATCTACAAAATGAGGGTAGAAAAAATCGGCTGAAGGAAACTCAAAGTCGAAGCGTTTGTGCATGGCATCAATCATTTCCAAAGTGGTATTGGGGGTTTCCAAGGTAATATAGTTATTTTCATCATAGGAATAATAGGTTAGGAAAGAGCCATCGTACCAATAGCCTTTATGACCAGTATCTCCTTGTATTTGTATAAGTAATTTGTCGGGCCCCGAGAATTGGACATCACTGCTCCGGTGATATTTTACAAGTTTGTTATCGGCGTTGAGGGTGTCTATTGAGTTTTTTACATGGACACTGCAAGAGGTCAATTCACTAATGGCGTCCGTCATTTTATCCAATACGCGCACGGCTTCGGCGTCGATATCTTTGGCTGTTTGAGCATGCCCTAACAATGGAAGGGTCATAAGAATCATTACTAATAGAAGTACTTTTTTCATAATAAGAAGCTTGCAATTGAAAATAAACACGTTGGTTCTTGAAGTGGGGCTATGTCTTCGAGGACATTGGAATTTTAAAGGTACTTAAAAATTGTCAATTATTACAAGATATTTTGAGAGTAAATTATTGTTAATCAAAAAGATAGGTAAGGTTTGCTTCTTTTGTGTTTTCTGAATATATGGAGGCTAACTTCACTCAATATACTTTATATGGAATTCAACTTAGAAGGCTTCCGTAAAGTTGAAATATAATCCAGAAGATTCCCTTCCTATACCAAAATCAATTCTAACATTCATGCGGGGTTGCACCTCAAAACGATACCCGATTCCAAAGTTAGGAATCCACTCTTCAATACTGTTGGGATTATAGGCAATTGTACCAGATCCCAGCCATGTCACCACGCCGTGTTTGCTCATGTTTCCGTCGTTCTTTAAAAACATATGTCGCCATTCCGCTAGAAAATAAAGACCCGTACGGTCTCTATAATGTCCTTCGATATAACCTCGTAAACCGTCGCCGCCGCCTAATTTGGTGAGTTCTTCATAGGGAATGTCGCCACTACCAAATCTACCGTAGAGTTTAAGGGCAATGGTGTTTCCCGGCCGGTGGATCTGTTGGTAGGTCCTAAAGTCTAGCTCGTAGATGTTATAATCGTTATCACCTCCCAAATAATCCCCATAAAAACCTGCAGCAAAATTGAAGAAGTAGCCTTTATAGGGGTTTACAATAATGTCCCTACTGTCATAATTCAAGGTGAAAGTTAAGCCCACATTAAAATTATCGGGTCCAAATTGATTGTAGTAGGCATCTTCGTCCATAACAGGGTTGGTTTCTAGAACCTTTGTAGAATTAAAGTCGAATCCTCCACCAACATATAAATGCTTTATGGGCTGGTACATGATCAATGGTTTGATAATGAATTTTTGGCGCTTAAAGGCTGTAGTGGAATCCCCTTCCTCCAATTGTTTGATATTTGAAAAACCTACTCCAAAATAATTGTCATTGGCTACCGAAAATTTGGCCAAGATATTCGCCCGAAGTTTGTCATGCAACCAAAAGGTTCTAAGGTTGGAGTTAAAGCCAAAATTGCCCTTGGTACTTATAAAGCCCATAAAAGGGATGGATGAACGCTGTATCAGGCTGTCCTTTCGGTTAGTTTTAAAGGTATAGATCATACCTGCACCAACCAATAGTCCATTTTCTGGGGTGTAGCCAGGACCGGCAATAATGCTCAAAAATGGACGTCCTTCAGCAATGGCACTGTCTTTCTTTTGTTCCCTTTTTTCCATGTACCCTTTAATACCTTTGTGCTGACCTTGGACCTGTATGACAAACAGAAAAGAGAGAATTGCAAATAGAATTTTTTTGTGCATAGCGTTAAATTTTAAAATTCAAAGCAAATAGTGTTATGGCATAAAGGGTTTTTATTGTAACAATTCTTTATAGGATCTTTTCTTGATGCCAAAGCGGTATTGCAAGCCTGTCATTAAAAAGCGTTGGGAGTCTGCCACACCATATTCGCCACGTAACATCCAATGTTTGTTAAGTTGAAAATTGAAGCCAAATTGGAAGGTAATGGATTGAATAAGTTCTTTACGGATAAAATAGTTAAAACTAGTTCTAAACACGCCGCTATCATTTACCCGTTCCTGAATAGTGGTAAGGGCTTGGTTTTGGGCTTGCAATTTTATTTTTTGTCCCGGAGGTGTCGTTGGATTATCTATCAATTCCTGATTGGCGGCAATTTTATCATTTACTTTTTGGTTGAAGGTAGCATCTAGATCGGGGAATACTTCATTGAGGTTGATTTGGCCGCTACTACCATCGGCTCCTACAAAATCGCGGTACATCATGCCTAAATAGGGCGCTATAAAAATGTCTTTTCTGCGTTTGCTTAACCTGAAGGAGTGTCCTAAGCGGGCGGAGAGGGTTAAGTAACCAAGTTGTTCTTTGAGCAGGTCGGTATCGGTGCGAGAATAATTTAAATCGATGCTGGAGAAGTAACGGTTCCATCCAAAAACCAAGGTTGTTCCAACTCCATAAGCTAGGGCGTCAAACTCAACTTCTGAGGAAAACTCAGGTAACTGAAGCATGATTTCACCGGTGTCGTCTTTCCAGGTGGGTTTCAAACTTACATTGGTGCCTCCTTTTACAACAGAGAATAGGGTGTATATGTTCAAAAAGGGCAGTACCCAAGCATCGGCCCTAAAATTGGCTCCGTTGGTTGTTCCATTGACTTCTTGAAAATTTAAGGTTTCAGAATTGATAATTCCCGATAAATCTGTATCGCCAACCAAAAGTTGGAATTCGGTAATTTTCAAATCCACAAAGGCATTCACATAATTAACATTTAAGCCGAAGGGCAATTGCATTTGGTCTGCCATTCCCCGCTCCTGAACTTTTTGTCCCCACACGGGTAGCACATATGGATAGGTGTTTGCAATGATACTATCCTGTGTTGTTTGATAGGTATAGGCATCTTGGGCATTACTTTTCATATTCCCAAAAACAATTAAGAAAAGAGCAGTCAAAAAGATCTTTTGAAGGCAAAAAGGGTTATTGTTGGATAAAATTGTGAGGGTCATGGATTCTTGAATTTGTTTGTTGGTAGCTTATGTCGTTTTTGAGGCTTTAATGGAAGAAAGTAATTGGGTTAAATCAGGGCACTTTCCAAAATCATGTAAGGCATTCATAGCTTGTTTCATGGTAATGGGGTAGTACTCGCAATTGGATTTCAATACATATTTAATTTGACCAGCATCCATTTTTGGGGCGTCTGGCAAATAAAGAGTAAGGTAAGAATGATGGGTGTCATCGGTTATAAAACCAATGGTGAAATTGGAGTCTTCCTTCAGTAAAATAGCTTTCCATAGACTTGAATTTTTTAATTTTTTCTCATCCAAAAGGCGGTATTTGAGCATTTGGAAAGCTGGGAAATGGAAGAATAGCCGTTGCTCGGTTTTGGGGTTCCATTGAGTTAGGAATCCTCTCTGGAGCAACAGACCCACTCCTGCACAAATTAAAAAAAGCAACACAAGGCTCATCAAGGTCACCGAAGCTGTTCCAAACACCGAATGCAGATCAAAAATATTGGAAAGGGCTTTTGCTAAGGGCAAAATTAGTTTTAGGGCCTTTCCAAATAACATAATCAGGATAAGGGTAGGAACCATAAAAAATAAACCTCCAATAAAGATGCTTTGTGAAGATTTTTTTATAAATGACATAGTGTTGATTCTTAAGGTGATACATAAATGTACGAAAAAGATTTAAGAACCCTAAAGAATTGTATGTCAGTAATTACGACGTAAAAATGGAAGTTGTCAGTTTATTTCACAGACTACTTGTATTTATTGGGATTGAAGCACTTATAAAATTTACCACTCATTGATTTTGTTGGAGTCCAATTTTATAAAAATGAACAGTAAAATAGTGAAACCCCAAAGCCCAGAGCCCCCATAACTGAAAAAGGGAAGCGGGATACCCACAGTGGGGATGAGCCCCATAACCATTCCTGTGTTAATGGTAAAATGGACAAATAAAATAGAAGCCACACAATAGCCATAAACTCTACTAAATTGACTCTTTTGCGATTCGGCGAGGTAGAGTATTCTTAAGATAAGGGCAACAAAAAGGACGACTACCATAGTGGTGCCTGCGAATCCCCATTCTTCACCAACGGTGCTAAAAATGTAATCGGTGTGTTGCTCTGGAACAAATTTACCAGTAGTACGGGTGCCTTGTAAATAGCCCTTTCCTGTTAAGCCTCCAGAACTGATGGCTTTTTCAGATTCGTTGAGGTTGTAGAGAATGGTCCGTTTCATTTGTTCCAATTTGTCTGGGTCTTTTTCCAAACGTAACCATAGACTAATACGGTCCTTTTGATGGGGTTTTAGAACATGGTCATAAAAATTCCGTACAGCAAAAGAGAAGCCAATGCAAAGCGCCAAAATGGTCAAAGGCATTAATATAGAGGCTTGTTTCTTTCGCTTATAAAAATAGAGTCCCAAAATAATAAGCGCCGAGAATAGGGAGGTGGGCAGTACTCCAAATTTTAAGGATAGCACTGATAGTAGCATGATGATGACACCAATAATCAAATAAATTTGTTGAATCCCTTCTCTGTAAAATACAAAAAAGAACGAGGCGTAGACAATGGTGCTTCCCGCATCATTTTGTAAAAGGATCAATAATGCTGGTATAAAAATAATGGCAATGGTTTTTAATTGGTCCTTAAGAAATTTCAAGTTAGTCTGTAGGTCACTAATGTGCTTCGCTACGGCAAGCGAAGTTGCGAATTTTGCGAACTCACTTGGCTGTAAGGTCATCCCGCCAATCCCATACCAAGAGGTGGCGCCATTAACATTTTTTCCAAAGACAAATAGACCTGCCAAGGAAATGAGGGATACCAAATAAATGACACTGGCAAAACGTTCATAAAACTTGGCTTCTATAGAAAGGATGATTACAATGAGGACCAAGGTCATCATGATAAACATAAGTTGTTTACCATAGGGCTGGTCCATGTCAAAGTAATTGGTGATGTCTCCCATATGCGAAGCAGACATGATATTGAGCCACCCAAAGCCAACCAAAATCAAAAAAAGTATGATCGTTATCCAATCGAAACGTAATCCTATATTCTCTCTATGCATGCTTTATGGGTTCCATGTTGGGGGTATGGTGATGTCGTTGTTTTAATCAGGGTTGTCGCGATAGTTCTCGATAACCTGAAGGGTGGTATGCCCGTTTATTTGGAAAGGTTTTCCAGAATAAGGTTTGCTATATTCGTTTTCCAAACTGTGTGTTAAAATCCAATTTTCCATATCGGTTCGGGAAATAGTGCCTTTTAAATATTTTTCAATCATAAGACTGGCAATACGTCCGGCAAAACGACTTCCCCAATAACCATTTTCTACAAATACAGCGATGGCAATTTTTGGATCGTCTTTTGGGGCAAAAGCCACGAATATGGAATGGTCTGTCAACTGGGTTTTAACCCCATCTATTTTGGTGAAATTCTCAGCGGTACCCGTTTTTCCGCAAATCTCTATTCCAGGAACCTGTAAAGTCTGGGCTGTTCCTTTATTGTAAACGTCAAACATACCTTGAATGACAGGTTCAAAATGTACTTTGTCGATTGTGGTATTATGACGTGTAAGATATTTACTGTCTATAGTATCGTTTTCAATCTTTTTAATGATATGCGGGGTGTAAAAATACCCGCGATTCCCTATGGCTGCAGCCATATTGGCCAATTGAATTGGAGTAGTCAATACTTCTCCTTGGCCAATGGCATTGGATAGGGTGAAGGTGGTGTACCATCTATTTTTGCCATAAGCACGGTCATAGGTGGAGGCATCTGGAATTTTACCTGGCTGACCAATACGTAGGTCATATCCTAGGTAATCTCCTAATCCAAAACTTTTAACATGGTTACTCCAAACATCCATGCCTTGGGCTGGAGTTTCATATTTGTCCATAATGCGTCTGTACACATTGGCAAAATAGGAATTACAGGATTTGTAAATCCCGATGTCCATATCGGAAATACCAGAGTGGCCGTGACAGCCCATTTTTCTATTCCCATAGCTATAGCCATGGTTACACGTAAATCTATCTCTAGGAGTTACCACGCCTTCTTGAAGGCCGATAAGCGCATTTATGACTTTAAATGGAGACCCCGGTGGATACATGGCTTGGAGTCCGCGATCATATAAGGGTTTCGCTAAAGTGTCTAGGTAAAGCTTAGTAAAGTTTTTGGAACGGTTACGCCCCACTAAAAGGTTGGGGTTATAGGTTGGAGAAGAAATCATAGTTAAGATTTCGCCACTGCTAGGTTCAATGGCAATAATCCCACCTCGTTTGTGCTTCATTAGCAATTCCCCATATTCCTGCAGTTTGGAATCGATGGTAATGGTGATATCCTTTCCCGGTTGGGGTAAGGTGTCGTAGATCCCATCTTTATAGGGGCCGATGTTTCGGTTGAAACGGTCTTTTTGTATAAACTTAATGCCTTTTACGCCTCGTAATTCTTCTTCGTAAGAAATTTCAACCCCTTGTTTTCCAATAAGGTCACCCATTTTATAGTAAGGTTGTTTTGCGATTATAGCATTGTTCACTTCCCCAATATCTCCCAATACATTGGCTCCAATGGAAGTTTGGTAATCTCTAAGAGAACGTTTTTGGATGTAAAAGCCCTCAAACTTGCGCATTTTTTCCTGAAGAATAGCGTAATCCTTTTTGGAGAGCTGAGGAACAAACACCGAAGGAAGCCTTGGCGAATAGTGATAGGCCTTGTCATAAAGGCGGGTAAAATCTTCCTTTGTAATTTTTAAAAGTTCACAAAATTCTAGGGTGTCCAAAGGCTCCACTTCACGCGGAATAACCATGACGTCATAAGATGGCTGGTTGGCAACCAATAAAATGCCGTTTCGGTCGTACACATAACCTCGTTTGGGGTAGTCGTATACCTTTCTAATGGCATTGTCTTCAAAGAGGTTGTAGGCAGTTTGGTTATAGATCTGTAAGTAAAACAACCGGGCAATAAAGATAATTCCAACAAGGAGCACCGTTGAAAAAAGTAATAATTTTCTCATCTACGTTTTCTGCTAAATAATACCGTAATCAATAGGCTTAGTATTATAGTAAAAATACTTGAGAATAACGTCTTTTGAAGGACTAAAATTATTTTTGAAATGTTAAAAACTTCCAAAGAAAACATCATAAAATGATGGATTACGGTACCAATGGAAAAATAGACCAAGCGTCGTCCAAATTCTGTCTGACTGAATTTGATACTTTGGTGCTCGTAAATCATCCCAAATGAGAACTTTAGGATCGCTGGCCTGATAAACGCTAAGGTAACACACGCAGCTGCATGGATGCCTCCGGAATCCGAAAAAATATCTACCAATAGCCCTAATAGAAAACTTAAGAAAATGATAAGTGATCTATTGGCTCTTACCGGGAATAGTAGGATAAATAAGATATAGGGATACGGATTGATGTATTCCAAAAAGTTAACATGATTAAGCACCAATACCTGCACCAATAGTAAGGAGACAAACTGGATGATTATATTTACATTACTGTTATTCATCTACCGATTGTTCCAAGGTTTTAATTTCTTCTGCATCGGTATTCTCGATGATATATACATGACCAATGTTAGTCATGTCGTTGAAAAGTTTAACATCTATGGTATAGGTGTCGCCACTTATATCCGTGGTAAAGGAATCTATGGTTCCAATAGGGACGCCTTTCGGGAAAATAGTAGACTGTCCTCCTGTAATGATGGTATCGCCAACCGCTACAGGGGCAAACTTGGAGATGTCTGTGAGTTGTACCAATTCATAGGATTTGGTATTCCATACCAAAGACCCAATGTGATTGGAGTTCTTAAGTTGGGCGTTGATTTTACTCTTGGTATTCAATATGGAAAGTACCGTAGCATATTTATTGGAGGTATTTTCAATAATCCCCACAATACCTTGTGAGGTAACCACCCCAAAATCTTGTTTCACGCCATCACGCTCTCCTCTGTTGAGCATTAGGTAATTTTTGGTAGCTGAATAACTGTTTTTATAAACTTTTGCCGGAATAAACAGAAATACCCCTCCGTAAAAGGAAGTGTCCTTTTGGAACTCTTGAGTGGTATCGGCAATTTGTGAATTGTATAGTAAGGTTTTTAATCTTACGTTTTCTTCCACCAATTGTTCGTTTTCAGTCTTTAGGTTAAAATACTGTCCAATACCATGGGCGCGTTTATAAATGCCGCCAGTGAAGAAGTTGGCGGAGCTAATAAATTTACTTTTATGGTAGGAGTGGGACTGAATTGTTAAAGCAAGCGAGATACCAAATAAGAGCAAAAACAAAAGCACGATTTTGTTGCGTATAACAAAGTTGATGATTTGCTGCATCTAGTATTCCTTATTTTATCAATACACTTTTAAATCTAGGTAGGTTTTTAAGTGTAATTCCTGTTCCTCTTACAACGGCACGCAATGGGTCTTCGGCGATGTAAACCGGTAAATCTGTTTTAAGTGATAAACGTTTATCCAATCCTCGTAGCATACTTCCTCCACCTGCTAAATAGATACCGGTGTTGTAAATATCGGCTGCCAATTCTGGTGGGGTTTGGGAAAGGGTTTCCATTACGGAATCCTCAATTCTCAAGATGGATTTATCTAAGGCCTTAGCAATTTCTCTAAATGAAATTTGTACCTGTTTTGGTTTTCCTGTTAACAAATCACGGCCTTGAACGCTCATGTCGTCTGGTGGTAATTCCAAATCCTCGGTAGCAGCACCAATCTGGATTTTTATTTTTTCGGCAGTACGCTCTCCAACGTAAAGGTTGTGTTGCGTCCGCATGTAATAAATGATGTCGTTGGTAAATACGTCACCCGCAACTTTTACCGATTTATCGCATACAATTCCTCCCAAAGCAATCACCGCAATTTCCGTGGTTCCTCCACCTATATCCACAATCATGTTTCCTTTAGGTTGCATGATGTCAATACCAATACCAATGGCAGCAGCCATAGGCTCATGGATCAAATAGACTTCTTTTCCATTTACACGTTCACAGGATTCCTTAACCGCACGCATTTCTACTTCGGTAATCCCAGAAGGGATACAAACGACCATGCGTAGGGCTGGAGAAAACAGCTTCTTTTTAAGCGCAGGAATGTTCTTAATAAACATACTTATCATCTGCTCAGAGGCATCAAAATCGGCAATTACCCCATCTTTTAGTGGGCGAATGGTTTTGATGTTTTCGTGTGTTTTACCTTGCATCATGTTGGCTTCTTTTCCAACGGCAATGATTTTTCCAGATACACGGTCTCTGGCAACTATGGATGGGCTGTCTACAACAACTTTATCGTTATGTATGATGAGTGTGTTTGCTGTTCCTAGGTCTATAGCTATTTCTTCAGTAAGGAAATCAAAAAATCCCATGTGCTATTTTGTAATTATTTGGGTTTATATCTATCTGCTTTTTCACATTGTTGTAAATGTAATAAAACTTGCTAAATATACAGCCTTTAATTGGTATTCTAATTATATGTAAAATAAAAGGCACTCATATGGTACGGAGACCTACAGGAGTGCCAGTTTTTATGATAAATTTCCACAAAGTGGACGCTTTATTAGTGCTTAAAGTGACGTGTTCCTGTAAATACCATGGCCAAACCATGCTCGTTGCAGTAGTCTATGCTCAATTGGTCTTTGATGGAACCTCCTGGTTGAATTACGGCTGTAATTCCTGCGTTGTCTGCAATCTCTACACAGTCTGGGAATGGGAAAAATGCATCACTTGCCATTACTGCTCCTTTCAAATCGAAATTGAAAGATTGTGCTTTGTGAATGGCTTGGTTTAGTGCATCTACACGACTAGTTTGTCCCGTTCCGCTAGCACACAATTGCTTGTTTTTTGTCAATACGATTGTGTTGGATTTGGTGTGCTTACAAATTTTGGAAGCAAAGATCAAATCGTCTAATTCGGCATCGGTTGGTGCTTTATCAGTTTTGGTTTCAGTACCCTCTTTAGTGTCGGATACATTGTTGCGGTCTTGCACCAAAACACCGTTAAGACAAGTTCTAACGTGAGTTTGGGCCAATTCAGCATCATTCTGTACTAACAGGATACGGTTCTTTTTACCTTTTAAAAGTTCTTCAGCTTCCGCAGTAAAACCTGGAGCGATTACTACTTCACAGAACAATTGGTGAATTTCTTCGGCAGTAGCCAAGTCAATTTCTTTATTGGCAATCAAAACACCACCAAAAGCAGAAACTGGATCTCCAGCCAAGGCATCTACATAAGCTTGGTGAAGGGTGTCGCGTTGTGCCAAACCACAAGCGTTGTTATGTTTTAAAATGGCGAAAGTTGGCGCGTCATTTTTAAATTCATCCATTAAGTTAACGGCAGCGTCAACATCCAAAAGGTTGTTGTAGCTTAATTCTTTTCCGTTAAGTTGGGTGAACATGGCGTCGAAATCACCGTAGAAGAATCCTTTTTGGTGAGGGTTTTCTCCGTAACGCAACACTTTACCTTTTGTTTCGCTTACTTTAAGGGCTGGGATTTCAAGTTCTTGGTTGAAGTAGTTGAAAATGGCAGAATCGTAGTGGGAAGATACGTTGAAAGCTTTGGCTGCAAAACGGATGCGGTCAGCTTCAGAAGTTTCTCCTTTTTTGGTTTGTAACAATTCCAAGAATTCAGCATAGTCTTCAACAGAAGATACACAAACTACATCGGCGTAATTTTTGGCTGCAGCACGGATCAAGGAAATTCCTCCGATATCAATTTTTTCGATGATATCTTGGTGTGCGGCTCCAGACGCTACAGTTTTTTCAAAAGGATACAGATCAACAATTACTAAATCGATTTGAGGGATGTTGAACTCAGCTAGCTCGGTTACATCGCTCTCGTTGTTCTGACGGTTCAAAATACCACCAAATACTTTAGGGTGTAAAGTTTTTACACGTCCTCCCAAAATAGATGGGTAAGAGGTCACATCTTCAACAGGGACAACATCTATCCCAAGGTCTTTAATGAAAGTTTCAGTGCCTCCAGTAGAATAAATGGTTACGTTTTGGGCGTGAAGCTCTCTCACGATTGGTTCCAAACCTTCCTTGCTAAAAACGGAGATTAATGCCGATTTAATAGTTTTGTCAGTATTCATTTTGTTCTTGTTTAGTTTCCTTTTCTTACGGAAATGACAGTTATTTTTGTAGGCTTCCATCCCAATTGAAAGCCTCATTTTTTTTAAAGTGCAAAAATACACATTCTTAAAGAAATTGCCACCTATTTGTGGAGGGTTTATTTTAGTTTTTTTGTAACACAAATACGTTAAAAACGTCCTATCTTTAAATCAGTAAAAAATCATCTCTATAAATGCTGCTTTACCTAAGGTTATTAAAAGAAAGTTTTGGATTTGCCTTAAATGCCCTTCGTAACAATAAACTCCGTACTGCCCTGTCTTTGTTGGGAGTTACCATTGGTATTTTTTCAATCATTGCCATTTTGGCTGCGGTGGATTCTTTAGATCAAAAAATCCAGGAAGACCTGTCGGGGTTGGATAAAAATACCATGTACATTACCAAATTTTCATTTGGGCCAACTGATGTGCCAAGGTGGCAACGCGAAAGATATCCGCAAACGGGCTATGATGACTATGAATTTATAAGAAGAAATGTTCCGGAAATAGCGGCCTGTGCTTTTGTGATTTTTGGAGGTAATGAAACCATACGGTATGAAGGGGAGACGGTTTCTGGCGTAAATATTACACCGGTTACCAACGAGATTTATGATATTGAGAATTTAACCTTGGACAAAGGTCGTTTTTATACCGAATCCGAATCGGTTACAGGGTCGCCGGTAATTGTATTGGGCTATAACTTGGCAGAGAGTTTATTTGGAACCATAAATCCTATCGGGAAACAAATTCGTGCTTATGGACGAAAATTGACTGTGATAGGGGTGCTGAAAAAGTTTGGAAACAATTTTGGGGATTCCCCGGATGAAAAGGCATGGGTGCCGGTAAATTTTGTGAGACGCTTTCAAACCGGAGGTGTCGATGGTGTTCCGGGAGCGGTTATTGTAAAGCCGGAAAAAGGGATAGATTTGGGTGCTTTTGAACAGGTACTAAAACAAAAGTTTAGAAATTATAGAGGTTTAAAGGCAGATCAGCCCGATGACTTTTTTGTCAATAAATTGTCTGGGATGACCAATATGATCGATAATATTCTGGGAACCATGAATGTTATGGGCTGGATCATTAGTGGTTTTTCTCTTTTGGTTGGTGGCTTTGGGATTGCCAATATTATGTTTGTAAGTGTGAAGGAGCGCACGCACCTTATCGGGATTCAAAAATCACTGGGCGCCAAAAACCGATTTATCCTGTTACAGTTTTTATTTGAAGCTGTTATTTTGGCTGTGTTTGGTGGTTTGGTGGGCTTGGTTCTGGTGTGGATAACCTCAATTATTGCCTCTCAATTTACTGGAGATTTTAAGTTTATTCTATCGATTCCAAATATGATGTTAGGCTTCTCACTTTCTACAGCAATTGGCTTGATATCTGGAGTGATACCGGCTATTTCTGCATCAAAATTAAATCCGGTGGAAGCTATTAGAACTGGAATGTAGTTTTCTTTCTAGGAAAGAATTTTGGAAATCTGAGCGCATACGTACTCCAAAAAGCGTTCGTCTGCTTCGGTAAATGGATCGGGTGTGTTGGAGTCGATATCTATCTGTCCAATATTCTCACCATTTACAAAAATAGGAATCACAATTTCGGCCTTCACCGTAATGCTGCAGGCAATATAATTGTCCTGTGCTGAAACATCTGGAACCACAAAGTTTTGATTGCTCACGGCTACTTGTCCGCAAATCCCTTTTCCAAAGGGGATAATCGTGTGGTCTGTTGGTGCTCCAACATAAGGCCCTAATTTCAACTCTTCCTTATCTCCGTTTCTGAAATAGAATCCAACCCAGTTGTAGTATTCAACATTGGCTTCCAAAAGGGTGCAGATAGCCAATAGTTTTTCGTCTACACTTGAAGATCCTTGGATAATGCTGTCTACTTGGGGGATAAGCTGGTGGAAATTCATATTGTTTAAAAGTTTTTGTAAAAGTATTTAAAAGCGGTTATACCAAAACTTCAATTTGTATAAATTTAACAATTCAATTTTTAGGGATTAGTGAAGGAATTATTGCTGAAATACAAAGACGTTGTCAAGTTTATTGTGACCTTTTTAGTGGTGTACGCGGTGTTGGTAATTGGATATAGGATGTATTTGCAATTCAGTACAGGTGATAGCTATTACCCAGATTATATCACCAATTTGGTAGCAAGACAAAGTAGGGAGGTGGTTGAAAATTTTGGTTACGATGCCAAAATTGAGCCCCATCCAGATGAGCCCTCCATGAAAATGATTGTCAATGATGTGTTCTTGGCGCGAATCGTTGAAGGGTGCAATGCTATAAGTGTTATCATTTTGTTTGTGTCATTTATAGTGGCGTTTGCAGGACGGTTAAAACCTACCATTATTTACTTGTTGGTGGGGAGTATCTTGATTTATGCCGTGAACGTTATAAGGATTGCCCTTTTGGAGGTGGGCCTATATCATTATCCCGAAAGTCAGGAAGTGTTGCATTCGGTGGTGTTTCCTTTAATTATTTACGGGATGTTGTTTTTGTTGTGGATTATATGGGTGAATCGCGTGTCAGTTTCAAAAAAGGAAAATGAAGAAAGTAACTAAATACATTCTGATTGTTATTTTGATAGGACTTTTGGTCTTGATTCGTTTTTTTGAAAATGAACTCTTCTATGATCCCTATCTGTTGTTTTTCAAAAACGATTACCTATATATGGACAACCCTAGACAGGAAGTTTTTAAACTGACCCTGTCTACAACCTTGCGTTATGTGTTGAATAGCATTATTTCTTTGGGAATTCTTTTTGTAACATTTAAGGATTGGAGCATTGTAAAGTTTTCAGCCCTTATGTATGCTATTGCCTATGTCATTTTAATTGGCTTATTCCTATATTTTGTTTTGTCTCCAAAGCAGTCACAATATTATCTGTTCTTTAATATTAGAAGGTTTTTAATTCAGCCAATAGGCTTGTTGTTGCTGTTGCCGGCGTTTTATTACCAGCGATTGAGACGATAAATGTTAAGTCTATTGTAAAGTGAAGTATCTCTGTACTATTTTTAATACATTTGTGCTGTGAAAAAGAAGCAGGTACATAAAGTGTTTTCTGTAGCAATGGCCATTTTGGTGTTGTTGTCAACCATTTCCTTAACGGTTGTAAAGCATTATTGTGGCGATAATCTTATTGATGTAGCTGTGTTTACCGAGGTTGAAAAATGTGGAATGGAAATGAAAGACCATACTCAGACTTCGGTAGAAAAAAAGTCTTGCTGTAAGGATGAAGTAGAAGTGGTGCAAGGACAGGACAATCTAAATACTTCCGATTTTGATAAACTCGATTTTGGGCAAAAGGTCTTTTTGTCCAGTTTCGTTTATAGTTACATACATCTGTTTCAAGGGGAAACCAAGGCGAATGTTCCCCATGAATATTACACTCCCCCAAGCTTGATTGCAGACATACAGGTGCTCAATCAGGTATTTGTCATTTGATTTTGGATTACTAGCGCAATAGCGCATGGAATTTAGTTTTTTAATGCTTCATCTTGAGGCAACATAATCAATTGATATCATCATGAAATACCTTATATATATATTGATGTTTCCGGTATTTGCTTTTTCTCAACAAGAGATTAAAGGAATGGTCATGGAAGCAAATAATGAAAATAAACATATCCCTTTGGCGGGTGCCAATGTGTACTGGCTTAACACCTCTGTAGGAGCTGTTACGGATATTGATGGAGCCTTTACGGTGCCCTATGAAAAAAGTTATACCCAATTAGTGATAAGCTATGTTGGGTATAAAACAGATACCTTAACTATTACCGAACCAAAAATGATTCATCATTGGCTGCAGCCTACAAGTGAATTGGATCAGGTAACGGTGACGTCTAGAAAGCAGGCAACTTCAAAATCTTACTTACAAGCTCAAAATACCATGGTGGTGAGCAGCGATGAATTGCTGAAAGCGGCCTGTTGTAACCTCTCCGAAAGTTTTGAAACCAATCCCTCCATCGACGTGAATTTTGCCGATGCCATTTCGGGAACACGTCAAATTAAAATGTTGGGATTAACCAGTCCGTATATTTTAATTGCAATGGAAAATATTCCAACGGTAAGAGGGGCATCCCAAGCCTATGGCTTGAGTTTTACGCCGGGGACTTGGGTGGAAAGTATTCAAATCACGAAAGGCGCAGGAAGTGTAGTGAATGGCTATGAAAGTATTGCAGGTCAAATCAATGCCGAATTGCAAAAGCCTACTAAAGATGACAAACTATTTGTAAACCTATATGGCGCCAGTAGTGAGCGTGTGGAGTTGAATACACATTTCAATACGAATCTTAGCGATAAGTGGAGCACAGGTTTGTATCTACATGGGAATAGCCATAACAAAAAGCACGATGTCAATAACGATGGATTTTTGGATATGCCTTTGTATAAGCAGATCAATGTCATGAACCGTTGGCAGTATACCGATGCCGAAAAGGGGATTGTGAGCTTTTTTAACTTTAGATATTTAGATGACCAGAAACAAACTGGTCAATTGGACTTTGATCCAGAAACCGATAAGTTGACTACCAATGCCTGGGGGAGTGAGATAGATACAAGACGGTTTGACTTTTCGGGGAAGTTGGGCTATGTAAATCCAGAATTGCCTTGGCAAAGTTTAGGTTTGCAATTTGCGGTGAGCAATCATCAGCAAGATTCTTATTTCGGAACTCGGGTTTATGATATTGAGCAAAGCAGCATTTATTCCAACCTTATTTATAATTCCATCATAGGGGATTCACGACATAAAATAAAGACGGGAGTAAGCTTTACGTATGATCATTTTGATGAATTGGTAGAGGCTACAAATTATGCGAGAATCGATAATTCGGTTGGGGCTTTTTTTGAATACAATTTTGACAATCTTGAAAAGCTGAACCTTACTGCGGGTTTGCGTGTAGATCAACACAATCGCTTGGGCTTTTTTGTGACGCCTAGAGTGCATGTTCGCTATACGCCTTGGGAAAAATCGGCGTTTAGAGCTTCTTTTGGAAGGGGGAAACGTTCGGCTAATATTTTTGCAGAGAACCAAAGTCTTTTTGCCTCCTCCCGACAAATCCAAATCCTTAATTCAGAAGGGCATATTTATGGTTTGGATCCTGAAATTGCCTGGAATTATGGGGTGTCTTATCTCCAAGGATTTAATTTGTTTGGTAGGAAAGCAGATGTGACGTTGGACTTTTACCGCACCGATTTCCAAAATCAGGTAGTGGTAGATTTTGAAAATCCACAGATGGTGACTTTCAGTAATTTGGAAGGAGATAGTTATGCCAATAGTTTTCAAGCTGAATTGAACTATAATTTGTTTGAGCATACAGATGTGCGCTTTGCCTATAAATATTATGATGTAAAGACCCAATATCAAACTGGTAAAAAAGAGAAACCGTTAACTCCAAAACACCGTTTGTTTGCAAATGCCAGTTATGAAACCCACATGAAAGACAATGGAGGGCAATGGAAATTTGATGCGACCTATAATTGGTTGGGAGAACAACGATTTGCTTCAACAAGTAGTAATCCAGTTACTTATCAATTATCCGATTACACGCCTACCGTGGGTACCTTGAATGCTCAAGTGACAAAAGTGTTTTCTCCAAAATTTGAAGTATATTTAGGAGGTGAAAATATCACTAATGTAAGACAGGATAATCCTATCTTGGCGGCCGATGATCCATTTGGGCCTTATTTTGATTCAACTTATGTGTATGGTCCAATTTTTGGAAGTATGTATTATGCTGGGTTGCGTTTTAGAATTCAATAATTAAAGAAAAAAATAACTTGTAGAAAGATGAAAAAACTAATAATGGGCCTAATGTTTTTGGTGGGAATTACTGCCATAGGCCAAAATAAAAATGCAAAAGCTTCTTTAGAGGTAGATGGTGTTTGTATGATGTGTAAGGAGCGAATTGAAAAGGCGTGCATACAAACGAAAGGGGTGAAATCCGCAGTGTGGAATGTTGATACCCATGAGCTAAAGCTGATTTACGATGAGCGTAAAACCAATTTGGATAGCATCCAAAAAAATATCGTGGCCGTAGGACATGATACTAAAGAGATGACAGCAACAGAGGAAGCTTATAATAGTGTGCATGCTTGTTGTAGATATCGTGATCAAGATGTTAAAGAAGATCATCAAAACTAGAAAGCGTTAATGTTTAAATATGGAAAAGCGCAGTAATTAATTACTGCGCTTTTTTTATAGTCGCACATTGATAAGTTGCTGTTATTATGGGTGAATTTGTTGTTTTGTTAATAATTTTTGTAAAAGTCGTAGCGCTCGCATTGGGATATTGTGATTGCCTTCAGGGATTATTTTTTTTATTTGTGAAAACCTTAAATGTAACTTATGGTAGCAACCGATGATTGGGTAACCTATATGTGGATTCTTTTGGCATGTTATGCTTTTGTAATCCTTTTTTTTGTAATCCGTGGCGCTAAAAAAGCAAATAGCATAGCCGATTATGCGGTTGGAAATATAGGTTTCTCCCCTTGGGTGGTAGGTTTGTCCTTGGCGGCTTCCATGACCAGTGCGGCAACCTTTATAATTAATCCGGGTTTTATCGCCTTGTATGGGGTTTCAGGGGTCATTTCGTTTGCGGTTGTCATGCCGATTGCCATTTTTGGTTCTTTGATCATGTTTACCAAAGGTTTTGCTAAACATGGCAACGTGGTAAAGGCAACCACCATGGCACAATGGATAGGAAGACGTTATGAAAGTAAAAACTATGCGTTCTTTTTTGCGGTTACCGCCATGCTGCTCATAACTTTTATCGTGCTAATTAATGTAGGGGTGACTCAGGTAATTTCAAAATCTTTGAATGTAGAGCCTTTTTATGTGCTTTTGGGGATTACGGTGTTTGTGTTTGGGTATATGATGTTTGGAGGGGCCAATTCCATGGTGTATACCAATACCATTCAGGCGGTCATCATGTTTGTTGTAGCTATCATATTGATAACTTCAGGTCGTGAATATTTTGAAGGGGGAGTTTCCGGAATACTGAAAGAGCTTTCCAATATAGATCCTAATCTGTCTAAGGCCACAAACAGCCAAAGTTTTTTATTTCGCGATTATTTCGAAATCGTTGTAGTTCAAATTGTAATTGGAATAGCTATTGTGTGTCAGCCTCATATCATAACAAAATCGTTGTTGTTGAAAGACCAAACCAAAGTGAATTCGTATCTGTTTAGTGCCATTGCTGTCATGGTTGTGTTTTTTATGGTGGTAGTGGTTGGTTTGTATGCGCGCTTAACCTTTCCGGAGTTGACAGTGATGGGAAAAACCTTAAAAATGGACGAGATCATTCCAACTTATGTGGTGACCAAATTTTCGGTAGGAGTGGGTATGGTAATTGTAGTGGGGCTGATCTCGGCAGGATTGTCAACTTTAGAGAGTTTGATTCAGTCACTTTCCATAACGGTGACCTCCGATATATTGGAACCTATTTTTAAGGGCAAGGTCACTAACAATTCGTTTATGATCAATAAAATTGTAATATTGATATTAGCCTGTGTAAGTTTTGTGTTGAGTTGGCAGCAAATCAAGTCTCCCAACGTGAGTGTTGCCATATTCGCGCAAAACGGGGTGTATGCCTATTTTGCGGCGGCCTTTGTGCCTGTGCTTTTTGGAATTTTCTTAAAAGAAGTGCCAGTGAGTGCCGTGTTTATTGCTAGTATCACGGCTATTGTAGTGCATTTTGGAATCTATTATGGACGTTTAACGCCATATATGCAGGAGCCTGTAAATAACCCTGGGGTATCGGCTGCAATAGCTATTGTGGTGTCCTTGATAGTGGGATATGTTTTATATAAGTTGAATAGAAAACCTGTTTTGGTATGAATGTATTGGACTGGATAGCAAAATGGGCTGATTATACGCCTTATAAAGTGGCATTGACTTCGTATGCCTCCAATGAAAAGTATACCTATAAAGATGTGCATATTTATGCCAATAGGTTGATTGAGAAATTTCATGAGGCCGGGTATCGGGAAGGAGATAGAATTGCGGTGATTGCGGAGCATAATGTAGCTTACATTGTGTTGTTTGTGGCGTGTCAGCGAATGGGGCTAATTCTAGTGCCACTTAATTATAGGATGGCATCCAGGGAATTGGATAAACTGGTAAAGGATTGCAATCCAAGAATTTTGATTTTTAGTGAAACATTGCGTTCTCAGTTAAACGAACTCACTTTGGAAGGCATTGAAACCGTGAACATGGAACGTGTCATCGAGGCCTATAAAGCAGAGGTTTCTGTTGCTGAACGGGATTACGATATTAAAGAAGACAATCCGTTGTTTATCTTTTACACATCAGGTACAACCGGGTTGCCAAAGGGGGTCATCTATACCAATAAAATGTTGTTCTGGAACAGCTTAAATACCTCCATGCAATTGGGGATTACCTATAGGGATTCTACAATCAATACCTTACCGCCCTATCATACTTCTGGATGGAATGTGTTTATTACACCGCTCTTGCATAAAGGTGGCCACATTGGAATGATGGAAAAATTTGACGCCCAAAAAGCACTCTGTTTATTGGAGCTAGAAAAAACAACCTTGTTCATGGCGTTACCCACAATGCTGTTAATGATGCAAAAAACGGAAGTTTTCAAGCGCGTAAATTTAAAGAAGTTGCGATATATCATTTCTGGAGGTGAAAAGGTAAATGCAGAATTGGTGTCCTTTTGGAAAAAGGAAAAGGATATCTATATCCGCCCTGGCTATGGCTTAACAGAAGCAGGGCCGAGCATTACATCGCTGCATCATGATATGGCTCTTTTAAAGCCGAATTCCATTGGGAAATCAAATTTCTATTTGGATTTAAAAATCGTGAATGAAAATGATGAGCCGTTAGGTGTTGGTGAAATTGGGGAATTGTGTATTAAGGGGGATATTGTTACTCCTGGATATTGGAACAATTCCGTGGTGACCAAGAGTAAGATTGTTGATGGTTGGTTGCATACGGGAGATTTGGCTTTAAAGGATGAGGAAGGCTTTCTGTATCTAAAAGGACGCATAGACGATATGTATATTTCGGGAGGGGAAAATATCTATCCCCAGGAAATTGAACTGTTGTTGGAAAATTATACGGGAGTTACCAAAGCTTCAGTTTTCAGTGTCAAATGTGAACGTTGGGGAGCCTGTGGAATCGCTTTTGTGGAAAGTAAGGATAAGGCAGTGACCAGTGAAGTGCTTCGGGAGTACTTAAAAGGAAATATAGCCGATTTTAAGCAGCCTAAATACATCTTTGTTTTGGACGAAATCCCGCTTACCAGTTTAAGTAAGGTGTCTCGTAAAAAGCTCAACAAGTATTTTAATACCTTAAAATTATAGTGATGAAATCGTTCCTTTTTTTGTCTGTTTTTTGTCTATTGTCTATGGTAGGAATTTCTCAAAACAAAGCGCTTAGTATGAAAGAGCTGCTTTCAGAATATGAATATAAAACGCATTACGTCACTTTGGATAGTTTGGAAGTGGCTTATGTAAAGGAGGGCAATCATGAACAAACGTTGTTGTTTGTGCATGGGTTGAGCAGTAATGCCGATGCTTGGTCTAAAAATATTCAGGAGCTTAAAGATAAGTACACTTGCATTGGGTTGGATTTGCCTGGATTTGGGAAATCTTCCATTGTTGAAACCCAATATACCTCTACGTTTTTTGCGGAAGTGGTACATCAATTTATCCTTAAACTGAAGCTTGAAAATGTAATTTTGGTCGGGCATTCCATGGGAGGTCAGGCCAGTGTAAAATTAGCGGTAAATCATCCTGAAGCTATTTCAAAACTAGTACTTGTGGCGCCGGCGGGAATTGAACGTTTTTCTGAAGCGGAGGCCAATCTTATGAAAGGTGCAATGACCGAAGCGGTGGTAAAAGGAGCCACCGATGCTCAAATAGAAAGAAACTATGCGCTCAACTTTTTTCAGCAACCAAAAGAGGTGGATAAAATGATAGTGGATAGAAAGCGTATTAGGGATGCGGCCGATTTTGATATGCACTGCAAAGCCATTGTAAGCAGTGTTTGGGGGATGTTGGATGATCCTGTGTTTGAGGACTTGAAAAGGATAGAGCAACCCGTGTTGGTTATTTTTGGCAATAACGATAAATTGATTCCAAATGGCTATCTTCATCCTCAATTAACCACACAAGCTGTAGCGCAAACGGCCCAAGAGGAACTGAAACAAGCTGAGGTGAAAATGATAAATGACAGTGGGCATTTTGTGCAATTTGAAAAGCCAATGGAAGTCAACGCTTTTATTTCGCAGTTTGTAGAGACGCCCTAAAGAATGAAGGTTAAACTTAAGAAGTTTACAGAATTTAGTAAAAGTATCTTGCCCAACGAAGCCAAATATTTGGCTTCGTTAAGTCATCAAATTCAGGATGACGAAAAAATGCAAATCCTTACCCGAATTATCGACAATGCTGTTTTAGAAACCGGTTTTGTAGATTTCGATGTTACTATTGACAAGCGAAAGTATACCTATATAAAAAATTGGGTAGACAAAAAGCTGGAGGCTATAGATGTCGATAAAAACATTGTGTGGTTGCTTCGGTTGCGCCAATTGATTCTTACCGATGCCATAAGTTATGAGGACGAAAAAGAGTTTCTGCATTTCCTGCATCATTATAAGCATATCGATTATTACTTTCAGAATTTATTTGAATTGGTAAAGGAGTATCAGTCCTACCTTCTTATTAGGATGCGATACCGAGACCATAAAATAGTGGCCGATTTTCTGCAGGCCTACAGGGAGCATTATGAAAGGGCGATTCAAATCCATGAGAAACTTTATAATGCCACCGAGGAAATCACCAGTCAATACACCTTAAATAATAAAGAAACCAAATATTGGGAAGATTGGTTATTGGAAGTGTTTAGGTCTAACACTGTTGATGGGAAAAATAGGTATCAGGCTTTTGTATTGCTTACTTTTATGTACACCAATTACAATGAAAAGTTAAAGTTAAGATCCTTGTTTGATGAAATAGATGTGTTTTTTAGTCAGGGTGAAATGTATTCCCGTCGTTTACTTTCCAATTACTACGCCAATAGGGTGCTGATGCATTCCAAAGACAATGAGCTTCAGAAGGCTGAATATTACGGGTTTTTATCTATTCGTCAGTATAATGACGATACCCTAATGTATCTCAATAACCTTGTAGCTATTACGTTGAGGAGTAAGAAAACTCAACTTGCTTTTTCTTTGCTGGAAGAGTACAAGCCATTGTTTGATACCACTCATAACAACCACCAGAAAAACAGTTATGTGTCCTATAAAGTTAGGGTGTTGACAGATCTTCATAAATACCATGAAGCAGAAACTTTGGCTAGGCTGTTTTTAAAACATAATAAAACGGAAGTGTTCAACCATAGATGGCACCATTTCTTCACGTCCTATATTAATGTGTTGGTTATTCAGGAGAAGTATGCAGAGGTTTTAAAGCTGACCAAGAAATTCAATTTGAAGGAACGGGAAATTGAACGTAAACGGAAGAGCAATTACGTGCCTAATATTTCGTGGAGTATTTCCTTGTCTCGTTATATGGAGGGAGAGATTAATTCCAGTAAGTTATTGGAGGAAATTAAGGAGCCAATTCAAGGAATTGAAGCGACAGATAACCAAAAATTGTTGATGACCCAAGTCATCGATAAGCTATCAAATAACCTTCCTGAAGCTTTTTTATACCTAAAGTCACACATGCAATTGTAATGAGTGTTTTCATTTAAAAATATATGTTTTGTTTGTTTTGATGAGAGTTGATGCTTAAAAGTCGCAGCAAAATGCTAAAAATCCAGATAGGCCATTAAATTATTTTCATGATAGATTGCGGTAATCTAATTAACTATTTATGAAAACAATGAAGAAATTTTTTGCACTTATTACTTTGTTACTTTCTTTTTATGCTTCTGCCCAGGATTCTGGAAGTATTAAAGGATTGACTCTTGATGAGAACAATGTGCCAGTTTCTGGTGCAACGGTTCATATTGAAAGTTTGAACAAAGGGGTGGTTTCCGGCTTTGATGGAGCATACATTATAGAAAATGTTCCAGCTGGCACTTACAATGTTGTATTCTCTTATTTGGGATACGAAACAATTACCAAATCAGTCTCGGTAGAGGCGGGACAAACGGTTGAGGTTAATGTAGTTTTGGCGGAGTCCACTAGTATGCTTTCGCAAGTGGTGGTGACGGCCAACAAAAAGCCTCAAAAAATGACAGATGTGCCGGCAACGGTTAACGTGATAACTTCCAAAGACATTAAGGAACATGTAGGTTTTAATGTTGGGGAATTGGCTGCTCGTGAAAAAGGGGTTGATTTTGTGAGAACCGGGGTTTTGGGGACAGGAATCAACATTAGAGGATTTAACTCTGCCTTTAATTCTAAAAACCTTCAGGTAACGGATGATAGATTATCCACTTTGATTGCTACTGGTTTGCCATTAGGAACATTCGCTACGGTAACTACAGATGATATCGAGCAAGTTGAAATTTTGTTAGGACCAAACGGAACACTTTATGGACCTAATGCCCACAATGGTCTGATTAGTACTAGAACTAAAAATCCATTTACTTCAGAAGGGACAACATTGGCCTTGGGAGGTGGGAACCAAAATGTATTCACAGCCCGTGCTCGTCATGCGCAAGTGGTTAGTGATAAATTTGCTTTCAAGTTTCATTTTGAAAGATCTCAAGGAGAGGATTTTGAATATGTGGATAGTGTGTATGTGGGAACTACTGCCTACAAGGAATTGGAATTGGATAGGAGATTTGATACTCAAAAGTATGGAGCAGGTTTGTATTTCAGACCTACGTCTAGTTCAGAGCTTATTGGGTATTATGGTCACAGTAACAACAATAATTTAGCGGTTACAAACGCTGGAAGGAACCAAATTAAGGATTGGAGCATTGACGTGGCTCAGTTAAAATATATTTCCAAGCATTTCTTTGCCAACGTAAACTATACTTGGAGTAATACTGACGATACTTATGCTATTAACCAAAGAACACAAAACTATGTGTCCTTCATAAATAATGGTTTTTCGGAAGAAGAGGCTTTGGCAAGATCATATACGGAGCAATGGTTTCCAACAGGGCCGGATACTGGTATTGTATTGCCAAGAGGTGCTGTGTTTAAGGATGCTTCCCAACGTTTCAATTCGGAATTGCAATACAACAATAGCTGGGGGAATTTTGATTTAACTGTTGGTGCCCAGTACCAATTGGATATGGCCGATTCTAAAGGGACATATCTTTTGGATGAAGGTGGAATTGACATTGGCCAAACGGGTTTCTATGCGCAAACGGAATATAGCATTCCAAGTTCAGGATGGGGATTCCTTCTTGGAGCCAGATTGGATAAGCATGATTTGTATGGTTCCAATTTTATTCCAAAGGCAGCTATTACCAAGGCGCTTGGAGAAGGACAACTTAGGGTGACTTATGGAAAAGGAATCGCTGTGCCGTCTATTTTGAACTTAAAAGGAAACCTTTTTGGAGGTTTGGTATTAGGGAACGGAGAAGGGTTTACCTTGTCTGATGGAAACAAAGTGTCTCCTTTGGATGTAGAGTCTATCAATACATATGAAATAGGGTACAAAGGAAAAATAGCCAATAAATTATTTATTGATGCCAATGCATATTACAACCAATCTGAAAACTTCATCAGTCCACTAAGAGTGATTACGGATGCTGCCAATGGTGTTGTGGTAACGCATGTGGGTGATAAGCCAATCGATGAGGTCGTGCCTGGATCTAATGGTGCTGTAGTTTTAACCTATCAAAACTTTGGTAAAGTAGATACTTATGGATTTGATGTTGGTTTAAATTATTACTTCTCAGATGCGTTTAGAGCAACGCTTAATTATTCTTATTTCGGAAGGGATTTAGATAAAAACGATCCTGCCAATGATGGAAATTTGGATGGGCAAGTATTGGAAACTGAATTGCCTGTGAACACGCCGGCAAACAAGTTGGCTCTAGGATTGCATTATTCTAAAAACAAATTCTATGGATCCATTTTTGGAAGATGGGTACAGGATTACGACTTCTTCTCAGGGATCTATACGGCAGCCGAAACTCAAGATTTGAATGGGGATGGAGTTGATGATGTTATTGAGAACGCTAGAAATGGAAGATCCTGGAACTATGGTCCTCTTGGAGGATTTACAGTAGATGCTAATGTAGGGTATTATATAACAGATGAGCTTTCTGTTGGGGCAAGTGTTACCAACTTGTTCAATGCTGAGGTTCGTGAGTTCGTGGCCTCTCCTGTAATAGAGACTTTATTCTCTGTCGAGTTGAAATATCAAGTGAATTTCTTTAAGAAAAAATCGGCTATTAACTAATTCACTGCAAATGCCTTTTTTGAGAGTAAATAATATCGACCTAAGCTATGAGGTGGCAGGAGAAGGAAATGCACTTTTGTTACTCCATGGATTAGGCTCAACAAAACAAGACTGGGATGCGCAAGTCCCAGTCTTTTCAAAGGAATTTAAAGTAATCACGGTTGACCTAAGAGGACATGGGGAAACTTCAAAACCAGAAGAGGGGTATGGGGTTGACTTTATGACCGAGGACATTAGGCAATTTCTGGAGCAGCTAAATATTGGGAAAGTCACTATTGTTGGATTTTCCATGGGTGGTGCGGTGGCTTTTCAGTTTGCGAGCCAATTTCCTGAAATGGTGGACAAATTGGTAATTGTAAATAGCGGTCCAGATTTTAATGCTATGGGTGATATAGGTGACCAGATGGTTGCTGAGCGAACCAAATCCTTAAATGAATTTGGGATTGGTCCTTTAGCGGAACAAATTGCTTTCAATATGTTTCCTGAAGAAGGTCAGGAAGACATGCGAGAGGCTTTTGAAAAGCGTTGCAAACAAAATGATTTGAATGCTTATTACCAATCTTTTGTGACCTTGATGAAATGGGGGCTGGGAGATAAAATCCAGAAAATCAAAGCTAAGACTTTAGTGATTGCTTCAGATATGGATTATACGCCTGTTGATTTTAAAAAAGCCTATGTCAATGAGCTTCCAAATGCAGAATTGGTTGTAATCAAAGATTCAAGACATGGGGTGGTTATGGATCAAGCAGGGGCTTTTAATTATGAACTTTATAAATTTTTGAAGCATGGATAAAGTAGCGTTGATAACTGGAAGTACCAGTGGTATTGGGCTTGGGATTGCGAGACAATTTGCGGCCAATGGCTATCACATAATGTTTCATGGCCTAGAAGTGAATGGAGCAGAGATTGCTAAAGGAATTTCTGAAGAATTTAATGTAAAGACGTCTTTTTCCAACGCAAATTTATTGGATGCGGAGGAGGTGAAACAACTGGTTCGGGATGCTGTGGCGTATTTCGGGACGATCCATGTGTTGGTGAACAATGCTGGAATTCAATTTGTGTCGCCAATAGAAGAATTTCCTGATCAAAAATATTTGAATATTATAGCTATTAATCTTAATGCTGCTTTTTTTGCCAGCAAGGAAGCTTGGGGGTATATGAAGAGGCAGAATTTTGGAAGAATCATTAATGTGTCTTCTGTGCATGGTCTCAGGGCGTCTGAATTTAAAGTGGCCTATGTGGCTTCGAAGCATGGCGTGATTGGGATGACCAAAGTGTTGGCATTGGAAGGTGCTGGATGTAATATTACGGTGAATGCCATTTGTCCTGGGTATGTCAAAACGCCTTTGGTTGAAGGGCAAATTCAGGATCAGGCAAAGGCTCATAATATGACACCAGATGAGGTGGTTGCTAAGGTGATGTTGAAAAAACAGGCGGTGAAAGAGTTTGTGCCTGTAGAGGCTATTGCCGATATGGCATTATTGTTGGCAAAAGAATCTTCAAAAACCATTACCGGCTCGTCCTTTACTTTGGATGGTGGCTGGACGGCACAGTAAATGAATAATTTTGTTTGAGTTGATTTTGTGAATTAGGGCCTGAACTGAAGTTCAGGCTCTTTTTTCTTTGTACAAAAATTAAAACTCAAAATTAAATCCTTTTTCTGTGAGCTTTTTATAGATGGCGTAGTCGAAACGATATAGTTTGGCTGCTCTATGGGAAACATCTTGTTGTTTTTCGTCCAAAGCTTGTAGGAGCTTCATGCGTAAAACTTTTCTTCGGAAATTGGACTTGTCCATTTCGATACCTAAGATCTGCTCGTATAGCTGCATAAGTTGCAGAAGGGTGAATTTTTCCGGTAAAAGATTGAAGCCTATGGGGGCTTGTTTTACTCTGTTTCGTAATTGTTTTAAACTGAAATTGATAATCTTGTTGTGGTCGTAAATAAGCTCAGGGATATCGGCTACTTCGTACCATTTGGCATCCGAGGCTGTAAATCCGGCGGTAATGTTATAGTCTTCAATCTTTATAAGGGCGTAATAGCCTATGGTGATAACGCGTCCCAAAGGGAAACGGTTAGGATCACCAAAAGCTTTTAACTGCTCTAGGTAGATGTTGTCAAGGCCGGTAAGTTCCCTTAGCAATCGGTGGGCGGCGTTGTCAATGCTTTCCTCTTCCTTAATCCAACCTCCCGGTAGGGCCCACTTTCCTTTACTGATACCCTCGGCGTGTTCAACCAATAAAACTTTAAGGCTTCCTTTGTCGAAACCAAAAATTACGCAATCGATTGTAATAGAATTCATTACAGAGCGTTCGATTACCTTTCCAGACTCTTCGTCAATAAATTTTTTAATCATTGGCATGATGCTGTAAATGTCGAAAACTAATTTTATGGCCAGGGGTAAATGTAAATGTCCTTTGGACCATAAAATGGCAAAATAAGATATTTCAGGATGAATCGGAAAAGAGCGTGTGCAAAAAAGATTGTTAAAACCCTTATCGATTTGAGTTCAAAGATATTACGAAATACTCATTTAATTAAATTTTTTTTAAGAAAATTGAAAAATAAACATTAATTTTTTGTTAAATCCAACAATCTTGCGTATACTTGTAGTCAAAATAACCATAAGAATTGTTTAAGACCATGGTTTTTAAAATGAGGAGGTTATGATGAGGTTTGGGCAAATACTAATAGTCTTTTAAACTATTTGAAACTAAAATATATCTATCCATGTACTTTTTAGGAATAGATTTAGGTAGTTCTTCAATTAAGATGTCCGTATTCGATGGGGATAACGGACGTGTGTTGAAGACAATTTCTGTACCTGATTTTGAAACAGAAATCAATGCGCCTCAATTGGGGTGGGCTGAACAAGATCCCAATCTTTGGTGGGAGTATATCAAAGGCGGAATTTCACAATTTAAAAACAAGTACTCTATAGATGTTAAGCGAATCGTTGCTATTGGTATAGCTTACCAAATGCACGGTTTGGTATTGGTGGATGAGGTTTTAAACCCAGTGCGTCCATCCATTATCTGGTGTGATGGAAGAGCAGCTGAAATTGGGAGGCAGTATTACGAATCCATCGGGACTGAGGCTTGCCAACAGCAAATATTAGGCTCACCTGGTAACTTTACGGCTTCTAAGCTAAAATGGGTGCAACAACACGAGCCAGAGGTGTTTGCCAAGGCGGCTTATATGATGCTTCCTGGGGACTTCATCGCGGCTAAATTTACGGGTGTGCCTCAAATCAGTACTTCTGGTTTGTCTGAAGGGGCTTTGTGGAATTTTAAGGAAAATAGATTGGCAACCGAGATTTTGGATGGCATAGGATTACCATTGGGTAAAATTCCGGAAATCGTGCCAACATTTGGTGAGCACGCCACTATTGATCCTGCTATTGCGGCCGATTTGGGATTGGATCCAAAAGTGAAAGTTACCTATCGTGCGGGAGATCAGCCAAACAATGCTATGTCTTTGAATGTCTTGAATCCAGGTGAAATTGCGACCACTGCGGGAACTTCGGCGGTGATTTATGCGGTTTCGGATCAAAACCATATGGACCAGCAAAACAGGGTGAATACCTTTTTGCATGTGAACAATACAGAGCTTCAAAAGCGCAACGGCGTGCTATTGTGTATTAATGGCTCTGGGATTTTGTATCAATGGTTAAGAAAAATGATGTCTCTAGGAAGTGATGAATTAGTTTCCTATGAACTTTTAAATAGTGCCGCAGCAAAAGCTGAAATAGGAAGTAAGGGCTTAAGGTTCTATCCTTTTGGGAATGGCGTAGAGCGCATTTTTGACAATAAGGAGGTCAACTCCGGAATTGAGAACTTAAACTTCAATATCCATAATTCCAATTATTTGGTAAGAGCGGCCTGTGAAGGCATTGTATTTGCTATGAATTATGGGTTTGATGTCATGAAATCTATTGGGGTTTCCGGGAACATAGTTAGGGCTTCCAAAGGGAATTTATTCTTGAGCCCGGTATTTAGAGAAATTTTTGTGAACACAACCAAAACTTCATTGGAGCTTTATAACAATTCGGGGTCTGAAGGTGCAGCTAGAGGTGCGGCCTATGGCTTTGGATTTTATAAAACTTTGGCGGAGGCTTTTGGTGATTTGGAATGTATTGAGCAGTTGGAACCTAACAAGGATTTGGCGGCACAGTACGAGGACATATATTTTAATTGGAAAGAACACATTAAACTTCAAGAAATTTAATTATGAGTACAAATAGCCAACAGGCTTACTTTAAAGGAATCGATACTATTAAGTATGAAGGAAGAGAGAGTGATAACCCACTAGCTTTTAAATGGTATGATGCCAACAGAATTGTAGCAGGGAAGCCGCTTAAGGACCATTTGCGTTTTGCAATGGCCTACTGGCATACACTGTGTGATAAAGGAGGAGATCCTTTTGGTAAGGAAACATCAGTTTTTGCTTGGGATAAAAGTGAAGATGCGGTGCAGAGAGCAAAAGATAAAATGGATGCCGGTTTTGAATTTATGTCAAAAATGGGAATTCCGTTTTACTGTTTTCATGACGTAGATTTAGTAGACGAGGCTCCAACCTTGGCTGAATTTGAAAATAGAGTTCAGCAAATGGTGGAATATGCGAAGCAAAAGCAAGCCGATTCAGGAATTGAATTGCTTTGGGGAACTTCCAACTTGTTTGGGAATCCAAGATACATGAACGGAGCTTCTACGAATCCTAATTTCGACGTTGTAGCCTATGCGGGAGCGCAGGTTAAAATAGCTATGGATGCTACCATTGCCTTAGGTGGACAAAACTACGTATTCTGGGGTGGCCGCGAGGGATATATGAGCTTGCTAAATACCGATATGAAACGTGAGCAGGAACATATGGCTCGTTTTTTAACCTTGTGTAGAGATTATGGACGTAGCCAAGGATTTAAAGGGAATTTCTTAATTGAGCCAAAACCAATGGAGCCATCAAAACACCAATACGATTTTGATGCAGCTACCTGTGTTGGGTTTATGAGACATTATGGTCTTGAAAAGGATTTCAAACTGAACTTGGAAGTGAACCACGC
This sequence comes from Mangrovimonas sp. DI 80, assembly GCF_001975575.1. NCBI lineage: Bacteria > Pseudomonadati > Bacteroidota > Flavobacteriia > Flavobacteriales > Flavobacteriaceae > Mangrovimonas > Mangrovimonas sp. DI 80. The sequence goes on along the minus strand of NZ_MSDT01000002.1, from coordinate 51,633 downwards.
AACCTTGGCTGGGCACACATTTGAGCATGAATTACAAGTTGCGGTTGATGCTGGATTACTTGGAAGTATTGATGCTAACCGCGGAGATTATCAAAACGGTTGGGATACAGATCAATTCCCAATTGATGTTTATGAGATTACCCAAGCCATGCTTGTGATTCTTGAAGGAGGCGGTATCCAAGGTGGAGGTGTCAACTTCGACGCGAAAGTGAGAAGAAACTCAACAGACCTTGAAGATAGATTCATCGCCCACATTTCTGGTATGGATATTTTTGCTAGAGGGTTGATATGTGCAGATCATATTTTACAGAATACCAACTATAAAAAGTTAAGAACAGAACGTTACCAATCATTTGACTCCGGTAATGGCGCTAAGTTTGAAAAGGGAGAATTGACCTTGGAAGAGCTAAGCAAAATTGGAAGAGCAAATGGGGAACCACAGCAAATAAGCGGCAAGCAAGAATTGTTTGAACAAATCATTGCGAACGCTTACTAATTAACATTTAAATTAATCAATTAAACTAACGTTTTTCATTATGAGAAGTAAATTTTATGACTCTTCTGGAGTGTTGGCCATTTTGGTGGCAATTTTACTTTGTGCATTCAGTACACAATCCATGTTTGCGCAAAGTGAAATCACTGTGTCCGGAGTAGTAAAAGATGTTGCAGATGGAATGCCTATTCCCGGAGCATCGATTATTGTAAAGGGCAACGAAACAAAAGGAACCTCCACAGATTTCGACGGAAACTACTCGCTAACGGTATCGCCAAATGCGGTGTTGGTAGTGAGTTATGTTGGATACAAAACCCAGGAGGTAAGTGTTCAAAACAGAACCACAATTAACATTCAATTGGAGACTAATGTTGAAGAATTGAGTGAAGTGGTGGTAGTTGGGTACGGTGTTCAAAAGAAAGAGTTGACCACTGGAGCCAATCTGCAGGTTGATGGAGAGGCCCTTCAAAAGCAAAGTACTACCAATGCTCTTCAAGCTATGCAAGGGCAAGCGGCAGGGGTACAAATTACCTCTACTTCGGGGCAACCTGGAGAATCTATGAATGTAGTAATTCGTGGTTTGGGATCTGCAGGAAGCAATTCGCCATTGTACATTGTAGATGGTGTGCAAACCGGAGATATTTCGTATCTTAACAATGCCGATATTGAAAGCATCTCTATCTTAAAAGATGCTGCTTCTGCGGCTATCTATGGGTCTCAGGCAGCTAACGGGGTAGTATTGGTTACTACCAAAAAAGGTAAGGCAGGAAAAGCACAAATCACCTTCGACCAATTTTATGGGGTACAAACGTTGGCTAAAAAGATAGACATGCTAAATGCTACGGAGTATATGACCATGATAAATGAAGCTAGAATCAATTCTGGAATGGCTAGACAGTTTTCTGATGATGATATTGCCAATGCTGGTAATGGTACAGATTGGATGGACGAAATGTTCGAAACTGCTCCTACTGAAAACTATACTTTAGGAATCACTGGGGGATCTGAAACATCGACCTATTCATCTTCATTGTCTTATTTGAACCAAGCAGGTATTGTAGGTGGTTCAGATTATTCATATTACGAGCGTTACAACTTCAGATTTAACTCTGAGCATAAATTGTATGGGGACAGAATCAAGTTTGGTGAAAACTTCAGTTTCGCTTGGATCAACAATAATGGTATCGGGGTTGGAAATCAATACAACAACTCTTTAAGAGGTGCTTTCCAAACTAACCCATTGTTCCCAATGTATGATGCCAATGGAGAATTCTTCAATTCAACAGGATATAGCGAACCTTGGTTACAAGGGGTATCTAACCCATATGCGCAAATGGTGTATTCCAACCAAAACGAAAATGATACCCAAAAGTTAGTAGGTAACGTTTATTTTGATTTCGAATTGGCTAAAAATTTAAATTTTAGAACCAATTTGGGGATAGATTACTATGCTAGTCAAGGGCACAGTTTTTCGCCAATTTATGAATTGTCTATTTACGCCTTCAGTAATTTAAGAAGTGTGAATCAAAATATGAGCAAAGGAAAAAGCTTGATATGGACTAATTTATTGAGCTATGATTTTGATTTGGGAGAAAATCACCATTTCGAAACTATGTTGGGTACAGAGGCTTTCAAATATGATGGTCACTTTATGTCTGGATCGAACATAGACTTGATCTATGACGATTTAACGCATGCTTGGTTAAGCAATGCTACTAATGCCGATGGTACACAAATTTCTCTTTCTGGAGGTCCAGAAAATATTTCAAAGAGAATGTCTTATTTTGGAAGATTGAACTACAACTATAAAGGGAAGTATTTGTTGAATGCTACTTTTAGAGCCGATGGATCTTCACAATTTGCTAGAGGTAACCGTTGGGGGTACTTCCCATCTGTATCTGCAGGTTGGGTTATCAGTAAAGAAGATTTTATGGGAGATGGCGATTCTTTCATGAATTACTTGAAACTTAGAGGTAGCTGGGGTCAAGTTGGTAACCAAAATGTTGGGAACTTCCAATTCTTAGGTTTGGTAAGAACAAGCAACACCAACTATATTTTTGGAGGAGATGAAGGCGTGTTGACTCCTGGGGCCTATCCTTACAGATTAGGAAATGAGAACTTACAGTGGGAAGCAGCAGAGGAGTTGGATTTTGGATTTGATGCCAGATTCTTGGATTCTAAGTTAACCCTTGCTTTCGACTGGTACCGTAAAACTCAAAAAGATTGGTTGGTATTGGCGCCAATTCCAGCAACCACAGGAGCAGATGCACCTTATATCAACGGAGGTAGTGTAGTTAATACTGGGGTTGAATTTGTGTTGGGATATAACAACCACGTGAACGAGGACTTTAGTTATAATTTCAGTTTCAACGGTGCTTACAACAAAAATGAAGTTGGTGAAATCCCAACAGAAGATGGGATTATTCACGGTGCTAGTGGTCAATTATGGGATAACTCTCAAGAGTTTTATAGAGCTGAAGAAGGACATCCTCTTGGATACTTCTGGGGATATGAAACGGCTGGCGTATTCCAAACTGAAGCAGACATTAACAACTACGTAAATGCTAATGGAGACTTATTGCAACCAAGTGCACAACCTGGAGATCTAATTTATAAAGATACAAACGGTGATGGTGTGATTGATGGGGATGATAGAACCGAAATAGGAGATCCAAATCCAGATTTCACTTATGGATTCTCTTTAGGATTTAACTATAAAGCGTTTGATTTTTCTTTACAGGCTAATGGTGTAGCAGGTAACCAAATTGTACAGTCCTACAGAAACATTTCTGCAAACCAAAACTGGACTGGACAAATTTTAGATCGTTGGCATGGACCAGGGTCTTCAAATACGCTTCCAAGAGTAACTGTGGACAACAAAAATTACAGTACGTTTTCTGATATTTTTGTTCACGATGGAGATTTCTTAAGAATCAGTACGGGTACTTTAGGGTATGACATTGCAAGAGGTTCTAAAAACAAAAATTTCTTTGCTGAGCAATTCCGTTTGTACTTCTCTGTATTGAACCTTTATACGTTTACAGATTATGACGGTATGGATCCAGAAGTAGGATTTGGTATTTCCGATGATAATTACAGTTTCTCATCTGGAGTGGACGTAGGGTATTACCCAAGACCTAGAACCTATATGTTGGGGTTAAACGTTAAATTTTAAAAATTGAACCATGAAAAAAATAAATAAATATATAGTGGCATTGGGAATGCTGGCCATGGTGGGTTGTGCTGATGACTTTTTGGACACGGCTCCCATAACAGATACCACAGACGAAAGTTTTTACCAAATTCCGGAACACGCCTATTCAGCTTTGGTTGGGTGTTATGATGGCTTGCAGGTAGTTACTGGAGCCTCGGGAAGAACCTTCTATACCGCTTCGGAAGTAATGTCAGACGATTGTTTCAGTGGTTTGGGATATTCAGATAACCCAGATTACCAAGCAATCGATGAATTTGATATGAGCGTAGCCCCTGCATTCCAGGACTTGTACAACGACACTTGGGTTAAGTATTACCAAGCACTATATCGTTGTAATGTGTTGTTGCAAAGAATCGATCAAATAGATTGGACTGGCAACGAAGATTTAAGAAACCGTTATGTTGGAGAGGCCCGTTTCATCAGAGCCTATCTATATTTTGATATGGTACGCCTTTGGGGGAACGTTCCATTGTTAACAGAGCCTTCAACCGAAAATATTCCTCAAGCAGATCCAGCAGATGTATATACTGTGATTGCAGAAGATTTATTGTATGCTGCTGAAAATATTCCAAATGAAGCCTACACCGAAGTGGCCAATGGACGTGCAACACGTTGGGCTGCTAAGGCTATGTTAGGACGTGTATACCTATATTATACAGGATACTATGGGACTTCAGATTTGGTTGGTTTGGTATCGCAAGCCGATGCTTTGGCACATATGGAAGATGTGATTGCTTCCAGTGGTCATGCTTTGGTATCAGATTTTGCGAATTTATGGCCAGCGGCTAGTACTAATGAAGATGGCACTACGTATGCAGGTGAAGCCAATGAAGAAATTGTGTTTTCTGTAAAGTATACCTATACTAGTGACTATAACGGAAATACGGACGGTAACCATTGGATGGTATTATTTGGTATGCGTGAGTTCATGAGTTTCCCTTATGGAAATGGTTGGGGAATCACAGCTACTGAAAAATTATATGACTTGTATAGCGATGGTGATAGCAGACGTTTTGCAACTGTGATAGCAGTAGATGAAGAAGGTATTCCTTTTGATAATTTTGAAGGTCAAAGAGAATATACTGGTTACTACAACAAGAAGTATACACCTATGTCTGCCTATGATGAAGCTGGTAATCTAGTTAGCACTACACAAATTTTAGCTACAGGAGATTTCCAAATTGAACAATACCAGGATTACTTTGCTATTAGATATTCAGATGTGTTATTAATGGCTGCTGAACTTGGTAGTGGAAGTGCGCAAAGTTACTTCGACCAAGTAAGACAACGTGCTTACGGAAATAATTTTACACCATTGGCCTTTAATGCTGAAAACCTTTTAAAGGAAAGACACAAGGAGTTTGCTTTGGAAGGTATTAGATATTGGGATTTAATGCGTCAAGGTGTAGGAACTGCTGCTGCTGAACTTGAAGAAAGTACTACAGTGCTAACAGGTAACATTGAGGAAACTAAAAGTATTTCTGGAGCTAATTTCCAAACTACTCAAGGGTTGTCTCAAATTCCAAATACGCAAATTACATTATCGGGTGGTGTTCTTCAACAGAACGCTGGTTGGTAGTTAACTAATTAATAGAAAATTATGAAAAGTACTATTAAAATCTTTATGTTAATTGGGATCTTAATGACCTTCTTTACTTGTAGTGAAGACTATGATTTAGGAAGAAAATTGGATCCTTCAGAACTTGACTTCTCGGTAATTCAAGATTATTCTATCGACCCAGGAGGAAATACGGTTATTTTAATTAATAACACTCCTGAAACGGTGCCTGTTTGGGATTACGAGACAGGGCAATCCAACAGAGCTATAGATACAGTGCATTATGCCTTTGCAGGGGAGTACACCATTAATTTTTCTGCAGTGACTGCAGGTGGTCTGGTGGATGCTGAACCAATAACTATCACAGTGTCTGAGGATAACTTCAACTACATAAACCACCCTATTTGGAATATGTTGTCTGGTGGACAAGGAAATTCTAAAAAATGGTATTTAGACTTGAATGCCGATGGTGTATCCAAGTATTTTACAGGGCCTATGTATTTCTACGGAACCGATAATGGTTGGTTAGAAGGTGGTGATGAAGGTTGTTATGGAGACGATTGTTGGTCATGGGCTCCAGATTGGGCAAGTAACACTTGGATTATGGATGCTGCCGATTATGGATATATGGAGTTTAATCTTCAAGGAGGGCCATATGTAACCGTTGATCACTTGACCTTACCTGATTTGGGAGTTCAAAACGGGACTTACAATCTAGACTTAAATAACTATAAGTTGTTAATGTCTAATGCTCAAATGATCCACAATGTTGGGTATGATACGTGTTCTTCAAACTGGGGTAACCTTACCATTTTCTCAATTACTGATGACGCTATGCAGTTAGGTGTAATTCGTGAGGCTATCGGATCGTGTTCATCAGAAGGACCAGCCATGATTGTATATAACTTCATTTCTCAAGAGTATAGTGATAACTGGGTACCAGAAGAAACTGGACCAGAAGAGCCAACCTTGCCAGGTGGATGGGAAGATATTATTTCTGAAATTACTACTACGGCTATCGAGTGGAAACTGTCTGAAAGCAATCCACTAGATTGGGCTACCTTAAGTGGCACAATGATGAACGGATGGCAATCGCCAGAAGATTATCCTGATTGGTTAGGAACACCAGATCCAGCAGTGTATGGAGATTTCTCTATGACTATGGATTCTGCAGATAATTCTGTAGTGTTTGTGTCTCCTGATGGAACAACCACCGAAGGAACCTATTCAATTAATAGTTCAGGGATTTACTCATTCTCAGTACCGGTACCAACATTTACATTGATCAACTGGGCAAGTTTTGGTCCAGATGCCAATAATGAACTACGTATTTTGCGTATAGATACTGACGAGAATGGAAATGTGTCTGATATGTGGCTAGGAGCTGTTGATGATGTGAACAACCCTTCACAATATACGGCGTTCCATTTAGAACCAAATGCAGGTGGTTCTAGCGGTGGTGGAGAGGAAGAAGGTACTGAGGTAGCTTATGATACTTCCAAATTGGTTTATGGAGATATAGAAACCAATGGAAACTTACGTTTAGAAATCCACAATATTTATGGTGATACTAACCTTGATCCGGGATTGAATGCAGATGATATGTTCTTTAATAATTCTGTAGAAGTAACCTTTACTTTAAGTGGTATCACATTAAATGAAGGTGCTGTTGGTTCATATGATGCATCTATTTATTACGCAGATCCAGATTGGTCACCAAATGGTAGTGGTAACGCTGTGACTGTTAATGGAGATGGAACGTATACCGTTTCTTATGTACCAGGTGCAGCTGTTGAAGGCTGTATTGTGTTTGTAGTTGATATTGCAGGATTAGCAACTGATGTTGCAGATCTTGAAGCGGTAAGTGCAACTATAGACAGTATTGTAATTTACTAATCTATCACCATCGGTTTTAGCCGATAAAAACTGAAATATCATGACAATTGCAATTGTCATATTGAATTAAAATTATGGTAAGAAGCAGTGTGTTTTACTGCTTCTTACCTATTTATAAATAGTAACACAAACAAAATCCAATTAGAGCAATGTTCAATTTTTTTTCGCTTAAATCGATAAGTGTATTTTTAACAATTTTGGTTGTCTGCGCTTCTTGTCAATCGCCAAAAGTTTCTGGTGAAACCTCCGCAAGAGAAGTGAATTTTAGCAATAATTGGCAATTTTATTTAGCCGCTCAAGCTTCCGATTCTATTTCGGAACACACCAATTGGCGTACTCTTAATGTACCGCACGATTGGAGCATTGAAGGCGAGTTCAAAAAAGACCATCCTGCCGATTTAGGAGGCGGGTATTTACCAGGAGGTTTAGGTTGGTACAAGAAAACATTTACAGTTGAAGATGCCAACAAAATAACGATTATCCATTTCGACGGTGTGTATATGGACAGCGACGTATGGATTAATGGTCATCATGTAGGAAATCGTCCCAACGGGTATATTGGGTTCGAGTACGACCTTACACCTTACTTAAAATACAATGGTCGGGAGAACGAAATTTTAGTGAAAGTTGATAATTCCAAACAACCTAACTCGCGTTGGTATTCCGGATCTGGAATCTACCGAAATGTTTGGTTGAAGACTATTGACAAATTGCATGTAGATACTTGGGGAACCTTTATCACGACTCCTAACGTGTCAACAGAGCGGGCTGAAATCGTTTTGGAAATCAATCTTAAAAATGAGGATGCCGAAGCACAAGACGCCACAGTTATCACAAGCATTTATAAAGGCAATATACAAGTGGGGACTGCTACTGTTTTAGCCAGTATCAATGCAAATGACAGTAAAACGATTACTCAAAATATCACGGTAGAACAACCACAATTATGGTCTGTGGAACATCCTGAAATGTACACAGCTAAAACCGAAGTTCAGGTTGCAGGGCAAACCGTAGATGAGTATACAACACCTTTTGGTATCCGAACTTTTGAGTTTGATTTAGACAAAGGATTTTTGCTGAATGGCGAACAAGTAAAAATTAAAGGGGTTTGCAACCACCACGATTTAGGACCTTTGGGTTCTGCGGTAAATACACGCGCTTTAGAGCGCCAATTGCAGATCATGAAAGACATGGGGGTGAACGGCATTAGAACTGCCCATAACCCTCCAACACCAGAACTGTTAGAACTTTGTGATACCATGGGCTTCATTGTGATGGACGAAATGTTCGACATGTGGAACAACACAAAATCGCCTCACGATTATGCCAATTACTGGAAAGAATGGCATCAAAAGGATTTGGAAGACTTTATTATTCGTGACCGTAACCACCCGAGTATTTTTATGTGGAGTGTAGGGAACGAAATTCAGGAGCAGTGGAATGAGCAAGGTGTTATAACGGCTAAGGAATTAAAAGCCATCGTTAGAAAATTGGATACTACAAGACCCATTACCGTGGCGATGAATCCACCTGTAAACATGCCAAATGCCGATGTAACGACACAATTTGATGTAGAAAAAGCGAGTTTAAATCCTGTAGCGGCTTCAGGTGTATTGGACTTGATAGGTTACAACTACGCACATAATACATTTCCTTTTCACCAACAGAATTTTCCGGAGACACCGTTCATTGCAACGGAGACAACTTCGGGATTACAAACCAGAGGGTATTACGATAAAAAATCGGATACTTTAAAGCGTTGGCCGGTGCGTTGGGATTTGCCTTTCGATGGAGGAAATCCTGGAAACACCGTGTCTGCTTATGACCAGGTAAGCACCCCTTGGGGCTCTACCCATGAGGAGACTTGGAAGATCATTAAAAAATACGATTTCCTTTCTGGAATGTACATCTGGACAGGTTTCGATTATATAGGTGAGCCAACACCGTATGTGTGGCCGTCCAGAAGTTCTTACTTCGGAATTGTGGATTTGGCTGGTTTTCCAAAAGATGTGTATTACATGTACCAAAGTGAATGGACCGATAAGGATGTGCTTCACATTTTCCCTCATTGGAATTGGACTGAAGGGGAAACCGTAGATGTTTGGGCTTATTACAACAATGCCGATGAAGTGGAATTATTCGTCAACGGAACATCACAGGGCATTAAGAAAAAGGAGGGAGACGATTTGCACGTGATGTGGCGAATTCCTTTTGAAGTAGGAACAGTGAAAGCTGTTTCCAGAAAAGATGGTCAGGTAGTTTTGGAAAAAGAATTAAAAACAGCAGAGGAAGCAGCAACGGTTAAATTGACTGCCGATAGACAAACCATTTCCGCAGATGGCAAAGACCTGTCATTTATCACTGTTGATGTGGTAGATGCCGATGGGAATTTTGTGGCAACAGCGCAAAATCAATTGAATTTTTCAATAGAAGGAAACGGGGAAATCTTTGCAGTAGGCAATGGAGACCCAACCAATCATGAATCGTTCAAAGGGAAGACTCACAAAGCTCTAAACGGAAAATGTTTGGTAGTAGTAAGATCTACAGATAAGGCCGGAATTGCCACACTGAAAGTGACTTCGGATGGCTTGCAAGAAGCGACAATTACGGTGACAACCAAGTAGAATTTAAATGTATTTCAAATCATAAATTAAAGGAAGAAAACACAATCACAATGAAAAGAAACAAAATATACCTGGGTTTATTAACGGGTTTGCTTTTTGCCTCTTGTGCTAAGGAGGAACAACTGTATCAGAAAACTAATGATGGTATTGTTGTTAATTTAAAGCAGGCCAACAACACCGATGTACATAAACTGCGACTGCAAGTTTTAGGGGATGAATTGATTCATGTGTCGGCAACTCCCGATCAGGAATTTCCAAAAGATTCTAGTTTAATTATTCTTCCAAATATTAAGACGGTTCCGTTTGACGTTGCGCAAACGGGCGATTCCATTACGCTTTCCACAAAAGCCTTAAATGTGTTGGTGTCTAGCATTGATGGAGGAATTACATTTAAAGATAAAAACGGGAAGGTAGTTCTGTCTGAACAAGCTGGAGGCGGAAAAACCTTTGAGCCTATTGAGGTCGAAGGAACCAAAGGTTACAGCGTTCGTCAAATCTTCGATTCGCCAGCAGATGAGGCGTTCTATGGTTTAGGACAGCACCAATCCGATGAATACAATTACAAAGATAAAAGCGAAGAGTTATTTCAATATAACACTAAGGTTTCTGTGCCATTTATTGTGTCTAACAAAAACTATGGATTGCTTTGGGACAGTTATGCCTTGAGCCGTTTTGGTGACAGCCGTCCGTATCTGCAATTGAACGAAGTGTTTAAACTTTATAATAAAGAAGGCAAGGAAAATGCGTTAACCGGAACATACAAAACTGCCGATAATGGAGGTCAAACTATTGTAAGGGATGAACCTTCAATTTTCTTTGAAGACGTTAAGAGCATTAAAAATTTACCGGCCAACTTCCCATTAAAAAATGCTGAAGTATTGTATGAAGGGGACATTGAAGCTGCTGAAAGTGGTGAGTTCAACTTTATCTTGTACTACGCAGGATACATTAAAGTATTCTTGAATAATGAGCTTTTGGTACCTGAGCGTTGGAGAACCGCTTGGAACCCTAACAGCTATAAGTTTACCTTCAATATGGAAGCTGGTAAACGTGTGCCATTGCGTATAGAATGGCAACCAAACGGAGGAAGTTCTTACTGTGGTTTAAGAGTTAGAACCCCACAACCGGAAGTTGAAAAAGGAAACCAAGTGTGGTGGAGTGAAATGAACAAAAAAATGGATTATTACTTTGTTCACGGAAACTCAATGGACGAGATTATTAAAGGTTACCGCACCCTTACAGGAAAATCCCAGGTGATGCCAAAATGGGCCATGGGATACTGGCAAAGCCGTGAACGCTACAAAACTCAGGATGAGATTTTGAGCACTTTGAGAGAGTTTAGAGCACGCCAAATTCCTATCGATAATATTGTATTGGACTGGAACCACTGGGAAGAAGACCAATGGGGAAGCCATGAGTTTGACAAAGCCCGTTTCCCAGATCCAAAGGGAATGTTGGATTCTATTCATGCTATGAACGGAAAAATGATGATTTCTGTTTGGCCTAAGTTCTATCAAAATACAGAACACTTCAAGGAATTCGATCAAAAAGGATGGATGTACAGACAGGCTATCAAGGATAGCATTCGCGATTGGGTAGGTCCTGGATATATTGGATCCTTCTACGATGCATATTCTGCAGATGCAAGAAAACTGTTCTGGAACCAAATTTATGAGCATTACTATCCATTGAACATCGATGCTTGGTGGATGGATGCCAGTGAGCCAAACGTTTTGGATTGTACCGATATGGAATACCGCAAGGCGTTGCAAGGGCCAACAGCTTTGGGACCTTCAACAGAATACTTTAATACTTATGCCTTGATGAATGCCGAAGCTATTTACAACGGACAACGAGATGTTGAACCGAATAAGCGTGTGTTCTTGTTGACAAGATCTGGTTTTGCTGGATTACAACGTTATTCAACAGCTACTTGGAGTGGGGATATCGCCACCCGTTGGGAAGATATGAAAGCACAGATTTCTGCGGGACTTAATTTCGCGGTAAGTGGAATTCCTTATTGGACCATGGATATAGGTGGATTCTGTGTTGAGGATCGTTATGTAGCGGCTCAATTGGATTATAACAAGTCTGGACAAGAGACTGAAGATTATAAAGAGTGGAGAGAGTTGAATGCGCGTTGGTATCAATTTGGTGCTTTTGCACCATTGTACAGAGCACATGGTCAGTATCCATTCCGTGAAGCTTGGCACATTGCACCGGAAGGGCACCCAGCTTACGAGTCAATTTTGTACTACACCAATTTGCGTTACCGCTTGATGCCTTATATCTACACCTTGGCAGGGAAAACTTATTTCGACGATTATACCATCATGCGTCCATTGGTAATGGATTTTGCTGCGGATAAGCAAGTAGAAAACATCAGCGATCAGTTCATGTTTGGACCATCGTTAATGGTGAACCCTGTTTACGAATATGGTGCACGCAGTCGTGAGGTGTATTTCCCAAGTACTTCTGGTTGGTATGATTTTTACACAGGAGCATTCATCAACGGAGGACAGTCGAAAACAGTAGACGCACCTTATGGTCGTATTCCGTTGTTCATTCCTGAAGGTTCTATCATTCCTGTAGGTCCGGAAATTCAGTATACAGATCAAAAACCAGCCGAAACAATCGTGTTGTATGTATACCAAGGAAAAGACGGAAGCTTCAATTTATATGAAGACGAAGGAGTGAACTACAACTACGAACAAGGAAAGTATGCACACATTCCATTCCAATACAACGAGGTCGAAGGGACTTTGACCATTGGTGAACGTCAAGGAGCGTTTGATGGGATGCTTAAAAACAGAACATTCGTGATTGTACCTGTTAACAAAGACAATCCAAAGGCATTTATTTATGATGCGGAAGGACAAACTATAGAGTACAACGGACAAGCACAGACCATCAACTTAAAATAAGTTGCAGATAATTTAGAGACACCGTCAGTTCAAATAGAATAATAGATATTACAAATGAAACACAAATTAATATATACCTCTGTAGTTGCAGCGTCTTTGCTGGCAATGTCATGTAAGGAAGAAAAGACATCCGAGCCAGTAGTGGCCGAGAGTGCCAAAGTGGAGACCACCTATAAAGGGAAACCGGTAACCCACGAATTCGATGCTAAAATCGATTCGTTGATGGGACAAATGACTTTGGAAGAAAAAGTAGGCATGTTACACGGAAGCACCATGTTTGCAACTGCTGCCGTGGAGCGTTTGGGAGTTCCAGAATTGACCATGGCCGATGGGCCGTTGGGAGTTCGAGAAGAAATCTCAAAAGACAACTGGTCAGCTGCAGGATGGGACAATGACTTCGCGACGTACTACCCAGCGGGTGGTGGGGTAGCAGCAACTTGGAACCCTGAGTTGAGCTATGTATTCGGAAACAGTGTTGGGGAAGAGGCCATCGCAAGAGATAAGGATGTGTTATTGTCGCCAGCCATTAACATTATCCGTACACCGCTTGGAGGAAGAACTTACGAATATTTCACCGAGGATCCATTTTTGAACAAAAAAATGACGGTTCCCTTTATCGTTGGGCTTCAGGAAAATGATGTGGCGGCTTGTGTAAAACACTATGCAGCCAACAACCAAGAAACCAACCGTGATTTTGTAGACGTTCAAATTGATGAGCGTACACTTCGTGAAATTTACTTGCCGGCTTTTAAAGCGGCGGTGGAAGAAGCCCATGCCTATAGTTTTATGGGAGCCTACAATAAATTTAGAGGCGATTACCTATGTGAAAATGACTATATGTTGAACAAAGTCCTTCGTGATGAATGGGGATTTGAAGGAATTGTAATTTCAGATTGGGCAGCTGTTCACGATACCAAAAAAGCTTTGGAAAATGGAACCGATATTGAAATGGGAACACCAAAACCATTCAATGAATTTTACTTTGCAGATGCCTTAATTGAAGCAGCAAAATCAGGAAAAGTTGCCGAAGCTCAGGTAGACAAATCCGTTCGTAGAATCATGCAGGTAATGTACACACTTAAGAGTATCGACGATAAGGGACGTGCTACCGGAAGTATCAACACCGAAGCGCATTTTGAAGATGCTTACAAGATTGCGTCGGAGTCTGTAGTACTTCTTAAAAACGACGCCAATATGTTGCCAATTAAAACCGAAGGTTTGAAGAGCATTGCGGTTATTGGAAACAACGCTACCAAGAAAAATGCCTTGGGTGGATTTGGAGCCGGTGTAAAAACCAAGCGTGAGGTTACACCTTTGGAAGGTTTGAAAAACAGATTGCCAGAAGGTATTGAAATCAACTATGCGGAAGGGTATTTGGAGCGTTATTCTAAAAATGAGAACGATCAAAAGCAGGAAGTAACCTTAAAAGGCCCAATCACGGTGGATGAATTGGATCCAGCGAAGTTGGAAGAAGCCTTAACAGCTGCTAAAAACTCTGATATGGCCATCATTTTTGCAGGGTCAAACAGAGATTACGAAACAGAAGCTTCAGACCGTAGAAACTTGAACTTGCCATTTGGTCAGGAAGAATTGATCAAAAAAGTAATGGAGGTAAATCCTAACACCGTTGTGGTGATGATTGCCGGAGCGCCTTTCGACATTAAAAATGTGAGTGAAAGTACCAAAGCTTTGGTGTGGAGTTGGTTCAATGGTTCAGAAGGTGGAAATGCACTTGCCGATGTGTTATTGGGCAACATCAACCCTTCGGGTAAATTACCTTGGACCATGCCAGTGGCTTTAAAAGATTCTCCTGCGCATTCTACTAACAGCTTCCCTGGTGATGATGTTGTGAAATATGAGGAAGGTATTTTGGTGGGTTACCGTTGGTTCGACACTAAAAATGTAGCGCCTCTATATCCGTTTGGATATGGATTGTCGTACACAGATTTTTCAATTTCCGGTGTTAAAACGAATGCCGAGGCTTACACAGAAAATGAAACCATTTCTGTAGAGGTTTCCGTGAAAAACACAGGAGCTGTTGAAGGGAAAGAAGTAATTCAGGTGTATGTTTCTAAACCAGAATCTAAAGTTGAGCGTGCGGCGCAAGAATTGAAAGGTTTTGCCAAAGTAGATGTTAAGGCAGGGGCTTCGCAAACCGTAACCGTTCAAATTCCTATAAAAGAGTTGGCATTCTATAATGTGGCTACTAAGTCATGGGAAGTTGAAAAAGGGAATTACCAAATTCGAGTGGGGAACTCCTCAAGAAATATAGTTGCAGAACAAACAATAACAGTTAACTAATATTCAAGATTCTAACTATGAAAACAATTAATAGCATTTTTAAGGCTATGGCATTAATTATAATGCTGGTAGGCTTTACTTCCTGCAATAGTGATAGCGATGAAGATAGTGGAGGAAGTGTTAATTTTACTTTGAGCACTGATGAGCTGAGTTTTCCTTCAAGTGGAGGAGAAGCAACTTTTAATGTGTCAACTTCTCCAAACATTACTTGGGGAGTAAATACTGAGGCAGATTGGTTGACTCTTTCCAATTCTTCTAGTTTGGGTAATGGAAGTGTTACAGTTCAAGCAGCAGTAAGCGATGTGGAAACAGATCGTACAGCTGTTATCAAGGTGTATACTTCGGAGTCTAGTCAAGAAATTCAAGTGACTCAGGCAGGTTCAATTTTATCAATTGCTCCAGATTCAAGTCAGATGAGTGAGTATACTTCTGTTCAGTTAACTGATGTTATGGGCTTGGGATGGAATGTTGGTAATTCTTTGGAAGCTGTGGGCGGTGAAACCGCTTGGGGAAATCCATTAATCAATCAAGATTTAATCAATGCAGTTAAAGCAGCAGGATTCAATACTATTAGAATTCCGGTGGCTTGGAGTAATTATATCCAAGAGGGAGATGATAATTATACCATTAGCAATGAAGGCTTAACTCGTGTAGAGGAAGTGATTAACTATGTGTTGGATAATGATATGTTTGCAATCGTGAATCTTCACTGGGATGGTGGTTGGATGCAACCTACCTATGAGGATCAAGATTATGTAAATGACAGATTGGCTAAAATGTGGCAGCAAATTGCCATTTATTATAGAGACTACGATTATCACCTGGTATTTGCGGGATCTAATGAAGTAATGGTAGAGGGTGACTATGGAACGCCAACGGAAGAATATTATACGGTTCAAAACAGTTTTAACCAAACCTTTATTTCTACAGTTCGTGCCACAGGAGGAAGAAATGCTTACCGTTATTTAACGGTTCAAGGCTTCAATACCAACATAGACCATACTGTTAATTTTGCGGTAATTCCAGAAGATACCGTTGCAAATAGAATGTTGATGGAAGTACACTATTACGACCCTTATCAGTTTACATTAGATGTAAATAGCGATAACGCCTGGCAATGGGGAGCGATTGCCACAGATCCTTTGGCCACTGCAGGTTGGGGAGATGAAGATTGGTTGGAAACCCAATTTACTAAAATGCAAACCAATTATGTTGATCAAGGTATAGGTGTAATTTTAGGTGAATATGGCGCAAGTTACAGAGGGGAAGTGGAAGGAGCCGAAACTTACAGATCCTATTACTACCAAAAAACTACTGAAGCTGCGTTAAATCACGGATTGGTACCAGTGGTTTGGGATAACGGTTATCCTGATAACCACCAAATGGGATTATTCAACAGGAATACAGGAGAAGAATACTTCCCAGATATCATTGATGCCGTTACAAATTGCAACAACTAAAAGAAAGTGATGAATAGGATTAAATTAATAAAGATAAGCATCAGCCTTTTGGTGCTTATCTTTGTGTTTACAGCATGTAACAACAGTAAAAAGGAACCTCAAAAAGAGGAAGTTTCAACACCTCATTATGCTGCTAACTGGGATTCCTTGGCAGCCTACCAAGAAGCTCCGGAATGGTTCCGTGAGGCGAAGTTTGGAATCTATGCCCATTGGGGCGTATTATCGGTGCCGGCATTTGCCAACGATTGGTATCCGAGGTTGATGCACGTTGAAGGCAGCGTTGAAAACAAACATCACGTGGAAACCTTTGGAGAACCATCAGAATTTGGGTATCATGATTTCGTACCCATGTTCAAGGCTGAACAGTTTGATGCCGAAGCTTGGGCAGACTTGTTCCAAAAGTCGGGGGCTAAATTCGCAGGAATCGTAGCCGAACACCACGATGGTTGGTCCAATTGGGATAGTGAAACTAATCCGTGGAATTCCATGGATAAAGGTCCACATCGCGATATTGTGGGGGAATTAGGTAAAGCTATCCACGGAAAGGGGATGAAGTTTGTTACCTCATTCCACAAGGCCAGAAACCTTCAGATTTTTCAGCAGGATTCTACAAAATGGTTGGATGACACTTCGTACTTTCCATACAATCCCAAAATGCCAACAGCCTCTAATGATCCTGAGTTAAGCATTCTATATGGAAACATTGAAAAAGAGGTGTTTTACAGCAATTGGTTGGCAGAATTAAAAGAAGTGATTGACAACTACCATCCAGATCTAATTTATTTTGACGGGAAGCTTGATAAAATTCCTGATACCTACAAAGAAGAATTTGCCGCCTATTATATCAATCAATCGTTAGCTCGTAACCAAGAAGTGGTCATTACCCATAAAGAAGGAGAATTACCAAAATCGGTGAGTGTAGAAGACTTTGAAAAAGGGCGCATGAACAAGATTACGGAAGATTATTGGTTAACCGATGAAACTGTGTCTGTAGGAAGTTGGAGCTATACCCATGATTTAGGTTTGAAAACTGCAGATGAGATCATTGATCTGTTAGCCGATATTGTGAGTAAAAATGGAGCGATGATGCTCAACGTTTCACCTATGGAAAACGGCATCATTCCTGAAAACCAACAACAAATTTTATTGACCATTGGGGATTGGCTGAACACCAACGGAGAAGCTATTTATGGGTCTTCAACTTGGAAAGTATTTGGAGAAGGGCCAACCAAGCAGGAGAAATCAGGAATGTTTTTGGATAAATTAACCTATACAGCTCAGGATGTGAGATACACCAAAAGAGGAAATACTATCTATGCCATTGTATTGGGTTGGCCAGGTAATGATACGCCAATTACCTTATCGTCTGTAACGTCAAAGGTGTTAGGTGAAGATGGACTTTCTATTGAAAAAATCAGCATTTTAGGATCGGACCAAGATATTCCTTTTTCACTAGACACCGAAGGACTGAAGTTGACCACACCAAGTCAAACAATCGATGACAAAGCATTTGTAATTAAAATTGAAACTAAAAAATAACGAAGGAACATGAAAAAGTTTGTATTGCCTTTTATTTTGTTGTTGAGCATTTTTGGCTATGCCAAGGTAGAAATGCCTTTACTGTTTGCAGATGACATGGTCTTGCAACGCAACAAGCCTATTCCTGTTTGGGGATGGGCCGATGCCAACGAAAAAATAGAAGTATCCTTTAACGGACAAAAAGTTAAAACCAAAGCGGACAAGGATGGAAAATGGTCTTTGGAATTGAAATCGGAAAAAGCTGGAGGGCCATTCACCATGACTATTAAGGGTAAGAATACCATTCAAATTAAAAATATTTTGGTTGGAGAAGTATGGATTTGCAGCGGGCAGTCTAATATGGAATTTGCTGTGAGTGGTGTTACCTATGCCGAACAGGAAATGAATGACGCCGACTATCCTCAAATCAGACAATTTTTGGTGGCCCAGGATATGAGTGCCCAACCAAAGTCACATTTAAAACAAGGAAATTGGACGGTTTCCAATCGTGATAATGTTGGGGATTTTACGGCCGTGGGCTTCTTCTTTGCTAAAAAGCTGTATAAGGAATTGAATGTTCCAATTGGATTGATCAATACCACTTGGGGAGGAACCTGTGTGGAAACATGGACGAGCAAGGAAGGTTTGTCCAAAATTGATGAATTTGGTAAATATATTTCCAATCTACCCGATCTAGATTTGGAAGGTGTCATTAAAGAACAAAAGGCAGTTATAGCTAAGAAAATTGAAAGTATCCAAGGCAAAATATTAAATGAAGAAGAGTTGGGCAAAGTGACTACTCTAGAGTTTAACGACAGTACTTGGCCAACAATGATGCTTCCAGATGCATGGGAAAACCAGCAATTGCCTAATATGGATGGGATTGTTTGGTTTAGAAAAACCTTTGAAGTACCAGCTCATTTGGCTGGTAAACCTTTTATTTTGAATTTGGCAAAAGTTGATGATGTTGATGTTACCTATGTAAATGGAGTAGAAGTGGGGAGTAACAGCCAATATGACGTAAGCAGAAAGTACAGCGTTGACAAAGGTGTGCTAAAGGAAGGAACCAATGTAGTAGCTGTAAAAGTTACCGATTATGTTGGTGGTGGTGGAATTTATGGAGACCCTGCAGATTTGAAAGTTACAGTTGGTGATACCGATATTGCTTTGGCAGGAGGATGGAAGTTCAACGTTATTGATGTGCGTTATGAATTTTCACCTAATAACTACCCTTCATTATTGTACAACGCGATGTTGAATCCGTTGATGCCTTATAGTTTCCAAGGTGTTATTTGGTATCAAGGGGAGGCAAATGTTCATAGAGCTGAACAGTACAAAACCAGTTTTCCTTTAATGATCAACGATTGGAGACAGCATTGGGGGCAAGGTGAGTTTCCTTTTTATTTTGTGCAATTATCGAGCTTTAACGAGTTTAATGGAAACAGCAATAGCGGAAGTCGTTGGGCCGAGTTAAGGGAAGCTCAGTCTTACACGGCTCAAACTGTTCCAAATACAGCGATGTGTGTGACAACAGATATTGGTAACGCCAAGGATATTCACCCAACAAATAAACAGGATGTTGGTAAACGATTATCAGCGATAGCTTTACGTAATGTATATGGTAAGAATATCGTTTGTGAAAGTCCTATTTATAAATCAATGCAAGTAGAGGGTAATCAGGTTACCGTAACTTTTGAGCATACCGGCAGTGGTTTGATGACTCCAGACCGATATGGCTATGTGAAAGGTTTTGAAGTGGCAGGACAAGATCAAAAGTTTTATTATGCCAAAGCTTTTATCAAGGATAATAAGGTGATTGTTTATTGTGATAATGTAACAAATCCTGTTGCCATTAGGTATGGATGGGCAGATGATGCCGGCGATTGCAATTTGTATAATGAAGAAGGATTTCCAGCATCCCCTTTTAGGTCCGATACTTGGAAAAGCATTACAGCAGATGGTACATATGAAGTGATGAACTAAGGTTCATCAGTTGACCGTAATGAATACATTTAAAACCCGCTTCAATATAGGTTGAAGCGGGTTTTTTGTTTGCAAAAAGTAGCACAAACTAAAAAGAATGGGTGTTTAGAGTATTTTTATACCTTTTTTTATACCTTTTTTGAAAGGTATTTACATTTAAATTAAGGGGTTTCTTAATTAATTTTTAACACATAAAAGGCTTTAAATCAATTAGTTGTAATATTAGTAGTGTTAAATTGTATTTTGTCGTTTTTTTATGGAATAGGAGGTATAATTTTTTTTTTTCCTCGCAATATTGATATCTTTAAGAGTATCTCCTATTGATACTATACAGACTTCTTAAGCACAGATTAATAGCACCGAAGAGTAGAAGATTAATAGCATATTTTTCTTCAACGGGACGTATCATCTTTTTTAATTAATCTAGGCTATGAAAAATTTTTGTGTTTTTTTGTTGTACTTGTCTGTATGGTCTGCTTTTAGTCAAAACCTACATGATGATGCAAATGCTGCTTCGATTTTAAATGAAGCAGATGCTACCACCGGGTGGAATAGTAATGCTAATATTACTTCATCAACGGATAATCCTTTTTCTGGAAATTTTTGTCTTAGAGTAGTAGCTACAGGCTTAAGTGCCAGAGACATGAGTTATACCTTTAATGCCGTGGTTGGACAACAGTACCAAATAAGTATTTGGGCAAGACAAGGTGATTTTAGTTTTTCACCAGCTTTTGCAAATTGGACTGGTTTTCAGGGGTTTTCTACGACTGTTATCACAGGGACTACATGGACTGAATATAATTGGACTTTGACAGCTACCAACACTTCTCCTCTTATACGTGTATATACAGCACCAATTTCAGGATGGCAGGTAGGACATGAAGTATTTGTTGATAATGTAAGTATTCTTTTGCTCGATTCCGAATCGCCATCAAGTCCTACCAACCTTAATTCTAGTAATGTCACGGCGACAGGTTTGGATCTTGGTTGGACAGCTGCAACAGACAATATTGGTGTTGTGGACTATGAAGTGTTTCAGGATGGGCAGAGTATCGGGTTGAGCGGAGGAGCCTTAAGTTTTTCGGTGGGAAGCCTTACGGCAAATACCCAATACGGATTTACGGTCGTGGCCCTTGATGCAGCAGGCAATGCTTCCTCTGAGAGCACAGAACTTTTGGTAACAACCTTGTCCTCATCTGACTCAACAGCTCCAACGGCTCCCACCAACCTTAATTCTAGTAATATAACGGCGTCAGGTTTGGATCTTGGTTGGTCGGCCTCAACGGACAATGTTGGTGTTGTTAATTATGAAGTATTTCAAGATGGGCAGAGTATTGGTTTTAGTGGTGGAGCCTTAAGTTTTTCGGTGGGAAACCTTACGGCAAATACCCAATACGGATTTATGGTTGTGGCCCTTGATGCAGCAGGCAATGCTTCCTCTGCAAGCACAGAGCTTTTGGTAACAACCTTGTTCTCATCTGACTCAACAGCTCCAACGGCTCCCACCAACCTTAATTCTAGCAATATAACGGCGTCAGGTTTGGATCTTGGTTGGTCGGCCTCAACGGACAATGTTGGTGTTGTTAATTATGAAGTATTTCAAGATGGGCAGAGTATTGGTTTTAGTGGAGGAGCCTTAAGTTTTTCGGTGGGAAATCTTACGGCAAATACCCAATACGGATTTACGGTCGTGGCCTTTGATGCAGCAGGCAATGCTTCCTCTGTAAGCACAGAGCTTTTGGTAACAACCTTGTCCTCATCTGACTCAATAGCTCCAACGGCTCCTTCAGAGCTTTTTGCCAACAATATTACAGCTAACAGTTTGGTTTTAGGGTGGACAGCATCCTCTGATAACGTAGGGGTGGTTAATTATGAAGTATTTCAAGATGGGCAGAGTATTGGTTTTAGTAGTGGAGCATTGAGTTTTTCCATAGGAGGCCTTACGGCTGAAACGGATTATGGTTTTACGGTAGTCGCTTTGGATGCCGCTGGGAATTCTTCCGCAGCTAGTTCGGAACTTTTGGTAACTACGAGTGTCAATAGTATAAATTATACCTCTTTAAATGCTAATCTGGACACCGTAGATTGGATAGGAAGGGATTTGTTTGCGGCAAGAAATATTGGAATTGGAACCACCAATACACAAGGTTACAGGCTTGCTGTTGCCGGCAATATGATTGCAGAAGAAGTTAGGGTGGCCTTACAGGCTTCATGGCCAGATTATGTTTTTGATAGCACATACAAGTTACCATCTTTATTAGAGGTTAAAAATCATATTGAGGAAAAAGGGCATTTAATTAATGTGCCTAGTAGAAGCGAAGTTTTGGAACGGGGAATTGGTTTGGGGGAAATGAACGCTGTTTTATTGGAGAAGATAGAAGAGTTGACTTTGTATATTTTGCAACAGGAAGCTCGGATTCAACAATTGGAGGAAAAGGTGGAAAGTTTTAAAAATTAATTGGTTAATGGAAAAGTCATTAAAAATATATGTAATTTTAATGTGTGCGGTGGTACAATCCTTTTGTGCTCAAAGTATACGTAAAAATTATCAGGAGATGACAGATTACGAAAGAAACGAATTGGTCAATGCTTTTTACGAACTTCGTAATGGGCCTGATTTGGTAGCGGATTTAGCGCAGTTTCATTCTGATTTTTTCAATTTTGATAATTCTGCCGATCCCACGCAATTAGATATTCATTTTAATCTTCCTGATGAGCCTGAACGGCAAATTTTCTTTGCATGGCATAGAATGCAAATGTTTGAAATGGAGCAAGCAATGCAAGCGTTAAATCCAGATATTAGCATTCCTTGGTGGGACTCATCTGAAGACCAGTCAACATCTTCACCTGTATGGAATCAAGATTTTATGGGGCAATTTAATGCCGCCTGGGTTTTGAACCGTAATTATGTGAATAATGATATAAATTTATTGCCTACCCCTCAGGATGTCTCTATGGTACAAGCAATGCAGGATTTTTTGTTGTATTCGGATGCTTTGGAAAGAGGGCGCGTACATGCTGGAGCCCATAGATGGGTTGGAGGCGCCATGCCTACCCCTTTGTCTCCTAGAGACCCTATATTTTATTTGCATCATACTTTTATTGATAAATTATGGGATGATTGGGAAACGGCCAATCCTGGAGGGTCTTCATTTATTATAACTTCTATGATTCGCTATGATGGTACCTATGTTTTTAATGGCGAAGTATTGCCTTTGGTAGATCCAGATGACATTGTAGATAGTAAAGCACTAGGAGTGTTTTATGCTGAAAACCAATTGGCAGATCTGTCTAATTATACTGTGTCCAATACCCACCATGATTTGGAGAATTTCTATTATCAATTTGTAATAGATGTTGGAGATAATTTTTTGGTCCCTTCAAATGCCAATTGTCGGGTAATTTCAGTAAACCAGATAAATTTGTTGCCAGGGTTTACCGCCGAATTAGGAAGTTCTTTTTTAGCTTCTATAGATGCAGGAAATGCAGCTTCTAGATTGGATAACACTACAATGTTGGCCTCTCGAATCAACAATCCAAATCCGTTTGATTATGATTCTGCAATTTTAGATAAACATGCCTATAGCCCAACAGAATTATCCTCGGAGTTTAAGGTAACAGTATCCCCAAGCCCATTTAATAGTTATTTAGATCTTAAGATAGACGGAACAAATGACCAGAAAATTGATGAGGTTATCATTTATGACATTTCAGGGCATCTTGTTTTCAAGAAGCATTTTGAAAGTACGACCTCATATTTGATTGATGATTTGAATTATTTGAAAGGTGGCGTGTATATTATGGAGATTCTTCAGAATTCGAAATTGTTGAAGAGAAGAAAAATTGTAAAGGAATAATAATTGGAAATCGAACTATGGATAAATCATTAATTATAAAATTTTAAGCATGTTAGGGGTATTAAGGCAAAAAGTTTTTTGGGGGGTAGACTTTTTTAAAGGTAACAATATCAAAAATAATTATCTAGAGGTTAAAGATGTTCTGGATGATTTAGGGTGCCAAAGTTCGAAAGAAACGCAGCGTGTAAATTTAAAAGCTATTTTGAAGCATGCTTCAAGTACTACACCCTTTTATGCTTCCTACAAGGGGGCTTTAGAACTATCAGACTATCCCGTTATTAACAAAAATATCATAGTAGCCAATTATGACGATTTTAAATCGTCATTGTATTTAGATAAAACCAATTATTCGGCTTATACAAGTGGGTCTACGGGGACGCCTTTCAAAGTGTACCACAACCTTGAAAAGAAACAAAGAAATTCTGCAGATGTTATTTATTTTGCAAAACTTTTAGGGTTTAATGTTGGAGATAAACTTTTTTATATCAGGCATTGGGATCAATACAATAGCAAAACGCCTTTTGAAGCCTGGAAAAACCATATCTATATGCATCCCGTTTCTAAATTAGCTGAAAGAGATATCCAGGAACTTTTGGATGAAATAGAAAAAGATAACCTAAGAAAGGGGATTGTGTCATACGCCTCAGCCCTAAATGAATTAAGAGACTATATTTTGAAATCTGGTAGGAGATTACGCAAGGATCCTGGAGTTAAATTTATTATCGCAATTGGAGAAAAATTAAATGACAAAACTAAAGAAGTCATCGAGGATTATTATGGTGTGAAAGTGATTTCAAGATATTCCAATGTTGAAAATGGAATCATTGCTCAGCAATTATTGGGAGATGGATTAGGATTCCATATCAATTGGGCTAGTTATTATGTGGAGCTGTTGAAATTTGATAGTAATGAGCCAGCCGAAATTGGGGAGTTAGGTAGAATCGTTATTACAGACTACTTCAATCGCTGTATGCCTATGATTAGGTACGACACTGGTGACATCGGTATGATGGGGTATGAGGAAGGTTATGGTTGTGAGTATCCGGTTTTTAAGCAGATAGAAGGTCGAAAAATGGACATGATTTTTGATGCTAGTGGCAATTTTATTTCGTCCTATTTTGTCTATAATATTTTAAAATACCCTCATGTAAAACAATATCAGTTCATTCAGGAGGGGGATAAAAATTATGTGTTTAAACTAAATGTAGAAGAGGCCTTCAATTCTGAGAATGACATCAAGGAAGAATTCCTAAATCATTTAGGGCCGAGTGCAGAGATTACATTTGAATACGTCAACGAAATACCATTGCTCTCATCGGGGAAACGAAAATTTGTAATCAATAAAAGTGATAGGACTTCAAAAAATACAAACTTAGGAAATCGGCTAATTTTTAATTGAATTTAGTTTCGATTATAGATTGGGGAGCTATAATATAAAAAAAACCGAAGCCATTAAGCTTCGGTTTTTTTATGATTAATGAAGGTTGATATTACATCATACCTGGCATTCCGCCACCTCCCATTGGAGGCATGGCAGGTGCATCTTCTTTAATATCAATTAAAGCACACTCTGTAGTCAAGATCATTCCAGATACAGAAGCCGCATTTTCAAGGGCAATACGGGTTACTTTCTTAGGATCTATGATACCTGCCTCAAGCATGTTTACATAAGTTTCAGATTTCGCGTCGTAACCAAAATCTTTTTCTCCTTCTTTTACTTTGGCAACTACTACGCTTCCTTCTCCACCTGCGTTTTCAACGATAGTACGTAAAGGAGCTTCAATAGCACGTGCTACGATTTGGATACCTGTAACTTCATCTAAGTTTTCGGTAGTAATGCTATCCAAAACAGCTTTGGCTCTTACAAGAGCAACACCACCACCTGCTACGATACCTTCTTCAACAGCGGCTCTTGTAGCGTGTAAAGCATCGTCCACACGGTCTTTTTTCTCTTTCATTTCAACTTCACTTGCAGCACCAACGTAAAGTACCGCTACACCTCCTGCCAATTTGGCCAAACGCTCTTGTAGTTTTTCTTTGTCGTAGTCTGAAGTAGTTGTTTCAATTTGAGCTTTGATTTGGTTTACTCTTGCTTTAATGTCATCAGCACTTCCAGAACCATTAACAATCGTTGTATTGTCTTTATCGATTGTTACAGTTTCTGCAGTTCCCAACATGCTCAAGTCTGCGTTTTCAAGAGAGAACCCTCTTTCTTCTGAAATTACTACACCACCAGTAAGGATTGCGATATCTTCTAGCATAGCTTTACGACGGTCACCAAATCCAGGAGCTTTAACAGCAGCAATCTTTAAACCACCACGAAGTTTGTTAACTACCAAAGTAGCCAAAGCTTGACCTTCTACATCTTCAGCAATAATTAATAAAGGACGGCCAGATTGTGCAACTGGTTCCAAAATTGGAAGAATTTCCTGTAAGTTAGAAATCTTTTTGTCAAACAATAAAATGTATGGATTGTCTAAATCGGCAATCATTTTATCGGCATCAGTTACGAAGTAAGGAGATAGGTAACCTCTGTCAAACTGCATACCTTCTACAACGTCTACATAGGTGTCGGTTCCTTTAGCTTCTTCAACAGTAATCACACCTTCTTTTCCAACTTTAGAAAACGCTTGAGCAATTAAATCACCAATAGTGTCATCGTTGTTGGCAGAAATGGCAGCAACTTGTTTAATTTTTTCAGAAGAGTTTCCTACTTCTTGAGATTGGTTTTGTAATTCGGCAGTAATAGCTTCAACAGCTTTGTCGATACCACGCTTTAAATCCATTGGATTAGCACCGGCAGCAACGTTTTTCAAACCTTCTTTTACGATAGCTTGTGCCAAAACGGTTGCAGTAGTAGTACCGTCACCAGCCAAATCGTTGGTTTTGGAAGCAACTTCTTTTACCATTTGAGCCCCCATGTTTTCAAGTTCATTTTCAAGCTCTACTTCTTTGGCTACACTTACACCGTCTTTGGTTACTTGAGGCGCACCAAAAGAACGGCTGATGATTACATTACGACCTTTAGGCCCTAAAGTTACTTTTACTGCATTTGCCAATGCATCCACACCACGTTTTAAACCGTCACGTGCTTCTATATCGAATTTTATATCTTTTGCCATAATAAATTCTTTTAAAATTTAAATTGAAATATTTTTAAACGTTAAACTCATTGAGAGCGTTGTTGGTATTTTGAAAGGGAATTAGACAATTGCAAGAATGTCGCTTTCTCTCATGATCAAATAATCTTTACCTTCCAATTTTAGCTCAGTACCGGCATATTTTCCGTACAATACCATCTCTCCAACTTGTACAGTCGTAGGTTCGTCTTTGGTTCCGTTACCTACAGCAATAACTTTTCCTTTTTGGGGTTTTTCCTTTGCAGTGTCAGGGATAATGATTCCTGAAGCTGTTTTAGTTTCTGCTTCTACAGGCTCAATAAGAACTCTGTCTGCTAATGGTTTAATGTTTAATCCCATTGGTATTATATTTTTATGATTAATTAAACTTGTTTTTCGAAATTGGATGAAGCCAAAAATGTGCCAATTCAAAGTGACTGACAAACTTTCAGTAACAAAAAATGCCAACCGAAGGGGTTGGCATTTTTAATGAACTTATAAATTCAATTAGTTTGTTGAATCGTTGCTTACAGGATTACTTTCTTGAGTAGCTGGCGTTGTTGCAGCAGGAGTTTCTTGAACTGGTTGCTCAACAGTAGAATCGTCCAAAGCTTTAGACTCTGCAGCTCCATTTCCACCGCCAATAGCAACGTTAGATAACAAGATAAGTGCCAATAACACGGTAGCCAATCCCCAAGTACTCTTGTCTAGGAAGTCGGTAGTTTTTTTAACACCTCCCAATTGTTGGGTGCCTCCACCTCCGAAAGAAGAAGATAACCCGCCTCCTTTAGGATTTTGTACCATAATCACTACGATCAATAAAAATGCGATAAGCACAATAAGTATTAAAAAAACTGTAAACATGATTCTTATTCTTTAGTATTATTTTCTTGTAATTTTTTAACTGCTTTAATTTGGTCTGCAAAGAAACCACTTTTTTCTGGATATTTCAAACTTAAAATTTTATAAGATTGAATCGCCTTGTCATAATTTTTTTGTTCTAGATAAATTCTGGCCAAAGTTTCTGTCATTAAGCCGTCATTTTGGTTGTCATCCTTGTTAAGGTTGAGTTTGGGGCTTGGTGCAACTTCCTTGGAAGGTACAATTTTAGGGTTGCTGCTCAGGAATTTATCAATTAGGTCCAATTTGTTGTCCATTGGCCTTGCCTTTGGTTTGGGCTCTGGCTCTTTTGGAACATCTGGAACTGCTACTTTTTCTGGAGCAATATTTGGTTGCCTTTCAATGGGTTTAAAACTGGTTATTTTAAGCCATTCGGAAAAGGAGTGGGTTTCGTTTTTTTCGAAATCCAAAGGTTTCCCAATCTGAAGTTGCTCTTCCGGGCTTTGCTCAATGTTTTCAGTGTCTACAGCAATAATTGGCAGTTCCTCGATTTCCTCGGTAGCAATTTCAGGTTCTTCGATTTCCTCCTCTTTGGTAATTTTTTCTTCAAACAAAAATGGGTCCAAAACCCTTTCGGAGTCTTTGATGTGCTGTTTTAGAGCATCATCAATAAGAACACTTTTATTTACGGAAATATCACTTTCTTCATTCACATCTAATTGCTTGATGTGCTCTGAATTCTGTTTTATTTGAAATGAAATCTCATTTTGGTTGAAAGCTTCTGAAGTGATATAATCAAAAAGGATACTGCGGTCTGTGGTGTAGGCTGCAGTGGTTTTCAATTCTGGATTGTACCTAAAGCTTTCGGTGTGTTTCAATCCTTTTAAATGCAATGCACGTGCCGCCTGAAAATAAGGATATTCCTTAATCACAGCCGTGATGTCACTCAATTGCTCCGAAGTAAATTCCTGAGGG
The DNA here is from genome assembly GCF_001975575.1 of Mangrovimonas sp. DI 80. Classification (NCBI taxonomy): domain Bacteria; kingdom Pseudomonadati; phylum Bacteroidota; class Flavobacteriia; order Flavobacteriales; family Flavobacteriaceae; genus Mangrovimonas; species Mangrovimonas sp. DI 80. The sequence goes on along the minus strand of NZ_MSDT01000002.1, from coordinate 22,871 downwards.
TGTTGAAGTAGATATGTAATATCCTGCAATTGCATAGGTTGAATTAAATTACCATTTAGCTAATGTAGCATTAAAAATGTCTTGTGTCAACCTTTCAAAAATTTCTTCAAAGGCGGTGTCTCTTGTGCTTCCTATAAGTTGCGCCGCGGCGGGGTAATCATAGAAGAAAGAAAAGCGTTGTTCAAGATCGCCTTCTGGGTTGTTTCTGTCATAAAAACGCACATTCACGCCAATGGTAAGTCTGTTTTGAGCTGCTTTATTGTCGGAAGTGGCTGTAGTTGGAGAAATACGGTATTCTGTAATTTCTCCTTCGTATACCAAATCTCCTCCAGAGTTTACCAAGTCCAAACTGGTTTGATTCAAAATTAAATCTTGAAGGGCGAGCGTAAAGTCTCTATCTAGCCCTGGTTCTACCAAGGGCGCATTGTTTTGGAAATAATTTACCTGAAATGTTTGTGTGCCAGCAGGAATTGAAGCTCCTGTAAATCCATAGGAAACTTTACAGGATGCCATTACCAATGAAAGGGCACATAAAATGAAGTAGGTTAAAAATCTCATTATAGGTCGTATTGTTTTATTTTGCGATAAAGGGTACGTTCACTAATACCTAGTTCGGCAGCAGCCAATTTACGTTTTCCTTGGTGACGTTCAAGTGATTTTTTTATTAATTCCAATTCCTTATCCTGTAATGACAGTGTTTCTTCCTCGTCAATTTCTTCTGCAAAATGGTATTTGTCTATTGGAGGTTCGGGAATATCGATTGGTTCATGGGTTTTCTCCGGAATAGACAATACTTCTAAATCTTCAATGTCACTTATGTCACTTTCATCTGCCCCAGCATTGCCGTAGATTTTCGAAATCAAACCTTCGTGATCTTTCTGAATGTCCTTGACATTACCATTTTTCATAAGCTCCATGGTCAATTTCTTCAAATCGTTCAAGTCGCTTTTCATGTCAAAAAGTACCTTGTAGAGAATTTCCCTTTCGCTACTAAAGTCACTTTCGGATTTGGTAGTACTGATCACCGCAGGAAGATTGCTTCCGCCGCTTGGCAAATAATGTTGTAAAGCTTGAGCATTTAAGGTTCTGTTGTGTTCCAATACCGAAGCTTGCTCTGCAACGTTTCGCAATTGACGAATATTACCATTCCATCTGTATTTCTGCAACAAATCAATAGCATCGTCCGTAAGTTTTACGGTAGGCATTTTGTATTTCAGTGCAAAATCGCTGGCAAATTTTCTAAATAACAAATGGATATCTTCCTTTCGCTCACGAAGAGGTGGAATGTTAATTTCAACCGTACTTAAACGATAATAAAGGTCCTCTCGGAATTTCTCCTTTTTGATAGCCTCGAACATGTTTACATTGGTCGCCGCCACAATACGCACGTTGGTTTTTTGGACCTTACTTGATCCTACCTTAATGAATTCACCATTTTCCAAAACACGCAATAAACGGACCTGAGTTGTCAAAGGCAGTTCTCCAACTTCATCAAGAAATATGGTTCCGCCATCGGCTACTTCAAAATATCCACTTCGGGTTTGGGTAGCTCCAGTAAAGGCGCCTTTTTCGTGCCCAAACAATTCACTGTCAATGGTCCCTTCTGGGATGGCACCACAGTTAACAGCAATATATTTTCCATGCTTTCTGTGTGAAAGTTGATGGATAATTTTCGGAATACTCTCTTTTCCAACACCACTCTCACCCGTAACCAATACCGAAATGTCCGTAGGGGCAACCTGTATGGCTTTTTCAATGGCACGATTAAGTTTTGGGTCGTTACCAATGATTCCGAATCGTTGTTTAATGGCTTGTACTGATTCCATTTATCTGTTAGATTTTAGAGTTAAGAGAAAAGAACCAAGATATTTTAGGTTTTCTTGATTCCTTTTTCTTTGTTCTTCTGTCTTTTATAATCTAATTATTCTCTGAATATCCTACAGCTTCTCCAATTAAAGTTGCTGAAGTACATTCAGTAATCTTCACATTTACAAAATCTCCCACTTTGTAGTTTTCCTTAGGGAATACCACCACGGTGTTCTGGCTGTTTCTTCCAGACCAATGGGCGTCAGATCTTTTAGATTCTTTTTCAATCAACACTTCTTCAACTTTACCAAGATGTTGCTCGGTGCGGTACAAGGCATGTTTTTGTTGTAGTACTATGATTTCTTCCAAACGACGTTTTTTGGTCTCTTCAGGAACATCATCTTCCATTTTACGCTCTGCCAAAGTTCCTGGTCTTTCAGAATAAGCAAACATAAATCCGAAGTCGTATTTTACATATTCCATCAAGCTTAATGTGTCTTGGTGGTCTTCTTCAGTTTCGGTTGGGAAACCAGAAATCATATCTTGAGAAATGGCGCAGTCTGGAATGAGTCTTTTGATATTGTCAATCAAGTCAAAATACTCTTCACGTGTATGCTGACGGTTCATTTCCTTTAAAATACGGTTACTTCCGCTCTGTATAGGTAAATGGATGTAATTACAGATGTTATTGTGTTTTGCCATGGCTTCAATCACATCCAAAGTCATGTCTTGAGGGTTGGATGTTGAAAAACGGAAGCGCATTTTTGGTAGCGCAGTGGCACATATTTCCAAAAGGTTTGCAAAGTTAACTGCCGTAGCTTTTTGCATGTCTGAGGCCTTTTCGAAATCTTTTTTAAGTCCGCCGCCATACCAAAGGTAGCTGTCTACGTTTTGACCTAAAAGGGTCACTTCTTTATAGCCTTTGCTCCAAAGATCATTGATTTCTTCCATAATACTCTGTGGATCACGACTGCGCTCACGACCACGTGTAAAAGGAACGACACAGAAGGTACACATATTGTCGCAACCTCTTGTGATGGATACAAAAGCGGTAACACCGTTGGAGTTTAAACGCACAGGAGAAATGTCGCCATAGGTTTCTTCTTTGGAAAGAATCACGTTTACGGCATTCCTTCCTTCGTCCACTTCGGCAACAAGGTTAGGGAGATCTTTGTAGGCATCTGGACCTACAACAAGGTCTACAATTTTTTCTTCCTCTAAGAATTTACTTTTCAAACGTTCTGCCATACATCCCAACACACCAACTTTCATGTTGGGGTTGATTTTTTTTACGGCATTATATTTTTCCAAACGTTTACGTACCGTTTGTTCTGCTTTGTCTCTAATGGAGCAAGTATTCACCAAAACCAAATCGGCATCTTCAAGGTTTTGGGTGGTGTTAAATCCGTTTTCAGAAAGAATCGAGGCTACAATTTCACTGTCGCTAAAATTCATTTGGCAACCATAACTTTCAATAAACAGTTTTCGCTGGTTACCTTCCTTTTGTTCTAAAACAAGGCTTTGGCCCTGCTTGTTCTCTTCTATAATCTTTTCCATATATAATACTGAAGCGTTCCGTGTTCAATAAGTGTGCAAAGATACGATTTATTTGTTATCTATGACAAGATGGCAGTGTTATTGTTGATTTTAATATGTTAATAATATGGCTTATTTTTAACAGGTAACCAATTAATTAAATATGACTTTTTCAGAACTTCAATCCAAAATTAATGCTGCCAAACCATTGGATTTTGGCACTATCTTCAATAATTGTATCGAGCTTTTTAAAAAAGTTTGGGTACAAGGTCTTATCATGATTTTGATAACTATTGCCATGTTGGCGCCATTCTACATTATAATGTATTTGCCAATGGTGGCTATGGGTATTTGGAATCCGGAAGCTTTACAGGATAATAATGTAAATCCATTCTTGATGATTCCTTTTGTGGTGTTTATGTTGGTTTTTACTTTTTTTGCCATGGTCATTGCTTTTGGGCTTAAGGCATCCTTTTACCGAATTTGCAAGGCGAAGGATCTTGGTTTGGTGGAAAAGGATGATTACTTCTATTATTTGAAGAAGCCTTATTTGGTAAAGGTGGTTAAGTTGGCGTTGATCAGTTACGGGATTTCTCTGTTGGCTGCAATGTTGTGCGTATTACCTATATTATACGTTATAGTGCCCATAAGTTTAATGAATGTGATTTTTGCCTTTAATCCAGAATTGGCTGTTGGCGACATCGTGAAGTCAAGTTTTGATTTGGGAAATAGGAAGTGGCTTATCACTTTTGGCTTGATAGTAATTTCGGGATTGTTTGCTGAAGTTATTGGGCTTGTTCTTTGTGGGGTTGGACTTTTGATAACAGCATCGTTTTCTTACTTGCCGGTATACTATATATATAAGGACAGTGTTGGTTTTGAACCTTACGAATTACCTTTGGAATAGCTCATTTCTATTCATTTTAATTATAGTTGTAAAAGTCTGAATTTTTTCAGGCTTTTTTTGTTAATCGATAAAAATTGCACAATATCTGAGGGTTAAAAAATATTAAATTAGGAGGATATATTTTTTTTGGTATACATTTGTAGCCTTAAAATAAGAAAAATGGCAAAGAATTTAGTAATAGTTGAGTCCCCAGCGAAGGCAAAAACCATCGAAAAATTCCTTGGAAAGGATTTTAAGGTGGAGTCTAGTTTTGGACATATTGCAGATTTGCCTTCAAAAGAATTGGGGGTAGATGTTGATGGAGATTTTAAGCCAAAATATCTAGTTTCCAAGGACAAGAGAGAAGTTGTTAAAAAACTAAAGAACTTAGCAGGTAAAGCAGAAACCATATGGTTAGCAAGTGATGAGGACCGTGAAGGAGAAGCGATTGCATGGCACCTTGCTGAGACTTTAAAATTGGATAAAGCCAAGACCAAGCGTATCGTATTCCACGAGATCACAAAGACGGCTATCCAAAAAGCAATTGAAAACCCGAGAGGGATAGATTATGATTTGGTAGATGCGCAACAGGCGCGTCGTGTGTTGGATAGAATTGTTGGTTATGAGTTGTCTCCAGTATTGTGGAGAAAGGTGAAGGGAGGTCTATCGGCAGGACGGGTGCAATCTGTCTCTGTTCGATTGATTGTGGAGCGTGAACGTGAAATCCAAAACTTTACTGCGGAAGCGTCTTTTAGAATAGATGCCGAGTTTTCAAATGAAGATGGCCAAGTGTTCAAGGCGAAACTTCCGAAGAACTTCAGTACAAAAGAAGAGGCCTATGCCTTTTTGGAAGCCAATGCCAAAGCAGAGTTTAAAGTAGCTGATTTAGAGAAAAAGCCGGCGAAGAAATCACCTGCAGCACCATTTACCACGTCTACTCTACAACAGGAAGCTGCTCGTAAATTGTATTTTTCGGTAAGTAAAACCATGACCTTGGCACAGCGCCTGTATGAATCTGGATTGATTACTTATATGAGAACGGATAGTGTGAATCTATCTGATGAGGCAAGAGCAGGAGCCCAAGCCGAAATTAATTCAGCTTACGGATCAGATTACAGTCAGCCACGAAACTATAAAGGAAAGGCTAAAGGAGCGCAGGAAGCTCACGAGGCCATTCGTCCTACCGATTTTTCACGTCATTCCATTAGTGTAGATAGAGATCAAGATCGTTTGTACGATTTAATTTGGAAACGCGCTATTGCTTCCCAAATGAGTGAAGCTAAATTGGAACGTACCAATGTAAAGATTAGTTCGTCTACCGATAGTAATGTGTTTACCGCAAATGGAGAGGTGATTACTTTTGATGGATTCCTGAAGGTGTATTTGGAAGGAACCGATGATGAAGATATTGAACAAGAAGGAATGTTGCCAGCAGTTAAGGTGAATGAAACACTCCTTAATAATTATATAACCGCAACCGAACGTTATACAAGACCGCCAGCCCGTTATACCGAGGCTTCATTGGTGAAGCAATTGGAAGAATTGGGAATTGGAAGACCGTCTACCTATGCGCCAACCATTTCTACCATTCAAAATAGAAATTATGTTGAAAAGGGGAATGTTGACGGAGTAGAGCGTCCTTACAGTCAATTGAAACTTCAGAACGGTTCGGTGAAAGAAAAAGAGCTTACTGAAAAAGTAGGTTCTGATAAAGGGAAATTAGTTCCTACCGATATAGGGATGATTGTTACCGATTTCTTGGTGAATCATTTTGAGACGATTTTGGATTACAATTTTACGGCAAAAGTAGAAGAGGACTTTGACGAGATTGCCGAGGGTAAAGTAGATTGGTCCAAAATGATGAAGGACTTCTATAAAGATTTTCATCCTCAGGTAAAAGATGTAGAGGAAAATGCCGAAAGAGAATCTGGAGAACGTATTTTGGGAGTTGATCCTAAAACGGGAAAACAAGTAAGTGTGCGCTTGGGTAAATTTGGGCCTATGGTACAGATTGGGACGGTTGATGATGAAGAAAAGCCACAATTTGCTAGTTTAGCGCCAGATCAGCAGTTGAGTTCCATCTCATTTGAAGAGGCTATGGACTTGTTCCAATTGCCGAAAACTTTAGGGGAATTTGAGGGAGAAGTTATAGAAGTTAATAACGGACGTTTCGGTCCCTATGTGAAATTTGGAAATTCTTTCGTATCCTTGCCGCAGGGAATGGATCCTTTGAGTGTAGAGTTGGAAGATGCAATTGTATTAATCAAGGAAAAACAAAAGGCAGACGCTCCTATATATATGTATCAAGATTTACCTGTGCAAAAAGGTAAAGGTAGATTTGGACCATATATAAAATGGAACAATATGTTTATTAATGTCAATAAAAAGTATGATTGGGACAATCTTTCTCAATCAGACATTATAGAACTTATTGAAGATAAAATTCAAAAGGAGAAAGATAAGCTTATCCATGACTGGAAAGAAGAAGGCATTAGAGTGGAGAAGGCCAGATGGGGTAGGCATAATGTTATAAAGGGCAAAGTAAAAGTTGAATTGCCTAAAACGGAAGACGTTTCTAAAATGACTTTGGATGAAGCCAAGGCTATCATTGAGAAGAACGCTCCAAAGAAAAAAACGACAAGAAAAAAAACGGCAACCAAAAAGAAGTAATAGGAGTACCATAAATGAGCTTTAGTTTTTTAACCCCCATATCCGATGCTGTGCTAGCCCATAGCGAACTATTATCGCAACAAGCACTAGGAAAAAAAATTAGGGTTCACTCAAAACAACACGGAATTCCAGATTTAGAAGGAGTGCAGATGGCTATCATAGGTGTGCATGAAAACCGAAATGATGTCAATTACATGGGGGAAATTGTTGCTTTTGATTCTATTAGAACTTCTTTGTATAGTCTGTTCCCTGGAAATTGGTACACTACCATGGCCGATTTAGGGGATATGCTCCCAGGAGAAAGTGTTGAAGATACTTATTTCGCTCTTAGAACTACTATAGGTAGTTTGTTGGAAAAACAAATCATACCTATAATATTAGGGGGGAGTCAAGACTTAACGTATGCCAATTACAGGGCATATGATACCATAGCGCCTATGATCAACATTGTAAATGTTGATAGTAATTTTGATTTGGGCGATGCATCCCTTCCTATTAAGAACAATAGCTTTCTTGGAAAGATCATTTTAGAAGAGCCCTTCAATCTATTTAACTATTCTGCTGTAGGCTATCAAACCTATTTTAATTCGCAGGAGGAAATAGACTTGATGGAAAAGCTCTATTTTGAAGCTTACAGATTAGGAGAAGTATCCAATAGCATTAGTTTGGTAGAACCGGTTATGAGAGATGCGCATATAGTAAGTGTAGATTTAAAATCGGTGAAAGCCTCAGAACTTAGCTCAAGTCAACGTTATTCTCCAAACGGTTTGGATGGGAAGGAAATTTGTGCAGTAGCTAGATATGCAGGTATCAGTAATAAGGTGTCGTCTTTTGGGATATACGAGTTTAAGCCATCTAGGGAAGATGGGGTAACGGCGATGTTGGTTGCGCAAATGATATGGTATTTCATCGAAGGTGTAAACTGCAGGGTAAAGGATGATGATTTTAAAAGTGATGCTAATTATCAGAAATACAATGTGTTAATTGAAGATGATGAGCTGATATTTTTTAAAAGTATTAAAACTGGAAGATGGTGGATTGAAATACCTTTTTTACCAAATGTTAATAATAAATTGAAAAAGCATACGTTATTACCTTGCATGTACGAAGATTATGTGGAGGCTACACAAGGCAAAATCCCTGAAAGATGGTATAAAGCCTACAAAAAGAATAGTTTTTAGTATCTTTACTTTTTTTGATTTCTTTAACAGTATATCATCGATGAAATGCAAAGTTTACAGGATGAAATGCAAAAAAAATCAAAAAAAAATTGTTTTTTTGAAAATATATAGATATGTTTACAGCCTTTAAAAAAATACGCTCAGTGTTTTTTTGAAAAAAAAGATAATTACAACTAAATAATTTAACCTCGAGTTTCTATGAATATGAAGAAGTTTGCTTTATTAACCGCTGTATTAGCTCTATTACACAGTTGTAGCTCTGGTGACAGAGGAGAACTGGTAGGAGTTAAAGGAAAGAAATGGCATCCTGAAAAACCTTATGGTATGACCCTTGTTCCGGGAGGAGCATTTATTATGGGTAAATCGGATGATGATCTTGCTGGTGTTCAAGATGCACCAACTAAAACGGTAACCGTAAGGGCGTTTTATATGGACGAAACTGAAATCACTAATAGTGAGTATCGTCAGTTCGTGAATTGGGTACGTGATTCAATTGTGAGAACTAAGTTGGCAATCTTGGCCGATGAAATCGGAAAGACACCGGACGATGGAGGTGTTGGAGAGTTTGCGTTCAAGGATGCAGATACAGCCAACATGAGTGTGTACGAAAAGTACATGTTGGATAACTATAGTGGTTTAGGTCCAACAGGATATGAAGGTAGAAAACTAAACAAAGATGTCGATCTTATTTTTGATACCAATGACTATCCGGATGAATATTATGCAGAAGTAATGGATACCATGTATTTGCCTATAGAGGAGTCCTATAATGGACAGCGTACTTGGGATGTAAGTAAATTTAAGTTCCAATACACCTATATGGATATCGAAAAGGCTGCAAAAAACAGAAACCTTAGAAGAAAAGATGTGTTGATTACTGATGAAGTAGCTGTATATCCGGATACCACCGCTTGGATTCGCGATTTTGCTTACTCTTACAACGAACCAATGCACAATGACTATTTTTGGCATGACGCTTATGGAGCATATCCAGTAGTAGGTGTTTCTTGGAAACAAGCTAATGCATTCTGTCAATGGCGTACTATTTATAAGAATGGTTATCAAAAATCTAGAGGGAGAGCTCATGTTAATTCTTTCAGGTTACCTTCAGAGGCTGAATGGGAGTACGCTGCTAGAGGTGGTCTTCAAGGAGCTACTTTCCCATGGGGAGGTCCTTATACCAAAAATGATAGAGGGTGCTTTATGGCAAACTTCAAACCGCTACGTGGAGATTATGCAGCAGACCAAGCTTTGTATACTGTAGAAGCTGATGCATATGAGCCTAACGATTATAACTTATATAATATGGCAGGTAACGTTTCTGAATGGGTTCAAGGTTCATATGATCCAGCATCATACGAGTATTTGTCAACTATTAATCCTAATGTAAACGATGCTGCTAACGAACGTAAAGTTGTTCGGGGTGGTTCTTGGAAAGATGTTGCGTATTTCTTACAAGTAAGTTCAAGAGACTATGAGTATGCAGATTCAGCTAGAAGTTACATCGGTTTCAGAACTGTTCAGGATTATATGGGAACTGAAGTGACTAAAAATTCACATTAAAAATAAAACTATCTATTAACCTACTTAAGTAATAATACAATTAACTTAAACTAAAAAACAAAAAAATTATGGCACAGTCAAAAGCAGGTAAGCGTTTTATGAACATGGCTTACGGATTAGGAGCATCAATCGTAATCATTGGAGCACTTTTTAAGATTACTCACTTCGAATTAGGACCACTTACAGGTAATGTTATGTTAACTATTGGTCTTGTATCTGAAGCAATTATTTTCGCGATTTCCGCGTTCGAACCAGTAGACGATGAATTGGATTGGTCTTTGGTTTACCCAGAATTAGCTGGAGGTAAGTCAGCTCCAAAAGCTAAGAAAGAAGAGCCTAAAGACGCTGAAGGTCTTTTATCTAAAAAATTAGACAACTTGTTGAAAGAAGCTAAAATTGATGGTGAATTGATGGCAAGTTTAGGAAACAGCATCAAAAACTTCGAAGGTGCTGCAAAAGGAATCAGCCCTACAGTAGATTCTATCGCTGCTACTAAAAAGTATGGTGAGGAATTATCTCAAGCAGCTGCTCAAATGGAGTCTTTAAATAGTCTTTATAAAGTACAGTTAGAAAGTGCATCACGTCAAGCTTCAATTAATGAAGAAGCAGTAGAAAACGCAGCTAAACTTAAAGAACAAATGCAATCTTTGGCATCTAACTTGTCTACACTTAACGGTGTTTACGGTGGAATGCTATCTGCTATGAACAAAAACTAATTAGGTTTTTTAGTCTGAAATTTAAACAATTAACAACACAAAAAACTAATTAGAAATGGCAGGAGGAAAATTATCTGCAAGGCAGAAAATGATTAACTTGATGTATTTGATCTTCATTGCGATGTTAGCATTGAATATGTCAAAAGAAGTACTTTCGGCTTTCGGTTTGATGAATGAAAAATTGACCGAATCCAATGAGGCTTCTACTGAAAGAAACACTCAGTTTATGAATGGTTTGGCAGCTAAGGTTGATGAGCAACCAGCTAAATACAAACCATTAAAGGATGCTGCTGATCAAATTGATCAATTGGCTACTGGTTTAGATTCTTATATCGCAAGCCTTAAAACTGATATGACCGCTAAGTTGGAAGATCCTACTCAGTATGAGTCTATGGACAAAGGTGATTATTTGGATAACCTTTGGTTTAAAGGAGATAAACTAAAAGATGATGGACAGACCTTTAAGGCTGAAATCGCTAAATTTAGAGATGGAGTAGTTGCAATTTTGGAAAGCAATCCTACTACAGCTTCTATGGCACCAGCTGTAAAGGCAAAATTTGCTACTGACGATGTAAAAAGAGGTGCTGGAACTGTAGAATGGTTAAGCCATAACTATAAAGGATTCCCATTGGTTGCTTCTTTAACAAAGTTAACTCAAATGCAAGCTGACGTTAAAACTACTGAAACTGAAGTATTGCAATCTATGTTGGGTGAGCAACTTAAAGTGGAAGCATCTTTAACAAACTTTGACGCTATCGTTGTACCGGACAAAACTGCTTTCTTCTCAGGAGAAGAGTTTACAGGTAGAATCATTTTAGGTAAAAATGACAAAACGTTAAGAGCTGATAAAGTAATTATCAATGGTAAAGAATTACCTGCTGAAGCTATGCAAGCTGGACAAACTATGTTGAAGTTCGCTGCTGGTAATGTTGGTGAGCAAACTATTGAAGGAGAGTTCCAATTTAAAGAAGGTGACTCTATCATCTCAATTCCTGTAAAGAGTACCTATGCGGTTGTACCGAAACCAAACTCAGCTACTATTTCAGCTGATAAGATGAACGTTGTTTATCGTGGTGTATCTAACCCAATGACAATTTCTTTTGCCGGAGTATCTGACAATAATGTATCGGCTTCTGCTCCTGGTCTAAGTAAAGGTTCTGGTGTGGGTAAATATGTCATGAATCCTGGGACAGGTAGAGAAGTTACTATCAATGTGTCTGGTACATTACCTGATGGAACTAAAGTTAGTGACAAAGCTACTTTCCGTATTAAAGATATTCCTGCTCCAACCGGAACTATTCGTGGTGAAGCTGGAGTTGTACCAATGCAACGTAATGGTTTGGAAATTTCTTCTATCGGAGCTATGTTGGAAGATTTCGATTTCGATTTACCATTAGCTGTTTCAGGTTTCAAATTCAAGGTTCCAGGTCAACCAACAATTACTGTTGGAGGAAATAAATTAAATGACCGTGCTAAAGCTGCGTTGCGTAAGGCAAAACGTGGTGATGCAGTTCAAATTTTCGATATCGACGCCAAAATTTCAGGAAATAGCGGTTATAAGTTGAAAAAGGTATCTCCAGTATTTATCGAATTAACAAACTAAGATAATTTTAGTTAGACAACAAACGTTTTATACGTAGAGACTTAAAGTCCCAAACATTAAAAGATTTAAGATGAAGATTAGAAATATTATATTAACCGTTTTAGGAGTTGTTGCCACAACAGGGGCATTTGCTCAGGCAAATATCCTTAACGCTAAAACACCGGACCAAATAGGAGTTAAAACAGAAGCTCAATTGGCATTGGATCATGACAGACCATTAGAGTACGGTTATGTAGATGACAGAGACATTTTGTTTTCAAAAATGACCTGGGAAAGAGTCGTTTTAGATGAGCGTGCCAACTTCCCGCTTTACTACCCTGTAGATACTAATAATATTGGGAGTAACAGACGTTCTTTATTTGATGTGATCATGAAGAATGTAGAAAATGGTAATATTGAAAATATTTATGCAGACTCTTATTTCACGGAAAAGCGTACGCTTAAGGATCTTGACGGAGCATTAAAGCTTATTGATACTACAAACCTTGGTTTTGAGCAATACAATGCTGAAGGGGTTGTAGATCCACAGTATATCAGAAAAAGAGAAATCTCTTCTTATGATATCAAAGAATACCGTATGAAAGGATTATGGTATTTTGACAAGCGTCAAGGAGAATTAAGATACCGTCTTTTAGGATTAGCACCTGTTTGCCCAGACGTTAACTTTATTGACGAAGAAAACCCTGATTTGGTTGAATTATTCTGGATATTTTTCCCAGAGTCCAGAGATGTGTTGCACGAAGCAAAATCGTTTAACAACAAGAACAGTGCAGTACCAATTTCGTTTGATCACTTGTTAAATTCTAGACGTTTTAGCAGCGTTATGTACAAGGAAGAAAACGTGTATGGAGACAGAGAAGTTAAGGAGTATATTGCGGACAACGCTTTAATGCAGTTGTTGGAGTCTGACAGAATCAAAGAGAAGATTCGTAACTTCGAACAAGATATGTGGTCTTACTAAGGTAAATCACTGTCAATATAGAGAAAAGCCCACTTTTTAGTGGGCTTTTTCTTTTTTGGGTATGAGTTATTGTTCCAATCCTAGTAATTTTGCAAATATGAATGTAGATTATTTTATAGTAGGTTGTGGTTTGGCTGGTATCGCTTTTTGTGAGCAATTGCGCCAACATGATAAATCTTTTCTGGTTTTCGACAATGGATCTCAACAATCATCCAAGGTAGCGGCGGGATTGTACAATCCGGTTATTTTAAAACGCTTTTCAGAGGTTTGGATGGCTAGGGAACAGTTGGAATTGGCCTTGCCCAAATATAAAGCCGTAGGAGAGCTTTTAAAGACACAAGTTGATTATCCTATTCCTATTCTTAGAAGGTTTGCTTCTATTGAAGAACAGAATTTATGGTTTTCCGCGTTAGATAAACCAGCTTTGGAACCGTTCTTATCTATTTCTTTAGTTAAAAACGATAATGAAGTAATCAATGCGCCTTTTGGATTTGGCGAGGTACTGCATACCGGACGTGTGGATACCACAGCCTTAATTGATGGTTATCAAGACTACTTAACAAAAGAAGGAAGGCTTGTTTCTGAAGCCTTCAATCATGAGCTATTTAATGTCGAATCCAGCACATTTTATTATGGTGAATATACAGCTGATAGAATTGTCTTCTGCGAAGGATTTGGTATAAAGAGGAATCCATATTTCCAACACTTGCCTTTAAATGGCACCAAAGGGGAGACCATCACGATTAAGGCTCCTAATCTTAAATTGGATGTTATTTTGAAGGGATCAGCGTTTCTTTTGCCTCTTGGAGACGATTTGTATACTGTTGGAGCGACCTATAATTGGACGGATAAAACCAATCAACCTAGTAAAGAAGGATGTGAAGAATTGGTGAATAAAGTAAAGGAGCTTATCAATTGCGACTTCACTGTGATAGATCAGGAGGCAGGTATTCGGCCAACCGTAAAGGATAGACGTCCTTTGGTAGGGGAACATCCAGAACAACCAAATATGTACATTTTAAATGGGTTGGGAACTAGAGGTGTTATGATTGCACCTTATGTGGCTGAACAGCTATATGAACACATCGAAAACAATCAACCCCTAAACCCCGAGATCGACATTAAGCGGTTTTCTTCTTAGCCCATTCTTTGTCGTAATGCATAAAAATATTGATCCAGATATTTCTTGATAAGCGCATAATAACAGGGTAAAAGGCTATCAATGTACCTACAATGGCGATAAAGGCAGTTTTTAAGGAGGTTCCTAAAATTAAATAGCTTATCACAAACGCAGCAACGGCAAAGGCAATACCAACAGCATAGCTTACGTACATGGAGCCATAGAAAAACGATGGTTCCAATCTGTATTTTGTACCACAATGGGAGCAATGATCATGAATTTTTAAAGTGTCAGTAATGATGTACGGATTTTTGTTTACGTACATAGATTCTTCTTGACACTTTGGACAAGTTCCTTTCAAAATACTATACAGTTTGGTCCCTTTTTTTATCATGGATTTATAGTGTATTTTTGCGTTTTCTATTGAACTGTAAAGTTACGTTTTATAGGAATATTAATTGTAACAAAAGTCACTAAATGCTCAATATCCATAACCTTTCTATTTCGTTCCAAGGCGAATATTTATTTGAAGAAATTACGTTTAAACTCAATCCAGGAGATAGGGTTGGTTTGATAGGTAAAAATGGCGCTGGTAAATCTACAATGCTTAAGATTTTGTCCGGAGATATGGAACCTGATTCTGGGCAAATTGCTTCTGATAAAAATTTAAGCATAGGCTTTTTAAGACAGGATATTGATTTTATTCTGGGAAGAACCGTTTTGGAAGAGTCCTATGAAGCCTTTCAGGAGATTAAGGATTTGGAGCGCAAATTGGAAGAAATCAACATGGAAATGGCTGAGCGCACCGATTATGAAAGTGAAAGCTATCACCAATTGATGGTTGATTTGAATGAAATTCAGCATCAATACGAAATCTTGGGAGGTTACAATTATCAAGGTGAAACTGAAAAAATCCTGCAGGGTCTAGGTTTTAAAAGAGAGGATTTCAACAAACTTACCGACACTTTCTCTGGTGGGTGGCGTATGCGTATTGAATTGGCCAAACTGCTACTTCAAAACAATGATATTTTGCTATTGGATGAGCCTACCAACCACTTGGATATTGAATCTATTATTTGGTTGGAAGGATTTTTAAAGGGCTATTCTGGAGCTGTGGTGATTGTGTCGCATGATAAAATGTTCTTGGATAATGTGACCAACAGAACAATAGAAATATCCTTGGGGCGTATTTACGATTACAACAAACCCTATTCAAAGTTCTTGGTTCTTAGAAAGGAAATCAAGGAGCAGCAGTTGGCATCTCAAAAGAATCAGGAAAAACAAATTCAGCAAACCGAAAAACTTATAGAAAAGTTTAGGGCTAAAGCTTCCAAAGCTTCCATGGCGCAATCCTTAATCAAAAAATTGGATAAAATTGAGCGTATTGAAGTTGATGAAGATGACAACAGTGTAATGACCTTAAATTTTCCAGTGTCCATTACACCTGGTAAAGTGGTGGTTGAAGCCGAAAATATTACCAAGAATTATGGCTCTTTACAGGTTTTAAATGGCATAGATTTAAGTATTGAAAGAGATTCTAAAACTGCTTTTGTTGGCCAGAATGGTCAAGGTAAATCTACTTTAGCTAAAATTATTGTTGGGGAAATAAAGCACGAAGGTCATTTAAAGTTAGGACATAATGTGCAAATAGGGTATTTCGCTCAAAACCAAGCGGAATATTTGGACGGTAATAAAACCGTTTTGGATACTATGATTGATGCTGCCAACGAAACCAATAGAAGTAAGGTAAGAGATATTTTGGGATCTTTCCTGTTCCGAGGTGAGGAGGTCGATAAATATGTGAGAGTACTTTCAGGAGGAGAACGAAACCGTTTGGCCCTAGCAAAATTGTTGCTGCAACCTTTGAATGTGTTGGTAATGGATGAGCCTACCAACCACTTGGACATTAAATCCAAGAACGTTTTAAAAGAAGCGTTGAAGAAGTTTGAAGGGACTTTGATTTTAGTATCTCACGACCGTGATTTTCTTCAAGGGTTGACTAACAAAGTATATGAGTTCAAAGATCAACGAATCAAGGAATATCTTGGAGACATCGATTTTTATTTGGAACAGCGTAATGTAGAGAGTTTAAGGGACGTTGAAAAGCGTGATGTTGTTAAAGACCAACCAAGGGAGACCAATAAACAATCTTACGAGGACCAAAAGAAGATGAAATCCTTAGCCAATAAGTTGAGCAATACTGAAGCTAAAATTAGTCAACTTGAAAAGGAAATTAAGGCTATTGATGCCGAACTTGCTATAAATTATGATGCTTTAGTAGCAGACCCTGGTTTTTTCAAAAATTATCAAGCCAAAAAAGATGAATTGGATAATCTGATGCTGGATTGGGAAACAATTCACGAGGAACTTGATAGTTTTAATTAATAGGCATCCATATAAAATAGAGGGGTTGAAATCGTTTCAAAATCTGTAACTTACAGCATGGAAACGTATTTCTTTCAATGTCCATATTGTTGGCAACAAATTTCTGTTGTGGTAGACAAGTCTATTCCCAATCAAACCTAAATTGAAGATTGCGAAGTATGCTGCAATCCTATCTCTTTGGAAATCAGCGTTAAAAATAATGACATATTTTACTTTCAAGCAAGTGGGATGTAAATGGCGGTTTCTGGCGCATTATTTTGGTTTATAGTGGTTTGTACTGTAGTTCTTTTTGTGTAACGATGTATTTCGTCGAAAAAAATTTGTATTTCACCGAATTAAGGTTATATTCGTTAGTGTAAATTTTTTCTCGCATCAAATCTACAGTTATGAAAACACTCCAACTATCCTTCCTATTCTGTTTAATTAGTGTATTGTCATTTGGCGCAATATCGTCCAAAGAAAAAGCAGCCTTAATAGCATTGAATGCTTCTACCCAAGGTGAAAATTGGTTTAAAACATGGAACCTTAATGCTCCGGTATATACCTGGTGCGGTGTGATTATAGAAGATGATAAGGTTGTAGGGCTCAACTTGGATTCCAATAACCTTACAGGGACACTTCCTGAAGCACTGGGAGATTTGGTCCACTTGAAAAAAATTAGCTTTTTCAGAAATCATCTTACGGGAAAAATTCCTTCATCCATTGGGAACTTAACAAGTTTAACAACGCTTAATATGGCTTTTAATGAGTTAAATGGGACTTTGCCAAGTTCTATTGTAAATCTAAAATCTTTGGTGTCGTTACAATTGTTTATGAATAGAATTGAAGGAGAGATTCCTCGACAGATAGGAAATTTGGCTAATTTGGAATATCTGGAACTGTACAATAATGATATTGAAGGGACCATTCCAAAGTCAATAGGAAAGTTGGCCAAGCTTAAAGAGCTTTTAATTAGTAGTAATAAAATAACCGGAAAATTGCCCACTGAAATATCAGGAATGGCTTCGCTTAGAGTGTTGAGTGTTTTTGATAATAAAATGTTAGGTATTGTTCCAAAGTCTATTGGTAAGTTAGCTGGGTTGGAAGAGTTAGTTTTGGCCAACAATGCTTTCTATGGAGATTTGCCAAATGAGCTTGCGAGCTTGGTAAACCTGAAAGTTTTGCTCTTAGGAAACAACGCTTTTAAGGGGGATTTGGCGGCTTTGGAAAAAAACTTTCCAAAAATGAAAAATTTTGATGTGCAAAATACAGAGGGAAGAGGGGTGATAGTAACCTTGGACCCAGAAGATTAAAAGTTGTCCGTAATAAATGTGTGGCTCCCGGCAAGAAATTGTTGGGAGTTATTTTTTAAAATATGCTTTGTATTCTCAAAAAACGTCTTATATTTGCACCACGATATCGCGGGATAGAGCAGTAGGTAGCTCGTCGGGCTCATAACCCGAAGGTCACTGGTTCGAGTCCAGTTCCCGCTACTAATTGGAAATCATCCAGATAAGCAGTTTAGTTCACTCTAAACTGCTTTTTTTATGTCAAATTTGAATGAATTGGTTACATTTGAACACGAAAATGAACACGTTTTAGAACACGATTTGCCTACCAAAAAATTATTTTCCACCCCCAAAATCCACACCGCCAAGGGCGACCTATCGAAAAGATGGTACGTCTATTTTTCCTATCGCAATCCAGAAACGGGAAAGCTCGAGCGCTACAAAAAGAACATTTACGGAGTCGCCAACAGCTACAGGACAAAAGAGGAACGCATGACGGTACTCAGTGTCTATAGGCAACGATTGTTAAAACTTCTCAAAGAAGGCTACAGTCCGTATGAGAACAATCTCGACAGGTATAATGGTACAGAACAGGGAGAAGTGAAAGAGAATGCAGAGCCTCAAGCTGTGGTAAAAGAAAAGCCCATTGAAAATACCGAGGTTGTCCCCAAAGAAAAAGAAGTAGAAATAGAGGAAAGCACCAAGGAAAAGGGGATGGGCTTTAAGGAAGCCCTCGACTTTGATTTTTCGCTGAAATCGGTACAGCTCAGGGAAAGCAGTCTCAGGTCATACAAGAGCCATATCAAGGTGTTCTATGAATGGTTCCAAAAGGAGCATCCAGAAGTGGAATTTATCGAACAGGTGGACAGGAAACTGGTGCTAACGTTTCTGACGAGCCTTTTGGAGACCTCTACGCCAAGAAACAGGAACAACTACAGGGCAAGCCTAAGCAGCCTATTCCAGACCTTGGAGGACAATGATATCGTCCCTTCCAACTTTGTGGGCAAGATCAAGGTTCTCAAATCCACACCAAAGCGCAACAAAACCTATTCCAAGGGGCAACAGGAAGAAATCTTCGATTTCTTGGAAAAGGAAGATCCTACACTGCTCTTGTTCATTAAGTTCATATCCTACAATTTCCTGAGACCATTGGAGGTGTGCAGACTAAAGGTCGGGGATATTGACCTAAAGCACAGGACCCTCAGTTTTGAGGCGAAGAACAGCCCTATGAAGACCAAGATCATTCCCGACCTTTTGCTACGTGACCTTCCCGACCTATCGAATAAAGATAAAGGGCATTACCTGTTCACTCCAGAGGGAATAGGGGGCGAATGGGAGACGAGCTTGGAGAACAAGCGCAACTACTTTACCAAGCGATTCAAGAAAGTGGTCAAGGAGTCCTTTGGACTGGGAGAGGACCATGGTCTGTACAGTTTCAGGCATACCTTCATTACGAAGCTCTACAGGGCCTTGGTGGCAGATTCCTCACCGCACGCAGCCAAGAGCAAGCTGATGCAGATAACAGGTCACAGTTCCATGACAGCCCTTGAGAAATACCTTAGGGATATCGATGCGGAGCTTCCAGAGGACTATTCGGCAATGCTATAAAGAAATAAGGAAAGCGATATGACATCCATTGAAGAGATCAACTATGAACTTGGAATAAACATAATGAAGGCCTCGGTACTGTTCATTCCAAGTATCATGATAGAAGAGGCCAAAAAGAAAAACGATACCATCGATTTTGACCAATATGGGGGAAAGGTTCTCCTTATCGAAGGCAACGGCAAGAACTATTTTTTGGAGGACAACAGTCCATCACTTTACCATGTGCTTCAGAAAAGCGTGCTTCTTGATGGGAACATCCTGAAACTTTTACAGTGGAAGGAGAAATTCGATACGGCCACGTTTGAATTCATTCTAGAAAAGTATCGGGAGCAGCTAAAGGGATATACCTTTGCCGCCGAATGGCTCCAGGCCAATGTAAGGAGTGTGGTTCCCGATGTTTCTGAGGAGGTTCTCGGTTCATTCGGGATGCAATATGATCAGTTGGAAAAACACCGTTTGGATGTTGACAGGCGATTTGGACTTCGGGCCCTTGAACAGCAGAACCCATCCAGTGCCCCTGTGGCAAACGAAAAAATGGAGCTACCGGCGATTATGGAGCTGATGGGCATGGAGAACCTGAACAAAGGGATGGCCACGGTGCAGGAGACCGTTGTCCCCAAGCAGGACAGGAGTGAACGGATAAAGGCACTAAAGGCCAAGATAGAGGCGGAGGCGGACGACTATCTTTTGGATTATATCTTTGGAGTCCCGACAGGAAAAACAACAGTAGAGCATTAGTAAAATAAACAACAATAAAATTATCAGTGATATGGCGAAATCCGATACAGACGATCAATCCGTAACCTTCAGGATACCCAGGGCGCTTAAAAATAAAATCAATCAGCGTGCAGAAATGAAGGGGGTCAGACTGTCCGAATATCTGAGGGAATTATTGACTTCAGTTGTGGAGGATAGGGTGTGCCAAGGAGAAAGGGAAAGGATCAAGGAACTGGAGAACCAGACGTTTTTAAGCTCCAAGGAATTTATGCAGTTGCTGGTATGGATGTACAGTAAGCGTGAAGCGCAGAAATACAATAAGGAAACTGATTACCTTGATGACCATATAAAGACGCTGAAGCAGGTCGGGGACCATGTACCAGTGGATCTTTCGAAAGAATTTGATAAAGTATTGAAGAGTCTTCTTTCCATTGACAGGGATAATAGCTATTCTACCTATGATTTTATAAAGGGTTATGGGGAAAAGGAAAAATTCGATTTCGAAAAGCTTGAAAAATTCCTGCTATCAAAGCCGATTAAGGTTCCAAATTTGCCGCCTTTTCCATTGAAAAAGACGAGGTGAATTTTGTAATACAATTTGTAGGACAATTGTAAGACAATTGTCTTACAAATTTCTTTTTTGTTTTTTGAACAGTTGATTTGACCACATTTGTGGTCTAAAATAGCCTGTTTTTAAGGGGTTTTTGGGTGTCTGTAGTTCCAATAACGGTTATTGATGTTATTATTGGAGTATTGTTGTTTGTAAGACAGTTTTGTTTTTTTATAGAAATTGGTAAACAGATTTTTGGAAAATCGGAAGCAATGAATTATACACGGTGTTACCACACGTTTTATTGTTTTATTAAATTGTTTAATGTTATTTCGAGTAATTCAGTACATTCTACATTGTTAATTTTTCTGATTGAGTCATTTATAAAGCATAGATTGTTTTTATTTATTATTGCTTTAGACCGATAAACATCTTGTTTTAAATCATATTTTAAATAGATTGTGTCCTCAATATATTGATATTTACCGGAGTTGGGTTTGCCACGACGGTTAAATCTTAAGTCAAATGAGCTGTCGGCATAAAGATCCAAGTAAACCCAGCCGATAGGAGCTTCTCTATTAGCTTTGAAAACAAACTTTCGATTATCTTTTTGGGAATTATTGTTAGAACAATTAAGTATTAAAATCAGTGAAAATAGTGCAAGAATTTTTCTCATTTCAATGTGTGGTAACGGTTTGTGTATAGTTTGTTGCGTGAAAATCCGCAGGATTTTCGGGTTAAAAAACTAAGTTAGCAAAATTGCGAGGATTTTCCGTGAGGAAAATCGGAAGCAATGAATTATACACGGTGTTACCCATAGGCTTTTTTTATTTTAATTGGAAATGAATGTGGTCATCGTGTCGAACTGCCTGACAGCCGTGAAACCTTACTTTTTCGTTAGTAAAATTCAGTCGTGTTTTCAAATGCGGTTCGATGAACATTTTGCCTATACTATTTTGCTTTAAGATTAAATTAGCCAAATTACGAGTTCCACTTTCTGAAAAGTCTATGTCCTTGTTAATTGTCCCTAAAGTCAGGTATTGGGGAAAGTCATATTGCCAATGTCCGCTTTTTTTGCAAACTGCACTTTGATCATATTCATTAGGTTTGGGGTTTTCATAAACTCCATATCCACTAATTGAAGGTTTTTTATTTGTTAATTGACCGTTTGAGTTTTTATATATTAATGAAACATCTATTTTCTTTCCATCATTGTGGCTCAAATGAGGTAAAAGAGGAAATTTATCAATAAACGGAAAGTTTGCATCAAGGTAGACCATTTTAATTCCGCTATTTTGATTTTCAAATTCAGTTGCCACTTGGGTGAGAGTTTTGTTCAGTTCTGGTCGAACATAATTTCTATTCGCGAGTTTGTAGAATATCGAATGTGCCTTTAGAAATTGCGTTTCTTTTATTTTTTCACGTCCGAAAATCGGGGCAACATTTGGAACAATCAAAAATGTAGCGATTAAATAGAGTCCAACAAAAATTCCAATCCGTTTAATCCGTCTTTTTTTTGCATTTCGATTTATAAGCAAGATTGAAACTAGATATAAAATTCCGCCAATTTGAGTGATAATTGTTAAGATGACGAAAATTATAATGTGGAGTAGGATTCTCAAATTTTGGTGGTTTAGCTTATGGGTAACGTTTTGTGTATAGTTTCGTTGCGTGAAAATCCGCAGGATTTTCGTGTTAAGAAACTAAGATAGTAAAGTTGCGAGGATTTTCCGTGAGGAAAATCAGAAGCAATGAATTATACACTGTGTTGTACACTGGCTTTTTTAATCGTTTTGTTTTTTTAGATAAATTCTCCGTTTTGTCATATATCTTTCTCCCCAAAATAAATATTTTTTATGTCGGCTTATTGCCTTTCCTCGTTTTACAACATGACCGTCTGAATGAAAGGAAAACAATTTTCCGTTTTTGTATTTATACTTTTTGTTTTCAATTTGGGGATTTCCAGAAGATAGTAATTCCTCAACATTTTTTTCGTCCTCTTGCTCAATGTCAAATGTGAGCAATATTACATTTTTATCAATTATTTTAAATTTTCCTTTTCCAGATTCATGAATTAAATCTCCGCTAAATTCATATTCAAAAGTATAGTTTTCATTCAGTTGAATCTTAGTAACGAAGAAACCTAAACTAGCAACATTGCTTGAGTAATATCCAAATATTTTTTCTTGCCCGAATAGATTACTTGAGATGATAACAATGAAAAGAAGTAATAGGTTTTTTTTCAATTTCAGGTGTTTTGTATTATACTGAAATAGGTTGACCTTTTTTCGGTTGATTTTC
>NZ_MSDT01000017.1:0-1371 GCF_001975575.1 Mangrovimonas sp. DI 80 | reverse complement strand
TGAATTTTCCTGAAATAGGTTGACTAAAAATTGAACAAACAATTACAGTCACTTATGAAACACGAAAAACAACACTGGCGAAAAAAAAGCTACCAAAAAGTCAATCTAGAGACCAAACTTCTGGTCGTTGACCAAATCCTTAGCGGACAGCTATCCAACAACCAAGCTTCCAAAAAATATGAGGTTCCCAGAACCACCATAGCCTATTGGTTGAGAAAATACAGTACCTTAGTGCAACGAAACACTGGTATGAGCAAAAACGACGAAATTAAAAAGCTGAAAGAGCGTATTGAAGAACTGGAGTTCCAAAAGGACTTCCAACAGGACATTATCGCTGATATGGAACTTATTACAGGCGTCGACATGTCAAAAAAGTCATTACCCAAAACATTGGCAAAAGAGATAGAGAAAAAGAAAAAAGACCGTTTAAAAGAAAATGGCTCTATGGATGTTTTGGGATATCTAAACAAGCCTTCTACAAAAGACTCAAAACACAACAAAAACAAGAAATAGACCAACAAAAACTAATTTCTTTAGTTAAAGGGTACCGTAAAAAAGTAGGCTCTAAAACTGGCGGAATCAAGCTCTACAGTGAACTGAAACAAGATTTTATAAATGCCAATATTAAGATTGGAAGAGATAAATTCTACAGGTTTCTAAAGCTCAACAGCCTACTTGTGCCTAAAGCCAAAAATTACATCACCACAACAAACTCCAACCACATGTTCAAAAAATATAAAAACCTTGTTAAGGACCACGTCCCCACCCGACCTGAACAGCTTTGGGTAAGCGACATAACATACATTAAAACCGAAAACGGACACAACTACCTAGCATTGGTAACCGATGCCTATTCCAAGCAAATTATGGGATATAAACTAGACAGCCATATGAGAACATCTCTTTGCAAAGATGCACTCGCCATGGCCATTAAAAACAGAAAATATCCCAACCAAAAGCTCATTCACCATTCCGACAGAGGGTTCCAGTACTGCAATCCCAAATACTCGCAATTTGCTGAACAAAACGGTATTACCATGAGTATGACAGAGCAATACGATCCTTATGAAAACGCCGTTGCAGAACGCATTAACAGAACCCTAAAACATGAATATGGGCTAAAACAAACCATTAAAAACACCGAACTAGCGCAAAAAATGACACAGCAAGCGGTCTACATTTACAACAACCTAAGAACTCATTTCAGCCTGGATCTGAGAAAACCTGCAGAGGTACATCTCAATCCCAACATCAACTACAAATCGTATCGAAAAAATAATGTAATTTTAAATCCTCTAACGATTTGAAAACTTCGTTTTGAACAACCGAAAATCAACCGAAAAAAGGTCAACCTATTTCAGTATAATACAA
>NZ_MSDT01000016.1:0-1542 GCF_001975575.1 Mangrovimonas sp. DI 80 | reverse complement strand
GTTCCTTGCTCGGTTTGTGCATTAGCAAATTGCAAACCAGTCTGAGCGCTAGAAATCAATACAGATCCCGCAATAAATGCAGGCAAAAACACTTTTTTGTGTAGTTTTTTAATCATAATAGTTAAATTTTAGTTGTCTTTAAAATTATTTTAGACATATAGAATCCGCACAAAAAAACAATCCTTTAACTTTAATTTAACCTACAAAAAACACAAAATACTGAATACCAAAAGAATCATATTTCAAACTACACTTTGCAACAAAAAAAGCCAACCTGAAAAGGTTGGCTTTTCCAGTAACCCTATTACACAATTACATCTTTAGAACTTTAACAGTTACAGCATCCTTATTGTCTGCCTTAAGTTTCAAGAAATAAAGTCCCGAATTAAAATTGCTTGTATTTAATTCAAAACCATTAGTATTATTAAACTGGTATTCCCCAACTACTTTTCCTGTGATGGATACCAACTGGGCTTCCACAGTTTGATACACTCCGTTTAAGGCTATGTTCAAATTTCCAGAAGTTGGATTAGGGAATACTTTCATGGTCTCCATTAAATTTTCTTCAACCCCCAAGGCATTTACATCTACTGCCATGCAGGCTGAAGTAGTTACACAACCATCTACAGTAATCTCCACAGCGTAGTTACCTGAAACCTCTGGAGTAAAAGCCTGTTCTGTTGCACCATCTATAACTGCATTGCCATTATCACAATCAACCCACTGATACACAGATCCTTCTTGAGCTGCTGTTAAAGTAGCCCCTTCCAAAACCAACAAACTATGACCTTCCACCCAGTTAGAAGCAGTACCGGACAATGCAAAATTGTTTAAGGTAGCATCATCTCCCGTAGCACTCATATCTGTTAGAGTTACAACACCTGTATTATCCTCTCCAGGAGTCCCTTCCCCCAACGGATAGTAGATTACAAGCCCAGCTTCATCACCACATAATTCTGTATTCATAGTTTCAAGAATCTCAGTTGCAGATCTTGCTACGTCCCACATTCGAAATTCATCCATAAAACCTCCAAAAAACATAGTATTAGGTCCAGATACACGGTTTCCGATGAGCACATTTTCATAACCAGAAGGCGTATTAACAGTTGTTAAATTTGCCGAGGCAGCTTCTGCACCATTAATATATAAATAGCCAGTACCATTATTTAAAACAAAAGCTACATGCGTCCATGTATCTAAAGGCACTGTGTTTGGATCGGTCCCCATATTTGCATTTGTACCCCCTGAAACAAACTTTAAACTGTTATCATTTTTTACAAGAAAGGTGTTCCTTGACCCAACATCATTAGTACCATAATCTAAAATTCCAAAACTTGACGAAGGAACAGGAGCTGGAACATAAATCCAGGCTTCAAAAGTTCTATTTGCAGATCCAAGAACCCCTGGATATGACGTTTGAATATAATCATCTACCCCATCAAAATGAAGCCCCGTACGTTTGTTAAAGACTGGCTCTGTCACTTCAAAGCTTGTCGCATCAGACATTAATGAGCAATCACCCACTGTAATTTCAACGGCATA
>NZ_MSDT01000015.1:0-4825 GCF_001975575.1 Mangrovimonas sp. DI 80 | reverse complement strand
ATTGTTTGTTCAATTTTTAGTCAACCTATTTCAGGAAAATTCACATTTTGTATGGTTGCCAACGGTTGGTGTATGGAAAGTTGCGTTTTTGTGTGCGAGGATTTTCCGCAGGAAAATCAGACGTAACAAAAATGCAACGACCTTTGATTAAGCACTAATTTAGCAATTTTTTATACACGTTGTTGTAAAACGTTTTTTATTTTTAATACATCCAATTCAGTTTATTTTCATCAATTAATATTTCTCCCGAATTTTTAAAGTACAATCCAAGCGAGTTACTATATACCCACAAATCCGTTTTCGTTTTTTTATAATGACTTTTTTGTTGGTCAGAATAAAAGTCAAACGGAATAACTAAATATATACTAATGTCATCAGAATCAATAAAAATCATTGGCTGGTTAACAACTATCGAGTCAGAATTTGTTTTTTTTATTGACTCATATAAACCATTATTAAGTTTGTTTTCTAAATTATTAATGAGTTTATCGTAAAGCTTAATATATTTTAAAGTGTCAATAATTGATGGGTTATATCCATGATTGATTGAAAAAACTACTTGTCCGTTTAAATCTTGACTTCTCTTGAATCTGATCTTGTTGTTTTGACCATTGCATGCAAGAGATAGAATCAATAAAAATTTAAACGTCAATATTTTCATTTTAAATGTTTTACAACGGTTTGTGTAACGCCGCCGTTGCGGTGTAGCATGGTTTAAAGATAGGTAAAGAAAACTGACATTACACGTTTGCGAGTATTTTCCGAAGGAAAATCCGAAGCAATGCGTGTTACACGGTGTTGTAGCACGTTTTTATTTTTTTTATCCAGTTCTTTTTGTTCTCAATAATGCCAGTCGGTAATTCATTGATTTCATTCTGTTCAATTTTATCAAGACAAGCTGAAATTATTGTTTTTGTTTCGCTGATTTCTAAAATTTCGTTTAGGTCAGGTTTTCCGTAATCCAAAGCAATCATTGATGACCAAATTCCAACACGATATTGATATTCACCAACAAAACTCGCAAATTTTTGAAGTCCGATTTCATGAATGATTTGCTTTCCAAGTTCAATTATTGCTTTGTATTCTTTTGAGTCCGATTTGTTAAAGTCAAATGGATGTATTCCCAAAATATAAAGGTTTTTACAGCCGAATAGAAAGTCAGTCGTTTTGGGATTCATTATTTTGTCAAATTTTTAGTTTATAAAATTCCTCAAAACTTACTCGCTAGCCAAAGAAATTAATCTCTTTTTCGTGATAATGGTAATGTGCTACAACGGTTTGTGTATAGTTTCGTTGCGTGAAAATCCGCAGGATTTTCAGGTTTAAGAAACTAAGATAGCAAAGTTGCGAGGATTTTCCGAGAGGAAAATCGGAAGCAATGAATTATACACTGTGTTGTGTACAGTTTTTTATTTAGATTTTTGATTTTCAATCTTCCCTTGAAGTATTAATTTAATAAGGTTTAAAAAAGCTAAAGCAGGTAAATAGAACATTACTCCAATGGCTATAAAAATGTAGGTTGCTCCAGAAAATTCGTTTCCGATTTTGAAGTTTAATTTATTTGTAATCCAAGTAATTGGTATTAATGAGACTGCAATAATACCTTGAATGATTAATGATTTATTCAATACTTTAATCAAGTTTATAAAGCTGAATGACCTAATTATTTTATGTTTATATAGGTTCCATAGAATTGGAATGGAGAAAAATAGAACAACTAAAAAAGTAACAATATTCGGGGCTCCAGGAATCATAATTAGCTTAAAGTATTCATAATAGATTTACGTTTAGTAATTGTACACAACGGTTGGGCTATGAGCCGTGGTGGGTGAGTGGGTCGAGCCGAGCGTTGGCCTTTACCTCTGGCCGGGCTCGAGCCACTGTGTTGCCAGGCTCATTTCAGTTAGGATTTTAAATATAGGAAAATAGTCGAAACTTGTAAGAACCAAGCCATGGCTTATAGCATCCATGAAAAAGCAGTAAGTCGAGTATCTTTAAAGTTCACTAAAACAATAAAAGATATGAACACTCAAATTACTGCCAGCCCTAAATTATATATAGGAATCGACATACACAAGCGGAGCTGGAAAGTTCATTGCTCGACTGATCTGTTTTGTGGAAAGAGTTTTAGTATGCCACCAGAACCAGAGCAGTTGAAAGCCTATGTAGACAAACATTTTTCAGAACATAAGGTCAGTACGGCCTACGAGGCAGGGTGTTGCGGCTATTATGCGCATCGTTGTTTCGAGAGCTATGGTTGGCACTCTTTGGTGGTTAATCCGGCAGATATCCATCGTAAAGGTAAGGAGCGCTTTACTAAAACAGATCGTATAGATGCCCAACTTATCAGCCGCGAATTAAAAGACGGTCGGCTATCGAGTATTCATGTGCCAGATATACACCGTGAAGCGCTTAGGAGCTTGTTTCGCAGACGTTATGATTTGGTAAAGGACTTTAGGCGTGTTAAAAGTTACATCAAAATGCAGTTGCTTTACTTTGGCATAAAGGTGCCTGAGCAGTATGACAATGACCATTGGAGCCATGGTTTTAGGAGTTGGTTAGATAATATGATATTTCAGTACCCAATAGCTAAGGCAAGTTTAGAAAGTCGTATGCGTCATTTTAGGTTTATAGATGAAGATTTACGTTTGGTAAGCAATCAGCTCAGGGCCTATTGTCGCAAACATTTCAAGAAAGACTACTATCTGCTAAGAAGTATACCTGGCATTGGTGGTATTGTTGCCTGTGGTATCATATGTGAACTGGGTGACCTTCGTCGGTTCAACAATTTGAAGCATTTGGCGGGTTATGTGGGGTTAGCTCCAGGCGTCTATCAAAGCGGAGCCAATAGCAAGACCATGGGCATTACACCAAGAGCTCACAGATTGATACGCTCATATTTTATAGAAGCCTCATGGCAAGCTATACGAACCGACCCCGTGATGCAGAGTTATTATCGCAAGCATTCAGGCAAGGACAGTAAAAAGATCATAATAAAAGTAGCCAGAAAGCTATTGTGCCGGACATTGGCCGTAATAAAAACAGAAACCCCTTATGAAATTGGTGTAGTAGAGTAGGAAATAAACCAATAACAAAGCTCACAGAAATATTTAAAGTCCATATCACAAAACAATGTAGGTGGCATTTTTAATGACCACACCCGGTTAGCAAGTGGCTGGACTTATTATAACTTATAATCATATAGATGCTGGTGACGGCCAAAGAGAGTTGATCACAAATAGGATGCGGAGCAAGTTATTTAGTATTGAATTAGAGATGAATCATAGCTTCATCCATAATTCAACACGTTTAAATATTTTAAAATGAAATAGTTAAAAGATAAAATATTAACTTTGAGAAACTGGACTAGTGCTTTTCATAGGAGCCATTGTTGTAGCACGTTTTTTTAATTGTTAATCATTTCTCCAGTCCAAATTTCACCAACATTTCTAAAGTATTGCTTACCATTATCTTTTTCCTCAACTTTATAGGAGTCATTAATGAAATTTTTGAAGTATTCTTGATCTTGGAGCCAAAGTTGTTGACTTTCATAGTTTTCTTTTGGAAAGTTTATTTCCCACTCATCTAAAGTGTCTGAATCGATTTTTTGCGACCATACTAAATTTCCTTTCTCCTGTTTAAAGTCCTTAAGATCAATTATATTCTTTGGGTTGTTAGGAACATCGAAGCATTGATTTTGATAATAATTTATTCTTTCATCTCCAATAGCACAGACGATTTCACTTTTTGGTAGTCGAGGGTCATAAATCCAAACACCCAAATAGAAAGGAATGCCTAATTCCATTAATTTAATTTTCCAAGTTAAATAGGTGTTATAAAGTAATTTGAAAATTTCCTTTCTTGTTTTCCCTTCAACAATATCTAAATAGTCATAACAATCATCAATTTGAAAGTTCAAGTATTTTTGTTTAACGAGCTTTTCCTTATCAAATATAGTTTCATCAAGATATTCTTCTTGTTCGATCCATTTTTGAATACCCTTAATTCTTTGTTCGAAGTTCATTTCTAAAATGTGCTACAACGTTAGGTATATGTTCAGCTTGAGCGTTGTTTTGTCGTCATAAATGTATGGATAATATTCCTACATCCGTATATTTATGAAAGGCAAAATGGAACATATACCATGTTGTGAGCTTTAGTTTTAAACCACGTGCTGCTGAGCATTTTTTTTTTTAAGTTTAAAAGTCCTCATTTCATTAATTTTTTTCGGACCAATGAAATGAGCTAAATGTCCGTAGGCCAGTTTCACTCCGCTTGCTGAATTCCGATGTTTTTACAGGTCCAATGAATTATGTAACTGGCATGGATCGTTTGACCTGGGCGCTTTTTAATCCTTTTAATTCTTTTAGTTCTGTAGGGCGTTGCGCTGCTCCGGTCAGGTGCTGGATTTCACCCCTTTGGGGGATTGCAGTTGTGGTCGGAATCCAGTACCTTGCATTCAAGTTTTGTACGACACCGCTCGTTTGAAAATACATTTTCACGGCGCTCACCGCCGAAAACTTGGAAGCGGATGGGCCCCTGGCCATCCCCTTGGACCAGCCCAACGCCCAGCTGTCCACTTCAATTAAAATCAAGCGCAAAAACATCGAATTGAAAATCAAAAGGTGAAGCTGGTCTATTGCTTACAACGGTAGTATAAAAACAATTGTTTTTATACCCATTATATTTATTTAACCAAATCTACATATAATTCTTACATATCCAGTGGATTTGTAATAGAATTAAACGTATTGCTGGCTACATGGGTGTAAATCTCGGTGGTTTTTGTGGAATTGTGTCCCAAAAGAAGTTGGATGTATCGCAG
>NZ_MSDT01000013.1:0-18577 GCF_001975575.1 Mangrovimonas sp. DI 80 | reverse complement strand
ATTGTTTGTTCAATTTTTAGTCAACCTATTTCAGGAAAATTCACCTCAAAAAAACAAACTAACGGTTTTCATATGTAAGTCTAATATCTCGCACAAAAAATTCAACAACCCCCTAATACCTCAGAAGAAAATAATTACATCATCCTCACAAAACCATCCTATATTTTTTTTAGTACCGACCAATATACCACACAAAATAAAACAGAGATTTTTCGTACAATAGATATATAAAAACTATTACCTTTAGCCAAAATTAAAAACAAAGCAGATAATTGGACTAAAAACCATGTTGTTTAGTCCAATTTTGGCAACAATAAAAGATAAAAAATGAAAATAAAATGAGTAATGATGGAACACATCAGCCAATACTTACTGGTAAACAGGAATTAGGACTTAAGAAAAAAACTGTCTATCACCTCGCGTGTCCAAGCTGTGAGAAAGATATGGACGTTACTTCAATTCAAAATAACACCTATATCAAGTGCAGTAATTGTGAGAATATTACTTGGCGACCAGATTATGATCCGCCTTGGTGGGCAAAAACGAAAAACTTCGCTTTCTCTCTAATTGGAGCAATTGGGATTGGAATAATATCGACAATGGTTGTAACTTATGTTTTTTCAGGACAAGAAGACTCTGTAATTGATTCTCCAATCGAAAAACAAAATATTGATAACACATTAAAAACAGACTAAAATGAGTATAAAAATAGGTGGAATTGACTTGTCAGAATCTGTCATCAATTCAGAATATAGAATTTCAGTTCTTGAAAAAGTTGTGGACTTACTAATTCAGAGAACTAACGTAGGAATATCTCAATATGAAATTGAAAAAATACGAGAACAATCTATTAAGGAACTTAATGACAAATACCCAAACGCTGGAATTCATAAGAAATAAAACTGTTGCCAACACAGTATATAGTAAATAGGCTGTTCTATGGTTTAGGAGAGCTCAGTGCTTTTACGAGATCAATTAGGAAACCAAAGCATCTAAACTTTACAACCCCCCCTCGTATACAACCTTATCAAGTATCGAGGGGGTATTACTATCCACTTTCGGACTGAATAAGTCTTTGCTTACCGAATAGGCGTCGAGACGTTCTTCTGGAAAGCTATAGTTGATGATCTCCTTTATGTCTGACTGGGTAAGATCCATAGATAGCCAGTTATGAGCAAAGTCGGCATCCAGTATCAATGGCTGCCGCTTTTTCTTGTTATGTATCTTAGCAAATAAGGGAGAGGCTTCCCTAGTTAGTATTGTAAAGGTGATATAAGTACCTATAAGGGTATACAGACCCGCCAAGGCCAAAGGCTTACTTTCTTTTTCTTTAAAATGAAATGGGTACTTTTTACCTTTATGGTCGTGTGGCTCAAAAAAGCCCGACACTGGTATTATGCACCTTTTACCCATAATGGACTCCCTATATAAAAAGTGTTGGAAAACTTTTTCGCTACGTGCATTTAACCCCGATCCATACTTCACAGACTCCTTGTAATAGGGTTTGATTTCCTCTACCGTTCTATCACTTGGAACGATCCCCCAAACCCCAGGAGCCAAGACGGCCGAGTTTTCTTGTGGGATGACCAACATGTTGGGATGGGAAAAGCCGTTGTGGTGATAATGCGGTTGCTTAAAATAGGGACGAAGGTTTTCGTCGGCTAGTTTCACTTTAAAATCCTTTTCCAAATATTCGGGCTCATGCCAAGTACTCGTATGAAAACACATAGACTAAATTTACTAAAAATAACCCTAGCAAACCACTTCCCAACCGTTGCAACGATCGTTGTTGAACCGTTGCAGCGGTTACATTTGCACCCAAAAACACGATAAATTACGGTTAACCCTACTCCGATTTAAATTAGAAGCTCTATTTTAGATGCAAGTAATATTGGCCTCACATTTTCAAGTCAAGACCTTTAAAGCACTTTGAATGAATACCGAATCCCTAACTCAAAAACTAAGCTTGCTCACTCCAAGCGAGCTAAATGAAGTAGAAAATTTTATTGACTACACCTTACACAAAAAAAGGATCGAAGCCCAGCTTAAGTCAGATGACCTGCTTAACATCCTAATGAGTCAAGGAATATATTCATGGAAAGAACTTGCTTCTAAAGTGATGAATTCTGGCATAGTCCGAGGATCTGGAGGAGGGTATATGCAAAGAAAACATATGAACGACTGGATTTGCGAACATTTCAATTTAGATCAAATTGTTGCCGAAGAATTAATCAAAACCTTAGTGGAAAAGCATATGATAGGACAAAGCTCCTATGGAAACATTGGCTAACCACTACCACCTAATAAAATTCAATCTTAAAAAGGCCAAATTCCCCCTCCCCCAACCGTTGCACCGATCGTTGTTGAACCGTTGCTGAACCGTTGCAACACTTCATCGAACCGTTGCAAAAAT
This sequence comes from Mangrovimonas sp. DI 80, assembly GCF_001975575.1. Taxonomy (NCBI): domain Bacteria; kingdom Pseudomonadati; phylum Bacteroidota; class Flavobacteriia; order Flavobacteriales; family Flavobacteriaceae; genus Mangrovimonas; species Mangrovimonas sp. DI 80. Next base: position 16,164 of record NZ_MSDT01000013.1, on the reverse strand, counting down.
GACCTCCAACCGTTGTTGAACCGTTGCCGAACCGTTGCTGAACCGTTGCAGTGGTTACATTTATACCCAAAACACGGCAAAAAGCATCAAAATAGCTCACGAAACAAAAAAGGATTTCCGTAAGGCTTTTTAGCTTAGAAACTTTATTTTTAATAGCTGAAAGAATTTACCTAAATTTCTCTCTACAGGGACTAAAAACAAAAAGTATGACTAAACTTGAAAAGCTTTACAACTCTATCCAAAGCCTCAAAGAATTGGGCGTGCAACTACCTGATGAGTTGATTGAAGAAACAAATCGCGTAGAAGAAGAAATAATCAAAAATGAAGTGATCCCAGCCCTATCGAATACAATAGAGCCCGTTATCCAACAAATACAAAGGGAACTTCTTTTAATTGTAGAGTATGTACCAGACGAACCTCTTCAAGTAAAAATGACCCGCAAAAGGAGCTTTAAATTTGCCGAAGAAGAATACAAACTTGAAGCTAAAAAGAAGCAATTCAAAAAGGAGCATACATACACCATAAGTCCACATACAAAGTCAAAAAAAACAAATTTGGTCGTAAGCTTTCCAGATGGTTCTACAATAACGAACCGCTTTGCCTATCAAACTCTTTGTGAAGTAATAGACAAGGTTGGAGCTGAAAACGTAACTCCCTTAGGACTTGTAGTAAGCGGAGTTGAACTGGTCTCCTTGAAGGAAGACGATTTCTATTCCCAACACAAAGTAAAAGGAGGCTATTTAGTTATGACGCAAACCTCTACACAAGTCAAAAAGAACCTTCTGGATGAAATATCGAGAAGATTAAACCTAAATCTTACGGTAGAAATAAGCAAATAACCTTAAAAACCCTATTTTTAGCGTCCAAAACCAACAACACCAACCAAAACCTAATACCCTTAAAAAATACCGACTAACCATCGAGTACACATAGAATAAATGACACAAAACAAACTTAAACTAGACACCCTTGAATCTTGGTTATGGGAGTCTGCAAACATATTAAGAGGAAGCATCGATTCCTCCGACTTTAAAAATTACATCTTTGGATTACTCTTTCTTAAGCGCTCTAACGATGTCTTTGAGGAAGAAGTGGAAAACATCATGGAACGCGAAGGCTATTCCAGAGAAGAAGCCGAAGACGAAACCTATTTCTTCCTTCCTAAAGAGTCCAGATGGGACAACCTAAAAAAGCATACCGAAAACATAGGTATAGCTTTAGACAAGGCCTTCGCAGCTATAGAGCGTGAAAACACCTCTTTGGAGGGCGTTATGACTGCGACAAAGTTTGGTGACAAGGAAAAACTTTCCGACGAGCTTTTACAACGCCTATTAAGACACTTCAATCAACATTCCTTACGCAATGAGCATTTGGAGTCTGGAGATATTTTGGGGGATGCCTATGAATACCTCATAAAGCAATTTGCCGATGACGCTGGAAAAAAGGGAGGCGAGTTCTATACCCCTAGAGGCGTTGTACAATTAATCGTGCAACTTATAAAGCCAGAACCCAAACAAAAAGTATACGATCCTACTTGCGGATCTGGTGGTATGCTAATTGAGTCTGCCAGATATATTGCCGAGCAACCAAACGGTAAAGTTGGAAACAACATAAACGTTTCCCTATATGGACAGGAAAAAAACCTGAGCACTTGGGCTATTGGTAAGCTAAATATGATCTTACATAACTTTATGGATGCCGACATTAGAAAGGGAGACACCCTTGTAGATCCCAAGCACCGAAATGAAGCCAATGAACTGGACTTGTTCGACCGAGTGATAGCCAATCCCCCGTTTTCCATTGGGGAATGGTGGACTCCTGTCGAAGCCAACATAGAAACTAAATTGGACAAAAACGGAAAGGAGAAAAAAGTTACCCCAAAATACAACGCCGTTGTTAGTGATCCTTATGGACGCTTGCAGTATGGTATCCCTCCTAGAGGCTATGCCGATCTAGCATTTATACAACACATGATAGCCGTTTTAAAGCAAGACGGTAAGGCAGGAGTGGTCTTACCACACGGGACATTATTTAGAGGTAGTAGCGAAGGTAAAATTAGACAAGCCTTGTTGGAAGACGATTTAGTGGAAGGTATTGTAGGCCTACCAAGTGCCCTGTTTTACAATACAAGCATACCTGCCTCGGTTTGGATCATCAACAAAAACAAAACCGAAGCCCAAAAAGGTAAGGTTATCATTATTGATGCCAGCAACGATTATAAAGAAGGTAAGAACCAAAACGAAATACGCCCTAAGCATATAAGCAAAATTGTAAAGGCTTATGATGAGGCCATAGAGTTTGACAAATACATGCGAGTGGTTGATCTTAAAGAAATAGCCGAGAACGACTATAACTTAAACATATCCCGTTATATAGATACTAGTGAGCCTGAGCCTGAAGTAGATTTGGTAGCGGTTAAATCCACTATTATTGATTTAGAAGCAAAGGAAAAAGAGATTGATAAAAAGTTAGCAGTTTTTTTAAGTGAATTGGGAATATGAATTTAACTAAATTGAATAATTGGAGAGAACTCAGGCTCGATGAAATATTTGAAATATCTAGAGGAGGTTCACCTAGACCAATAAAGGATTTTATTACAGAATTAGACGATGGTTACAATTGGATAAAAATAGGAGACACAAAAAACGTAGACAAATATATTTATTCGACGAAACAAAAAATAATAAAGGAAGGACTTAAAAAATCCGTTCTTGTAAAGGAAGACGACTTTATTTTATCTAATTCTATGAGTTTTGGAAAACCCTATATCATGAAAACTACAGGCTGTATTCATGATGGATGGTTATTGATGAGGCGAAAATCAAGTGACCTATCAATTGATTATATGTATTACCTACTTAGTTCTGATGTTATTAAAAATCAATTCAAAAGTAAAGCGGCAGGTTCTACGGTTCAAAATCTTAATATAAAGTTAGTAGCAACTGTAAGAGCTTTAATCCCTACTTATTCCGAACAACAAAAAATAGCAGACATCTTAAGCACGGTAGATGCCAAAATAGACATCATCCAGCAACAAATAGACGAAACCCTAGACCTCAAAAAAGGCTTAATGCAACGCCTGTTAACTAATGGCATTGGACATACGGAGTTCAAAGACTCTCCTCTGGGTAAGATTCCTAAGGATTGGCAAACCATTCCAATTTTTGAATTAAGAAACTTGGATGATCGCTACTCATTTACGGGTGGCCCCTTTGGCTCTGATTTAAAATCCGAACACTACACCTCCTCTGGAATTAAAATCCTACAATTACAAAACATAGGAGAAGGAAAATTTATAGATAAAGGAATAGTATTCACATCTAAAGAGAAAGCTGATGATCTTATCTCTTGCAACATTTACCCTGATGACATCATCCTTGCTAAGATGGCACCTGTTGCCCGTTGCTGTAAAGTACCCTCTACAGATGAAAGGTATGTCATGTGTTCCGATGGTATTAGGCTTTCTATAGACAGAAAAAGATTTGATAATGAATTTGTTTTTCAAGCTTTAAATTCGAATTATTTCAGAAAGGAAGCAGAATCTAAAAGCACGGGTACAACTAGAGCAAGAATTGGTTTAAGCGATCTTAAACAAATACCTATCAAGATTCCCAATAGTATTGATGAACAAAAAAGAATTGGAGACATATTAAGTTCTGTAGACAAAAAACTAAATGTCTTAGGTGAAAAGAAAACAACCTACCAAGAACTTAAAAAAGGGCTTATGCAGCAGTTGTTAACGGGAAAAATTAGGGTTAAAGTCTAAACAACAAGTTATGTTCCGATTATTTAAAATTATCTTCATTACTGCACTGGTTGTATTAATCCTCAAATATTTGATCAATCTATCCGATTGGCTAATGGAAGCTTTAAGTGTTGTCCCCGACTTACTTTGGCTTCCAATCACCTTTACGGTTATATACTTCGTTTTTGGAGAAAACAAACCTAGTACAAGGCCAAAATCCATTTATGCTCCTCAAAAAGAAAAAATTAGAAAAAAACCTGACTCAACATCAGCTCAAAGAGATCGAAAAAAAAAAATGAAAGTTCTAGAGGCCATAGGATCATTCAGCTTCTAGAAGAAGAACTAAGGAAGGATGAGCTAAACAAGGAAAAACTAAAAAAAGAAGAACTAAGGCAACAAAAGCTTGCAAAGGAACAAGAACTTGCAAGGAAGCAAGAGGAACATATTGCAGGGCTTAGAAATAAATACAGAGAGTACAACATCGGAGCCAACACTAGATTTATTAAGCCTCCGCAAAAAAACATAATTGTCCCTGTAGAAGTTCAAGAATTGAAAAACGGATACATAGGCTACCAACTAGTGGAAAAAACAGATTTCTATAAGTGGCTAGAAGGTTCGTCAGTCGATTATTTAGAAAATAAAAATATTTCCACAAATGAAACCGATGCCAAAACTTCTAGTACAATAAAAGAAGCTTACAGTGGCCAAGATCTATCAACCCCAAACACTATATATCTAAAATCTATATTATATGATGAAATCCACCCTGTGGAAATTGATGACTTAACTAAGGAATTTATTTGGTTTACTCTGACAACAAGAAAAGAGTTTGAACAATGGGTTAATTCTTAAGCCCCTTTACAAACAAAAAGATAAATGTCCAAAAATACTTCTTATACAATCTATAATAATGTAAGATCTAACCAGCTAAAAGAGCTATCCTTCCTTAATTGGCTTTGTAATAACCTTGATGCTCCAGAAGTGATCAAAGAGCATTTCCCTTTGAACGATTCATTAGCCTCCAAAACTTTAAAACCTTTAGAAATTGCCAAAAAGATCCAAAAGAACCATTTCATCCCACTAAAAAAGAAGGCTAACTGCATACGTACACTACTACAATTACCCAAAGAAATTAGACTAGTTAGCTCTATCAAAGGCATTACAGTAGACTTCGCCATTGTATCTAATGGGCAAGTGCAATTCATCGAATTCCATGAAAAACAACATAGGAGCCTCTCCAACCAAAAACCAAGCAATGTTTACACTTTAGAAGGCGATATAATTAAAGTTCCAAGATACCTACAGAGGTTACTAAGGGATATTTGGCGTATGAAGTACCTGCCTAATTACAAAGTTGTCTGGTACGATTGGTTTGAGCTTAGCAATAATATAGATATATTTAATACGAATAAGGTCGAGTTCGCTCTACAAGGGAACTTTAAGATCTCCGAACTAAATTACTAATGAGCACCAGCCAAGAATACATCCATAGCGAACTTCCAGCAATAAAGCTCTTTCAAAAAATGGGCTATCAATATTGGGATGCTACTATTCAAGATGAACGTACAGATATAACGGAAGTCATATTAAAGGAGAGACTTTTAGAAGCTATCAAGAAGATCAACCCTTGGATCAATGAGGCCAACCTAAACAAAGCCTATAATGAGCTTACAACGATTAACGGCTCCTCCCTAATGGAGATCAACCAAAAAGTTTGGGAGCTACTTCGAGGTGGTACTTATAGCGTTAAGCAAGTCATAAACGGAAAAGAAGAGTACAAGGCGGTTCATTTTATTGACTATACAACTAAGGACAAAAACAAGAACGACTTTCTTGTTGTTAACCAAATAAAATACCATGGGATCTACCAGAACTCCATACCAGATCTAGTGGTCTATATCAACGGCCTCCCCATTGGAGTCATTGAGTGCAAATCTCCCTTTGCCCAGAATGCTTGGGATAAAGCCTATGGAGATCTGGATTATTACCAAAAAAACTCCGAGAAGCTATTCCATTTCAATCAGATATGCTGTGGTATTTATGCCGTTGGTGGCAAATATGGAGCTATCAACTCACCACAACAATTCTATTCGGTATTTAAGCCCAGTAAAGAGGATGATCTTACCTTTTTAGGCCAAAACCCTTCCGAGCAAGCTATCCTTTTATATTCCATTTTCAGAAAGGAACGTTTGCTAGATATCATTCGACATTTCACATTGTTTGAACTGGATGAAGGCAAAACCATAAAAAAACTACCTCGTTACCAACAATTAAGAGCTACCAACAAAACCATTGCAAAATTGCAGTCGGGCGAAGGTGGTGTAGTTTGGCATACACAAGGATCTGGAAAGTCTTTGACGATGGCTTACGTAACCCGTAAGTTACAGGCATCTGAATTCGGTTTTGAAAACCCTACCGTACTTATCATGACAGACCGAAAGGATCTGGATAGGCAAATTACTACGACCTTTCGCAACGTTGGCTTTAAAAACGTACACCAAGCCTCTTCGGTTGCGCACTTGGACAAGTTGCTGCGCAATGACTACGGAGGAATCATAACGACCACCATTCAAAAGTTTCAGGAGACCGATAAAGAAGCAACCTCCCAAGCCGATCAAACAGAACTGGAAGAACGAGGCAACCTAATGATCGAAAAACACTTAAAGGGCAAAAAACTGGTGAAAATCACCAAGGAGCTTCAAAAAAATAAATGGGTAGAAATAGAGCGAGAGGAAATAGACCTTGAAGAGCTATCTTCTAAAGAGAACCTTTATGTTTTGGTTGATGAAGCCCATAGAAGCCACTACGGTTTTCTGGCTGCCTTTATGAGAACGGTATTGCCAAACGCAAAGTTTATAGCCTTTACTGGAACTCCCATATCCAAAGAAGACAAGTCCACACTTGGAGAGTTTTACGGAGGTAAATACATTGATGTCTATACCATAAAAGAAGCGGTTGCAGATGGCGCTACAGTAGAGTTGCTTTACGATGAGGGCATTGCCAAAATAGACATCAAAAAAGAAGAGCTGGACAAGGAATTCGAAGAAAAGTTTGGCGAGTATTCCGAAGAAAAGAAAGACAGGCTTAAAAGTGAAGCGCTTAAGAAATACCAGCTTTCCAAAGAACGTATTCAAGATATCAGCAAACATATCCTAGACCATTTTAAAGACAAAATTTATCCAGACGGACATAAGGCTATGATAGTTTGTAGTGGTCGCCCACATGCCATTAGGTATAAACAGGCCTTAGAAGCTTTAAGGGAACAGGGCTACCATGATTTTGAGTCTAAAGTTGTCATGAGTATTGGATCACCTAAGAGTGATTCTATTGCCAAGGAGTATTTTGAAACCTTGGAATGGAACAAAAACAACCCAGACAACAAGAAACCTCTTTGGGTAGTCCCTCCAGAAGACGTCAAAACCATAACGGAAAACTTTAAGCTTCCTTTTGGAGATGAATCCAAAACCGAAAAGTCAGGCAAAAGGAAGTTCGACAACACCGCATTTATCATAGTCTCCGACATGTTGTTAACGGGCTGGGATGCCCCGATAGCTTCATGTCTATATTTGGACAAACCGCTTAAAGAACATAATTTGTTACAGGCCATTGCCAGAGTAAACCGTTCTAGAGAGGGCAAAAATGCGGGCTATATAGTAGATTACAACGGGATCACCGCTTACTTGATCCAAGCCTTGGAGATATTCTCTGGAGACCTAAGACCAGACGATATCCTAAAGAATATTAACGAAGAGCTTCCTAAACTTGAAATGAACCATACCAAGCTAGTTGAATTCTTTAAGCCCCTTAAAATTGACCGTCACTACAAGCGTTTTGAATACATAGATGCTGCGGTTCGGTATATTGAACCCGTTGACAAAAGAGATGAGTTCAAAGTTTTGCTAAAGGCTTTCAACAAGTCAATCAATATCGTACTTCCTAATGTTAAGGCCATGAAGTACCAAGCCGATTTTAAACTCTTTAATGAGATAAAGCTAAGCGCGAGAAATGCCTTCCCAGATGATGACGAGTTAAAGATCTCCAAAGATGAAAGCAAAATGCTTCAAGGGATGATCGACGAGCATTTAAAGGCCGAGGGGGTTGAAAACCTACTGGAAGAACCAATCTCAATCATAGACAAAGAAAAGTTCAAGGAAGAGATCCTAAACGCCTCCCCTGCCACGAAGGAGCTGAAAATGCGCAACAACCTAAAGCACACCATAAAAGTTGGACTGGACAAAAACCCCGACTTTTATAAACCTTTGGCGCAACGACTGGATGAGCTTATCAAACAAAAAAACGAGGATCGCATCACTCAATTGGAATTACTCAAAGCTTATGCCGATATCCAAGACGAGATAATCAGCCAACAAAAGGAAGGCGAAGAGAAAGGCTTTAAAACCGAACGGGAAAGAGCTGTATACGACTCTATGAAAGTTTTGTTCAATGGAGATGCAGAAGACGCCACAAAGACTATTTTTGCACTTATTGAAGGGGAATTGAACATTGTTGGCTGGCAAGCTAAAGGACGAGTTCAAAAGGATATTGAAAACAAGATTAGACGTTATTTAACTTCGGCCAAAATAGAACGCTCAGAAGCTAAGGAAAAGGCAAAGGATCTTGTGGAAGTGATTAAGAAGAATAAGGATGCCTAAAGTCCAATACGGAAATAAAACTATAGAATATACCTTCCAAACAAAGGAAGGACTGAAATCCCATTATATAAGCGTTGAAAAAGGAGACGGTGTGATTTTGAAAGGGAAGTCGATCCCAGAAGATCTTGCACACAAGCTCATCCTAAAAAAAGCAACATGGATCTTAGATAAGTTAGAGCTTGTAAGCGCCATTATGGACGATGACATCGTAACAGGATCCAGAATACAATACTTGGGAAGGAAATACTATGTGGAGCTGTTCATCAACAATGAGCTCGACAACATAGAGATAGACTTTACAGAGTCTAAATTCAAGGTTACGCTCCCAAAACATCTCAACGAGCAACCCCAACTCAAACAAGCCTTTGCCAAATTTTTCAAAACTAAAGCCAAGGAGAAAATTGCGCCAAGGGTACGCAAATGGTCTAAAACCACTGGTCTAACCTTTAATGAGCTTAAATTTAGACAGCTCGAAAAGCGCTGGGGAAGCTGTACCTCCAACAACAACATCATTATAAATATTGAAGCCGTTAAGCTCCCCTTCTCACTTATCGATTACCTTATCGTACATGAATTGACCCATACCAAGGTTAAAAACCACTCAAAAGAATTTTGGGCTGAACTCTCCAAGCATATTTTAAACTGGAAAGAACTCGATAGCCAGATGTATGGGATGAAGCTATAGCTTTTTACGCTGCTGCTGCTTGTGTAAAATAGTCTACCAAGTCACTTCCCTCTTCCAAACCTTGACGCTCCAAAAAAGGATTCACCCTGATTGACAGGCCTTCTTTAGTCATTATTTCTGCCTTTTTACTCCAATTTTTAAACTCTGTCTTATCTGGAAAGGCAATGACCTGATACCCCTTCAAAGGCTTCAATAATTCATGTTTAAAATTGGACTTAGATCCAGTTGCCAACCATAAAAATTGAGGATACCTTATACTCATTATGATTGCTGTCTTTTCAGACTCTACAATACAGGCCGTACTTCCTTTTGGATGAAAACATAAATTATGGATCCCAAACAAGCATTGCTGGAGCACAAAGTCATCTATTTTTAAAACCTTGTGCATCCAGTTGATATGAGGGTAAGGATCTTTTATACGCTTACCCGTTATTGGATCGTAAAGCATAACCTTCCCTGCACATATTTGCAACCTTTCATTTATCTGCCAGAAAACCGTAGCTCCTGCCCAATGATTGGAGTTCCCAATGCTAAATTTTTTAATAGCCGCTATGATAGCTTCCGTATCAAAAAAATTTTTTAAGTAGCTAATAAAGTGGTTCCCGTTAAAGTTGTTACCGCCTATCTGGAGGCTGTCCTCATTATGAAAAGAAGGCTCTGGCTTGATAAAAGTCCCTGCATAAGGAGAAATAATAGACTGGTTGCCATCTGGCTTGTTATGGTATCCGCATTTACTTTCTCTGTCACAACGCCCTAAATTGGCTTCTAAATAATTGTTTTCAATAGCGTCCATATACCTTACAAAGGTCTTTTTATGACAGTTGGGACATGGAAACTTTTTACTTGATCGGTCTAAATAGTATCTATAATTCATAATTTTAAACTGGTTTAATCGTAACACTCGTAACGTTCGTAATATTCGTAAGGGCTACGAATGTTACGAGTATTACGAATTTTTATTTCTCATTCAATTTTAAGTGCATTAAATAGGTAAGCCAAAGCATCCTCCTCGGTATAGTCGATTGTTTTCCGCTTTTTCATCTTCTTTATCTTAGGAGACACTTCTTCTGGCCGCAACTCATCCTTGAGCATATTGAATAGCCGCATTCGCTCCTCTTTAGGGAGCAATTGACTTATTTCATATACAGTGGATGCGTTTGCCAAAATTTTATAGGCCTAATCTTTTGTTTGTATTTCTAATTGTTCCTTCACTCACACCCAGCTGTTCCGCAATTTTGGTGTTCGCAAGTCCTTCGCTTTTAAGCTTTTTTATAACTTCATCCCTCTCAGACATATCACTTGCGCTTAACTGCTTCAAATGGTCTGTTTCAGATCCAAATTCCCTTAGTTCGAGCTTCAAAAAATTATGCGGGTTAACGATCTCACACACGGCAACGTTTTCTCCATGATAGATCTGTTCAGTGTTCCGCTGCTTTATTTGTTTGATATACCTATAAGACGGGAGCATGGTACTTTCTCCAAGGGCGAAGGCACTATCACAAAAGTTCATAAGCATTTTACTTCCTGCAAGATCATTCTTGGTGATAGGGTTGAACCCTGTTCGTTTGGGAGTATGCGCCAATACCAAAATTGACGCCCCATACTTCCTATTTAAAGCTTTTAAATGCTTCATCAAGGCCAAAGCATCCTTAGCTCTCTCATTGTCACTCTTTAGATAAGTGATGTTATCTATGATGAGAACTTCTGCTCCGTGGTTTTGGATCATGGTTTCGAACGAATGGCACAAGTAATCTTCAAAGGTTGCAAATTCCTTAGGGATCTCTGTTTCTGGGTTTATCTCGGCTCGAAGAAAATTGTCGTGAAACTTATAATGATCGGTATAGTTTTTAGAGTAACGCTTTTCAAACTGTTTATCGGAAAGCTCGAAATCAAAATAGGCTACTTTTTTAGGGGAAGTCTCTATTTGAAACCCATCTATGGCAACGCCCCTACTTATACTGTCAGCAATTTGCATCCCCAATATAGATTTACCAACATTGGTGTCGGCAAACAAAACGCTGACTTCCCTTTCATACCAAAATTCACTAAACAGCATGTTTGGAATGGGACGCTGTTTAGCGTCCTCTATCCATTCATTTCCCGACTTTACGATAAAACAACCATGTTGCGATGATTTATCCCTAAGGACTTTCTCTTCCTTTTCTATCTCATGTAAAAATTCAAAATGCCTGTCCACTGTAACATTAGGATCTATCATACTTCTTAAGGTTTTTAGGGTTAAACATATTTTGATCGATCAAGCCTCTGATGTATTCAGAAACAGTTTGTTTTTTGGCATGTCTCATCTGTTCTATGCCGTCCATTTGTGTGCGGGTTACTCGCACATTAATCATAAATTTTTTCATAGTTGATTAAAGTTTAATTTGGGTTAATAAATAAGAATGCCGCCTATAGACCATGCGGATCCATAGGCGGCATAAATAAATTTGTAGTCTAAAGAAAAGTAGGGCTGCTTTACCGCTACTTTGCTTCACTTGAATTTCTTTTGTAAGGATAAAGGTGCTAAGCATCGAAAGCCTCCTTACTCGATCTGCTTTCCTTTTAATAGTAATACTGTTCATAATTTACAGGTATTGGTTAACACTTGCAAATTATGAGCATCCCCAGAAGAGGGCTAAAAAACTGTATTACATTCTATATCAAAAAACAGAAAAGTTATATCAAAAAAGGGTATTTCTATATCAAAAAGCCGATTTACCCTCCAATGCGGCTTCGTATTTCTCGATTTCGGTGGTTAAAAGTTGAACCCTTTCATAATATTTTCTGTTCAAATGTTCCTTAGGTTTTAGAACCCGAATAAGCTCTAACCCAAACTCCTTCTTAACGAAATTCAGGTAGCTCTTTGGCTTACTCTCTTCCAGATATCCTTTTCCTGCCATAGCAAGAAAAAAGGCCTGAATGTACATCTCTGGATACTCCCTAAATGAAGTTATCTTATTGTAGACAAAACGGAAAAACTCAAAGTCAGTAAAAAGATCCTTATAGCCTTCTTCATATTTTCGCTTCAATTCCGCTGCCTTGGTGAAGTAATGATCTTCTTCAAACTCAAACTCCCTATTCAGATTTAATAGGATCTTTAAAATTGTTTCAAACTTTACAGCGTCCGAAAGATTAGAATTCTCATACATTAAATCCACTGTGAAATAATCCAGATCACCACATAGATACGGAACAACCATATCTTTAGTCGCCAATGCCCTTTTTAAGCCGTTTTTGTGGTAATATAGGAACTCAAACTTGCCTTGAATATGAGATACAGTATCTCCTGAAGCATTCTTCTTATGCCCTATCATTTCAAAACCACTTGGCTTCAATAGAGACATTTTTTCAAGAAAGACTTTAGATGCAAATTCCCTACGCTCTCTCTTATCCTCTCCAAACAATTCTTTATCCATCATAAGTAATTCTTCACTGAATTCCATTTTGATGGGAATTTTAAAAAGATCTATAATAAACTCGTAGAACTCATCCCGCAATTCTTTTACAGGTGTTGCCTGGCGTTGAAGGGGTACAACTTGTTTTTGAATAATTTCATCAGTTACTAATATTCTTGCCGAATTTTCCCATTGAAAGAATCCCTCCCCAACTAAAATCTCGTCAAAATCTTCGAGCTCCTCAATGAACTCTAATGTCTTTTTACTGCCAGATTCATCCTTTAGGTTGATGCTATTTAAATATGCCATACAATATTGATTTAGGTCGGGCGAAAATATAATTTATCCTCTACTAGCCCTCCAAAAACACCTATTGTTTATTCACATTACCCCTAAATCCTATCAGGTCAAAAAAGAAGACACATAGGCAGTAAGGATTAAATTATACCTTAATTAGGTTAGAGTAGTCCTCTGGTAGTTCTGCGTCGATATCCCTAAGATACTTCTCCAAGGCTTCCATAGTCGAATGGCCTGTAATAAGCATTAATTGGGATTTGGTCTCATAAGTACTAAAGTTCTTTTTAAGTTCCCTGTAAAGCATCGTAATGAAAGTGTGCCTAAAACTATAAAGTCCATAGTTCCCATCTAAGCCAAAATGATCTTTGACCTTTTTAAATCTTTTTGTAAAATAATCTCGCTTATTGACTTCCGTAGTGTCCCATTCCCCTCCAATTCTGTCAGGTGTAAATAAGAAGGAATTTCTATCCATCTTCGTTAGGTCGGGAAGGTCTTTCAGAAGTTTGGCTGGGATAATTTTTGTCTTAACAGGCTTATTCTTCGCCTTTACATACAACTTTTTGTCCTCCACGTCCAGATCCTTTACTTTCAACCTACAAACCTCTATGGGACGAAGGAAGTTATAGGAAACAAACTTAATGAACAAGGATAGTATAGGATCCTCCTTTTCAAGATAGGCATAAATCTCTTTGTTCTCTTGTGGCTTATAGGTCTTATTTCGGATAGGCTTAGCGCTAAGGACATTGATCTTCTTAACAAAATTGCCAGCTATTACTTCATTGTCCTCTAGAACTTGAAACAAAGAGCTTAGATCAACACGGGCATTATTTCTGTTCCTTGGACTTGTACGTTGAAGGACATCATTAAGGTAATTTATTACGATCTTTTTAGTCACTAGGTTAATGGAAGACTCTTCAGTGATCCCATTTTCCTGTAACCAGCTCTTAAACCTGTTGATACGACTCTTGAACTTAGGGTAGGAAGTTGCGTTGAGAACCTTTTGCTTAGTATCCAAACCAAGCTTCAAGGCCTCCCCTAGCGTCATCACATCTTCTGCCTCCTCCTGTAAACCTTCAACCTTAAGATTGGCTTTACTGGCAGCTACCTCGGTAACTTTATTAGAAATCTCTGGAGCAATCCTATGGTCAGTGTTGTTGTTATCGGTTTTAGCCTCTACATGTGCCATCTCGACAACTTTCGGCTCTTTGTTAAGAAGCCTTTCCTTTACCTTGGAATTGTCAACTGCATAGGGATTGTAGCCAGCCTCCAGAACCTTCTCCAAAGTCGCTTTTATTTGTGTTAGGATTTTTAACCTATTCCTTTTTGTCTTCTGAAAATTTGCATCCCCCTTCAAATTTGTTTGTCGGGTCAACTTTCCCGTCTCGGGATCTCGATAAGAATAATAGACGTACCAGTCCTTTTTAAGGGCATCCTTCTGCTCCTTTTTCGATAGTTTACTCCATTCGGAAACCTTGACGCCTCCTGTGAAGATTTTGGGTTCATTGTAGTTCAATTTCATACTAAAATCGTGTACTGCATCGTGTACTTCAAACAAAAACCGCATAGCTGACTGCATAAAAAAAACGGATTGTGAATACACAATCCGTTCAGTTTAACAGCTTTAAGCTTTGTAGCGGGAACTGGACTCGAACCAGTGACCTTCGGGTTATGAGTCCGAAGTTTTTTTAATTTCCAACCCATTTACTGGGCTTTCCCGTTGATAATTTAGATAATCATGTTCCAAAACGTGTTCAGTTTTGTGTTCACTTGATTAATAAAAATTTCTACTGCAATATAGTCAAAAATCGGTACCATTTCCAACCTCGAAAAAAGGAATTTAATGCTCCATATATTCCTGCCATTTTACAAGCACATATTTGTCCTTTCCATGTTCGCTCCTTTTCAAAAAACCGAACTCGAAAACGAACAGGTACACATCCCCCTTGCCATTCTTCCAGTAATGGGTGAAAAAATTTGGATTGAAGCCCTCTTCCATCAACACCTCACATCTTACAGTGGACTTCCCTGCCCTATTGTAGAGCTTCAATATTTTTCTGTTGTTGCGTAGGACACGCAACACATCATTGTAAAACTTAAGTTCCCCCTCCAGGCTCTTTCTGTAATGGTAGGCACTTTTGCAATGGTCATTACAGAATTTCTTATCGGAACGTCCCTTTAGCTTCTTCCTGCAATTCAAACATTTAACAATTGGTTTCATTTTATCCATGTACAAACGTTTACAAACGAATACAAATGTATCATATACGTTTAAAATACGACTAAGTTATTTATTTTCAACTATATTACACTAACCAAACCAAAAAATATGGAAGTCAGAAAACATATCTCACTCAAACACCTTTTGATTGACAACAAAAAGTACATTGGGCTCAAGTTCAGTTCCGACAAAGTTCTGAACAGTATGATAAAAGAACTGGACGGCATTGAATGGAGCAATGATTTTGGAATGCACTACATACCAAATAATCAAAAAAACCTAACATCAATCTTTGACCTCTTCAGAGGTGTGGCATGGATTAACACCAATTACTTTTTTCAAAAATCCAATGCAAAAATGCTCGATGAGGAATTTGATGTGGAGTGGTTTAGAAATAGGGGAAAACCAGATAATTACAAAGTATGTCCTGATTCATACCTTGACAAACTTGAACTCAAGCATTATGCCAACAACACAGTAAGAACCTATGTTTCTCTATTTGAAAAGTTTATCAATTACTATCCAGATAAAAACATTGACAAACTAGATGAACTTGACGTAAGGAGATACCTTAAACATTTAATCTACGAGCATAGATCCAACTCCTATATCAACCAAAGTATCAACAGTATCAAGTTCTACTATGAGATGGTATTGGGAATGCCCAACAGATTTTACGAAATTGAACGCCCTAGAAGACAAAAGAAACTGCCTATTGTCTTGTCGAAAATAGAGATGAAAAACCTTTTGGATGTCACCGTCAATATCAAACATAAATGCATCCTGTCACTCCTCTACTCCGCAGGCCTGAGACGAAGCGAATTGCTAAATCTAAAACCTACAGATATCGACAGCAAAAGAATGCTCGTTAAGGTTAACGATGCCAAGGGAAACAAGGACAGGTATACACTTTTAGCACAGTCAACCCTCGAGGACCTTCGCAAATACTATATTGAATATAAACCTGAAATCTACCTGTTTGAGGGACAAAAGAAGGAAAAGTACAGTGCCTCCAGTGTTGCCAACATAATAAAAAACTCTACCAAACTGGCAGGAATAAAAAAACATGTCACCGCACATACATTGAGGCACAGCTTTGCAACTCATCTTTTGGAAGCAGGAACCGACCTGCGATACATCCAACTTCTTTTGGGACACAATTCCACAAAAAC
>NZ_MSDT01000012.1:0-6939 GCF_001975575.1 Mangrovimonas sp. DI 80 | reverse complement strand
TCCGTTTCGGTGATCACCACCGTAAAGGTACCGGCATTCATGCCCGTTACCGTTTGTGGATTGGTAGCCGTATTGGCCGCTACCGCTCCCGTTACCGATACCCCGGCATTGTCGAATACCTCATAGGTATAGGCCCCAGAGTAGTTGGACACGTTGATATCGAAGGCGCCCGTATCGTCACCAAAACAGGTCACGGTACTTGGCGTGGTCGTAAAGGTTGGCAGTACCGCTGCCGGTAGGGATACCTCTACAACTTCCTCACAGGAAGTCACCGTATCCGTAACCGTAATGGTATATAGTCCCGAAGGCAGTCCCGAGAACACATTGCCCGACAGGCTTACCGTGGCCGGGTTCGGACTGATGGCATAGGTAAATGTTCCTGAACCTCCCACAGTTGCAATGGACAATTGTCCATCGTCGTTGTTACAGGTAGGCAGTGCCTCTACAGATGGCGTTATGTTCAGCGGTGCCGCAATGCTCACCGTTACCGTGTTCCCACAGCCGTTGGCATCCTGCACCTCTACCGTATGGTCGCCCGAGGCTAGATTCGTTATGGTAAACGGTGCCGTCTGTGTCTGGAAGGCGCCGCCATCGATGCTATAGCTATAGGGAGCAATCCCTGCAATGTCAAGGTTCACTGTCATTTCATAGGTACCGTCCACATCCAGACATTCATCGGCAAGCGTTGCCGAGATTTCCGGGGAAGGGTCCGCTGGCAGTACCACCACCGGACTGCTCACGATACAGCCATAGGCATCCATCGCGTGCACATAGTAGTCCCCTGCATCCAAGCTGAAGGTACTGGCCGAGGCCCATGCTGCATCCGTTTCCGAAGGTGCGGTTGCCGTGGTTGTTACCTGGTATTGGTATGGCGCCGTTCCGTCATGTCCCACCGCACTGATCTGTCCAGAGGCTACGTTACAGTTCGCATTCTGGTCGATCGATGTGCTCAGGCTCAAAGGGATTTCCGATTCGGTAATGTTGAACGGGATGGTCACAATGCTACAGCCGGCATTCGGCCCCGTGTTCTCAGTGATCAGTACATAGTAGTTTCCAAAAGGAAGCGGTCCAAGGTCTGTTACCGTCAAGGAGCCGTTACCTCCTACCGTTCCAGATCCGGTCACCCCTGCAGGTTCCTGCGTAAGGTGGCCGGTTCAAAATAGCTACAGTTGGTCGATGCATCGTATACGATAAAGGTATAGCTCACCCCTGGGGTCAGTCCCGTAAAAGTGGCCGACTGGCTGCCCGGGGCATCCTCCGGGATCCATGATCCCGATGGGTTTGGATATACCGATACCGGTCCCTGGTAGATGCTGAAATAAAACGGTCCGGAGCTTACCAAGGTGGAACCGATGCTCACTACCGCCTCTCCTCCTGTGGTACAGTCCACCGTGCTGGCAATATTGATATCAAGATCGGTCGGTGGCGAGGCCACCAAAACATCCTGGATCAATACCGAACAGCCGTTGGCATCCACGATGTTGATCTGGTAAAGCCCGAAGTCCACCACGTCAAAGCTCACCGAAGTGGAGCCCGTGGCGTTAAGCTCGGAGTTGTCGTAACCGTTGGTTCCGGTCACAAAATAGTTGTATGGGGCCGTCCCTCCCGTTACCCCGTCGATAATGATGGAGCCCTGGGATACTCCCGTAGAGGTACAGGTAATGTCTATGGTATGGTAGTCCACTGCTATGGCATCCGGCTCACCGATGGTTACCGTCTCTGTGGCCTCACAGGACTTGGCATCGGTTAGGGTTACCGTATAGGTGCCCGCCGTAAGTCCTGAGGTCTGCGTACCGTAGTCCACTCCCGTGGTATCGTTGGTTACGTTGATGGTGAACGGTGGTGTTCCTACCGTAGTGTCGATGGTCACGTCTATCGAGGCGTTGGCATCCCCGTTGCACAATATTGGTGCATGCAGGTCCACCGTTAGGTCCGGCATGGAAATGGGCTGAACCGTGATCACGCCCGTTTCTGCCGTACACCCACTGGCATCGGTTACCTGGAACTGGTAGGTCCCGGCTGTTGCCGTAGTATAGGTGAAAGTCGCTCCAGTAGAGCCCAATGCACTGTAGGCAGCTCCGCCAATCGATACCTCATAGGTATATGGCGGGGTCCCTCCGCCTATGGTCCCCTCGATGATGGCATCCGGGGAATCGGTACAGTCAAGGTCCTTTACAAGGACAGCTCCCATGGTAAGCGCCGGAAGCGGATCGATGGTATAGGTTTCTGTATAGGTACAGTCGTTGGCGTCCTTAACCTGGAAGGTATAGGTGCCCGGCTCCAATCCGGCAAATTCATTGGAGGCCTGGTAGGCCGTGGCCGCCGAGGCCGGTGCGATGATCTGGTATTCCAGGGCTCCAGTGCCGCCCGTTACCGTAGCAACTGTAATTGTAGCCGTGTTGGATGGACAGGTCACAGGCGTGCTGGTAAACTCTACATCTGTTGGAGGATCCAAAGGTTCTATAACGATTGGAGCTGTGATATAGGTACATCCTGTGGAATCTTGAATGGTCACCGTGTAGGTGCCCGCCGTCAGTCCCGTAAAGGTACTGCCCGACTGGAAGGTCACCCCGTCAAGGCTATAGGTATATGGCGCTACGCCTCCGGAAACGTTATTTACCGTGATAGTCCCGGTACTGCTACAGGTATAGGGTGCCGTCAGTTCGGCGACGCCCACGATTGGGTCGTTCGCCGTGATGGTCACCGTCTGTGGTTCCGTCAGACACACTGAACTTCCCAAGGTATATTGGAGCACTACTTCGTAATCGCCTTCAGCAAGACCCGTGAACACAGGTGAGCTTACAAAAGTCAATCCGCCGTCGATGCTGTAAGCTAGAGAGCTTCCGTATGCTTCGGTTACATTAACTGTAATACTTCCTGAATTGTCTAAAGAAGCACAAGTAATATTTGTTTGGTCGATGGTAAATTCTGGTGCTGGAGAACTTTCCACAGTAATACTCGTTTCAACACTACAATTATTGGAATCTACAACGGTAATATTAAATACTCCGGGAGCCGTTACCATAATCTCAGGTACCGACTGGAATTCAGTATCACTATTTACAAAATAGAAATAAGGAGGTGTTCCTCCAATTGGATATACGGTAATTTCCCCATCGGTACACGTTAATGGCACTGTTAGTGCAGCCGTGGCTTCCAATAAAGGAGGTTCCACAATGGTCACATCTTCAGAATATACACAGCCATCTTCTGTTTCAACGGTTGCTGTATAGGTTCCTGGGTTTAAATTTTCAAAAGTGTAATTGTTTTCATAGATAGGCCCAACACTGTTCACCAAAGTACCATTACTATATAATTCAAAGTAATACTGAGGCTCAGCATCGATAGCCGCTAATTGGATACTTCCCTTATCATCATGACACAAAGGTTGGGTAATCATGCTTGTTGCTGTAAAATCACTTTCCATGATCTGTACCTGTGGCGTTGTAAACACACAAGGATTTGTCTCTACTCCAATTTGTCTGATATATACAGTATATACCCCAGGAGCATTTACGGTGAATACATTACTAGTTTGATAGGTAACGCCATCCAAACTGTATTCATACCCAGAAGGTACGCTTCCCACCGTAATGCTCCCCGGAGTGGAACAGATAATATCTTGACCAACAGCCGTTGGATTCAATAAGTTTTGATATACATTGAAATAGAACTGCACGAAACAGCCTCCTTCAAAGTTAATAGTCAACCTAAACTGACCAGAAGTATCAGCCGTAAAATCTGGACCTGTTCCCACTTGGTTCCAAGTACAGGCATCATTTTCGTTGGCACAATCTTGGTTTGCAACCGCTTCGCAGCTAGACTCATCCAACTTCTCCCAAATAATGGACGTAGCGCTTGAAATATTGGTGTTGATTTCTCTTGAATCATTAGCGCCACATAAAAAGATATTTGGAAGTTCTTTTCCATCGTTAGGACAGATCACAACTTCATCTGCAAATGGAATGACTGGGTTCGTCATCCCTGCTCCAAAAGTGGTCACATGAAATACCTGATCTATAGATTGACAAGGTGCGATTGCTGTATTGTGAACGTAATAAGTCCCTGTTTCGGTAACAGAAATGGTTTGGGTTGTTCCAATAACCGGTGTACCTGATGGGCTGGTTGACCAAGAATACTCATCGTAGCCACTGGCAGCCGTTAACTGTACACTGGCCCCACAAAGCACCACATTTTCCTCGAAGGTACAATCATCCAAATCTCCTAAAAAGTTAGTGGCCTGAGGGGCAATTAAACAACCTGTATTGCTACTATAACTCGGGTCATCTGTAATTAAAAAATCTGGGTTCCAATACCCATTATATGTTGCAAAGGCTTGGTTATTGATAATATTGGAACAGGAATCTGCCAATTGGTTACAGGTATCTACCGTTTGGGCATGAATGATAATTTCCAAAACAGGATCGCCTATTTCCACCAAACTATTATCAACATTAAGAATAAGTTCTCTTGTGTTAGGATCATAACTCGCAGCTGTAACCCCTTCCGGCAATTCTAAATCTTCTGGATAGTTGAAGATGATATTAATAGGCAGGATATCCTTTATTTCAAGATTGGTTGCATGGTCATTTCCTGTATTTTGAAACCCAATGATATAATTTAAAGGCTGACTCAATCCAACTGTTTCTCCTCCAATATTGTTTCCTTCGTCATCCTCGACAATTTTTGTCAAGACAATGTTTGGCTCAATAATCTCTACCGCAAAAGCGAAGAAATATTGAAAGTACACATCCTGATCACTTTCAAGAGTCACTACTGCGGAAGTAGCATCATTAGCAATCAATGTGTTTCCGGGATTGGGGACCACCATCACCCCTGTATCAAAACCGAGGGTATTGGTACTGTTAGGTACCCTATTATCTACAGGCGTAGCACTTAGTTGAGTTACAGAACTATTGAAAAAGTTATTGGCAGGACGATCGGCAGCAGATAAAGGCGTTCCGTTAAGTAACATCCTATCATTTTGAATGGGCTTATCCCCTTCCAAAGCAGCAAAAGCAAAGGTTGCTCTTACAGGGGCTGGAGCTGGCACCGTTCTAAATCCAGAAACAGATACATCGGTATTTACCGAACTACTAATGGCACTAAAACCATCAAAACTGGTAATGGATTTCCCTGGCAAGGTTGGATCTTCATAAACCACAAAAAGGGACCATCCTGCGGAATATCCCGTTCCGTTATAAGGGTTGAAGGTAGCAGTTTCTCCTTCGGCTGAAGATACATTGGCCACCGTATAGGTTCCCAAATCGGCATCTAAGTTGGTTACAATAGAAGTTACATCTGCATAACAGGAATACGGGAAACTATTTCCCGTGGCCGTTCCATTGGCATTGTAGACAATGGTTCCCTGTACATCGTGGTAATCTCCAGTAGGTCCTTTTAATTTTACATCTGTAATAGATTCATCTCCATTTGTAACGGCTCCCCAATAGAGTCCCGCATAAATAATTTGGTAACAGTTGGGATTAGGGATGTCTAAATCGGCACTCGATGAACTAAAGGTAGAGTCATCATCATCAATATCGATATACGTCATATCCACGTTGTGGTTGTATACCGATCCGTCATTAAAAGCATTATTGTCTGGACCTAGGATGTTATTCCCTATCAGGATAATATCTCCTTTTAAATCCTCATTAAACCTTGGTGTAAAAGGCACGTAATTTTGGGCATATGACTGACTCCCCAAAATTAACAACACAATAATAATGGCAATTCTTGAAAAAGTAGGTTTTTTCATGGTGTTTGGTTTGTTTGGTTATTTTCCAACAAGGGGCATCGTTGGAAAAAATTATGGTGTCCTTATTATTTAATATGTGTTATAGTAATTATGTTTTCATAGGCATATCTAATCAATTAATTTTCACGTTTATACTATTTTTATTTTGTACATGGGCAGTTACTAATTCCCTGCAGGAAGTCGATTCCGATAGTGATACTATGCGTTCCAGAATTATAACCAGCCAAAGCGTTGGTGGTAATTTGATACGAATAGGCAAAATAGAATTTCGACTTCATAATTCCGGCCATAGGGCCAATATTAAGAGGTTTGAAGAACTGGTCGTTTAAAAAGCGGTACGACAGTCCTACCCAATAATAATCTTCTTTTCTGTTGAATTTTCGATACTTGAAGTTGACGTCTGTAGCCGAACGACCGTCACTTCCAAAATACTGGAAGAATACCGAAGGTTCATACTCCACGCGTTTGTTTTCCTTACTTTGAATAACAAGACCTGAATACAGTTGATAATTTAAAAGAAGGCTTGGTTCTATGCCATTGAAATTATCAATATCTTTTTTCAAAATATTGTTGACATTTAAACTCAAATAATACCCTTTATTACGATAAAGCACCCCAACATCAAAGTTGTTGTTGTTAACAGCACGGTCATCTGTAACATAAGGATCCACAATAGGTGTCTCATAATTGGGTTCAAAATTCTCAATGTCTATCCTAAAACTATTGATGTTATAAGAAATCCCAAAAGACAAATACTGCTCGGAAGTGTAATCCAATACCAAGTGGTGCGCAAAAGAGAACTTCACCCCTTTTTGACGTGTGTTTCCATTCTTGTCATTATAAAGTGACAATCCCACTCCAGATCGATCCGCAATTCTAAAATCGGCATATAAGGCTTGATTATCCGGCGCGTCCTTAATCCCCACCCACTGTGTGAGACCATTAAGGCGTATCCTTAGGTTATCCCCAATCCCAGCGTAGGTTGGAGACACCACAAAATCGTTGTCCGCAAGATACTGCGTCCAAACTGGTAGGTTAAGCTCTTGGCCGTAGGTTTGACCAATTGCTATTAGAAAAATATAAGTAATTATCTTTTTCATATGATTAGTGTATTTGGGGTCTTCTAAACATTGAATTATTATCTATACAGTGTAAAATGTCCAACAAACTCTCTGTCG
>NZ_MSDT01000011.1:0-3205 GCF_001975575.1 Mangrovimonas sp. DI 80 | reverse complement strand
TTCATTGACATATTGGAAAGATATACATGAAAAATAAAATGTTATTGTAACGAGCAATAACGTAACTCATTAAAAAGACAAAAAGTACAATAAGCTAAACAAGGGCGTATGGGGAATGCCTAGGCTCTCAGAGGCGAAGAAGGACGTGATAAGCTGCGAAAAGCTGCGGGGATCGGCACATACGAATTGATCCGCAGATATCCGAATGGGGCAACCCAGCATGTTGAAGACATGTTATCCGCAAGGAGGCGAACCCGGGGAACTGAAACATCTAAGTACCCGGAGGAAGAGAAAACAAAAGTGATTCCGTTAGTAGTGGCGAGCGAACGCGGATTAGCCCAAACCAATATTGTTACGGCAATGTTGGGGTTGTAGGACTGCGACATTTGATGCACAATGAACTAGAACGCTTTGGAAAGAGCGACCATAGAGGGTGATAGTCCCGTATAGGCAAAGCGTGTTATCGATAGCAGTATCCTGAGTAGCGCGGGGCACGTGTAACCCTGTGTGAATCTGCCGGGACCATCCGGTAAGGCTAAATACTCCTGAGAGACCGATAGTGAACCAGTACCGTGAGGGAAAGGTGAAAAGAACCCCGAACAGGGGAGTGAAATAGAACCTGAAACCATACGCCTACAAGCGGTCGGAGCCCCATTGGGGTGACGGCGTGCCTTTTGCATAATGAGCCTACGAGTTACCGTTGCTGGCAAGGTTAAGGGCTTCAGGTCCGGATCCGTAGCGAAAGCGAGTCTGAACAGGGCGACCATAGTCAGTAGCGGTAGACGCGAAACCGTGTGATCTACCCATGGGCAGGGTGAAGCTGTGGTAACACACAGTGGAGGCCCGAACCGGTTGACGTTGAAAAGTCTTCGGATGACCTGTGGGTAGGGGTGAAAGGCCAATCAAACTCGGAAATAGCTCGTACTCCCCGAAATGCATTTAGGTGCAGCGTTGATCTAGTTTTATAGAGGTAGAGCTACTGATTGGATGCGGGGGCTTCACCGCCTACCAATTCCTGACAAACTCCGAATGCTATAAAATGTTGGTCAGCAGTGAGGGCATGGGTGCTAAGGTCCATGTCCGAGAGGGAAAGAACCCAGACCATCAGCTAAGGTCCCCAAATGTATGTTAAGTTGAACAAACGAGGTTGAACTGCTTAGACAGCTAGGATGTTGGCTTGGAAGCAGCCATTCATTTAAAGAGTGCGTAACAGCTCACTAGTCGAGCGGTTCGGCATGGATGATAATCGGGCATAAACATACTACCGAAGCTATGGACTTTTAAAAGTGGTAGGGGAGCATTGTAGTGCCGCTGAAGGTGTGTCGCGAGGCATGCTGGAGGAGCTACAAAAGAAAATGTAGGCATAAGTAACGATAATGCGGGCGAGAAACCCGCACACCGAAAGACTAAGGTTTCCTCAGCTATGCTAATCAGCTGAGGGTTAGTCGGGACCTAACGCGAACCCGAAAGGGGTAGTGGATGGACAACGGGTTAATATTCCCGTACCTGCCCGCAACAAAAGTGACGGAGGCGTATATTTGGTGCGCACTGACGGAATAGTGCGTTGAAGAGAGTGGTAACACCTCGATAGTACACTGAGCCTACGGGCAAGGTGATAATCCAGAGAAGCGACTTCCAAGAAAAGCGAGCGAGGCAGCCCGTACCGCAAACCGACACAGGTAGTTGGGATGAGAATTCTAAGGTGCTCGAGAGATTCATGGCTAAGGAACTAGGCAAAATTGACCCGTAACTTCGGGAGAAGGGTCGCCCCACTCCGGTGGGGCCGCAGTGAAAAGGTCCAGGCGACTGTTTATCAAAAACACAGGGCTCTGCTAAATCGAAAGATGACGTATAGGGCCTGACACCTGCCCGGTGCTGGAAGGTTAAGTGGAGGGTTTAGCTTCGGCGAAGATCTGAAATGAAGCCCCAGTAAACGGCGGCCGTAACTATAACGGTCCTAAGGTAGCGAAATTCCTTGTCGGGTAAGTTCCGACCTGCACGAATGGTGTAACGATCTGGACACTGTCTCAGCCATGAGCTCGGTGAAATTGTAGTATCGGTGAAGATGCCGATTACCCGCAGTGGGACGAAAAGACCCCGTGAACCTTTACTATAGCTTAGTATTGGCTTTGGACAAGTAATGTGTAGGATAGGTGGGAGACTTCGAAGCAGCGTCGCCAGGCGTTGTGGAGTCATTGTTGAAATACCACCCTTTGCTTGTCTAGAGTCTAACCCCTTTTTGGGGGACAGTGCTTGGTGGGTAGTTTGACTGGGGTGGTCGCCTCCAAAAGAGTAACGGAGGCTTCTAAAGGTTCCCTCAGCACGCTTGGTAACCGTGCGCAGAGTGCAATGGCATAAGGGAGCTTGACTGAGAGACATACAGGTCGATCAGGTACGAAAGTAGAGCATAGTGATCCGGTGGTTCCGCATGGAAGGGCCATCGCTCAAAGGATAAAAGGTACTCCGGGGATAACAGGCTGATCTCCCCCAAGAGCTCACATCGACGGGGGGGTTTGGCACCTCGATGTCGGCTCGTCACATCCTGGGGCTGGAGAAGGTCCCAAGGGTTGGGCTGTTCGCCCATTAAAGTGGCACGCGAGCTGGGTTCAGAACGTCGTGAGACAGTTCGGTCTCTATCTACTGTGGGCGTTAGAAATTTGAGTGGATCTGACTCTAGTACGAGAGGACCGAGTTGGACGAACCTCTAGTGTACCTGTTGTTCCGCCAGGGGCATTGCAGGGTAGCTACGTTCGGAAGGGATAAGCGCTGAAAGCATATAAGCGCGAAACCCACCACAAGATGAGATTTCTTTAAAGGGCCGTGGAAGATGACCACGTCGATAGGCTACAGGTGTAAAGGCAGTAATGTCATAGCCGAGTAGTACTAATAACCCGTAGGCTTATTGTACGCGTTCTTTTTATAGGTTGCAAAAAAATATTTCATGGATATGTTTCCATTATGTTAAGATATTGGTCCAGAAATGGACAGACGATTTAAGGCGGTTATAGCGACGGGGCTCACCTCTTACCTTTCCGAACAGAGAAGTTAAGCCCGTTAGCGCCGATGGTACTGCACCCGTGGGAGAGTAGGTCGTCGCCTTTTTTGAAGCCCCCAGCAGTGATTTGCTGGGGGCTTTTTGCTTTTATATACCTTGCCAAAACAATACCCTTCAAATAACACAAAACCCCAACTGTTTAATACGGGG
>NZ_MSDT01000010.1:0-133364 GCF_001975575.1 Mangrovimonas sp. DI 80 | reverse complement strand
CCTTGCCAAAACAATACCCTTCAAATAACACAAAACCCCAACTGCTCAAGTCTGGGTTTACATTGAATGTCTTTATTGCTTTAAAAGCGATTTTAATGCCCTTTTGGAAGCTTTAATATAAAGAAGTGTTTTCCTCTTATATCCAAAGAAAAACTTCAGCGAATATTCAGCGTAGATAACCCCATAAATTTGGGTTGTCTATTTATATTTTAAAAGTATAACAGGACGTTTTGCGTGGTTAACCAAATCTTCACTTATCGAACCATTAAAGAAATGGGCAATTCCTTGTCTGCCGTGTGTGCTGATTCCAATTAAGTCGGCATTGATTTACTATTTTTTTTTCATATTGGATTAATACAAGTTCATAATCAAAAATGGAGTTCTATAAATGGTTATGTTTTTAATATTAAAACATGAAATAGAAGGGCTAAAGGAATAAATTCCGACCATAATAAAACTACTAACTTTCAATTTTTTTCTGCGGTAAATTGATTTTATTTATAAATAAGATTTGAAAGTATTTGATGCTTCTATTTGGGCAGGGTGTTGTGAGTGAGGATGTTATTTTTTTGTGTAAGATTACAAGAATCAAAAATCTAATAAAGTTAGCTAGAATCACTGTTTCCTAATAGTGAACAATTGTTAGTTTTACACTTAAAAATTGAAAGTATTTGTAAATTATAGTGATATAATATAAAATTTTCATATTAACATTAAAGAGTTGTTAATTAAAAACTAATTATGTTATTTTAGCGACAAATTAACCTTCAACTATTAATAAATTTTTATGAGGAATCTAACTCTTCTAACTATATTTTTGTGTTTTTCGTTAAATATATCTGCCCAATTAATACCTCACTTTTACGGTTCTGCTACTTCACAAGGAGGTGATTGTTATAGAATCACTGAGCCAACAACAACTCAAAGAGGGGCTGTTTATTATGATAACCCTGTTGATTTTAATTCAGATTTTGATATTATTTTTGATGCTAATTTTGGTAATAGGGATGCTTTTGGTGCTGATGGTATTACGTTTGTGATGAAAAAATCTTTTGATCCTATTTATGGAAAAGCAGGAGGAGGTATGGGATATGAAGATATTGATAATTCATTAGGAGTTGAGTTTGATACTTGGAAAAATGGGGATAGAGGGGATATTGATGAAGATCATATAGCCTTAATTAAAAATGGGGATAATAGGCATACTTCCGTTGTGGATAATCTTGCGGGGCCTGTTCAGGCTTCGGCTACTTCAGCAAATATTGAAGATGGGGAATATCATGAAGTAAAAATTTCTTGGAGGGCTTCTACAAAAATCTTTAGAGTAGTTTTTGATTGTGAAGAAAGAATTTCTTATGATGGTACGGATCTTGTGACGGATGTGTTTGGAGGACAATCGGAGGTGTATTTTGGGTTTGTAGGTTCAACAGGAGCCTACTATAATCTCCAGGAGGTGTGTTTTAAGTTTTTGTCCTTTTCCGATATGGTAGCCTTGCAGGATCAAGAAATTTGTTATGGAGATAGCATCGATGATAATGATGCTACTTATGATGGAGCTACAGCCTATGAATGGTCTCCTGCTACTGGAGTTAGTGACATAAATATTCCTAATCCAATATTTTCACCAACAGAAAATACAACTTATACCGTAACAATAACCGATTATTGTGGGGATAAAATAACTAATAGCTTTGATGTAGTGGTAATTCCAGTACCTGAGGCAGAAGTGACAGCTAAAGAAAATCCTATTTGTGCAGATAGTGATGCCGAGTTTTTAATTACAGGAACACCAAGTAATTTAGTAACCTATACTTTAGATGGTGTTGAAGAAACGATATTGTTGGATGAGTTTGGAGAGGCTACAATATCCGTAGTGGACCCTGTAACAGAACCGACATTAGAACTTAAAAGCGTAGAGGTGGTAGTTCCATCTGTTATTGCTCATGGACTAGAAGCTTCTGGTGGAGTTGATACAGCTAATGCTGAAGGTATAATAGAGGCAGAAGGTTTACAAGCAACAACTACTAATTCTGCAAGAGTAGGACAGTATACAGCTCCATTGGAACTGGCTCTGGAACATACTGTGCCAGTGGGAACTGAAATCATTATTAGTGCAGCCAAGGTTTTTAGTTACTCAGCAATGGAGGTAACTGATGGAACTGCGACACTAAGAATCGACACTGGAGCTATAAATGCGATTGAATATTTTTCATTTATAACAGAACAGGAAACAAATAAACTTACGTTTAAAGGGATTAGTGGTTATTTTTGGATAGATGGTGTAGAATATACTCATGAACCTACAGGCTGTTATAATGATTTAAATGATTCTGAAACTATTAATTTTGCAGATTTAGATGATGCGTCTTTCTCATTGGAACCAACTTGTGATGGTGCAATAGTGACTAATACAACAATACCTGGAGGAACATATTCAATTATATCTTCAACTGGTGCTGGTGTAATTGATGCTTCTACAGGAACTATTACAGGAGCAGGTTTTGAAGAGGTATATGAAGTAGAATATATTACTAGTGGATCTTGTCCATCGCGCAGTACTAAAACGGTAACGGTATATCCTGAGCCAGTTGTTTCGGAAGTAGACCCATTACTGGTGGTATGCGATGATAATGTTGCTGATGGGCTTACTGAAATTGATTTGTCCTCATTAATGAATAACCGCATTTTAGGAGGAAGAGGTGGTTATGTGGTGAATTATTTTTTCTCACAAGCTGATGCCGATAGTGATACAGCTCCACTACCAAATCCATATACAAATGTTACCAATCCTCAAACTATTTATGCTCGATTGGTTGATACATCTACTGGTTGTTATACAACTACTACGGTGGAACTTAATGTAGAACAAGCACCTAGTGCCAATATCCCTGTTCCATTGGAATATTGTGATTCTGACAGAGATGGTTATGCTGTATTTAATCTTTTTGATACTGAGACTGAAATTACGAGAGGCAATCCTGATCTTGTGGTTAGTTATCATGAAACTTTTTCTGATGCTGAAAATGGAGAATTCGCCTTAGAAAGTCCATATAATAATACTGTAGCTTGGGAACAGACAATCTATGTTAGAGTAGAGAGTTTGGCTATTGCTACTGATTGTGCTACAGTGGTAGAGCTTGGATTAATAGTTAATCCTACTCCGCCAATAGCGGAACCAACTCCTTTGATAGTGTGTGATGATAGCTCTAGTGATGGGTATACACAATTTGACTTGACTTTGAAAGATAGCGAAGTATTAGCAGGGTTAGACCCTACAACCTATCTAGTGACATATTACGAAACTCAGGAAAATGCTGAATCTGGAGTTGGAATGATAGATAATCCTTTAGAATATACCAATATTAAACCTTTTTCTCAAGAAATATGGGTGCGTGTAGATGATGCTATAACTGGTTGTTATGAGTTAGTAACATTGCAGTTGTTAAAGAGTACAGCTCCAACTTTGGTAGCTGAAGTAGCTTCAGAGATTTTTGCAGATATTCACGTTATTGTTGCTTCTGCAACAGGAAATGGAAGTTACGAATATAGCCTAGATGGAGGCCCATGGCAGGAAAGTGGCGTGTTTGAGGATGTAACTTTAGGAGAACATGTTGTAACTGCTAGAGATATTATGGGTTGTGGAGAAACAAGTGCGACAGTGACAGTCATAGATTATCCATTGTTCTTTACGCCTAATGATGATGGCTATAATGATACATGGAATATTGTAGGGTTTAGTGACCAATCAGCTACTAAAATCTATATTTTTGATAGGTTAGGTAAGCTTTTGAAACAAATTTCACCAACCGGAAGCGGATGGGATGGCACCTACAATGGAGCTCCAATGCCTAGTAGTGACTATTGGTTTCTTTTGGAATATATGGAACCATCAACTGGACAGAGTAAGGAATTGAGAGCTCACTTTACACTTAAACGCTAGACGAAGTATTAAAGTACAATAGATACAATATAAAAAATCCTGAACCAAGTGGTTCGGGATTTTTTGTTTGAAAATGGATGCTGCTAATTTTGTTTTTGAAACATACTGTCCATAATGGTTTTAAGGCCCTTAAAAGCTAGATATATGGCTAGACCACATATAAAGAGTGCCGCTAGCAATATGGGAATGTATAGTGGTTTTTCGGTATTGCTAAAGGCGATATATAAAAGAGTAGGGCCTGCAAACATGCAAACAAGGGATAGTGCCATTGTTTTAATGCCTTTTAAGAGAATCGTTTTATTGGTGCGTTTGGTTTCAGTTTCCATGGTTGTAATTTTCTATAGCACTACGTACGTTTTTATGTTTATTCAACAATTCCTGGGCTTTGTCTTCAGGAATTTGGAGTTCTTCCATTAGCATTCTTGTTCCTCTATTGACTAACTTATCGTTGCTCAATTGCATGTCGACCATTTTATTTCCTTTTACACGTCCTAATTGAATCATGGTACTCGTGGTAATCATATTAAGAACCAATTTTTGGGCTGTACCCGCCTTCATTCTTGAACTACCCGTTACAAATTCGGGGCCTACAATGACTTCAATAGGGAATTGTGCTGTTTTGGATAGAGGGCTTTGATGATTACAAGTAATGCAGCCCGTAACAATGTTATGTTGATTACATTGTTCCAATCCCGAAATTACGTAAGGTGTGGTTCCGGATGCAGCAATACCAACGACAACGTCTTTTGAAGAAATATCATATTGGGATAAATCTTCCCAAGCCTGAGTTGTAGAATCTTCGGCAAATTCAACCGCCTTTCTAATGGCGGAATCACCTCCAGCAATAAGTCCGATGACCAAATCATGAGGGACTCCAAAAGTAGGAGGACATTCTGAAGCATCTAAAATTCCTAGTCTGCCGCTAGTTCCCGCTCCAATATAGAAAAGGCGTCCACCGTCTTTAAGTTTGGCAACTATTTGTGAGACCAAAGCTTCAATTTGTGGCAAGGCTTTTTCAACGGCTAAAGGAACGGTTTTGTCTTCGGCATTGATGTTAACCAATAGGTCTGAAAGACTCATGGCCTCTAGGTTGTTATAATTTGAATCTTGTTCTGTTGTCTTGATAAATTCCATGGTTCAAAAATACGTAATTTTAATTGCGTTAGTGATGGCAGCGGCATCCTTTTGCAAAGACTTTTGCAAAAGATTTAGCGAACAGCACGCCCTTTTTGTTAAAAAAGGGAACGCCCAAATAGAAAAGAAAGGGTATAAAAAAAAGGCCTCTATTAAGAAGCCTTTTTTGGTGTGTATGATAACAATTACAAGGAATTGATAATGTTGTTGAAGGTTTCGCTAGGACGCATCACCTTGCTTGCCAATTCGAAGCTTGGTTCGTAATAGCCACCAATTGATATTGCATGTCCTTGAACTTCGTTAAGCTCGGAAACAATATTCGTTTCGTTGTCTGTTAAAGCTTGCGCTATAGGTTCGAATACTGCTTGCAAATCGGCATCAGTAGTTTGAGCTGCCAAAGCCTGTGCCCAGTACATTGCCAAGTAAAAATGACTGCCTCTGTTGTCTAGTTCGTTAACTTTTCTAGAAGGTCCTTTTTTGTTCTCTAATAACTTTTCTGTAGCGTTATCCAAAGTGTCCGCCAAAACTTGCGCTTTAGGATGGTTTTGGGTTACGGCCATATGCTCAAAAGAAACTGCCAAGGCCAAGAATTCTCCAAGAGAATCCCAACGCAAGTGGTTTTCTTCCAATAACTGCTCTACGTGCTTAGGTGCAGATCCTCCAGCTCCAGTTTCGAACAATCCACCACCATTCATCAATGGTACGATAGATAACATTTTAGCACTGGTCCCCAATTCCAAAATAGGGAAAAGGTCTGTTAGGTAATCACGTAATACGTTTCCTGAAACAGAAATGGTGTCTTCACCATTTTTCATGCGCTCTAAAGTAAATTTAGTTGCTTCGATAGGAGAAAGGATTCTTAAATCCAATCCTTCGGTATCGTGATTTGGCAAGTATGCATTTACCTTTTTGATCAATTCGGCATCGTGTGCTCTGTTTTCATCCAACCAGAATACGGCAGGTGTTTGAGAAGCTCTAGCTCTAGTCACGGCCAATTTTACCCAGTCTTGGATAGGCGCGTCCTTAACTTGACACATTCTCCAGATATCTCCAGCTTCAACGTTGTGTTGAATTAAGGTATTTCCTTCGGCATCAATAACACTTACAGTTCCGTTTACAGTGATTTCGAATGTTTTGTCGTGAGATCCATATTCTTCAGCTTTTTGGGCCATTAAACCTACGTTAGGAACAGTTCCCATAGTAGTTGGATCGAAAGCTCCGTGTTCTTTGCAGAAATCAATAGTTGCTGTGTAGACACCTGCATAACTGCTGTCTGGAATTACCGCTTTGGTATCCTGTTGCTCACCTTTAGCATTCCACATTTGTCCAGAAGTACGGATCATGGCAGGCATAGAGGCATCGATGATGATGTCACTTGGTACGTGAAGGTTAGTAATACCTTTATCACTATTTACCATAGCCAAATCAGCACTGTTTGAAATTACAGCATTGATATCGGCTTCAATTTCTTTACGCTTGTCTTCTGGAAGTTCTTCCAATTTAGCCAATAAGTTACCAAGTCCGTTGTTGGCATCAACTCCAATAGATTTAAATGTTTCAGCATGTTTGCTGAATACTTCATTGAAGTATACTTTTACAGCATGACCAAAGATGATAGGGTCTGACACCTTCATCATGGTTGCTTTCATGTGTAAAGAGAATAGAATGTTTTGATCTTTAGCATCTGCAATTTGAGCTTCCAAAAATTCCAAAAGCGCCTTTTTGCTCATTACAGAAGCGTCGATGATTTCGCCTTCCAAAATAGGGAAGCTATCTTTTAAAATGGTTTCATTACTATTAGTATCTGTATGAACAATTTTTACAGAAGTAGCATGATCTAAGGTTACCGATTTTTCATTGTGTGCAAAATCACCATGGTCCATAGTGGCTACATGCGACTTAGAATCTGCCGACCAAGCACCCATAGAGTGCGGGTTCTTTTTAGCGTAGTTTTTAACTGCTTTTGGTGCGCGTCTATCAGAGTTTCCTTCACGCAATACTGGGTTTACAGCACTTCCTTTGATCTTATCATATTTAGATTTGATCGTTTTCTCTTCATCAGATTTTGGTTCGTCCGGATAACTTGGAATGTTGAATCCTTGACTTTGCAATTCTGAAATGGCGCCTTTCAACTGTGGAATGGAAGCACTGATGTTTGGAAGTTTAATGATATTGGTTTCAGGTAACTTTACAAGCTCTCCTAATTTTGCCAAAGCATCTTCAACTTTTTGGTCTTCGGTCAAAGCTTCCGGGAAAGTAGCTAAAATTCTGCCGGCCAATGAGATGTCCTTGGTTTCTATATTAATTCCTGACGATTTTGTAAACGCCTTAACTATTGGTAAAAATGACTGTGTAGCTAATGCAGGAGCTTCGTCAGTTTTTGTATAAAATATTGTAGGATTGTTTGACATTTAAGGTCTGTATTTTAATTAATAAAAACGCGCTTTTTTCAAAGCCTTGCAAATATACAAAAATCAACAAGTTATTTACGGTAGACTAACAATAGGTTGACAATTTGAAAATATTGTTGAATTTTCTTGGCTTGAAAAGGAATTTTTATTGAGAAATTGTAGTAAAAATCTATTGGGTTTTGGAAGCCTTTTCTAGTCTATTTTAATTCGTAAATGGGAAAGCAATCCTAACACCTGATCTTTTGAAAATTTCGCACCTTTTAGTTGATTGTGTTCTGGATTGAAAGTGTAGTTGAATGAGGTTCTAAAATCGGTGTCTTTTAAGTTGGTTTGGCCAAACTGAGTGTTTTTGAGATCGCAATTATGAAACACCGCTTTTGAAAGGTCGGCTTGAGTGAAATCGCAATTTTGAAGGTTGCAATCGGTAAACTTAATGCCTTTTAAATTCAAGTTGTAAAAGGATGCAAAGTTCAATTGACAGTTGTTGGGTTTGAAACTTAGCAAAAAGGGATCACACTTATGAAATTGGGCACCAGTGAGCTTGCAGTCTTTAAAGGTAATTTCCTTTAAAGAGGTATGAGCCATATTGACATTGCTTAAATTACAGTTGATAAACTCACATTCCATAAAGGAACTATTGGAAATATCGCCTTCAGCAAAATTG
This sequence comes from Mangrovimonas sp. DI 80, assembly GCF_001975575.1. Taxonomy (NCBI): domain Bacteria; kingdom Pseudomonadati; phylum Bacteroidota; class Flavobacteriia; order Flavobacteriales; family Flavobacteriaceae; genus Mangrovimonas; species Mangrovimonas sp. DI 80. The sequence continues at coordinate 125,215 of NZ_MSDT01000010.1, read as the reverse complement.
CAATTATCAAAAATACAATAATCATATTCCCCTTTTTGGAGGGGAGTGCTCACGAAATTTTCGCTTTTGAATATTCGGTCATCTATGCTTAGGCTCATAAAAGTTCTTTATTGAGAAAGTAGGTAAAGTTATGAATAATCCTTTAATCAGTTTTATTTGACGTTTATCAGATATATTCTTGAGCGCTCTTTAAGTTTTAATACATTTGAAATTTTATTTTTAGTTATTTTATATGCTTGATTTTCAATGTCTAAATTGATTTTTTGTATGAAGCGCCTTTCAGTTTCTATTGTTTTGGTAATCATTATGTTGTCGACATTTTTTTATGTCAATCGCCCTAATAGGCATGTCATGAACGAAAGTGCGACAGTAAGGATTGTTGAGACAGAAAAAGGTTTTGAAATCATCAGAAATGGTAAACCTTTTTATATAAAAGGAGCAGGAGGGAAACCTTACCTAAAAGAACTTTCGGAAGCTGGAGGCAATACCTTAAGACTTTATGATACTACTAATACTGCTAAAATACTAGATGAAGCACAGAAATATAATATAGCTGTAATTTTGGATATTTGGTTACCCAAATATCAAAACAACTATAATTTCTATAAGGATAAAGAGTATGTCAAAACAATGAAGGAAGCTGTTAAAAAGTTTGTTAATCAGCATAAAAATCACCCAGCATTATTAATGTGGAATTTGGGAAATGAACTTGTTTATCCCTTGACTTTAGGTGAAAATGAATTTATAAAGATATTTAATGACATGATTGAGCAAATTCATGAAGACGATCCTAACCATCCAGTAAGCACTACTGTTGCTGGGGCCTCTAGAGGGCAAACTTTATCCATTCATTTGAATTCTCCTCAATTAGATCTAGTGGGGTATAATATTTTTAAAAACTTAAAAGAAATAGAAAGGAATCAAAGGCAGTTATCTATGGTGACAAATGTTATGCCTTATTATATAACCGAATGGTCTGTGGCGGGGCCTTGGGAAACGGAAAATACTAAATGGAGTAGGTTATTGGAGCTTACTAGTAAAGAAAAGGCGGAAGTATGTAAGAGAAAATATGAGACTTACATTAAATTGGATGAAGAAAGTTTGGGTAGCGTCGCTTTCTATTGGGGAGACAAAAATGAAGGAACTCCAACATGGTTTAATATTTTTGATGAAGAAGGACGTAAAAACAATGTTTATTTTGCCTTAAAAGAAGTTTGGACAGGAATGGAAATAGAGGAAGATGCCCCAAATATTTCACAATTGTTATTAAATGAAAGAAAGGATACAGATTTACAACTGCATAGTCCCAATGACACACTAAAAGCAGTTTTAAAGATGGAAAATCCTGTTATTAATTATACTTTTAAATGGGAAATCCTAAAAGAAGGTTTAAGCTTTGGTATTTCAAGTAAACTAGAGCCAGAATCATTTATATTGGATACTATCTCTAAAGACAAAATGTTAAGTATTTCATTTCGTGCTCCAACAGAGGAAGGTACCTATAGGCTTATGGCTTATGTATATGATGATCATCAAAACTTTGCAACGGCTAATATTCCATTTTTTGTATTAAAGAAGGATTAATATGCAAATTAAGGCTCCAAATAAAAAAGATAAACGTAACCTCAGAATACTAATTGTTTTGGGTTGCATTAGTATACTTAATTTTTTGTATTGGTTCTTTAAACCAGACTTGGTTGAAAATAGATTACTATTTGTTTTGCTTACTTGTGTCATACTATTTGATGTTTTTAGGATCATTTACATCTGGTACCATTATTGGGATTTGTCTATCCCTGAAAAACCAAAATTGACAAAAACGTTTAGTATCGATGTTTTTACCACCTATTGTCCAGGAGAGCCCATTGAAATGGTTGAGAAAACATTATTGGCCATTTCTGATATGGAGGTACCCCACAAAACCTATCTATGCGACGAGGAAGGCAATGTACGGTTAAAAGAGTTTTGCGAAATCCATGACATCATTCATGTAACAAGGGACAATAGAATAGATGCAAAAGCGGGAAATATCAATAATGCCTTAAAACAGTCTACTGGAGATATTTGCATCATTTTGGACCCAGACCATGTTCCGGAGCCCAATTTCATTTTAGAGGTAATCCCTTATTTTGAAAATGATGAGATTGGCTTTGTGCAAACTGTTCAAGGTTATTACAACCAAGATGAGTCCTTAGTAGCAAAGGGAGCCGCAGAACAAACCTATCTTTTTTATGGGCCGTTGATGATGACCATGAACTCTTACGGAACCGTGAATGCCATTGGAGCCAATTGTGCGTTTCGAAGAAAGGCATTGAATTCTATTGGAGGACATGCTTCTGGACTTTCTGAAGATATGCATACCACTATGCAACTTTATGCCAAGGGGTGGAAGTCGGTTTACTTGCCTAAAATGTTAACCAAAGGATTAGTGCCAAGTAGTCTTGGAGCTTATTATAAGCAACAGTTAAAATGGGCAAGAGGTACCTTCGAATTGTTGGTGAGTACATACCCTAGGCTATTTTCAAAATTTACTTGGCGTCAAAAGCTACACTTTGGCATTTTGCCGCTTCATTATTTAACAGGGTTTATTTATCTGTTTTGTATGCTCATCCCGATTTTGTCACTGTTTCTTAGTACATCACCTTGGAAAGGAAACATTTATAATTTTGGTTTCATTACGTTTCCTGTTTTATCATGTCTCGTCGGTATTAGAATTTATGTACAGAAATGGCTTGTCAAACCTGAAGAAAGAGGTGTACACTTCACCGCAGGGTTATTGATGCATTCTGCCTGGTGGATCTATATTTTAGGAACAATTTATACCCTTATCAGAAAAAAGGTTCCTTACATCGCAACTCCTAAGACAAATACTGAAAACACAAAATTTACTCTTGTTTTACCAAATCTCATTTTGGGTGCAATGTCAATTATTGCGATTGTGTATGGACTCAAAAGAGATTATACGCCTTTCTCAATTTTTATGTCCTTTTATGCACTTTACAATGCATTCGACATGTTTTATACCTTAGCCTTTGCCTATGGAGGGGAGGCAAAGAGTAAAGCTCAAAAGGAGGAACGTTTTATTTCTAAATTTAATTCTTACGCTTTCAATATTTGGCAGAAAGTGGCTGTTCCAACAGTGTGTTTTTTGGTTTTGGCTAGCGGATTTTTGCTCTTTCAAAGTGAACGTATAAAAATAAGAGGTTTTGCTACCGAAATAAGAGCTGATAAAGAGCCTTATAAAATGTTGGGAGCTTTCGTTCCTAGCAAAGATGACGGTATGACTTCATTGAAGGAAGCTGACAAGTTTTCAAGAGAATTAGGAACTTCTCTGGACATTACCTCTTTTTATCTAGCTTGGAACAAAGAAGAAAATGATATTCCAATTTCTTATTTAGATTCTATTTATGCCAATAATGCCATCCCAATGATTACTTGGGAACCTTGGATTCATACGTTTGAAAGTGATTCAATTCAGGAGAAAAATGTATTTCAATTAATTAATAAAGGAGTGTTCGATTCCTATATTTCTGAATTCGCAGAAAAATTGCGAGAGCTTAAAAATCCAGTCTTTTTAAGGTTCGCCCATGAGTTTGACAATCCTTTTTATCCATGGTATAGTAATGAGGAGAATGCGAGCAAGGAGTTTAAGGAAGCTTGGAGACATGTGTACGTAAAGTTTATGGAGGCGTATGCCGATAATGTAATTTGGGTGTGGAATCCTTGGAAAGCAGAAAACATCAAGGACTTTTATCCCGGAGATCATTATGTGGATTGGGTAGGGGTAAACGTGCTAAATTATGATGCGGATTCTATTTCTGACGAATCGAAAAGTTTCAAGATGATGTTTGATCCTTTTCATATGGAGCTTGAAGAAGTTTGTGATAAACCTGTCATGATTTCAGAATTTGGCTCTTTGGGAAGTGAAGAGAATAAACGTAGGTGGATCAATAGTGCATTTCGTTGTCTGAGAGGAGAGTTTGACGAAATAAAGGCCATTGTGTTTTTCAATTCAAATCTAGATAATAACCATCCTGAAGGTTATGAAGCGAATGAAACTTTTAATTGGAGCGTTCAAGGAAATGGGGTTGCCTATCATCATTTCAAGCCATGGGATACTAATAATAAGAATGAGGAGGTTGAGCAGAAAAATAAAGGGACTTTAGAGACTTCACTTAAAATGAATGACAACCTAGATTTTTTGCTACACAAATTTCAAGGAGTGAACATAAAAAAAGGGCAAAATTGGAAAACGGATTACCATGTTTTAACACGGGAAAGGTTAGAGCAAGATTTTGCTGAAATGAAGGACTTGGGTATTAATACCATCAAGTTTATGGAAAATGATATTTATGATTACAATTTGCTAAGTATTTCCAATGAATATGGACTGAAGGTAGTTTATAGTTTTTTTGTTCCTGAAAAAATAGATTTCCTAAAAGATTCAATTTCACCAATTACTTTAAAAAATCATATCATTGAGAAAATTCAAGAGCGAAAGAATGAAAACCATATTGTTTCTTGGGCCATTGAAAATGATATTCTGAAGCACCAAAAAAGAGTTTATGGTGTGGAGGAACAATTTTTTCAGGGGAAGGCTTATTTAAAATGGTTGGATGAATTGATTTTGGAGATAAATACTATAGATCCAAACAGACCAGTTTCCGTTACCTCGACCGTTAATCGCGACGGACTTGTAAGTCTTCAAAAAATACAGGAGAACCTTAAAGGAGACTTCGTAATTGGTTTACATGTTGTAAATAAAGACTATTATGCCCCGATGGCAAATTATTTGAATAGTAATTCTCTAGATTTTTTGATATCGGATATTGAGGTTAAAAACTTAATAAAACTAAAGCCTAAGGAAACGACATTTTGTTTGTCTGAATGGCAAGATCGTTTTGAAGTGAACAGACTTACATTTGATGGTTTGGTGGATAGGGAAGGACGTTTTAAAAAGGAATACTTCGATTATCTTAGTTACACAAGCTTAAATACAAATTCTCAAAACATGCGAACAGTAAAAGTTTTGAAGCCCTATAAACATTTAACTCCAGGCTATGCTTTCACCTATAGTGCAATGGAGTATGATGACAGCATGGGTTGGCATATCCCCAAAGAGGATGAAAATATATCAGGTTACGAATGGTCTTTGGTGAAAACAAACTCCAAAGGCGATTTTTTAACCATTAACAAAGTAGGAAATTCTCAGAAAGTAGATATACAGATGCCTAAAGATTATAATGATTACAGGCTTTTGCTTACGGTAAAGCGTGGTGAGATTATGTATAACTATTTAACGCGGTTGGATTACAAAAGTGAATAAAAAACAAAAGCCATATCATTGTAGATTAACTACCTTGACATGGCTTTCTGAAACAGTTACTTCGTGACCTAATTAACATACTGTCAAATCAGCCGAGTAGAACTCATGCTCCATCGTCCTTTTCAATTCAAGTTTCACTGTTTCAATGAAACACTTACTAACTTTCAAAATGTATTGCCGTGTTAATAAATGTTTCAATTGTTTTTCTTGATGTATAAGATATAAACAATTATACATTGCTTCCTACCTAAACAATCACTTTCGCTTATGCTTCCTTTGGAAACTTTCAATTTTACTAGTTATTGACTGTTTGCACATTCAATACTTTTTAAAATATTATGGTTTGTAAAAACCTCGAAAAACAATTTATCTCGAAAAACAATTTATAAAGAACGTTGTCTTTATACGTTTAATATAAATTCAAATTATAAAACATTTGAAACCAACAAGATGTTGTTATTAGAACGTTATACTAAATTACGACAAAAAAGCCTGATTTAAAAGAGATTATGTGCTTAATTATCAACTTTTTATGAACTTGACTTGTAAACATTAGTTCATAAAAAAAGCCTTGAAAATTCAAGGCTTTGTATTGTAAGGAAATTAGATGATTATTTTCTAACCTCTTTAATTCTAGCTTTTTTACCTGTAAGACCTCTAAAGTAGAAGATTCTTGCACGTCTAACTTTACCTCTTTTGTTAACTTCAATTTTTTGAAGTGCAGGCAAGTTGATTGGGAAAATACGCTCTACACCAACTGTTCCAGACATTTTTCTGATAGTGAAAGTTTCTGAACTTCCAGAACCTTTGCGTTGCAATACAACACCTTTAAAGAACTGTGTTCTTACTTTTTCACCTTCTCTAATTTCGTAGTAAACAGTAATAGTGTCACCAGCTCCAAACTCTGGGAAATCTTTTTTTGCTACAAATTCGTCTTGTACAAATTTTACTAAAGAATTCATTTCTTTTAAATTTAAATGGTTAAATCCAAACTAACATTCACGGATATCGCCAGAGGTTAACCTGAAATTGGCTGCAAAAATAGTGAATAATTAATTATTTACAACGAAAAGTAAAGTTTTTTATATGAAAGCTAGTCATCTAGCAAATCTGGGCGACGTTCCTTAGTACGTAAATAAGCCTGCTCCTCACGCCATTTTTCAATTTCAGGGAAATTTCCGCTGAACAATATTTCGGGAACATCCATGCCTTGGTAGCTTCTTGGTCTTGTATAAATGGGAGGCGCCAACAAATCATCCTGGAAAGAATCGGTTAGGGCAGAGGTCTCGTTTCCAAGCACGCCAGGAATCAACCGAATCACCGCATCGCAAAGTACCGCTGCGCCCAATTCACCTCCAGAGAGTACATAATCTCCAATAGAAATTTCCCTAGTAATAAATTTGTCGCGTACGCGTTGGTCCACGCCTTTGTAATGTCCACATAAAATGATGATGTTTTCCTTTAGGGACAATTGGTTGGCAATGCCTTGTTTTAAGCGTTCACCATCTGGCGTCATATAGATAATCTCGTCGTAGTTGCGTTCCGCTTGTAGTTTGGTAATGCACTTATCTATGGGCTCAATGAGCATTACCATGCCAGCACCGCCACCAAACTGGTAATCATCTACCGTTTTGTAATTATCGGTGGTGTAATCCCTTAAGTTATGAAAATGAACTTCCACCAAATTGGCTTCAATAGCACGTTTTAGGATGGAAGCTTCAAATGGACTTTTGAGCAATTCTGGTAATACAGTGATGATATCTATACGCATGATCAAAATTATGAACTGCAAAGATGTGAAAAAGTACGCATTTGGTCATAAGGCTTTGCACTTTTTTAGCATATACCCATTGTGTAGAAAAAGAAAAGCCTCGGCAAAAGAATGCAGAGGCTTTGAATATTGTCAGAGGCAGTAATTAGCCGTTTTTTTGTTTGTTGATTTCGTCCTGTAATTGACGTCTTACTTTTTGCTCACGCTCCAAGGCATTACGTCTGTGTTCTTCAAATTCTTCTTCAGTTTCCGCCAATGCTTGTTTAGCCTGCTTGGTCACTGTATTACTATTGTTGAATTTATAAATGAAGAACAACAAGAAGGCCAAAAGACCTCCAATAATGCTCCATAAAAGCGTACTGTAATTTCCTTTACTCATTTGGATTCCAAACAGTGACATACTGTCTTTTTCAAGATTGGTAGCATCCAAAGTTTCTTGAGTATTGTTTAAATTGCTTTTTAAGCTAGCTATTTCTACAGCTTGTGAATCTACTACAACTTGAGTGTCTGCCAATTCTTTATGCACAGCTTTCAAAGAATCCAAGGTGTGTGACTTTAATGTGTACAACCACGCTCTTTTAATAACCTTGTAATCTTGATAATTGTTTGATTTTTGAATAACATATTCAAATTGGTTGTCAATGGAACCAGAGTTTAATGAAAGTTGGTCGTCTTCGTCGGTAGATTCTTGGGCTTGTGTGGTAGAAAAACTTAAAAGGAAAATTGAGGAAAATAATACAGTTTTTAAAATATTCATTTCAGCTAGATTAAATTACTTATAGTTAATCGGGGGGCAATATAATAATTTCTATTGATGTAAAGGCCTATTTTATGCCAATAGCCCCAGTTTTGGTGGAGCTATTGATATATACGAAGAAAATAAGGTTTTAGATGTTTAATGTACTTAATTCTGTGATGTCCTGAATGTCATTTGGATTTAAACTGAATTGAGACTTGATATTTTATAGGCATTAATTCTTTTGCTTTGTATATAAAAAGAGCGGATTCAAATTGAATCCGCTCTTTCAGTTTTTAGTTGAAAATCTACTAATAGTAAGTGTAGCGTCTTACTTTAGCAATGTATTTAGCCAATCTGATAACTTGGTGGCTATAGCCATATTCGTTATCATACCAAATGTATAAGACCACGTTCTTGCCATCTGGCCTTACAATGGTAGCTTTACTGTCATATATAGAAGGCGCAGAGCTTCCAATGATATCGCTTGAAACCAATTCGTCACTCATTTCATATTTTATTTGCTCCACTAAATCCCCTTCCAATGCATATTTTTTCATAATGGTATTCATGCTTTCTACAGAGGTCTCTTTTTCTAAATTTAAATTTAAAATTGCCAAAGACCCGTTTGGAACAGGTACACGAATGGCATTAGACGTCAATTTGCCTTCCAAAGCAGGTAATGCTTTTGCAACAGCACTTCCTGCTCCAGTTTCGGTAATTACCATATTCAATCCTGCAGCACGTCCACGGCGGTATTTTTTGTGGAAGTTGTCCACTAGATTTTGGTCATTGGTATAGGCATGGATGGTTTCCAAATGTCCGCTTACAACGCCATAAGTATCTTCTACAGCCTTTAAAACAGGCGTGATTGCATTGGTTGTACAAGAAGCAGCTGAGAATATTTTTATTTTGTCAGGGTTGTTATCCAAATGGTTTACTCCGTATACAATGTTTGGGATCCCCTTACCAGGCGCAGTCAACAATACCTTATCGGCTCCTTTCGATTTTAAAAGTCTGCTAAGGGCTTCTTTATCTCTAAAGGCACCTGTGTTGTCTATAACCAAAGCATTTTTAATGCCATATGCGGTGTAATCAATCTCCTCTGGACTATTTGCCGAAATGATGCTTACGGTTGTTCCGTTGATAATTAGGGCATTGTTTTTAGGATCGGTTGATACGGTGCCTGAGAAATCTCCATGTACAGAATCGTTGCGTAACAGAGAGGCTCTTTTTTCCAACACAGTTTCGTCAACGGCACCACGAGTTACAATAGCTCTTAAGCGCAATTGACTTCCTTTTCCTGTTTTAGACATCAATTCCCTTGCAACCAAACGTCCAATTCTTCCAAATCCATAAAGCACGACGTCTTTTGGTTTGATGGATTCGTTGTTGTAAGCATCTTTCAATTTATTGGCCACAAAATCTGCAGCGCTATACTTTTGGTCTTCTATATGAAATTCATAGGTTAGCTTTCCAATGTCTAATTTGGCTGGTGGCAAGTCCAAGTTTTTAATGGCTTGGGCAATTTCTACCGAATCAAAAATTGAAATTGGCTTTTGAACGAACTCTCCGGCGTATTCATGTAAGTTTAAGATTTCACTTACGTTTTTGTCGATAAGTTGGTTTCTGAATAAAACAAGTTCTATAGATTTATCATACCAAAGGTCACTGACAATTTTAATAAATTCTACAGTGGCGCGACGTCTGTCTGCCTGAAAAGCTAATTCCTTTTCATAAGTACCGTTAAGACTCATTTTTTAATGTTTAGTGTGTTGTTAAAATTAAATTTTTGTCAAAAGTACATTATTTCAAACGTTTTCGTAACCAATTTTAACAAATAAAAATCCCCTTACACTACCCAAAATAGCGTAAGGGGATTGACATGTTTTTAAGGAATTTAACTTATCTCCAATAAAAATTTTCTTTTTGACCATTTTTGTTGATAATCTCGAACTTCAATGGTTCTCCATTTGTGTTTTCGGTAATAATTTTTTTAGCTTCATCAACATCACGAACTTTAACATCGTTTATAGCTGTGATGATATTACCTTCTTCAATGCCGTTCTTTTTCCAATATCTAGCATAAGTGTTATCTAAAGCCGCTATTTTAATACCATTATTGGTACGGTATTTTTGCAAATCGGAAGCTTTAGCATTTTTCACCTGTCCAACAATAGGAAGGGTTAAAGTAGAATTCTTCATCAAGGTTACAGGAAGTACCTTTGTGTCTCCATCCCTAAGTAATGTCACATTGACTACGTCATCCGGACGTTTTGTAGTAAGATAGCCTTTTAGGTCGGCAAACTTCGAAATTTTAATGTGATCCAATTTTGTAATGACGTCTCCTTCTTTGATACCCGCCAAATCTGCACCGGTGTCTTCCTCAATGCCGTTTACGTAAAATCCTTCTGAGGTATTCACACCAAAATGTTCAGCGGACTCACTGTTAAGAGAAATTCCCGTAACACCCAAAATACCAGTTTGTACATCGCCAAATTCCATAATGTCTTCTACTACTTTTCTGGCAATATTACTTGGCACTGCGAAGGAATATCCTATATAGGAACCCGTTTGGGAAGAAATAGCGGTGTTTATTCCAATCAAGTCCCCATTGGCATTGACCAGAGCACCCCCAGAGTTGCCTGGGTTCACGGCGGCATCTGTTTGAATAAAGGACTGCATGTTTCTACCAGACAAATCCCTTGCCTTAGCACTGATGATACCCGCAGTTACGGTTGAAGTTAGATTGAATGGATTCCCAACAGCCAATACCCATTCACCAATTTTTGCTTGGTCCGAATCACCAAAGGAAATGTATGGCAATTCTTCTTCTGCATCAATTTTTAACAGGGCGATATCGGTTTTTTCATCCGTACCAATAAGTTGGGCATCGTAAATTTTGTTGTCATTTAGTGTAATTGAAATTTCTCTGGCACCATTAATCACATGGTTATTGGTAATGATATAGCCATCTGGAGAAATTATCACGCCGCTTCCGGTTCCAACCTGGGCTCTTTGGGATTGCCTTCCAAAGAAAAAATCTTCAAAACTGTTTTGTCCTGTAATGATCGCCGTGTTCTTAACGTGTACTACAGAGTGCACCGTTTTTTCGGCAGCCGAAACAAAATTGGGGGCATTTACAGCATTGGCAATATTGGAAACGTTCTGGACGGTTGGGTAATATGTGGATTCGCTTACCGTCGAAGGGGATTGGAAAGCAGTGTTTTGATCGAAATACATTTTATAGGTAGACAGTGTAATGACTCCACCTAATACGGAAACTAAAACTAAAGACAGTAATTTTTTCATAGTTTATTAGGATTTTATGGTTTATATATTGAATAATTTAACGTTTAAAATTACTTTTTTATTGAATGGACAATTTCTATTTAACGCTTTTTAACGTTGGTTTTAACGCCTATTTAACAACGGGATTTACCGTCGATTATTCCTATATTTGTCCCCAATATGAAACTTACTTTTTACAAATATCAAGGAACAGGGAACGATTTTGTGATGATTGATAATCGTCAACAAACTTTCGACAAAAATGATACCAAACAAGTAGCTTTTTTGTGTGACAGACGTTTTGGCATTGGTGCCGATGGTTTGATTTTATTGGAAAACCACCCAGAATATGACTTCAAAATGGTGTACTACAACGCCGATGGAAACGAAAGCTCTATGTGCGGTAATGGAGGTAGATGCTTGGTGGCGTTTGCAAAACATTTGGGAGTTATTGAAGACAAGGCTACGTTTGAGGCTGTGGACGGACTTCACCATGCCACGGTAGACAACAATATTGTACACCTTCAGATGCAGGATGTGGATTTGGTTGAACAACATGATTCGCATGTGTTTTTAAATACGGGATCTCCTCACCATGTAGAATTCAATAGTAATTTGGACGACATGGATGTTAAAACCGAAGGCGCTAAAATCCGTTATAGTGAATTGTATGGTAAAGCAGGAAGTAATATCAATTTTGTGAGTAAAATTGAAGATGGCTTTTTTGCTGTGAGAACTTATGAAAGAGGAGTGGAGGATGAAACCTTATCTTGTGGAACTGGTGTTACTGCTGTAGCTATTGCCATGCACAATACCGGGCAAACCGATAAGGAAACAATTGCTTTGCAAGTTCAAGGAGGACAATTAAAGGTGTCTTTTGAAGTTGCAAATGGCCATTACAAAAATGTTTGGCTTATTGGACCTGCAACATTTGTATTTAAAGGTGAAATTGAATGCTAACACTCAAAGGGGAACATATCTATTTAAGGGCGTTGGAGCCAGAAGACTTGGAATTTGTCCATGCCATTGAAAATGATGAGTCCGTTTGGGAAATTAGCAACACCATAACCCCATATTCCAGATATGCCATCAAGCTGTATTTGGAAAATGCCCACAGAGACATTTTTGAAGTTAAGCAGTTGCGATTGGCTATTTGTAACAATAGTGATACAGTGATTGGCTTGATCGACCTTTTTGATTTCGACTTCAAGAACAAAAGAGCCGGTATTGGAATTTTGATAAAAGATAAGGTGAATCGTGGTATGGGCCATGGCAATGACGCTCTAAAGCTGCTCATAGGGTATTGCGATAAGTATTTAAATCTACATCAACTGTATTGCAATATTTCTGAAGAAAATGAAGCCAGTATCAAATTGTTTGAGGGCAACGGCTTTCAAAAAGTAGGGCTGAAGAAGGATTGGAACTTTGTAGATGGTTCCTTCAAAAACGAATATTTATTTCAACGTATATCTAGTTAAATGTACTTTAAAAAAATACTGTTGGCAATTGCCCTTTTAGGCTTGGCCATTGCTGCTTTTATTGCATATTATATTTATGGAGCCATGTTTAAGCCAAATACAAGCTTTAATAATGAGCAGGCTTATGTGTATATTCCGTCGGGAGCTACCTACCAAGATGTTAGGGACCAATTGGAACCATTGTTGTTGGATATCGATAAATTTGATGCCCTTGCCAATAGAAAGCAATACACAACCAATATCAAGGCGGGCAAGTATGTCATCAAAAAAGGCATGAGCAATAATGACATTATAAATTCTATAAGAAGCAATAATATTCCTATCAAACTGTCTTTTAATAATCAGGAAAGTTTAGCAAAATTAGCGGGAAGGATTGCTGTCCAGATAGAAGCCGATAGTTTGTCATTGTTGAATGAAATGACTTCCAAGGCATTTTTGGAAGCCAATGGGTTTTCTGAGAAAACAGCTCTGGGAATGTACATTCCTAACAGTTACCAATTTTTTTGGAATACCTCTTCTGAGCAATTCTGTGAGCGTATGGCAACCGAATACAGTAGGTTTTGGAATGACAGTAGAAAGGCTAAAGCCAAAGAAATTGGTTTGAGCCAAAATGAAGTTATGACTTTGGCTTCCATTGTGCATGAAGAATCCAAACAAGCAAGTGAGCAACCTAGGATTGCAGGGGTGTATATGAACAGAATCAAGATTGGTATGCCTTTACAGGCCGATCCAACCTTGAAATATGCGGCCTACCAATTACCAGAATATCAGGGTACGGTTATTAAACGTGTTTTGAATGTCCATAAGGAAATTGAATCGCCATACAACACCTATAAATATGCTGGCTTGCCTCCTGGGCTTATATCCATGCCGGATATTTCGGCCATAGATGCGGTTTTAAACTATGAGAAACATAGTTACTTGTATTTTGCTGCCGATGCCAAGCGTTTGGGATACCATAAATTTGCCAAAACTTTGACGCAGCATAACATTAATGCTAGGGAATACCAAAGTTATTTATCTTCTCAAGGGATAAGACGATAGGGGTGAAGCGTGGCCTCACACAAATAGTATTGTTTTGTTTTGCGGTTACTGCTTGCTATGCCCAAACAGGGATAAATAAATTTCTTAAGCCAAGCGACACTCTCAATATAAAAAGGAGAAATGCAGTGGTTATTTCCGAAGCTTCACTAGCAACCATGGCGTTGGTTGGTTTGGACCAACTTTGGTACGCCGATTATCCTCGTTCAAATTTCCATACCCTAAATGACAACCAAGAATGGTTGCAAATGGATAAGCTGGGACATGTTTACACCTCTTACCAAATGGGGAGATTGGGAGCAAACACATTGCAATGGAGTGGGGTAAGCGAAAGAGACCAATTGTTGTACGGCAGTACTTTAGGCTTTGCTTTTTTAACGGCAGTGGAGGTTTTTGATGGATTTTCAGAGGAATGGGGCTTTTCTTGGGGGGATGTTATTGCCAATGCTTCGGGTACGGGATTGTATATTGGCCAAGAGTTGCTTTGGAAAGAACAGCGAATGACTTTAAAATATTCATTTCATCAAACCCATTATGCACAGCTGCGGCCCGAAACCCTTGGAGATGGATTTTTGGAGGAAATCCTGAAAGATTACAATGGGCAAACTTACTGGTTAAGTATTAATCTGAATTCATTTTTTAGGGAAAGTAAAATTCCGAGGTGGTTGAACATGGCTTTTGGCTATGGAGCCGAGGGGATGCTTTTTGGATCGGAAAATGAAAATATTGAAGAAATTATTGAAAAAAATAGGCGCCGACAGTATTTTTTTAGTCTCGATGTAGATTTAACTAAAATTAACACAAACTCCCATTTTTTAAGAACTGTTTTTGAAGTTTTTAACCTTATTAAGATACCTTTTCCTACAGTGGAGTTCACCGATAAAAATTGCATAAAGTTCCACGGAATCTATTTTTGAAGTACTTAAGCGATTAATTTTCAGGGTTTAAAAAAAAGTTATACCTTTGCCCGCTGAAATTTAAAGCCCGTTTTTGGGGAGATAACGGCTTTATAAATTAGCTATTATGATAAAAAAGAAAACTAATTTTTTCGTAATCCCTCTTACAATTTGTGCGCTGATTTATTTGGCGCTTTCTTCTAACCAAGAAGCCGTTGATATGGGTGACTATTCAACAGAAGGGTTAGAACTTGATTTTACAGTTTCAGAAGATATGGCTTTTTTAGCTAATGAAACTAAAGAGCCCACAACTCCTTTCTCCGAGGAGGTCTATTTTCCAAATATAGGAAAAACCTATATAGGATTCAAGGAAGCGATTGCTTTTAAGGAATCCAGAGGAAATTATTTTACGGTGAATACGTTAGGCTATCTTGGAAAGTACCAATTTGGTGCAGAAACCTTGAAATTAATAGGAATTTACAATCCTAACCAGTTTTTGTACAATCCGGAACTTCAAGAAAAAGCCTTTTTGGCCAATGCAGAACGCAATAAGTGGATTTTGCGTAAAGACATCAAGCGTTTTGTAGGAACTACCATTAACGGTATCAGCGTTACGGAATCCGGAATTTTGGCTGCGGCCCACTTGGCGGGACCTGGAAGCGTAAAGAAATTCCTGAGAAGTTCGGGAGTTGACAATTTCAAGGATGCCTATGGAACATCTGTAAAGTACTATATGAAACGATTTTCAGGGTACGATACTTCCCATATTGTTCCAAATAAGACAGCAAAAGCTATTTTATAGTTGTATTGATTATTCCTTATGAATGATAAAGATTGACGGACGTTTGTGTAAGTCAATCTTTGTCATTTTCCATTGCTTGGCCGTTAAGGTTTTAATGTATTCGGTAGGCAATGTAATGTCGCAAGCCACACAAATTTTGGTTTGAGGCTGTAATACTTGACATAAATCTTCTAAAAGCTTATTGTTCCTGTAAGGGGTTTCAATAAAAATCTGACTTTGATTTTCTTCTTGAGAACGTCTCTCCAATTTTTTTAATGTGTTTTTGCGTTCCTGTTTGTCGATAGGTAAATAACCGTTGAAAGCAAAACTCTGCCCATTCATTCCAGAGCTCATCATTGCTAGAATTATGGAAGAAGGTCCTACTAGGGGCACAACCTGAATGTTGTTTTGATGTGCCAACTTTACAATTTCAGCACCGGGATCTGCAACTCCAGGACAGCCAGCTTCAGAAAGAAGTCCCATGTCGATGCCTTCTTTACATGGATCTAAAAAGGTCATCATCTCCATACTCTCCGTGTATTTGTTAAGTACTTGTAGATGCAATTTTGGTTGTGATTTTTGAGGACAGACATGTTTTATAAAGTGCCTTGCCGATTTTTCGTTTTCTACAATAAAAGAATCTATATGTTCAATAACATTTTTTACCGAAATAGGAAGTACTTCCAATGAGGGATTGTCTCCTAAAAGAGTTGGGATGAGGTATAATTTACCAGTGTTCTTTTCCATTCTTAATCAACGATTAGTTTTTTTATAACCCTTGAGCCATTTATTTTTTTGAGTTCCATAAGGTAGACCCCTGCTGAAAAGTTATCAGAAGAGATGGTAATTATGGAGCTTTCAAAATTAGTGATAGATTTTAAGAATTTCCCTTGAATATCATAAAGATTTAATTGGTTTATGGAAGTGTTGTTGTTGAGGTCTATAGTTATGGTTTGATTTCGGGAACTTGTATATATTTTTACTTCTGCCATGTGTTCATCCTCGATTCCTAAACTGTTCCCGGTGATTTTGTAGATAGTTCCTGAGGTTAAACCTGCAATATATAATTCACCACTCACATCTTCTCCAAAACAGCTCCATTCATTGTTTAAATATGGAGGGGTGAAAGTCATGGTCCAATCACTGCCATTAGCTTGAAGGGTGCCAATTTCATTACTACAAAAGTCGGCGAAAAAATAGAGACCATTGAAGCCGGCTTGTTCCGAACCTCGATATCTATAGCCCCCTGTAATAGAGCATTTCGTGGGGCCTCCATTGCCACTGTGACTATAAACATCAACGGGAAAAGTTAGAGTGCTGTCGTCAGGACAATTTGTTGAATTGTATGCTGTATTTCCTTCATAGCATCGCCATCCGTAGTTTAATCCGTTTGCGGAAGTTGAAGGAGTAACCATATTGATTTCTTCATATAAGTTTTGACCAACATCGGCAATCCATAAGTCATTGGTGTCACGATCAAAGGAAAATTTCCAAGGGTTTCTCAGTCCGTAGGCCCATATTTCATCTAGGGCATTGGGATTGGATACAAAAGGATTATCACTAGGAATCCCATAGTTGTTTCCTACAGAGGGGTTATCCACATCAATTCTTAACAATTTTCCTAAAAGAGAGGTAAGATTCTGAGCTCTATTTTGTGGATCACCCGAGCTTCCGCCATCACCTGTACCAATGTATAAATAGCCATCTGGCCCAAAGGCAAGATCTCCTCCGTTATGGTTGTTGTAGGGTTGGGTAATGGTTAATAAAATTAATTCAGAGTTGGGATTGGCTGTGTTGGTATCGGTTCGTTCAAATCTGGAAATGACTGTGTTTTGGCTATTGTTGATATAGTTTACATAAAAATAGCCATTGGTTTCATAGTTGGGGTGGAAGGCTAAACCCAATAAACCTTGTTCGCTAGCACCGTCATATACAATGGAAGTAATGTCCAAAAAAGGAGCTGTGTTTAAAGTTCCTTCAGAACTTATAATTTGAATGGTGCCGGCTTGTTCTGCAACAAACAGTCTTTCATCACCAGCATGTTTAATGTTCACCGGGTCTACAAACCCAGTGGCAAAAGACGTAATTTCAATGTCTTGGGAAAAGCTAATCTGAACAAAAAGGGCTAATAGAAGGGTGAAGGGAAGTTTCATTTTGATGTATTAGAATGCTTAGATACAACAAAATACAAAAATGAGATTGAAAAAAGGGGTGGTTAGGAATTAAGTTGGTCTGCAATTTCTTGACAAACGGTATCCAAAAGGGCAAAAACATGTTCAAAATCACTCATGTCGCCATAATAAGGGTCGGGAACATTTTTGCTTGAAATGTTGGTGTCTGCATCCAAAATCTTTCGGACTTTGGCAATATCATCCTCAGTACGGGCCAATCTAACAATATCATTATAATTGTCTTGGTCCATGGCATAAATGATATCGAAAGCATCAAAATCATTTTTGCTAAACTGTCTCCCAGCTTGATGGGAAATATCAATGCCGTGTAATCTAGCAACCGCTATAGACCTTCTGTCTGGCTGTTGGCCAATATGATAATTGGAAGTGCCTGCAGAATCCACATAGAATAAATCGTCAGGAAGTTTGGATTCCAAAATTCCATGAGCCAATGGTGACCTACAGATATTTCCGAGACACACCATTAAAATTCTAGTGATAGCCATTTGTTAAACGGAGAATTTTTTAGAAAGATCGTCTACGTATTTTCTAAATTGCTTGTCTGTAGCAGTCAAGTTATCAACTGTTTTACATGCATGTAATACCGTAGCATGATCGCGTTTTCCAATTTGAGATCCAATACTTGCCAAAGAGGCTTTGGTATACTTTTTAGCAAAGAACATAGCCAATTGTCTAGCTTGCACAATGTGTCTTTTTCTCGTTTTAGACTGTAAGGTGCTTACATCCATTTGGAAATAATCCGACACGACTTTTTGGATATAATCGATAGAAACTTCGCGTTTGGTATTCTTTACAAATTTCTCAACAATATCTTTTGCAAGGTTAAGGGTGACTTCCTTTTTGTTGAAAGAAGACTGGGCGATCAAAGAGATGATAGCGCCTTCCAATTCCCTTACATTGGTTTTGATATGCTTTGCAATGTATTCAATAATATCGTCAGAGATTTCTACACCGTCACGGTACAATTTGTTTCTTAATATAGAAACTCGGGTTTCAAAATCTGGGGTTTGCAATTCCGCAGAAAGTCCCCATTTAAAACGGGACAACAAGCGTTGCTCAATATCTTGCATGTCTACAGGAGCCTTATCACTGGTAAGGATTACCTGTTTGCCGTTTTGGTGCAAGTGGTTGAAAATGTGAAAAAACACGTCCTGCGTTCCTGATTTTCCAGATAAAAACTGAACATCATCAATAATAAGAACGTCAATGATTTGGTAGAAATGAATGAAGTCATTTCTGTTGTTCTTTTTAACGGAATCAATGTACTGCTGGGTGAACTTTTCAGCGGAAATATATAGAACAGTTTTCTCTGGATACTTGTCTTTAATATCAATACCAATGGCGTGTGCCAAGTGGGTTTTTCCTAAACCAACACCACCAAAAATCAAAAGTGGATTAAAAGAAGTTCCTCCCGGTTTACTAGCTACTGCCAAACCTGCATTTCTTGCCAATCGGTTAGAGTCTCCCTCCAAAAAGTTCTCAAAATTGTAATTTGGATTCAGTTGAGATTCAATCTTGATATTTCTGATACCAGGAATTACAAATGGATTTTTAAGTTCTGGATTTTTGTTGTTGAATGGAATGTCAACATCTTGGGATTTTACCGCAGTACGGTTGGAACTCGGTATTTTTTCAGTGAACGGCTGCTTGTTGCCATAGGTGTTTTCCATCTTGATAACATATACCAATTTGGCACTGTCACCAAGCTCTTTGGTAAGGGCAACTTTAAGGATTTTTACGTAGTGCTCCTCAAGCCATTCGTAGAAAAATTTACTGGGAACTTGAATGCTTAACGCTTTGTCTGAAAGTTTGACTGCTTGTATGGGTTCAAACCAAGTTTTATAAGCTTGGGGTTGTATGTTATCCTTAATAAAAGACAGGCAATTATTCCAAACTGATTGCGCAGTTACATCCATTCTCTAAGATTATTTGTTGTTTAGTTAGTTTAGTTTTAGTAAAAAAAAGAGAAAATAGAGTTTCTCTTGGATCAAATTTTTACATGACAAATATGTGAACAAAATTCTTAAAAAAAAAACTGAATAGGGGTTGAATTTTTAGAATTTTTTTACCATGTTTAAATTTCCTTGAAAGTACGAAAAAAAAATTAAAAAAGAATGGGTAACGCTTTAAAATCAGATGAAATACAATTTAGAATCCGATATGGAGAAACAGATCAAATGGGCGTTGTATACCACGGAAACTACGCGCAGTACTTCGAAATGGGACGAACCGAATGGTTACGAAAATTTGGGGTAAGTTATCGGCAAATGGAGGAGGAAGGAATCATGCTTCCGGTGGTGTCTTTGAGTGTAAATTTCAAGAAGTCAGCTCGTTATGATGATCAAGTTCGTGTGGTGACAACCTTGGCGAAAATTCCTTCGGCTTCAATTGAGTTTGATTATGAAATTTTTAATGCGGAAAATGAATTGTTAACAACTGGGAAAACTGTTTTGGCATTTATCGATATGGAACGCAATCGGCCAACCAGATGTCCAAAATATATTTTAGACCAACTGCAAAATTAATCGTTTAAATTTTTGATGTCGATTTCATATAAAGCATCGAAAATTTGGAAAATTTCATCGGCATTTTTTAGGCGAACAGAAATGGTGATTTCACAGTCCATTTCCAACTTCTGATTGACGATTTTTAGGTCCTTTTCTTTGATGATTCGCATGACTTTGTTCATGTTCACATAATCGAAATGGATCAGAAATTCCGCGTTGATGGTTTTGGTGACTATTTTGGAAACCTCAAGTGCCATTTGGGCGGCAGTTTTGTAGGCATTTATCAACCCGCCAACACCAAGTTTGACGCCTCCGAAATAGCGAACCACAACTACCAATATGTTGGTAACTTCAAAAGATTGGATCTGTCCGTAAATTGGCATCCCGGCACTGTTGCTTGGTTCTCCGTCATCATTGGCTCTAAAAATGATGTTGGGTTCTTTTGTGCCTATTTGGTAGGCATAGCACCAATGGCGTGCCGAGTGGTGTTGTTTTTTTAGGGCTTCAATATGGGTTTTTGCCTCTTCTTCAGATTTAATGGGGATGGCATAGCCGAAAAACTTACTGTTTTTATCCTTAAACAAGACTTCTTCAGATGCTTTGGTAATGGTTTTGTAAGTGTCTTTAGTCATCAGTGTTTTGGATAATGGATATCGGTTTTGTTTTAAAATAAGTGTTTGTGTGTGGCAAACAAAGTACAAACATCTTCGGTTTTAGGATCGATATTCCAAACGTGAATTCCCAATGACTTTGCGGCATCTGTGTTTTCTTTTAAATCATCAACAAAAAGACATTCCTCCGGTTTTAGATTGTTTTCCCTTAGTACAAATTCGTAGATTTCGGTATCAGGTTTTCTTAGTTGAATTTCATGAGATAGGTAGAATTTGTCAAATTGCTTTTTGAAATCTTCAAACACAGAAATGTTTTCTTTTACCCAATCAATATGAAGTTCGTTGGTGTTGCTTAAAAGAATAAGTAGATAATTGCCATCTTTTGCCAACTGTTTCAAAAAATCCAGTTTATGCTCTGGAAAGTCTTTTAAAATGTAATTCCAGGTATCTTTTAAAGTCTCCTCGGAGATGTTCTTGAAATTTTGGAAGTAAAAATCTTTGAATTCTTCTGTGGAAATAAGTCCCTGCTCATAAAGACAGTTCACCGATAGCATTTCTTCTGGAAATTCCTGAAGGTTCAAAGTGGCTTTGGTAGTCTCTATGGCGCCTTCCTTATCTAGGTTGATAAAAACGTCTCCAAAGTCGAATATTATGGTTTTAATCATTGCGGTATATTTTTAAACTGTCTTGTAAAATGTGTTGTTGTGAAACTAACGTTCCATGAATTTTTGGAGCTTCAATGCCCTTTTCAAAAAGAACATTGCCGGTAAACACCCTTGCTTCATCCCAAAGACCTTCATTTATAAAAGTATGCAGGGTTTGCGCACCTCCTTCAATAATTACAGATTGAATGTCTTGTTTATGGAGAAGCTCACAAATTTGTTTGGCAATATGTGTGTTGTCTTCCCAAGCTATGAATTCTGTCTGAGTAAATTCAGAATTTAAAACGTTCGTATTTTCTGAAGATGAAATTACAATGGTTTTGGATTCATTATTGAAAACACCAAGGTTTTTAGGGAGTTTACCTGTTCTGTCGAGTACAATTCTTATTGGGTTTTGGCCTTTCCAATCTCTAACCGTTAATTTAGGGTTGTCCTTAATAACGGTGTTAGTGCCCACAAAAATGGCATGTTCTTCGGTTCGCCATTTATGAACGATTTGTCGCGAAAATGTATTGGTAATCCAAACAGGTTCCTGTTTGTTTTGTGTTTCAGGTGCCAAATAGCCATCTAGGGTCTGTGCCCATTTTAGGATGATGTATGGTCTTAGTTTGTTGTGAAACGTAAAGAAGCGTTTATGATGTTCTTGACACTCATTTTCTAAAATTCCAACCGTCACATTGCATCCGGCAGCTGTTAATTTTTCAATGCCTTTTCCCGCAACTTTGCTATGGGTGTCAATGGTTCCAATAACAACATTTGGAATCTGGGATTTGATAATCAAATCACTGCAAGGAGGCGTTTTACCGAAATGGCTGCAAGGTTCAAGCGTCACGTAAAGTGTAGCTTTTTTCAATAAATTGGGGTCTTGAACCGAATGTATGGCATTTACCTCTGCATGATTTCCGCCGTATGGACTTGTAAAACCTTCGCCAATGATATTGTTCTCATGAACAATAACGCAGCCAACCATGGGATTGGGTCTTGTATTTCCCAAGCCATTTTTGGCAATATCTATACAGCGTGTTATGTATTTTTCGTGTATCTTCATCCCAAATTTGATGTGGCAAAAATACCAATTAAAAGTGAGCAAAAATAATATTGTCATTAGAGAAATTATGGCTGAAGACGATGCTCAAGTGGCGGCTGTAATCCGTGATGTTTTGATTGAATTTGGGGTTCCAAAAGTAGGGACTGCCTATGAGGATGTGGCTTTGGACTGTATGACCAAAATGTATAGTGCTCCTAAAATGGTATACTATGTTTTGGATGACAATGGTAAGGTAATTGGAGGCGCGGGAATTGCTCCTTTGGAGGGAGAGGTCAATGTATGCGAATTGCAGAAAATGTATTTTCTTCCTGAAGCTAGAGGCACAGGATTAGGAAGTGCAATGATGACAAAATGCTTGGAAAAGGCCAAAGAACTGGGATTCAAAAAATGTTATTTGGAAACCTTACCATATATGAAGGCAGCCACGAAGTTGTATGGAAAGGTGGGTTTTGAACCTTTGGAAGCGCCAATGGGAAATACAGGGCACTATTCGTGCAATGTTTGGATGATAAAAGAATTATGATTTTAAAGGATATAAAAACTCAGTTTCACCAATCCCTTGATGCAATCTATGGGGTTGAGGAAGTAGATAGTTTTTTCGGTCTTCTTTTGGACCATTATTTCAAGATAAAACCAATTACCTTGGTTTTGGAGCCAGAATATGAAGTGACGCCTGAAGGTGCTTCCAAAATGAACCAGGTTCTAAGGAGGTTGAAAGACCAAGAACCTATTCAATACATTTTAGGGGAGGCGGAGTTTTTTGGATTACCATTTAAAGTATCTCCTGCAACTTTAATTCCAAGACCAGAAACGGAAGAATTGGTGAATTGGATAATAGAAACCAGTAAAAATAGGTCTGAGCCAATACGGATTTTGGATATAGGTACGGGGACGGGCTGTATTCCCATTAGTTTGGGACATTACTTGCCCAGCGCTGAAATTTATACGCTAGATGTTAGTGCTCAGGCCATTGAAGTGGCCAAAGAAAATGCAGGAATAAATAATGTGGATGTGAACTTTATGGAAGGGGATATTCTTCAGTTTGAGAATTTAGCGCCTGAGTTTTTACAGCTCAAGTTTGATGTCATCGTCTCCAACCCTCCATATGTACGTGAACTAGAGAAAAGCGAGATGAAAACCAATGTTTTGGACTACGAGCCGGATTTGGCATTGTTTGTTCCTAACGATGATCCTTTACGTTTTTATAAAGTAATCACTAAATTTGCTGGTAAGAGTTTGAAAAACAGCGGGATGTTGTTTTTTGAGATCAATCAATATCTTGGAGAGGAAATGCGGCAGTTGCTTATTGATAATAATTTTACAGATATAGAATTGCGTCAGGATATTTTTGGGAATAACAGGATGCTAAAAGGAATAAAGTTATGAAAACACTAAAATCGATAGCTGTATTTTGTGGAAGCAGCGAAGGAAATGATCTCAAGGTAATCAGTGATGCCCAGTATTTGGGAAAGGTAATGGCGAAGGAAGACATTGCCTTGGTTTACGGAGCTGCGAAGATTGGAATCATGGGTAAAGTGGCTGAAGCCGTTTTGGAGCATAATGGCAAGGCAATAGGGGTTATTCCTGAATTTTTAAAATTAAAGGAAGTGGTACATTTAGGATTGCATGAGTTGATTACCACAGAAACCATGCATGAACGAAAGTTGAAGATGCATGAGCTTTCCGATGGCTTTATAGCTTTGCCAGGAGGATTTGGCACCTTTGAAGAGCTTTTTGAAATTATCACCTGGGCGCAATTAGGTTTGCATCAAAAGCCAATTGGCTTGTTGAATTCCAATGGGTTTTATGACGAACTTATTAAAATGTTCGAAACCATGGTGGCCAAGGGACTTCTTAAAATTTCAAATTTAGATTTGCTGATTGTGGAAGATGACATCAATAGACTACTTGATAAAATGAGAGGGTTCAAGCCTCAAGATGTACCACAATGGTTAAAGGCTGACAGAACCTAAAGTATTAAAAGGTTTTTCATTCAAATTTTTCTATTTTTAAAAATGACTCTCTGGGTTTTAATAAGGGACTTTATCTAATTCTTCTGTTAATATAAAACTCAAAAAACAAATATGCCGTCAGGGGCATTTTAGTATCTTGGAACCCTGAAATTAAACCAAAATTCATACATCTTCATAAGTTTTTAAATGGATATTCAACAACACATTACTGCCTTGAGAGAAGAGCTTAGAAAGCATAATTATAATTACTACGTATTGGACAATCCAACCATAAGCGATTATGATTTTGATATGAAGTTGAAGGAATTGCAGGAGTTGGAAACTAAACACCCTGAATATTATGACAGCAGTTCGCCCACTTTAAGAGTAGGAGGAGCTGTTACCAAAAATTTTGAAACAGTTGCGCATGAATACAGAATGTATTCATTGGACAATTCCTATTCCAAAGAAGATTTATTGGACTGGGAAGCCCGCATTAAAAAGTTGGTGGATGGTGATATATCTTATACATGCGAGCTCAAATATGATGGAGCTTCCATAAGTTTGACTTATGAAGATGGAAAGTTGCAAAAAGCGGTTACTCGTGGAGATGGTTTTCAAGGGGATGATGTAACCACTAATATCAAAACCATAAAATCTGTTCCTTTGCAATTGAATGGTGATTATCCTCCAAAATTTGATATTAGAGGCGAGATTGTATTGCCGTTTGAGGGTTTCAACAAAATGAATGAAGAACGTATTGAAATTGGTGAAGAGCCTTACAGAAACCCTAGAAACACAGCCTCAGGGAGTTTGAAATTACAAGATAGTGCAGAGGTTGCTAAGCGTCCTTTGGAGTGTCTTTTGTATACTGTGATAGGGCCTAACTTGGATATTGCAACTCAATATGAATGTTTGGATAAGGCCAGATCTTGGGGATTTAAAGTGCCGAATACAGCGCATTTGGCCAATTCTATTGAAGAGGTTTTGGAATTTATTGCGTATTGGGATACGAAAAGATTTGAGTTGCCTTATGAAACAGATGGAGTTGTAATTAAGGTCAATGATTTGTACCACCAAGAGGAACTGGGCTACACGGCTAAAGCGCCTAGGTGGGCCATAGCGTATAAGTTTAAGGCCGAACAAGTTTCAACTAGATTGAACAGTATAACCTATCAAGTTGGCCGTACAGGGGCTATTACGCCTGTTGCCAATTTAGATCCTGTGGAGTTGGCTGGAACTATTGTGAAAAGGGCTTCCTTGCATAATGCCGATCAAATTGAAAAATTGGATATTAGAGTAGGCGATGAAGTATTTGTAGAAAAAGGGGGGGAAATCATTCCAAAAATTATTGCGGTCGATTTGAGTAAACGACCAATCGATTCTCAACCTACCCAATATATTACCCATTGCCCAGAATGTGACACCGAATTGGTGAGACAAGAAGGCGAAGCGCAACATTACTGTCCTAATTACAACGGTTGTAAACCACAGATTATTGGACGTATTCAGCATTACATTTCCAGAAAGGCGATGGATATTGAAGGTATGGGAGGCGAAACGGTTGCCTTGTTAGTAAATGGCGGTTTGATAGATAATTATTCCGATTTGTATGAGCTTACAAAAGAGCAAATTCTTCCTTTGGAAAGAATGGCTGATAAAAGTGCTGGTAATTTGTTGAACGGTATTGAGGCTTCCAAACAGATTCCTTTTGAAAGAGTTTTGTATGCTTTGGGAATTAGATATGTTGGAGAAACCGTAGCTAAAAAATTGGCAAAACATTACAAGTCTATAGATAATTTAAAGGCTGCTTCACTGGAAGATTTGGTGAATGTGGATGAAATTGGGGTGAAAATAGCCGAAAGTGTTCTAGCCTTTTTTGAGGATGAGGCTAATATAAACATCGTTGAACGGTTAAAGCATTTTGGTGTCCAATTGGAGATTTCTGCTGAAAAATTAGCTGAGCAGACCGATAAATTGAAAAATCTCACTTTTGTGGTGTCTGGAGTTTTTGAAACCGTCTCCAGGGATGAACTTAAAAAACTTATAGAGGATAACGGGGGAAAGGTTTCATCTTCAATATCTTCCAAAACAAGTTATCTTGTTGCGGGCGATAAAATGGGGCCAAGTAAACGTACTAAAGCAGAGCAATTGAATTTAGCGATTATTTCGGAAATTGAATTTTTGCAAATGGTTATGTAAAATCCTACAAAATGTATTCTTTCATCGATTAAATACATTTTTTAACGTTGAATTGTATTTATTGTGTTACATTTGGCAAAGACCAATCGAGCTAGTTTATGCTGAAAAGGAATATTTTAGTCGCAATATTAATGGTTTTTAGTTTAGGATTTATTGGCCTTCAATTGCTTCAGTATGAATATTGTGCAATGGGAGTGAGGGCTCTAATGTTAATCTTATTAAGCTTTTTGTATGTAGTTAGGGTTAAAAACAAGCGTAATTTCTTCTTTTTGTTTTTATTGGCTTACACGCTTTCTGATGTCATCAATTTTATTACTTGGGAGTATAGTACAGAGGATGGAGGATTTGACTATTATTATTTAGGAAACGGACTGTATATTCTGTCTTATTTATTTTTGGTGGCCAAATTGCTTCAATCTATTAAAATTCGGGAAGTTGCGGTAAAATTACCTTTCCATGTTCTTATATTGTTTATTTTAGATTGCTTTTGTGTGGTAATTGTAACTAACACTACAAAAAGCGAGCTAGGTGTCTATCCTTATGTTTTGGAGTTTATTTATAATGCCGTGATCATGTTGTTGTTGACTCTAGCGTTACTGAATTATATCCATAAGGATGATAAAAAATCCATGAATTTTTTAATAGGCTCTATTTGTATTGTCTTTTATGAGGTAATTCAATTGGCGTACTTCTATATTTCCGAAACCAATATTTTAAATGTGATTTCTTCGGTGTTCTTGGTATTGGCCTTTGTGTTTCTTTATCTTCAGTCGAGATTGGTATATTCGGAAAGAATGCAGATTGCCAATTCGTAATCCTCCCTAGATTTCTTTTTAAAATAGTTTTGTCTGCCTTGTGAAACCTTGAAATTTACTTTTGTGTTCATTGGTTTGTATGTGTTATGGGTTGGTGTGTTGTTGATTTTGCATACATCTTGATTTTTTATTGAAAATTTCTTAAAATCGATGAAACGCAAAAAAATACTGACAAAATACATATATTTGTATGACCTACTTATAAAATCTAGTTATGGAATTTTGGCATAAAATGACGTCCAATAAGTCCTTGGTTATTGTATTTAGTGCTTTGTTTGCCCTACAGGTGCTTGCGGTAATTCAGGATGATTTAATGTTGGATAGGATAGCAAAAATTGTAGTGATTCCGGTTTTGTTGACTTTATATTTTACTAGGATGAAATATATGGCCAACATTTTTCTTACCGTATTTCTTTGTTCCTTTTTAGGAGACGTATTCACTGTATTTCACAAAAATGAACTCACTCATCAATTATCTGAAATGGCCTATGTGGGAAGTTATATCTTGTTGTTGGGTGTTCTGATAAGTCAATTTCGAAAAGTTCGGTTTGAGGGAGTTGTTTCGGTTTATTTAGGGCTCATTTTTATGTTCAATGCCTATCTGTTGTATATACTCTATGGGGCTGTAAAAAATAGTTTTGTAGACGATATAAGCTTGTGGCTGTATGCGGGTAGAGGACTGGCTATTGTGCTTTTGGTCTTTTTGGCTTTTGCCCTTTATTTGAGTAGAGAAAGCAAGCAATCTATTATCTTATTAGTTACTGTGGCATGTTTTGCTTTTGGGGATGTATTAAAATACATATGCGAATTATACGTGTATTTTTGGGTGTTTGAAGTATTTGCAATAGCATTGCATCTAGCTGCCTTGGTATTTTTGTTGGCCTATGTGAGTAATCATCATAGAAAAGCAGTTAGGTATTCTGTGAATAAAGAATCTCTATCTTCTACTTCTTCTGAACACGCTACAGTATAGGTTATACTATTATAGAAGTACCATCAGCAGATTTGTTGTTGAAACTGTCAAAATAGAAGTCTAGTCGGCCTAAATTGATGCCGTAACAGCCTACTTGGTTCACCAACATATTTTTGCCTTCAATATTTTTGGTTACGGTTGGTTTCTTCAAGAAGGTGTGGGTGTGTCCTCCGATAATTAAATCAATATTTTTTGTGGATTTTGCTAATTCAAGGTCACTAATTTTTGAACTTTTTCCGTAATGATAACCTAGGTGGGAGAGACAAATGATAAGGGCGCATTTCTCCTTTTCTTTCAAAATTCTTGTCATATCTTGAGTGGTTTCCACAGGATCCAAATACACTGTTTCTTTATAAAGGTTTTTTTCAACAAGACCATGAAGTTCTATACCTAAACCAAATACTCCAATCTTAATACCATCTTTTACAAACACTTTATAAGGTTTGGTGTGTGTGTCCATAATGGTGTTCTTGAAATCATAATTGGCAGACAAAAAATCGAATTTGGCATGAGGTAATTGGGCGTAAAGCCCTTCGATACCATTGTCGAAATCGTGATTTCCAAGCGTGGCAGCATCGTATTGTAACATGCTCATCAATTTGAATTCCAATTCGCCGCCGTAATAATTGAAATAGGGGGTTCCTTGAAAAATATCACCCGCATCAAATAGTAGCGTGTTGGGATTTTCCTTTTTAATGGCTTCTATCAAACTGGCTCTTCTTGCAACGCCTCCTTTGTTGGGGTGCATGCCATCTTGAGGACTAAATGGATCAATATGACTATGGACATCGTTGGTGTGTAGAATGGTAATTTTCTTAGCAGGCTCTTTAAAGGACTGCAATCCCAAACCAGCTAGGCCAACCAATGAAGTTGCGGCTGCTGTTTGTTGTAAAAAATCTCTTCGTTTCATGGTTCTCTATAGTTATTTTGTAAACGTAAAACTGGAGTGGTTATTCTATTTGCATATAACGATCGTCAATGGCGGCTCTAATGGTGTCTGTTTTTATGAAATAGTCCAGTAGGGCATTTCTAACTTTGTAATCCAGAGAGTAAACAGTGTCGTTTGGTTGGAAGAATGTCATGTGGTCCCCTCCGTTATACAGGTAGTTGTTGGTGAGGACATAATACGTTTTGTTGTAGTCAATAGGTTGTCCCCGGACAGCGGCGGAAACAATATTGAAATCCTTATCCACCGTCACTTTCAATTTTGAAATTGGGTGGGCCTTACTACTTGCGGTCAGGTATTTTAAAAGTTCTTTGATTTGTTCTCCTTTGATAGCTGTTACAACAACGGTGTTTTCGAAAGGCATCAGTTCATAAGCGGTTCTAATGGTAATATTGCCTTTGGATAGAATTGAACGAATGCTCCCATGGTTCAACATTACAAAGTCAATGTCTTTTCCTGTTCGTTTTTTAAAAATGGGGTTGGACTGCTCGTAAATGGCATCGGCCATAAAATTACCTATTGCTGTATTGAATGGAGAGTCTTCTTTTGTGTAAGTGTCTGCCGAATATGACAAAACACTGTCCAAGCTTTGGTTGAGGTGGTCATGGTAAGGTTTGATAAAGCTATCTATTTCTGAATTAGAGGGTAAACTATCTGTAATTGAAATCTGTTTCCCTTCAATTTTATAGAGGTGCTTTGTTTGGTTGCAAGAGAAGAAAACGAGAACTGTTAAAACAAAAAAAAGATGTTTTGGATTCATTTAGATTCTTAAGAAAAGTTAACAAAACATGTAGTGACTTTTACTACATTTGCAAAAATTATAAAGATAAATGATTTTAAAGGCATTTAAGGAAAAATCATACCAAAATTACATCAATAAATTGTTAAATTCTAGGAGTATAGAGGCTAACAATAAAAAGATTGAGTCGGTTGGGGTGATTTTGAATTTAAATGAATTTGCTGATTTTGAGAACTTCCAAAGATTTTTTGATGATTTGGGAGTGAAACAGAACCGATTGAAAATCATTGCCTTTGTAGCCGATGAGAAGTTGGCGCCAGAGACCCTTTGGGGCGTTAACGTAACACCCAAGGATTTTGGATGGAAAGGAGCCATAAAAAATGGCGACCTGAAAGCGTTTCTTGATACAGATTTTGATGCCTTGATAAGTTATTACAAAGAGGACCGTATGGAACTCAATATTATCACAGCGCAATCCAAGGCACGTTTTAAAGTGGGACTCTCGGGAATAGATGATAGGTTGTACGACTTGATTCTTGATGTGCACCCAAAAGAGTTTTCACTGTTTAAAAGAGAATTACATAAATATCTAACAGTACTAAATAAAATATAATGACTAAATTTTATGGGACAGGAGTGGCATTGATTACGCCATTTAATGAAGATTTGTCCGTAGATCACGAAGCGTTGAAAAACATTGTAAACTACAATGTAGAGAATGGAACCGATTATTTGGTAATAAGCGGGACAACTGGTGAAAGCGTGACTATTACTAAGGAAGAGAAGAAGGCTATCATAGCTACCATCGTAGAGGCTAACAACGGAAGATTGCCTTTGGTATTGGGAATTGGAGGAAACAACACTGCCAACGTTATTGAAGAGATCAAGGCAACTGATTTGTCTCAAATAGATGCAGTTCTTTCGGTTTCTCCATATTATAGCAAGCCTACCCAAGAGGGAATTTACCAACACTTTAAGGCTATTTCAGAGGCTTGTCCTGTAGACATTATTTTGTATAACGTACCAGGAAGAACTGCATCAAACATGTTGCCAGAAACAACTTTACGTTTGGCAAATGATTTTAAAAATATTGTGGCCGTTAAAGAAGCTGGTAACAACATGGGGCAATATTTAAAATTGTTAAAGGATAAGCCTGAAGATTTTTTGATTATTTCTGGAGACGATGATTTAGCCTTAGCGGTTGTATTGGCTGGTGGAGCAGGAGTTATCTCTGTGATTGGTCAAGGATTGCCAAAGCAATTTGCTAAAATGATCAAACTTGGTTTGGAAGGTAAAGCTAAAGAGGCTTATGATATTCACTTTAAACTTATGGATATTGTTGGTTACATCTTTGCTGAAAATAATCCAGCTGGAATCAAGGCTGTATTTGAAGCTTTAGGTCTTGCCAATGATGCTGTTCGTTTGCCGTTGGTGCCTGCAACTGAAGAGTTGAAGCAAAAAATTAAGGATTTTATCGCAAATTTGGACTAAGCAGCCAAACGTTAAAGTTAACTTAAAGACTTAGTAAAAGAGTTTGCAACCGTTATTTTCGTGTGTAACTTTTGTTTTTATAATAAGTTATAAATAATTACTTTTGCATTCTGTTTACATTTTATGAAGAACATTTTTTATACATTTTTACTGGTACTTTCGCTAACCTCTTGTAGTGAATTTCAAAAAGCACTGAAGTCGGAAGATATTGCTGAAAAGTTTCGCGTAGGAACTGAGCTTTATGAGCAAGGGAAGTACGGTAAGGCAAACCGTTTATTTGCACAGATCATGCCTCAGTATCGGGGAAAGCCACAGGCAGAAAAACTTACCTACATGTATGCTAAAACATACTATGAAATGGGTGATTATCACCTTTCTGGCTATCAATTTGAACGGTTTGAAACAGCATATCCTAGAAGTGAAAAAGCAGAAGAGGCATCGTTTCTTTCTGCAAGAAGCTACTACATGTTGTCTCCTGTTTACAGTAAAGAACAAAAGGAAACTGTTCAGGCTTTGGACAAGCTTCAAATCTTTTTAAGTAAATATCCAGATTCAGAATATTTGCCAGAAGTAAACACAATGGTAAAAGAATTGGATTATAAATTAGAAAGAAAGGCCTTTGAAATTGCGAAGCAGTACAACCAAATAGCCTATTATGATGCTTCAGATTATGAGGCGGCCATCAAGTCGTTTGATAATTTCTTATTGGAATATCCAGGAAGTACGTTTAGGGAAGAAGCCATGTTCTATCGTTTGGACTCGGCTCACCGTTTGGCTGTAAACAGTATGCAGTATAAAAAAGAAGCCCGATTATTGACGGCTCAAGGTTATTACAATTCGTTTATCAAGTATTATTCGGATTCTAAATTTGCCGAACAAGCCACTAAAATGAACGACGAATTGACGGCTGAATTAAATAAATTTGAAACAAAAAGTTAATTTATAAATACGATGGATTTAAAGAAAACCAATGCTCCGGTAAGTACAGTTACTTACGACAGAAATGAAATAGATGAGCCAACAGGAAATATCTATGAGGCTATTTCTGTTATTGCAAAGAGAGCAGAACAAATTAACACTGATATCCGTAGAGAACTAGTTGACAAACTTGATGAGTTTGCTACCTATAATGATAGCTTGGAGGAAATCTTTGAAAACAAAGAGCAGATAGAGGTTTCTAAATTCTATGAGAAATTGCCTAAGCCTCACGCTTTGTCAGTTCAAGAATGGCTTGACGATAAAATCTACTTCAGAAACACTGAGGACGAAACTCAGGCATAAACAAAATAATGTCGGTATTAAGTGGCAAAAAGGTACTTCTAGGCATTACTGCTGGTATTGCCGCTTATAAAACGGCAAACCTTGTTAGGTTATTTATAAAAGCAGGCGCAGACGTAAAGGTCGTCATGACGCCTGCTTCTAAAGACTTCATTACACCTTTAACCCTTTCAACTTTATCCAAAAATCCTGTGTATTCATCATTTACCCATGATGAAGATGATGCTGTTTGGAATAATCACGTAGAATTAGGGCTGTGGGCAGATTTCTTGCTTATTGCTCCAGCTACGGCCAATACCATGGCTAAAATGGCCAATGGTGTCTGCGACAATTTGCTTATGGCAACTTATCTGTCAGCCAAGTGTCCTGTGTATTTTGCGCCAGCAATGGATTTGGATATGTACAAACATCCTACTACACGACGCTCTTTCGATTTGTTGAATAGTTTTGGAAATATTATGATTCCTGCTACTAGCGGAGAGCTGGCCAGTGGTTTGGTAGGAGAGGGGCGTATGGCAGAACCTGAAGATATTGTAGATTTCATTGAAAGGGATATTTTGGAAGGTTTACCTTTGAAGGGGAAAAAGATGCTTATTACGGCAGGACCTACTTATGAAGCTATTGACCCTGTAAGATTCATTGGGAATCATTCCAGTGGGAAAATGGGTTTTGAAATTGCAAAATCTGCGGCCAATTTGGGCGCTGAGGTGATTTTAATTTCAGGACCAACACACGAAACGGTCAATCATCAATTTATAAAACTTATTAAAATTTTCAGTGCGGCAGAGATGTACACTGAAGTTCACAACTATTTCAAAGATGTGGACATTGCAATTTTGTCTGCTGCAGTGGCCGATTATCGTCCAAAATATGTAGCCGATAAAAAAATAAAAAAGAAAGCCGATACGTTTAGTATAGAGTTGGAACGTACTCAAGATATTTTGGCATCTTTGGGGAAAATCAAAAAGAATCAATTCTTGGTTGGTTTTGCTTTGGAAACCCACAACGAGTTGGAACATGCCAAAGGCAAGTTGGAATCCAAGAATTTAGATGTCATAGTACTAAATTCTCTGAATGATGAAGGTGCAGGTTTTGGGGTTTCCACAAATAAAGTTACTTTTATTACCAATACAAACGAAGTCTTGAGTCAAGACTTGAAATCGAAGGCCGAAGTGGCAGGCGACTTAATGAACCTAATAATTAAACAACTCAATGCATAGAGTCTTTTTTGTAATTACTTTTGTTGCCTTTTTTGTGTCTGGTTATGCCCAGGAACTCAATTGTAATTTAGTGGTTAATGCGCAAAAAACTGGAAACGAAAACGTTCAGGTGTTTAGAACTTTGGAGCGACAATTAACAGAGTTTGTCAACAATACTACTTGGACCAACAAGGACTTTAAACCTCAGGAACGCATTAACTGTAGCATGATCATCACCATTGCAGATTATGATACCGATGTGTTTCAGGCTTCTATACAAGTGCAATCTTCAAGACCTGTATTCAATTCAACGTACAGTACGCCAGTTTACAATTTTAACGATAGAAACTTTACGTTTCAGTATTTGGAATTCCAAAATTTGGTATTCAATCCAAATCAATACGAATCCAACTTGGTTTCGGTTTTGACCTATCATATCTATATGATTTTGGGGATGGATGCCGATACATTTCAACTTAATGGGGGCGACGAGTATTTTAAACAGGCACAAACCATTTTAAATTATTCACAACAGGAAAACTTTAAAGGATGGAAACTTGAAGATGGTACGCAATCCCGTTTTGTGTTGATCGATAACTTAATGTCACCAACTTTTGAACAATTCAGGGAAGTAATGTACAATTACCACAGAAATGGCTTGGACGTGATGTATGAAAATCCTAAAAAAGGAAAGCAGGAGATTGCCACTGCCATTGGGACTTTGGAAAAGCTACATAACAAAAGACCCAATTCCTTTTTGATGCGTGTGTTTTTCGATGCAAAGTCTGATGAGATTGAAGAAATCTTTAGTGATGGACCTAATGTGAATATCACCAACGTGGTATCTTCTCTTAATAGAATTGCACCAACCTACGCCTCAAAATGGCGTAACATAAGTTATTGATCCTTTGTGGTCATACTCGATTTCAGTTGATAGTTTAATTTTAAACATTTCCGTTTGCTTACAAATCTTTCAATAAAAAACTATGCCCTGATTGATGAACTTAATGTGACATTCAATAATGGCTTATCTATAATTACCGGTGAAACTGGTGCGGGAAAGTCCATCCTTTTAGGAGGGCTTTCGTTGATTTTGGGAAAAAGAGCCGATTTGGGCAGCATTAAAGATGAATCCAAAAAATGTGTAATCGAGGCCACTTTCGATATCACCAATTATAATTTGAAAGCTCTTTTTAAATCGGAGGATTTAGATTACGAGCCTCAAACTATAATTAGAAGGGAAATTTTGCCTTCTGGGAAATCTAGGGCATTTATCAATGATACCCCAGTAACTCTTGGGAACCTTCAGACTTTGGGAGTGTATCTATTGGATATCCATTCGCAGCACCAAACGCTTCAGTTAACGGATGATTCATTTCAATTTCAAGTCATAGATGCTTTGGCCAAAAATCAAGAGGTTATTCTTGAGTATGGCAAGAAGCTGAAAGCCTATAAAGGTGTGCAACGTGAGTTGAATGATTTAAACCAACAAAAAATTGAGGCTACCAAAGAGTTGGACTACAATTTATTTTTGTTGGAGGAATTGGAAAAGGCTAATTTAATTGATGGTGAAATGGAGGCTTTGGAAGAAGAATACGAAACCCTTAACAATATTGAGGAAATCAGTGAGCGTTTAGGAAGTTCGCATGGTTTGTTGAGTGATGAAACTGTTGGGGTAATTCCAAGTTTGACAGAAATTAAAAATCAATTATCTAGGTTGTCTTCTTACTCCAAAAACTATGAATCGTTGTTTGAAAGAGTCAATAGCACGGTCATTGAACTTGATGATGTTTTTGTTGAAATAGAGCGCTTACAAGATCAGTTGGAGGCAGATCCAGAAAGATTGGGCGTAGTGAATACTAAGTTGCAGTTGATTCATAACTTGAAGCAAAAGCATGTTGCTGAAAATGTAGGGGAGTTGATTGCCATAAGGGATGATTTAAAGGAAAAGGTGAATATCACCCAAAATTTGGACGATGTCATTTCTAAAAAGGAGCAAGAACAGAAAGTTATCGAAAAGGATTTAAATGAACTTGCTCTTAAAATCCACAATAGCAGAAATACTGCTATTCCCGAACTTCAGAAACAGTTGGAAAAGCTATTGTCTGTTTTAGGAATGCCAAATGCTAGATTCCAAATAGGACTTGAATTGTCCAAACAGTTTTATAATAATGGTAAGGACGATTTGGAGTTTTTGTTCTCGGCAAACAAGGGAGGACAATTTAACGAACTAAAAAAGGCGGCTTCGGGAGGAGAGCTTTCCCGAATTATGTTGGCGATAAAGTCTATTTTGAGTAAATATCAGCAATTACCAACCATTATGTTTGATGAGATAGATACAGGGGTTTCTGGTGAAATATCAGATAAAATGGGAGTGCTTATGCAAGAAATGAGTAAGACCATGCAGGTGTTTACCATTACTCATTTACCTCAAGTAGCTGCAAAGGGTGATGCACATTATAAAGTGTTTAAAACCGATATTGATGAGGTAACCCAAACACAATTAAAACGTCTGAGCCATGATGAACGAATTGTGGAGATCGCACAAATGTTAGGAGGCATAGATGTATCCAATTCGGCATTGGAACATGCAAAACAATTATTGAATTAGAGGAAATTCTCATTTTAATAGTATCTTTGCCCCACAAAACCAAAAACAACAATTGACTAAATAATAAATACCATGTCATATAATTTATTAAAAGGAAAACGAGGGATTATTTTTGGAGCATTGGATGAGAATTCAATTGCTTGGAAAACCGCAGAGCGTGTTCACGAAGAAGGAGGAACCTTTGTGTTGACCAATGCACCTATTGCAATGCGCATGGGACAAATTAAAGAGTTGGCTGAAAAAACAGGTTCTGAAATTATTCCTGCCGATGCCACCAATTTAGAGGATCTAGAAAATCTAGTAGCCAAGTCAATGGAAATCTTGGGAGGTAAAATTGATTTCGTATTGCACTCGATTGGTATGTCGGTAAACGTGCGTAAAGGAAATCACTATACAAACCAAAACTACGATTTCACACATAAAGGATGGGACGTATCCGCGGTATCTTTTCATAAAGTGATGCAAGTGCTTTATAAAAATGATGCCATGAGTGAGTGGGGAAGTATTGTAGCCCTTTCTTATATGGCAGCTCAGCGTGTGTTCCCAGATTATAATGATATGGCTGATAACAAAGCGTATTTGGAAAGTATTGCTAGAAGTTTTGGGTATTTCTTCGGAAAAGACAAAAAGGTTAGAGTAAACACTATTTCACAATCTCCAACACCTACTACTGCAGGACAAGGAGTAAAAGGATTTGACGGATTTATTGCCTATGCCGATAAAATGTCGCCATTAGGAAATGCAACGGCTCTAGATTGTGCCAACTATACTGTGGCTATGTTTAGTGATTTAACACGTCGTGTGACCTTACAAAACTTATACAACGATGGAGGCTTTAGTAACATGGGTGTGAGTGCCGAAGTGATGGAGGCTTTTGTAAAGGAGCAATAGAGAAAGAAAATATATATTAATGAAAGGGCGCTATTTAGCGCCTTTTTTTATTATTTATTAGAATAAGAATTTATGAATCTTAAATTAAGAAACCTGTTTTGTAGACTATAATATTGTAAAAATAGATTTCAATTATTTTATAAATCTCCCTTGAGGGATGTATTATATTTTCTTTGGTTACATTTGTATCGTATGAATACACTGTCTTTTTCATTTGTAGTACCTGTTTACAACAGACCTGATGAGGTTGCTGAATTATTGGAGAGTTTTTCCAAGTTAGAATACCATGATCCTTTTGAGATTGTGATTGTAGAAGATGGCTCGTCCATAGATTGTAAAGCGGAGGTTAAGCGTTATGGCAAATCTTTAGATATTACATATTATTTCAAGTCTAACTCGGGACCAGGCGATTCCCGTAATTATGGAATGAAACGGGCTAAGGGCAATTATTTTATCATTTTAGATTCCGATTGTGTCCTGCCTCCCCAATATTTAAAAGAGGTTTTTGCTTATTTGCAAAAGAATTACGTGGATTGTTTTGGCGGGCCAGATACGGCACATTTGTCGTTTACGCCACTACAAAAGGCTATCAATTTTGCGATGACATCTTTTATATCCACTGGAGGTATTAGAGGAGGGAAGAAACAGGTTGGAAAGTTCCAGCCTAGAAGTTTCAATATGGGAATTTCCAAAGAAGCATTTGAGGCTTCAGGTGGATTTGGAGTTATTCATCCCGGTGAAGATCCAGATCTTTCAATTAGATTGACAGATTTAGGGTTTCAAACCGCATTAATAGAGGATGCTTTTGTATATCATAAACGACGAATCTCTTGGTCTAAGTTTTATACTCAAGTTCATAAGTTTGGTTTAGTAAGACCAATTTTAAATTCATGGCATCCAAAAACATCAAAGCTTACTTATTGGTTCCCTACTTTGTTTATGTTAGGATTTGTTGGAGCTGTTATTTTGTGGCTTTTAGGTTATAGTTTTGGAATTTTGGCTTATCTGGCGTATTTTTTCATAGCATTTCTTTTAGCCCTTTTTGAAACGAAGAGTTTGGAAGTAGCTCTAAAATCCATGTATGCTATAGCGATTCAGTTTTTTGGATATGGTTATGGTTTTCTAAAATCTACCATTACATTGAAGGTACTGGGAAAAACGCCAGAAGCGGCTTTTCCTCATTTATTTTTTAAACATGCTGAATAAATTAAGATCAAAACTGTTAGAATCAATAAGAAACAAAAAGCTCAATGTCTTTGGCTTTTTTCTTCTGTTGTCGTTTTTGTTTTTGATTATTGGCAAGCTTTCTGGAAAGTATACTGAAACAGTTGCTTTTAATGTGTCTTTTGACAAGGTGCCTGAAAATAAAGTATTGCTTGAGAAGAAAAAGCAAAAAATTAATGCTGTGATATCCTCCAACGGATTCAATCTTTTACCTTTAATCTTCTTCAACCGTCCTGTTAAAATAGATTTTGAATCAGATTTGTACTATAACGAAGACCATTATTCATGGATTGCAAGCAAATCTTCGCATAAGATTAAATCTATGTTAGGACAAAAGGTGGAGATGCTTTCTGTGAAGCCTGATACCTTGAATTTTTATTTTGAGACGTTGGATACCAAAAAAGTCCCAATTAAGTTGGATGCCAATATTTCCTATACGGTGGGTTATGATGTGTTGGAAAAGTTGGTAGTCGAGCCAGATTCAGTAACCGTTATAGGGCCAGAAAACATTGTGAATGGAATTATGGAACTATCAACAGAACCTCTGGCTTTAAAGGATGTGAATGCAAGTTTTACAATGCCAATTTCAATCAAAATTCCGAAAATGGATGGGGTGTTGAAACTATCAACACCTAAGGTGACTGTTTCTTCTGAAGTTGTAAAATTTACGGAAGGTGCTATAGAAGTGCCCGTTACAATGATCAATGTTCCCAAAAGTTTAACGCTAAACTATTTCCCCAAAGCCGTAACGGTACTGTATTATGTGCCTTTGAACAGGTTCAATGAAATAAAAGCTTCTGATTTCAAAGTGGTTTGCGATTACAAGGAAATAGCGGAAACAGAGAAAAATACCATGACTCCAAAACTAACTTCTGTACCTGAAGCGGCAAAAAGTACAAGAATCAAGCAAAATAAAGTTGAGTTTATCGTTGTAAAATGATAAATTTATATTCTGAATATCAATTAATTAGCTAATTAACGGTTGTATGAAGGTTATAGGAGTTACGGGTGGCATAGGAAGCGGTAAAAGTACTGTGGCCAATATGTTTAGAAGTTTAGGGATTCCGGTTTATACGGCAGACATGGAGGCCAAAAGGATTATGGCAACTTCGCCTGAGCTTCAGCGTAAATTAAAAGTACTTTTTGGAGAACAGGCCTATGTGAACGGAGAACTTAACAGACCCTTTATAGCAGATGCCATTTTTAACAACAAAGCCTTACTGGAAGCTATGAATGCCATTGTGCATCCAGAAGTGGCCAAACATTTTAAAGAATGGTTGGCAGAGCAATCTTCTCCTTATGTAATTAAGGAAGCAGCGATTATTTTTGAGCAGCATATGGAAAAGGAGTACGATGCGGTTATTTTGGTGATTGCAGGAACCAATCAGCGAATAGAGCGCCTTTTGAAGCGAGAAGATACTTCCCGAGAAAAAATACAAGCCATCATGGACAACCAATTTAGTGATGACGAAAAACTCAAATTGGCAGACTACATTATTGTTAATGATAAGTTAGAAGCTACTCATAATCAGGTGCTAAAACTTCATGAAACCCTGCTTTCTGTAGGAAAAGAACCCTGATTTTAACATTTTTGTTAATGTAAGGTTAAAGCGGATATCTAATAAATGTTAAAATGTTAAATTTGAACGATGGGCAGAAAGCTATTCGTCTTATTGGTGATTTTAATGAGTGTCTCACTCATAGGTATAATTTTAGTACAAGCGTTTTTTATCAAAAATTCGGTTGAGATTGAAGAAAAGCAATTTGAAAGAAACGTAAAGCATGCTTTAAGCTTGGTATCAAAAAATTTGGAAGACAGAGAGCTTGAAGATTATACTAAAAAGGCTCTTAACCAAATTAGAAGACATGATGCTAAGGCAGATACTAGTACCATTAGGGAAATTTTGGTGAAAACTCAGGATAATGAAAGAGATGAAACCATAATTTACAGAAACACAGTTTTAGAGGAAAGCTTTAAAGTGCCATCGGTGTTCTTTGATTTAGGAGTAGATAGTGTCAGCATCAGTCGTTTGTTTAGTGAACGTGAAACTAAGATATATAGTAACACAGCTTTGGGGAGTGGAGGAGATTTAAACGTAAACCCAGAGCGCACTTACAGAGAGTATTCGGAGTTACCCGAGGTTACAAAAAAAATCATGGAAGATAGTTATAGGGATACCTACAAGAATTTTCCAATCTATAAAAGGGTGTCTTCGGAAGAAGTAGCAAAGCTTTTGAATTATCAATTAAAGGAAGATGGTATTGGCATCGATTTTGAGTTTGCCATTTACGATAAAGATCTGGCCACAAAGGTACAATCAGAAAATTTTGAGTTGAACAAGGCCTCCACTTATGGGATTTCGGTCTATTCGGGAAATGACAATCAAAATGATTATAGGTTGTATGTAAACTTTCCAGATCGTAGAAAGTTTTTGTTTTCAACCATTATTAAGGCCATTGTGCTGTCGGTAGTGTTTACATTGATTATCATCATTGCGTACTCAAATGCCATTTACCAATTGATAAAACAGCGCAAGATTTCGCAAATCAAGACAGACTTTATCAATAACATGACGCATGAGTTCAAAACGCCAATTGCCACGATAAATCTAGCTTTGGATGCCATTAAAAATCCAAAGGTTATTGAGGACAAAGAGAAGGTAAAGCGTTACTTAAAAATGATCAAGGATGAAAACAAGCGGATGCATGCACAGGTAGAAAATGTGCTTCGGATTTCAAAGCTTGAAAAGAACGAATTGAACATTAGTAAGGACCGAGTGAAACTACACGACTTAATAGAAGATGCTATTACCCATGTAGAGCTAATTGTAGAAGATAGAAAAGGCTACGTGAAAACACATTTGGACGCCACGAAATCTTCAATCTTAGCCAACGAAAGTCATTTTACAAATGTTATCGTTAACATTTTGGACAATGCTATAAAATATTCAGACGACGAACCAAAAATTGATGTGTAT
Organism: Mangrovimonas sp. DI 80; assembly: GCF_001975575.1. Taxonomy (NCBI): domain Bacteria; kingdom Pseudomonadati; phylum Bacteroidota; class Flavobacteriia; order Flavobacteriales; family Flavobacteriaceae; genus Mangrovimonas; species Mangrovimonas sp. DI 80. Next base: position 83,576 of record NZ_MSDT01000010.1, on the reverse strand, counting down.
ACAGAGAATGTAGGGAACAATATTTTATTAAAAATTGCCGATCAAGGTAACGGAATGTCCAAACAGGTTCAGAGAAAAATATTTGAAAAATTCTATAGAGAACACACAGGAAACGTGCATAATGTTAAGGGCCATGGTTTAGGTTTGGCCTATGTAAAACGAATAGTAGAAGACCATCACGGTCATATATCAGTAGAAAGCGAAAAAGGAAAAGGTAGTGTATTTACAATTAAACTACCGTTAATATCATAAATTATGGAAGAACAAAATAAAAAAATTCTCCTTGTTGAGGATGACCCAAATTTTGGAACGGTATTAAAGGACTATTTAACCATGAACGATTACGATGTTGTTCATGCTAAAAATGGGATGGAAGGTTTTGAAAAATTCAAGAAGGACGATTTTGATTTGTGTATCCTAGATGTCATGATGCCTTACAAGGATGGGTTTACCTTGGCCAAAGAAATTAGAGAGAAAAACACCGAAGTTCCAATCATTTTTCTAACCGCCAAAGCAATGAAGGAAGATGTTTTGAAAGGGTATAAAGTAGGAGCCGATGATTATTTGAACAAACCTTTCGACAGTGAGGTATTGCTTATGAAAATTAAGGCCATCATGCAACGTAAGGCTACCGAAACAGTTACAGATAGCAAACAGTTTGAGTTCAAAATTGGTAGATTCGATTTAAACTCCAAATTGAGATTCTTGCGATTTGACGGGGGGGAACCTATTAAATTGTCACCAAAGGAAAATGAATTGTTACGTATGTTGGCTCTTCATGAAAACGATTTGATGCCTAGGGAATTGGCCTTGACAAAAATTTGGAGAGACGATAACTATTTTACCTCTCGTAGTATGGATGTTTACATTGCCAAGCTTCGTAAATATTTAAAACCAGATGAAAACGTAGAGATTTTAAATATACATGGAGAAGGGTTTAGATTGGTAGTGAACCAAAGCGCTTAATTCTTCCTCTTCCAATAATAAAAAAGCCTATCAATTTTTGATAGGCTTTTTACTTTAAAAAAATGGGTGAATATTAGATAACTTTTACGTTTACTGCGTTCAATCCTTTTCTTCCTTCGGTAAGATCAAATTCTACTTCATCTCCTTCGCGAATCTCATCCTCTAAACCAGAAATGTGTACAAAATGTTCTTTGTTGGTCCCTTCTTCAACGATAAACCCAAAACCTTTTGAGTCGTTGAAGAACTTTACTGTACCTTTACTCATAATATAAATTAATTTAATAAAGGGCCAAAGGTAGGGTTAATAAACGGATTACAGCTATAATCTTAAGTTTATTTTAATTTATTGTTTTTCAACTAGTTTTGTGATGTCGTTTATGATGGTTTCCAAAGGTGTTGTATAGTCAAACCAAAGGATGTTTTCATTTTTTTTGAACCATGTAAATTGGCGCTTGGCAAAGCGTCTGGAGTTCTTTTTTATTTCCGAGACCGCAAAATCCAAAGTCCAATTGCCATTGAAATATTCAAACAATTCTTTGTAACCTACGGTATTGAGGGCATTTAAGTGCTGGTTGGGTAACAAAGCTTTGGCTTCTTCAAGAAGACCACTTTCCATCATGATATCTACTCGTTTGTTGATTCTTTCATAAACGATTTCACGATCGGCAGTCAAACCAACAGTAATAGTTTTGAATGGACGCTTGCTTTCCTTTTGGTTTAAATAAGAAGCATACGGTTTTCCTGTTCCAATAGAAACTTCCAAAGCACGTATCACTCTATGTGGGTTATCAATCGCGATACGATTGTAGGATTCTGGATCGAGTTCCTTTAATTGGTTTTGCAAAACGCCAAGTCCTTCGGTTTCTAAAGTTTCATTTAGTCCTTCTCTAATTTTAGGGTCTAGGTCTGGGAAATCATCCAGTCCTTTGGTCACGGCATCTACATATAGTCCAGAACCACCTACCATAATCACCACATCATGGGTTTTAAACAATACATCTAGACATTCTATGGCATCTCTTTCGAAGGCTCCAACATTATAATCGGTTTCAATTGATTTATGGTGAATGAAATGATGGGGCGCAGCAGCCAATTCTTCTGGAGAAGGGGCAGCGGTGCCTATTTGCATTTCCTTGAAAAATTGTCTGGAATCTGCCGAAATTATTTCGGTGTTAAAATGTTGAGCCAGTTGAATACTTAAGGCTGTTTTTCCTATGGCTGTTGGTCCAACAATAGAAATAAGATATTTAGTCATAGTGTAATTTACTTCCGCATTTATAGCAATATTTTGCTTCATCTTGGTGTTTATCTGCTAAACAATTTGAGCAGCTTTGCGTATTCACATGTACAGTATCTTCCTTTGTTGTTTTGTTGGGAGACTTACTTTGGCTGGTATATTCGGCTGACACAATTCCTGTAGGCACCGCGATGATTCCGTAACCCAAAATCATTACCAAAGATGCTATAAATTGCCCTAAGGGTGTTTGTGGAGCAATGTCTCCAAACCCTACAGTGGTTAAGGTTACGATACACCAATACACACTTTTGGGAATATTTGAAAACCCATTTTCTTCACCTTCTACTAGATACATTATGGTTCCCAAAATAATGGAAATAATAAGCACAGCGAATAAAAACACAGCAATTTTTGCTCTACTGGCTTTAAGGGCGTTGACCAAATTATTGGAGGCGCCTAAAAATCTGGCCAACTTCAATACTCTAAATACCCGCAAAAGTCTCAAGGCTCGTAAAGCAATCAAGGCATGGGTTCCTGCAAAAATAAGTGACAAGTATTTGGGTATGGTAGAAAGTAAATCTATTATTCCATAAAAGCTGGTGATATACCTAAAGGGTTTTTTTACTGAAATAATTCTAGCAATGTATTCAATGGTGAATAGAATGGTTATGACCCATTCTGAGATGTTTAAAAAGTCATGATAGCGATTGTCAATTCTCTTTACGCTTTCCAACATCACCAAAATAATACTGGCAAGTATGGCAAAGAACAAAATAATATCAAATAACTTTCCAGCAGGAGTATCAGCTTCATAAATGATTTCATGAAGCTGAGTTTTCCAGTTTTTATTTGATTTTTGGTTACTCATTAATCCAAAAGTACTAAAAGATTTAGGATTTTTTCTCCAATACAATCAGGGAGTTGTGTTGGATGTCTACAATTTTTCCAAAGAATATTTTTAGGCTTTTATAATACTCAGGACCGTAAATAGATTCCTTAAAATCAAATTTGAGGTAAAGCATGACATTGTTGTCTTCTTTTTTAGAATTGAATATTAGGGTACCTGTATTGTTGGGTAATGAGATTGTGAAATTTTCAGGGATTTCTAAGATATCTAGATCATCTGCCACTTGTATTTGTAGTTTATACATGAAGGAATCATTAAAACCAAAGTCGATAGGGTAGTTGCGCTCCTGTAGTTTAAAAGGATTTTGTGAGAAGAATTTTAGCAAAAATGGATTGATATAAATTTTGTTGCCTGATTCGTTGAGTGGATATGAAATTTCCAAATTTTCTAAAAATTCGTAATCCGATTTGTTTTGGGTTGTTACCTCATGGTTTATTATTTCGATATCTTCAAATTTTTTGAAGTAGCTATCATAGTAATCGTCTCTGTTACTATGGAATTTTTTCTTGTTCGGTAGTGCGTGGTAACCAGTAGACCTTAGGTTAATATTGCCCGATAAAACATTATGGGTGTCAAGTTTCAGGTCTAGACTTTGTACTATAACAGAATTTTTTCTAGGGGAAATTTCTATCCATTCACTTCCTTTATCAAAATCTAAAAGTCGTCCATCTCTATTTAAACATTTGAATGGTATTTCTCCAAAATCCAAGAATTCATCTGTGGCATCTAGCAAAAAGCTCTCACTTCCAATGTTGACTTGTACAATTAAATAGTTGAAATCTGATAGAACAGGGTATATTGTAGTAACAAATCCATTGCCTCTGGTAGATAAAAGCACAGGTTTGACATCAATGCCTTGTTCATTTAAAAGGTTGTGAAGTAAAATGTTGATTTCAGAAACACAACCCGTTTTGTTTTTAATCAAATCTTTGACGGATACATCCTTGAAAAGATTATATTCTTTGTTCCATCGATAATTCTCTTGAACATATTTATAGATGAGCTGAGCTTTATCCAGAGGTGAATCACTCCCAGATAAAAGCGCTTCCATTTCATCATTTAGCCCAGTGTTTTTAAGAAATTGTCGTCCTATATCTTTATCAGTTTTGAGTTCATGGTCAACCGTTTTCCATGATTTTGTATAGTTGTTCACGGTACCATCAAATCCTTTGAATGTTTTTAGCTCGTAATCTATTCTAGCCAAATAATTTTCCTTGGTGGTCATATAGTCTTCTTCAACAAAGGCAGGAATATTTTCCATAGCATAGGTGCTCACTGCACAACCCGAATAGGCACCACCGGCACCACTAAGGCAATTCGGTTCAATATGAGAGTCATTTTTCACCAATTTTTGGGTTCCCACAAGTTTGATGTTATACTCCCAGTTACCTGGAATACTAGTTTCATACTCACTGTAAAGCTTTGGAATATCGCCTTGAAACTCCCATGATTTATATTTAAACATGTACGGGGAGATAAGAGTGTAGCTATAGGTGATAACGGAACCTTCTTTAATATTTGGAAAGGTAAACTTTACCAAGGTATTGTGTTCATCATAGGTTTCCCTAAAAACCTCACTGTTTTTCAGTTTCACTTTAGTAACCTTACCGTTTTCTAGATTATATACTGTCGCTTGTATGCTTTTAACATCTTCCTTATTGGATTTGTCATTATATAAATGGATGGTTACTGTGGCATTATCAAATCCTTCTTTGTTAAGGATTTTTAATTTCTTGGTGATTTCAGTATTCAATTTGTAAGTGTTTTTGTTCACGTAGCTTTTGCCATACTCATAAAGCATCAAGGCATTGGCAGTTGTATCATTTGGGTAAATGTTTGTTTCTAGATCACCTTTGGTGACGTTAAGGTCGGAGGAGTTAAAAGGTGATTGTGAGAACAGGAATAATGAAAAGAAAAGAAAAAGGATGGTTAAGGTTGGTTGTTTCATAAATTTTAAGGGTTGGTTAAAGTAATTAGTTTTAATTTTTTATGTTTCCTCAAATAACTTTGAATTATGTGTTGGCTATCTCTGTTGTTTTCCATGGGGGTGATGATGGCATCCAAAATTTCAGGTTTGGTAATTTGATGGTTCAAATTGTAATATCCTAAACCAACAAAAGCCCCATTTTTAATGCTCACAACAGAACGTTCGTCCAATTCCCGTCCTTTGTCAATAATGAGCATGTCCTTGTCTCGATAGCTGTTTTTGTCAATAAATTCCATTACCCTTGAGTTATAGTTATCGTGGGGCTCTTCGTTTACGCAAGCTCCAAGGCACTCCTTGATGGTATAATTGAAACAATTACTGGAAGTAGGGTAGAGTCCTGCCAATTTTTGACACAATTGAAATTCTTCTACAGTTTTAAAAAGAAATTGTTTGGCGCTTTGTTTGGTTGTAAACGTAGTAATTGGGTGTTTACGTCCGTCGGTTTTGTCAATTTTTAAGTTGATATAACCTGCTTCATCTTTATATGAGTAAAGAGCAAAGGTAAAGTTGTTACGTCGTAATGCTCTATTGAAAAGAGGTTTGTTACGTTTAATCTCGGCACTTTCCTTTAAAAGAGCAACAAGTTCGCTACCCGTTTCTTCATAGGTAACTGCAGCAGTTTGTAGTTGTAATTTTTTCGATTTGGTAGTAGTGGCCGAAAAATGTTGGCTTACCCTATTTTTGATATTGTTGCTTTTACCAATGTAAATGATTTCGCCATCGTCATTATGTAAATAATAGACGCCAGTTACGTTGGGCAATTCGTCAATAATGCGTTTTAAATTGGGGTTGATTTGCTTCTGGTCAGACTTTAAAGCATCCTGAATGATGTATTTGTCCAAATCCTTGTTCAGTATCATTTTGAAAAGCTTCACAGTAGCCATGGCATCCCCAGCAGCGCGATGTCTATCGCTTACAGGGATTCCTAAAGATCTGGCTAATTTTCCTAAACTATAGGAGTCCTGTCCTGGAATCAGCTTTTTCGACAATTCAACAGTACAAAGGGTTTTTCGTTTGTAGCCAAAACCCAAGCGTTTGAATTCGGTTTTCAGAATTCGGTAGTCAAATTGGGCATTGTGGGCTACGATAATGCAGTCTTCCGTAATTTCTACTATACGTTTGGCCACTTCGTAAAACTTAGGAGCATTTCGAAGCATGTTACTGTTGATGCCTGTAAGGTTGACCACAAAAGGCTGAATTTCGCGTTCAGGATTCACTAGGCTTACAAATTGGTCTACTACTTTATGGCCATCAAATTTGTAAATGGCTATTTCGGTAATACCTTCCTCATTGTACTTTCCTCCGGTAGTTTCTATGTCAAGTATTGCGTAAATAACGTTGCCTCTTTCAGTGAAAATTATAAATAGTTGCGCTCGCCAAAAATACTGCTTCCAACCCTCACCATGGTGCTGCCACATTCAATGGCAAGAGGGTAGTCGCTACTCATTCCCATAGAGATGATTTCCATTGGGTGAAAAGTATTAAGCTGCTCAAATGTAGTCTTTAAATTGGAAAACTCCGTTTTTATTTGGGCCTCATCATCGGTAAATGTCGCCATACCCATAACGCCAACAATGGCAATATGTTTTAAATTGGAAATAGAGCTATCTTGCAATAAGTTTACAGCTTCCTCCGGACTCATACCAAATTTTGAATCTTCCTCGGCAATTTTAATTTGAAGTAAACACTTGATAATTCTATTGTGTTTTTCCGCCTGCTTGTCAACTTCCTGCAATAATTTAAGGTTGTCAACCCCATGGATAAGGCTTACAAAGTGTGCCATGTACTTTACTTTATTACGCTGTACATGACCAATCATATGCCACTCAATGTCTTTTGGGAGCTCTTCATATTTTTCAGCCATTTCCTGTATTTTGTTTTCACCAAAAATACGCTGGCCACTATTGTAGGCTTCCATAATATCACTAGCAGGTTTGGTCTTGGAAACGGCGACCAGAGTGACATGTTTAGGCAATTGAGATTTTATTTGTAGAAGATTGTGTTGAATATCCATTTCTTACATGTGTTTAATGAAACTTGGCTTCAAATCCTTCTTTAGTAGATTTGAAGGAATCTTGATAACTGTAAGTTTAGCTTTTCTCTAATAGGAGGAATAGCTAAAAAGCAAATACCGATGTAGCGTTTCCATTACATCGGTATGGTATTGTTATTTTAAAAATTGAGAAGCGACCACTTCAGCTTTTTTGCTGCTTGAGTAATCGTAAAAACCTTCACCAGATTTTACTCCCAATTTTCCTGCACGTACCATATTTACTAAAAGTGGACAAGGTGCATATTTTGGGTTTTTGAAACCTTCGTACATTACATTTAGAATAGATAGACATACGTCCAATCCAATAAAGTCGGCCAATTGTAATGGACCCATTGGGTGCGCCATTCCTAATTTCATCACCGTGTCAATTTCAGCTACTCCAGCAACACCGTTGTAAAGTGTTTCAATGGATTCGTTTAGCATTGGCATTAATATGCGATTTGCTACAAAACCTGGGTAATCGTTCACTTCAACTGGGACCTTATCCAAAGCTTTAGACAATTCCATAATGGTATTGGTTACTTCGTCGCTAGTGTTGTACCCACGAATGATCTCTACCAATTTCATAATTGGCACAGGATTCATAAAGTGCATTCCAATAACCTTTGTTGGGCGGGAGGTAGCGGCAGCAATTTGAGTAATCGAGATAGAAGACGTGTTAGTGGCCAGAATGGTGTTTTCATCACAAGCTTCGTCTAATTGCTCAAATATTTTTAGCTTAAGATCAACGTTTTCTGTTGCAGCTTCAACCACCAAATCCGAAGCTTTTACGCCTTCAGCAATAGAGGTAAAGGTGGTGATGTTATTTAGTGTTTCCAGTTTGTCTGCTTCAGTGATTTTTTCCTTGGCAACCATTCTGTCTAAATTCTTGGCAATGGTATTCAAGCCTCTTTCAAGAGAAGCTTCACTAATATCGATAAGGTGAACATTGAAGCCTTTTTGGGCAAAGGTGTGTGCAATTCCATTTCCCATGGTGCCGGCTCCAATAACTGCTATATTTTTCATATATATTAAAATTTGTGTCCCTTTGTTCTTGGAAAGGGGGTATTATTAAACTCTTGCTAATTTGGGTATTGCAATAGTGGGTACTAGCAATAAATGGTTGGTTGAAATGTTAAGTCGGTCTATTAAAACTGATCAATAATCATATGAGCCACCCGAAGTGCTTCTGTTCCATCAAGTAAAGTCACAACAGGAGCCGTATCTGTATTGATAGCATGTGCAAATGATTCCAACTCATCCAAAATGGCATTGTTGGCCGTGATGTCCGGATTGTCAAAATAGATCTGTTTCTTCACGCCTTCGGCATTTTGTAGAATCATATCAAAGTCTCCAGGATGTTCTGGGGCATCCTTCATTTTTACCACTTCGCATTTTTTCTCCAAAAAGTCTACAGAGATATAGGCGTCACGTTGAAAGAAACGTGTTTTACGCATGTTTTTCAAAGAAATTCTGCTAGCCGTTAGGTTGGCTACACAGCCATTTTCAAACTCTATTCTGGCATTGGCAATGTCTGGAGTATCGCTAATAACAGAAACACCACTGGCCGAAACGTTTTTAATTTTTGAATTCACCACGCTTAGAATAACGTCGATGTCATGGATCATCAAATCCAAAACCACAGGAACATCAGTTCCTCTTGGGTTGAATTCCGCTAATCGGTGGGTTTCTATAAACATTGGGTTGTGTACGCTTTCCTTAACTGCAATAAAGGCAGGATTGAAACGCTCTACATGTCCCACTTGTCCTCGAAGTCCATTTTCAGCCAAAAGTTCCCTGATGTGTTCGGCTTCTTCGATGGTATTTGTAATAGGTTTTTCTATAAAGATATGTTTGCCCTTGGCAATGGCCTTTTTAGCACACTCATAATGCGATAGAGTAGGTGTTACAATGTCCACCATATCCACAGCATCTATAAGTTCGTCGATGTCTTTAAAGTAGGTATACCCAAATTCTTCTACAACTTTTTGGGCATTGGCTTCGTTAGGATCATAGAACCCAACAAGCTCATATTTATCTGATTGATTGAGTAATCTTAAGTGAATTTTTCCAAGATGACCAGCACCAAGAACTCCTGCTTTCAACATGTTTTTGAGTTTTTAACAAAACTAAGTATTTTTCATTATTTGGGGACTTAAAAATGGAATAAAATAACCTTCTAAAGAGAGTTGATAAAACAAGGAATTTTAATTTTTGCCTTTAAAATGTTTGAAGTAATTTTGCCTTGAAAAGCTTACCAACATTGAAAGACACGTTTAAACATCAAGGAATGAGACAGCAACTTGTAGAAGTTGTTAGAGCTAAAGGAATTACCAATGAAAAGGTTTTAAAAGCCATCGGTACCATCCCAAGGCATTTGTTTATGGATTCTAGTTTTTTGGATCACGCATATCAAGATAAGGCGTTTCCAATTGCGGCAGACCAAACCATTTCCCAACCTTACACCGTGGCATTTCAAACCGAACTTTTAAATATCAAGCCGGGAGACCAAATATTGGAAATTGGTACAGGAAGTGGCTATCAAACAGCAGTTTTGTGCTTGATGGGTGCTAAAGTGTTCAGTATTGAACGTCAACAGGAATTGTTCAGAATCACCAGTAAGTTTTTGCCAAAATTGGGCTATCGTCCTAAAAAGCTAATTTTTGGAGATGGCTATAAAGGGATGCCTGAAGAAGCACCTTTTGATGGTATCATTGTAACTGCAGGTGCTCCGTTTGTGCCTAAACCTTTGTTGAGCCAATTAAAAATTGGTGGTCGTTTGGTAATCCCTGTGGGAGTGGATGTGCAAACTATGACCCTCTTCATTAGAAAAGGACCAAAAGAGTTTGAACAACACGAGTTTGGTGAATTCCGTTTTGTTCCACTATTGGAAGATAAAAATTAAGGCTTTGGTAAATAGTCTTCAGGAATAGGAGTTCCTTCCGTTTCCAAAGTCCAATACAGATTTACAACCCACCAACGTTGCCCGTCAAAAAGCAATTCAATGCTGTCTATTCCTCTAAGGAATGGGGTTTCGTCTTGCTCACTTCTGAAAGCTTCAAATGTGATAAAAGCGTGGGTTATATTTCCGTAAGATTGGGTAACTCTGTGAACTTCTTTTTTGATGTAACCGTTTGCAAGAATCCAGTCATTGGTGGTATTGATGTAATCTTCCACCGAAAGATAATTGGTATCATAAATACCTTTTACGCCATCTTTATAGGCCGGGATCAACTTTGCCTCGTTTTTAAAAAGGTATTTAAATAGTTTCCAATCGCGTTCAACTCCTTTTTCTCCTGAAATGGCTCCGTAAAGGGAAGTAATGGTAGAGTCTAAAGTAATGGTTTTTCCTAAGTAGCTCACTGGAGCTTCTTCGGCTTCCTGAGCATTGATGTTACAAATAGTGGTTAAAAAAAGTAAGGATGTAAGGGCGAAAGTTTTCATGCGGTTCACTAAAAAAATTTGCTAAAATTAATCAATTAAAGAGTTTCAACCCAAAAATAAAGGCGTCACTTTGGAATCCGTTTTGGTAAGAACGCACATAATCAAGTCTTAAGAACCTAAATTTACCCCAGCCTATGTTATCAATCCCAACCGAATATTCTTGGTAAGGTTTATAGGTTTCAGAGGAAAGAGCATGGGCACCGACAGTCAAGTTGTAATTTAATTTATTCAGCAATGGAATTTTACCCAAAATGTATCCATTAAAGTTGTGTTCGGCATGTAATTCCAAATATTTGTCGTTTGTGCTTAAGGAGTAGTACGGCAAATTGTTGAATACATTGGTGTAGCTTCCAGAGGAACTAACATGGGTTTGGTTGCCATTGAAATGTTGGTAATCCATAAATGCAATATCCTCGGCATTGAAAAAAGTCCCAGCTCTAAGGTTGTATGCAAAATCCCCTTTGTTACCAAGCTCCACATTTTGGAAAATGCGCAGTTTAAGTTGGTCAAAATTGTAAGCGTTAATAAAGGCTCCAAATCCTTTTTCATATCCTATGGCCAAGGTTGGGTATTTGGTTTCTATGACGGTGTATTTGCTGTCAGGATAACTAAAATATTCCTGTCCAAAATTAAAGGTGGCACTTAGGTTAAATTTGAAAATGTTGTGCGTATTGAACGGTGCAATGCCAAAGGCTGTTTCATCCAACGGGTTATTACTAGTGTAGGTATCGTCACTTTCGTTGATAAAGGTGGTATCTGTGGTGTTGAAAAGTGGTTTCCTGCGTTCGTAGCTTATGTTGCTGTACAATTTGAAGCCATTGAAAAGTTCCTTTGAAAAGCTTATTTCAGCAAAACTTTTATCGTAAAATTTCATGTAATTATCTTCAAAGAACAGAGAACTAATACTGTTTATTAATTTTGAAATTGGCTCTGCTCCATTAAATTGTTGGGTGGTTACACCTCCCGAAACCATTAGATATGGTCTACTTATATTATTAAATTTATAATGAGCTGAAAAGACGCCTCGCAATCTCTGATCTCCTAAGCCGTAATTAAGGGTTGCTCTTGTGAAGAAATAGCGTTTGAATTCATCGATGTTTTTTGTGTAGTGAATACCAACAGAACTATTAAAACCCTGAACCGTATTAAAATTAAGCGCTGAAAGGGGAGAGGAAACACCTAAACTCCATTTTTCATAGGAATTGGAAAATGTATAACCAGAAAAGATATCGGAAAATTTGAACTTATTGGATACCCTGTCTGTGGAATCCAAATAGGTTTTAGACCTTTTGATTGTTTGAATACTATCTTTTTTTAAATAATCTTGAATTTCTTCCTCGGTTAGGGGGACAGGTCTATTGATCTCCCAATACAAGGAGTCTTTTTTGTTGGCTTCCTCTTTAAAGGAGAGTATTTCTTTTCCAAAATTGCGTTTTGAAAATTCTGGATTGAAATTGTAATCACTATAGACAGAAGTGTAATGGCCTTCTCCATTGATACCAAACATGCCAAAGGAAAAATCAATGTTTTGCGACATCAAGGCCCAAACCTTATCCTGTTGGGAGTAGGAGAAATTTTGTTTAAGAGTGATGGTGTCGGCTCCAGGGATTTGTGCCTGTTGGCCGGTAGTCGTTAATTCAAGAGCGTAAATGGTCCATTGGTCTTCCACAATATACATATGTCCTTCAAATACCCGATCGTTTTTGCGTTTCGGGGTGACCTTTATTTTATTGATAAGGTTTCCAAAATCGTCATAGAAAATCCCTTCCAAAGTGTAGAGGTAATAGTTAAAGGCGTATTCTGCAATTGGGGAAATGAGAGGATTTTCTAAATCAATGGTGTTGTTGTAAAAGTTGAAATTGGCATCCATGGCCGTATTAAAGCTAAAGCCGTTGTCGTCGCCACTAACCTTTGAGGCAATAATAGTTTCCTTGAGTTTGTTGGGGTAGAGGTAGTCAATTTTTGAAACAGTTTCTGAAAGGTAAATGATTCCACTTCTAGTAGAATCCAAACCGCCTCCCAAATCTCCCAACTCCTGACCTAAAATGGCTTTTGGAGCATTTTTGATTTTCAGTAATCCCCTGGAATAGTAGTGAGCATTGAAAGCTTTGATGAGCTCAAGGTTCTCTTTTCGTTTGTCTATGGTAGCCCTCATGATTTTGTTGGCTGGATTTTCGTTGGTTTTTACAACGACTTCCTGAAGGGATATTTCTTCTTCCTGCAAAATCACGTCCAATTGATATGGGAAGTTTTCAATGGCTACTGTTTTTTTGAGGGTTTTATAACCTAAATATTTAAAGGTAATTGTATAAGTTTTGGGAGCGGAGACGTTCAGCTCATAAACGCCATTATCGTTACTAGTAGTGCCTGTGTAGGTGTTTTCTATATAAATATTAACAAAGGCTAAAGGGGTATTATTGCTGTCTTTTACAGTGCCTTGAATTTGCGCCAAGGCATAAAACGTCTGCAAAAAACTAAAAAGTAAAACTAGTTTTTGTTTCATATAGGTGTTGGTTGATGGAGCAAGAAATTTTCTTTAAAATGTCCGTGCATGAACTTTTGGTTATAAACATATGGAAAAGTACTGTTATAACCATTTAAAAAATTACTTGTAAATTTTCTTGATACGATCCAAGTTACGCTTGTTGTCGCGGTCTTTGATGGTGTCTCTTTTATCGTAAAGCTTTTTACCTTTTGCCAAAGCAATATCCATTTTGGCGTATCCTTTTTCGTTGATGAACACACGAAGCGGTACAATGGTAAGTCCTTTAACGGTTACGTCCTTCTGAAGTTTTTTAAGCTCCCTTTTGTTAAGAAGTAGTTTGCGTTCGGCTTTTGGTTTATGGTTGTAGTAGTTGCCGTAAACGTATTCCTGAATGGTCATGTTGATGACAAACAGTTCGCCACGGTCGTTAAATTCGCAAAAACTCTCGGCAATAGAGGCCTTACTATCCCGGATGGATTTTATTTCGGTACCTGTTAAAACAATTCCAGCAGTATAAGTGTCAAGAATTTCGAATTCAAACTTGGCTCTTTTATTTTTTATGTTGACCGTTTTTTGCATAGCACAAAACTACGTTTTTTATAATTTATGCTAAATACCTTTTGAGAATTTTATTGCGGTTTCAGAGAAGTCCTCAGTCTATGGTAAGTATATAGTCGGTGACAGTTTCTTTAAATAATACAACAATATATAGGAAGCTGTTGTTGTTGTCTTCCATCATGAGATATTTGTCTTGGGAAATGAGGGCGTTTGCTATAGCAGGTGTTGTGTTGCTATGGCCAACAATAAGTACGGTTTGCCCTTTTGTGTCATTTAAGAAGGTGTTTATATCTAGGTTGTTTGGATCGTATAGTTCAATCTCAATGTTGAATCTTTTGGCAATTGGTCCTACGGTTTCCAAAGTTCTAAAGTAGTCTGTAGAAAAAATACGATCAAAAGGAACTTGACTAAATATGCTGTCCCATTGGGTGGCGCGTTTCAAACCAATTTCTGAAAGGTGGGGGTTTGGGTTGGAAAGATCTGTTCTGTCTTTTTCTGCATGCCGAATTAAAAAGTAAGTGGAAGTTTTATTGCTCGATTCTTGTGAAAAGCCTTGAAAAGACAATAGTAAAAGAAACAAAAGACAGAAGGGTTTCATGTTGGATACTAATGGATTATATCCAAATATAAAACAAATTAGGGCCGAAGCCCTAATCTAATGTTTTGAAATTCAATAAGTTTTGCTGCTTGTTAGTCTTCGACTTTTAAAGCTTTGTCTGTAACAATAGCAACTCCGGCCGATGTTCCAATTCTGTCCACACCTATATCAATATATTTTTGAGCGGTTTCATAATCTTTTATACCACCAGAGGCTTTAATCTTGACATTATTACGAACCGTTTTCTTAATGATTTTTACTGCTGTTAAAGTTGCTCCGCTATTTGAGAAACCCGTTGAGGTTTTGATGAAATCGGCTTTGGCATCCATACAAATTTCGCAGGCTTTGATGATTTCGTTTTTAGACAATTCGCTAATTTCAAGAATTACTTTAAGCGGAATGCGTCCTATAGCTTGTTTTACATCACTAATGTCTTTATAAACTGCAACGTAATTTTTACTTTTTAAAAAGCCAATGTTTATTACCATATCTATTTCGTTGGCTCCTTGGTTTACGGCAGCTTTAGCTTCACAAACTTTAGCTTCGGTGGACATGGCTCCTAAAGGAAACCCAACAACCGTGCATACTTTTACATCTGTTTTTTCCAAAAGTTGATGGGCAAGAGGAACATAACAACCATTCACGCAAACAGAATAAAAATGATGTTTTTTTGCGTCGTTACATAAGTCTATAATGTCCCTTTCGGAAGTGGTGGGTTTTAATACCGTGTGGTCTATGTATTTACTAATCTTCATGTTTCAGTAGGTTTAATATTGATTTGATGTAAGCTTTCTTAAATGAATCATTTAAAGGAAGTTACAAGTCAATAGTGTCTATGTAATTGGGGAATTAATAGCGGGTCAAAATTAAGAAATTAATCTTAATTAGATAAAGTGAAAACTTAAACTTTATTGCCTTTGAACGAAAAATTTCACAAAAATTAACAAGTTTTGGGACTTGATAAATGAGTATCTGGTTGAATGCGATTATGGTAGGACGGCTTCCACGGTATATCCCGCTTTTCGCAATAATGAAATGACTCCATTGTCTCCGGATAAATGTCCGGCGCCAACTCCAAAAAAGGTAGGTTGTTCTTTGGAAAAGCTGCCAATTTTTGCAATCCATGTTTTATTGCGTTCGTCCAGCATTTTGTTTTGGTATTTAGCGGTCAATGTAGAGTCGTCTACCAATAAAAGATTGTAAAGGCCGTCTAGGTCTTTGTTTTCATAAAGACTCATCATTTCAGTAATGTTTGCTCTGTCGCTTGCCATATTGTCTTTAGCAGATTTTAGCAGTTCCTGAATTTGGTCTTCATAGGGAATTTCGTCAAACAATTGCATTTGCTGTTCAATGCTTTCCAATCCTTCAACGTCTTCTTTTTGATCTTTGGTAACGGCCATTAATTCGTTTTCAAAAGATTGAATAGGGCACCCCAGAAGTTTTGGATACAACATGGCACTTAAAAAGAAAGGTTTAATGTTTCCTAATAGATCTAGAGGCATTCCGGTTTGGGTTTTTATAAAATCTGAAAGGAGTTGGTAATCTGCTTCCGAAACATAATCCTTAATGGTTTTTCCGTCTTTCATGTACATTTCCTGCATCATTTTTGATTGTATTTCTGGATGGTCCATATCAATCTCTAGAACCAAAAGGGAAGTGTTGTCTAGGGCGGTTTTCACTGTTTGGTCCAATGAAGCATTACAGGTAATGTGGATGGTACCGAAAATATATGAAGGCGCTTCAAGGTCGTTTCCAGATATTTTCCAAAGCAAGGAGTTGTTGGTTTCCTGTGCAATTGTGATTGTTGAAATAAGAACTATTGCAGTGTTTAGAATGGTTCGGGAAAAAGATGTTAATGACATTTTTATTTAATATTAAAGTAGATTGGGGTTATTGTTTTTGGTGGAAATCTGTCAGGATTTTGTGAGCCCATTGGATTGCCTCAGATAAGGTATTAAAAATCTTGTAAGGTTTATCGAAAAAATTCTTTTCATATTCCGCGTTTTGGCGCATTATTCTGGTGTCTGTCACTATAGCAATACCTGCAAGATTGGGGATTTTTTCTGTTTCCACATAAGTTAATGGATCTACGGAGTAGGAGTTGACGCGATTGGATATATACACAAATTGTTTTCCCGTATAATGGGTTTCTACAATCTCGTTCAATCTTTCGTTATGTTTAGGGTGAATGTCGGCACCTTCCCTGATTTGCATGATCAAGAAATCATCAAATACCAGAATTTCGGCACTTGGAAAATCGTAATAATAAAACCTTCCCATAAAACTCTATTTAAAAGTTAAAGGGGCCTTTTGTTTTTGATAAAAAAAGCAACGCTAACCTAATTAAAGGGTCGCGTTGCCTAACACCAATCAACCAAATTATTATGAAACGTCCTAGCGGACATTTAAACTCCAATGGCGGTTAACCACTGAAGTTTTCGTTAAAGTTCTTCTGTAACCATATTGGCCTGGTTTCTGAAGACTAATCTGTCATCAAATGCGTCTAAAAGTACAACGCTATCGGTGGTGACCTTTCCAGAGAGAATCTCTTTGCTCAATTCGTTGAGCACCTCTTTTTGAATAACTCTCTTTACAGGTCTCGCCCCGTACTCTGGATTGTATCCTTTTTCAGCAAGATACTCAATGGCTTCTCTTGTGGCGTCAAAAGTAATACCTTGTTGGCCAATCATTTTTGTGAGTCCTTTTAACTGTAACTCTACAATTTCCAAAATATTTTCCTTGGATAAAGGCGTAAACATGATGGTTTCGTCTATTCTGTTTAAAAATTCGGGTCTTACTGTTTGTTTTAGTAAGGCCAACACGTCAATTTTGGCAGCTTCCATAGCGGAATCAATATCCTTGGTAGCTTCAAAACGCTCTTGTATGATCTGACTTCCCATATTGGAAGTCATAATGATGATTGTGTTTTTGAAATCTGCTAAACGCCCTTTGTTGTCCGTAAGGTGTCCTTCATCCAATACTTGTAACAAGATATTGAAAGTATCTGGGTGTGCCTTTTCAATTTCATCCAAAAGCACTACGGAATAAGGTTTGCGTCTTACAGCTTCTGTCAATTGTCCTCCTTCGTCGTAACCTACATATCCAGGAGGCGCTCCTACCAATCGGCTCACGGCATGACGTTCTTGGTATTCGCTCATGTCTATTCTAGTCATGGCGTTTTCATCATCAAAAAGATATTCGGCCAAGGCTTTTGCTAATTCGGTTTTACCTACACCAGTGGTTCCAAGGAATAGGAAGGTCCCAATTGGTTTTTTAGGGTTTTGCAAGCCTGCACGGCTTCTTCGCACGGCATCACTTACCGCCGTAATGGCTTCGTCTTGTCCTACTACACGTTTGTGAAGTTGGTCTTCCAATTTTAACAATTTTTCACGCTCACTTTGAAGCATTTTGGTAACAGGAATTCCTGTCCATTTGGCCACGACTTCTGCAATATCGTCATAGGTAACCTCTTCTTTAATTAAGGAGTTCTCGTTTTGATTTTCATGAAGCTCCTTTTGAAGTTTTTCGAGACGTTCCTGACTTTCCTTTATCTTTCCATAGCGAATTTCAGCAACTTTGCCGTAATCGCCATCACGCTCTGCACGTTCTGCATCCAGTTTATAATTTTCAATTTCAAGTTTAGTTGCTTGAATATTGTCTACAACATCTTTTTCGCTTTTCCACTTGGCATTGATTTCGTTTCGCTCTTCTTTCAAATTGGCCAATTCTGAGCGCAAGGAATTTAATTTTGCCTCATCTTTTTCACGTTTAATGGCTTCAATTTCAATTTCCAATTGCATGATTTTTCTATCCAAAACATCCAATTCTTCAGGTTTTGAATTGATTTCCATACGCAATTTGGAAGCAGCTTCGTCCATTAAGTCGATAGCCTTGTCTGGAAGGAATCTGTTGGTGATGTAACGTTCGGATAGCTCTACGGCACCAATAATTGCTTCGTCTTTGATGCGAACCTTATGATGGGTTTCGTATTTCTCTTTGATTCCTCTCAGTATAGAAATGGCACTTTCGGTATCGGGCTCATCTACCATTACTTTTTGGAAACGTCTTTCAAGAGCCTTGTCTTTTTCAAAATACTTTTGGTATTCGTCTAGGGTAGTGGCTCCAATGGCGCGCAATTCACCTCTAGCTAAAGCAGGTTTTAAAATATTGGCAGCGTCCATGGCACCTTGACCTCCTCCGGCGCCAACAAGGGTGTGTATTTCGTCTATAAATAGTACGATATCACCATCACTTTCGGTAACTTCTTTGATAACCGCTTTTAAGCGTTCTTCAAATTCACCTTTGTATTTGGCACCTGCAATAAGCGCACCCATGTCTAAGGCAAAAATCTGTTTGTCCACCAAATTTTCAGGAACGTCACCATCTACAATACGATGGGCGAGTCCTTCGGCAATGGCTGTTTTACCAGTACCTGGTTCCCCAACCAAAATTGGATTGTTTTTGGTACGTCTAGATAAAATTTGAAGAATTCTACGTATTTCTTCATCACGACCAATTACGGGATCCAGTTTTCCATCTTTGGCCAATTGATTTAAGTTTTTAGAATATTTGTTTAGCGAGTTATAGGTGTCCTCTTGACTTTGAGAAGTTACACGGTCGCCTTTTCGCAATTCGTTGATGCCTGCCGTTAGAGCTTTTTCAGTGACCCCTTGGTCCTTGAGCATTTGGGCTATTTTGCTATTGGATTTAAAAACAGCCAAGATTAAATGTTCAATGGATACAAAGTCGTCCTTCATTTTTTTTGCAATGATGGACGCTTCATTAAGTGTTTTTCCAGCTTCTCTGGACAACATAATGTCGCCTCCTGAAACCTTTGGAAAGCTCTCTAGTTGCTTATCCAATGCCTGTTGAAGGACAAGGGTGTTTACATTCAATTTTTTAAGAATGAATGGTAATACGTTTTCATCAACTTCAGAAATAGCTTTAAAAATGTGCTCGTTTTCAATTTGTTGATGACCAAAACCCTGGGCGAGCTGCTGTGCTTGCTGTATGGCTTCTTGTGACTTTATTGTATAATTATTTAAGTTCATAGTTTGATTTTCCTTTAATTTAGGAAGGCAAAGTCAAAAAGCTTACCACTTAAATAGATGAGACAAAATGTCGTTGTTTCGTGAAAACAGCATGACTTTTTGTCTGGGTTAGGGAGTTGTAAGGTAGGTTTTGGATTATTCTGTAAGTTACAAAAAAGTATTGTTTTTGTAACGGATTTTTTAATATTAATTATCTGAAAATCAGTTGTATTTATTCGTTTGTTGGTTGATTAACGTTAATTTATAATTCTTGATTAAAAAATAAATTAGTTTTACAACCTAAAATCAAAGTGCATGGGATTTATAAAGAAATTATTTGGAGGCAGTGAAATATCTGAAGAAAGTAAAGAAGTCAACACAATGCCTTGGTTAGGTTTGACTTCGGTTGAGCAACTCAATAAATTGAAGGTTGCTTCCGAAACAAAACCACAATTAATCTTTAAGCATTCCACGAGATGTGGAGTGAGTAGAATGGTAATGCGTCAATTTGAAGAGTCCTATGGTTTTTCCAATGAAGACTTTGATGTGTACTATTTAGATTTGCTAAATTATCGGGATGTATCCAATGTTATTGCAAGTATGTTTCAGGTGATGCATCAATCTCCACAATTACTTGTTATCAAAAATGGAGTGGTGGTAGCGCATGCTAGTCATGGGGCTATTTTGGATGTGGATTTGAAGAATTTCGTGTAGTATACTTTTTTCAAAAAAAAACAGCCCCTAATAACGAGGGGCTGCAGTTTGATTATCTATTTTAAAGGAGGCCAAAATATCCTTTAGCCTCAATTTTAAATCTTCTCCGGTGTCAAATACCATTTGCTCATTGCTAGGGAATGGAATGGCTTGATTACGGGTCAATTTTAAGTCATCTTTGGTCAAGGCACGTTTGTCTCCGCGATAGGTAGCATAGAAATGTTCAAAGATAAATCCACTATCTACAGGAAGTGTGCTTATTGTCTGTTGTGTTTTTAGGTCGGAGAACACGGCGTTTCCAAGAATTTGTGATGATTTGAATTGTTGAAATTCAAAAAGATCAGCTTTTACCTTGATGATTTTGTCCACTTTAATGTCATTACCAAGACTGTCTTTCATCACATTGCCGTTTTGATCTAATTGGTATTGCCATCCATCTACTATTTCTTGTTCTCTAGGAATTTGACGTTCCTTGACTTGTTCAGGAGAAATGTTAATGCGTTGCAATTGTAATTCCATGGCATAGTCGTATTGCAGACCTGAGATTCTGTTGGAGTGATAAGCAAGCCAAAACTGATTTAGACCATAGGTGTCAAAATTCAATAGATCTTGTTCCAATTGACGAGGGATAACTTGATTGGTATTATTTTTAATATTTACAATGACGTGTTCAATCCCTCTTTCATGCGCTTCCAAAAGTAATTCTCGAGTGTCTTCATAATTTGGGTGGATTCGCTCCACGTATGATAATACATTGTGGGCTTCCCTGATATCTGTTTTATAGTTGGATTCTAAAAGGGCTAGACCTCTTTCGTATAAATAATCGGCGGTTTTGTTTTTCCATTCAGAAATGGCATTGCTGTAATCCTGAAACTTAAAAGTGATGGTTTTGCCTTCAACTACCAATGGTAAAATTGGTTTAATGGCTTCCTGTCTTTTGTTGAGGTAGTTGTAAAGTTCATAGATTTCTGTATACAATTCTGGATTGTTATCTTTCTTAAGATGTTTAATTGTATTCAGGTCGCGTTCCTGTGCCTTGTGAAATGCCTCTTGTAGCATCATGGCATAATCCTGTTTGCGTTTAGAAGTCTTATTGGTTTCCAATTTTCGTAGCGCTTCAGTAATAGCTTGATTGTAATTGCCTGTGTTGATGGCGCGTTCAACCTGTTTTTTGCTACTACAGCTCATTGCTAGGGAAAGGATGATTGATAAGAGTAAAATTCGTTTCATAAGCATTCGTTTTAGGGGTGTATGTGTTGTAGATTCAAATTTAATGCCAAAAAAACACCCCCAATATCACTATTGAGGGCTGTAAGATGAATATTTTTGATTGGATTACTTTTTCTTTTTAGGTTCAAATACTGGAAGTAGCTGCGTGGATACTTCACCAAATCCAATACGGGTACCGTCTTTCTCGCAATATCCTCTCATGATTACGGTGTCATAGTCATTGATGAATTTACGCTCGGAACCGTCTTTCATTGTTAAAGGACGTTCTCCTCTCCAGGTCAATTCCAACATAGAACCAAAAGAGTCTTCGGTTGGTCCCGAAATGGTGCCGCTTCCCATTAGGTCTCCAGAATTCACTGGGCAACCGTTAATGGTGTGGTGGGCCAATTGCTGGGCCATGTTCCAATACATGTATTTAAAATTGGATTTGCTCACAATGGTTTCTTTTGCCGATTTTGGCTTAAGGGATACTTCCAAGTTGATATCGTAACTCTTTTTGCCTTTATATTGTAAATATGGCAATTGTGGTTTTTCTGGTTTTGGTCCTTGAACTCGGTATGGTTCCAAGGCATCCAAAGTCACAATCCAAGGAGAAATAGAAGAAGCAAAGTTCTTCGCCAAAAAAGGTCCTAGTGGCACGTATTCCCATTTTTGAATATCGCGGGCAGACCAGTCGTTCAACAATACCAATCCAAAGATGTATTCTTCTGCTTCTTCAATTGGAATAGGTTCTCCAAGGTCGTTAGCATCGGTAGTGATGAAAGCCATTTCCAACTCAAAATCTACTAATTTGGATGGTCCAAACACTGGGGTTTCGCTTTCTGCTGGAAGGGTTTGTCCTTGTGGTCTGTGTACAGGGATTCCCGACGGGATGATGGAAGAACTTCTTCCATGGTAACCAACAGGAATGTGAAGCCAGTTAGGCATCAAGGCATTATCTGCTCCTCTAAACATAGTTCCCACATTGGTAGCGTGTTCCAAGCTAGAGTAAAAATCGGTATAGTCTCCAATTTCAACAGGCAATTGCATTTCAATTTCGTCCAAACGAAACAGTACAATTTCTTTATGTTGTTTGTTGTTTTTTAAAGTGGTGTTATTACTGTCAAAGATTTGAGCGATACGGTTACGTACGGCACGCCATGTTTTTCTTCCGTCGGCTATAAAGTCGTTTAGGGTATCTTGAAGGAATATATCGTCGGTTAATGGAATGCCATCAAAATAGCCTAACTGATGCAGTGCTCCCAAGTCTATGGCAGTATCTCCAATTCGGGTTCCTATAGTAATGATGTCGTCACGTGTAAGAAACACCCCAAAAGGTATGTTTTGGATGGGGAAATCTGAGTTCTTTCCTACGTGCAGCCATGATGTTCTATCTGGATTATTTGCTGATAAAGGCATAAAAGTCTTAGAGATTAATGGTTTAATAAATTCTAGTCAAACCTACATAATTTTTTCGTTCTAATTGAAAAAAATGCCGAAAAAGTAGCTTGATTTCTAAGGGTTAATAAAAATTAGAGGCTAAGGCGGTAAATATCTGTTTTTTGAACTTCTATACTCATGGGATTTATTATTTTTGATAAATTTTTAACTAAACTAATTTTTATGCTACGTGATCAACAAATTTTTGAGCTCATAGAAGACGAAAGAGAAAGACAATTGGAAGGTTTGGAGTTAATTGCTTCCGAGAATTTTGTAAGTGAACAAGTAATGGAAGCTGCAGGTTCTGTATTGACCAATAAATATGCCGAAGGATACCCAGGAAAACGTTATTACGGAGGGTGCGAAGTGGTTGATCAAATAGAGCAAATTGCCATAGACCGTGCCAAAACATTATTTGGAGCTGCCTACGCAAACGTGCAGCCACACTCAGGAAGTCAAGCTAACACTGCAGTTTTTGCATCTTGTTTGAAGCCTGGAGACAAAATATTAGGTTTCGATTTATCTCATGGAGGGCACTTAACACATGGGTCTCCAGTGAACTTCTCAGGGAAATTATACAATCCTGTGTTTTATGGGGTAGATCAAGAAACTGGCGTTTTGAACTATGATAAAATCCAAGAGATTGCCACTAAAGAGCAGCCTAAACTTATTATAGCGGGAGCTTCTGCTTATTCCCGTGATATGGACTTTAAAAAGTTCCGTGAAATTGCCGATAGCGTAGGTGCTATTTTAATGGCCGATATTTCTCACCCAGCAGGTTTGATAGCCAAAGGAATCTTGAACGATCCAATCCCTCACTGTCATATTGTAACTACCACTACTCACAAAACTCTAAGAGGACCTAGAGGAGGGATGATTTTAATGGGAGAGGATTTTGACAATCCATTTGGATTGACCTTGAAAAATGGAAGCTTGCGTAAAATGTCATCGTTGTTGGATTCTGCTGTATTCCCAGGAAATCAAGGAGGACCATTAGAGCACATCATTGCGGCTAAAGCAATTGCCTTTGGAGAGGCGCTTACTGATGACTTTATGCATTATGTTTTACAAGTAAAAAAGAACGCTGCAGCTATGGCTGAGGCTTTTGTAGCAAAAGGATATAACATCATTTCCGGAGGAACAGATAACCACATGATGTTAATTGATCTTCGCAATAAAAAAATTACTGGAAAAGAGGCTGAGGAAGCTTTGGTAAAAGCTGATATTACAGTAAATAAGAATATGGTGCCTTTTGATGACAAGTCTCCTTTTGTAACCTCAGGTATCAGAGTAGGTGCTGCTGCCGTTACCACGAGAGGTTTGAAAGAAGCTGATATGGAAGTCATCGTAACCTTGATTGATGAGGTTATTACAAACTATGAAAACGAAACTGTGCTGGAAGAAGTCGCTGTTAAAGTGAACAACATGATGAAGGATAGAGCTTTGTTTAACTAGAGCTTTACTGTTTCAAAATTATTGCTAAAAAAATAGAATTGAAATGATCTGTTAGCAAAACGGATTCATATTAAATAAGCCTAGAACCCCTAGTATAAGTGCGGCATCACCGATGAGTACTTTATAGGGGTTTATTTTTTTTGAAAGGGTGAAAAGCGCATCACCTATCCCTGGGATTTTTGAAAGTTGTTGCGGGAGTAACAATATCCCACAGGCTATCCCTACAATTGCGAATATGATGCAATTGAATTTGAAAATAAACATGATTCCAATTGCTAAGGTTAGTACACCAATTAGTGGGCTTAGTGGTTGTAACTTGGCAGCAATATTGACGAAAAAATTACTATCCCCGTCCAATCGGTCCAAAGTGGTGATGGCAAGCATGATACCGGCACAGATACAGGCAATTTCAAAAATAAGATAGATCATAACAGAACCCAGATTAATAGTTGTGTTATAAAATTAGGTAAATTTTAATTACCTAAATACGCATTTGGGAAACTAATCTTAATTTTCTTCAAATGTAATGTGTTGATATGCGCCTAGATCGGGAGTGCCAGTCCGGTCATTGTTCAATAGGTCTGTTGGCACTTGGTTGGCATAAAATGCATTCCCTTGATTGTTTGCCGCAGAATCTTCCCCGATTATTAAATCGTTTTCAAAAGGCGCTCTAAAATCAGGGGATTCATTAAAGATATTGTTCTCGTACAGAAGCGTATTGTCAAAATCATAATTGTCTCCAGAAAAGAAATTCGTGTTATCCTGAAATCTTAACAAACAGTTGGTGAACTTAAAATTGAAGACTTCGCCACTTTCTTCTTGGTCCAAAAGAAATTCGGGGTTGTCATTGCCATAAATGATGCAATTGTTGAAGTTGGCTTCATCCAAGTCGTTGGTATAGATGTTCTGTTCTTCATCAACCACATAGTTATTGAGCAATACAGAAGGAAATTGCCTAAAACTGTTACCCCAATAATTGGCAATTGTACAATGTGTGAAGTTGTATTTTCCGCCATAGGTCCCCGCAAAAGAGGATTGTCCCGAGTTATTGATAACCACGTTTTGCGCTCCAATAGAAGTAGCTCTTCCCAAAACACCAAAGTTACTGGAGTTGTAAATTTGGGTATTTGCAAGGTTTAGTTTGTTGTTTGCTTCGTATTGGTTTCCTTCACTTAAAACACCAATGGTTGCATTTTTTATGGTGGCGTAATTAATAGAGTTATTGGTGCTTCCGTTGTATAGCCAAATCGTTCCCCATTGCCCAGGAACATCTTCATATAAAGGTTCTAGACGATCCCCTTGAAAAATAACTTCGTTTTCCAAAAGTTCCTGATCATTACTGAAGGCTCCATTTATTTGCAAAGAAGCATTGTTAGTTACCAATAAGCCCGAATTGGCATGAAAGTGCACGCGTGCGCCAGCTTCAACAGTAAGTGTATTACCGCTGTTAACTCCTGCGTAACCGTAAATAACATAAGGTTTTTCGTTGGTAAAGGTCAATTCTTCATCGGTTAAAAAGCGCCCTTGAAGATTGGTTTCGTCATCAATGCCATCGCCATCCACATCAAACGTTAGTGTTTCAACAATTCCGGTAGTTTCATCTTTACTAGGATAGATGAAGACCGCATCTTGTATAAGGGTTACCAATTCTACTTTTTGAAAATTGCTACCGCTGTCAAATTCTATGGCATCGGTGTATAAAAAATGGTTGTTGGCTGCCGCAAAGGTTTCTATGTCTACAGTAGTTTCTATAAAAATGTACATACTGTCCTTTGCCAATAATTCTACATCCTGAAACTCTTTTCCGGAAAGGCCATCAACATTCAAGCGGTAATTGGAAGTTTCTCCTTGTCCTAAACGCAGGGTAGGGATGACAATATCTTTAGAGCTTCGGTTGTATACTTTAAGGTTATAGGTGCTTGAACCAATATTTGTGAAAACGGTATCAAGATATACGGTGTCTTTGGAGAATTGTAATTGTCCTGTACTTGGTTCGAAATCAAAATCGTTTCTGCAGGAACTCCAGGTCATTAAAATTGATAGCGCAAAAATAAAGTAGCCTAGTTTCTTCATAGATAAAATACTGTGGTGCTTTTGAGCGATAAAAGTATGATTTTTTGCACGAATGCATAGTATCAACGAAAGTATTTTAAAGTTGTTGTTTTTTAAGTTAAGGTTTGGTTTCCTGTAATAGTTTGGAAAAGCTGTCGCCATGTTTTAATAGGGCATCCAAAAGGAGAAAATTATTGTTGCTTTTAAGTAAGTATTTAGGAATGCTTTGAACCGATAGATATTCCAGAAACAGATATTTCTTCTCCAAGGGAATCTGTAATTCTTTCATTAGAAAGTTGTCATTGAAATAGGTGCTCGTGGAAAATAGTCTGTAGAAATCCTCATACGAAGCATATCGAATAATAGGAATGTCCTTTTTTCTTTTATTTAGCTTTCCAAATAGTTTTCCTAAAGCAATAAAATCCATAGAAGGGTTATAAGAGTTACTATATTTAAAAGGATTATTCTTTCTGTCTGTCTCTAATTGTTTTATGAAGTTAGATTGAAATTTTGTTGAGTCAAAGAGCTTTTCCCTTTCATCAATTATGATAATTTCGTCTAAGGTGTTGGTGAATTTTTTGAGTTCAATGACTATGGTTTCTTTAAAGTGATTGGGTTTTAAAACCAGTTGCTGACTTTCATGGAATAAGGAATGGAATGTTAAAGTGTCGCCTGGAGTAGCTTCTACATTGAAGTCGCCATTGTCATCGGTATAGGTAAAGTGATTTTTATTGATGTTAATGATTTTGGCTCCTTTTACGGTGGTTTCAGCATCGTATACTTTGCCTTTTAAGGTTTGGGAAGAAGCAAGATTGGAGGAAAGAATGCAAATAAGCATAAAGATTCTAAACATATTTTGATTGGTTGGTTTTCAATCAAAATAAGAGAATAGTTAAGAGGGAAAATGGCTTCTTAAGAAACTTTAACAGCGGTTTTAACCTTTGTTTAAGTAAAGAGGTTTTCAATTTCAGCAGTTATTCTGCAAGGGCGATTGGTACTTTTGGAAATCAAACACCAATTGGCTTCCGAAGTCACTAGTAGCTTGGACGTTGTATGGTTATAAATTTCGACAATTCTTGTAGAGATGACACCTTCTGATTTCGCGATATATGTTTTTAACCTGATGGATTCTCCTAAAAAGGCAGGTAATTTATATTCTATAGTGTGTTTTATCAATACCCAAAAATACTGATCTTTTATTTCTTGAGTAGCTCCCGCATCCCAATGTTGGGCGGCAACATCTTGAACCCATTGTACATACCTCACATTGTTGACATGGTTTAGTTGGTCCAGATCATCTTCTGTTACGGTAATTATGGTTTCAAAGGTTTTCATTGCTCAATTCGTTAGAGCGCAAAAGTAGCCTTTATTGCTTGCTTCTAAAAATATATAAGGGTTTATCGATGAAATGTCAAAAGCGGAACTTGCTATTATTTTTCAATGATTTCAACCTCAAATAATTTGTTCCAACGTTTTCCTGTTACAAAAAGTGTTTTGGTCTCAGGATTGTAGGCTATCCCATTTAGGACATCAAGACCTGGGTGTTGTTTCACTTTATTATGAAGAGGGGAGAAGTCAATAACGCCTTCTACAGCGCCATTTTCAGGATTGATGATGGTAACGCCGTTATATTGGTAGTTGTTGGCGTAGATTTTTCCATCAATCCATTCCAGTTCGTTAAGGTTGATAATTTTTCCTTTATCTCTATACACTTGAATGTGGTCTTTTTCCTGAAGTGTATTCGGGTCCAATATCCAGATGTTTTCGGTACCGTCACTTTTATAAATTACCTTACTATCATTACATAATCCCCAACCTTCTTTGCTCTGGCCATAGGTGAAGGTGCTTATTTTTTCAAAAGAGTCTAATTGATATACAAAACCGGTATTTTCACGCCAGGTCAATTGAAAGATTTTATCATTCATAATGGTCATGCCTTCACCGAAGTACTGTCTTTCCAAATCGGTGTTTTGCAATACTTCCCCCGTTTTATAGTCTACTTTTCGCAATTTAGATTCGTTGTATTGCCCAGTACTTTCATAAAGGTAGCCATCATGAAATTCGAGACCTTGGGTGTAGGAGGTAATATCGTGAGGATATTCGTTGATGATATTAAAGGTATATAATTTGGGTTTTTGGTTGTTCAAAATGGTGATACGGGTAGAAACTTCATCAGTACCATCTTCCGTTACGATGGAAGCCAATATTTTGTGTACACCAAGTTTTACGTCTTCCACTTTAAATTCGTTTGGGATGGTTTGGTCTCCCAATTTGTAGCTCACAGAGGTTACTTCGACGTTTTTTGGATTTTTCAACGACAGTTTTAATGTCTCTCCAAGGGTAATTATGTTCTTTTTGGCACTAGTTTCAATAGAAAAACTATTTTTTTTGGTTTCAGAATTGCTTCCGCAAGACCATAAAACAAACGCTAAAAAGGTGATTGATAAAAGTTTATATGTGGCTGTCATTTCAATATGTTTTTAAGGCAATTTATCTAATAAAATTCAGTTTAAAAAATCATTGCAGAACAATTAAAAGATTGTATCTTTGCAGCGGCAAGTCCTACACAACCAGCTCCTGCTGAACCCTCCAGGGCGGGAACGCAGCAAAGGTACGCGGTCGTAGCGGTGTGATGTAGGTAGCTTGCCTTTTTTTATGGCATAAACTGAACCTTTTTACTTAAAAAAAGGTAATCTAAATACAAGGATTTGTTACTGGTTTGTAACAAATCCTTTTTGTTTTGTGCACTTCCCAAATTCATTCTTATTTTTACGGCTTAAGTTTTTATACCATTATAATGTCTAAAGTTGTGCTCATTACCGGAGGGTCTTCCGGAATAGGGAAATCCATAGGGGAATTTTTAATGTCAAAGGGATACCAGGTGTACGGTACCAGTAGAAATCCAGATCGCTATGCCAACAGTAAGTTTCCGCTTATTGCTTTGGATGTTTCCAATTTGGAAACCATTTCAAGGGCTGTTGCCCATGTTATAGAGAAAGAAGGAAAGTTGGACGTATTGGTAAATAATGCGGGAGCTGGAATTACGGGACCTATCGAAGAAATCCCGGATACAGAAATCAAACGTAATTTTGAAACCAATTTTTTTGGACCTATTAATGTGATCAAGGCCGTGTTGCCACAGATGCGCAAACAAAATTCAGGATTGATTGTAAATGTAACCTCTATTGCGGGCTATATGGGATTGCCTTACCGAGGCATTTACAGTGCCAGTAAAGGTGCTTTGGAATTGGTGACAGAGGCTTTTAGAATGGAGCTTAAAGATTTCAATATTAAAATGACCAATGTGGCTCCAGGTGATTTTGCCACCAATATTGCCGCAGGAAGGTTTCATGCACCTGTTTTGGAAGAATCTCCATACAAGGAACCTTACGGAAATACCTTAAAATTGATGGATGCCCATGTAGATGAAGGAAAAGACCCGATGCTTATGGCTAAAGCCATCCAGAAAATCATAGAAAATCCTAATCCTAAAATCCATTATAAAGTGGGGGAGTTCATGCAGAAATTTTCTATTGTTTTAAAGCGAATTTTGCCTGATAAAGTTTACGAAAAACTACTGCTAAATCATTATAAATTGTAATTTTGCGAGAGATTTAATAATCAACTTTAAATAAACAATAAACATGAAATTTTTTATAGACACAGCTAATTTAGATCAAATTAGAGAGGCACAGGAATTAGGTATTTTAGATGGTGTAACAACCAACCCTTCATTAATGGCCAAAGAAGGTATTACAGGTGTTGACAACATTATGAAGCACTATGTGGATATCTGCAATATTGTTGATGGGGATGTAAGTGCCGAAGTAATTTCTACAGATTTTGAAGGAATGGTAAGAGAAGGTGAGGCTTTAGCTGAGTTACACGACCAAATCGTAATCAAATTGCCAATGATTAAAGACGGAATCAAGGCTTGTAAATATTTTAGCGATAAAGGAATTAAAACAAACGTAACTTTGGTGTTCTCTCCAGGGCAAGCGTTATTGGCTGCTAAAGCGGGAGCAACCTATGTGTCTCCGTTTATTGGTCGTTTGGACGATATTTCTACAGATGGTTTGAACCTTATTGCTGAAATCCGTCAGATTTTTGATAACTATGGTTTCGAAACTGAAATTTTAGCGGCTTCTGTGCGTCACACAATGCACGTGATTGACTGTGCTAAACTTGGTGCAGACGTAATGACTGGTCCATTAAGCGCTATTACAGGTTTGTTGAGCCATCCATTGACTGATATAGGTCTTGAGAAGTTTTTAGCTGACTATAAAAAAGGAAACTAAGAATACTCCATAGATAAATAAAAAAGCTCCTAAAGAAATTTAGGAGCTTTTTTTTATGCTATAATTGAACCTTTTCTCTTTTATTTTTGGGCAACTAACTTTTCAAAATTGCTCTGAAATTCTTCACTGTATAAACTGTTCTTGGATGAGATGATTTGGCCTGAGCCATCAACCAAGAAAATGGTGTATACAGAGTTTGTAATTAAAGTTTTGATTCCTTCATTTAAGTTCTCAAAACGATATTCATTTTGTGGAGTAAACTTAGTACGTTTCAAAGTATTTTTCCAGTACATATTGTTTTCATCGTTAATATTTATAGCGATAATGTTTAGGTCTGGATATTTGTCCTGTAACTTCTTGGTTCTATAATAAAGGTTTTTGTGATTTAGATCGAAGTTGGAAGACCAAAAGTAAATGATGGTAGGCTTGTCTATTAAAGATTTCAAGCTATGTGGTTCGTCATTGAAATTGATCAAAGTAAGATCTGGAATTGGCTGCCCAGGTTTCAATCGGTTCAATTTGTCTACCACAGTCTTAATATCCTTTTTATCAATGTCACTGGTGGTTTTTTGTAAATAGGAGGCTAACAACTGATTGGTTTCAGAGGGTGTGTCCGTCATATAAAGGGATTCCCTAACATTCATTTTCAATAAATAGTTTTTGATGGGATCCACGTTTACCAAACTATCGATTAGTTCCAATTTTTTCAGATTGTAGTTTAAGGATTGTCTATCAAAATACTTATGCTGATCAGTGTTTTTGTAATAGGAGCTAAGGGCTAAATTGTTAAAATGTGCCAACAGAAAACGATTGTAAGTGGCACATTCCCTTAAGTCTTTAAAATTATAGTTAATATCCTTTCTAAAATCGTAGAAGTGTTCTGGTAAATCTTTGTAATGCACCAATTTGCTGTCGCCAAAATAACCAAAAGGATAGGCTTCTTTATAGAAGTAAGTATTGTAGTTAATGTTGGCCTCTGCTATATTTTTAAAGAAATCGGAGGAGGGATGCTTTTCCAAAAACTCATTGAGGTGAGCCAATTTTTCTTCCTTTTTGGTATTTAAATAGCTTTCAAATTCTTCTGGAGGCATCTGGAAGAACTCTTTTTTGTGCATATCCTCATTTTCATCTTCCAAAAATGATTTAATAAGGTAGTTGTTCTTTTTTGAACCAATTCCTGTAAATACCAATGACTCGTCAAAATCCAAGGTGTTTAGCCTAAGCATGATGCTGTCCTGAGGTTCCAAAAGTACCAATTGATATTCACCTCCATGCAAAAAGGCATATAGACCAGATTCTACATGGTCTATTTTTTTGAAGAACCTGTTTTCTTCATCCAAATACATGGTATCTACTTGACCTTCTTCTAAGTGGAGGGTTACATAATTTTTCTTAGGATTGATAATTTCCCCTCCAAAATATGCATAGTCTTCGGGAGCCAATGTGGTATCCATACATCCCGTAAAAAACACTGATACTATAAGGGGTATTATGTAAAACTTCATAGCGGTAACTTAATGTAGGCTGGTTATGGTCATAAACAAAAATAGACTAACAATTCTATTTCTCTTGTTAAGGCGCTGTTAAAAGTTATGTAGTCCTAGGCTTTCAAAGGCTTTGTGCCGTCAAAAAAGGAATAGATGTTTCATCTTGTGGATTCATTTGTCTACTTTTGCAAAAAATTAAAACAAATTATTATGCTATCAGTTTCTAATCTTTCAGTTCAGTTTGGTAAACGAATTCTATTCGACGAGGTAAATACAACCTTCGCCCAAGGGAACTGTTACGGTATTATTGGAGCAAACGGAGCAGGAAAGTCTACGTTTTTAAGGATATTATCTGGGAAAATGGATCCAACTTCTGGACATGTGCATTTGGAACCAGGAAAACGTATGAGTGTGTTGGAACAAAACCACAACTTGTATGATGAGCATACCGTGTTGGAAACCATCATCATGGGGAACAAACCTTTATATAATTTAAAGACCCAAATTGATGCTTTGTATGCCGATTATACCGATGAGAATGCCGAGAAAATTGGAGAGCTTCAGGTGCAGTTTGAAGAAATGAATGGTTGGAATGCCGATAGTGATGCCGCTGCCATGCTTTCAAACTTAGGGATCAAGGAAGATTTGCATTATATGTTGATGAAGGATTTGGATGGTAAGCAAAAGGTACGTGTGCTTTTGGCACAGGCCCTTTTTGGAAATCCAGATGTATTGATCATGGATGAGCCTACCAACGACCTGGATTATGAAACTATTTCTTGGTTGGAAAACTTCTTGGCAGATTATAACAACTGTGTCATTGTGGTATCTCACGACCGTCACTTCTTGGATGCGGTTTGTACTCATATTTCTGATATCGATTTTGGAAAAATCACTCACTATTCAGGAAACTATACGTTCTGGTATGAGTCTTCTCAGCTAGCAGCTAGACAAAGAGCGCAACAAAACAAGAAGGCTGAGGAAAAGAAAAAGGAATTGGAAGAGTTTATCCGTCGTTTTTCTGCCAACGTTGCCAAATCCAAACAGGCAACCAGTAGAAAGAAAATGATTGACAAGTTGAATATTTCTGAAATCAAGCCTTCAAGCCGACGTTATCCTGCCATTATTTTTGAGCGTGATAGAGAAGCTGGAGATCAAATTTTGAATATTGAAAACCTATCGGCTTCCCAAGATGGCGATTTGTTGTTCCAAAATGTGGATATCAATTTGGCAAAAGGCGATAAAGTTGTGGTATATTCTAAAGATTCCAGAGCAACCACTGCGTTCTACCAAATCCTCAATGGGAAAATGGAAGCGGATTCTGGAAGCTATGCTTGGGGGGTAACCACTTCCCAGTCTTATTTGCCGTTGGATAACAGCGAATATTTTGAGAATAAATTGAGTCTTGTGGATTGGTTACGTCAATGGGCAACAACCGAAGAGGAGAGAGAAGAGGTATACATTAGAGGTTTCCTTGGAAAGATGATTTTCAGTGGGGAAGAAGCTCTGAAGACTGCAGATGTTTTATCTGGAGGAGAAAAAGTACGTTGTATGCTAAGTAGAATGATGATGATGAGAGCCAACGTATTAATGCTTGATGAGCCAACAAACCACTTGGATTTGGAAAGTATTACTGCTTTCAACAATTCACTTAAAAACTTTAAAGGAACTGTATTGTTCACTACTCATGACCACGAGTTCGCCCAAACAGTAGCAAACCGAGTGATTGAGTTGACTCCAAATGGAATTATTGATAGATACTTAACGTTTGATGAGTACATGAGCGATAAAAAAATAAAGGAGCAAAGAGAAAAAATGTATGCTATTGAAGCCTAGTTTTTCAATTTGAACACATAAAAAAAAGCCTGAGATTTTCTCAGGCTTTTTTTTATGCTTCCATTTCAGACCTAACCAATTCCACTACAGGAACTGCTTTGTCCAATTCGTCCTTATGGACGTAAAGTTCCTGGAACCCTTGTATGGAAGAACCAAAGCCCGCCAGCCTGCCTGATTCCGATTCATCCTTGATAATGGGTTCAATGCCTATTTCTTCCAACCTGGTCATCATGAGCTGTACCATAATGAAATTACCGGAGAAAATTTTTATGTAGTTGTCTTCGCTCATTGTAAGTGAATTTTATGTACTTAAGATACGAAAAATTGAGTTATTGAGAGGAGAATTTTTTAAGATTTGTAGGAAGTATAAATGCCTATAAAAAATGAAAAAGCCTTTGAAAACAAGTGTTTCAAAGGCTTTTGCTATGCTGTTTATCGACAGTGTTACTTGTCAATAGATCCTAGTACACGTTTCATAAAGCCGTTTAGGGCTTCTTTTTTAGGAGTACCTTCCTTAATCAATTTGTGGACTTCAACGGCTCCATACATATTGGAGATCAACTCGCCAATAACGTCCAATTCTTCATCCTTAAGAGAAGGAACCTCTGTAAGGGCTTCAAGGGTTTCGATGGCTTCAATTACGAAGTCCTCGTCGTTTTCCTCTATAAATTCTGTTAAATGCTTAATTACAGGTAATTTCATTGCTTATAGATTTTTTGCAAATAATGCTTTAAACGACTTCCGATACTAGGCCTTGTAAAACCTCAAACTTGTTGGTTTGCACTTGGTTTACAAACGCTCCATTTTTAAACGTTGCAAAAGTAGGTAAGTTGTCTACGTTTGCCAACTTTCTAGATTCTGGAAATTTTTCGGCATCTGCCACAACAAATGCAGTGTTTTCGTTTTCTGAAGCCAATTTCTTGAATTTTGGTTTCATGATTCGGCAGTTACCACACCACGTTGCTGAATATTGTACTACAACAGTGTCGTTTGAGTTGATGATGTCCTGTAAGTTATCTTGATTTAATTCTTGTACCATAATGAAAAGTTTATGATTGTGAGTAGGATATCAAAGCAGGCCAATGGCCTTGACCCACTTTGATTTAAATTTTGTTGTTGCTCTTATTAGTGAGAAGCCAAGTAGCTAGCAACACCATCTCTGTTGGCGTTCATAGCATCTTTACCTTCTTCCCAGTTTGCTGGACAAACTTCACCTTTTTCTTGAACGTGAGTTAAGGCATCGATTAAACGTAAGTATTCACCAACGTTTCTTCCTAATGGCATGTTGTTGATGCTCTCGTGTTGTACAGTTCCTTCTTCGTCGATAATGTATGTAGCTCTGTAGGTTACGTTGTCACCTTCAACAGTTACAACACCAGTTTCTTCGTTGTAAGTTTCGTTAGTGATGTCTAAGATTCCAAGAGTAGAAGCAAGGTTTCTGTTAGAATCAGCCAAGATTGGGTAAGTTACTCCTTCAATACCTCCGTTGTCTTTTGCAGTGTTCAACCATGCAAAGTGAACTTCTGGAGTGTCGCAAGAAGCTCCAATTACAATAGTGTTGCGCTTTTCAAATTCAGCCATAGCAGCTTGGAATGCGTGCAACTCAGTAGGGCATACAAAAGTAAAGTCTTTTGGGTACCAAAATAAAACTACTTTTTTCTTGTTGTTTACCGCTTCTTCAAGAACGTTGATTTTATAGGTATCACCCATTTCGTTCATTGCGTCTACGTTTAAATTTGGAAATTTTTTTCCTACAAATGCCATAATAGTATATTTAATTGTTAGTAATTTTCTGGATGCAAATATACTACTTCATGTAGGTTTATAGAGGTTGCATGATTTTAAATATTTATTAAATAATAGCTTTATTCAATGGGAATAATTTAGAAGTATAGTTTTTGATTATTTGTTAAAAATTGTCCTTCGAAATTTGCTTAATCTTAATTTTAAAGGCTGCGTAGAACAAGGTCATAAACGGACTTAAATAATTGAAGAAGGCATAGCCTGCATACGATAAAGTGTCTACGCCCAACACGCCACTTTGGTAGGCACCACAAGTATTCCAAGGAACCAATACCGAAGTTACTGTTCCTGAGTCCTCAAGGGTACGGCTAAGGTTTTCCGGGGCCAATCCTTTGTCTTCAAACGCTTTTTTATACATTCTTCCCGGGATTACCAAAGCCAAATATTGATCGCTGGCAAGGGCGTTCAATCCAATACAACTGATAACGGTACTTGCAAAAAGCCCAAATACGGAATCAAACAAATTTAATACTGCTTTACTGATTCTAGACAAGGCGCCAATAGCATCCATCACACCTCCAAAAACCATGGCGCATAAAATCAGCCAAATAGTGCCCAACATACCGTACATTCCTCCGGAGGAGAACAAATCATTCAGTTCGGCACTGTTAGTAGTTACCGAAGTATCTACGGTAATGGCGGTCATGATACCTTTATAGGCAGAAAGAAAGTCTAAATCGGAAGCGCCAGTTATTTGTTTTACAATTTCAGGTTGAAAAATAAGGGCAAACACACCGCCTAGTAAGGTTCCAGCCAAAAGTGCAGGTAAGGGAGGCGTCTTTTTTACAATCATAAAGATGACTAATGCAGGCACCAAAAATAGCCAAGGCGAAATATGAAAGGCACTGTCTATAGCACTTAACATTTCTGTGGTATCGGTATCTCCTTTTACATCGAGAGAAAGACTAATAATTACAAACAATACCAAAGTAATGATCAGGGTTGGAATGGTGGTGTACATCATATATTTGATGTGTGAGAATAATTCGCCTCCAGCCATAGCTGGTGCTAAATTGGTGGTGTCGCTCAAAGGTGACATTTTATCTCCAAAATAAGCACCTGAAATGACGGCTCCTGCGGTCATTCCCGGATTGATGCCCAAAGCATTTCCAATGCCTATAAGTGCAATCCCGACGGTTGCAGAGGTAGTCCAGCTACTTCCCGTAGCTACCGATATAATGGCACAAATGATGACACAGGCAGGAAGAAAAATAGTGGGGCTTAAAATTTGCAGCCCGTAGTAAACCATGGATGGAATAATACCACTAATAAGCCATGTACCCGCTAAAGAGCCAACCAGAAGCAGGATTAAAATGGCACCAGAAGTAGACTTAATGTTTTCGGCAACTTCCTCCATCATTTGATTGAAAGATACTTTATTGAAATAACCTACAATGGCCGCAACCGCCGCCCCCATTAGCAGAATGAATTGGTTACTTCCGCTAAGCGCATCGTCACCAAAAGCTTCAGCCACATTGTACCCCAGCATTAACACCAGTGCCAATACAGGGATTAGGGCTTCCCATATACTTAATTCTTTATTTTCTACAATGTGTTCGTCTTGGGGTTGTGTGGGTTTTATTTCCTGGCTTTGCATGCAATGGTTGCTTTTAATATTGGAGATGTAATGTTACGATTTTGAAAGGTATTCTGCAAATAGAAACAGTTGTGTACATTTGTCTTGAGTTGAAAAAAATATATGGATTCTGTAACCCAAATTGTATTAGGTGCTGCCTGCGGAGAATTGGCGCACGGTAAAAAAATAGGAAACAAGGCTTTGTTATTCGGAGCCATTAGTGGTACCATTCCAGATTTGGATGTGTATGTTGGCCGACTTTTCTATTCCAATGAAATTGATATCATGATGTTCCATCGTGGATTTATGCATTCATTTTTGTTTTGCCTTATTGGTACTTTTGCTTTTGGATGGCTGGTCTACAAACTTTATGACAAAGGAAAACGGAAGGATACCACTTCCTTAAAAGATTGGTTTTGGTTGTTTGGACTGTCGCTTTTTACACATCCCATGTTAGATTGTTTTACGCCTTACGGAACCCAATTATTTACGCCATTTTCAAACTACAGGGTTGCGTTTAACAATATTTCGGTGGTAGATTTAGGCTATACACTCCCGTTTTTGATATGTATGCTTGTGGTAATGTTTTACAAAAGATCTAATGTAAAACGCTTATTTTGGACCAAGTTGGGCTTGGGGCTCAGTTCTTTTTATATGGTACTGACTTTAATTAATAAGGTGTATATGAATTCCATTTTTGAAAAATCCTTCAAGGAAAGCAACATCACGTTTTCAAGGTTTAGAACCCAACCTACATTTTTTAATAATATCCTTTGGTATGGCATTGCCGAAGGAGCAAATAACTATTATGTGGGCTATTATTCTCTATTGGATTCCGAAGCAAAAGTTGATAACATCATGGAATTGCCGAAACACCATGATTTGATAGATATGCAGCATTCGGACATCAAGCAATTGTTATTGTTCAGTGATGGCTATTTTAATTTGAAGGAGATGGACAACAATGAAATAAGGTATAATGACCTGCGTTATCCTTTTTTCAATCCCAATGATAGAAATTCTTCTATTTTTAAATTTATGTTGATAGAAGAAGGAGAGCGTTGGAATATCAAATCGGTGGAGCATGAAAGTCCCAAAAGAGAAGATTTTGAAGCCTTTTTGAAGCGACTAAAAGGTGTTTAAAAAAAAAGCCTCTCAGAGAATTACTGAGAGGCTTTTTTATTGAAAGAAGTTTTATACGTTTACTTCTGCTAGCTTGTTTAAAATGCCAAGTTCTTCCATACAGGTTCTCATCATTTCGTAGGTACGCTCAATATCGGCATCCAATCCAATAGAAAAACGGATTAGGCCATCGGTAAGTCCCATTTCAGCTTGTTCATCTTCTGGAATTTCAGATGACGTAGAGCTTCCCGGCGCACTAAAAAGTGTTTTGTAGAATCCTAAGCTCACTGCCAAATACCCTAAGTTTCGCTCTTGCATAAGTTCCATTAATTCATTGGCTTTGTCTAATGAGCCAACATCAATAGTCAACATACCTCCAAAACCATATTTTTCATTCATCATGCTTTTAAACAATTCGTGGGATGGATGCGATGCCAATCCAGGATATACAGTTTTCAAACCATCAGCTTCAAATTTTTCCGCTAAATAAGTGGCGTTATGGCTGTGTTGCATCATACGAATGTGAAGCGTTCTCAAGTTTTTCAACACTGAAGACGCTCTAAGACTATCCATAGTAGGTCCTAATAGCATAGAAGCACCATCATTTACATTGCGCAGTGCGTCAATGAATTCTTGGCTACCACATACTACACCTCCAACAGTATCACTGGAACCATTGATGAATTTTGTAAGACTGTGGATTACCACATCAGCTCCCAATTTTATAGGGCTAATGGACAATGGAGAAAAGGTGTTGTCTACCACTAAAGTCAAATTATGACGTTTTGCAATTTCAGATAGCCCTTTAATATCGGCTACTTCCAAAAGTGGGTTGCTTACGGTTTCGCAGTAAAGTACTTTGGTGTTTTCGGTAATGGCCGCTTCAACGACATCTAATTTAGTAATGTCTACAAAAGACGTGGATACATTAAAACGAGGCATAAAATTCTTCAAGAAGGCATAAGTTCCTCCGTAAATGGTTCTACTGGAAACAATATGTTCTCCTGCGCCACACAATTGCATCAATACTGGGGTAATGGCACCCATTCCAGAGGCGGATACGTTTGCTGTTTCCGTACCTTCCATAGCTGCTAAAGCTTCTCCTAAATATAGGTTGGAAGGAGAGGAGTGACGTGAATAAAGGTAGCATCCATCTGCATTCCCTTCGAAGGTGTCGAACATGGTCTTTGCAGATAAAAAGGTATAAGTTGAAGAATCTGAAATGGATGGGTTGACACCTCCAAATTCTCCAAAATATTGTAAGTCTTGTATGTTGTTTGCGGGTTTAAATTCCATGGCTAAAGTTTTTGTTTACTCTTCAAAATTGAATAATTATAGAATTATTATCAATAGTATTGTAATTATTAGGAAAATAAAACTGTAATACTTGGTTTTTATGGTTAAATTTACATTGAAATAGGTGAATTCGCTTTTCCTTTAGAAATTTTTTCAACCATGACTTTGGATAAAACAGATTTAAAACTCCTCAAATTACTGCAGGCAGACAGCAAGCAGACCAATAAAGAACTTTCCAATAAATTGAACCTGTCCGTGACTGCAGTTTATGAACGCATCAAGAAATTGGAGCGGGAAGGGGTTATCCAAAAATATGTGGCGCTTTTGAATAAAGAATCGGTGGATAGAGGGTTTGTGGCCTTTTGCCATATCAAGCTCATTCAGCATTCACATGATTATGTGGTGAAGTTTGAAGAGGAAGTTGCCAATTTAAACGAAGTCGTAGAATGCTACCATATTAGTGGCGATTATGATTATTTATTGAAAGTTATGGTGCGAGATATGGAAGATTTTCGGAAATTTATGGTAAACAAACTCACTTCCATTAATCATATAGGAAGTACGCACAGTATGTTTGTAATCAATGAAGTAAAGCATACTACGGCTATTACAGTGTAACATGGAATCCAAAACTTACAGGTGGCTTGAATTTTTAATCATTTTTGTGATTTTGCCGGTAAGTTTTGCATTGAAGTACCCTCCCGTAATTAAATTGTTTTTGGGAAGTGTGGGATTTTTGTATGTAATCTACCTTTTGCTGAAAGTAGAAGACGTGAGATTTCAATTGTCCCCAACCATCAATTGGAAAACATTTTGGAAACTCACCTCTGCTAAATTTCTCATCATAGCAATTCTCACCACCTCCTTTGTGTATTTTACCGATAAGGGAAATTTGTTCTGTGTTCTACTTTCCAAACCCAAAATGTGGGTGTTGATTTTGTTTTTGTATGCGCTTTTTTCTGTTTATCCACAAGAACTTATTTATAGGACGCTGTACTTTAATAGATATCAAAATTTAATGAAAAGCAAGTGGATATCTATAATCCTAAATGCAGTGGTGTTTTCAATGGCGCATTTAATGTTTAAGAATACATTGGTACTCATCATGACCTTTTTGGGGGGCTTATTGTTTGCCCTTACTTTTTTAAAGACAAAATCTACCACTTTGGTATCAATAGAACATGCCATTTATGGGAGTTGGCTGTTTACCGTGGGCATGGGCGATATGCTTGGATTTCCATCGTAAAAGCTTTAATGTTAAATAGAAAAGAATAATTGAGAAATCTACTGGATAAGAGATTGTTTTTTCATGGTTGTGACCCAAAACATTTGTACTTTTGTAATCGTTTTAACAAAATCGAATAAACAAAACCTTATGAATTCATACGATGTAGCCGTTATTGGCTCTGGTCCTGGAGGGTATGTGGCGGCCATTCGCTGCGCCCAATTGGGAATGAAAACAGCAATCATAGAAAAATATTCTACACTTGGAGGAACTTGTCTTAACGTAGGATGTATTCCAAGTAAAGCCCTTTTAGATTCTTCTCACCACTACGAAGATGCCGTAAAGCATTTTGAAGAGCACGGAATTGAAATTCCAGGTGACATTAAAGTGAACTTGGAAAAAATGATTGCCCGTAAACAAGCCGTGGTAGACCAAACTACAGGTGGTATCGATTTCTTGATGAAGAAAAACAACATCGATGTTTACGAAGGTTTAGGGGCGTTTAAAGATGCTACTCATATAACGATTACAGGTAAGGAAACTATTGAAATTGAAGCGAAGAACACCATCATTGCTACAGGTTCCAAACCTTCAAGTTTGCCATTTATTAAAATTGACAAAGAGCGAATCATTACTTCTACTGAAGCTTTAAAATTGAAAGAAATTCCAAAGCACCTAATCGTTATTGGTGGTGGTGTAATTGGTTTAGAGCTTGGGCAAGTGTACAAGCGTTTAGGAGCTGAAGTAAGCGTTGTGGAGTATATGGACCGTATCATCCCAACTATGGATAGTGGTTTGTCTAAAGAATTGAACAAGGTATTAAAGAAGCAAAAATTCAAAATCAATACCTCTCACAAAGTAAAATCTGTTGAGCGTGCTGGTGATGAAGTAGTGGTTAAAGCTGACAATAAAAAAGGAGAAGAAGTAGAGTTTAGAGGAGATTATTGTTTGGTGTCTGTTGGACGTCGTCCTTATACCGATGGATTAAATGCAGAAGCTGCTGGTGTGAAGTTGAATGACAGAGGACAAGTTGAAGTCAATGACCATTTACAAACTTCGGCTTCCAACATTTACGCTATTGGAGATGTTGTAAAAGGAGCGATGTTGGCGCACAAAGCTGAGGAAGAAGGCGTATTTGTTGCTGAAACTTTGGCAGGCCAAAAGCCGCATATCGATTATAATTTAATTCCAGGGGTTGTGTATACATGGCCAGAGGTTGCTGCAGTAGGAAAATCCGAAGAGCAATTGAAAGAAGCTGGTGTAGCTTATAAAGTTGGACAATTCCCGATGCGTGCTTTGGGAAGAAGTAGAGCCAGTATGGATTTGGACGGATTTGTAAAAATCTTGGCAGATAAAAATACTGACGAAATTTTAGGAGTACATATGGTAGGAGCCCGTGCAGCCGATATGATTGCCGAAGCAGTGGTTGCTATGGAATATAGAGCATCTGCTGAGGATGTTTCACGTATGTCTCACGCTCACCCAACATTTACCGAAGCTATTAAAGAAGCGGCTTTGGCTGCTACAGGAGATAGAGCTTTACATGTGTAATTACACATAAAGCATATTTTAAGTGTTTACCAATTTTTATGAGCGGTGTATTGAAAAATATGCCGCTTTTTTTGTTTGTTAATTTTGCTCTGTTAAGTTGTCAGAGGTTTTAAAATGAAAAACTTCAATAGTTATACTAATTAAACTATTGAAGTTTTTTATTGGTAGAATAAGAAGTATAATTAGAATCCTTCCCTAGAAAAGGTCATTCAGCACTTTTGCTAATCGAATGCCTCCTTTTTGCAATTGAGAACGAACCGTTTCAAAATGTTCGTAGGAGTATTTGTATCTTAAATTATCGCCTTCCTTAGCCGAAGCATACACTGATTTCGCCAATTGTTGAGATTCGTGAGCCCAATCAATAATAGAGCCTTGTTGAATGGCTTTTACTTGGTCTTTGGTAAGATAATCGGCGTTTTGAGCCAATTCTGAATAGCTCATGTCGTAAGCATCAATCATTTTGCTGTCCCAAACGGTATGTAGATTGGTGTCTCTAAACTGCCATTGTACCTTAATGTCATTGCCTCCACGATCTTCGGAACGACCAACGTGAAGCGGTTGGTGTAGGTCGCCAATTAAATGAATCAACATTTTCAGATAAAAAGCCTTGTCTTCCATGGAAGCATTTTCATCCGTAATCACTTCTTTACAACGTTCAATACCTGTTATTAAATCGCCTTCTGGATTTTTGGTGGAATTTTCATAGGTTTCATCCGATGCCATGTTAACAAAATGCCACGAGTAAAATTCGTTGTAACGATCATCAGACTTAATCTCATCGGCAAAAGTAGACGTGAACGCAAGCGATTCGTGGTTTAGAATCTTTTTTAAGTTACGCTTCGTCTTGCCCGTTAAATATTGGTCTGCAATGGCTCCAATGGTCCTATGTCCAGTTTTTCCCCATTTTAAGGAGGCGTTTAAAGGTTGGACAAGAAAGGCTAAGGTAAAAATGACGAGCGTAAGTCTTGCTTTCATAATGTTATTTCCTTTTGTTGCGTTTATTGAAATTTTTATCTCCTCTGGTTTTTGGCTTTTTATATTTCTTGGCAATTTCCCGTCTG
Source organism: Mangrovimonas sp. DI 80 (assembly GCF_001975575.1). Lineage (NCBI taxonomy): Bacteria > Pseudomonadati > Bacteroidota > Flavobacteriia > Flavobacteriales > Flavobacteriaceae > Mangrovimonas > Mangrovimonas sp. DI 80. Next base: position 40,207 of record NZ_MSDT01000010.1, on the reverse strand, counting down.
TAGGAACCACCTTGGTTTTGTTTTTTGTTTTTCTCGGACTTTTCGTGAAAAGCAGGCCCAGGAACGTCATCAAGGGAACGTTTGGTTGGGTTGTTGCGTTCCTTTATTTGCGGACGTTCTTCTTCAATAAGTTCTTCAGAAATGGCCACTCCTTCAGGAAATGGCAACAATGGAATGTCCATATCCATATACTTTTCTATTTCTGAAATATATTCCAATTCGGTTTGTGTTGAAAATACTAGGGCATGTCCCTTTTTTTCCGCTCTACCGGTTCTTCCTATACGGTGCATATAGTTTTCTGGGTAGTGAGGGGTGTCAAAATTGATAACATGGGAGACGTCGTCAATATCCAATCCACGCGCCATAACATCGGTGGCAATCAAAATTCTATTGTCACCTGCTTGGAACTGAGCAATACTACGCAATCTGTAATTTTGTGTTTTGTTGGAGTGGATCACACAACATTCGTCGTTAAATTCCTCTTCCAGCTGATCGAACAGACGATCGGCCATTTTTTTGAAGGCCACAAAAATGATGACTTTGTTATAAGTATCCTTGTCGCTCAATAACTCACGAAGCAAGTTTACTTTGGTGTAGAAGTTTTTTACCTCATAACGCTCTTGGATAATGTTTTCCAAAGGTGTTCCCGAAATGGCCACGGTAACGCGTTGAGGTGCTTTAAAAAATTGGGAGATCAATTGGTCGACATCTTCTGTCATAGTTGCCGAAAACATGATGTTTTGGCGTCGCTCAGGGAGAATGTCGAAAATATTCATCAATTGGTGTCTGAAACCAAGATCCAGCATTACATCAACTTCATCAATTACCAGTTTTTGGATGGATTTCAGCTGTAAAACCCTGCTAACTCCCAAATCGTAAAGACGTCCTGGTGTAGCAACCAAAATGTCAAGACCTTCCGCAACGGCACGTTTTTGGGTGTTGATATTGGTGCCTCCATAAACTCCCAACACACGCACATTGATGTATTTGGCTAGTTTTTCTATTTCTTCAACTACCTGTACCACCAATTCTCTAGTAGGTACCAAAACCAAAACTCTAGGATTATCTTGCGTAGAAAACTTGAGGTTTCTCAGGATAGGAAGCATGTAGGCAAACGTTTTTCCGGTTCCTGTTTGTGCAATACCAACTACATCCTTCCCGGAAGCTACTACATTAAAAGCTTGTTCCTGAATGGGAGTAGGAGTGGTAAACCCCATGTCTTCCAGGGCGTTGTAAAGCGGTGTGTTTAAATTAAGATCTTGAAATGTCACTGTTTATATTTTGATGCAAATCTACCACATTAATTCTACTTAAACTAAAAGTGAATGTTCTATGCTAATGGTATAACTAGCTTTAAAGACTTCATTTGGAGCCAATTTTAAAATGGCCTCCTTGTCTTTAAGTTGTTGATTGCTATTGCTATTGTCTGCTACGCCTAACCAAGGTTCAATACATACATAATCTGCATTAGGTTTTGCCCAAATGCCCAAATACGGGAAATCTTTATAGGAAACACTTAAAATAGCACCTTTGTTTTCACTCATTAAGGTCACTTTTTTCGATTTGAGATCCTTGAAAATCAAGGCGTCCTTTTCAAAAAGTTGATAGTGTAGCGGGAGTTTGTTGGTGTTGTTGAGAGTCAATTCGGTTTGGTTGTTCAATAAACCGGAATTGGGATCTAGCAAATGGGTTTCGCTGTGTTCTTCAGTTTCGAATTCTAAATAGTAATCGCTGTACTTTTCATCAGGAAACACAGGACATCTAAATGCTGGATGTGCTCCCAAGGAGAAATACATGTCTTTGTCATCTAGGTTTTTTACTTCATGAGACACGACAATTGTGTTTTCTGTTAATTCATAGGAAGTGTAAAACTCGAATTGAAATGGGTATTGCTCCAAAAGTGCCGCATCCGAAACCAGTTTAAATGTTAATTTATCTTCTGTTTGTTCATGAAGCTGTATTGAAGTATTTCGTCTGGCAAAGCCATGTCTGGGCAACTTGTAGCTTTTTCCCTCATGAAAGAAAGTATCGTCTTTGAGTCCGCCTACTATTGGGAATAGGACCGGAGCGATTCCATTCCATACATCGGGGTTGCCATTCCACATAAATTCAGTCTTGTGATTTACCGAAGTTATGGCCGAAAGTTCAGCTCCAACAGGGTTGACGTTTATTTTTAATAGGTTGTTTTTTAGGCTTAACATGTGTTTTGTATTAATATCCATATTCCAATAAACCTGGAATTAAATTTAGAGCTTGACTCTTCCAGTCTTTTTCCAAAGTGTCGTAGTCAGAGTATGATTTGTATTTGTTAAAAGGTGTGTCTTTTGAAATAGGGGTGATAGGTCCTACGATGCCTATATATTCGCTGTCATCTTCTTCGTCCTCGTAAGAATAAGAAATAGCATAGAAAACGGACTCTCCCTTTGTGATTTTTCCTAAAACCTCCAAGTTGCTTGGATAGTAGTCTTCTTCGCCTAGATAATTGTAAAACATCAATTCGGCAAATGCTTCTGGCTTGGTATATTTTTTAGGGATCTTATCAAACTGATTGGTTTTGTGGTAGACTTCCATCATTTCGTATCTAGAAAACAGGCTGTCCAGTTTTTGAGAGGCATGTTTGTCGTCAACCTTAAGGCCGCAATGGATTCTCGCGGTCATCGCTCTCAAGCTTAGCCAATCGTTGTCTTCTACATTCATCAAAGCCTTTGTTAGGTTGTCCGAAAGCGGAGTGTTGTATGAAATGGTATTAAACAACGACAGGTAGCTATACATTAAAGAGGTGTCTTTAAAGTTGTAATCTTCTCCTTTTTTCATGTCAAGGTAACTGTCAAGGTCGCTTTGGGCGTACTTTAAAAGCGTGTCCAAATTATCTGAAACCAAATTAAGGTGCTCAGGATGAGTTTCGGCAATGTCCTTGAAAATGCTCAAAACATTCGAACGATAAGTCTTGTAATCGTTAAGGCTTAATAGGAGCTTGTTGTTCTCGATGGCAAATTCCAACGAATCTCTATAGGGAGATGTTACTCCGTAAGTGTAATTATCAGTGTTTGTTGGAATAGCGTTGGATAGCAGGTTGTTGAATACCTCAAGTTTATCACTATTTTTTAATCCTGGAATGGTATTTAAAATGTGGGCTTTTAAGGTGTCGTTTGTACTTGGATTTATGTAAAGCGTCTTTAGGAAATCTAAGGTTGTACTGTCGTTGGTGATGGTAAGTTCTTCTAGGATTTCATGGGAAATGAGTTCTTTGTTTTCAGAAGAGGCATAGGTATCAGTGAGAGCATTGTAAAGTTTTGGCAAATCTTCAGTTTCAAAGACGTAGTAATCAAAAGCGCCCAAAGCATTATTAAACACAACGGTATCTGAAGATTTTAGGTTCTCCATAAGAAGCTCTGTTTTCGAGGAGAATAAATCAAATTCGGGTTCTTCCGAAGTTACTTTATAGGATGAAAATATAGTGTTGGTTAGTTCACTGTCCATACTTTCCTTACCCAAGTAGCCCGTCAACAAAAACAAACGCTTGTTTTCAATCCAAATTTGGTGTCTTGTGGTGACTTTGGTGTCTTGATTTTGGATGTAGAATTCCAAAGCTTCTTTGTTGTTTATGGTGATGTCTTTTTGGCTCACAATGGAATCGTTCCAGATGAGAAGAGAATTAGCATTGGTTTCAAAAAACTCCTTACGGCTTTTAATTTTGAAATAATCCTTGATGTCACTGTATCCAAATTGATACACATCTCCAGATTGCTTGTTTAGTGCAAAATAGTCGTGCGAGTTTTTTAGATACACATCTTCATATCCTAAACTGTCAATGGTTAAGGAGGTGTCTTCAAAAAACTGAATTTCGAAATTGGTGCCTCTTGGGCTCAAAGTTTCCAATTCCTGGGTTTTGGGAGTTTCAAATTTAAAGCTGCTAAAGAACAAGTCATCAGTTGAAGCTTGGTCTGTAACGTTCAGTTTTTGTTTAAGGAGAAGATAGGTTCTATTACCACGAATGTAGATTCTGCAAACGGAATGGTATTTATCCTGAATCAACAATTCATACTCTCGGCCTTCATAACCGTCTAGATAAATGGTTTTTCCTTCACCAAGCAAGGTCGCTTTTCCTTCAAAATTATCTTTGATAGACTCGAATGCCCCTATAGGATCTTCCATATAGTATCCCAAAGGTTGGTCGTTGTATCTAAACAGATAATTATTGTCATTTTTCAAATCTTGTACATTGTACATGTGCAAATAATAGGGTTCGCCGTCCTCGTCTATAGGATTGGGATGAGCTCTGGAAAGATCGGTGGGTTCTCTAGGTAGTTGTAGTGAAAACGCGCCTTCGGGACTCTTGTAGTCTAGCCAAGGAATTTCCTTTTTAGGTTTTGGAGTTGCGATGGCAATCGACTCAAAGAAATGGGACGTGTTGCTGTCATTGATTTCGTCGGCGTCATCCTCTACAGATTGGTAGTACAAAATATCGTTCTGTAAAGTGAATTGCGCGTTCATCAATTTCTTGGAATTGAGTTTTACGGTCACCTTATATCGTAAACCATCGGCATATTTCTGACGCTTTTTGTTCAGAAGTTCCCCGTTAAGGTTGTTCACAATATTAGTGATAAAGCTGTCCATGATATCGTCTGGAGAATTATCCTTATTCAGCCCTCTAAAATCCAACGAAAAGAACGAATACACGCGGTTGGAGTTAGGTCCATTGTAGCTGTACATGGTAAAGGCATTGTAGTCATCGGTATAATTGGGCGCTTCCGGCAGTTCAAGTGAAAAGCCTGTCTCCTCATCGGTATAGGTATACCAATCGGCATCGGGCGACATAGCCCATGTGAAATTTGTTGTAAAAATTAGGATGAGAGCGGTTGTGATTGTAAATAAGCGCTTTGTGAAAATAATTTTCATAAGTGTTAGTAGTAGGGTTGAATATGGCTAAGTAATGGGTGCAATATTATTGTATTTGGCAGTTTCTTAATAAATTTGCCGCATTCAAAAACGCATTGATTATATTTTGAGAACTACACAAAAGTTTCGCATCCCAAACATAGAGCAATATAAACAAAAATTATTGTTTTGGGGGCAGCAGTTTAACGAAGTAGTCTGGCTGGATTCCAACGATTATCACAATCAATATTCCAGCTATAATGCGGTTTTGGCAGTTGATGCTTTTACTTGTATCCAGACCGATTATTACAATGCGTTCGATAAGTTGAAAGAATACCAATCCGTCACAAAAGATTGGCTGTTTGGTTATTTAACTTACGACCTTAAAAATGCCGTAGAACGTTTGGAGTCCAAGAATTTTGACGGACTCCAATTCCCCGATTTGTTTTTCTTTCAACCCAAAAAAATGTTCCTGATTAAGGATGATGAAGTGGAAGTGCAGTATTTGGGAGCTGTGGATGATGAAATGGAGGAGGATTTAAGGGATATTGAAGCATTGGATGTGGCTTCTGAAACACATGCAAGTTCTCCCAATAATGTTAAGGTGAAACTTCGTATGCATAAGGATGAATATTTTGAAAAAGTGAATGCAGTTTTGGACCATATTCATCGTGGCGATATTTACGAGGCCAACTTTTGTCAGGAGTTTTATGCGGAAGACACAGAGATTCATCCATTGGAAACCTATTTGAAATTGGATGCCATTTCAAAGCCGCCTTTTGCTACTTTTTTAAGACTTAACGACAAGTATTTGATGTCGGCTTCTCCAGAACGCTATATCAAAAAGGAAGGTTTAAAGATTACTTCACAGCCTATCAAGGGAACGGCAAAACGGTCCCAAAATCCTAAGGAAGACCTATTGTTGAAAGAACAATTATCTAAGGATGAAAAGGAGCGCAGTGAAAATATCATGATTGTGGATTTGGTGCGTAACGATTTAGCACATACAGCTACTAAAGGAAGCGTGATTGTGGAAGAATTGTGTGAAGTCTATACCTATCCGCAGGTTCACCAAATGGTGTCTACTGTTACATCTCAGATTGAGGCGTCTACAAATCCGGTAGATGTCATTGCCACAACATTCCCTATGGGAAGTATGACAGGGGCTCCGAAAATTTCAGCCATGCAGATTATAGAAGCGTTGGAAGATACCAAGCGAGGTCTGTATTCTGGTGCCGTTGGCTATTTTTCCCCACAAGGTGATTTCGATTTTAATGTGGTGATAAGGAGTATTCTTTACAATGCTGAAAAGCAATATGTGTCTTATTCGGTTGGCGGGGCCATCACAGCTAAAAGCAATCCGTTGAATGAATATGAAGAGTGTTTGGTCAAGGCCAAAGCTATGCGTGAAGTTCTGGAAAACTAAAGTTTCTTGGTGTTCCTGAGGAGGAAAAACATACAACTTGGTTATATTTGAATTAAACATTCATTTTTAACCACCTTTTTATGACACTCTACACCTTTAATGCGCATATAGAACAGCAATTCCCAGGATTTTTTGAAAGTAAATTGCTTATTGCCATTTCTGGTGGGGTAGATAGTGTGGTGTTGACCCATTTGTGTCATCAATTGGGGTTGGATGTCTCCTTGGCGCATTGCAATTTCAATTTGCGAGGAACAGAGAGTGATGGTGATGCCGATTTCGTATTTCAATTGGCTAAAGATTTAAGCTTGGACCTTTTTTTGGAGAGTTTCCAAACGGAAGCTTATGCCGCGGAATATAAATTGTCCATACAATTGGCAGCAAGGCAGCTGCGCTACGATTGGTTTGACGAATTGGCCAAGCAACTCCATTTTGATTATGTCCTCACAGCCCATCATGCCGATGATAATTTGGAAACATTTTTGATCAATTTAACTAGAGGGACAGGACTCGATGGTTTAACCGGAATTCCCGAAGTGAATGGTGTGTTTGTAAGACCATTGTTGCCGTTTTCAAGAAACAGTTTGGTGGAATATGCAGAGGAACATCAGCTAACATGGCGGGAGGATAGTAGCAATGCATCTACAAAATACTTGCGAAATAAATTACGCCATGATGTCATTCCTTTATTGAAGGAAATCAACCCGCAATTGTTGCAGAATTTTGAAAAAACTATTGGGTTTTTAAAAGCATCTAAGTCAATTATTGAAGATCGAGTGGAAGAAGTTGAAGATTCGGTGATTAAGGAAATCTCCGAATACGACGTGAAATACGATATTTCCAAAATAAAAGCTCTAAGCAATCCCAAAGCCTATTTGTATGAACTCTTAAAAGCTTACAATTTCACCGAGTGGAATGATGTGGAAGATCTTTTAGATGCCCAGTCAGGGAAGCAACTCTTTTCTGAGACCCATCGTTTAATCAAAGACCGTGAGTTTCTGTTGTTGAGTGAAATTGAGGATAAACAGGAAACGCTTATTCTCGTTTCTGAATGTGATGATAAGATAAAAACACCTCTTGGGAATTTGTATTTTAGTGAGGCTGCTGAGGTGTCCAATCAAGGTCTCAATGTAATTTTTGTAGACAAGAAAAAGCTCAAATACCCATTGACGATTCGACATTGGAAAGAAGGCGATTATTTTCATCCATTGGGAATGAAAGGGAAGAAGAAATTGAGCAAATACTTTAAGGATGAAAAAATGTCCTTATTGGAAAAGGAAAATGTGTTGGTGCTTTGCTCGGGAGATTATATCATCTGGGTGATAGGAAAGCGTCCCGATGGCCGTTTTAAAGTTTGTGACCATACGCATCATATCATTAAAATAGAATTAAAATAGACCATGGTACTACAGGGGCAAATCGTAGATATTCCAAATAGAAGGATTTTTAAGGGGGAAGTCACCATAAAAAATGGAAAGATTTTTTCCGTTGAAGAAAAAGAACATGACATTGAACATTTCATTCTTCCTGGTTTTGTGGATGCCCATATCCATATTGAAAGTTCTATGTTGGTGCCAAGTGAATTTGCCCGATTAGCAGTGTGTCATGGTACCGTAGCTACAGTGTCCGACCCTCACGAAATTGCCAATGTTTTAGGAGTGGTAGGTGTGGAATTCATGATTGAAAACGGCAAACAAACACCGTTCAAGTTCAATTTTGGGGCTCCCTCCTGTGTGCCGGCGACTAATTTTGAATCGGCGGGAGCGGTCATCGATTCCGAAGGGATTAAAACGCTTTTAGAAAATCCTGAGATAAAATATCTGGCCGAAATGATGAACTATCCTGGGGTGTTGTTTCAAGATGAAGAGGTGCTGAAGAAAATTGCATGGGCCAAACATTATGACAAACCTGTCGATGGGCATGCACCCGGGTTGAGAGGAGACGATTTGTCTACTTATATAAATGCTGGAATCTCCACCGACCATGAGTGCTTCACCTATGAAGAAGGTTTGGAGAAACTGCAAAAAGGCATGAAAGTGTTGATTCGAGAAGGAAGTGCCGCCAAGAATTTTGAAGCCTTGATAGATTTGTTGCCAAACCATTATCACAACATGATGTTTTGTAGTGATGACAAACATCCAGACGATTTAATAGTTGGACACATAAACCAATTGTGTGCTAGAGCCATTGCCAAAGGACATGATGTGTTTAACGTCCTTCAAATGGCTTGTGTGAATCCTGTGAAGCATTATAGTCTTGAGGTGGGACTGCTTCAAGAGGGAGATGTAGCAGACTGCATTGTGGTTGAAGATTTGCTGAATTTTAAAACATTGCAAACCTATATTGGAGGTGAATTGGTTTTTGATGGAAAGAGCCTCATTGAACCAATTACTTTTAAAACTCCTAATAACTTCAAGGCAGAGCCTAAGCAAATTTCTGATTTCAAAATACCATCTTCAGCAAAACAAATTAGGGTTATTGAAGCCTTGGATGGTGAATTGGTTACTAACTCATTGATAGAAGAAGCTTTGGTGGTTAATGGTGAATTGGTATCTAATACTGAAAAGGATATCTTGAAAATGACCGTGGTGAATCGCTATAAAAACCAGCAGCCAGCTTTGGCATTTATAAAGAATTTTGGCTTGAAGGAAGGGGCAATTGCTAGTTCTGTAGGTCATGATTCGCATAATATTATTGCTGTGGGAGTGGATAATGCTGCACTTTGTAAGGCGGTTAACCTGATCATTGCCAATAAAGGTGGGATTTGCGTCGTTTCTGGTACGGAAGAGCAGGTGGTGCCGCTTCCTGTAGCTGGAATCATGAGTGATCAAGATGGCGTGTCTGTAGGGAAAGCTTATGCCGAGTTAAGTCAAAAAGCAAAACAATTGGGCAGTACATTGCATGCACCATTTATGACCTTGTCCTTTATGGCATTGTTGGTAATTCCGTCACTCAAACTGAGTGACAAAGGGCTTTTTGATGGCAATGCCTTCAAATTTGTGGATTTAGAACTGTAATCTGTTTTTAAATAGGTATTTCATTCTTAGTTTTGTCTCCCATAAATAATGTACTATGCCTATTCTTCATTCGGACTATAAACCACCTGTATTATTAAAAAACGGATTCGTATCTACGGTTTATTCCGGATTGATTCGTAAGGTGAAAGGCGTGGAGCAGGAACGTGAACGCATCATCTTGTCTGATGGGGATTTTTTGGATTTGGATTGGAGTTACGCCGAAACCAAAACAGATAAACTCATTATTGTTTTACATGGTCTAGAAGGTAATGCCCAACGCCCTTATATGACAGGGGTTGCTAAATTATGCAATACCAATGCTATTGATGCCGTTTGTGTGAATTTCAGAGGCTGTAGTGGGGAGGATAACTTAAAATTCTATTCCTATCATTCTGGAGCGACCAAAGATTTGGATGAGATCATTCAGCATATTTTGAAAACCAAATCCTATTCACAGATATTTTTCCATGGCGTGAGTCTTGGTGGGAACATAGTACTTAAGTATTTGGGCGAACGAGAAGAATTAGTTCCTGAGATTAAAGCGGGAGTTGCGGTGTCTGTACCTTGTTATCTTCAAGGGTCTGCAGAGGAATTACATACTTTTAAAAATATTCTTTTTCACGATCGATTCAAAAGACATTTGCTAAATAAATTAAAAGTGAAGCAGCTAAGATATTCGGAAGAGTTGAATGATGCTGTATTACAGTCCATCAAAACATTAAGTGATTTTGATGACGTTTATACTTCAAGAGCGCATGGTTTTAAGGATGCGGTGGATTATTATGAACAATGCAGTAGTTTACAATTCTTAAAAGGTATTAAAGTCCCGACTTTAATCATCAATGCGTTGAATGATTCGTTTTTGTCACCGGAATGTTATCCTGTAAAAGATGCCAAAGAAAATCCTAATATTTATTTGGAAATGCCTAAACATGGGGGGCATGTAGGCTTCTGTTTGAGAAATGGGTTTTATTATAATGAAAAACGCACTTTGGAGTTTATTCAGGGATTGGATTAAGTCTTAAGTCTTCAGGAAAACCTAAAAGGTTGATATCCCAAAGCTCAGGAAGTACAAAATATACAAACAATGTAATGATAAGTATGGATACCAAATTCATTACAAAACCTTTACTTACCATATCGGGAATTCTCAAATAACCAGATCCAAATACTACAGCATTGGGGGGTGTGGCGACGGGAAGCATAAAGGCACAGGATGCCGCTACTGCAGCGCTAACCATCAAGATGAACGGATGCATGTCTACCGTTAGTGCCATTGGGGCTAATACGGGAAGCAACATTGCGGTTGTGGCCAAATTGGAGGTAATTTCAGTTAAGAAATTAACAGCAGCAATCAGAAGTAGTATAATTAGAAAAGTTGCAATGCCTGATAGCGAGGTCATTTGATTGCCAATCCAAAGGGCGAGGCCGCTGCTTTCAAAGCCTTTTGCGAGAGCCATGCCGCCACCAAACAAAAGAATAATGCCCCAAGGGAGTTTTTGTGTGTCTTCCCAAGAAATCAATTGTTTGCCTTTGGTTTTGGAGGGGATAAAGAATAAAATCAATGCAAAAAGGATGGCAATAATGGTGTCATCTATCCCTGGCAGTAGGTTTTGAAGTAAAAAGGATCTAGTGATCCAGCAAAAGGCTGTAATCGCAAAAATAGCAGTCACCCATTTTTCTTCATAACTAATGCTTCCAAGTGATTTTAGAAGTTTTTTGATCTCTTCTTTGCCTCCCGGAAATTCCTTTTGATGAAATTTAAAAGCTACGCGGGTTAAATATTTCCAGCAGATAAAGAGCATTAAAACAGAAATGGGAAATCCAAATAAAAACCATTGTAGAAAAGTAATTTCATAATTGTAGGTGCTCTTCACAATGCCTGCTAATACCAAATTGGGAGGAGTTCCAATCAAAGTGGCGATGCCTCCAATGGAAGCACTGTAAGCAATGGCTAGCATTAAAGCTTTTCCAAATAGCTCATTTTCATTTTTAAAGGTTTTGGGATTGTCCTTTAACTGGTTGATGATGGCCATTCCAATGGGGAGCATCATGACAGAAGTAGCTGTATTGGAAATCCACATAGAGAGAAAGGCGGTTGCTACCATAAAACCCAAAATGATTTTATGAATGTTGGAGCCAATAAGATTGATGATATTTAGAGCAATGCGTTTATGGAGGTTCCATTTTTCAATGGCAATGGCAATAATAAAGCCTCCCAAGTAAAGAAAAACATATTTATGGCCGAAGGAAGCAGTCGTAGTTCCTATGTCCAAACTGCCGCAAAGCGGAAACAGAACTATCGGCAAAAGCGCGGTGGCTGCAATGGGGATGGCTTCGGTAATCCACCAAACGGCTATCCATGCGGTGGATGCCAATACACCATTGGCTTCAGGGGAAAGACCTTCAGAATGGAAAAATAAGCGAATAAGAATAAACAGAATCGGGCCGAGGAAGAAACCAATGCGTTTTGTGGTACTCATGTAATAAATGCTTTGTCATGTAATAATAGTGAATTTTCAAACAATATTATTATTTCCCAAATTTTCCTATTTTTAAGCAAAACCAATCAACGATGCTAAAAAAGGTCTATGGAAGTGCTGTGTTCGGGGTTGAGGCTACTACGGTTACTGTAGTAGCTAAGGGTAAGTAGACTTAACTGCATTTTTACTATGTTTGTATTAACATTAACCAAAACCAATACAAACAAACAATGATTGCAATCTACACAAGGCTATCAAAACAAGATGACCTATCAAACTCAATCCAAAACCAATTAAGAGAAGGTCAAGAATTCGCAAATGGAAGACCATACACACACTATAATGAAGGTGAAGGAATCAGTGGAGGTGCAAAGAAAGAAGACCGACCAGAACTAATGAGATTGCTTAATGATATCGAAAATAAGAAGATATCAATCGTATGGTTCAGAACACAAGACCGACTTGAAAGAAATATTAAAACATTCTTCGATTTCGCACAAGTTGCAATGGATTATAATGTTCAAGTATTCGTTGGAACAAACCCAACCCCAATTGACTTTGCAAATCCCAATGATGAATTTATGAGTGGAATATTCTCAATGTTCAACTCATATCTAATAAAGAAACAATCATACCTAACAAGAAAATCACTCAGAGATAATCGGTTGAAAGGTTATATCGTTGGAACACATTGTTATGGATATGATAAGAAATCACCAACTGACCAAACAATGGTAATTGATGAGAAACAAGCAGAGATTGTAAAGAAGATATTCAATTGGTCACTTCAAGGATGGGGTCACCGTAGAATAGCAAACCAACTAACAGAAGATAAGGTGCCACCACCAAAATCAAGATGGTCCGATGGAGGTGTACGTTCCATATTGAAAAACACAACTTATATGGGCATAAGAAGAACCACAAAGGACTTTGGTGAAACATATACATCACCAATCATCATTGAACCATTCCTCTTTAGGAAAGTACAAGACAACTTCAAAAAGAATATGACCAGTGGCCCAAAACTAAAAGAACACCCATATCTATTGAATGGTATTGCTGTATGTGCCAAATGTGGAAAACCTGTAACTGGTAGAGCATTACCAAACCAAAATACCCTATACAGATGTGTAACCAAAAGAAAAGGTAAAGACCATTGTGGAAATGGAACAATCCAATATGAAATGTTGAATAATGTTATTTGGAACCTATACTTCAAACAAGGCCATATAATGCGGTTTTTGGAACAGAATCAAACATCCAACAAAAAACACAACATCGAAAAACAATATCAAAACAAAATATCTAAACTAAAACAAGAAATTGAATCCATTGAGAATAAAAAGAACAATCTAGCAATGGCAATAGCAGAACGAACAATATCAAAAGATGATGCAAAGATAACAATGAATAATCTTAATGATACCCTTCTTAATGCTCAATCAACACTATATGATACACAAATTGAAATGGATAACCATATCAATCATATGACAACATTCATAACCGATTATAATGACCTAAAGAATATCAAAGACAATATATCATTCGAAGAACAAAAGGGATACATACATAAATACATTAAAGAAATCACATTCCTTAACAAATCTCCAAAGAAAGGAAAACACCAAGGAAATAGGACGTATACAAGATACCCATACCAAATTGGAATAACATTTAACTTCCTTGAATCCTTTACCGATTTATTATATCTGAACCATAAATATATCCCATACCAAGAACCATTCTCAGTGGACCAAGTTGAAAATAGATGATTACTGAAAATTTTAATTGTTATAGAACAATCCTTGATTTGTAAGCAATCTTTTTTTTTTGTGATAGTTTTTTTATGAACGCAACCATTTTACAAGTTGTACCACCAATAAAATTATTAAAGTAATCAAAGATATTATTAAGGAAATTAATAATCCTAGTGTGTTTAAATCTCCTTTATGGTCAGCTGGTTTATTTTTTCTTTCCGCATTCTTAAATGCTCTATACCAATGTTCCGCTTCTTGGTCATACCTTGCTAAAGTAGTTGAGCTATAGTCGTTTGGTCTCCATTTATAATCTTGCCTTTCTCCTTGAGTTACCATAGTCTATATATTTTGTTCCTGCATTACTCTTTTTACCCTTTGCGCCACTCCTAAGCTTACACCTGCCAAAGCAGCAGCTCTCCTCAATGATTCACCATTATTAAGCTCGTTGGCTACCTTCTTATACTTGCTTAAGAACTCTTCAGATGTCATTTTGGAACCATATAGACGGCCCTTGTATACACCTTTGGCTTTCGCTATCTCTATACCTTGGCGTTGACGCTCTAACATGTTTTCTCTCTCCATTTCTGCTACATTTCCTAAAACACTAACAATCATCTTAAATATTGGGTTTGGCTTTTCGTTGGCAATGGAATCCATGCCTATGTTTTCAACATGAAGATTTACATTATTATTAGTAAAAAATTCACAAACTGTTAAAACATCCAGTATTGACCTCCCAAGCCTATCGATTGACGATACATGTACCTCATCAATTTTGTTATTGTTAATTGCTTCAACCAGTTTCTTACCTTGTGGCCTGTCAAAGAATGGAATTGCTCCACTAATCTTATCCATATAGACCCTATCGAATTCAGATTCGTTTTTTTTTTGTCTTGCTGTGTTTTGCTCCTGAGTTGAAACTCTAATGTATTTAACTTTCATGTTTCTTCGATTATAAATCAAATATAGTGTATTAATTTAGGGTGGCAAAATAATACACTTAAAAACCAGGTATTTAGATTGAATTAGTGTATTCAATAAAGGCATGCTTGGAATGATACACTTGATGTATATACAAGCACTTTTTATTTTTAAAAAAATGGTCGTCAATTCACGCTCACATGGGACCCGTATATACAAGGGGGGGGCTTTTTTTTTGGTCAAGAGGTAAGATACGGGGGACTAAGTCCATGTCATCCTATTTTCTTGCGACACTTCACGGACCAGTTGGACCAATATGCCAAGAAACATCTAAAAACCGCAAGTATTAAAAAGTATAGACTTTAATTTAGGTGATATGCTAATGAAAGATGGTACAGATAAAAATAGTTAGTGTTTTGGTTTTTAATCACATATTTATATACAAAGAGAAATGTCATGGCAAAACTACCAACAAGTGAAAATACCGAAACCTTTATAATGAGGATTTCACCTGAATTAAAAGAGAAATTAAATCAATTGGCCAAAAAGAGTAAATATGGTGGAACCGCATCATCTGCCATAAGATACTTAATAGAGAATGCAAATAGATATTAAAGTTACTACCCTATTTTGGGTCATAGTTTCGTTGCGTGAAAATCCGCTAGGTTTTTCGTGTTAAAAAACTAAGATAGCAAAGTTGCGAGGATTTTCCGAGAGGAAAATCGTAAGCAATGAATTATACACTGTGTTGTAGATAGTTTTTATAAATTCAATAATTTTTTCTCTCTTTTTACCTTCATTAAATTCCAAAATCCATTGAGGACAAACAATAAGGTAAATATAGGAACGAAATAAAAGTGTTCTTTTAAAAGTAAAACCCAAAAGATTAAATCGAAAACAAGACCAATATAAATTTTAAAATTTATCAATTCGTATGAACTTCGAAATCCGTATTTTCTCATCCATTGAGTAATTGGATAAAGCTTAGTGTGTTTTAATCCTATGTACTTTGATTTTGAATATTCGTTGTCATTCAAAGTATTCTGAACCGCCTTTAGGTAATTTAAAAGATTTTCTTTATGCTTTTTAGTTTGTGATTGAGGATTGGCAATAACTAGAAATTCTGCAATTCGTATTAGATAATTAAGCTTAATATTAGCCTTTCTCTCCATTTCTTTTTTGTTATCAAATGCATTAACCAAAGAGTAAAACTCATTTAAGAACAGTAGATTTTCTTCAGTTAAAGGTTCTTTGGGCATAAAGTTATAATTATCTACAACGTGTTTGGCTATGGTTTCGTTGCGTGAAAATCCGCTAGGATTTTCAGGTTTAAGAAACTAAGATAGCAAAGTTGCGAGAATTTTCCGAGAGGAAAATCGGAAGCAATGAATTATACACTGTGTTGTAGCCAGTTTTTATTCATTTTCTATTCCAAAATTTGCCCAGTTCAACACATTAAATTCGGCTCTTCGAAAATTGGATAAGTCCGATTTATTAAATATCAATTCCACGCTATTTTTTTTTCGCTCATAAGTCACAATCCAAGGCGAGCAAATTCGGTCAGTCAATTCGATTGATTCCGCAACCAAGTTTTTTTTGTCCGCTATTTTTCCAATGATTTCTATTCGGTATGAGTTTTTAAATTTCTCATATTTTGAAATTTCATATCCGCTTTTACAATTCAGAGTTCCGCAAATCAGCTCCGCAAACTTATTTCCCTTTTCAAGAGATTTTTGGTTTTCAGTTACTAAAGTCAGTCGGAATTTTGTCATTTCTTAAATTGGCTACAACGGTTGGGCTATGATTTCGGCGTGGAATCGTCCGAAGGACATTCCGCATAAGAAATCAGCTTGGTTAAATTTACATATTTTCCAGAATAGGGCATAAGCCACGCTGAATTATAGCCAGTGTTAGCTAACGTTATTTTAATTTCTCTATTATAAAATATTCTAAACTAAAATGATACTCTTTATCCTTCTCAATAATGTCGTCAAGGTCGTAATACATTGCTGTGCTTGAAAACTCTCCTTCTGTGTATCCGCAAAAATCTTTAATTGATACGGTTAGAGTGAATTTCTCAACACCTTTCTCTTTCTTAATATAATCGTATTTTACTTTCCTTTTCTCTTTTTTATCAGTAACAACTCCTATAAAATAACAATCAGCTATATCTTCAGGGTTTTCGTGTTTTTGCACTCTATAAACTTTTAATTTTTCCCCAGAGTTTTTGGCTTTACTAAAAGCAATTTTTACTGTATCCCCAATTTTGAAATTATTAAAGTTTTTTTCAATCAACATTTCTTCCTTTTCATTTTCTTTTGAAATTTTATCCCAGTAGTTTTTATAGTATTCAATTTGAGTTTTTAAATCAATAGGTTTTTCGTTTAACTTTCTGTGAAAAGATGTAAGAATTATTGATGACATATCATCAGGATGAAAAATCCCTTTAGATTTAAAAAACTTTGAAATACGATTTTTACCTTTCCACAATCCCCAGCCATTTCTTATTCCTTGTCCAGTTCCAAAATGTAATTCGGTCACAGCATAGCTTTCTTCTTTGTCTTTAAATTCCGTTTTGTCAGATTCCGACCATTCACAATCCAAATATTCAATTGCGTCTTTCAGATTTTTTGGAATGTAGTTTTCCTTATATTCTTTACAATCATCTTGTGAAGAGACTGTTCCAAAAGCAAAAAGTAAAATGATTGCGATAGCGTTTTTCATAATGTTAGCTAACGGATTGTGTATAGTTTCGTTGCGTGAAAATCCGCAGGATTTTCGTGTTAAGAAACTAAGATAATAAAGTTGCGAGGATTTTCCGTGAGGAAAATCAGAAGCAATGAATTATACATAGTGTTGGGCTACGTTTTATTCAAAATTTATTTCGAGTTTGTTTTGTCTTGCAGGAATTAGTTTGTCTCCATCAATAATAAATTCCCAAAAGGCAGGTTGGTAATTGTCTAGTGAATCATTTTCATTTTTGTAATTTTTTAGATTTTCTATAATCGGAGCCTTGTAAATTGTAACCCAACCTTCATTGCATTTTGATGAAGTGTAATTAAATGTAACTAGTTTTCCATGGATGAAGGTGAATCCATTTAGTTTACTTTGATAGTTAATGTTAGTGTTGATGGAAATGTGACATTTGCCCTCATATTCGAAAAATTGTACTTCATAAACTTCGGGGTCATGTCGGTTAAATTTGGAGGTATCCAACACAAATTCTTGATATTTTTCAATAATTGTCTCGATTTTATTGAGAAGCTCGGACCTTATATAGACATTTTTTTTAGATGTACAGCATACCAATAGAGGACATAAGAGTAATAATTTTAAAAGTCGTTTGACATTCATATTTTCCATATTTAATACTCCTAACTTTTAGTAGTAATGTAGCCCAACGGTTTGTGTATGGTTTGTTGCGTTGGTTAAGTCACTAATTTAGCAAATAAAACTGGCAATAGTTTAGTGCGAGGATTTTCCGCGAGGAAAATCAGAAGCAATGAACTATACACGTTGTTGTAGCACGTTAGTCTTCTCCGATGCTTATTAGTTTTAAATCATTTTCTCCGATTACAATGAATTCCGCCCAATAGTTATACATCGAATTAAATCTATCGTTGAAGGTAAATTTTTTATTTAACCAATAAATTTTAATGCAATTTTCAAGTGCTGAATTGAATAGTCGACTTGCCTCAAAACGAAAATCTAAATCGAGTATTTGTTCGTCCAAAAACAAAGGGTCTTTTAGTGTTTCATTGAAAAGTTCCTTTGCTTTAGTATCGTCAATTATGATGTAATCCTTAATCGTTATATCCTCAATCAAATATGGTCCGTGAAGCGTAGTAATTACAGGCTTAACAGGATTGGTGGTGTCACGATTTTTGTAATAATAAAATTCTTTCGATTTTAGGCTCTCAACGAAGCCATTACCATTTATTTTCAAGTCATCGGTAATTGGAAATGACTCAACACTTACCCACTTGATACCTTGAACAACAATTGTCCTTCCGTCTTCTCTATACTGGGTGTATTTCATAATGTGCTACAACGGTTTGTATAACCGTCAGTTATCGGTTTGGTTTACTTTGTTTTTCGGTTTAGCACTGTTGTTAGCAATTCCGAGTGGATTCGGACGTAGTCGAATCCGCCGTAATTGCGGTTATACGTTGTTACCTGCTGGCTTTTTTCGTTTATACAGCAAGAAGATTCCATATCCAACAAACCCAACAGATATTAGTAGAGTCAGAATTTTGTCAGTCAGAGTGTCTTTGGTGACTTGCCAAAACCAAAAACCAATGAAAAAACCAAACAAAATTAGTCCTAAACCAATATAGGTCAGATTATTGTTTTGCCATTTAATCTCGGCTTGCAAATCTCTTTTCAAACCTTTTATAAGTTCTTTCCTCAGCTCCTTATAATTTGTATAGCTGGTTGATGAAATTTTATATCGGAAATTATCTCCGTATAAGGTCAAATCCTTCCATTTCATATATCCAACTTCATTTTTTAATTTCGCGTTCTCTTTCTCAATTTCCGTATATGATTTTAATTCAGATAAGGAAATGGTCTTTTTGGTTAGACCTGTAATTGACTTAAAAATTAATTTACCGTTAGATATTTTTAAAATATCATAATTTAAAACCCAATACAAAGAGTATAGTCCTATTGCAAAAAATGGGATTCCAATTATTAATAGTCTTTGTTTTTCAATTCCTTTAATTATCATAAATATCCCGAATATTGTTGCGAGAAATCCGCCTATTATCAATATTAGAATTGAAGATAATTTGGGTTTAGATATTATTTCTTTTTGCATTCTCAATTTTTTCAGCTTGCAGGTAACGGTGGTGGTATGAAAAGTTGCCGATTGCGGGCGATTTCCTGTCAAGTTACACTAATGTTGAAGCGGGCTACAACCCTTGAATAACCTACTGCCCCGGCAATTTATTATACCGCGTGTTATGGGCAGTAATTAATTAATCCAACATGGTGTGTCTTTTACTTCTTTATCCCCGGTAATCAAATCTATTGTTCCTATGACACATGAATTTTCCTCATTTTCATATTGGGCCGATGCTTCCAAAATTAAATCACCATTATCATCATTTATAGTTATCATGTTTAAGCATAGTTGATTTACACCTGAATATCCTATCAAATCTTGCAAGGCGTTATCCATCGTAGCAAATTTTATTTTGTCAATACTTGACATTTTTATAATGTCTGAGGAAAATGCTCTATTATCAATCGCAATCTTAACTTTTTCCTTTGTCAAGTATGTGTCTCTTGGTAAATCCAATGTTGGATAATATGTATTGTCTGCATTTATTTTAATTATGAATTGGTCACAGTTATAGGCAATTGCCCAATCAACCTTAAATTTGTAACATATCCTAAATGAAATTCCATCTGCCCATGAATTTATCTCTGAATAACAATATTCTATATGTGTATCAATAAAATCTTGGCTTAAATTATTTTTTTCTTTAATTAAATCTTTCCAGATATTAAAATACTCTATACATAAATCACTTGAACACATTGTATCTACTTTATAATTCTCAAGGTACTCATAATCGTCCGGTTGATTACAAGTCGTAGTCCGAATTTGCTTTTCTTTATCACAGGATGAAAAAACAAAAATCAACGATATAAAAATCAATATTGGGTATTTCATAATCTTTTTTCCTTTAAGATGTAATTTGTCTGGTTTGGTTGCGTTTTATTGCCCATAACGTGTTTGTATATGGTTTGTTGCGTGGTTAAGCACCTAATTTAGCAAATAAAAACCGAATAGAAAGTCCGCGAGGACTTTCGTAAGTAGGCTATAACCAGCAATAAATTATACACTTTGTTATAGGCAGTACTCATTTATTCTTTATTGAATCCAAAATTTCTATAATATTTTCATTCTTTAGAATTTGTAGACCTAATCTTTCATAAGATATTCCGTTTTCCAATTTATAATCATAAGAAGGAACTTTATCAATTAATTTTGAACCAAATGATTTGAATTGTATATTTTTTAAATGATTTATCTCTTCAGCTACCTCTGTTATATGAGTTGAAATGAAAAATGTACAATCTGGTATCTTTGAAAATGCTTTTATAATCAATAATGAGCCATCAAAAGCATCTTTTACATTTGTGCCTCTAAACAGTTCATCAAAAATCACAAAAAGATTATTTTTCTCTTTTATTTTTAGCACGGTTTCTTTTATTCTTTGAACTTCACTATAAAAATGACTGTATCCCAAGTTCACATCGTCTGATATGTTAATCGTAGTTACAATTCCATTATAAATAGTTGTTCTCATTTTTTTTGCGGGAACTGGAAATCCGATATGAGCTAGATAAACTGATAGTCCAACTGATTTTAGGAATGTTGATTTTCCAGCCATATTAGGACCAGTTAAAAAACATAGATTTGAAGAATTATTAATTTCAATGGAATAGGGAACGGCATTATTTAAAAGAGGATGATAAAATTCTTCAATAGATAGAGATTGATTTTTTAACTCTGAATAGTTTGGTAACGTGAGTTTTTGTTCTTTTGCAACTTCCGCAAGTGCTATAAATGCATCTAATTGATAGATTAACTCAATAACTTTATTTGTTTCATTTTTATATTTTTTGCGAAATAAACTATCTAATTTATTTAGTTTGGAATAGTTTATTTTTAACTTGTCATTATAAACGAATTTAAAATCAGGTTTTTCAATTAATTCTGAAATACATTTTAAGTGTAAATCAAGCTTTATGGGAATATCAATATTATTCAATAATTCCATTTTTTCCTGAAGTTGATTCATCAAATATACTAGTTGCTGAACTCCAGATTTTATGAGATAGTAATCATTTGTTGGCTTAATTTTATAAGATAGGTTTTGGAAGAAAGCATCAACAAAGTTATTTTTAAGAGGAACGATACTTAATCTCTGATAATGCTCAATATAGTCGAATTGACCCGAATTAATTTTTAAATCAAAATCTGTTTCTATAAGGAATTGAATTAATTCGGTTCTTTGTCTCAATTCTTCAATGTCAGCGATAGGATTTCTCATTAGCCGATATAAGAAATTCTTACCACCAGTTGTTTTTGTTTGATTATAAAAGTTGGAAATTGAATTCGTATATCGAATATCATCAAAAATTCCTAAGTCCTTTATCGTTTGTTTATCTAAATCAAATTTAGTCATTGAATGGTTCGTATTGCCTATAACGGTTGGGCTATAATTCCGTTGCGAGTAAAATCCGTAGGATTTTCCGAGTAGGAATTGTAGCTAGTTAAAATTAATATTTTTTTGTAGAGTAGGATGTTAGCAATGGATTATAGCCAGTGTTGGCAACCGTTTTTTATTCACAATCAATTTCAGGCGCATCATAATATCCAATGGCCTTACTTGTCGTAACCTTTTCATATTTTGTAAAATCAGAACGACATATATAATAATCCACAGCTTTTTGAGACTCATGAACTACAAAGGTAGGATTGAGATAGTCTTCCCTTACAACGTTATATTTTTTCAATACTTCTACAGTTTTTTCATTCACCTTAAATTGATTGTCTTTCCAAAAGAAAAATTTTCCATCTTGCTCAATGTATCTTGATGGAAGGTTATCTTTCTTAAATCCTAAACTATCAGAGAGCAAATAGGTGAATTCATTAGTCATAGCAGAAATATTAATGGCAATGATTCCTTGGTATGGTTCACCATTGACCCAACAAGAATTACGCTCATCAATTTTTTCCAATACTTTCCTGTAAAGAGTATCAATATATTCAACCTCAAATACTTTATGTTCTTTATACAATTTGCTGGTATGACTGAAATCAATTATTGCATTTTTTATTGCTTGGTTTTGATTTCCACTTGCAATCAGATTATTCCTAAATGAGGAACAGCTCAAAATCAAATTTGAAATCAGTATGATGAAATATAGAGATTTAAAATTGAGCATATTTTTCTTAATGGTTGCCAACAGAGGGATAAACACCATGGTGTTTATCCCCATTATATTTATTCCCTCAAATTTACATATAATTCTTACATATCCAGAGGATTTGTAATAGAATTAAACGTATTGCTAGCTACATGGGTGTAAATCTCGGTCGTTTTTGTGGAATTGTGTCACAAAAGAAGTTGAATGTATCCTAGGTCGGTTCCTGCTTTAATAAAAATGAGTTATTGGGCTATAGCTGACCATTTCTATACCATTCTGGAAGGTTAATTGTTAAGAAAAATTCTTAATATCTCTTGTCACGAGAGATTTTTTTTGGTTGTTTTGATTTAATAATTTTTCATACGTCATGTTATAAGATGACTTTTTGATTGGTTTGGACTATTTATATTGTAGGTACCACTAAAGGTCCGAACCAATAGATATGAATACAAAACCAAAAGACAACGAATGGAAGCTCAACATCCCAATGGAAAAGCTTCCTGTTAACCAAAGGAAGGACTCCCTAATACTCTTATTCTTCCTCAATCTACATGGAGAGGAAATAAGAGCTTTTACCGAGCTTAAATCAAAATGGATTGATAAGGTCTATAAGCTACCAGAAACCTCATCTGAGAGCTATAATTCGACTAAAAATGGCAGGTATAAAACCTTGAAGAGAATGAGGGAGATATATAATAAGTACATGGTGAGACCTTAACCATAAAGAAGGTCGCAAAACTTGGATATGGTGCCATATTAAAATTAGAACAGCACCATACCCATGGTCCCAGAGTTATTGGGGCAAATAATAAGTCCTATTGACAACACAAGTTGTTGGAGCAACTTCAATAGGACATTAGGAATGCTTCTCTCCTATATAAATAGTTGAAAAATAAGCAAACACTATTGTAGGTGGCATTCGATTAAAACTATTTAACAATGTTAAATTTTTTCAAAAGCGTTACTAGCTCAAGTAACGTACTTGGGGCAATCAGTCCTCAAGACTATCTGAGCAAAATCCAACATGGAGACAATAACTTAAATTACATTCTAGAAGCTAGAGAAGTATACTTCGAAGATGCGTTGAGGTACACCACTATCAAAAGGAGTCTTTTACCATGCTACACATTGAATTTCCAATTCGATAAGATTCGTAGGGATAATCATATTATTGCTAGCACTGGATTCATGTATCTGGATATTGATGGCAACACCAATATTAACTTTAATCACCCTTTGTTGCATGCATCGTGGCTTTCACTATCGGGTAAAGGAAGAGGAGCTTTGGTTAGGGTAAAAGGTCTAACTCAGGACAATTTTCAGTACAACTATAACCTCATCTCCAAAGAACTGGATATCAATAGTGATATTGGAGCTAGGAAGAATGGCCAAGTTAATGTATTGTCTTATGACCCCAACATCTTTATAAATAATGATTCCGAATATTGGACTTGTGAAACCATAAGTACAAAATACCCCCATTACAGTAGTAATATTATACACAACCCTATTATACATACTGAAATGGGGGAAAATACACTACAGGAGATAAGATATGATAATCTAAATGAGGTACTACCTAAGATAGCCTTTGATGGAGAGGCCATATATGACCTAAAAGGAAAGATTCACTATTGTAAAGTCATGATTCCTTTCACTCAGATAGCTAGTGGTAATCGCAATAACAAGCTATCCAGTATAGCCTATCAAATTAGGGCATTAAATCCACACATTGAATACAATGTACTACTGAGAATCATTCAATCACTGAATATTAAAAGATGCCATGAACCATTATCCTATAGAGAAATTGAACCTATAATTAGTTCTGTCATGAAGGTGCCCTTGGAAGGGTTGAAGCCTATCATAAATGCTTCTAGACGATTTATCTATAATGATATGTATGAATTGTCCACTCAAGAGAAAAGAAGCCTTACAATGGCTAAAATCACCTCTGATAAAGTCAAAAACAGTAAGCTGAAAATTGAAAGAGCAATTGAGGATTGGGATTTCGATTCTGATGGTAAGATTACTCAGAAGTCATTGGTTAGAAAAACCAAGATGAACAAGAAAACAATTGAGAAGTACTATCCCATGTACAAATCTGAAATTCAATTGTTGAATAAGAAATATTTAAAAAGCAAATAACATGAATATACCATATAATTTATTGAGAAGCAAAGACCTGACATCAACACAGAAGCTGATACTAGGTCTAATCTTGAATGAGCCTGAAGTGATAATGACCTTTGGTGGAGGATATCTAAAGACCTGTGGTGAAATTGGAACTGAAATAGGTCTACCCAGAGTCAAGGTCAGAAAGGAACTGGATGAACTGGTTGATAAGGGTTATGTTGTCACCGAGTATGGAACTGCTTGGAGGAAAACCAATTTAACGGATAAAATCTATAACCTCAATCTTGGAATGAAGGAATAGAAGGAGCGTAGGTTTTTAAATAGAAACTGTAATTATAATAGTGTGGTGGTTTTTTTTATATATTTAACATATGCTTGAAACTCGCATAAACATTACACTTTTGCAGAAAGTCTACATGCCCTCAACTAGAGTGGAAGTTAATGTGGACAATGGCATAGGGTATCACCTTGTGGGGTTGCCCGATAACGCAATAAAAGAAAGCAACTTCAGAATTGCAGCAGCGCTTCAGAATAACGGCTATAAAATTCCAGGGAAAAAGATCATCATCAATATGTCTCCTGCCGATTTGCGAAAGGAAGGCTCTGCCTATGATCTGACTTTAGCTATTGGCATTTTGGCGGCCTCAAGTCAGATTAAAGCGGAAGCACTGGAATCGTACTTGATAATGGGAGAATTGTCTTTGGATGGTACTTTGCAGCCTATAAAAGGGGCATTGCCTATTGCGGTAAAAGCGAGGGAGGAAGGTTTTAAGGGTTTTATTTTGCCGAGTCAGAATGCTAAGGAAGCAGCCATTGTGAATGACTTGGAAGTGTTTGGAGTGGATAACATCACCCAGGTCATTAACTTTTTTGATAAGGATGAACCTTTAGAGCAAACCATTATTAATACGCGTGAAGAGTTTTATAAAAACCTAGAGTTTCCTGAATTCGATTTTGCCGATGTCAAAGGGCAGGAAGGTATCAAACGTTGTATGGAAATTGCTGCGGCGGGAGGGCATAATATTATTTTAATTGGGCCTCCTGGAGCAGGAAAAACCATGTTGGCAAAGCGTTTGCCTAGTATTTTGCCGCCTATGACTTTGAGTGAGGCCTTGGAAACCACGAAAATACATTCGGTGGTAGGCCGAGTGAAAGAGCATACGGGGTTGATGTCGCAACGGCCGTTTAGAAGTCCTCATCACACCATCTCAAATGTTGCGCTTGTAGGCGGTGGAAGTTATCCTCAGCCTGGTGAAATTTCATTGTCCCATAACGGAGTATTATTCTTGGATGAACTTCCCGAGTTTAAAAGAGAGGTATTGGAAGTGATGCGTCAACCTTTGGAAGATCGGGAAGTGACCATTTCTAGGGCAAAGTTTACCGTGACCTATCCCAGCAGTTTTATGTTGGTGGCCAGTATGAATCCCAGTCCTAGTGGCTATTTTAACGATCCTAGTGCCCCGGTGACCTCTTCTCCGGCAGAAATGCAGCGGTATTTGAGTAGGATTTCAGGACCTTTGTTGGATAGAATCGATATCCATATTGAAGTGACGCCAGTGCCTTTTGAAAAACTCTCCGATGATAGGAAGGGCGAGGCTTCTGTAGACATTAGAAAGCGTGTAACGAAGGCTCGGGAATTGCAATCGACACGCTTTAAGGAATATGATAATGTGCATTACAATGCGCAAATGAATACCAAGCAAATCCGAAACTATTGTGTGTTGGATGAGGCTTCCAAGCAGTTGTTAAAAACGGCTATGGAACGCTTGAACTTGTCTGCGCGGGCTTATGACCGTATTTTGAAAGTGGCAAGAACAATCGCCGATTTGGAAGGCAGTGCTGAGGTTCAGGGAGCTCATATAAGTGAGGCTATTCAATACAGAAGTTTGGATAGGGAAGGTTGGTTGGGGTGATTGTCCTAAATTTTAAAATAACTATTAGTAAATGAAACAATATTATGTTGTAATGGCGCTTGCTGTGGTTTTCTCCTGCAAGAATCCGTCAAGTGAAAATGAGCAAGTAGCTAAAGAAATAACCCTAGAAAAAACAGAAAAAGCACCTGTGTTAAATCCTGAAGAAGCCAAAAGGCTATCTCAATTACCCTTACATTGTATGGATACTGAATATCCCAATAAATTAAATCAGGTGATTGGTGGTGATGAAGACCTGCGATCCCCAAAGGCATTGCATCCTGCATTTTATGGTTGTTTCGATTGGCATTCGGCGGTGCATGGGCATTGGAGTTTGGTGAGTTTGTTGAAGAATTTTCCTGAGTTGGAAGGTGCTTCAGAGATAAAAGGAAAGCTACTGGAGCATATTTCTAAGGAGAACATTGCCCAAGAAGTCGCTTATTTTTATGGAGAACATAACAAAACTTATGAGCGAACTTATGGTTGGGCCTGGTTACTGAAATTGGCAGAGGAGCTTCATACTTGGAATGATCCTGTTGCGAGAGAACTGGAAAGCAATCTGCAGCCATTGACAGATTTAATCGTGACGAAATATTTGGAGTTTCTTCCCAAATTGAATTATCCAATTAGGGTAGGAGAGCACCCAAACACCGCCTTTGGCTTATCCTTTGCCTATGATTATGCAACTACTTTAAATAATACAGAACTAAAGCAGTTGATTGAAGAGAGAGCCAAAGATTTCTATATGAACGACCAAGGGTGTCCCTTATCGTGGGAGCCCGGAGGTTTTGATTTTTTGTCCCCCTGTTTGGAAGAGGCGGCTTTAATGAAGCTAATTTTGCCAAAAGAAGACTTCAAACTATGGTTTGCTGATTTTTTACCACAACTTGTAGCGTCTAATTTTACTTTGGATGTAGGAAAGGTTTCTGATCGTTCTGATGGAAAATTGGTGCACTTGGATGGGGTGAATTTTTCAAGAGCTTGGAGTTTGATGAAAATATCCGAAGGGATTCCTGAATATCAACATTTACAGAACATCGCCTATAAACATATCAATCATTCGCTGCCCTCCATTGTTGGGGATAGTTATGAAGGTGGGCACTGGTTGGGAAGTTTTGCTATTTATGCATTGAATTCTATTCATGACTAAGTGGTTTAAGAACATTGGCCCAGGTCCTTTGGTCGCAGCTGCTTTTATTGGGCCTGGAACAGTAACCGTATGTACCATTGCGGGGGTTCAGTTTGGTCTGGATTTGTTGTGGGCTATGGTTTTTTCTATTGTGGCTACCATAGTATTACAGGAAATGGCAGCTCGTCTGGGTATTGTGACGCAAAAGGGATTGGCAGATGTGTTGCAGAGTGAGATAAAGAACAAATTGGCTAAACGATTTTTAGTGCTTTTGGTGTTATCCGCGATTGTTGTTGGCAATACGGCTTATGAGGCAGGAAATATTAGTGGTGCTGTGTTGGGATTGGAGGCTATGTTTGGAAAAATGAATCTTCAGTTTTTAGGATTTTCTATTAATCTCCATGTGATCCTCGTTGGAATTTTAGCCTTTTTGTTGTTGTTTCAAGGGAGTTATAAGTTGTTGGAGAAAGTTCTTTTGGCAATGGTCATTCTTATGAGTGTGTCGTTTTTGGCGGTTGCTGTGGTAACTCGTCCCAATATAGTGGGCATCATAAAAGGGATAATCATGCTTAAGAGACCTGAAGGAAGTTTGATGACCATTGTGGGGCTTATAGGGACCACTGTAGTGCCTTATAATTTGTTTTTGCATGCCTCATTGGCGAAAGAGAAATGGAAAGGCTCAGAGGGCTTAAAATTCGCGAGAACAGACACGGGTATTGCTGTGGTGTTGGGAGGAATGGTTTCCATGTGTGTAATTATTGCGGCGTCGGCCGTAAACGATTTGGAGGTGACTAATGCAAGCGATTTAGCAAAAAGCTTGGAACCCTTGTTTGGAGCCTTTTCAAAATATGTCATTTCCGTAGGCCTATTTGCAGCAGGAATCACCAGTGCTATTACGGCGCCTTTGGCAGCAGCTTATGTTGCCTGTGGATGTTTTGGGTGGCCTTCCAATTTAAAATCGACTCGATTTAAAGTAGTTTGGAGTGTTGTTTTGTTAGTTGGAGTTTTAGTTTCGATGGGAGGTTTTAATTTGATAGAAATCATTCGTTTTGGTCAATTTTCAAACGGATTGTTGTTGCCGTTAATCGCGGGGTTTTTACTGTGGGCTATGAATAGAGCGTCTTTGTTGGGGACTTACAAGAATTCCATGTTTCAAAATAGTTTGGGAATGATTATCTTAGTTGTGACCATCCTTTTGGGGTTGAAAAGTATATTGAAAGTTTTACAAGTGGTATAATGAGTCGTTTTGTTGTAGATATTAATGCAGATGTAGGTGAGGGGTTGGGCAACGAAGCGCAGTTGATGCCTTATATTTCGTCATGTAACATAGCCTGTGGTGGGCATGCTGGAGATGAGGAGAGTATGCGTGCTGTGGTGAAGTTGGCCAAATTGTATAAAGTAAAGGTTGGGGCACATCCTTCATATCCGGACAAAGAAAATTTTGGTCGTGAACCCATGAAGATTTCCTGTGCAGATTTATATACATCCCTTAAAAAGCAGGTAAGGAGTTTAGCGGCTGTGCTATATCAGGAAAATGTACCATTGCACCATATCAAGCCTCATGGCGCTTTGTACAATAAGGCGGCTGTTGATGTAAAAACAGCTCAGGTAATTGTTGAGGTGGTCAAGAGCATTGCGATGCCGGTTGCTCTATATGTGCCCTATAAGTCTGTAATTGCAGATTTGGCCTCAAAGGAAAATATTAAGGTGACTTATGAGGCTTTTGCCGATAGGAATTACAATGATGATTTGACCTTGGTGTCCAGAAAGGAACCTGAGGCGATTATCGAAACTACAGAGGCTGTTTTTGATCATATCTACAACATGATTTTAACGCAAAAAGTAAGAACTGTTTCTGGTTCTGAAATGGATTTAAAAGCTGATACGTTTTGTGTTCACGGCGACCATCCAAAAGCAGTACAAATACTTCAAGAATTGACTGCCAAATTAAAGGTGAATAATGTGAAAATTTTATGATGTTATGAAGGGTTTTCAGTTGAAGTTTTTACCTTTCAATGAACGTTCTATTTTAGTGGAATGGCCTTCTCGTATTGATGAAGATGTATTAAAAGATGTACTTTCTTTTAAAAATAAGATTCAGAAAATTCTTTCTAAAGTTATTGTTGAAATAATTCAATCATATAATTCATTATTAGTTATTTATAGTTTTACTATTGAAGATTTCAATAGTGAAATTTTGAGGTTGAAATCACGGTATGAATCGCAAGTTGATGACGTGACTTTGGAATCTTTGGTTTGGGAAATTCCAGTCTGCTATGATACTAAATTTGGTTTAGATTTGAACGAAATTTCAGAAGAAAAAAAGTTGACAAAACAAGAGGTAATCCAACTGCATTCCCAACCATTTTACACGGTTTATTTTATCGGGTTTTTACCCGGATTTTTATACTTGGGAGGACTGGATCACCAACTTCAGTTTCCACGAAAATCCTCACCAAGAATGAAGGTCGAAAAAGGAGCGGTGGCCATAGGTGGACATCAAACCGGAATTTACCCAAATGAAAGTCCGGGTGGGTGGAATATTATTGGGAATTCTCCCTTAGAATTTTTCAATCCGCATCAGTCGCCACCATGTTTTATAAAAGCGGGAGATCAAGTAAAGTTTGTTTCCGTGGATATTGTGGAGTATGAAAATATAAAAAGAGATGTGGATTTTGGAGTGTATCAACCTAAATTTAGAAAGCAATTATGATTAAGGTTCTAAAGGCAGGATTGTATACTTCCGTACAGGATTTGGGCAGGTTTGGGCAAGCTAGTTTTGGAGTGCCTTTTTCTGGAGTTATGGACATGCAATCTGCAAAGTTTGCGAATGTACTTTTAGGGAATCCGGAACATGCGGCTGTTTTGGAGATTACTATGGTAGGTCCTGAGTTGGAATTTACAGTAGCGACAAGCATTTGTATTGTTGGAGCAGAAATGAGCCCTAGGGTTAATGGAAAGCCTATTAAAAACAATATGGCAATTGACGTTTTTCAAGGAGATAGATTGACTTTTGGAAGATTGCAAAAGGGGATGAGGTGCTATTTATCGGTTTTGGGAGGTGTTCAAACAGAATCCGTATTGGGAAGTCGGAGTATGTATTGGCCGGTGACTTCGCAAAGTAGGGTTTTAAAGGGCGATGAGTTGAAGCTAATGGAAATGAAGAAACATTCCTTAGAAAGGCATGCGGTTGTTAGGTTTGATGACTCTTATTTTGTTTCGGAGACTTTGGAGGTTTTTGAAGGGCCAGAGTTCAATGAGCTCACCAAAGAGCAACAAACCATCTTGTTTTCAAAAACATTTACAATTTCGAACGATAACAGCCGTATGGCCTATCAGATGAGTCAAACCCTTCCTAATAATTTAAACGCCATTATAACTGCTCCTGTGCTTCCTGGGACGGTGCAATTGACACCTTCTGGGCAGTTAATAGTGTTGATGCGGGATTGTCAAACTACGGGAGGCTATCCAAGGGCGTTGCAGCTTACGGAAGCGGCCATCAATATATTGGCTCAGAAAGGAGTTGGGCAAAAGTTGAGATTTGTAAGGAAATCACATATGTAAGAAAAATATTATGAAAAATAAGATTGTTGTGCAGATTTTCAATATATTGGCATGAACAATTAACCACATAATTATGAAAAAAATTCTTTTATTAGTAGTAGGGTTTGTATTGGGAGCCCTCGCAACGTATTTGTATTGTTGCAAATCGGAAGTAGGGACAGCGGAACCTGTCATTGAAAAAATTGCTGCGCCTAAGGGAGTTATCACACCAGGCCAGGCAAAGGTTTTGGATAGAGCTTTTGATTTAAGGCACAAATTAATTAGTGATTCCTTAGTTAAGCAGGGAGATAATCGTTCTTCTTGGTATTCTTTATCTGGTTTAAGGGATTATTTGGACTACGCTGAGCAGCAGTCTGCTGGATTGGGATATTCTATGAATGGTATTAGGATTTACCTTGGTGCAGAACCAGACTCAAATGGAGAGGCTGGATTGACCACTATGTTTTTAATTCCTACAGGAATTCGGGGTACGGCAAGCTTGGAAACCTCGGAAGCAAGTATGTTCTCTTTTAATTTTGTGGAGACTACATCCGATATTGAAGATGCCGACGGGTTTGATGGAGCTAAACCAGGTGACCCCCCTACAGCTAATTATCCACAGTAAAATTTTCGTATGAAGGTGTTTATTTTCGATAATTATTCTTTAATGTCGGATATATTAATATCCCTTGCAGCTTTTATAGCGGTAATGTGTTATGGAAAATATAAAGAGACGCCTGTGCGATATTTTATCTTCTATTTGGTATTTATTGTCTTTGTTGAATTGGTGGCTAATTATCCAAAGTTTCTAATCTTTTACATAAAGGGGACACTTTTTGAGAGAAACTTTTGGTGGTATACTCTTTGTTGGAATATGGGCAGTGCTCTGTTCTTTTCATTTTATTTCAGAAAGACAATACAATCGAGAAAACTTAAAATAATTTTAAAGGCAAGTACTGTAGCGTATATAGTGTTTGCCTTTATTTCAATTATGTTAGATTACAAAACTTTTTTTACGGCCTTTATGCCTGGAATTAATATTGGGGGCATGTTGTTAATTTTAATGAGTATCTCCCTATATTTTATAGAAGTGCTCGAATCGGATAAAATCTTAACCTTTTATAAATCAATTAATTTTTATATTAGTTCTGTGCTTCTCATTTATTTCTTTGCTACCATTCCTCTTATTTTTTTTAATAGGTACAGTAATTTGGCTGATATGGACTATCTGGTCTTGAAATGGTCGGTTTTGTTCTGTGCCAATTTTATGATGTATGTTACTTTTAGTTTAGCCTTGTTATGTTGCAAACCGCAGAATCAATAATTAGTACGGAAGCCGAACGTTATCTATTGGTATATATGATTGCCGTTCTGGTGGTTATTTCATCATTAATTATTGTGTTTTTTATAGTGTTTCAAAAGCGCAAGAACAAGCTTGTTATGGATAAAATTAGACAGCAGCAGGCTTTTGAAAGAGAACTTCAAAATGCTCAAATGGAAATTCAAGAAGAAACTATGAAGCAAGTTGGAAGGGAATTACATGATAATGTGGCTCAATTGCTTACTTATGCTAATATGCAATTAAAAATGCTGTCTTCAAAAGTGTCAGGTAAAACCCTTGAAAGAGTGCAATCAACATCAGACATTGTAAAGGAGAGTTTAAATGAATTGAGATCACTTTCTAAGTCGCTCAATAATGAAGTGGTCCTTACTTTAGGATTGGAGGAGTCTCTCTCCAATGAAATGAAACGTTTAAAGCGGCTAAAATTTAAAGAGGTGACTATTAATGTAGAAGGAGAGAGGAGGTTTTTGAAGAGTGATAAACACGAAATCATTCTCTTTAGGATTTTACAAGAGTTTTTTTCCAATTCTGTCAAATATTCCAAAGCTCAAACATTGGCTGTAACGCTTAATTATACATCCGAAGAACTGGTAATTGTAGCATTGGATGATGGAAAAGGATTTGATGGGGTAACTATTACAAAAGGTTCAGGGTTGATCAATATGAAAAGTAGAGCGGCTTTAGTTAATACTTCATTTTTGCTAGAATCTAAGCTTGGTGAAGGCACTAGACTGACTCTTAAATACCCTTTTCAATTTTAACAGGCATCCCAAAGCGGATCATTAGGCAAAGGAGCAGTAATGCATATAGCTTCTTTGGAAACCGGATGCGTAAATTCCAATTTCCGGGCATGTAAATGAATGCTGCCATCTGGATTGCTTCGGTCGAAGCCATATTTTAAATCTCCCTTGATTGGGCATCCAATACTAGATAATTGAGATCTAATTTGATGGTGACGGCCTGTTTCCAATTCAATTTCCAGCAGAAAATAATTATTCAATTGCTTGAGAATAAGGTAGTGTAATACAGCTCTTTTACTTCTAGTGGTTTCCTTGTGGAAAGCTGATGATTTGTTATTCTTAGGGTTCTTTTTTAACCAGTGGATAAGCGTGTCTTCCATTTTGGGAGGTTGGTTTTTAACCAATGCCCAATAGGTTTTGGAGGCACTTTTTTCTGAAAACAATTTGTTGAGTCTTGGAAGTGCCTTGCTGGTTTTTGCGAACAGCACAATGCCTGTAGTGGGTCTGTCTAAACGATGTACTACGCCAAGGTATACGTTTCCGGGTTTGTTGTATTTGTCTTTTAAATACTCCTTAACAATATCACTAAGCGGCGAATCCCCGGTTTTGTCGCCTTGTACCAAATCGCCTGCACGTTTGTTAACCACAATAATGTGATTGTCCTCATATAAAACCTGAAGATTTTCTGGTGTGGATATGGTTTTTTTGCCCACTATACTGATATTGGGAAATTAGAACCTTAGTATTGTTCGTTGTCGTTAGGGAAATCCAGGGTCTTCACATCGTCTACGTATTGTGAGATGGCCGAGGTCATTTCTTCATAAAGATTCATGTAGCGACGCAAAAATCTTGGATTAAATTCATGGGTCATTCCCAACATGTCATGTAATACCAAAACCTGTCCGTCTACACCGTTTCCAGCGCCAATACCAATAACAGGAATGGAAACGCTTTCAGCAACCTCTTTGGCCAGTTGAGCAGGGATTTTTTCTAAAACAATGGCGAAACAACCAGCTTTTTCCAACATTAAGGCGTCTTCTTTAAGCTTTTTAGCTTCTTGCTCTTCTTTGGCTCTTACGGTATAGGTTCCGAATTTGTAAATAGATTGCGGCGTCAATCCTAAATGCCCCATAACAGGAATACCTGCATGAAGAATACGTTTGATACTCTCCTTGATTTCTTTTCCACCTTCAAGTTTCACGGCATGTCCGCCACTTTCTTTCATGATTCTAATGGCAGACCTAAGGGCTTCCTTAGGATCACTCTGATAGCTTCCAAAAGGTAAATCCACTACAACCAAAGCACGTTGAACCGCCCTTATTACAGAAGAGGCATGATAGATCATTTGGTCTAAAGTGATGGGAAGTGTTGTTTCGTGACCAGCCATAACATTACTGGCAGAATCTCCAACAAGAATAACATCTATTCCAGCTTCATCAACAATTTTCGCCATAGTATAGTCGTAGGCAGTAAGCATAGAGATTTTCTCTCCGTTTTGCTTCATTTCTACCAAGGACTTAACCGTAATTCGTTTGTATTCTTTTTTAGCTACAGACATAGTGTTTTACATTTAGGAGATGCAAAAATAATGAGTTTAAATAAGAAATTATGCTATTAAAGCTATTATTCCTTTGTGTTGAAACGCTAAAACTTTGTTAACAGTCGGTTAGGTTAACTCCTACGGCCAAACCTCCTTCTGAAGTTTCTTTGTACTTGGAATTCATGTCCTTTGCAGTTTCCCACATGGTGTTGACTACTTTATCCAATGGCACTTTTACATTGTTGGGGTCTGTGTCCAAGGCTAGTTCAGCAGCATTAATGGCTTTAATGGCTCCCATAGAGTTACGCTCGATACAAGGCACCTGTACCAATCCGCCGATTGGGTCGCAAGTAAGTCCCAAATGGTGTTCCATGGCAATTTCTGCAGCTACCAGCACCTGTTCAGGTGTACCTCCCAAAAGCTCGCAAAGTGCACCAGCGGCCATGGCAGAGGATACGCCTATTTCGGCTTGGCATCCACCCATTGCAGCAGAGATCGTGGCACCTTTTTTAAAGATACTACCAATTTCTCCTGCCACCAAAAGGAAACGTTTTACATGTTCAAAATTAGCTTTGTGATTTTCAATTACCATATAGTACATCAATACGGCCGGAATTACCCCGGCACTACCATTGGTAGGGGCTGTAACGACACGTCCCAAGGATGCGTTTACTTCATTTACTGCTAAAGCAAAACAGCTCACCCATTTAAAAATCTGTCTGAATTTCACTTCTGTAAGCCGAATGGTCTCTAACCATTCCTGAGGTCTATTGTATGGAAGTTCTCCTTTTAGTTTTTGATGGGTATCGTAGGCACGTCTTCTTACATTTAGGCCACCTGGCAGGTTTCCTTCGGTGTGGCAACCTAGGTACATGCATTCCAACATGGTATCCCAAACGCGCTTCAATTCAAAATCGATGGCAGCTTCCTCTCGTATGGATTTTTCGTTTTCCAAAACCACTCCTGAAATTGGCAATTCCAATTGATTGCAGAAATCCAACAGTTGGGTGCCCGTTTCAATAGGGTAAGGGAAGGTGCAATAAAAGATAATTTTATTGGCCTTGGCTACCTTGCGTTCTTCCTGAACCACAAATCCACCGCCAATAGAGTAGTAGGTAGATTTGTAATTTCTGCCATTAATGCTTGCCGTAAAGGTTAGGGCATTGGCATGGAATGGCAGAAACTTTCGATTGAATTTAATTTCTTCATTAAAATCAAAGGGAATCATTTTTTCGTTATTGAAACAAAGTGTTTGTGAGTTTTTGATGTTGGCAATGATCACATCAATGTCTTCTGTAGGAATGCGTTCTGGGTCTGCACCACTTAATCCTAAAAGCACGGCATAATCCGTGGCATGTCCTTTTCCTGTTAGGGAAAGCGAACCAAAAAGGTCAACTTTTACTTTTTCAACCTTGTCAAATTTGTTATTTGCTTTTAGTTCGGCAATCCAACGTTCTGCAGCCCTCCAAGGGCCAAGTGTATGGGAACTAGACGGTCCCACACCAATTTTTAACATGTCAAAAACACTAATACACTCCATTTACGAAAACGATATAATTGAGCGCAAATATACAGTTTGTAGAAGAAGATAAGGGGTATAAAAGTGCAAAATAAACGTTAATGCTGAAGTTGCATTAACGTTTGTTTTAAGTGGTTTGATTTTAGTGGTTTACTTAAGTATGAAGTTACTTTTGTTCAAAAGCAGAAATGCCTCCAGCTTCCATAACGGCATCTAAATTACTAAGGTCTACACCATCAACATTGTCGGCTGGAACTACTACAACTCTGAAATATTGGTCTTGGGTCCATTCGGAGCCAAGAATGCCAAAATTTATAGTTCCATCCAAAAATAATCTTACATCGTCTTGAGTAAAGTCGAAATTGTAAACTAAAGTGCCTTCTGCAAATTCGGCCGTTTGTGGCAGAGGGCGCCAAATATCTTGACCGTCATATTCCCAGGAAATATAAACCAACACAACATCCGAAGGGTAAACAGTGAATCCATAAGGCTCGATGATTTCGTAACCGTTGGCAGATGTAAAGTCGACTTCTATTTCAAAAGCGCTGGCAACAAAAATGGAACCAGGTTCACCAGGAGGGCCCGGAGGACCTTGGTCTCCTTCACATGCTGTAAATAGCAGTGACGTAAACATTAAAAGTGCAAAAAGTTTTTTCATAATATTTTTTTTTGTTGAAATAATGATGTTATAATCGTTAAAGTTACTGAATTTAAAAGAAGGGTGGACTATTACAGTTAAAAATAAAAGGAGTTTTGATGACGGACATTCTTGCTTTTCTTTGGTTTTTGGCAC
This sequence comes from Mangrovimonas sp. DI 80, assembly GCF_001975575.1. Classification (NCBI taxonomy): domain Bacteria; kingdom Pseudomonadati; phylum Bacteroidota; class Flavobacteriia; order Flavobacteriales; family Flavobacteriaceae; genus Mangrovimonas; species Mangrovimonas sp. DI 80. Next base: position 3,126 of record NZ_MSDT01000010.1, on the reverse strand, counting down.
AGGAAAAATGGAAATATGACATCGTGTCATATTTTTTTCAATGGCATAATCATTGACATATACCTCCTGAATTTAAAATTGAACATTCAACGCAACAAATAAAGAAATTAGTATTATGAGTAAAATTATTGGAATCGATTTAGGTACAACAAACTCCTGTGTTTCTGTAATGGAAGGTAGCGAGCCTGTTGTAATCCCAAACGCAGAAGGTAAGCGTACTACACCATCGGTTATTGCTTTTGTTGAAGGAGGCGAGATTAAAGTTGGTGACCCAGCCAAAAGACAAGCAGTGACCAACCCAACTAAAACGGTTTATTCTATCAAACGTTTTATGGGGAATAAATATTCTGAATCTAAAAAAGAAGCAGAACGCGTACCATATAAAGTAGTAAAAGGAGATAACGATACCCCGCGTGTGGATATCGACGGACGTTTGTACACACCTCAAGAGCTTTCGGCCATGATTCTTCAAAAAATGAAGAAAACTGCTGAAGATTACTTAGGACAAGATGTAACTCGTGCCGTAATTACAGTACCTGCCTATTTTAACGACTCTCAACGTCAAGCTACCAAAGAAGCTGGTGAGATTGCAGGTTTAAAAGTAGAAAGAATTATTAACGAGCCTACGGCAGCTGCCTTGGCTTATGGATTGGACAAAAAAGGTCACGATCAAAAAATCGTCGTATTCGACTTTGGTGGAGGTACGCATGACGTTTCTATCTTGGAATTGGGAGACGGTGTATTTGAAGTATTGTCTACCGATGGAGATACGCACTTAGGAGGTGACGACGTAGATGAGAAAATCATCAACTGGTTGGCAGACGAGTTTAATGCTGAAGAAAACATGGACCTTCGCAAAGATCCTATGGCATTACAACGTTTAAAAGAAGCTGCAGAAAAAGCTAAGATTGAGTTGTCATCTTCTGCACAAACAGAAATCAACTTACCATATATTACCGCAACTGCTAGTGGACCAAAGCACTTGGTACGCACATTGACAAAATCGAAGTTTGAGCAATTAATCGACGATTTGGTAAAACGTACCATCGCTCCATGTGAGTCGGCAATGAAAGCTGCTGGGTTGTCTAAGAGTGATATCGACGAAATTATCTTGGTAGGGGGATCTACTCGTATTCCTGCGGTTCAAGAGGCTGTTGAGAAATTCTTCGGTAAAAAGCCAAGTAAAGGTGTAAACCCAGATGAGGTAGTAGCTGTTGGTGCCGCTATTCAAGGTGGTGTATTAACAGGAGATGTTAAGGATGTGTTGTTATTGGATGTTACGCCATTGTCTTTAGGTATTGAAACTATGGGTAATGTAATGACCAAGCTTATCGAGGCCAATACAACCATTCCTACCAAAAAGTCACAGGTGTTCTCTACGGCAGCGGATAACCAACCATCGGTTGAAATCCACGTGTTGCAAGGAGAGCGTCCAATGGCAGCAGACAACAAAACAATTGGTCGTTTCCACTTAGATGGTATTCCACCAGCAAAAAGAGGAACGCCACAAATTGAAGTAACGTTTGATATTGATGCCAACGGTATCATTAAAGTATCAGCAACAGATAAAGCAACCAATAAAACGCAGGATATCCGTATTGAAGCTTCTTCAGGATTGACAGAAGAAGAAATCCAAAAGATGAAGCAAGAAGCTGAAGCAAATGCTGAGGCTGATGCTAAAGCCAAGGAAACTGCTGATAAATTGAATAGTGCCGATGCCATGATTTTCCAAACTGAAAGTCAGTTGAAGGAGTTTGGTGATAAATTGTCTGATGATAAGAAAAAGCCAATCGAAGATGCTTTGGAAGAATTGAAGAAAGCTTACGAAACTAAGGATATCGTGGTAATTGATCCTGCTTTGGAGAAAATTAACGAAGCTTGGAAAGTAGCTAGCGAAGAAATGTACAAAGCACAAGCGGAAGCACAACAAAACGGAGCTGGAGCACAACCTGAAGGAAACGCAGGTAGCGATGCAGGCGAAAGCAATGATGTTGAAGACGTAGACTTCGAAGAAGTGAAATAGCAAATTCCTTCGAAAGAAGGAATCTCAATAAAAACGCAACCAGAAATGGTTGCGTTTTTTTATGGGTAGAAATGACGCTTTAGGGTTAAAATGGAGTGATAAATATAAAGACCATTTAATTATTTGCGGTTGAGTTAATTGTAGGTTAAATCTTAAAAATAATTTAGGGATACTAAGTTTTTAGCTGGATTTTCTCTTTTTTTACACAAAATAAATCAACTAAGTTTTTATTAAAACCCATGAAGCAAACCTACTTATTTTTAATGATCATGTTATGGGCAACGCTCGCAGTTGCGCAAGCACCATTTATTACTACGTATGAAGTAGAGGAAGGTGATTTGGATATTACCATTGGTACAAATTCTTCAGTTAGTGGGTACAGTTATACTGTTGATTTTGGGGACGGAACGGTATTTACTGACCAGTGGACAGATAGGTCTCATGTCTACGCTGAGGCGGGAGTTTATACTGTAAGTATTTCTGGTAACTATCCTAAGGCTCAACAAAAGTCGAATAGTGCAAAAAAGCTTAAAAGTATAGAGCAATGGGGGGATATAGAGTGGAAGTCTATGTATTTAGCATTTTATGGCTGCTCTAATTTAGTGGTAAATGCCACAGATGCACCAGACTTAAGTCAAGTAAATTCATTGAGGAGCATGTTTTACGGTTGTTCTTCAATAACCACATTACCAGGGTTGGAAACTTGGGATACCTCTAAGGTTATTACATTGCAGAGCATGTTTTCTGGTTGTACTTCAATAACCACATTGCCAGGTATAGAAACTTGGGATGTGTCTAATGTTATAAATATGGAGAAAATGTTTTCAGGCGCCACCAATTTTAACCAATCGTTAAATGATTGGGATGTTTCTAGTGTAACTTCTGTTAATGAGATGTTTTCAGGTGCTACTAATTTTAATCAACCTTTGAATTCCTGGGATTTTTCTGGTCTTACTTCTTCAAGGAGGATGTTTAAGGATGCAATCAGTTTTAACCAACCGTTGAATAAATGGGATGTGTCCAATATATCTACTATGGATGAAATATTTTACGGAGCAACTAGTTTTAATCAGCCTTTGAATGCTTGGGATGTGTCCAATGTA
>NZ_MSDT01000001.1:0-155220 GCF_001975575.1 Mangrovimonas sp. DI 80 | reverse complement strand
CAATCTACACCTTACCTTATTTTTGTTAGTGCTATTCACGCTAACTGTTACGGCCCAAGAGAGTGCTCAGGATTCTACCGTATATAAGCAATTCCATAAGTTTCCGTTGTTGACCTTAGACCATTTCAATTATCCAAAGACTAGTTTTAATACCGATACTGATAGGGGAGAACTGGAAATGAACGAGCAACGCTTGACCATGCAGCTAGCTTTTCCCTTAAAGGAAAAAAAGACCTATTTGTTCAATAGCATCAACTATACCTTATTCAACTATCATACAACGTTCGACCAAAGTGCCTTGGACATCCAAGAGAGCTATCATTCTATTCAATTGTCTATTGGGCTTATTAGTGTGCTGCCCAAACGTTGGAGGCTTGTGTTCAATGCCATGCCTACCATAGCCTCCGATTTTCATAAACGTTTGAATTCCGATGATTTTATCTTCCAGGTGTCGGCCATGGCTACCAAAAGGGCAAGCCAAAATTTTCAGTATGGTTTTGGATTGGCCTATACCAGTCGTTTTGGAAATTTAACCATCATTCCCCTTGTGAGCTTTACCTATAAAAAGGAAAAGTGGTTAACCTCGGTAATTTTGCCTGCCTATGCAAGTCAATACTATGTGTTCAATGAAAAGTACCGATTGGGGCTTAAGGCTGCGGTGTATGGTAATTTGTACAATGTGCATTTTGATGACATTACCTCCACTTTAGATTTAAACAGGCTGTCCTATTCCAGAATCACCTTGGGACCAGAGTTTCAATTTAAGCTTATAGGCGATCTTTACGTGACTACAGGAGGCGGTATTGCCGTTCGAAATGTGTTTCAGGTACAAGATGACAACCTTAATACGGAATTGGATTTGGACGTAAAAAGCAGGGCCTATTTGAATGTGGGGCTACGTATTTTGAAATAAGCAATTAGCCAAGAAAGCGCCAATATTTAGAGCTCCATAGAGGGTAATTTACAGGGGATTTTAGCCTATAAAATGAAAGAAAACAGCAGCAGTTTTGTGCTGTTTTTTTGTGTGCGTTGAAATTTGATTAACTTTAATCGATAGACAACCGGTGTTTTAGAAGGATTGTAAGTGTCCATTTTCTGCGCCATTGCTGCGATAAAACACATGAGAAACCAACTACACGCAACATGAAACATAACAAGTTATTATTGCGGGCCTCTGGCATCTACCTGCTTATTGGATTGCTTTTGGCCTGGTCCCTGATTGGGGTGTATACCGATGTGCCTATAGCGCGATTCATATTTCCGGGAGATCCACAGCGCGTCTTACAGGGGCATATCGATTTTTTATTAATGACCGCCTTGATTTTGGGTGTCTCAGCAGCAAAAGTGTCTCTGGCTTGGCATGTGCAATGGGCTATGGTTATAGGCGCCTTTACCAATTCCAGTATTTTTTTGGCCTTTGCCATGATGCCTGCCATAGACCCCCGCTCTGAAGCCTTTTTGCCAGAGGCCACAGGAAGCCTAATTTCTCATTATAGCATACGGCTTAGTTTTATCATTACTACCTATGGCTTTGGTGGAGCCGCCATTGGCTTGATTAGGTCTACGTTTTTGAAAAAGAAACAGGAATCTTAGTATTTAAAGAAGGGAGCACTTTTTGGAATGTTTTATCTAGAATAAAGGTGGTTTAGCTTTGTTAGTTGCAGGGATTTCTCTTTCCTCCCATAGTATACCCAGTTTTTTGTCTAGGTCCATATTCAATTCTTATTATTTTACAGCAATTTACTTCGATTACATATTGAAAATTTTCTAACATCGCTCCTTGATTCCCGTGACAATCTTTAAAATCAAACTCTCCAGGTAATGTTTTTTGTAATTTCGATAATTCATCACCAACTTTGAATTTTGGAATTGTATTTTTTAAAATATCGTGTCTCACATATTGCGGCACAACATTATAAGCTAAAGATGGTAAAAGCTTTGGGAATGCAAATAAATAAATGAAAAGAAAAATAATAGGCAATGTCAGGATAGGAATCAAATGTATTTGTTTTAATTCATTTCGTTTTTTGTTCCAAATCAGATGGAAAGTCAGTCCGAATATTACTCCACAAATAGAGGCGTCTATAAAAACTCCTAAAAAGTTGTTTGATATTAAAAATACCCAGCCAATTAAAATTGTAAATCCAATTAAAGCATAAACTCCCGACAATATTGTGAAAATTAAAATTCCGTTGTTCTCGGAAAGTTTGATTATTCGTTTTCCAGGTAAAAGGATAAATAGGGAATAATATATGAGAAGAAAAAAGGAAGACCAAAAAATTACTACTCCCGTGTCTCCGCTTGAAGCATTTCCATATCTCAAATTTGACCAAATAATGTGAGTTATTATTTGCCCAATCCATCCCAATACGAGTGCTAAAAAGGATGTTTTTTTGAAGTGTTTCATTGGCCTTATAACTAGCGGTTTATTTATGGTTTCGTTACGTGAAAATCTGCAACAAAGAATAATTTGTTCTGCGGGCAGCTAGTTTATTCTAATTTTTCATCATAAAACGTGTATTCTAAATTATTAGGAACACCAAGGTTTATTTTTCCTTTTCTAAAGTCATTTTCATTTTTAAATTTATGTATTTGGTAATTATTATCACCTTTCATAATCTTTATAATGTAGTAATTTGTAACAGTTTTATTTGGTTTGGGGTTGTCAAAATCTATTAGGTGAGGAGAGGTGTTCTCACAGGGGTGTTGCTTTGCAATTATGAAATCTTTGTTATTGCCGACAGCAAAAACGTCGTGCTGAACAATTATTTTCTCCGGATCATATATTTTGTTATCCAAGCTGTATACAATTTGCCAATCCTTTTGATCCCAACCAATCAAATAAAAGTCATCAATTATATGTACTCCAGATTCGTTTGCACCAAAATAGCAACTTGTTAATGTTATTAAAATTAGAAGTTGAGATGTTATTTTTCTCATTTTTTCAAATTTGTGGCTAACGGTCTCGGCTATGAATAGTTGCGTGGTTTAGCGATTAACTTTACAAGTACAAACCAAACTGAAAATTTCACAGGAAATTTGAGAAGTAGGCGAGAACAAGCAATTACTAATAGCCATTGTTGTCTTCGTTTTTTATTTTGGTTTTGAATATTCGATTAATTCCTCCACATAGTGAAAATCACCTTGATTTTGAGTGAGTTTTATGAAGTTTTTTACAGCAGGTGCATATAACCAAACTTCTGTTTCATTTGCACTATATCCTCTAGAATTGGTAGTTTTTCCCGTGTATTTTATTGTGTAGGCCATAAATGTCCCCGCTTCTACTGTTTCTTCTTGGTATGATAGTACTTCGGCATTCTGACTTTGGTTTCCAGTAGTTCCATCTTGACTTGTCCAACTGTTTTCATATTTCCACTTTTTACCCACTTCGAGAGGCCAGTCGTACTTCGGTGTTTCACTTACATCTGGTTTAACAATTTCGGTAACGGGAATGGTATCTTTTCCAATAGTCATAGCTAGGACTCCGTCAAAACTTATTATTTCTCTTGTATCTGTTCCATCTGAGCGAACTTCTCCTTCAGTAGTCACACCTTTATATTTCCAGACCCATTTCTCGCCGAGTTGATAATCGGTTAGAGTAGGCTGCATGGTAGTGCTGGGTTTAGATGAGTCGTTACATGCACTTAGTAATACTAAGGCCAGTAATAGTAGAATTTGATTTTTCATTTTATTTCTTTAGACCTATATGGCGTGTTAGATTGAAATTTGTTACAAATATTATAGACCTAGGTTATTCTAATGACTGGTATTCATTATCTATGAGCTCGATTAACTTTGTAATACTCTGTTTTAATATAACGGATTGCCTTGTATAATAATTAAGTTGTCTAGATGAAATATAAATATCAGCTAATATTCGTTTGTCTGTAATTGTAATAGGTGAGCCAAAATCACCATATTTTATTTCATAAGCATATTTATTTCGTAATTCATTAGAACGATCCAATACATCCTCTCCAATGGTTATGATATTTTGGGCTTCCAATTCATAGATATTTTGAATATTATTAAATAGCTCACGATTGCTTATAATGTTTGATTTTCCTTCAGATATCATCGAATTATAAGTTCCAATTTTTGGTCGAAATTTTCTATCTGTAAAGAAAATATATTCTAATTCAGATACTCCTTCCACTTTGGGTAGCTTACCAATAATTTCCTCGAATATAAAGTCAATAGTTGTGTCTTGAGACATTAATTGAGCAATTCGCCATTTGTGGTCTTTGATTACTTGAGACAACAATAATGTATCTTGAATTAAATCACTCTTTATTTCTTTTAGATAGACTTTCTCTGCTTCTCGTGTTTTTTTTAATTCATTCGAGTTATTGATACTTAGGGCAATTAAAATTCCAATAACTACTAGTATAATTTCTCCAATAGCATAAAGAAGATATTTGACGACTTTATTATCGCTAATCATATTCTGTCTTACTTTTCTAAAGATTTTTGCCATTGGTTAATGTTTGATTTTAATGAAGCATAACGGTCTGGCCATGAGTAGTAGCGGATTTCTACTCACTAACCTTTCGGTTTTGCATTGACCTTTGTTTTATGTTTATACTTTCGTTTTATCACTTAAACCGCTATTGCTTATACACATTGTTGTGCCTTCGTACTTTATTCTTCCTTTAATAATTTTCGTCTGTTATAAATTCCAACTCCATATGAAATCAATAAGGGTATTGATAAAATTAGTGACAATCCAGTCAATAGCATCAAAACAAAGTAAGAACTATCGTGTGGTGTTGGGTTTCTCATTCCACCCATAATATTGAATACAACTCTATGTAAATTTAGCATTGTCAAAACAGATATAATTACACAAATTGGCATTATAGTAACAGTAATTATATTTCCTTTACTCAATTTAGTAAAATGCTTTAAAAAGTAGTACAATAAAGCTAATCTCCAAGCAGCTACAATAGCTAAAAACCAGATGTTTATGGTGTTTGAAGTTTCGATTGATAGAAATTTCTCAACAGGAATTGCGTAAAAGATTGCTGGAAATGAAGTTAATCCTATGAAAGTGACTACAATGAAATAACTCCAATTTTCAATTTTAAAAGGAAGTAAAATCAGCCAAATAAAGAAGGCTAAAACAAAAATGTATATAACTGAACCTAAACCTAAATGTTGCATCCAATTAGCACCAATATCATCCCAATATCTTCCCATTCCAACTAACCAAGTTCCTATCAAACCAAGAATGAAATGACGCTTATTAAAATTTAACATTTCGTCTCTGGATAACTTAAAGGTTAATAGTTTTATTAAGGTTTTAAATAGACTCATATGTTTTTGTTTGTCTTTTATTTAATAACGTTCGTTTAAAATGTTTTTTTCTATTCGCAACTAATTCTTTAGAGTAAATTCTTTTCATTAGTTTCTCAAATTCTGTTTCAAGTTCCTGAACAGTAAAGTTTTTTGGAATGAAATTCACATCAAATAATGTACACTTATCCCAATAGTTGTCTTTTAATAATCTGTTTTGACTTTTTAGCTGATTGTAAAGTTCTGTTCCAGGAAAGGGCGTTAGTAAAGTAATTTGAACTTCGGAAAGATTGCTGTCAATTATAAATTGTTCTGTTTCTTTGAAAGTATCTTTTGTGTCTGTGTCGAATCCAAGAATAAAGCAACCATTTACTGAAATTCCATACGACTGTATTTTGTCAATTGCTTTTAGGTAATTATCAAATTGTTTATGCTTCCAATCTTTTCTGTCAATACCTTTTAAACCTCTTTTGTTTGCAGTTTCAAATCCAATTAAGACTTGAGCACAGTTTGATTTTGCCAATAACTCTAACAATTCATCATTATAGGCAATAGAAATATCGGTTTCGGTAAACCATTTAATATTATATTTCCCAAATAGAGTTAATAATTCTCTCGACCATTTTTTATCTACAAATGTATTGTCATCAGCTAACTCAATAAAAGGTCTTTCCCAAACTTCAAGTATTTTGTTAAGTTCTTTTTCGATTTGTGAAATTGATTTCTTTTTGTATGCACTTATTGTTCGTGAAGCCGCACAAAAACTACAATTTAAAGGACAACCTCTTGTTGTTTGAATTGTTAACCTATTGTATTTTGAAATGTCGAGTAATTCATATTTCGGAACTTTACAAAATTTGAACTTGAAATTATATTTAGGGTTTGAAATTGAACTATAAATTGATTTTAGTTCATTATTTTGAAAATCTTTAAGGATGGTTTCCCAAATTATTTCTCCTTCTCCTTGAATAATAATGTCAGCAAATTTTGTAGCTTCTTCTGGCATTGCTGAAACGTGTAAGCCTCCAATTGCGACCGTAATTCCAATTTCTTTAAATCGCTTACATAATTCGTAAGTTTCATTAATCCTTGCTGTTAATGAAGAAAAAGCAATAATATCTGGCTTTTCGCTAATTATTTCAAGTATGTCAGATTCTGAAAAGTTATCTAATTCTTTGTAGATTATATTCCAATTTTCAGGTGTATGAGAGGCAAGAGTTAATAAGCCTAAACTTGGCAAACTTGCAATTACTTCACTTCTTTCTACAAATCCGGGTAAGGTCAATCCAAGGTCAAGTAATCGTTTATTATAAACTCTTACTCCACTCATTGAAATCAGAATAGCTTTATAATTTTTCTTCATTTGTAGGTTTTTCTTCGTATGAGGCACAACAAAGGGCTAAACACCATGGTTTTATACCCATGATATCAGCAAGGTTGGTTATTTTGCTTAAAAATAGGGGTTTTCTTTAAAATTAGTATGAAAAAACTGTCTTTTGTAGGCTGAGGTATATTTCAAGGTTTGCCGTGGTTGTTCTTGGTGTTGTTTAAAATACTTAGTCTTTTAGTTCCGTGACATTATAGGTGACGCTTTTATAGCCTAATTCCCCATAGGTAAAATCGCCCTCGGGCTTGTGGTATATCATGCTTCCTTGGCTTGGCAGCAAATAGCCATTTATCAATTTATAGTCCTTTACAGGGGTAGACCAAGGATAGTTACGATAAGTGTTGCCATCTGTTTCGTAGCGGTCATTACTAATAAAATTTGCCAGTTCGTGGTTCTTATTGAAGTATAATTTGGCACTTATGGTGATGTTGCCGTTGGTAAAGGTTCCTTTGGCTACGGTATCGTTGATGGCTTCCCAACGTATCCTTTTATCAATAAGGGTTGCAGGAGCAATCACACACATGTCGTTAAATAGAGTAACGGTTTCCCCTTGGTTCATTTGTGTGCCTTTGGCATCCACCAAAGTGATCCAGTTGAGCAACTTTACTTGAAATGTGGCAGTTTCATTTTGGTACAAATGCAGGGCAGTGGCCGGTAAGCCCATTTTAGTGGCGGTAATATAAAAATATCGGGATGGGTTTTCATAGAAATTGTACTGCACAGACTGGACTTTCATGCCTTTGTCGTTTGGTTTGGAATGCAGCACGCCCACAAACTCGGCCCTGAAGTTTTTTACTTTTTCCTGCCCAACAGATTTGGTGTATCGCAAATAGTCTTGCACAGGAGCGGGGAGATGTGCGATGTCTTTTTCAGTCAAGATATCGGTTGGAAAGGTGTTGTTCTCTAAAAGGTCATGTTGCACCCTGGAAGTGAATTCACGTTTTAGCAAAAAGGATCCCAAACTCACAAAAACCACCATTAGGATGAGGACATTTGGGATGCTGCCAAACTTAACATCTTTCCAAAAGTAGACAATCAACCCTTGGGAAAGGAGTACGGCCAACATTCCAAAAAGCCAATGGTACTTGGCATGTGTGAGATACAGTATGCTGTAAATGCCGAGCAGAACCGCTGCCAGCAGCCATACCATGCCTGTAGGTTTTGAAATGGGCAACCTGAGTTCTTTTAATTCGGCCAAGCCAAAGGCTTTGGCAAATCCAAACAAATGGATGGCCGCGTGGAGTAGCATGAAGATGACAAAGGCAATTCTCATAAGGTATCTCTTTTGTTCTCTTTAGTAATCCTCTGGATAAACCGAGGGATTTGCAGAATGTCGAATCCAATAATATGCAACTCCGAAGTTTGTTCCAGAAGTTGGTTGAGGTCTTCATATGGGACCTTTTCACGGTAAATAAGTGGCTTTTGGATATGGTAGGAGCTGTATTCGTTTGTAATGTCTGCCATCGATTTCCAGTTGCCTGTGGAAAGGCTTGTGGTTTCCGTCCATGAAATGATGTTGGGCACAAGTTCTGTGATGTCCAAAACCTTGGTATTGGTTGGATAATACACTGCGGAAACATGGTCATAGAGCTTTTTTAAATCGGGTTGACTGGTATAAATCCGCCAAGAGTTGATGTCTGGGATGTTTGAAATGGCACTGAGGTCGTTTTCGGCCAAAGTGTCCACCGTCAGGGGTTCCAAAGCTTTGGCATTTGCTTCCGCAGCACCCCAATACCGTTTTTGCCGCGCATAGGAAAGGGCGCCTATTCTTTTCAGGATCATGTTGTTCATGCCATCTACCGTGGCGTGCTTTGAGTTGGGATAGTAACTAAAGGCACCTTCATCAGCCACATAGTATTTGTCGAAGCTCACCTTGATGAAGTTGGCAATGATGTCTTTTGCAGCTTTTCGGTCTTCAGCAGAGGCATCTTTCCATAAACAGGCCAGGAGCATTTTAATCCCTTTGGCCTGCTTCAAATTCCATTCGTGTACCCATTCCAATTCATCATCCGCCGGCATGGGCACTTTCAGGCCTTCAAGGGTAGCCCCAAACAGTTTGTCACCATATCGCAGGGGAAATTCCTCGTAGATATCCTCGCCATTGGTGTCGCGAAATTTCTTTACAATGGAATAGCTGTTGTTGATATCAAATTTCAATAATTCCTTGGTTTTTGTGTGTTTTGGACCCCATAAGCCGGTTTCTGCATCCTGAAAATTGTACATCCATTGTAAAATGGTTTGTTTCCATTCGGGAGTAAAGTGGTACAGGCCGTTTCTTTCAATAACATTATTGGGCTCTACATTGCTGAAGATGTCCCGAGCAAAGTGAAACGAGGTTTGGGGGAATTTGGCTCCCAATCGGTTCATATAGGAAATGTCGTTGAGGTAAGCTTCCAGTTTTTGGGGCGTGTTGATGTTATCGAGAAAGGAGAGGGGATATTTCAGCTGTAACGGTTTGCTTGTGGAATCTTGCAAGGCTTCCAGATGCATTACCATATTTTCGGTGTTGGAAAAGTAGGTGCAAAACGGCGCGGAACTGTCCATAAAGGCTCCAGTTTCTGGATTTTGAAGGTTGAGATAAAAGTCAATTTCGTCCTGCTTGTTCTTAAAGTTGGGTATTTTTATAAGGTTCTCTTTATTGCTCAAGAAGGCATGGTATTTTGAAACGCCTTGAAGGGCTTCCAAATAATGGCCCTTGCCAATCAAATAGCCAAAACCAACCATATGAAACTCAAATTCGCCCATATAATAGCCCTCTTCCTGTAAATGTTTATTCATTTTGAAGAGTTCCTTGACCTGCGACTTGACTCTTAATGACACAAAGATGCCTGCAATGATTGTGACTAAAAGCAGGCTTAGAAGGCCCCATGAAGCATATTTTTTCAGTTTCATTTTAAGTTGATTTGGTTGGTGGTTACATAGTAGTTCTAAGTTTTATTGGATAGCATTTCCATTGTTTTTTGGACTGTTTCTTCAAATGTTTTATAGTTGCCCTGATCGAATTTTTTTAATTCAGAAATGATTTCAGGAAGGTATTCGAAGGCGCGGTATTCGGTATAGTCGGTCAGCAGTTTTTTGGCATGGGCCTTGTTTCCCATTTTTTCAGAAATAACCACTTCGCCTGCTCTAACAAAATGTTCGTAAACACAGACTTTCCATGAGTTGTACCCCTGTGTTTCCATTTGGGGTTTTATAGGAATAAAGAGGTGTTCCGTTTGCTTGAACATGCTATCTGGCAATTGCGCCACGACTGGATTTACAAAGGAATGGCCAAATTCATGGACACTTAGCTCTTGCAGTTTCTCCTTATTGGCAAAACCCATTTGGAGGTTGGAGGTATCGCTTAGATCCTGAACATCGGTGGCTCCAAAAACATTAAATACCGTGGTTTGGTTGTTATCGGTAATTCTTATTCCAAAGCCCATTCCTTTTGGGGTTGTTAAACTTGGGATTAGGGCATAGCTGTCAAATTTCTTCTGGTAAAAGGATTCCATGGTGTTAATGAAATTCCCTTCGGGCAAACTGTTTTCTATTTCTTGAAGGGCCCTATCATAGTAAACTTTTGAATTGCTTATATAGGCCTCGAAATTGATTTCTTCTGAAAATGCATTTAAGCCATCCAAGAAAATTTCGACATTCTTTTTAGCTTCTTCAAGGTCTTTGGTTTTTGAAAAATTGATATAAAAACTTTCCTTGATTTCAGGAGTAAGTTTGGCGTTAGGAACCTCCTCGGTTTGGAGCAACAGGGCATTTATATAATCCAGCCATAAATGGTCGGCCACAGAGAAACTTTTGGCCAGGTTTTCACTAGAGGCAAAAGCCTGATATTCTTGGTAGATTTTATAACCATATCGATGCCATTCCTTTTTGGGCATTGTTTTGCCATCCACTTCAATGGTTTTATTTTCAATATCGACCCCTTCAAACCCTATAAAATAGGCCAGACCTATCAATTCTATATTCTTGTGGAAGCTTAGCTCCAGCTTTTCAGTTTTTAAGGGTTGGGGTCTAAGTGATGTAAATGCGAATAAACTAAGGCCCGCAATAAAAAAGAGGTGTTTCATTATTGGTGTTTTGGTTGTGTAATGGTTTGTTGCCAAATGTGTAGGGGTTTGAAAAGTTTATTATTTAAGGTCCACATCAAGATATTTCATCACCGCTTTGTTGCCGTGTAATAAGTTTTTTGGTTTGGAACTGTTCTTATCAAACACTTTCAAGTCTTCTTCATGTAATATGGTCACAAAGTCTTCTTGGTAACCTTCATTGCTGAGAACCTCACTATTATCCAGTTTTAGGTAATGTGAGAAAAAATTGTACATCGCAGTTCGTTTGGAAAAACCGTAATCGTGTTTTTCCAAGGGTAAATGCACATTTGCTACTTTAGACGCTTCACCGTACATAGCATATACTTTTTGAATATATGGATATTCCACTTGTGGTGTGTTGCGCGTCCAATCATCCCCGTCTGATACCAATAACATCGGTCTTGGGGCACATAGGGCGGCAATTTCCACATTGTTGGTTTGGTGGTCGTGACTTTTATGAATGGGCATGCCACTTTCGCAAACGCAGCCGCCAAAAAAGTGTGCTGATACCTGAACCACGGGAACCGAGGCCTTGATGCGATCATCAATGGCCGTTAAAATAAAGGTTTGTGTGCCTCCACCAGAGCCCCCCGTTATTCCTATACGCTCGGGGTCTACATCTGGGCGAGACACTAAATAGTCGAGGACCCTTTTACTGTTCCAGGTCTGAAGGAGCATGGCTATAGGGATGTCATGCTTTACTTGGGTGCATTCGCCATAGCCTACCATGTCATAGGCAAAAACTACGGCCCCCATTCGTGCCAATACTGCGCAGCGATTTTGCACATATTCTGTAAAGCGCTTGTTTTTTAAATGGCCGTGAGGACTTAAAATGGCGGCATGTGTTTCGCTGTTATTTGCGGGTCTGTAGAGGTTTCCCGTGATATAAAAGCCAGGGAAACTTTCAATGGCAATATTCTCTACAATATACCCGTCCATTGCTTTCGTCCCTTTAATAATGGTATTAAAGTTTCCTGAGATATTCGGCATATTTTCAAGCTGTAGGCCTTCAATGATCCCTCTTCTAATTCTATTGGCCCTTGCTTCCCAAGAGGGTAAATCATCCCATTCCGAAGCAAAGGTTTTCATCATCAATGCGGCTTCGTCTTCCGTCCAATAGTTGCCTTTGCAGAGTAGTGTTTCTTGTCCCCAAATGGGTTTGTTACAGAAAATAGTGAGTACTATGCATATGAATAGTTTCATAGTGTGGTGCGGGGGTTGGTGTTTTGGGAAGGTTTGTTTAACGGCATGGTTTGGAAGTTGTTACCTTAAAGATAATGAAAGAGATGTAAATTTTAACGCTTGTGGTTGATTTTCAGTAAGAAGGAGTTAAAATAAGTTGAGCGACGCTTTGGGAAGCGTGTTGTTTTTAGTTGATTTTAAAAATAATGTCCTCCAAAAGGTTGGCGCAAATGTGGATACGTTTGCTAATTTCCTTTAATTGGGAGAGTATTTCCTTGTGCATGAGCACATGTGGCATGTCTTGTTCCTTAAACAATAATGCTAAGGCATTGGCATAGGCTTTTATGAGGTCATTGCCCAAATGGATGATTTGATCTATGTTTTTTAGGACGTCTTCATACTGTTTGGCTTCTAGTTTTTTGAAACCTTCGGTAAGCTGTTCCATTTGCTGTTGCAGTAAGTCGAAGAGCTTGCTGTACTCAATTAAATTATAGATTTGATAGGTGTCTATTTCCACCATTAAATGTTTAACACTTAAAGTGACCCAATACAATTGGTTGTGTTCCCTGCTGATGGCTTCTTTGTCAATGGGCGTGATAAAGGTGGCATTCAGCTCTTTTAGATTTGCTGAATAACTTTTTTTTGCCCCGGCAATCAATCCGAGTAAGGCGTCCTGGTTTTTGGGAGTATTCCCTACATAAAAATTCCCCAAAGCTTCTATGATATATTGTGTTTGTAGGCTTTGTTGTACCAGCGCATTGAAGAAGTTTATTTCTTTGGGTAAAATCCAGCTTTTTAGTTTTTGTAATATCATGGGTTTAAAAAATTCGTGTGATTAGGAAACAATAGAGGAGTCCCAAAAGGAATGATATTGGGATGTTTAACAGCCACCCCTTTAGGATGGAACCGGCCACCATCCAACGCACGTGCTTTGGACGTTCGGCAGCACCCACACCCATTAGGGAAGTAGTTACTACTTGGGTAGTGGAGGTTGGGGCCCCAATCAAGGAGGAGCCAAGTATTACGGTGGCGGCGCTTATTTGGTCGGTAATGGAATGGATCAATTTCACCTTATAAATATCAAACCCCACCGTTTTTATAATGCTCCAGCCCCCAAAAAGGGTGCCTAAAGTGATGGAACTGGCACAAAGCAGAATCACCCAAAGAGGGACTGTAAATTCCGAATACATGTTATTGGCCAATAACAACATGCCAATAACCCCCATACCTTTCTGGCTGTCGTTTGTTCCGTGACTGAATGCGAGCCAGCTTACCGTGATATATTGGGTAAACAGAAATAGCTTTTTAGATTTTGAAGAAAAACGCTTCAAGATTGAAAGGAAGAGCTTCATCATCAAAAAACCAACAATGAAGCCTGCCAAAGGCGAGAAGGCCAAGCCAATGAGAATTTTGGTAAACCCTTCCAATTGCCCATTTCCCAAAGCCGAGAATCCCCAATTGATATATTTGCTCCCTAGGGCAAAAATAGCCGCTCCTACAAGACCACTGGTAAGGGAGTTGGATGAGGAACTGGGTAGCCCGAATTTCCAGGTGATGAGGTTGTAAGATATGGCAGCCAAGATGGCAGCCAAAACCACGCTTTGAGCCAAATGGCTGCTGGTATCGCTAATATCGACAAACTCTCCAATGGTATTGGCCACGGCAAGACCACCCAACAATGGGCCTAAAAATGTAAACAGGCACACGATAAAAATAGCCCTTCCGGCAGACATGGTTCTTGAGGCAATTGCGGTTGCTACCATATCTGCCGCATCGTGGAAACCGTTGGTGAAATCGTAAACTATCACTAGCCCGATTCCTAAAACGAGCATCATATTGAAGTTCAAAACCTTGGTGAATGATTGTTTTAGTTGTCTATAAAAGCAAAGGCCTCATCCAATTGCGACACGTCAAAATAGCGTTCCAATCTTCCCTTGCTGGCTCTTTGGAAAAACAGATTGTCAATAGGCACCAATGCTTTTATTATTTTGGAATGCGCCACGATGGCAAGATGCCCCAATTGTTTGTAATGCCTCAATGCCCAAATAGAGTCTTCCATAAACGCTTTAACGCTGCTATGGCTTAATTTTAATTCGTCAAGTTTTACCAATACATTCACTTGCTCAAAACCTTCGTCAAGTTTCTTCTGAAACCACTTTTGGCAAAGTTGTTCATCGGTTTCTGAAAATCCACCAATGACTTCTATGGCCAATTGGTTGTCCTGAAATGTTTTTAACTGTTCAATCATAAACTGTTTATTTTAAGTTATAAATGACTTTTGTGTAGGTTAAAGTATCTATGGTCACTTATATTTTACGTGTATTGTATGAAAGGGCAATATCGCGTAATGTTGTAGTGTAATGGCGATAAGAATGTGACTTCTAAGGTACTAAAAATCTGGCAGAATGCTGTTGGTTTCGGTAAATCCTTTTTGGGAGCCATTCAACGTTTTGTCTATTATGTTTAAGATGAAATTTTGACCTCCAAATGACCTCATTTGCATTAAATTGATCAAAATTTTGTTGAGTAACAAGGCTAGTGTGAGGGAAATTATTCTCTTGGGCTTTCAGGTCATTGTAAATGTGGGGGTTGTTGATTATTTAATTTTTGCCTATTTTTTTTGTAAAATTCATTTTTTAGAGCGAAGTTTATTGACGCTAAGCTAATTTTTTCTTTACACTAACTAAAGCGCCCATTGACTACAGATTGTTCTGACAAATCACTTTGGAGCCAATTAAAGGAAGGTTCTACCCTTGCTCTAGGTACCTTATACGATAGGTACGTAGACGAGCTGTATATGTATGGGTGTAAAATAACTTCTAAAGAAAGTATTGTTAAGGATAGCATCCATGATTTGTTTTTGGACCTTTATAAGTACCGGCAAAACCTCTCTGAAACCGATAATGTCAAATTCTACCTTTTAAGGGCACTCAAGAATAAAATCCTAAAGAATCCCGAGTTCAAAAAATCCCAAACCCAAGAAGTCTTTACCCTTAATAAGGATTATGGCACTGCCAAAGAACAGTCTATTGAGGAGTTGGTAATTTTGGATGAAATTACCCAAGAGAATTCTTCCAAATTAATGCAGGCCCTAAACTTACTTCCCAAAAGACAAAAGCAAGGGGTGATTCTTAAGTTTATTCAAAATAAGGATTACGAAGAGATTGCAGATATTATGAATGTGAATGTGGAAACTTCAAGAACCATCATTTACAGAGGCCTAAAATCCCTGAGAAAGGCCTTTTTGCTATTTTGCTTGATATTGATGATTTCGTAATACGAAAACATTGTAACTTCCTAATTATGTAATTTTTAATACTCTTTTTTAAAAATTCCTAAATTTTTTGTCTATAAAATGTATATGTCTGACTTTATATAATAAAGACCTAGAGTTTTTTTATATAAACTATCATGACAGAATTCCATAAAAAATCAACTACAGACTCACTTTCGGAGGACGAAAAATACCTGCTTAAAAAGCGCATTTTTAAGTCGGTTCACCAATATAAACGAAGACGTCTTTTAGGCAAAGTATCTATTGCGGCTTCTTTGGTGATTGGTTTGGGCATTGGAGCCAAAGCTGTGTTCTTTTCAACAGATAAGCAGGTAGGAACCTACACCGAATTGGCCAATAGTTTGGAGGTAGATTCCATTTCGGAGGTAAGCTTGGTACTTCAGGAGCGCACTATTTCGGTAGCCGAGGACGATCAGGTAATTTCCTATAGTAAAGAATCCAACAAAATTTCTATTGGAAACGATAAAAGTGTAGATAAGGATTTGGCTTCGGTAATGAACACCTTAGTGGTACCTTATGGAAGACGCACCGAATTGCAATTGTCTGACGGGACTAAAATTTGGGTGAATTCAGGATCTAAATTGATTTATCCTTCAGAATTCAAAGAAGATAAAAGAACGGTTTACTTGGAAGGGGAAGCTGCCTTTGATGTGGCCCATGACAAGGAACATCCATTTATTGTACTTACCCAAGGTCAAGAAATTGAAGTATTGGGAACTGTTTTTAACGTGAGCAGTTATGCCGATGAACCTTCGGTGAATACCGCGCTTCAAAGTGGAAAGGTTAAAATTAGCTACCACAAACCAGGCTTGCTTACAAAAACAGAGTCTGTGACCTTGTTGCCCGGCAATGTGGCTTCCTACAGCAGACATAAAAAGTCTATAGTGACCAAGGCAGATGAAAATATCAACAAATACTTTTTGTGGAGAGACGGCTTGATTGTCTTTAAAAATGACAACCTGGGCTATATCCTAAACAGACTATCCAAATACTACAATGTAGAGATCCAGATAGAGGATGAGCAGCTTAAAAACCAAAAATTCTCAGGATATCTGGATTTAAAGGACAGTGTAGGGCAGGTGTTGGAATTGATCAAGCAGTCTACAGAGTTTGAATTTGAAAACCGTAACGGAACATCCATTTATGTATATACCACTAAAACAGAGTCGCCTATGAAATAGTACCCTATAAAAAAAAACCGAAAGATGCGCCAACATCTTCCGGTACACTTTAATATCACTTAGTCAGTAATACTAATTAACTAATACAACAAAATTATGAATAAAATTCATTTTGCTCCACTATTGCGGGGAGAAATACTGATATTCAGAAAATACGTCATTATTTTTATGAAGATATTTTTGCTAACACTGGTTTTTGGGCTTACAAGCGCCTTTGCCAATACCACTTTCGCTCAGAAAATAGATATTAACAAAACCAATGTACCCATTGAGGAATTGTTCAATGATATTCAGAAAAAGAGCGAGTATGTCTTTTTTTACAATGACGAAATTCTGCAACGCAACTATAAAATTTCAGTTCAGCTCACAGGAGCTTCCATAGAAGAAATCCTAAATATCGCCTTCGGGAAGTATCCTTTAGAGTATAGTATTAACGAACGTCAGGTAGTCGTTAAGGAAAAAGCACCTGAAGCCGTTATAGAACAAACTGCTACAAAAACAAAAGCTGTTCAAAAAATTACCATTTCAGGAACCGTAACCGATAAATCTGGAATGCCACTGCTTGGGGCCAATATTATTGAAAAAGGCACCAGCAACGGTACGTCTACCGATTTTGATGGAAATTTCACTCTTGATGTGAATCCTGGTGCTACGTTACATATTTCTTATGTAGGGTTTGTGCCTCAGGAAATTGCGGTTGGCAACCAAACTGTTTTCAATATTGCTTTGGAAGAGGATGCTGCCGCTTTGGAAGAAGTGGTAGTAGTAGGATATGGGGTGCAACGTAAAAGTGATCTTACAGGTGCGGTAGCCCAAGTAAAATCGGAAGATTTGGAAAACAGAACGGTCATCAACACCCAACAGGCACTTCAAGGTAAAGCTGCAGGGGTGCAAGTTGTACAGACTTCTGGAGCACCGGGTGCCACGGCTTCTATTAGAATTCGTGGATATAGTTCCAACTCAGGTTCCGATCCTTTATTTGTGGTGGACGGATTAAGAACCCAAGATATTGGGGCCATCGATCCTAACAATATTGAAAGTATCGAAATCTTGAAAGATGCCGCTTCGGCAGCTATTTATGGAGCTCAGGCGGGTAATGGGGTTGTACTTATTACCACCAAAAAAGGAAAGTCTGGTATCGGGAAAATGGATTATAGTTTTCAATATGCCGTTAATGAGCTGAGCAATGTTCCGGATGTAATGAATGCAGAGCAGTACATTAATTATATGACGGAAGGAAATATTATTCAAGCCAGTGAACTTGATAATTTATATGATGGAGTTACTGATACCGATTGGGTAGACGTGGCTTTTGAAACTTCTTTGATGCAAAAACACAACTTGGGCTTCCAAAACGGAAATGACAAAGGCTCTTATTATTTAGCGTTGTCTTATTTGGATCAAGATGGTATTGTAAAAGGGGACAGTGATGTGTATACCCGTGTCACTGGAATGATCAATGGGGATTATAAAATCAACGATTGGTTAAGAGTAGGAACCACCAATACCATTGAAAAATGGGAAAGTAAATTTGTTTCTGAAAACTCTGAGTACGGAAGTCTTTTGGCAGCGGTAATGACCATGGATCCATTAACACCTAATCTGTATGCACCAGACGAAATTCCTGCCTTTATGCAAAATTTGCTGGACAATGGAAAAGTACTGCTTACCAATAAAAATGGGGATTACTATGGAATTTCTCAAATTTTTGAGTCGGAGCAGGTGCACCCAGGAATCATGAGGGATAATTCGAAGAACAAGAATGATGGAGGGAACATTTTAGGAACAATGTTTGCCGATATTATGCCGTTTAAAGGATTTACCTTCACTTCCAAACTTGGGTACCGAGGAGGCTTTACAAATAACTATTCCTTTGGGGATATTTATTATGCCAATGCCGTGACCTACAGGGATAAAATCAATTTGAGCAGAACCACTTCCAACAATATCTATTACCAGTGGGAGAACTTTATGAACTATATGTTCAATATAAAGGATCACAATTTCACAGCAATGTTAGGTACCTCATACCAGCACAATGAGATTACTTCGGTAAATGGTGGTGCCGATGAAATTACCCGTAACGATCCTGCCTATTGGGATTTGGATTTTATAACGGATTCTGCAACCCGTACCGTGGGTGGTAACAGTTTTTATACCCGCCAAATGTCTTATTTTGGAAGGTTGAGTTATAACTATTTGGAGAAATATCTGTTTCAAGCTTCTGTAAGACGTGATGCTAGTGATACGTCTTTCTTGCCAGAGAGCAACCGTTGGGGAACTTTCCCATCCTTCTCTGCGGGATATGTGATCACCAAGGAAGAATTTTTTCCAGAGATCAAACATTTGGACTTCTTTAAAATTAGAGCCAGCTGGGGGCAAAACGGTAGTACCGGTCCTTTAGGAAATTTTGCCTACCGTGCCGCTATTGGGTCTTCGTCCAGTTATCCATTCTCAAATGCCTTGATTTATCAAGTAGCGTCTTCGCCTTCAACTTTGAACAATGAGGACTTGACTTGGGAGACTTCAGAGCAGTTGGATATTGGTTTCGATATTCGTGCTTTCAATAGCAGATTGACCATTTCTTATGATTATTTTCAAAAGAAAACCGAAGACCTTTTGGTGGCCATTACACCGCCGTATGAAACTGGGGTAGGGTCTACCGTGGTGAATGCCGGTAATGTAAACAATGATGGTATCGAGATTGAAGTGGGATGGAACGACCGTATAGGAGAAGATTTTTCATATGGTATTCGTGGGAACCTTGCCACTTTGAATAACAAGGTAACCTATTTGGATCCTAGTATTTCAAGAATTTCAGGAGCGTCTTACCATACCAACCAGGGGATTACCGCTTTTGAGGAAGGCTATCCAGTGTGGTATTTTAGAGGTTACGAGTTGGAGGATATCGATGATGCTACCGGAGATCCAATTTTTAGAGATCAGTTGACCATTGACACCGATGGCGATGGAAAGCCAGATACGGCCGATGGGATTATCAACGACGATGATAAAACCAACATAGGAAGCGCAATCCCAGATTTTACTTATGGTATTACATTGACGGCCAGTTTTAAAGGATTCGATTTCACTGCTTTTGGAGCAGGATCGGAAGGAAATGACATTTTCAATGCCTTAACACGTACCGACCGCCCAAGAGGAAACAAATTGACGACTTTTTACAATGACCGTTGGACACCAGATAATACAGACGCATCCAGACCTAGACCAAATGCCAATGGCGAGGATAAGTACTGGATTAGTGATGCCGCGATTTTTGATGGTTCTTACTTTAAGATCAAGCAAATTCAGTTGGGATATTCCTTGCCAAAGTCTTTGTTGGATAAAACCTTTATCAATAACTGTAGATTTTACGGCTCTTTGGAAGACTGGTTTGTGTTTACAAAATATCCGGGAATGGACCCAGAGGCCTCTGCAGGAGCTGTATCTAGTCTAGGAGTAGACAAAGGAGCCTATCCAATTTCAAGAAAGGCAGTATTGGGAGTCAACATAACTTTTTAAACCGATGATTATGAAAACTAAATATTTAAACACTTACAAACGCCTCTTTTTGGTGATGATAGCCGCAGCTTTTTTGGGTTGTGAGTCTAATTTGGATATTGAGCAACAAGGGGTGACCAGTTCGGAGAATTTTTACCAGTCCGATTCAGATGCTTTGGAAGCCATTGCGGCCGTTTACGAATCGTGGAGAGGGTCTTTGTACACACAGTATTTTTTGAAAAACCTCTTGTCTGACGATATCCATTGTGGGGGAGGAGCTAGAGGTGATAATTCACAGTTTGAGCAGCTCAATGAATATAATTTCACGCCTGCCAATACTTCAGTAAGTGATCTTTTTGCGACTTATTACAACGTAATCTATCTGTCTAATTTGGTGATTAACCGTCTTGGACCGGATACCGAAATTAGACAACGGGCCGTAGCAGAAGCGCATGCTATTAGAGGTGCCGTATATTTTGATTTAATTACCCTTTGGGGAGAGGTGCCTTATGTAATCAGTGAGCTTTCTCCTGAAGAGTACCAACAACCAAATGGATCTCTTACAGAGCTTTGGGCTTTGGTGGAAGACGATTTAACCTATGCCATAGATAGTGGTGCGTTACCAACTAAGGGAAGCGCGGAGGATATGGCAGAACCGGCAAGATTAACAGTGGAGGCGGCAAAATCTTTCTACGGAAAAGCATTGTTGTTTCAAGAGCGTTATGCCGAATCTGCTACTGTTTTAAAAGAAGTAATCAATTCTGGAAACTTTCAACTGTATCCAACTTTTGACGATGTGCTTCGCGAGGTTTCAGATTTTTCTTCTGAATCAGTTTTCGAATATAATTCCTTAAATGATGCCGCCAATCCATGGACCCAGGGAAATTTGTTGTGGGGAATCATGCATGGATGGAGAAGTGATAAATTGAATCTGTTTGGCTATTTCGGAGGCTTGCACCCAATTTATCCTGCTGGTTGGGGTTTTGCAAATCCAACTGAGGAACTATACAGTGCTTTTGTGGAAATGGAAGGACCTCAAGGGGTGAGATTGCAAGGGACCATCAAAACGTATTATGAACTTTTAGGAATGTACATTGCGCTTAACGAAGGAAGTAGTGTGTATGGAAATGAGGGGTATTTTAATTGGAAGCACAGATATGTAGGTTATGAGGTTATTGAAACATCCTATGGCTTTACGACCACTGCAAATATTAGAGTGATGCGTTATGCCGAAGTGTTGTTAATGGCTTCAGAGGCGTGTTTACAATCAGGTGATACGGCGAGTGCGTTGCAATATATTAATGAGGTGAGATCTCGTGTTGAATTACCAGCCTTAGGTGCAGTGACCTTACAGGATATTAAAAAGGAAAAGCGCTTGGAATTGTGTTTTGAAGGTATACGCTACCAAGATTTGGTACGCTGGGGAGACACCGATGCACTTTCAGAAAGAGGCCATGAAATTCCAATCTTTAGTGGTTTGAACGCCGATGGGTCTTTTAATGTCACCTATCCCTACAGCAATCCAAACTACGGATTCCAGGCCAAGCACAATTTGTTGCCATTCCCAGAACACGAAATGAATGTTAACCAAAATATTAACCAGAATCCTGGGTGGTAAGCTCCCAAAATTCAAACTAAAACAATAACAATGAACAAACTATTTTTAGCACTGTTACTACTTTTTACAAGTATGTCAATATCGGCGCAGCAAGCCTTGTTTGGTGGTGCCGAAATCGTGTCGCCAGAAATCCATGACAACGGAACGGTTACTTTCAGGGTCAAGGCACCTGCAGCCAATGAAGTGAAGCTTGTGGGAGACTGGATGCCTATGGAAGGTTGGGTTAGAAAGCCGCAAGCCATGAATAAGGATGCCGAAGGTCTTTGGACGCTTACCACTGCTACCTTATCACCAGATTTATACAGTTACAATATTGTGGTAGACGGTGTCATGACTACCGATCCTAGTAATGTTTATATGATCCGCGATGTGAGTTCTGTGTTCAGTGTGTTTATCGTTGGAGGTGGTAAAGCCGATATGTATGAGGTGAATGAAGTGCCTCACGGTACAGTGGCCAGACGTTGGTACGATTCTCCTGGGAATAATATGAAGCGACGTTTAACGGTTTACACCCCGGCAGGCTATGAAACCAGCAAAAAAGACTATCCTGTATTCTACTTGTTGCACGGTATGGGAGGTGATGAAGAAGCTTGGATTGCTTTAGGAAGAACAGCCCAAATTATGGACAACCTTATTGCACAAGGAAAAGCAGAACCTATGATTGTGGTAATGCCTAATGGAAATGTGGCACAACAAGCAGCACCGGGAGAGTCTCCAAAAGGACTTTATAAGCCAACCATGCGTTTGGATCATACTATGGATGGTAAAATGGAAGAAACCTTTAAGGATATCATGACTTTTGTGGAAAGTAATTACCGCGTTAAAAAAGGTATGGACAATACGGCTATTGCAGGATTGTCAATGGGAGGGTTCCACTCTTTGCACATTTCTAGATCCTACCCAAAAACTTTTGGTTATGTAGGATTGTTTTCTGCGGCAGTAAAACCTATGGAAGGCACCACTTCAAAATTTTATGAGGATATGATGACTTCTATAAAAGCTCAAAACAAAAATGGTTATAAACTGTACTGGATTGGAATGGGAAAAACAGATTTCTTATACCAAGGAATGGTAGAATATCGCAAGGAATTGGATGCCATAAACATGAAGTATGAATATCACGAAAGTGAAGGAGGGCATACTTGGACCAACTGGAGAGACTATTTATGCGTTTTTGCCCCAAAACTTTTTAAATAGTCTTAGGAATGAAAAAAATATTTGGATTAGTTATATGTATTTTTCTTGCTCAACTCGGCCATGCACAGTGGCCGGGTATGGGTATAGTTGAGTACAAATCAATGCCCAGTAAAATCCTGAAAAAGGATAGGGAATATGCCATTTACTTGCCTAGGGATTACAAAACCAATACCGATAAAAAATACCCAGTGCTTTATTTGTTGCACGGAGGAGGAGGTAGCCATACCGATTGGCCTAAACAAGGGAGTTTGGAAGGTGTGGCTAACCAATTGATCACTTCAGATGCTGCGGCCGAAATGATCATTGTGTGCCCTGAAGCGGGAAAGGATTTTATGAATTACTTCAATAACCCCGATTGGAGGTATGAAGATTATTTCTTTGAAGAATTGATCCCTTATATCGAAAGCAATTACCGTGTGATTGCCGATAGGCAACATAGAGCCATTGCGGGATTGTCTATGGGAGGTGGTGGTTCTGCTGTATATGCGGTGCACCATCCAGAAAAATTCTCTTCGGTATATATTATGAGTGCTTACCTAAAGCGCCAAACAGAATTGTTTTGGATCGATTTTAATGAGCCTACCCAGAAGAAGATCCATCAGTTGGTAGAAGACAATAACCCGATGGATTATTTAAAAACTGTGGATGCGGCGAAGCTTGCGCAAATAAAAGAACTGAAGTGGTTTATCGATTGCGGGGATGACGATTTTACATTCGGTCCCAATATGGAATTTGTAACTGTTCTTAGGGAATTGCAAATACCGTATCAATTGCGCATTCGTGATGGCAACCACACTTGGGACTATTGGCACTCAGCCCTGTATTTGGCCCTGCCATACGTGTCTAACTTTTTCAGAAGTTAGAAAAGAGAATTTAAATAGGATAATCAAAACTAACATATCAATCATTGCTTTGATGCTTCAGTAATGAAGGTGTCATGGGATGAAATTGTCAAATAATTAAACTAAAAAACCAATGAAAACGAAATTGATACCATTGTTTTTCGGTGCCATGGCACTAATGGGATGTGGAGATAAAGAAACGCAGGAAGCACCCGCAAAACCTACCGTGGATGTAGATGCCATGATAGGCAAAATGAGCTTGGAGCAAAAGGCAAAACTTGTGGTGGGAACAGGAATGGATTTTCATATTCCAGACTCTATCTTAAGCAAAATGCCAAAACCTCCGGTAGATCCAGATACCGCTTATGCGGATATGGTAAAGCGAATTAGAACCTATTTGCCTGGCGCAGCGGGGAACACTTCTGAATATCCGGAAATAGGCATTACTACCCAAGTGTTGGCCGATGGACCTGCAGGTTTGCGCATTTCGCCAACAAGAAAGGATGATGATAATACCTATTACTGTACGGCATTCCCAATTGCCACCGTATTGGCATCTACCTGGGATACTGAATTAGTGAACGAAGTGGGTAAAACCATGGGGAAAGAAGTCTTGGAATATGGCGCCGATGTACTATTGGCTCCAGGGATGAACATTCAAAGAGATCCTTTATGTGGACGTAACTTCGAGTACTATTCCGAAGATCCTTTGGTAACTGGTAAAATGGCTGCAGCTATGGTGAACGGGATTCAGTCCAACGGTGTTGGGACTTCGGTAAAGCACTTTGCTGCCAATAACCAAGAAACCAATCGTATGTCTACCAATACGGTAGTAAGTGAGCGTGCTCTTCGTGAAATTTACTTGAAAGGCTTTGAAATTGCCGTTAAGGAGTCGCAACCTTGGACCGTGATGTCTGCCTACAATAAAATCAATGGGCAATATGTGTCTGAAAGCAAGGATTTGTTGACCAATATTTTAAGAGAAGATTGGGGCTTTGAAGGCTATGTAATGACCGATTGGGGTGGCGGAAGTGATATTGTTACCCAAATGGAAGCTGGTAATGATTTGATCATGCCAGGCCAAAAAGAGCAAATTGAAACTTTGATCAAAGCTGTTGAAGAGAACAAAATGGATGAGGCTATTTTGGATAAAAACATCAAGAGAATTTTGGAAATCATGGTGAAAACACCACGATTCAAGGGGTATGATGTGTCTGGAAAACCAAACTTGAAAAAACATGCAGAGGTAACTAGACAAGCAGCTACTGATGGGATGGTACTTTTGGAAAATAAAGACAATACTTTGCCTTTGACGGATGTTAAACAAGTGGCGGTTTTTGGTACCACATCTTACGATTTCATTTCAGGAGGTACCGGTAGTGGCGATGTAAATGAAGCCTATACCATATCACTTATTGACGGTTTGAAAAATGGAGGGTTCCAAATCAACGATGCGCTTCAAACTACCTACGAGGCCTACATTAAGGATGCTAGAGCTAAACAAGGAAAGCCAGACAATTGGTTAGCGGCCATTATGGGAGCTAAGGATCCAGTAGCTGAAATGCCTATCAAGGCTCAGGACGTTTCAAAAGCAGCTGAAAGTTCAGAAATCGCTTTGATTACTATTGGAAGAAATTCTGGTGAAGGTGGAGATCGTAAGCCTGAGGCTGGAGATTTCTACTTAACCAATACCGAAAAACAATTAATTGCAGAGGTTACCAAAACCTTCCATGCGGCGGGCAAAAAAGCCATCGTAGTATTGAATGTAGGTGGTGTGGTTGAAACCAAGAGCTGGGCACAGATTCCAGATGCAGTGTTGTGTGCATGGCAACCAGGACAGGAAGCTGGAAATTCGGTAGTGGACGTAATTTCTGGAAAAGTAAACCCTTCTGGGAAATTGGCAATCTCCTTCCCTATAAAATATGAAGATGCACCTTCTTCCAAGTCCTTCCCTGGATATTCTATTGAAGGAGAAACAGGAGACGAGGAAGATCTTTCAGGGTTTTCATTTATGAGAAGAGTGCCTTGGGAAACTGTTTATGAAGAAGATATCTATGTAGGATATCGTTATTATAACACCTTTGAGGTACCGGTAGCCTATGAGTTTGGTTACGGACTTTCCTATACCAATTTTGAGTATTCCAATATGGAAGTTGACAAACAAACATTTACCGATGAATTATTGGTGTCTGTAACGGTGAAGAATACGGGAACAGTAGCGGGAAGAGAAGTAGTGCAGCTGTACTTAAGCGCTCCTACTGTGATATTGGAAAAACCAGAGCAAGAGTTGGTAGCTTTTGGTAAAACTAAAATGTTGGCTCCAGGTGCTACTGAGACCCTTCATTTTGTATTAAGAACCAAAGATTTGGCGTCTTTTGATGTGGCACGTTCTAGTTGGATTGTTGAGGCAGGAGACTATGAGTTGAAAGTAGGTGCTTCTTCAACAAAAATCAATGGTACGGCCAAGTTCAATGTAGCTCAAGAAATTTTAGGGGATAAAGTGCATAAAGCATTAGTACCTCAGGCAGACTTTAAAAAACTAAGCAGAAACTAAGCTAACAAAGACGTTTTTTAGTGTTAACCAACTGGATAGAAGGGAGGGGCGGCGCTCCTCCTTTTTTATCCAATATTTTAAAGAATCATGAAAAGAATAGTACTCTTATTGGTAGTGTTGCTCACCAAGTTTTTGATCTGCAATGCACAATCTTCCATACCAAAAGGAACCGTTGAAATCGATTCAATTTACTCCAAACATCTGGAAAATGATTTTGGCGAGAATCCCAAACGCGCTATTGCCGTGTACTTGCCTCCGGACTACCACGAAACTAAACAGAAATATCCTGTTGTTTATTTTCTTCACGGATTTACAAACGACCATACCATTATGAATTATATGGAGGAGCTTTTGGATTATGCCATTGCTACCCAAAGAATACGGCCATTTATTTTGGTGACTTCCGATCAAAAAACAACCTATGGCGGCAGTTTTTACAGCAATTCGGGAGTGTTTGGTAATTGGGAAGATTTTACGGTTCAGGATTTGGTGGGACATATAGACAAAACGTACAGAACCCTTCCTAAAAAGGAAAGCAGGGGTATAACAGGCCACAGCATGGGAGGATATGGAGCTCTGTTGCTGGCCATGAAACATCCGGATGTGTTTAGTTCGTTATATGCCATTAGCCCAGGGGCTTTGGCTATCGTTCGGGAATATGGCCCCAATAGTGAGACTTTTAAAGAACTGTCTACAGCCAAAACTATGGAGGATTTGTGGAAAACCTATTTCGGTGCCGTGATGGTGGCTTTCGGTCGCTCTTGGTCGCCTAATCCAGACAAGGCCCCATTTTACTGTGATATGCCTTTTGAATATCAAGGAGATGAATTGATAGTGCATCAAGAAACCTTGCAAAAATGGTATGATAATATGCCCTTTTACATGATTGATACCTATTTGGGGAATTTACAGCAATTGGAAGCTATTAAATTGGATTGGGGACGAAATGCAGGCGACCGCTTTACGGTTCAATGTGAAATGTTTAGTCAGCGTTTGGAAAATGTGGGCATCACCCATTTTGCCGAAGAATATATAGGAACCCATGTAAGCGATATTTATACCAAACAAGGCCGAATTCCACAGCAGGTCTTACCGTTTTTTGATGAATATTTAAAATTTGAATAGCTTATGTTGGCCACCCTAGGACTCGTTTCAATACTACTTTTGCTTTATTTGGTAATGGCCAAAAAAGCCTCTCCGGTAGTGGCCTTGATAATCGTTCCTGTGGTTACAGGATTGATGGCGGGATTAGGTTTTGAGGCGGTAGACCTTATCACGGAAGGGATCAAATCCATAGCGCCAACTGGCGTCATGTTTATATTCGCCATTCTCTTTTTTGGCATCTTGACCGATGCGGGCACTTTTCGCCCTATCATTCAACGTTTATTGAAATTAGCAGGAAACGATCCTGCTCGGGTAGCCGTGGCTTCGGCACTTTTGGCAATGATTGTACATTTGGATGGCTCGGGTGCTGTAACTTTTTTGGTGACGGTTCCTGCGTTTTTACCCGTGTACGATCAACTGAAAATGAAACGTTCCACCTTAGCTTGTATTGTCGCTTTGGCTGCAGGTACCATGAACATTGTGCCTTGGGGCGGACCAACCATAAGGGCGGCAACGGCTTTGGATATTTCGGTAACCGAATTGTTTAATCCTATGTTGATCCCTGTATTGATAGGCTTGCTCAGTGTGTTATTGTTAGCCTATAGGTTGGGGAGCAAAGAGCGGTACGTGGATGTTTCGGAAGTTACTATTAATACAGATGAAACGACTTCAGATTTGGAACGCCCCAAATTGTTTTGGGTGAACATCCTATTGATTCTTTTGGCTGTAGGCACCTTGATTTCTGGAGTGGCACCTCCCCATGTTATTTTTATGATAGCCTTTGTACTGGCCTTAAGTATTAATTATCCAAGCATCAAAGAACAATCAGAACGGGTTAACGCCCATGCAAAAGCAGCCATGCTTATGGCGAGTATTTTATTTGCGGCAGGTTGCTTTACGGGAATATTGAAAGGTTCTGGAATGATCGAGGCTATGGCAGAGGCTGCTGTAACCTACATTCCCAATTGGGTGGGAGGTCATTTACCGGTGATAACGGGAGTATTGGCCATGCCAGCAAGTTTATTGTTCGATCCCGATTCCTTTTATTTTGGGGTCTTGCCACTTTTGTCGAGCACTTCAGCTCATTTTGGTGGGAACGCCATTGAAATTGGTCGTGCTGCCATAACGGGGCAAATGACTACAGGGTTTCCTGTGAGTCCTTTAACAGGAGCAACATTTTTGTTGATAGGATTGACAGGCGTGGATTTGGGAGAACACCAACGGAAAACCATTCCTTATGCCTTTGGTATAAGCCTAATTATTTTAATCATGTCATTATTGGTAGGAGCCATAACATTTTAACTATGAAAACAATTAGAATTGGTAGCGGAGCTGGTTATGGAGGCGACAGGTTGGAGCCGGCCTTAACCTTAATGGAACAGGGAAATCTCGATTATATCTGCTTTGAATGTTTAGCGGAACGCACCATTGCCTTGGCTCAAAAAGAGAAAAAGGCCAATCCCAATAAGGGTTATAACCATCTTTTGGAATACCGAATGGAAAAAGTGTTGTCATTGGCCTATAAGCACAAGATCAAGGTCATTACCAATATGGGAGCAGCCAATCCAATAGCAGCTATGGAGGTGATAGCCAATATGGCAAAACAACAAGAGCTTAAAGGATTGAAAATAGCGGCCGTCTTGGGAGATAATGTCCTTGAGAATGTAAAAGAAGCACCTCATTTGGAGATTTTGGAGACAGGTCAACCTTTGAGTTCTATCAGCGATAGCATGATTTCAGCCAATGCCTATCTAGGGGTAGAAGGTATTGTTGAGGCTCTAAACAATGGAGCGGACATCATTGTAACGGGTAGGGTAGCCGACCCTTCGCTGTTTTTGGCGCCTATGGTATTTGAATTCAATTGGCAACTTACAGACACGGATAAACTTGGCAAAGGCACCATGATAGGGCATTTGTTGGAATGTTCTGCTCAGGTGTGTGGTGGTTATTTTGCCGATCCTCCTAAAAAGATCGTGCCAAATTTGGCCAATATTGGTTTTCCTTTTGTGGAGGTCAATGAGCATGGTGATGGCTTTATTTCCAAAGTGAAAGGCACAGGTGGACTTATCAATACGGCTACTTGTACCGAGCAATTGCTCTATGAAATTCATGACCCTTCCAAATATTTTACACCAGATGTGGTGGCCGATTTTTCAAAAGTAACATTTGAAGAAATCGACATGGATACCGTTCAATTTAAAGATGCCAGTGGACATCCTGCTACCAATACCTATAAGGTAAGTGTGGGCTATGTCAACGGTTTTTTTGGCGAAGGGCAAATCAGTTATGGTGGGGCCAATGCCTTGGCAAGAGCTAATTTGGCTATGGATACTATGAAACAGCGTTTGGCTGATTATGGGTTTGAAGATTTACGCTTCGATCTTATTGGGGTGAATTCATTGGCGCCTTTTAATGTGGAAGTTATGGAGGTTCCTGAAGTCAGGCTTCGTGTGTCCGGAAGGGCAGCTACTGCCGAACAGGCGAAACACATTGGCAGGGAAGTGGAAGCGCTTTATACCAACGGTCCAGCAGGAGGCGGTGGTGCAAGCCAAAAAGTAGAGGGAGTCATATCGGTCCTGTCGGTATTATCGCCTAAATCAGATATTAAAATCGAAGTGGTTTACACAAATATATAGCAAGATGAAACTTTGGGAAATTGCACATGCCAGAAGTGGGGACAAGGGAAATATAAGTAACCTGTCACTCATAGTATACAATCCGGAAGATTATAAAATCATTCAGGAAAAGGTAACCCCCGAAAGGGTCAAACAATGGCTGTCTAAGCAGGTGAAAGGAGATGTGAAACGCTACGAATTGCCGCAACTAGGAGCTTTGAATTTTGTGTTGAAAGAAGCTCTATTCGGAGGGGTGACCAGTTCCACAGCCCTAGATAAACACGGCAAATCCTTGAGTTCCTATTTATTGGAAATGGAAATTTAATACCAACAGAAAACTAAAGCGTATGTACTATAACAGAAGAAACTTTCTTAAGCTATCATCACTAGGTTTGGTGGCGGTTCCATTGATTCCACAACTTGTATTTCCTGGAACTTTTAATAGTTCTGATAATATTATAGCAAACACCGCTTACGGTAAAATAAAAGGGTACCATCAGGAAGGTGTTTCTATATTTAAAGGGGTGCCATATGCCGGTAAAGTATCAGGAGAAAGACGGTTTTTGACACCCGATAAGTTGAAGCCTTGGACCGGTATTAAAGATGCCACACAATTGGGCCCGCCTTCCATTCAAACACCTAATCAAACCTTCGGAATTAATGAACCGGCTCCTGCCGAAGATTGTTTGGTGCTCAATATTTGGACGCCTGAAACCGATTATAAAAAGCGCCCAGTAATGGTTTACAACCATGGAGGTGGATATAATAATGGATCTGGAGGAAGTGTCTATCAAGATGGGGCTAATCTGGCAAGGTATTATGATGTAGTGGTAGTGGAAACCAACCACCGTTTGGGATTGTTGGGCTTTCTTTATTTGGACCATTTAGCAGATGAGGACTATCAAGGTTCTGGGAACAGGGGAGTTCAGGATATTGCCATAGCCTTGAAATGGGTAAAGGAAAATATAGCAGAATTTGGAGGAGATCCTGATAATGTGATGATTTTTGGAGAGTCTGGTGGCGGTATGAAAACCACATGTCTGTATGCCATGCCAGAGGCAGCGCCGTATTTTAATAAGGCTTCCATAGAAAGTGGTCCTGGCGTGATTTTAAAAACTTCAGAAGATGCCGCCATTACAACAGACTTGGTTTTAAAGGAGCTAGGTATAGCTTCAAAGGACTGGAGAAAACTACTCGATCTTTCTGCTCAGGAATTGTTGCAGGCACAATTGAAAATACAGAGCTTACCAGCTCAGGGTAAAGTGCGGGGAGGCTTTATGGGAATAGGCGGTATTGGTACCAACGGATTTGGAGCCGTGGTTGATGGAACCGTGTTGCCTCATCATCCATTCGAACCTACAGCTGTAGCACTGTCAAAAGACAAACCATTGATGGTAGGTTGGAATGAGGATGAGTACATTTTCTTTGCGATGTTCGGAGGGGATACATCGGTGTTCAATCTTAGTGAGGCTCAGTTGCAGGAAAAACTAAATCAGGAGTTTGGAGACCAAGCAAATAAGATTCTAGCTGTTTATAAAGAAACCAATCCAGGAAAAACACCTTCAGAAATATACATCGCAATCCGCTCCATTCTCTTTATGGGTTTAGGATCGGTGCAAATTGCCGAGAAGAAAGCAGCTCAAGGAGGCGCTCCTGTCTACCTGTACAATTTTGGATATAAATCGGAGGTGAAAGTACCGGGTACCGATGTGGAGTTTGGTGCTATGCACGCTTTGGATATTCCTTTCAAATTCTACAATGTGGCACCCATGAAAGATAAATCGGGGAATGAAAGTACGGGTATGGCAGGAAATAGGCCAGAGCGTTTTCAAGCAGCAGATAATATGGCGAAGCTCTGGACCTCATTTGCCAAAAATGGCATCCCTCAGGCTGAAGGAATTCCATCGTGGGAATCCTATAATTTGAAGCAGCGACCAACAATGCGCATCGATGCTTCGTGTGAGATTATTTACAATCGTTTTCAAAAGGAAATAAATATGTGGCGGGAAGTCACAAAAAGCTAATACTAAATCGAAATCAATTATGAAAAGATTACAACAATTTGTCTTGTGTACAGCGGTCTTGAGTTTAGGACTTTCCTGTAGCCAACAGGCTGAAAAAACAACGCTTACGGCACAGGCTGATGAACAGCAACTGTTTATTGGAGATACCATTGCTATTGCCCATACCAAATATGGAAAGGTGCAAGGCTTCATACTTAGGGATATTTACAATTTTAGGGGCATTCCCTATGGAGCCAGTACAGCGGGTAAAAACCGTTTTATGCCACCACAGGAACCTGAGGCTTGGGAGAATGTCTACCCAGCATTATGGTGGGGAAATACCGCCCCGCAAATTATGGAGAATAGATATGCCAATGCGGCTTCATCATTTACCGATCACTGGAATTATGATGATGTAAGTGAAGACTGTTTGAAACTGAATGTTTGGACACCTGAAATTGGAAGTACTAAAAAACGACCAGTATTGGTGTGGTTGCATGGTGGCGGTTATACCAATGGAAACGGTATTGAACAAGATAGTTACAATGGTGAAAATTTAAGTCGCAAAGGCGATGTGGTTTTTGTGTCCATTAACCATCGTTTAGGACCTATCGGTTTTTCAGATCTATCTGGGGTAGGTGGCGATAAGTATGCGCATTCTGGAAATGTAGGTGCTTTGGATATGGTAGCGGCCCTTAAATGGGTAAATGAGAATATCTCTAATTTTGGTGGAGATCCTAACAATGTTACCATCATGGGGCAGTCTGGCGGAGGTGCCAAGGTATGTACGCTTACAGCCATGCCAGAAGCCAAAGGCTTGTTCCATAAGGCCGTGCCATTGAGTGGGTCTACGACTTCTGCAAAAAATCAGGAATCGTCCAGAAAAATAGGTGAGTATATCTTGCAAGAAGCAGGTCTTAAGGCTTCAGAGATTGATAAACTACAGGAAATTCCTTGGCGTGAGTATATCGATATTGCCAATCGTGCTACCAAGCGATATGTAGAAGAAAATAACATCACCGACTTTTTCAGAGGAGGATTTGGTCCTGTAGCGGATGGAATTCATATCCCAGAAGGCACATTTTACAGCGAAGCCAATGGGCTGTCATCAGAAGTGCCAATGCTTATCAGCAGTACCTTTCACGAATGGTCTATGTCTAGATATGTGCCCGGACTTGAGGACATCACCAAGGACAAAGCTATTGAAGGTTTAGCACAGCGAGCTGGATTTGGTGGCGGATTGGGAGATAAGGCCTCACCAGTTTATGAGGCTTATGAAAAATCGTTTCCAGAGGCAAAACCAGTGGAAATCATGACACTTATTGCCAGTAACCGAAAAGGCGTCGTGGAAACAGCCAATGCCAAGGCAAATCAAGAAGCTCCAGTATATGTAGCTTGGTTTGGTTGGGAACCGCCTTTGTTTGATGGAAAAATGAGAGCCTTCCACTGCTTGGATATCAGTTTTTGGTTCAATAACACAGATTTGATGTTTACCCATACCGGTGGAGGTGCTGAGCCGCGCGCCTTGGCCGAGAAAATGTCGGGTGCTTTGTTACAATTCATGAAAACAGGGAATCCAAACACGGCTGCTTTACCTGAATGGCCGACTTACACCTTGGAAAATGGCGAAACCATGCTTTTTGATGCAACCTGCGAGGTGAAAAACGATCCAGATAAGGAAGGACGCGAGCTTTTGTAAAATGATATGTTGAGGTCATTTAAAAGGCTTGTATAATGAGTTTATTTAAACGGGGAGATTCTTAGAGTCTTCCCGTTTTTTTTAATGTTGTTTTCAGGATTTATTTTATAAATTTAGTCTCAAACCAAGTACCCATGCAGAAAATCAAAGACTTTTGGCTGTGGTTTCAAGAAAACCAAGAAGCCTTTTATAATCTTCATAATAGTTCGGAGGTATCCAAGGCTTATTACAGTAATATGCTTACGGAATATTTAGAGCTTTTTGATGAATGTTTGGGCTTTGAAATTTCCCTGCCCAATGGTCCTTTTGATAGGGCGGTATTGACCTTGTCGGCGAATGGTAATCCCAATGGGGCCATGTATGTGGTGAATTTGATCAATGCGGCGCCCAATGTGCCAAAATGGAAGTTTCAGGCATTTTATCAGCCTAAACATGATTTGGAGGAATGCAAACAAGGGTTGGATGAGCCTTATGAGTTTGAAGGTTTGACCATCAAGGCTAGTGATATTAAATGGTTTCCTATGGATGATGAAGGTGCTTCTGGAAAATCAAACTTGATGTGTTTTGTTATGGGGTATAACGAGACAGTGAAAGATATAGGGGAAGAATTGTATTATAGTTTTATCCATACCATACTTCAGGATGTATTGGGAGAAGCAGCACTTTATAGGCACATCGACGGGATTTATATTGAGGATTTGTTGTTCAGTAACTTTCATCCATATGACATTCACGAATTACCGGATTATTTCGGTTTGGAGGTGAAAGTCTCATTATAGCTAAGAAGTGATGTGACATGCGCAAATATGGATTATGATTTTACATTGGAGAAGGAGGAGGAAGGTTTTCAATGGGGTTCTTTTCATTTTCAATAAATGAAATCATTTCAGAAGCCTTATTTACCACTTTTAATATTGTGCCATTTTCATCTACTATGATATGGGTAGGGAAGATTTGTAATTTTAATTTTTCTTTGATAAACTCTTGCTGATTGGCAATTACCTGATAGTTGAAATTGTTGCCCTCTAAGAAATCTTGCAATTCATTTTCTGAATCCAAAGCCAAGCTCAAGAAAAGTATGTCATTTTTTTGTTGGTATCTTTTAACCAATTCATTGAGTTCAGGAAATTCAGCAACGCAAGATTTACAATTTATAAACCAAGTCTTTAATATGATGGTTTTTCCCTTTGTGCTTTTGTTAGTATAGCGATTACCGTCGAGGTCTGTAAGGTCAAATTTTGGAAACGACTTTCCTTCCATTTTGAAGTGTTTGAAGTTTATGGATGACACACTTTTTATGGTGTTTACAATACTTTCGTTGGCGGTCGAATCCAGTTTGAAAAGTTTGTAAGTTTCAAATTGGGTATTGGAGTTCAACTTTAAAGGGATATAATTTCCTTTAATCAATTTTTCTAAAAATTGTTTTTTATCAATTGTATCAGAATGTTCATTTAAACCTTTAAAATTGGAAGATAAAGAAATGTTGTAGGAATGGTAAGTCCACCATTTTTTTAAATCGTGTTCTAACACATCAATAGTGATTTCGGGTTCAGTGTTTTCAATTTGTACATCAGCGGTTTCCTTGCTGGTATTCTCTTTGCAAGAGGTAATAGAGGTATGCAAAAGAAATATGCTAATTAGTTGTAGGGTTTTCATTTGTTAGTTGGAGTTGGTTGCTTTCAAAATCAAAGGTCGTAAAACCCGTTGGATATCTATAGTGTCTTTTTGCGGAATCAAAAAGGTTTCAAGATCTGAGCTGTGCATAATTTGTTCCGATTTATCCACAAAGCCATAACCTCTATAAGAACCGTTCTGAATGAGAATAAAGCTTTCTTCTTCAGGGTGTCTCCCCGTTTGTTTGATGACGATATCTTTAGTGGTGTTTTGTATCTGCTCGATAGCCTCGGTAACCCTTTGGTTGTATTTGGCAACAGTTTCTTCTTGTCGGCAAATACCATGGCAAGTGTGTATGGCGTAGTGGGAACATTCCGAAACACCTTCCTGTAAATGGCAGTATTTTGGACAGAGTTCGTAGGTTAGGCACAAAGTTTCCAAATAGCTTCTACATTCCCTAATGCCATGGAATATCTGAATGGGATTGGGTGCCGATTTTAGTGTGTTATAGGCTAAATGTAAAATGCCCTGACGGTCTTGATATGAAAATACAGCATAGCTTTTTGGTGGCCGTTTGGCCGCTTGGTTGTATGCCGGGAAATGATGTTTGATAGCCGCATCTTCCATTAATAGGGCAATGGTTTCGCTACCGGAAAGTTCAAAATCAATATCTGCAGTGTCTCGACAAAGATCCAGTTCTTTTTGGCTTTTGTTGTAGAAATGTCCCAAAACCCGTTTTTTGAGGTCTTTGGCCTTTCCAACATAAATAATTTTGCCCTTTTTGTTTTTGAAATAATAAATGCCTGGTGCATTGGGAATCCTATTGAAAACCTGACTAGGTAAATGGGGCGGAAGTGTAGCCTCTTTGGAGGTCTTTCGTAAAAAATCCTGAAAGACATTTTTCGATCCGTCTTGAGCCAATAACATTTCGAACAATATCACCGTGGCATCGGTATCTCCCTTGGCGCGGTGCCGATTTTGGATGTCTATATTGAGAGCTCTGCATAGTTTACCCAAACTGTAGGAAGCGTGCCCAGGCAATAGTTTTCTGGATAGACGTATGGTACAAAGTTTTTTTCTGTTGAAATCAATACCTAATGTTTTGAACTCATTCCGAATGATATTGTAATCGAAATTGACATTGTGGGCCACAAAAATGCTGTCTTGGGTAAAGTTTAAAATAGTCTCGGCAATTTCGGAAAAGGTAGGTGCCTCAGCTACCATGGCGTTGTCAATCCCTGTTAATGCCGTGATGTAATCGGGGATATAAGCCTGTGGGTTCACCAAAGTACTGTAGCTGTCAATGATTTTGGTGCCGTCATGCCGGCACATGGCAATTTCGGTGATGTTTTGACCTCCAGTGGTTTCAATATCGATAATGGTGTAGTGCATTATAGGGCTTTTTTAAGGGCTTCCAATTCCACTCCCAAACTGTTGAACATTTCCAAAATACTACTAATTTTTAGTTCGTGCGGGTCGTATTCTTGGGTGTTGATGCTACAGGTGAATTCCCAAAGTTCCAGGACTTCGTCAATAGGCACTTCATAGGGTTGGTATTGTGGATTGTCCGAAACCAACAACAAGGTGTTATTGTCCTTAATTTGGTCTTTTACCCGTTTGTACACCATTCCGTCATTTTGGGTCAACAAGATATATGAACGGCCATCCATGATATCCCGTCGGTCCTCAATAAATTTTCCCACCACATAACTACCTGGTTTCAGGGGCAACATAGAGTCTCCTTTTATAGGGAAGGCACGGTGCTTGCCGGTGGGTAAAAAAGGAAGCTTTATTTTTTCTAATTGCTCAATATATTCGGGGTCGTCATAACCGGCCAAATACCCGGCAGAGGTTTTTACGGGAACCACTTCAATCAAATCATCGCCCTCAGAGTTGATAGTAATGGGGAACAGTACCCGCTGGTTCCGTAGTTCAATAAAGGAATGTTCGCTCCCTTTGGTAAGGTCGTGCCGTACCAACACATCAATGGGCAATTTAAAATAATCCGAAAGTTTGATAAGTAGCTCAATGGGTGGGGCCGAACGCCCTTCTTCATACGAACTTACTCGGGATCGGGTAATACCAAGATCTTCCGCAAGGGTTTCTTGGGTAATGCGTTTAAGCTCCCGCAAATGACTGATATTTCTAGAAAGTGCTGTCATGGTTACATCGTAAAAAGGAGGTTGATTTTGTTTGCTACAAATATAAGCAATAACTGCTCAAATATGTAGCTAACTTTGCAAAATGAACAAAAATATTCTGCATTTGGACCTCGATACCTTCTTTGTATCCTGTGAACGCCTCATAGACAGTCGCCTTCAAAAAAGGCCCTTATTGGTAGGCGGAACGGGGGATAGAGGGGTTGTGGCTGCATGCAGTTATGAGACCAGACGCTTTGGTATACATTCAGGGATGTCCATGAAAGTAGCAAGACGGCTGTGCCCTGAAGCGGTGGTCATCCGGGGGGATGCTTCCATCTACACCAAACAGTCGCAAATGGTCACTGAAATTATAAGGGAAAGGGTGCCCGTGTTTGAAAAGGCTAGTATTGATGAGTTCTATGCAGACCTCAGTGGGATGGACAAGTTTTTTGGCAGTTATAAATATGCTACAGAGTTAAGGGGAACTATTATGAAGGAAACAGGTTTGCCTATTTCCTTTGGGCTTTCAGCTAATAAAATAGTATCCAAAATGGCCACTGGAGAAGCAAAGCCGAACAACCAATTGCGTATAGATCACGGTTTTGAAAAGCCCTTTTTGGCGCCCTTGTCCATTAAGAAAATACCTTCTGTAGGTGAAAAGACTTATCATACCCTGCGCAATTTGGGTGTCGATAAAGTGGCTACGGTACAGCAAATGCCTTTGGAAATGATGGAAACGGTATTGGGTGCCAATGGGCGGACTATTTGGAGAAGGGCGCAGGGTATCGACAATCCACCACTCATCCCGTTTCATGAACGCAAATCCATTTCCACCGAGCGTACCTTCAATAAGGATACCATCGACATGCTCAAGTTGCGAACTACCATTTTTGCCATGGCAGAAAACTTGGCCTTTCAGCTAAGGAAAGGGGAAAAGTTAACGGCCTGTATTGCGGTCAAGATTAGGTATTCCGATTTTAATACCCATACCAAACAGTTGAAGATTCCCTATACCAGTGCAGACCATGTTATCATTCCCAAGGTCATGGAACTTTTCGACAGGTTGTATGAACGTCGCTTGCTCATCAGGTTGGTAGGTGTTAAGTTCAGTGATTTGGTATCTGGGAATTATCAAATTAACCTATTCGATGATACTGAGGAAATGTTAAGACTCTACAGTGCCATGGACCATATCCGTAACCGCTTTGGGGAACTCAGTATCCAAAAGGCTGCTTCCATGGGGGCTAAAACCATCGGGCGCTTCAATAATCCATTCAATGGCGAGCCACCTATTGTATTG
The DNA here is from genome assembly GCF_001975575.1 of Mangrovimonas sp. DI 80. Taxonomy (NCBI): domain Bacteria; kingdom Pseudomonadati; phylum Bacteroidota; class Flavobacteriia; order Flavobacteriales; family Flavobacteriaceae; genus Mangrovimonas; species Mangrovimonas sp. DI 80. Next base: position 116,607 of record NZ_MSDT01000001.1, on the reverse strand, counting down.
GCGCACCGCAACCAATAAAGAATTGTCGTGTATATCAATTGTCATACATATTATTCCTTGCGTTACGGAACGTTTTCCGAAGGAGAACTCTTGGAATTGGCCGTTCAAAATGGCGTGCAAGCAATGGCTTTAACCGATATCAACAATACCTCTGCCTGTCTAAATTTTATCCGCACGGCCAAAGCATATCATATTAAACCAATTGTGGGTATCGACTTTAGAAATGGCGTCTCACAGCTATTTGTAGGCTTGGCGAAAAACAATGAGGGCTTTAGGGAGCTCAACAGTTTTTTGTCTCAACATACTCGCCAAAACAAGCCGCTTCCTGAACAGGCGCCATGCTTTGCCAATGCCTTTGTGGTCTATCCTTTTGAACAGGTCATGCAAATGGAAAAGGAATCCTTTGCTGTTAACGAGTTCATTGGGGTCAGTGTCCAGGATTTGAGAAAACTGCCCTTTAGTCATTACAGGGAGTATAAGGATAAACTGGTCATGCAGCAGCAGGTTACCGTGAGGAACAAAAAGGATTTCAATGCCCACAGATTGCTAAGGGCCATCGATAACAATACACTGCTAAGTAAACTGCCGAAGTCTGAAGAGTGCAGTGAAAATGATAAAATGCTACCCTTAGACCAATTGTGTGAAGCGTTTCAAGAATATCCACATATCATTCAAAATACACAACAGCTCTTGGATGGGTGCAGTATAAACTTTGAATTTGGAAAAGAACGTAATTCCCAAAACCAAAGCCTGTATTTGGATAGTGCTGAAAAGGATTTCGAAATGCTGAAAGACCTCAGTTATCAGGGGCTTTCAAAGCGCTATGGAAATCCGTCCAAACAAGTATTGGAACGCTTGGAGGTAGAGCTCAATACCATTAGGAATATGGATTTTGTGTCTTATTTCTTGATCAATTACGATATTGTGAATTATGCCAATCAACAGGGCTATGTCCATGTGGGCAGAGGGAGTGGGGCCAATAGTATTGTGGCCTATTTAATTGGGATAACCGATGTAGACCCTATTGAGTTGGATCTTTATTTTGAAAGGTTCATCAATCCCTATCGGACCTCGCCTCCAGATTTCGACATTGATTTTTCATGGAAGGAACGCGAAGATATTACAGCTTATATCTTCCAAAGGTTTCCGCATACAGCCCTTTTGGCTACCTACAACACCTTTAAATACCGTGGCGTAGTAAGGGAAATAGGGAAAGTCTTTGGTCTGCCTAAGGAAGAGATTGATAAACTGAGTGGTGGTAAAGTGCCTCATGACCAATTGGACGACATGGCAAAATTGGTACTAAAGTATGGTCAATTGATAAAGGGGTTTCCCAACCATCTCAGTGTTCATTCCTGTGGCATTTTAATTTTGGACAGGCCCATCCATTATTACTCCGCTACAGACATGCCGCCAAAAGGGTTTCCAACGGTACAGTTCGACATGATTATTGCTGAGGATGTGGGCGTCTTCAAATTTGATATTTTGGGCCAACGGGGTCTTGCCAAAATCAAGGATGCCTTGGAGCTTATCAAACAGAATAATCCCAATCTACCTCCTATAGACATCACTGATGTGGAAAAGTTCAAACGGGATTCCAAAGTCAATAATCTTCTCAAACAGGGCAAGGCCATTGGGGCTTATTACGTAGAGTCTCCCGCTATGAGGGGGTTGATGCAAAAATTACAGACACAGGATTATTTGGGGTTGGTGGCGGCAAGCTCTATTATCAGGCCAGGAGTATCCAGTTCCGGAATGAAACAGGAATATATCATCCGTCAACGTCACCCCGAAAGGAGGAAGGAGGCCAATCCCATGCTACTCAATATTATGCCGGAAACCTATGGTATCATGGTTTATCAAGAAGATGTCTTAAAAGTGGCCCATCAATTTGCGGGGCTAAATTTTGGAGAGGCAGATGTGCTAAGAAGAGGGATGAGTGGTAAGTTCCGTTCGAGGGCCGAGTTTTTGGAAGTGGAGCAAAAGTTCATTGCCAATTGCAGGGAAAGGGGTTATCCCGATACTCTTACCATAGAGGTTTGGGAGCAGATAAAAAGTTTTGCAGGCTATGCCTTTGCCAAAGGGCATTCTGCTTCCTATGCTGTGGAAAGTTATCAAAGCCTCTATCTTAAATGTTACTATCCGTTGGAATTTATGGTAGCGGTGCTCAACAATGGTGGTGGTTTTTACAGCACCGAACATTACATCCACGAAGCCCAGATGTGCGGAGGTAAAGTACATCCTCCCTGTGTCAATACAAGCGACCATCCCATAACCATTCAGGGAGATAGCATCTACTTGGGCTTGGGCTATCTCAAACAATTGGAACACTATACTATAAGACGACTCCTTTCAGAACGCCAACTTTACGGGGCTTATAAATCCTTGGATGATTTTATTGACAGGGTACATATTAGTGTAGAGCAGCTGTCCATCTTGATTAGGATAGAAGCTTTTAGGTTTACGGGGCAGCCCAAAACGGAACTGTTATGGCAGGCCATGTTCAAACTCAATAAAAACAAGTTGAAGTCTTCTCAGGCATTGTTGTTTAAACCTGAGCACAAAACTTATAAACTGCCAAAGCTAAATGGCAATTGGTTGGAAAATGCCTATGACCAAATGGAGTTGTTAGGCTTTCCTCTCTGTGGGTATTTTGATTTGGTGGAGGAGACTTTGATGCCTCATATATTGGTTAAAGATTTTAAAAAGTATGTCAATAAACAGGTGTTGTTGTATGGTGCTTTGGTACATACAAGGTTTCATAAAACATCCCAAGGGAAGCGTATTCGGTTTTGTACTTTTATTGACAAGGAGGGGCAATATTTTGATACGGTACATTTTACAAAAGTGGTCGATTTGTATCCTATTCACGGCATTGGGGTGTATGCTTGCTATGGTACTGTCACGGAAGACCATGATTTTTGTAGTTTGGATATCCTGTGGAGTAGGAAATTGGGTTTAAGACAAGACCCTAGAAATATTTGAATTCAGGAAAAAGGAACAGTATTGTAAGAGGCGGTAGTCGTTATTACCATGACTATAACCATCATAAATCTTTTAATTATTTCCACTGTTAATTGTTTTAAGAAAATCCCTATCTTTATATGAATAAATTCTCACTGTAAAATACTGTAAATATGAAAGTTAGTCAAAATGGAATCCCCAAATTAATTGCGCTCTTGTTTTTGTTTTTTACGCTGTCATGCGATCAGACGGAGTACCCTACTTTGTCCACCTCTGATTCTATCCAATACAATCACGGTCAGATTGTTTGGCATGATTTGATCACGCCTAATCCGAAACAGGCTATGGATTTTTATGCTAACCTTTTTGGTTGGACCTACAAGTCCCTTGGTACGGATGATATGGCCTATCATGTCATCTATAGCGGAGGCCATGCCATTGGCGGTATTATTCCGTTAAATGTAGCAACGCATCCTTCTGGGGAATGGCTGAGTTCTGTTTCAGTGACCGATGTCGACAAAGCGGTGGAATATAATACGGCCAAAGGAGGAAAGACCTTATTTAAACCTTCCAACTTTAAGGGCAGAGGCCGATCTGCTTTGGTCCAAGATCCGCAGGGGGCCTATGTGGCTTACGTCCATTCAGAAACTGGAGATCCTCAATTTCAAGTAGCCAATAATTCCTGGCTTTGGAACGAGCTGTGGACCAATGATGTTACGGGCTCCTTAGACTATTATAAGGGGGTAGCTCCCTATGCTGCCATGGAAAACAATGAAGAAAAGGTACCTTATTTCATCTTGAAATCAGGAGATCAGAAGCAGTGCGGTGTCATGAAAAATCCAGTTGCCAACATGAGATCAGCCTGGTTACCTTACATTAAAGTGGTGGATGTCGAAAGCGTTTCTACAAAGGCGGTTTCTTTGGGAGCCAAAATAATGCTCGAACCTCAGCAGGATATCAGAAATGGTTCTGTAGCCATCATTCAAGATCCTAATGGAGCGCCTTTCGCCGTTCAAATCTGGAATCAATAACATTAAAACTCCTTAAAATGAAAATACATAAATCCTTTTCCGTTCTCGTCGTTATTTTGTTCTTATTTCTTTTAGCTGCCTGTGGCTCTGCCCATACCAATGTGGGGGTAGACATGCGTTTCGGCCCCAATGGACCTCATGTGTCACCTCATGTAGGTGTTGACTTTTATGGTGGTGGACGCCACTAATATTTTTTTGGAGTTGAGGTTAAGCTGATGATGTGTAGTGCAGTTGCTCTCTGGCTAGTTGCTCTTGTTTGTGGCTATAAGTCCTAATTGGGCAAAGGTGCCTATGGTGAATAGTTGTAGAGCTTGAGTTACATTGCCCTATTTGCAGTTTGTGCTAATATTTTAGAGTTTCTATGTTAAATGTCCTCAGTGGGTTGTTCGATGTATTTTAAAACAATCCCTCCATTTACTAATTGTTGAATAGAAACCAATGACAGGTGCTTTGGTGTTAAACCTTGAGAGAAGAGTGGGCGGCCACTACCCAAAATAACGGGAGCAATCCCAATACGATACTCGTCGAACAGATGGTCGTTCATCAACATTTTGGAGAGGTTGGCACTTCCAAACACAAACATGTAGCCTCCTTGTTGAGCTTTTAATTTGAAGATTTCTTCTGATGGGTTTTCCTTAATGAGTGTGGTATTGTTCCATTCGGCGTTTGATAAGGTTTGAGAAACCACAATTTTGGGAATTTGATTCATTAAATCGGCAATTTCTCCTTCGGCGTTGGTCCAATAGGCCGCCATCCCTTCATAGGTCAAACGTCCGAATATGAGATAGTCTGCCGAGTGCAGTTGCTCGATACTTAGTTGTTCAAGCTCAGGTCCCCATACCTTATTGTGAAAGGATAAATCCCAAGGCTCATTGCCTTCATAGTAGCCGTCTAGTGTGATGATGTTCCACATGATCAGTTTTCTCATGACGCCATTGTTTAGGTGAGGAAAAGGAATGTTTTTAGTAGGGAAGGGTATCTAAAGTTAGTGGTTTTTTAGGAATGGATAGGTGAAACGGTAAGTTTTTGAAATAGAATTGTTTAGTTTGTATTGTTTGAAAATAGATTTAAGAGCGGTATCAAGAGTATTAGTCTTTCCACCAAACTTTATTCTCATGATTTTTATAATCGACCAATTCACCCAATTTTGGATGGATATGGGCACTCTTGTTGCCTTGTGCAGCATCTAAAAAAGCGTCCATGGGTTCTTGCCAACTGTGTTGCGCCAAGGAAAAGCCAGCCCAGTGCACAGGCATGATGCATTGTACTTTTGCATCCCGAGCCGCTTGCACACTTTCTTTTGGGAACATGTGGATAAGGTGCCAATTTTGGTTGTATTGGCCACATTCCATAAATCCAAAATCGAAGGGGCCCAATCGGTCTCCTATTTCTTTAAAATGTTTGCCATAGCCACCATCGCCAGAGAACCAGATGTTTTCGGAAGACGTTTTAAACGCCCAGCCTCCCCAAAGGCATTTTGCCCTGTCGGTAAGTCCTCTACCTGAAAAGTGGCGGGTGGGAGTAAAGGAGATATCGATCCCTTCAAATGAACTTTTTTCCCACCAATCGAATTCGGTGATTTGATCATTAGGAACTCCCCATTTCTCTAAATGACGCCCCACCCCCAAGGCCACATAAAACTGTTTCACCTTTGACTTCAGTTTTTTGATGCTTTTATAGTCTAAATGATCGTAATGATCGTGGGTTATCAACACAAGGTCAATCTCTGGGAATTCTTCAATCAGGTCCAAGGTGTTTTTGCTAAATCTTTTTACAGGAAAGGGCGCAATTGGCGCTGCATCTGGTCCTAACATAGGGTCGATCAGGAGAGTTTTGTTCTGCATACGCAGTAATATCACGGAGTGTCCGTACCAGATAAATTTGGTGTTTTCGGAAGGTGAGAGAAACTGTTCTTTATTGAAGGTTTCTATTGGCAGGTGCGTTTTGGGTTCACGATCCTGCTTTTTAAAAAACTGTTTGTACAGTAATTTGGGAAGGTTTTGTATACTGATGGACATGATAGTTTCTTCCAAATTTTGGAATTTATCATTGTTCCAATTGGGGCTCTTGGCATATTGGGTGATATGGTCGTTGGTGGGTTTTGCTCCGTAATGCTTTTTGTTCATGGTTGAGGTTTTAATGCTAAGTTCTCCTTCGTTTGTTCTTGTCTAATAGATTATAGTATACTAGGCTACAATATATTCAAACCTGGAAATATACTTTCTGCTAAAAATCAAGTAAAATTACGCTTTATATATGATATGCTCGCGCAGTAGCTATCCTTAAATAATTTGGTTTTAAATGGAGTTGTGAGAGAAAAACATCGCGTCGCATTTCAGTGTGAAAAACAACGCAATGAATTATGATAGGGGTAATGAGGAGGAGTTATTGAAATACTATAGGCAAATTGGATATTGGAATTTTCACAATAAGAAAAGGTTGCGTCATCACTGTGGTTGCGATTCCATCGGAACCTAGTGTGTTAATCCTAAAGATGATATTTTCAACATTGGCAGTCATATTAAAATCCAAACTAGAGCCTCCATTAGGAAGTACTTCGCTAAATATGGCTATAACTTGATATTGAGAAAAATCGATATCCGTTTCCGAAAAATTATCGGACACATTGTTTACTGAATTCATTTGGGCCAATAGAATTTTCCAAGCTCTTTCTTCAGTAATAATCATTTTCTGTTCTACTAATCCTTCGGCTCCAGCACCATAAAGATTGTCCTTAGCAATCAAGGTGGGTTCAATTTCTATCATGTCAGGTTGATTGTCGATTGGTTCGCATCCCAATAAGATAATCGATACTAAGATAATTAAGGCATGTGTTCTCATAATTGTGTGTTTTTTTGATTAATGATGATTATTCAAAATAGATGGTTTTGAATATTTTTAGAACATAGGTGCCTATAACTTAAAAGCGCGTAGTTTTGTTAGGATGCCAATCTCTTTGAAGTAATGATTCTTTTATCCTTTTAGTTAAAGAATAATTTTAAGTGATTGATTTTGTGTTAGGTGTAATAAAATTACAATATAAAAATCAGAAACCGAGTGATTTTCAGGTGTTTATATTTTTTAAGAGGAGTTTTTTAGGGAGTGCTATTATAAGTTTGTCATTGTTTATACTATTGTTACTTAAAAATGAGTTCCCAATAGCCAACATCAATCCATTTTTCAAACTTATAGCCCACCTCTTTGAATTGGGCAATCTTTTCAAAACCTAGTTTTTCATGAAGTGCAATACTTAAATCATTGGGTAGGGCAATGCCTCCAATAACCGCATGGAATTTCTGTTTTTTAAGTTGATTTATAAGGCTTTTGTAGAGTTGGGTACCCAATCCTTTTCCATGTTGGTCGTACCTAAGATAAACAGTACTTTCAACAGTATATCGATAAGCAGATCTTGATTTCCAAGCCATAGCATAGGCATAGCCTAAAATTTCATTATTTTCTTCGTAAACAATCCAAGGGTATTGAGCGCTATTGGTTTTGATTCTCTCTGCCATCTCCTCTTTGGTAATAGGAGTTTCCTCAAAGGTAATCACGGTATTTTTGATATAGTAATTATAGATGTTTGAAATTTCTTCAGCATCGCTCATTTCAACATTTCTAACCATGCACTGTTTTGTTGTTTAATTTAAAATAGAAGGAACATTACTAATTTACAGAATAAAAAATCCAGTTTCACCCTATTGCAGCATGAAACTGGATTTTATTTAAAATGGTAAGTTTTAGTTACCGCCTATGGATGATTTCAGTTTTTCCTCAACGGCGCTCAAATTAAACGAACCTGGGGTCTGGCTAGGTGGGTAATCCTTCATGGTCATTAGGAAATTGGCAGCCAAACCTTGTATAGGGACCAATACATAGGCGCGGTCCAAAAGCCAATCGTAGTAAGTGTTGGAGTTGTGTTGGGCTTTTTCAAAGGGGTCTCGTCTTAGGTTTTCAATAACAGGAACCCGTAGTTCCGCCCAAGGTTCCATCCAAACACCGAATTTTTCACCCCTATTTTCCAAAAAGATAACTTTCCAGTCATCATAACGTGCGGCCACAATTTGTCCGTCGTCGTTGACATACCAAAATTCGTGACGTGGGGATTCTTCTGTTTTTCCAGTAAGATAGTCGGTTAAATCATACCCATCAATATAATTTTTATAGCTTCTGCCATTTAAGGAGACTCCTTTTTTGATTTTGTCCTTAATGCCGGGAGCTCCAGCAATGGAAGCAAAGGTTGGCAGCCAATCTTCATGGGACACAATGCCGTTTAAAGTTTTATCAGCAGGGAAATGTCCAGGCCATTTAATAAAGGTTGGCACACGGTAGGCGCCTTCCCAGTTGGAGTTTTTCTCCCCTCTAAAAGGCGTGGTCCCGGCATCTGGCCAAGTGTTGTAGTGAGGACCATTATCTGTAGAGTACATCACCACCGTATTATCAGTAATGCCCAATTCATCCAATAAATCCAAGAGCTCTCCAACGTTGCCGTCGTGTTCTATCATACCATCGGTATATTCATCATTACCAGGATGGCGATGTTCTTCCCTAACATGGGTACGGAAGTGCATACGCGTACCATTCCACCATACAAAAAAGCGTTTGCCATCTTTTACTGCTTTTCTGATAAAATCTTTAGCTGCCGCTACAGTTTCGTCATCAATGGTTTCCATGCGTTTTTTTGTCAAAGGTCCTGTATCCTCAATACGTTGACCTCCTTTTCCGTCGGCCCAGCAATGAAGCACTCCTCTTGGCCCATATTTTTCCAAAAAGGTTTTGCCGTCCTTCATTTTCATATCTCTTGGATAATCAAAATTTTCAGGCTCTTCTTCGGCATTGAGGTGGTACAGGTTTCCTAAAAATTCATCAAAGCCATGCATGGTTGGGAGGTGTTCGTCCAGATCGCCTTGGTGGTTTTTGCCAAATTGTCCAGTTGCGTATCCCTGGCTTTTCAAAACAGTTGCCATGGTCACATCGGTTTTTTGCCAACCTTGGGCAGCGCCAGGCAATCCTACCTTGGTCATTCCAGTTCTTACGGGGACGTTGCCACCAATAAAAGCTGCCCGACCAGCGGTACAACTTTGTTGCGCATAATAATCGGTAAAGGCAAGGCCTTCTTTAGCAATTCGGTCGATGTTTGGGGTTTTGTAGCCCATCATACCGCGGTTGTTGTGACTAATGTTCCAGGTACCAATATCATCGCCCCAAATAACCAAAATGTTTGGTTTTTCCTGACTGAAAGAGCATAAAGGTATCAGCATCAACAATAAAAACAACTTTAGAGGGTGAAGTTTTTGTTTCATGATTTTTGAGATTAATTAAAAGTTATTGATTAATAGCTGTGAAGTAGGAGGAGAATTATAGAGGGGCTGGTAATCAGTATCTAATGTAAACAAAATAAGTCAAACTTTTACTACAAAGTGTTGCTAATTAGTGTTTTATGTGGAAATTTTTGATTTTAGGGAAATTGTTTGCAAACTTTTCATTCTAAAACTTAAGTTGTTGAAGTTCAATTAATATAATGAAATAGGAAAGTAGTGATATGAAAAGAGGTGTTCAATTTTGAACACCTCTTTTCGGCTAACAACTCTAAAGATCAAAACAATGGAATTTTTAGGGTTTATATGTCGACACCCTCAAGGGCTATACAGTGATTATTTTGGTCAAAGTATACCCGTCGGTAGTGTTTCCGGTAAGGGTGTCGGCCATATTATCCTCCAAACTATCCGAGAACACATTATCGGTTTCGTTGGAGGTGTCTGCTGTACCGTGGTAGCCTGACGTGGCGTAAACGGTGTCGCATATATCTTTAGGAAAGGCAATTTGGGTGACTCTTTTTGAGTTGCCATTGGCATCTAGAATTTCCACATGGATGTGAGGCGCCCTGCCCATGTACCATCCGGGAAAAATACTGATAAAGGAGGCTTGTCCATTACTATCGGTAGTTTGACGCCCTCTTAAAAAGTGATTGTCGGTATAGTCGGCCGTCTGCATTTGTACGCCGCCATATTCAGAATAGTTTCCATCCGCATCACAATGCCATATATCCACCAAAACTCCCTCCAATGGAGCACAATCGTTGTCTTTATCTTGTACGGTAAGGGTCATTAGGAAAGCCAAACCAGAGCGATCGCCTATAATATTTTCCCTAACCAATTGCGAGGGTGTTTTGATAGGGAAGGGACCTTTGGTCTCACTTGGGGATAGTACACAGTCCTCAGTAGTACTGCCAGAGTTATTTCCTGAATTGTCTCCCGTTGCATTACCTGATCCTGAATCATCATCACTGGAACAGCCTGTTAGAACTGTTGGAATGGCCACGATGGTTCCAACTCCCAAAAGTCCGTTTTTTAAAAAATCTTTTCGTTTCATAAGCTGTATGTTTTAATTCTTCAACCAAATTATAAAAAGCTTAATGAGAAATGAACAAATTGAGAGGAAAGGGAGAAAATTTGCGGTTAATTAACCAAAAGTGTGTTTAGCTGAGTGGCTCCAAATTTTGTTTGTAACTGTTACCAATGGGCAGTTTGGTATAGCCTAGGTCTACTTCTTGGGAAGCGATACTTTTAATATTGTGCAAAGGCACAATATAGGATTTGTGGATTCTGGCAAACTGTGCTTTCGGGAGTTTTTCCAAGATGCCTTTCATGGTGGATCTTGTAACCAGACTTTTTTGGTCTTGGATGTGAATTTTTACATAGTCGTCCATGGCTTCCAAATAAAGGATGTCCTGAATTGGGATGCGGTGAAGTTTGTAGTCGGCCCTTATCGATAGCAAGGGGTTGGCATTTTCGTGTGCCTGTTCCAATTCCAAGCTTTTTTGAACTCGCAAGACTGCTTCGGTGAAGCGTTCCAGGGAAAAAGGTTTTAACAAATAGTCTGTAGCATTCAAATTGAAGCCTTCTACGGCATATTCATCATAGGCGGTGGTAAAAATGACCTTTACCGGTTTGGTGAGAGAGGCATAAAAATCGATCCCATTGATATTAGGCATTTCTATGTCCAAAAAAATGACATCTACCGGAAATTTATTGATGTATTTTTTGGCATTTGTAAGATTGGAGAAGGTTTTTTCCAATTGGATACCATCAAGCTGCTCACAAAAGGTCTCTATGACTTTAAGTGCCAGGGGTTCGTCGTCTATGGCAACTGCCGTGATCATGATAAGTTTAGTTGTAAAGCCACTTTAAACCTTCCTGATGCTACCGTAGTTGTGAGTTTATGCGCATTGGGGTAGAGAATGTTTAGGCGACGCTTTGTGTTTTTCAATCCTTGCATGGTAGAGGTTTGCTCATCTTGATATTTTTTGGAGAATGTATTCTCTACTCTCAAAAATAAGGAATTCTCTTCGTTTATGGATAGGTCTATTAGAATCTCTGAGTCGTTTTCTGCGGAAGGCCCGTATTTAAAGGCATTTTCAATAAAATTGATCAAAAGCAAAGGCGCTATTTTTTTGTTGGAAAAGTCCCCCGAAAAATTGGCAGTCACCTTTATGTCCTCTGAAAGACGCAATTTTTGAAGAGCGATAAAATTTTCTATATAGGCAATTTCCTTTTTGAGATCCACCATTTTTTGGTCGCTTTCCGTCACCACATAGCGCATTAGGTTGGAAAGTTTGATGACTGCTTTTGGCGCTTCATCAGATTTTGTAAGGGTTAGGGCATACAGACTATTAAGGGTGTTAAACAGAAAATGCGGATTGATCTGAGCTTTTAAATATGAGACTTCAGTGGCCAATTTTTCGTTTTGCACACTATGCAGATGTTCTTCCAATCTTAAAAATAAGGACAGTAAAAACACGACGATGTAGTGGAAGAAATAGCTATCTCTTGAAAAAATGCCGAAAGGCAACAACCGATTTCTCGGTTCGGGCGGCATTGCGGGCATTTTGGGTCGTCTCATGTTATTTGGGAAGTGTTCTGGAATCAGGATTTGTGGTAAATTAAATACAAGGAGATACCCCAAGAGAGAGAGCCCCAAAAACCAAAACCAGCGCTTTTTGATATAAAATTCTGGTACAATAAAATAGTAATTGCCATAAAATACCAAGAGCAATAGCACATAGCTTAAAAGGCTGCGCTGAAATGGTTTTACCTTAAGTAATTCCAAACCCGAACCAAGGTCGGGGGAGGTTAAAAAAGGAATGCTCACCAAACCAATACCAATCAATAGATTGATGAGGAGGTACCTGTTTTTAAAAGGGCTGAAATTCATATTTCAAAAATACCCCTTAAAGATAGTGATTTGAAAAAAATGAGGTGTTTGCTTGGTACAAAGCGGTAAACGCACATTTGCATGTTTGGTTAAAAGTATGGTATATATGCGAAGGGTTATTCTATCCGTCTGTAGTTTTCTGAATAGATTCTATTGCCCTCATCGTCGATCTCGATTTGTGTAAAGGAGTTGGGGCCCAATTGCAATTCGTTATTGAACTTTGTTTTCAAATCGATGATTTTGGTCATGATTTTAGAACCATAATCCAACACTTCCGTTAGGGTATCTCCATGGATTTCGTAACTGCCGTAGCCAAACCATTCCGAGGAATCTGACGGTACATTTTTACACCACATCACCTTAGATTTGGTATACATTTTTACTTGACGGTAACCTTCACTGGTTTGGAAGGAGTCTACTATTTTATTGTCTTCATAATTGTAAAAACTCACCAGTTCCCAAGCCCCTTCCAAGGATTTTTTGTTCATCATTTTATCCTTGTTAATGGGGTCAATGGCTTCCGTTGTGTTGGAAGATTTCGAGTTGTTGCAGGATGCTATAAGTATACAAATGGCTAAAAAAGGGAGTAGTTTTTTCATGATGGAATGCTTTAAAAAAGATGACACGATAGCTGTTTGCTCGCAGAAAATATTAGAAATTACCAATTGTTAACATATGTAAAAATACTCATTTTTATACGAATATCGTAATTTATTTCCCTTTGAATTATTGATATGCATTGAGTTGTTGTGAAAAATTAACAAAAAAATAACGCAACCGATTGAGTAAAAGAAATAATTACGTATATTTATCGATATCAAAATTATACTAGGTTAAAAATACCATAACCTTAAATTAACAGACCTTAAATTAATATTTTGACAAAATGACCGATCAATTCAAAAGTAATTACAGGAATAAACCCCAAAAGGGTTTTTTAACGTTACTGCTCATGGCCTTTGCCTTGGCAGTGCAAGCACAAACGGTTAGTGTTTCAGGAAAGGTTGCCGATGCTACTGGCCCTCTGTTGGGGGTTAGCATAATAGTAAAGGGAACTACCACAGGAACCGCAACCGATTTTGATGGGAATTATACCTTGGATGGGGTAGACTCCAATGCCACCTTGGTTTTTAGCTATGTGGGGTATCTTACCCAAGAAGTAGCCGTTGCAGGAAGAAGTGTCATCAATATCACCCTGCAAGAAGACCTTGCTCAGTTGGATGAAGTTGTGGTGGTTGGATATGGTACTATGGAACGAGCCAATGTAACCGGAGCCATTTCAACGGTTGAAATGGAGGAGGTAGCTAAAGCTCCTGTAGTCAATGTGGTAGAGTCTTTAAGAGGACAGGTTGCCGGGGTACAGATTAGCAGAAATACTGGGCAACCAGGTTCGCCGCCAGTACTTAAGATTAGAGGTAACAACTCTTTGGGGGCTTCTACAAACGGGGGGACAAATCTTGATACTGTGAACCAGCCTATCATTGTTGTGGACGGTGTTCCATTGGTTGGTGGTAATATGGCCGAGTTTAACCCAGACGATATCGAAAGTATAAATATCTTAAAAGATGCCGCTTCCGCTTCTATTTATGGTTCCAGTGGCGCTAATGGGGTCGTTTTGATCACAACTAAAAGTGGAAAAAAAGGGAAAACTCAGATCACAGTTAACAGTTCATCCGGTTTTGTTAGTTTGGCTCAAAGGCCTGATATCATGACTGGAGATGAATTCGTGAAATTTAGGATAGATGTTAATCAGAACAGTAGTTCAGGAGCGCAGTATTTTCCAAATACTTTGGGATTGGATCCTATTGAATATGCTAATTATATTGAAGGAAATCAAGTAGATTGGATGGATGAGGTTGCCAGAACCGGAGTTCAAAACAATGTAGGGTTGACAGTTTCTGGAGGAACGGAGAAGACAACTTTTTACTTAAATGGGGATTTTTTTAGAGAATCAGGGCCATTGGTGGCTTCAGATTATAAGCGGTTTTCTGTACGCTTCAATGGAGACCTACAAGCTACAGATTGGTTGAAAATTGGAGCTAGAGTTCAACTATCTAAAAGTTTTGCCGACCAAAGAACAGCCATTGTTGGTTTTGGAAATGGAGGAGTACCGGCCCTTTCTGCATTGGTTGAGTCCAGTCCGTACGGTAATTTATATGATGAAGATGGTAATTACAGCAAGTTTGCAACAACTGACCTGTTTGCAGTAAACCCATTGCACAAGTTTAACGAAAGTGAACTGGATGTTAATATTACAAGGTCTTATGTGAATCCTTATGTGAATATTGATATAGCCGAAGGCTTGGATTACACCTTGAATACTTTTGCTGAAGACAGAAGAGAGTTTTTAGGAAGATTCCAATCAACTAATTTTACAGATGGTGCAGATAATTTAGCTCAAATAAGAGAGCGTCAACAAGTTACCTATTTGATTGATAATATTCTTTCCTATAAAAAGGATTTTGGTAAGCACGGGTTCGATGTAGCGTTGATATACGGAATGCAAAAATCTGAATGGACAGAGGTCAATTCCCAAGCTACTAGAACCGCAGCCGATGAGTTGGGGTATTGGGGCCTTGGAACGGCACCTCAGGAGCTTCAAAGTACAGGGGTAAACACTAGTGATTGGGCTAAATCCTATCTAGCCGGAAGACTTGGTTATAATTACGATGGCCGCTATAGTGCTACTTTAACTTTACGTAGAGATGTGTCCAATAAATTTATTGGAGACAATAGAGTGGGCTATTTTCCATCGGCAGCTTTTGCATGGAATGCGCACAATGAAGCTTGGTGGTTTGGAGGAGATACCTTTAGCAATTTTAAAGTACGTTTGAGTTATGGAGAATTGGGTAACGATAATATTCCTTCATTTTCGTATCAAGCCAATACCAATGCAGTGTTAATTCCACCGGCAGATGCTGAAACAGGCTTAATCCCTGGAAATGTTGCTGGAAATCCAGATATTAAGTGGGAAACTAGTAAACAGTTCAATGTTGGGGTAGATTTTGGCTTTTTCAATAGTAGGGTTAATGGTTCTGTAGAAGTTTATAACACAAAAACAACAGATGTATTGCTTTATCAACGCATCCCAGCAGCGCTTAACAATGGATATGAATTTTACCCATCAAATATTGGTGAGACTGAGAATTCGGGAGTTGAAGTTGGCTTAAGAGGTGATATCATTAGAACCGAAGATTTTTCATGGAACATGGGTGTTAATTGGGCCACTTCGAAAAGTAAAATTATAAGATTGAATGAGGTAGGAGAAGATGGAGAACCTTTGGATGATATAGATAATGGTTGGTTTATTGGTCAAGATTTCCAGGAAATTTATGGATTTGAATATTTAGGAGTTTGGCAAACAGGTGAAACCCCAGATGTTACTAATTTGGGAGCGGTTCCACAACCAGGAGATCCTAAAATTAAAGATACCAATGGCGATGGCAATGTAGATTTTGAGGACAGAACCTTTTTGGGGAATCCAACACCAGATTGGTATGGTGGTATCAACAATGTGTTCCGATATAAAGGTTTGGAGCTTTCGGTTTTATTTGAATTTGTAGAGGGCGTAAAGAGAATCAATTCTATCTACAATAGTTATAATTCTGCTAGACAGAATAGAATAAATATCAATTATTGGACGCCAGACAATCCAACCAACGATTATCCTAGAGTAGGTGAAGGTAGTGCGATGACTCCAGGAGGAACTTTCTACAATTCTATTTTTCTTGAAGATGCCAGTTTTGTATCTTTAAGAAATGTCTCCTTGTCCTATAGTTTACCAAGTGAAATGCTGGATAGAACTTTTCTAAATGGTTTGACCTTATCCGTTAGTGGTAACAATTTAAAATATTGGACAGATTATACAAATGCCTATTCTCCAGAGATAACAAATACAGATCAGTATCCTATTTCTAAAACTTGGGTGATGGGAATTAAATTAACCTTTTAAAAAAGAAGACAATGAGAAAGTTTTATAAAATTTCAATTGCGCTTTTTGCAGTTACACTCTTTTTTACAGGGTGCCAAGATGATTTTTTAGATCAAGACTTACGCCATACTTTATCCGCTGAGGATGCGGCAAATACGGTAAATGGTAATAAAGCTTTAATTGCCAGTGGTTTGATTTACGCCAGAAGTATATTTGCTGATGGGGGCGCTGGAATTTCAGTATTTAAGCCCTGCGGTACGGATATCGTACGGAGTGGGACCAATTTAACTGATGAACCAGCAGATGGATTGTTGGGAATGAATACCTATGACGGTAATTTCTCTGCTGCCAGTGGGCCGCTTGATGCCATGTGGAATTATTATTACTCAGGCGTCACTCCTGCCAATATTGCAATTAGTGGCATAGAGGCTTCAGGCCCTATTGAAGATTTGGATCCAGAAATCAAGGATGCATTGGGCCAAGCGTATACCATGAGAGCCTATTTGTATCTTGAATTGGTGAGAAGGTTTGAAAATATCCCAATAGTTGAAGTAGCCGATTTGGAAGAAACAGGACCTGTGTTTACAACAGAGCAAAATTCTAAAGAGGAAGTATACGATTTAATTATTTCAGACCTAGAAGCTGCCATACCTTTATTGAAAACCAGAAGTGAGGGTGATGATCAGGCAATTTCTATATCTAAAGGTTTGGCTAATATGATGTTGGCAGAAGCCAGTTTAGATATTGGTGATTATACTAAAGCCGTTGCGGCAGCTGAGGCTGTGATTAACGATGGGTCTTATGTATTACAACCATTGGATAATATTTTCGGATTGGATGGAGGCAAAGGTGGTGAAGAAAATAACAGCGAGTTAATTTTTTCAATTGCTTTTCAAGAGTCCTCATCTACTGTGCAATGGACATCACAAATGTTTGTACCACTGTACGACAGAATCCCAGGTGTAGCCAGAACTATGGAAAGTGGCGGAAGACCTTGGTCAAGGTTATCGCCTTCAGAATACTATTGGTCTTTATTTGACACCAATGGTGATGGTGATGTTATGGATGAAGCCGACGGTCGTGTACAAGCTTGGCATAAGTTGTTTTGGACTTTTGATGATGCTGAAAATTTGCCTGATGGGGTAGAAATAGGAGATGTAGTTTTAGAAGAGCACGCAGCCTCAACCAATGTAAGATATATTGAACCAACTTCCACTAAAACTTGGGAAAATGGGCAATATAATAGAACAACTGCTTTAGCTGAAGGTTGGAGAAATATTATTATTTTCAGATTGGCCCATGCTTATCTTGATGCGGCCGAGGCACATTTTCAGTTAGGGAATACCGGTCAGGCCATGCAGTATCTTAATGTGTTAAGAGAACGTGCTTATGGGAATACTTCTGGGAATTTTTCCAACATCACTTTTGAAGATATTATTGAAGAGCACGCTCGCGAATTGGGCCATGAAGGTCATCGCTGGTATTTCTTAAAAAGAAATGGCCTATTAATTGAAAGAACCAATATGTACAATCCAAATGCAGCTGGAAATATAACTGCAGGAAAACATGAGCGTTGGCCTATTCCTCAAAGTTTTATAGATCAAACAGGTGCTACTCAAAACCCTGGTTACTAACAAGTAAAGAATAAGTTATGAATAAATTTTTAAAATTTCTTTTTAGTGCATTCACAATAGTGTTGGCCTTGACACTTGTGAACTGTAACAATGATGACGATTTTACTGAGGTTTCGGTAACAGCGGTAAATCCAACATCTGTATATCCTCTTGAAAGTGTAACCATTCAAGGTTCAAATTTCGATTATGTACAGTTTGTTTTTGTTGGAGATAAACACACGGAATTTTTCCTCAACGAGGATGGTACTTTAACCTTTGTCGTTCCAGAAAATGCCCAAGTAGGCAACAATGTGGTGACTTTGGCCATGGTTAATGATTATAGAGTTCACTTTAATATTGAAGTCTTATTAACTCCGGTACCTATCATACAAAACTTTGATGCTTTTGTGGCAGTAGGCAGCAATGTTACCATAACAGGAACTAGTTTTAATGCGGGATATAACCCGGTAGTAACAATAGATGATGTGCCAGCCACAATAGTTTCCAATACCGATACTGAATTGGTGGTGACCGTACCTGCTGGGGTAGATGACAATGCATTTTTGGATCTTACTGTTAGTAATGATTTTGGAGAAGCAACGGCTTCAACAGCTTTTGTGGCAAGACAAAATTTCCTAGTGAATAGTACCTTAAGCGAAGGTTCAGGGGATGAGTTTACCGGATGGGAAAAACTTAATGGAGGTGAAACCATGACCGAGCTAACAGGAAATGATGCTTATGGCGGCGGTCGCTCAATGAGAGTGGCACCTGCTGGAGGTAACCCTTGGGACCGACAGTTTGCCAGTACGCCAACACCGTTAACTTTCGGCGAGCAGTATACCATTATCTTATTTGCCAAGGCAGAATCTGCAGGAGCGCAAATGCGTGTGTCGGTATCGCAATGGGATGGCAATGGCGCCGATTATTTTTATGGAGACACCGTTGAAATTTCCAATGCCGATTGGTTGCCTTATACATGGACTTTTACTGTGACCAATGATTTACCAACCCACAAAGTGGTGTTGGATATGGGAATGGGAAGCGTACCTTTTGGTATTGATCATATTGCTTTGGTACCTGGAGCATTTTCAGCTGTCGCTGGGCCACCAGAATTATTGTCTAACGGAAGTTTTGAAGATGGTTTGACTGGTTGGGAAAGCTTGAATGGTGCCCACGATATCTCTACTTCTGAAGCCTATTGTGGTGATCAATCTTTAACGGCTACTGGAGCGGGAGGAAACCCTTGGGATACCCAATTGGCTTCAGACCCTATGGATTTGGTTGTAGGAACCCAATATGAAATTGGTTTCTGGGCCAAAGCGGCGGGACCTGATGGCGTATTTAGAATTTCCATGTCACAATGGGATGGCAACGGATCGGATTTCTTTTATTCGGATGATTTGAGTATTCCAGAAGATTGGAAGTATTTCTCCTTTGTAGTAGAAGCGGCTTCAGTTCCTTCGGGGGTATATAGATTATTGTTCGATATGGGAGCCACATCACAAACCTTCTTTGTGGATGCCGTAACAGTTAAAGAATATGAAGTAGTAGGAAGCAGTTTGGCTGCCAATGGTGGATTTGAAGATGGATTAACCAATTGGAATACCTTAAATGGCGCCCATGAGGTTTCCACAACAGAATCCCATTCAGGATCGGCTTCTATGACAGCTACTGGAGCAGGGGGCAACCCTTGGGATGTGCAAATGGCATCAGACCCAATGGATATGGAGGAAGGAAATGACTATAAAATTAGTTTCTGGGCGAAAGCCGCAGGACCTGATGGCGTCTTCAGAATTTCTATGTCGCAATGGGATGGTAATGGATCGGATTTCTTTTATTCGGATGATTTAAGCATTCCAGAAGACTGGACTTATTATTCGTTCGTAGTGAATGCGGCTGCAGTACCTTCAGGAGAATATAGATTGCTGTTCGATATGGGCGCTAGTACACAAACCTTTTTTGTAGATGATGTGTCGGTGGTTCCATACGATGCCTGCGATTAAAAAAATAGAAACAGAGTTAAATTAGAATTAGTTTTGAATTAGTTGGAAAATCGTCAGGTCTAGAAGCCTGACGGTTTTTTTATAGCTACATTTAAAATCGTTAAAAGAAAACAACTTGTATATGAACTCCAAATCCATATTTAAGAGCGCCCTGACAATTTTGGCGTTTATTGTTTGTAGCTCAAACCTTTTGGCTCAAATTCGACTTCCCAAGCTTTTAAGTGATGGTGTGGTATTGCAAAGGGATACAGAACTGAGGATTTTTGGTTGGGCTTCAGCGGGAGAGACCGTTCGCTTAAAATTCAACAAACAAAATTTTGAGACGGTTACCAATGCTTCGGGGGAATGGGAATTCTTATTGCCGCCTCAAAAAGCAGGAGGTCCTTACCAAATGACTTTTAGGGGGAAGAACTCAATTGAGGTAAATAATATCCTTTTTGGAGATGTATGGATTTGTTCAGGGCAATCCAATATGGAAATTTCCATGGAAAGGGTCAAGGAAAAATACCCAAAGGAAATTGCGGCTTCAAAGAATCCTTTTATCCGCCAAATCGAGGTGGTTGATGCTTATGATTTCCATCAACCCCAAACAGATTTTAAGGCTCCTATGCAATGGTTGGAGGCCAATCCCGAAACTATTTATAAGTTTTCTGCAGTGGCCTACTTTTTTGCCAAAGAATTGTATGATACTTATCAGGTGCCTATTGGTTTGGTTAATGCCGCCCTTGGAGGGGCTAGGGTGTCTTGTTTTTTGAGTGAAGAGGCCCTTAAGGAGTTTCCAGAGGATTACCAAGTTGCTCAAGAGTTTAAAAATGACAGTCTGATTGAGGCTATTACAACAGCCGACAATAAAAGAGCGGAAGATTGGCACAAAGAATTAAACTCAAATGATTTGGGTGTTAATCAGTTACCACAATGGAGTGATCCGCAATATAACGATTTCGATTGGAACCAAATGATGGTTCCTGGATTTTGGGCAGACCAATCGTTGGGCTTTGTGAATGGAGCGGTTTGGTTCAGAAAAACTATCGATGTGCCCAAGTCCATGGCAGGAAAGCCAGCAAAACTTATGATGGGGCGCGTGGTGGACCAAGATTTTATCTATATCAATGGGCAACAGGTGGGCAGTATCAGTTATCAATACCCGCCGAGACGCTATGAGGTGGCTCCTGATATTTTGAAAGAAGGTAAAAATGTCATTACCGTTAGAGTTGTGAACCAGTCGGGAAGAGGTGGTTTCTTCTATGATAAACCCTATTGCCTAGCTGTTGGTAACGATACCATTGACTTAAAAGGGATTTGGAAATACCGTTTAGGGACTAACATGCCATCTTTGGCTTCTCCAACTTTTATTAGATGGAAACCCTTAGGGCTTTACAACAAAATGATTGCGCCTTTAACCCAATTCAAAATAAAGGGTGTGTTGTTTTACCAAGGTGAATCCAATACCTACGATCCTCAGTTGTATGCAAAACAATTTCCTGCTCTCATTTCCGATTGGAGAGCTCAGTGGGGACAAGGAGATTTCCCTTTTTTGTATGTGCAGTTGCCTAATTATATGCAGCAATACAACACAGAAAAGGAGAGTCAGTGGGCGCAATTACGGGAAGCCCAATGGAAGGCTTTGTTGCTTCCCAATACGGGAATGGCGGTCGCTATAGATGCGGGCGAATGGAATGATATCCACCCATTGAATAAGAAGGTTATAGGAAAACGTTTGGCCTTACAGGCACGTTCCTTGGCTTATGGGGAACAAAACTTGGTGGCTTCGGGTCCTTTGTTTACATCTGCTATGGAGAGGAATGGTGCTTTGTATGTCAATTTTAAAAATGAGGGAGAAGGCATGGTTTGTCATGGGGATGCATTGAAAGGTTTTGAAATAGCAGGAGCCAATCTTCATTTCGTAAAAGCTAATGCCTCTATTGAAAATAATACCGTGGTGTTGAGTCATCCCAATATTGCCGATCCTCAATATGTAAGATATGCCTGGGCCAACAACCCTGTGGAAGCTAATTTATACAACAAAGGAGGCTTGCCGGCATCGCCTTTTAGAAACTATGATCCTGGAACGTTGCACAAAGTAGCTTGGCAAGGAAAGCAGTGCGCCGTGGTGCTAACTTATGATGATGCCCTAGATGTGCACTTGGACAATGTAGCACCACTATTGGATGAATTAGGCATGAAAGCGACCTTTTACATTTCTGCAGCAGCAAGCGGTTTTACATCACGAACAAAGGAATGGCAAACCTTGGCTTCCAATGGGCACGAATTGGGCAACCATACACTTTATCACCCCTGTTTAGGAAATCTTCCCGGTAGGGAATGGGTGAACCCTAACTATGATTTAAGTACCTACAGTATTGAAAAAATGGTGGAGGAAATTAGATTGACCAATGCCTTTTTAGGTGTTCTTGACCATAAAACCGAGCGCACCTTTGCTTTTACTTGTGGAGACATGGCCATAGGAGATAGAACGTTTATGGATTTGTTGAGAGGAGATTTGGTAGGCGCTAGAACGGTCTATAAAGGCATTGAACCGATAGATGCTATAGATCCATATGCCATCAAGTGTTTTGGGGTGAATGGCGAATCAGGAGAAGAGTTGATTGCCGAAGTGGAAAAGGCGATGAAAAACAAGGGCCTTTTGGTGTTTTTGTTTCATGGTGTTGGAGGAGGTCATTCCTTGAATGTTTCTTTGGAGGCTCACGAAGCCCTTGTACGTTATTTAAAGGCTCATGAAGATGTTATTTGGACGGATACGATGTTGGATGTGGTAAAAAATATTAAAGCCAACCAGGAGCAGCAATAGCTCTGTTTTGAAAAAGCTAAAAATAAAAAAGCCTGCATCACTTGCAGGCTTTTTTAATACTTAGTTTTTTTACGGAACGTTCGTTCCGTTTAAACCATCTTTAAAGCCGTCGTAGGCTGGTTTGGGTTCAAAGTCAGCATCATACATTAAGGGCCATTCGGTACCATTGTCGTACAGCCAACTGTCAACATCCCTTACGCCCCAAACCGTGATTCCAAATTGCTGGTTGGTAGGAACCATAGTCTTATAGTAATAGGATACGCGTTGGTATTGATCAGATTGAAGAGCTGCTCTTTCCGCCGTCAATTCAGTAAGGTCATCGGCATAATTCACTTTAACATCCAATTCCGAAACATGAACTAAAAGCCCAGTGTTGGCAATTTCCTGAATAGCCAATGGCAGATCGCTGGTAGGCCAATCGTGGTTGAGGTGCATTTGCATCCCAATACCATCAATAGGAGTGCCATTGTTTTGGAATTCGCTAACCATGTTCAGGATGGCTGCTCTTTTTGCAGGAGTTCCAGCAATGTTATAATCGTTGTAAAACAATTTTACATCAGGGTCAGCTTCTCTAGCCCATTGAAAGGCTTTGGCTATATAATCATCTCCAATACGCTGTTGAAATAGAGTGGAGCGCAAAGCGCCACCATCGTATCCTTCATTTACCACATCCCAACTTTGTACGATAGGATTGCCATCATCATCCAAAGCATTCGCAAAATGGGCTACGGCGGCCTGAATGTAATCTTTTATAAGAGTTTCAAATTCGGCATCGGTTCCAGAGAAATTTTCCAACCAATTTGGAATGGCATATTCTGGATGCCACAGTAAAGTGTGTCCATGAACCCTTAAATCGTTGTCTTTGGCATAGGCTACAATGGCATCGCCATCACTCCAATCGTAGCTGTCGGGACCCATATACATATTGTACATCTTCATGTCATTGCCTGCCGTGATGCTGTTATAATCGTTGAGCAACACCTCCTTAAAGGCGGTATTGGTTGCTGAACTAGAAGCAAGTTCGGCCGCTGATACTGTATTTCCTATTGGAAAATTTACCTGGTCTTGTAAATAGTCCGGAGTGCTAGGGTTTGGGTTGGGGTTGGAAGGACCGCCTACAATAGGACTGTTCCCACCATCATCGCTACTACAGGAAACGATGAGCACACAGATAAGGAGTTTGAAAATCTTCTTCATCTATATTTTTTTTAAGTTTTGCCTACTTCAAAATTTAAATGGTGGTTCGGCATATTCCCATTGTGCTTTTTTGTAACAGTAACGCACTTCTGTTATATTTTAAGTTTTGGACAGTTGATGAATGGTACCAAGTTCCAAACCACGCAATTCCGCTAATCCTTTTAATCTGCCCACTAATGAATAGCCGGGGTATTGTTCCTTTCCTTCTTCAATGGAATGTAAAAAGCCATGGTCTGGCCGCATGGGGAGACTGGTTTGTCGTTCTTGCATTAGAATTATGAGACGTTCCATAATTTGTGCAATTGGATTGTTTCCGTAAAGGTGTTCTGATTCCCTAAAGATACCTTCTTTTTCCCTTGTAACATTGCGCAAATGCAAGAAATGGATGCGATCTCCAAAATCGTCTATCATTTGCAATAAATCGTTGTCTGGATGGGCTCCAAAGGATCCCGTGCAGTAACACAGACCATTCGTTTTAAGAGGCACCGCATCAAAAATTGCTTGCACATCTTTGGAGGTACACATGACCCTTGGCAATCCCAATACCGAAAAAGGCGGGTCGTCTGGATGGATCGCTAATTTCAAATCCAAGGATTCAGCTACTGGAGCTACTTCTTCAAGGAAATGAATGAGGTTACTTCGTAAGGCATCGTCGTCAATGCCTTTGTAATTATCCAAAAGGGACAGAATTTCTTCTGCTGTAAAATTCTTTTTGCTTCCCGGAAGTCCCAAAAGTACATTTCTGAACAAGGTTGCTTTGTCTTGTTGTGAAAGCTGTTCCCCGTAGGCTAAGGCATCGGCTTTTTGTACTTCGGTATAGTCGTCTTTTGCCCCAGGGCGTTTCAATAGAAATACATCAAAATAGATAAAAGCCTTAGGGTTGTACATTAGGGCCTTGGTGCCATCAGGATTTGTAAAGCTATGATGCGTCCTTACCCAATCCAAAATGGGCATGAAATTGTAGGTAATTATTTTAATGCCACAATGGGCAATATTTTTAAGACTTTCTTTATAGTTTTCAATATAGGTTTGATAGTTGCCCGCACGACGTTTGATGTCCTCGTGTACGGGAAGACTCTCTATGACGGTCCATTCCAGTCCTGCGTTCGCAATGGTTTGTTGGTGTTTTTGGATGTCCTCAATTTCCCAAACGTCCCCCACTGGAATATGGTGCAGAGCACTTACAATCCCTGTGATGCCACATTCCTTAAGGTCTTTGAGCCCGATAGTATCGTTTGGGCCAAACCATCTCATTGTTTGTTGCATTTGTATCATGGCCTTTCCAATTAAAATCCAATACTGTTACCGCCATCTACAGGAAGTACGGTTCCTGTAACAAAGCTGGCTTCATTTAAGGCGAAAAAGTACACGGCATCTGCAATGTTGGAAGGTTCTCCCAAAATTCCCATAGGTGTTCTACCCAATACCTTGTTTTTGCGTTCTGGATCATCGTCCAAAGCTTTGGCAGACATTTTGGTTTTAATAAAGCCAGGGGCAATACAGTTCACCCGAATGCCATATTGCGCCAAATCCACGGCCATAGATCTGGTCATGGCTTCTATGGCTCCTTTACTGGCCGTATAGGCAATTACTTTTGGAATCCCATATTGAGATGCCATGGAGCTGATATTGATAATGCTTCCGCCTTGGTGCTGTTTCATAATTTTAACCACCTCTCTGCTCACGGCAAATACACTTAATACATTGGTGTGAATGATGTTTGCAAATTCTTCATCCGAGACGTCTTCAAAAGGTTTTTTGAGGTTGATCCCTGCATTATTGACCAAAATGTTTATATTTTCATCACCCGCTATATCCTGAATCATGTCTGGAATGCCTTCTAAATTATTCAAGTCAAAGATGACTGGCACGGCATTCGGACCTATTTCTTTACAGGCATTGTTGGTTTTGTCTTCCGAGCGTCCTATTATGTAGGTAACAATCCCGTTGTCGCATAATTTTTTTGCGGTGGCAAAGCCCAAACCCGAATTTCCTCCTGTTACAATTGCTATTTTACTCATGTGTTCTTCTTGTCATTTAAACGTTTAAACGTTACCATTGTGGCCGTATGCCTGGGGCATACGGAAATTGTAAATTTTGATAATATTGTAATGTGTGTGCAGGAGCTTCAACTCCTTTTGGAAGCTCCATTTTTGAAAATTGTTGAAAATACAATAGGCAGGCATCTCGCCACCATTTGGCTTCCTTGTATTGTATGTTCAATAGCATTTTTACTTCGTTGAAGCGTTGTGTGTCCACCTCGTTTTCCAATTGGTTCCAAGTGGCTTGCATTTGTGCTACTTCATTGACGCCTTCCTGGTATTTAAGGGCTAATCCGTCCCATAGTATGTGGCCATTTTTGAGCTTATAGTTCCATGGCACATGGTGGAACCATAGTAAATCCTCTTCGGGGCAGGTTTCTAAATTATTGAACATGGCGGCCACTTCAGGTGCATACTGCGCTGTAGCATTGCTTCCAGTAGGTGTGCGATCAAAACCAACACCGTTGTTATCTGCTTTATGGTAATAAACTGGGTTCCATTCGGGTCTGGAAAGGTCGCTTACCCATGGTCCAGGACCATAGTGATGACCGGTAGCCATAATATGATGTAAACCAAGTGGTGTCATATAATTAACTACCGCTTCCCTGGATTTTATCATCATGGCAGATACCTTTTCAACAAATGGTTCTTTATTGGAAAGGGTCATTTTTACCCATTCCTTGGCAATGTCTTCGGAATTTAAATACGGATCCCATGCCAAGCGGCCAAAACCATACCAATTGGCCTGTAGAAAATGGTGGCCGGTCCAATTACGATCGGTTCCGATGTTGGAAACTCCGGCAACCCCCGTAATTTTTTTGTTGTGCAGGCTGCCATCAATCACTTTTGCAACGGTAGACCCTTTTCCTTTTCGGTAGGTGTCTGCTTCAAAGACCTCTTCAAATAATTTGGGTTGATAGACTAGATGGGTAGCGCCACCCATATATTCTTGGGTGATTTGAAATTCAATCATCAGATTGGTATTGGGCATGGCACCAAACATAGGGTGGAAGGGCTCCCTAGGCTGAAAGTCGATAGGTCCATTTTTCACTTGAATGATGACATTGTCCTTGAATTGGCCATCATGGGGCACAAACTCATTGTAAGCCTGTTTGGCCCTGTCGGTGGCATCGTGTTCCGAATACACAAAGGCACGCCACATCACCACACCATTAAAAGGCGCTAGAGCTTCCGCCATCATGTTTGCACCATCCACATGGTTGCGACCATAGTTTTGAGGACCCGGTTGCCCTTCGGAATTGGCCTTTACCAAGAAACCTCCAAAATCAGGAATATAAGTGTAAATTTCTTCTACCTTATTTTTCCACCAGTTTTTGACATCGGTATCCAAAGGGTCGGCAGTTTTAAGTCCGCCGATTTCCATAGGGGCAGAGAATCTCGCCGTCAAGTATACTTTTAAGCCATAAGGACGGAAAATATCCGCCAAGGCTTTCACTTTTTCCAAATATTGAGGGGTAAGCACCAAGGCATTGGAATTGACATTGGTGAGCACGGTGCCATTGATGCCTATAGAGGCATTGGCTCTAGCATAATCTTCGTAACGAGGATCTTTATATTCTGGTAGTTGGTGCCAGTTCCAAAGTGAAAACCCTGCATAGCCGCGTTCAACAGTTCTGTCCAAATTGTCCCAATGGTTTAAAATCCGGATGTCTATTTTAGGACTGTCAGTTATATTTAGGTTTTCAATGGATTGATGGGTTTGGAGCCTTTTTATAAAGTTAAAGGTTCCATATAAAACGCCTATATCGGTTTTTGCTGTTATTACGATGGAATTGGAAATTGATTTTATCACATAGCCTTCTTTGTTGAGGTATTCCAACTCTTTTGAAAACTGATGGGCTATGTCTTTTGGTAAGTTGCTATAGGAGCCAATAACGAGCCTATATTTTCCATGTAGTTTTTCGGAATCCATTCCCAATAGGCCAGAAATTCCCTGTTGGATTTCCCTGCTAGCTTTCTCAATGGTTTCAGAGTTTCCGTAAAATTGAATACCTCCAAGTAATGATTGGTATTCTTTTAAAAGCGAGTTATCTGAAATCGTCTTATAGTCCAACCACAGTTTATAGCCATCGGTTGCGTAGGTCGCACTTTGGAAGAGCAAAATGAGACTAAAAGAGAAAAGCCATTTTAAGCATCTAGGCATAGGAACAAGAATTATTTTACACCCCATTTTTGAAGCCATAAAACCTCTAAAAATGGAATTAAGTGTAAAATAAACAAAAATAATGCTATTGTCAAAACAATAAATGCAATCGTTTGCATTTATTGTTTTTTTAATTGATATTTGGTTTTGTTATCAATTTCATAATATTATGTGGTTTTTATTTCATAGGCAGAAATCCCTTTCTACTTTATTAGGTTTTGCAATGGTTCTTTTGATGATTATTGCGTGCCAAAAGAATGTAAATTCTAAAGACTCCTCAGTTCCTTCAGAAGACATTGCTTTAGCAGAATCCCACCAAGAATTTGATTATCCGTTTTATAATCCGTCTTTATCTTTGGAAGAACGGGTACAGGATTTGATTTCAAGATTGACATTGGAAGAGAAGGCCGACCAAATGATGCACAACACCAATGCCATCGAACGATTGGGCATACCGCCATACAGTTGGTGGAATGAAGCATTGCATGGCGTGGGGCGTTCTGGAGTAGCCACAGTATTTCCGCAGGCTATCGGTTTGGGAGCAACTTTTGATGAGGAATTGGCCTTAAGGGTTTCCTCGGCCATTTCTGATGAAGCCAGAGCCATGCACAATGCGGCCAAAGCTAAAGGGTATTATAAACGATACAGCGGATTGACCTTTTGGACGCCCAACATCAATATTTTTAGGGATCCCAGATGGGGCAGAGGACAGGAGACCTATGGAGAAGATCCCTATTTGACGTCTCGTTTAGGGACTGCTTTTGTAAAGGGGCTACAGGGAGATAATCCCAACTATTTAAAAACGGCTGCATGTGCCAAACACTATGCAGTGCATAGTGGACCGGAAAAGTTGCGTCATGAGTTTGATGCCGAAGCCAATCCAAAGGATTTATGGGAAACTTATTTGCCTGCTTTTGAGGCCTTGGTACAGGCCGATGTGGAATCTGTGATGTGCGCCTATAACAGTACCAATGGCGCTCCTTGCTGTGCCAATACCTACTTGATCTCGGATGTGCTTTTAAACAAATGGGGATTTAAGGGGCATGTGTTGAGTGATTGTTGGGCCATCGTTGATTTTTACACACCATCTGATAAAGGAGGGCATGGCACTGTGGAAACAGCTGCTCAAGCTTCGGCTTTGGCGGTAAAAAATAGAGTGAGTTTAAATTGTGGCAGTACGTATTTGGAAGGTATTCCTGAAGCAGTAAAACAAGGGCTTTTAACGGAGGCTGAAGTTGATAGGGAATTAGCCACTTTGTTGAAAACTCGATTTAAATTGGGACTTTTTGATCCGTCTGGGAGTCATCATTATGATGATATCCCAATAGATGTTGTGGATAGTGATGAGCATCGTGCTTTGGCGAGGGAAGTGGCCCAAAAGGGGATTGTCATGCTGAAGAACAATGGCGCTTTGCCCTTAAAGAATGACCTGGCGCGTTATTTTGTAACGGGGCCCAATGCTGCCAATTCTGATATTTTATTAGGGAATTACTTTGGTGTGAATCCAAAATTGGTCACCGTTTTGGAAGGCATTGCAGGAGCAGTAGACCATGCCAGTCAATTGCAGTACAGAATGGGAATTATGTTGGACCGCCCCAATTCCAATCCACAAGATTGGACTACTCCAAATGCAGGGAAAAGTGATGCTACCATTGCGGTTTTAGGAATTTCAGGACTTTTGGAAGGAGAGGAAGGAGAGTCTATAGCTTCAGCCACTCTTGGGGACCGTTTTGAATATGGTTTGCCGGAAAACCAATTGGAGTTTTTGAGAAAATTACGAAAGGAAGCAGGAGAGCGTCCTATCATCACAGTGGTTACCGGTGGTAGTCCCATTGACTTGGCTGAAGTTGAAGCTTTGTCGGATGCGGTGTTGTTTGTATGGTATCCGGGGGAAGAAGGCGGCAATGCCATTGCGGATATTATCTTCGGAAAGGTGTCGCCTTCGGGGCGTTTACCAATTACCTTTCCCAAATCCTACGAACAGCTGCCTGCCTATGAAGATTATACTATGAAAGGGCGCACCTATAAATACATGGAAAAAGAACCCTTGTATCCCTTCGGTTTTGGGTTGTCCTATACTTCATTTACTTATGGCAGTCCAAAGTTGTCTTCAAAAACCATTACTTCCAAAGATACCGTAACTGTATCGGTTGAGGTTACCAATTCGGGTAAAGTCGATTCCGATGAAGTCATACAGTTATATGTGGCCGATATGGAAGCGAGCTTTGAAATACCCAATTTTCAGTTGCAAGGGGTAAAAAGAAGTCATTTTAAAGCAGGAGAAAGCAAAACAATAACTTTTGAACTAGAGCCAAAAGCCTTTAAAATGGTTAACGACAAAGGGGAACGACTTATAGAACCTGGGATCTTTAAAATCTATATTGGAGGTTCAAGCCCTATGAAGAGGAGTGTTGTTTTAGGTGCTTCCAAAATGGCTGAAACCACTGTAGAAGTTCGATAATCCAAAACGGAAAAATGACTTTTTTAATGACGTTTGGATGATTGTCTAACCACCACTTCGGTATTTAGGAAGGTGATTTCTGTAATATCATCGTCCAAAGCATTTTTAAGATGTTTCACTATTTTTTCTGCAGAGGTTTGGCCCATTTTAAATGCGGGATGCGTTACGGTTGACAGTCCAGGATCGATGATGGATGCAATAGGGTCGTCATTAAACCCGATTACCGCCAATTCTTCAGGAACCTTCACATTAAGACGTTTGGCTATTTGAATGGCGCTCACCCCTGTAGTATCGTTTGAAGAGAAGATGCCATCTGGTGGATTATCCATTGTAAGCAATTTTTTTGTGGCCTTTTCCCCTTCCTCATAACTTAAAGTGCTGAATGGGATGATAAGGTCTTCATTCACTTCCAAATTGTAATCCTTTAAGGCATCCATGTAGCCTCGTTTTCGCTCGCTATAAATATTCATGTATTGTGACCCCGCAAAGTGGGCAATACGTTTACAACCTTGTTCAATTAAGTGTTTTGTGGCCTTGTAGGCTGCCGAGTAATTGTCAATCATCACTCTATAGGTTTCAATGTCCTTAGGCACACGATCCACAAATACGATGGGGATATTTTTATCCAGAAATTGTTTAAAATGGGAGGTATCCCTAGTTTCCATGGCCAAGGAACAAATGACTCCACTTACCCTACTGTTATATAGGGCCTGGGCCATGTTGATCTCGTTTTCATAGGAATCGTTGGACTGGGTGATAATCACGTTGAATCCAGATTTTTGGGCCCGTTCTTCAATACCACTAATTAGGGCTGAAATAAAAGGACGGTTGATTCTTGAAATAAGAACCCCGATAGTATAGGTCTTGTTGTTTCGTAAACTGGCCGCAATGATGTTGGGGGAATAGCCCATTTCCTGAGCCGCTTGCTTTACTTTTGCAATGGTTTTTTTACTAATGCTATGATGGTTTTTTAAGGCTCTGGAAATCGTGGAAGTTGATAAATTGAGGGCCTTGGCAATATCATAGATGGTAATGTCCTTTTTTTGTGTCATGGATGAGGATTGTGCGTACCTACAAAAATAATCTTTTTTAACAAATTACCGATTGTTGAATTTTTTTAGCTTAAAAATTAGTAATACGAAAATTAGACGGATAAAAATTATTTAATTGTTAATTTTTATGTAAAACTTTTGTAAATTGTCAAGAAATAATTTTTGCTCACATCCTTGATTCGGGTTATGAAAGTTTTAAAAAATCAATTTATTCTTTTTGTGGCGCTTATAAGTTTGGGTTTGGTATTGGTTTCCAATGCCAAATTTTTTTCCAATTTAAAGCAACCGATTGCGTATAATGAAGAAGTCGCCTTTGATTGGTTTGAATATCAAGGACAGGATGCCATGTTTGATAGTAACCATCCAACTCAAAATGAATATGTAAATCCAATATTGGCAGGGTTTTATCCAGACCCCAGCATTTGTAGGGCCGAAGACACTTATTACTTGGTGACTTCGTCATTTTCCTATTTTCCTGGATTGCCCATTTTTAAGAGTAGTGATTTGGTTAATTGGAAGCAGATTGGCCATGTCATTACTAGAAAATCACAAGCAGATTTTAACGGGGGAGTGTCCAGAGGGCTTTTTGCACCTACTATTAGATACCACCAAGGAACTTTTTATGTGATATGCACCAATGTAAGTTCCAAAGGGAATTTTATAGTGACCAGTATAAACCCTGAGGAAGGTTGGTCCGAACCTATTTGGTTGCCCGAAATAGATGGTATCGATCCCGATTTGTTTTTTGATGATGATGGCAAAGTCTACATTACCCATAATGGTCCACCGCCAAGAAATATTTCCAAACACAATGGGCATAGAGCTATTTATACTTGGGAATATAATTTGAAAACACAAAAAATAGTCTCCAAACAAAAACTATTGGTTGATGGAGGCACTGACATGGCCAAGGAGCCTATTTGGATTGAGGCTCCGCATATTTTCAAAAAGGATGGCTACTATTATTTGTTTTGTGCCGAAGGGGGAACGGGCTATAACCATTCCGAAGTGGTGTTTAGAAGCAAGCATATTTACGGTCCATATACCAGTTATGAAAACAACCCGATATTGACCCAAAGGCATTTGCCTAAAGAGCGTCCCAACCAAATTACCACAACAGGTCATGCCGATTTTGTGGAATTGCCCAATGGCGATTGGTGGGGCGTATATTTAGGGTGTCGGCCTTACGGTGGCGACTTTTATAACACAGGAAGGGAAACCTTTATGCTGCCTTTGAAATGGGAGGCTAACGGTTGGCCTGTTTTTGAACAGGGCAATGAACCGCATCCCCTAATACATAGAAGACCCGAATTAGCTTTAAATACAGAACAGATTCCTCCAACCACCGGAAACTTTGTGTCTAGAGATGACTTTACGTCAAAGACATTAGGTGGGATTTGGAATTTCCTTAGAACACCCAATTCGCAATGGTACACTTTGGAAAATGGTCAATTACTGGTAACGCCACAAGATGAAAATATGCATGAGGAAACCAAGTTTTCCTTTATTGGGAGACGACAACAACATGCCAGTTTTGAGGTGGCTACCAAATTTTCATTTGTGCCTTCTCAATCAACAGGTGCTGCTGGGTTGGTGGCCTTTCAAAATGAAAAACATTATTTATTTATAGGTAAACGTTTGACTGATCAGGGAAACTCAGAGGTATTCTTAGAGCAAAGTTTTGGCGATTCGTTAGAGATTTTGGCCTCCAAAGCTTTGGAGGAACACAGTCAAAACCTTTGGGTGAAAATTGTAGGACGAACTAAATATTACGATTTCTATTATAAACAACATAAAGATGAGGATTGGCGCTTGCTGAAAGCAAATGTGGATGCCTCATTATTGAGTACCAAAGTAGCCAAGGGATTTGTTGGGGGCATGTTGGCAATGTACGCTTCCAGCAATCATTTTTGAAAATCACTGTTATTAACTAATCACAAGATGTATTATATAGGATACGATTTAGGAAGTTCATCAATAAAAGCCGCATTGGTGAATGCCGCTTCTGGTAAGGTTTTGGGACTAGCTCAATACCCAGACAAGGAGATGGAAATCATGTCTTCCAGAGCGGGTTGGGCCGAACAGGACCCTAATCTTTGGTGGGAATATCTGGGTATCTTGACACAAAAATTAATCAAGGACACAGGTGTTTCCAAAGTTAGAATAAAGGGAGTGGGTATTGCCTATCAAATGCACGGTTTGGTTTTGGTGGATAAGGATTTCGAGGTTTTACGACCCTCCATTATTTGGTGTGATAGTAGAGCTGCTGTGATTGGAAATAAGGTGTTTCAAGATCTGGGAGAAGAAAAGTGCATGACGCATCTTTTGAATTCTCCAGGGAATTTCACCTTATCCAAACTCAAATGGGTGAAGGACAATGAACCTTCGCTTTATGAAAAAGTACATAAGTTTTTATTGCCTGGCGATTTTATTGCCCTCAAATTAACTGGAGAAGCTACTACTACCATTTCTGGACTTTCCGAAGGGATTATGTGGGATTTCAAGACCAATACCCCTGCGAATTGGTTGTTTGATTATATGGGAATTGATACTGGTTTGATTCCTAACATGGTGCCTACCTTTTCTGTTCAGGGATCCGTGACCAAATCGGCGGCAAAGCTTACAGGGTTGCCTAGTGGCATTCCAGTGCTATATCGTGCAGGCGACCAACCTAACAATGCCTTGTCTTTAAATGTTTTGAGACCTGGTGAAATTGCCGCTACCGGAGGCACTTCGGGAGTCGTGTATGCTGTAACTGACAATAAAAGCACTCAAGAAAGTCTTCGTATCAACAATTTTGCTCATGTAAATTATACCAAGGAACAATCTATTATTGGCAAACTTCTCAATATAAATGGCGCAGGGATTCAATACAGTTGGATGAAGGAACATGTTCTAAAAGGTGAAAACTATGAACAGATGAACGCCATGGCGGCAAACGTTCCTATTGGATCTGATGGTTTGCGGGTAATTCCATTTGGAAATGGTGTAGAGCGCATGATGAACAACAGTAATGACGGGGCGTCTATATTCAACCTAAATTTTAATAAACATCATTCTGAGCATCTTTTTAGGGCTGCTTTGGAGGGCATTGCCTTTTCGTTTGTGTACGGAGTCAATATTATGAAGGGTGATGGGGTAAAGGTGTCCAATATTAGGGCAGGCAACGACAACCTATTCCGATCTGGAATATTCGCAACCACTTTGGCAACCCTTATTGATTCCGAAATAGACATTTTGGATACTACTGGGGCCATTGGAGCTGCAAGGGCGGCAGGAGTAAGTATGGGCGATTTTAAAAGTTTGGAAGACGTTTTTTCTGATAATGAAAAAGTCTGCACCTATGGGCCGGTTAAAGATAAAGGCCCATATACAGAGGCGTTTCAATTATGGGAGCAGGATTTGAGGCGAAGGTATTTAAGCAATTTGTAAGCTAATATTCATAAAATTTAAACATCATAATCTTGACTAAATATAACTAAAATGGCAACTAAAGAATATTTCAAAGGCATCAAACATATCGAGTATGAGGGGAATTTGTCCCATAATCCATTGGCATTTAAATATTATGACCCCAATAGGATAGTGGCAGGAAAAACCATGCGGGAGCATTTTAAGTTTGCCGTAGCGTATTGGCATACGTTCTGTGGCCAAGGTGCCGATCCTTTTGGAGTGGGCACCCAGAATTTTCCTTGGGATCAGTCTTCAGATCCCATTCAGGCGGCCAAAGATAAGGCCGATGCTGCGTTTGAGTTTCTTGACAAAATTGGCTTTGATTATTACTGTATGCACGATTTTGATTTGGTTCAGGAAGCTCCAACTTTTGCAGAATCGGAAAAGCGCTTGAGTACTATTGTGGATTATATCAAGAGCAAGCAGAAATTCCATGGTAAAAAGTTGCTTTGGGGAACCTCCAATTGCTTCACACACCCTAGGTATATGAATGGTGCAGCTACCAATCCAGATTTTAAAGTGTTGGCAAGAGCAGGAGGACAGGTGAAATTAGCCATAGATGCGACCATTGCCTTAAACGGTGAAAACTATGTGTTTTGGGGTGGTCGAGAGGGTTATATGTCCTTATTGAATACCGATATGGCAAGGGAGTTGAACCATTTGGCCCAGTTTTTAACTATGGCTCGCGATTATGCCAGAAAGCA
This sequence comes from Mangrovimonas sp. DI 80, assembly GCF_001975575.1. NCBI lineage: Bacteria > Pseudomonadati > Bacteroidota > Flavobacteriia > Flavobacteriales > Flavobacteriaceae > Mangrovimonas > Mangrovimonas sp. DI 80. The sequence goes on along the minus strand of NZ_MSDT01000001.1, from coordinate 80,972 downwards.
AGGTTTTAAAGGCACTTTTTTCATTGAGCCTAAACCTATGGAACCTACAAAGCACCAGTATGATTTTGACACAGCTACCGCCATTGGGTTTTTAAAGGAATATGGCTTGGAACGCGATTTTAAAATCAATGTAGAAGTCAACCATGCTACCTTGGCACAGCACACTTTTCAGCATGAATTGGAAGTGGCTGCCAGAGCTGGAATGTTGGGCAGTATCGATGCCAACAGGGGCGATTACCAAAATGGTTGGGACACCGATCAATTTCCTAACAACATACAAGAAGTCACCGAAGCCATGTTAGTGTTTTTAAAGGCAGGTGGTTTGCAGGGGGGCGGTGTTAATTTTGATGCTAAAATCCGTCGTAATTCTACCGATATGGAAGACATCTTTTTGGCACATATTGGAGGTGCCGATACGTTTGCCAGAGCTTTGATTACAGCAGACAAAATCATTTCCTATTCTGGTTATGATTCCTTAAGAAAACAGCGTTACAGTTCTTTCGATTCAGGAAAGGGTAAAGAGTTTGAAAAAGGAAAGTTGGACTTGTCAGATTTGTATGAAATCGCTGCGGAAGGTGGCGAAATTCCATTGCAAAGTGGTAAACAGGAGTTGTTTGAAAACATTATTAGCCAATACATTTAAAACGGATATATGTCATTTTTAAAGATATAAGGATTATCGAAAAGGTTAGTTCCAAAACTTCTTATGGTCATTAAAAAATCAATTAAATTTTAAATATAAGTCTTACCTTACAACAGTAAAAATTATAATACCTAATAACTAAACTACTATTTATGGAAACAGTTTTGCAAACCGCCGACTGGTGGGTTTTGGGACTCTATTTTTTGGCCCTTATTGCCGTGGCGGTATGGGTTGTACTTCAAAAGAATAAAAACACAGAAGATTACTTTTTGGCAGGCCGTAATGTGGGCTGGTTCGTTATTGGAGCCTCTATTTTTGCTTCTAATATTGGATCGGAGCACGTTGTTGGATTGGCGGGGACGGGTTTTGAATCGGGCACTCCAATGGCGCATTATGAATTGCATGCGTGGATTGTACTGCTTTTAGGATGGTTGTTTTTACCATTTTACATTAGAAGTGGTGCTTTTACCATGCCCGAATTTTTGGAAAAACGATTTGATAGTCGCTCCAGATGGTTCTTGTCGGTTTTTTCATTGTTGGCTTATGTTTTGACTAAGGTATCTGTTACCATTTACGCCGGAGGAATTGTGGTTTCTGAATTATTGGGAATCCCTTTTTGGTATGGCGCTATTGGCATTGTCATTTTCACTGGAATTTATACCGTAGTGGGAGGGATGAAGGCCGTAATTTATACGGAAACGCTTCAAACGGTTATTTTGATTTTGGGATCAATGATCATTACCTATTTAGGAATGCAGGAAGTAGGCGGGTGGTCGCAATTGAGGGAAACTGTTACGGCGGTGAGCCCAGATCATTTCAACATGTGGCGTCCAATTAGTGACCCTGATTTTCCTTGGACAGGGATGTTATTTGGGGGGACCGTTGTAGGGGTTTGGTATTGGTGTACGGATCAATATATCGTGCAGCGTACATTGGCAGCCCATAATATTAAAATTGGTAGAAGAGGTGCCATTTTTGGAGCCTATTTAAAGTTGTTGCCTATCTTGATTTTCTTGATTCCCGGTATCATCGCTTTTGCCTTGACTATTCAGAATCCAGAAATGTTCGGTGTAGAAAAAGCCGATAGAGCATTTCCAATGTTGGTGAAAACCTTGTTGCCTGTTGGATTGAAAGGTTTGGTTGCAGGAGGATTGATGGCGGCGCTTATGAGTTCGTTGGCATCGGTATTCAATTCTTGCTCGACGATTTTCACCATAGATATTTACAAGAAGTTGAAACCACAAAAAAGTGAACGTGAATTGCTTACGATAGGTAAAGTAGCAACCGGTTTTATTGTAATATTGGGCATTATCTGGATTCCTATTATGGAAAAAATTGGAGGGGGAGTGATGTACCAATACCTTCAAAATGTACAGTCGTATATTGCGCCTCCTGTAACTGCAGTATTCCTTCTGGGGATTATTTGGAAACGTGTCAACTCGCAAGCGGCCATTACAACTTTAATGACGGGATTGGTGTTGTTGATTTTGCGTTTGGGATCTGAAATTTATTATCAGCCACAAATTGCTTCGGGGGAAACGGTAGATAGCATTATGTTTAGTTTTGCCTCTATCAATTTTGCCCATATGGCTATCTTCATGTTTATTTTCTCAGTGATTTTATGTGTCACTGTAAGTTTGGCTACTGGGGCTCCAAATTATGAGAAAATCAGTGGTCTTTCTTTTGGAACCTTGACAGCTGAAGATAAAGCTGCTTCAAAAGGTAGTTATGCTACAATCGACATTGTACTTTCTGTACTTTTAGTTGTCATTGTGGTCGCTATTCTATCGTATTTTACGAGTTAATTTTTCTGAACCTTACTATAAAATGGCCAATCAATTTTGATTGGCCATTTTTTTTGAAATTCACAAAAATAATTTTGTTTAGTCATTGTTAATTAAGCTTTTAGCGTTAATTTTAGTGAGTGAACTACAAAATGTTTATTTTGAAGTTTCCATTCGATTAGTAGCAAGCACTGAAAATATTAATCCATAAAAAAAATAGTATTATGAGCAACAGTAATTCAATTTTCGGACTTTTGGTAGGAACCGCGGTTGGCGCTACTTTAGGAATTCTTTTTGCACCAGAAAAGGGTAGTGTTACAAGACAACGTATCGCGGATGAAGCCATGTCGGCAGCAGACAAGTTTAACAGTACCGCACATGATTTAAAGGATAAAGCCAGTTCTAAGGCACACGATTTAAAAGATAAGGTTTCAAGTTTTATGAGCCATGATAAGGACTCGCTTGGTTCTAATTTGGAAAGCTTGGTTAAAGAAGCCAGTGTAAAAGCGGAGGACGTTATTTCTGTTTTGGAGAAAAAATTGGCGGACCTAAAAGCTCAAAACAAGAAATATCAAAAAGCCTAGTATGAATTTGTTTGAGTCATTAAATGAAGCATCATCCAAAGCCGTAGATTCGGGCGAAGTATTTTTGATCAAATCCAAGGAATATGCCAAATTAAAGGTCTTTGAACAGCTCACCATTTCTATGAGCTTATTGGGCAAGGCCCTTTTAATAGGCAGTTTTATATTAATTGGTTTTTTCTTTTTTGCTATTGCCGCTGCCATCGCCTTAGGGAGAGTCTTGGACGACTATGCTTTGTCCACTACCATAGTTGGTGGTTTCTTTTTGCTATTGGCCCTTTTGGTGTACCTGCTTAGACATCTTATCAACAAAAAAGTGATACAGACCATGTCACATAAATTCTTTAATTGATTTTTATGAAAAAGTATAGTTCGTTTGCAGAAATAGAGCACGACTTAAAGCGGTTGGATTTGGAACGGAAGATTGCTTTGGAAGAACTGAAAGGCGTTAAAGGAGGCTTGAAGGAAGATTTGCGACCTTCCAATTGGATGCAGTTAGTGTTAAATTCCGTAGGAAAATATGGTGCTTATTTATTGTTTAAAAAGTTGTTTTAAACAGCTCAAATAGTTCTGAAACAAATCTACCCCGAACATTTTGTTAAGCAAGGATGTTTCGGGGTTTTTTGTGGTTTATAGTGACCAATAAACGTCTCCTATTGATGTATAATAACTTTTAATAACTTCCATGTAAGTTTTTGTGTAAAAGTTCTACTTTTGTTAAGATTAAATCAGAGAAATTATGTCAGATACAATTGAAAAAGTAAAATGCCTTATCATAGGTTCGGGACCTGCAGGATATACTGCAGCTATATATGCAGCTAGAGCTAACATGGCACCGGTATTGTACCAAGGAACCCAACCAGGGGGGCAGTTAACCACCACCAATGAAGTAGAGAATTTTCCAGGGTATCCAGAAGGAATCACAGGGCCAGAAATGATGATGGAGCTTCAAAAGCAAGCAAGCCGTTTTGGAACCGATATTAGAGATGGTTGGGTTACCAGAGTTGATTTTTCTGGTGATGTACACAGAGTATGGGTAAATGACCATAAGGAAATCCACTGTGATTCTGTAATTATCTCTACAGGAGCCTCTGCAAAATATTTGGGATTGGTTTCTGAACAAAAATATTTGAAGTTAGGCGGCGGGGTTTCTGCCTGTGCCGTATGTGATGGATTCTTCTATAGAAATCAAGAGGTAGTGATTGTAGGGGCAGGAGACTCGGCTTGTGAAGAAGCTCATTATCTATCCAAATTGTGTTCAAAAGTAACGATGTTGGTAAGAAGAGATGTATTCCGCGCTTCAAAAATCATGGCCAATAGAGTTAAAAACACCAAGAATATAGAGATACTATTCAATACAGAAACAGAGGAAGTATTGGGAGACGGACAAGTAGTAACGGGTGTAAAAGTTAAAGACAATGTTACAGGAGAAGTTAAAACCATTCCTGCTACCGGCTTCTTTGTAGCCATTGGTCATAAACCGAATACAGATATTTTTAAGGAGTATTTAGATTTGGATAAAACAGGGTATATTATCAACAAACCTGGTACTTCAAAAACCAATGTTGAGGGTGTATTTGTTAGTGGAGATGCTGCAGATCATGTGTACAGACAAGCTATTACGGCAGCTGGCACTGGATGTATGGCGGCCTTGGATGCTGAGCGTTATTTGGCAGCCAAAGAAGCACCTGTAGAAGCATAAAGAAAATTTTTCTTCAATAATATAAAATCCGAAGTTTGCACTTCGGATTTTTTTATGTGGAATTTTGAATTTGATTAGGGTATATTTAAAATTTTGCAATTCTTAATTAATTATAGGTTAAAGGCATGTTAAAACTTTGGGCTTAGGTATTATTTTCTAAATTAGCGGCTTTATTAACCCTAATTAATATTATGAAGCAATACTCAAAATTACTTTTAGCTAGTTTGTTAGCAGTGTTTTTTATAACACTTTCTTGTAGCGATGATGATGGAACGAAATCAGAAAGTCCAGCAATTACCTTATCTACCAATGCAGAATCTATTCCTTTAGGAGAAAGCATTACTTTTGAAGTAATGACACATGAAAACCAAAACGTGACGGGGAATGCCACATATTTGGTGAACAATACTATTTTACAATCAAATGTATTTACTCCGGAAGCGGAGGGACAGTACACTGCTAGGGCAACATTTGCTTTAAACGGTTCTAATCTTACCAGTAATACTGTTACTTTTGCTGTAACAGAAATGCTTTTAACTTCTATCGAAATTAGTGCAGCATCTGAAATTATCGAAATAGGTGATACCTTTTCGTTTATTGTAACAGGAAATAACGGTCTAGATGTAACGTCTGAGGCCACTTACTATATTAATGGAGAAGAAATTTCCTTTAACGAATATACTCCGGAAGAAATAGGTACTTATGAAGTAAAGGCTACCTATATGCATGAAGGAGCACTTTTGGAAACTGATCTGTTGACTTTGGAAGTAACGTATCAGTCAACCGAAGTAACTGTTTTTGATGAGGTGGTATTTTACGATGGTTACCAAGGAACTGTAAGTGAACCGGTACCTGCGGGAGTTATTAGAAAAAGTAATGCTTCAAATGTAACTAAATTAAGTGCCGAAGCGATTGAATCATTTAGTGATGAGCTATCTATGCAAGTGACTATTGGTGCTTTGTGTGATAACTACGATAGAATTGGAGGTGTATATTTAAATTTGGTGCCAAGTGGTTCCGAATTCAGTACGGATATTGTAGAAGAGCGTATTGAAATAGGTCGTTTCATTACTCCTTTTATGAATAAAAACTATCAGCCTACAGAGGTGCCTTACGAATTTGAAGTTGGCAATTTAGCCTTGTTATTCAATGACCCAGTAATTAGCAGTACTTATGATTTTTGGATTGAATTATATGTGTTTGGTGTGTCTTCTGCGGCTCAAAAAGAAGTGTCAGGATGTGCGGGAAGAATTGACACCTTCTTAGGAACTTTAAAGTTTATTTCTAGTGATAAAACCTATGAGCATGTGGCACAACATTTAGAGCCAATTGCATCTAGTGCGCGTGTGAATAACTATAACTCCAATGGAACAGATGTTATTGGAGAAACGACCAAGACATTTACCTTTGATGTTGAAGCAAATTTAAGCAATGCCAAAATACATTTGATAACTTCTAATCACGGAGCTAATTCTGGAGGTGAAGAGTATGTAAGAAGAGAGCATTTTATATATTTTGATAATACCCAATTAGATATGTATAAGCCAGGAGGTAAATCTTGTGAGCCTTATCGTGAATATAACACTCAAGGTAACGGAATTTATGGTAGTTCACCAAGAACAGAAGCGCAATGGATTTCTTGGAACAACTGGTGTCCTGGAGATGTCATTCCAATTAGAAGTTATGAATTGGGAGAAGTTTCTCAAGGGACACACTCATTTAAAATTGAAGTTCCGGATGCAGAATTTGTTGACGGAAAAGGTTATATCCCGGTATCGGTTTACATACAAGGGGATATCAACTAGAAAGCATAAACTACAACTAAAACTACAGAAACTACAACAAAAAAATCCGAGGCGTAACTGCTTCGGATTTTTTATATCTATTTTTTAAAACTTAGATGGTTTCTGGTAACGTATAAGTTCTTCCTTCGTTCTGTGCTTTTAAATAGTCCATTAATGGCGCAAAGTAATCCAACATAGGTTTTGCACTCATTTCGCTTCCTACGCTTGATTTTAAAAGTTCTCTCCAATCATTGTTAGCTCCAGTTTCCAACACTCCTTTTAAGAAGGTTCCCACGTCTTTACTTCCAAAATAGTTTGTAGCGTGTGGATCTTGATGTAAGATGTTTTTAGCAATGTGATCGTGGAACTGGAACAATAAAATGTATGAGATGGCATAGTCATAATATTGTGCCGCATCATCATTGATATGGGTTTTTGATGCAGCATCACAGAATTCTTCACCTCTTTCTGATGGAGGTACCATACCTTGGTATTTTTTAGCCAATTCCCACCATTTTGCATTGTATTGGTCTTTTGGTAAGTTTTCTGCATACAAAGCGTTTTCAAACTCACTCATCACACCTGCAGAGAATGGTAAAAACACAACATAGTTCAAGGCTTCTTTTAATAGGTTTTGAGTCTCATCAATTTTTACACTTTCGTCAACTAGACCTTTACTGGCCAAGAAAGGCTTTTGCATTGCAGCCAAACCTAATAAACTTCCAATGGCTTCGTGGTACCCTCTATTGGCTCCAGCACGTAATAATGGTGGTACATTTGGATTGGTATAGGCTTGGTAGTAGTAAATATGACCTAATTCATGGTGAATGGTTTCATAGTAATCTGCAGTAGGCTCTACACTCATCAAACAACGCAAATCGTTTTCAAGATCCATGTGCCATGCAGAAGCGTGGTTGTTCTTTTTGTAATCAGCATCAGGCGGTAGTGGGTACATGCTTGATTTTTCGTAGAAACTCGCTGGAAGCGGATCGAAACCAATGCTCACATAAAAGTTTTCTCCTTCTTTTACAATCCACTCCGGATCTTTGTCAGCCAAGGCAGCGTCAATATCCAACCCTTCAACATTTACCAATGGACTCCAGTCTTGTCCCCAACGGTTAGGCAACCAGTGGGCAGGAATGTACTCAGGTACTTCGGCATTATATTTTTTAGCCAATTCGTAACGAGCCCAAGTGTGCAGTTCGCGGTATAAAGGCCAAACTTCCTTCACCATTTTGTTCATTTCTGCAAGCATTTCCTGGCGGTTCATTCCGTATTCAGAAACTTGGTAACTAAAGTAATCGTCATAACCTAAAGCCTGTACCGTTTGGTTGCGCAATTGACGTAAGTTTTCCAAGCCGTCTTTTAGATCTTTTCCAACTGCTTTTGAGGCTTCCCAATTTTTAAGACGCTCTGTTTCGTTGGAAGATTCTCTTAAAACTTTATCAATATCTCCCGTAGTTATTGATTTCCCATCCACTTGAAAATCGAAACCATAAAGGGTTTCACTTTGTGCATTTTGAGCAGCAATTCTTTTGGATACAATATCCGAAACAGTTTCAGGGTTGTTTCCTGCACCGTAAAGAATGGTGTTCAATTGACGTACCTGCACGATGTCCAATTCGTCTTTATGCTCTAAAAACTGTTTTGTTTTTTCAATAACTTCCGTGCTTCCTGTGAATTTAGCATATGCTTCATTGGCTTTTTGTACGTTGTAAGCGTTGGTGGTGTCACCTGCTACAATGTGGGTATTGGCAGCCCATTCTGCTTTGGAAGAATCATAATACAATTTTTTGTAGGTTTTGGAATAGTCATCCAAAAAGGCTTGAGCTTCCTCTTTGACATTGGAAGACGCCTCTTGTTTTTTGTCTTCTTCTTTACAAGCAAACATTGCAAGCAGAAGAAAAACTAAAGGGGTTAATTTTCTCATTTGTGTAGTATAATTATAGAATTTAATTAGTTTCTTTTTTTTGAAGTTTGGCCGTTCCCGTAAATTTGTTGATGGTTATTTGCGGTTCGTGGTACAGGTATATTTCAGAATTTCCGGCGGCGTCTATAGTGACATTTTCTTCAACACCAATGGCCACATAACTGCTGAGGTCGCTTACCAGATTACAGGTTTTAACCGTAAACTCTTTTCCTTCAAAACTTGACGAGTTATCAGTGCGAATTAAACAGGATTTTGAAGCCCCTTCAATATTGGCATCCGCACGCTGGTACATGTCCAATTTTACATATTTGCTGTTGATCAAGGCTTCGGTTTTGCTGTTGTCGTTTAAGATAATCTTGGAGCTATCTGCAGAAACATTCAATTTCACCTTGGATTTGTCATGGCTTGAAAACTCAAAATTAGTTGCATTAATGTTGAGATAGGCACGGGCAGAACCAGAAGTTTTTAGAGAGGTGTTTTTTAATTCCAAAGAAGTGAGAGACCTTACTTCGCCATCGTCCTTCACTTCAATATATTTCAGGTCATGACTATAATTGACCGTAATGTGCATTTTCTTGGAGGAGGTAATTTTTTTTGAAGAGCTGAAGACCAACGTGCTGTCCTTTACTTCAAAAAGAATGATTTCGTGTAGGTTATCGTCGGTTTCAATTTCTACGGAGGGCTTTGAGTTATAGATGATTTCGACTGAAAAGTCCTCGGCAACTATAATTTTGTTGAATGCATCAATGTAGGTTTGCTTGATGGTTACATTCCTGTCACCTTTTATTTTATCGTCGCTTTGGCCAGAGGCCGTTAGAATAAAACCTATGCCGATACATAACGTTAAAAGGATTTTGCTCATTAGGTTTATTTAAGGTTCGTTAAGCAAATATATACAAAAACCATCCCAAACTCTAAAATGAGCTTGAAATGGTTTTCAAAATGATTGGCTTGATGGTGTTTATTATGCTATCTAGTGCTTTTTGATACTTCCCGAAACGTTATCGCTTTTTTCAATCTTTTCTGGATTGCCATAGTAGGTTACATCGCCGCCACTGGTGGCCGTTGCAATGAGTTCCTTGGAAGTGTTTACCTTGATCCCAGCACCACTGGATGCTTTGACGTGCGAGGATTCGGTGCTTAGGTTTTCGGCATCAATATCGCTACCGCTGCTGGCGGATGCAATAAAATCGGTAGTACTTCCGGATAGGTCCAATTCGCTTCCGCTGGAAGAACTACAATCGATGGATTTGGCCTGTATGTCCAACTCCATGTCGCTGCCGCTGGAAGTTTCCAATACAAAATGGTCGCCTTCAATGGTATTGGTGCCGTGCACATCGCTGCCGCTAGTGGCTTTGATTCTGGATACTTTATCAAAATTCACCATCACCTTTTTAGAGGCTGAACTGGAAATGTTTTGGTTGGCGTAAATCTTCAAGACATCGCCATCAACTTCCGTTACAATAACATCTTGAAGATTTTCATCGGCTTCTACCGAAATGCTAGGTGTGTCACTTTGTGTTAGGTAAACATCAAGTCCTCTACTGATTTTTATTTCTGTATACTCGCCGGTTACCTGGCGTTGTTCAGTAGTTACGTTTCCATTGCCCTTTATCCCAGAAATTTTAAAATCCAGGTTGCAGGAGCTTGCTAGAGCTCCCAACAGGGCTGCAATAATAATTTTGGATAAGGTTGTCATAACTGATTGTTTTTTGATTGATAATTGCTTGTGTAAATGTATGATTTGTTGTTGATGAATGGTTTTATAAACGTATGGGTTGTCGATTTTTAATGATGAACTGTAGCTTAGTTGTCGTCTGAGGTAATTTCAATGCCCTCATCTGAAATGTTGACCTTTACATCTTCTTTTTTAGCCTTTAGTCCTTCGTTGTTAATTTCAATTTGAATACTGTCCTTTTTAAAGCGAACACCTTCCTCGTCAATGTTAAGTCCTGAATTTTCATCATTGACATTCACTTTTACTTTAAACTCTTCATCGTCACAGTCCAAACAAATGGTGTTGTCTTCCATTACTTTTAAAGTGTGAGAGGTGTCGTCATAAGTTGCAATATTGTCACTGTTCCTATTGTGTCTTAAGTAGGATCGCGTATTGCCATGCAAATTGAACACCATACCTTCTGGTAAATACAGAATCACGGTAACGTTTTGATCGGAAAATTTGTTTTTATAATCCGTATGCAAATAGTTGCTCAGCAATAACTGGTTGTTTTTAAGCTCAAACTCATAATCTATTTTCTCGGCAGTTTCTCGGGCTTCAATATAGTCGCTACCCTTGGCTTCTTTTACAATTTGCAAATAGGCCATGCTGTCTGAGGTAGAACGAATGTTAAGCATCACATTCTTTGAGAAAATAACCTTTTGGTCTTCATTGTTATACTTGATTTCAAAGCCACCTTCTCTATGCATACCATATCGGTACTTATCAAATTCGCTGGATACCATTTTAATGGACAAGGTGTCCTTTTTGGAAAGGTCTAAGGTTTCGGTTTGAGTGACTGAATTTTCCAAAGCAAAATGAGATGCTTCAGTAATTCCAATGACAATGATGCTTACTAGAGACAATAACCACAATCCTAATAAGGTGAATTTGGCCACATTTCCTATAGACTTAAGATTGTTGATCAATATTTTCAATCCCAAATAGAAAATGAAAAACAATGGAATCCCAAACAACAGGAACAACAGTACCGAGCCTACCCATAGTGGCAATCCTGTAGTGTTGAGTGCTTCAGGATAGTCCATCCACCAAGGGCTATAGAAGCTAGAACCTCCAAGGGAGAACAAGCTAATGATAAGCCCGAAGAGTAAAATCGCTCCAAAAATGATTAATATGATACCGATAAACTTGGCAAATATTTTAAGGAAGAACATGATAATGTCCCCAATAGTATCAAAGAACGATTTGGATGTCGATTTGATTCTGTTGCCCTGTTTGGGCAAATCGATACTTTTTACGGTGTCCGATACCGTTTGGGAGACATTTTCAAATCCGTCTTTAATTTTTTTTTCAATGTTGCTGATGTTTACAGGCTCTCCGGTCATTGTGAGTTTCTCAGCAGTGGTCACGGCCTCCGGGACCAATACCCAAAACAGGATATAAATGAACACGAAAGTACCTCCTGAGCCCAAAGCCAATAAAATCCACAACAAACGAATCCAGATGGCATCCACTCCTAAGTAATGTCCCAAACCGGAAGACACACCTCCTATATAAGAGTTGTCGGTATCGCGATACAGTTTTTTTGAAGTTCTAGACTTGCTTTGGTAGCTTGTTTTTGGTTCGTCCTCAAAAATCTCGTTATCTACAAGATAATCCTCTGGTTGCCCCATGATGGCGATGACTTCCTCTACTTCCTTGTTGCCAATGACTTGTTTATCGTGCTGTACACGTTCGTTGAACAGTTCCGCAATGCGGGCTTCAATATCTGCAATGATTTCTGAGCGACCTTGGGAGTCGGTAAATGAACGTTTGATAGCCTCAAGATAGCGTTGCAGTTTTAAGTATGCATCTTCATCGATATGAAAAAATATACCTGCTAAATTTATGTTGACTGTTTTATTCATTTTGTTTGTTTTTTTGGCTTGTTACTAGGTTTACGGCGTGTTGCAATTCACTCCAAGTGGTATTTAATTCTTTTAAAAACAGCTTTCCGGTTTCGGTAAGTCCGTAATATTTTCTTGGAGGTCCAGAGGTGGATTCTTCCCAACGGTAATTGAGAAGCCCGGCATTCTTTAATCTTGTTAGTAGGGGGTATATGGTGCCTTCTACCACAAGCATTTTTGCGTCTTTTAGTGTATCCAAAATTTCTGCAACATAAGCATCGTCATCTTTTAGAATGGAGAGTATGCAGTATTCAAGGACACCTTTACGCATCTGTGCTTTTGTGTTTTCTATTTTCATGTGTCAATGCTGTTTTTCAATGGATCCAACAGGTCCATTGGGTTAATTTTTTGGTGGAAACTTCCTGATACTGTTCGTGTCATGGTCCTGGGGAATTAAAAGTTAAACTGTTCATTTTATGATTGATTATTTGATGAAATTTATTGTAAAAGGGTAGTGGAACGGTTCACCATCCCTAGCCTTAAGACTGGCTTTTATGATGAAAACCAATTCCAGGATAAATCCTATAAAGGCCAAAACTCCCAATCCACCACCTATATATAAAAGTGGTGAAGGTTTGCCGATATTGATATGGAAATCGTGCAACCCATGAAAATCTATAAAGTCTATACCATGAAGGAATTTAAAGACGAAAAAGGGAACGGTAAGAGTTCCAATAATCAAGGCATATAACAAAATACTAATTTGAAAATTGATGGCCTGTTTGCCGTGTTGGTCTACAAACTCCGATTTATCCTTGTTCGCAATCCACAAAATAATAGGCCCGATAAAGTTCCCCATGGGAATTACAAACCTTGAAAAGGTGGATAAATGAATAAATGTGGCGATATTTTTTTGGTGATTGTCTAGCATGGTTTTAAAACATATAATAGTTTCTTATGCAAATATATATCCAAAAGAAGGTATTATGCAATACAAAGTACTTAAAATTAACAAAATATTAACAATAATCAATTCCTTAATTTTCAATACTTTTAGTGAAATTTTAATCGCTATTATGAAGCTTACTCCAGCAAAAATCAACCTTTTCTTAATGTACAAATTACCGGCGGCCTACTTTACCGGTGTCCGTGCTACCTATATCGATGATGAACGTTGCGAGGTTAAGGTGAGGCATCGTTGGATCAATCAAAATCCATTTCGATCTATGTTTTGGGCTGTTCAGGGAATGGCGGCCGAATTAACCACAGGGGCTTTGGTACTTTCAAAAATTAGGGAATCAGGAAAGCCAATTTCTATGTTGGTGGCTTCTAACAGTTCTACCTTTTCAAAAAAGGCTGTGGGTAAAATAACGTTTCAGTGTGTGGATGGTCTTCTATTGGATGAAGCTATAGAAAAGGCAATTGTCACCAAGGAAGGTCAAAGTTTTGTATTGCATGCCAAAGGTGTTAATAGCGACGGGGAAGAGGTATCTGCATTTAGTTTTGAATGGACCATTAAATTAAAGGATCGGCTGTAACAAAGTATAAAAATGAACAACTTATAGATGTTTAATTAAAAAAGGAAAAGATGACAGCACACGAAATCGACTATAGAATTTATGGAGAAGAAATGCAATTTGTAGAAATTGAACTCGATCCCAATGAAGGGGTTGTAGCCGAAGCTGGTAGTTTTATGATGATGGATGATGGTGTGAAGATGGAAACTATCTTTGGAGATGGCTCTACAAAGAGCGGTGGTTTTTTAGACTCCATTTTGGGAGCCGGAAAGCGTATTTTAACAGGTGAGAGCCTGTTTATGACAGCGTTTTACAATACATTGCCCGGAAAGCGAAATGTGTCTTTTGCATCTCCCTACCCAGGAAAAATTGTCTCTTTGGATTTGACCGAATTTGGAGGGAAGTTTATTTGTCAGAAAGATGCTTTTCTTTGTGCGGCTAAAGGCGTGAGTGTTGGTATAGAATTTAGTAAACGCTTGGGGAGAGGGCTTTTTGGTGGTGAAGGATTTATCATGCAGAAGTTGGAAGGAGACGGAATGGTGTTTGTTCACGCCGGGGGAACTTTGGCTAAAAAAGTTCTACAACCGGGAGAGGTTCTTAAGGTTGATACAGGTTGTATTGTTGGGTTTACCAAGGAGGTTGATTATGACGTTGAATTTGTTGGAGGCATTAGAAACTCCATCTTTGGAGGGGAAGGATTGTTCTTTGCCAGATTAGAGGGGCCAGGAACGGTTTACATTCAATCTTTACCATTCAGCCGACTTGCGGGAAGGGTATTGGCCAATGCGCCTCAGGCAGGAGGAAGAAGTAAAGGAGAAGGCAGTATTCTTGGAGGTTTGGGCGATTTGTTGGATGGCGACAACCGTTTTTAAGGCTTTAATAATAGTTTCTTAAAGCTGTATTAATGTTTGTTTTTTCGTGTTAAAATTTGAAGATTTTGGTCAGACATAAAGGTTTTTTTACTACATTTAAAACATGGAAAATCTAAAAAAAGAGCCTATACATAAATCTACTTTAAACCTAAAAACCTAACAAACGCATGGCAAGAGCAATGTTTGAGTACACCAAAACAATCCTTAAAAAAGTGAGTTTTGATGCTACGTTGTTTTGCAAAGAGGTACAAAAGGCAGTCAATAGATTATTACCCTATGAAATTGACGAACTTAGAATCTTTATCGATTCGCTTGTACAGCAAAACCCAGAACTAAATCAATGTTTAATTTATTTAAAAGCATAAAGAAAAAGGCGACCAATTGGTCGCCTTTTTTATGACTCTTTTTTAGAATAATAAGGATTAGCGAGTTATCTTTGCCGAAAATTTCATTCTGAAAAAGATATTTCTTCTCATATTGTTGGTTGCCTTTTCATTACGTCCTGTGTTCTACTTGGGCCAGATAGGCTATTATGAGTTGAATATCGACTACATTATTAAAACTTATTGTGTCAATAAGGACAAACCGCAGTTGCAGTGTAATGGAAAATGTCATTTGGCAAAACAATTGCAGCTTACTTCAACTTCTTCCGAAGATAGTGCCGATGCTACATTTTTGGCAGAAGCTTTTTTTCCGGTGTTTTTGGTTCAACAGTCTGAGGTGATCTTTAAAAATAACCATTTTGGCTTTCAAAAGAAACCAAAATTCTACTACAACAAGCAGTATGCCCATCTGGTAGAGCATTCCATCTACAAGCCTCCAATGGCCTAAAATTTAATATTCATTTTTTTTTACAAGGCTTATGGTGCTTGCCATTAAAAGCACCCCAATATTAAATTTTACAAATGAAGATTATCAAATTTGCATTTGCAGTATTGCTATGCGCCGCAATTATATCATGTTCATCTGATGATGACAATAATACAACAGACCTAACGGGTCAAACAGGAACTCTAGCTTTAAAATTCGATAACGGTGTAGGTGACCAAGATTTTATTTTTGGCGTGACCTATAATAAGTCCAACGGAGAATCCTATCAATTGCAAACCCTTAAATATATCATAAGCAACATTCGCGTAAAGGATGCCGAAGGGAATACATTTACCTATCCTTTAGAAAGCAACGCTTTTATTATTGATGAGAGCAACGGTAACAATGCCGGTGAAATTTTTGTGACCTTGGACAATGTTGATGCCGCCGACTATACTGAAATTACCTTTGGTATTGGGATTGATCAGGAGCGTTTTGCGATGGGAGCTGAAGGACAAGGCGATTTTCTTGTAGAGGCCGAAGCGTCAGGAATGATGTGGTCTTGGGCAACCGGGTATAAATTTACACGTTTTGACGGCACCTTTTCAACAGGAGCGCTTGTTGACCAACCTTTGAACATTCATATGGGAAGTGTTGGAACCTCTTTAGACAACTATAGAGAAGTAACCTTGTCATTTCCAAATACCGTAAGAGTAAGAGAAACAGCTTCTCCTGAAGTGCATATCAAGGCTGATTTTGCCAAGGTTTTTGATGGAGAAACCTCTGTGAATTTTGCCGATGGTTACGGTCAGGTGCATACCAGTTCGGAAACAACGCCTGTAATTGCGAGCAACCTTCCTGGTATGTTCCAGGTGCATCACGTTCATAATAACTAATTAATAAGCTAGTGTTTGTCTGGAGCATTCAAAAGGATGTTCCAGCCTATGCACTATCATTTAATATGACGTTGTGATGAAAAAGATCATTGTAATGATGCTTCTTCAGGTGTTTGTGTTGTCTTGTTCCAAAGATCAGGAAGTTGGTTATGTACCAGTACCCTTAATTTTGGAAGCACCTTCCAATTTTCCTGAATTGGCCTATAATTTAGACAACAATCCACTTACCGAAGCAGGTTTTGAGCTAGGGAAATCCTTGTTTTACGAAGGGAAACTTTCAGTGAATGATGCCATTCCATGTGCTTTTTGCCATGAACAGGCCTTTGCCTTTACCCACCATGGGCATAATTTGAGTCATGGTGTTGATGGTGCCATTGGCCTGCGTAATTCTCTACCAATTCAAAATTTGGCCTTTCTAAATGAATTTATGTGGGACGGAGCCGCTACGCATCTTGATATGCAGCCCATTATTCCTATTACAAGTCATTTGGAAATGGGGGAAACCATTGGCAATGTGGTTGAAAAGCTAAAGTCCGACCCTAATTACCAACAGCAGTTTGAAAGGGCCTTTGAAGATGGCACCGTGAACGCTGCCAATATGCTCAAGGCATTGTCGCAGTTTATGGTGATGATGGTGTCTTCCAATTCAAAATATGACAAATATGTGCGCAATGAAGAAGGCGTTACCTTATCTGCTATGGAATCGGATGGCTTGGAAACCTTTCAAAATAAATGTGCTTCTTGCCATGCCACCGATTTGTTTACCGATCAAAGCTATCGTGACAATGGTTTGCCCATCAATCCGCAATTGGATGATAAAGGACGTTTTGACATTTTTGAAGACCCAAATGACCTTTACAAGTTTAGGGTACCCAGTTTGCGGAATGTAGAGAAATCCTATCCTTATATGCATGATGGAAGGTTCCAAACCTTAGAGGCTGTTCTGGATTTTTATGACCATGGGATGGTAGACAATGGCAATGTAGATCCAATATTATTAAGAGAGGATCAAACCTATGGCATCCCTTTAAATGCCTATGAAAAGGAAAGCATCATTGCCTTTTTGAAAACTTTAACCGATAATGAATTTTTGACTGATGAACGTTTTTCAGAATATTAAAAAACAGACGTTTTATACCACATTATTACTGTGTTTCTGGTTTGTAACTGCTTCGCAAGCTTGTGATTTATGTGGTTGTACCACTAGTAGTGGGAGCTCTAGTTTTGGAGA
The DNA here is from genome assembly GCF_001975575.1 of Mangrovimonas sp. DI 80. Taxonomy (NCBI): domain Bacteria; kingdom Pseudomonadati; phylum Bacteroidota; class Flavobacteriia; order Flavobacteriales; family Flavobacteriaceae; genus Mangrovimonas; species Mangrovimonas sp. DI 80. The sequence goes on along the minus strand of NZ_MSDT01000001.1, from coordinate 63,658 downwards.
TCTAAGTACTTCAAACTTTATTGGGGTACGCTATATCCATCAAGATTTTGAATCTAGGGATGGTATTTTTGCAAATTCACCCAAAAGTGAAGAAACGTTCCATACCTACCAATTGTGGGGAAGGATTCCTTTATCGGATAAGGTTTATGTGAGTGCGATTGTACCATATCAAGATTTGTACAGACATTTTGATCACCGCACAGAGCATATCCATGGTTTGGGAGATATCAATATAATGGGATGGTACCAGCTTAATTTTTATCAAAAGCAGAAAAAGGATAGCCTGGTGTTTGCTAATAGAGAACTGTCTGGACATGGCTTGAATTTTGGTTTGGGAATGAAATTGCCAACTGGCGAATTTGAAGAACAGCTCACTGATAGAGTCAACCCAGGGTTTCAGGTTGGCACTGGAAGTTGGGATATGGTTGCTACCGTCTTGTATAGTTATAAAAAGAAGAACTTGGGAGTAGGGGCTAGTTTAGCGTATTACCTGAAGACTGAAAACAAGAATGACTATAAGTTCGGAAACCAGTTTAGCAGTGCTGCAAATGTGTTTTATGATGTGAATTTGAAAACCACCACATTGAGGCCCTTTCTAGGAGTGTCTGGAGATATTTACGAAAGTATAGAACAGTATAGCGAAACATTGGCCGATACCAATGGCCATATCATTAATGGTTCTTTGGGAGCTGAAGTTTCAAAGAATAAATTTATACTGGGATTAAAATATACCTTACCGATTGCTCAAGATTTGTTTGGTGGCGATGTGAATTCCCAACAACAGTATTCATTATATCTCAACTACAGTCTGTAATTGAGATATAATGATTTATAAAGGTTTGTCTGTTTATTTTGAAGCCGGCAGCGGACTGATAATTTTTACATTCTGAAAGGCAATGGCGCCTCTAATGATACCTGAAATTACCGTTTGAAGGGCCTCGATAATTTGCATCTTTAGCTCACTTTTGTGGTAAATGATACTGACTTCGCGGGCAGGAGACGGCTCTTCAAAATGACGTAGATTTGATTGGAGTTTATCATTTAATTCCAAAGTATGTAGATATGGCAATAAAGTCATTCCAAGGCCTTCATTTGAGAGTTTAACCAAGGTTTCTATACTACCACTTTCCAATTGAAAATTGTCGTCTACGTGGCTTTTAAATACTTTACAGAGGTTGATGACGCCATCCCTAAAGCAATGCCCATCTTCCAAAAGGAGCATGTCATCTATTTCAAGATCTTCTGTCCCAATTTTCGATTTTGCATGAAGTCGATGGCTTTCCGGAATGTAGGCAACGAAAGGCTCGTAATACAATACACGTTCTTTGATGGCTTCATTTTGTAATGGAGTTGCGGCAATGGCAGCGTCCAAATGCCCTTCACTAATACGGGTAATGATTTCTTCCGTAGTAAGTTCCTCAATAATCAATTTTACTTTTGGGTGCCTTTTGATAAAGGTTTTTAGGAACATAGGTAATAGAGTCGGCATAACGGTTGGGATGATTCCTAACCTAAATTCACCTCCAACATAGCCTTTTTGTTGGTCTACTATATCTTGGATTCGGTCTGATTCATTTACAATATTTCTGGCCTGCTGAACAATTTTCCGACCTACATCCGTCAATTCTATTGGTTTTTTACTTCTGTCGAAAATGAGCACATCCAATTCGTCCTCCAATTTCTGTATTTGGGTACTTAAAGTAGGTTGTGTTACGAAGCATTTTTCTGCGGCTTTGGTGAAGTTTTTATATTCCGCAATGGCTAAAACATAGTGAAGCTGGGTTATGGTCATGGGTTATTAATTTAAGCTATAAAAATATAAAAACTATTAATAAAACTTATGGAACAATGTGTTAATTATGCCGTAAATTTGTATTAAACCTAAAAATCAAAACGTTATGACATTTAACAGTATTGGATTAGATACTAAACAAACAAAAGCCATTGCAGAAGACCTAAATGTGCTGTTGGCTAACTTTCAGATATATTACCAAAACTTAAGAGGAATTCACTGGAACATTAAAGGAAAACGTTTCTTCGATTTACACGTGAAATTTGAAGAATTGTATACCGATGCCAATGTTAAGGTGGATGAAATTGCAGAACGTATCTTGACTTTGGGAGCAACGCCATTACACACCTTTGAGGATTACACCAAAAGTGCCAAAGTACCTGTGGGAAAAAATATTTCACAAGATGAAAAGGCGGTCCGCCTGATTGTAGATTCCTTAAAGGAATTGTTGCAGATTGAAAGAGAGATTTTAGAGGCTGCAGGTGAGGCTAGTGACGAAGGAACCAATTCTATGATGAGTGATTTTATTACAGAACAGGAAAAAACCGTTTGGATGATGAAGGCTTGGTTAGATGAAAGCATCTAACGAGTGTTAATTGATAATGATTGGTGAAACCACTGCGAAAGCAGTGGTTTTTTTGTTATAATAATCCTCGAGCTTTTATTTCGAGGTATTTGTTAATGGTATTTATGGTTAGGTTTTCTGGAGCAGTCAATATGGTTTGGATGCCATGTTTGTTCAGTTCTTTAACCATTAAACGTTTTTCATAGGAGAATTTCTCCGCAATGGTTTTATGGTAGATGCTTTGTAAATCTTCGGCATCCGTGTTAATGAGCGATTCCAATTCGGTGTTTTCAAAGAAAATGACAACCAACATATGTGTTTTGGAAATAGCCTGAAGAAAAGGCAATTGCCGTTTCAAGGCACTGATATGCTCAAAATTGGTATATAGCAATAGTAAACTTCTATGAGTGATTTTTCGTTTTATTTGGGCATAAAGTAGGCTATAATCACTATCGGTAAATTGAGTATTGACATTGTATAGCGTCTCCAAAATCCTGTTGAGATAGGTCAACTTTTGGTTGGCCGGCAAGAGGGTTTCAATGTTTTTTGAAAAGGTCATTAGTCCTACCTTGTCATGTTTTTTTAAAGCAACATTGCTAAAAGCTAAAGTAGAATTGATAGCGTAATCCAAAAGTTTCAGTTCATTGAAAGGCATTTTCATAACACGACCCGTATCTATAATAGTGTAGATGGGCTGCGATTTTTCGTCTTGGTATTGATTAGCCATCAATTGGGCCCTTTTGGCGGTAGCTTTCCAGTTGATGGTTCTAAAATCATCACCGGGAACATATTCCTTTATTTGTTCAAATTCCAAAGTATGGCCAATACGTCTTATTTTTTTCAGACCAAATTCAGTCAATTTATTGCCAATAGCCAAAAAGTCGTATTTCTGCATTTGAATGAACGAAGGATAGACTGCTACCATTTGCTCGTTCTGAAATTGATATTTCCGTTTAACAATTTTAAGGGCCGTAGACGCAAAAACATTCAATTGACCAAACACATATTCACCGCGTTCCACCGGACGAACTGAATAATTGAAATTATGGGTAGCGTTTGGAGCTAAAATAGATGTATATGAAAAATCCCGTTTTTGAAATTGCACAGGAAGTTCATCTATCACTTGGATAAATGTTTTAAAAGGATATCTGCTAGATATTGTAATGGGAACCTCATTTTCATCACTATTTGAAAATTTTTCGGGTAGCAAACGTCTTCCTTCGATAGCATTTTTAAAGCGATATAGCAAAATTAAATCCATGACAAACAGAATACCAAGTGTCAAGACCATGGCCCAAGCTAGAGCATATAAAGCAGTAAGCCAATAGGATGCCAGGAAGCAAAGGCTGACAATTGCCATGTAGACAAAAAAGCGACTGTGAATGTACAGGGATTTAATAAACTTCATTGCTTATCTAGGCACTTCAACAGATTGTACAACTATATCGATGACCTGTTCTGTAGTCATGCCTTCCATTTCACGTTCTGGAGTTAAAATGATTCTGTGGTTTAATACGGGAGCAATGGCTTTTTTAACGTCTTCAGGAATAACAAAATCTCTACCACTAATTGCTGCAAAGGCTTTAGCAGTATTCAAAATTGCAATGGAGGCCCTTGGAGAACCTCCCAAATATAAATGTGGATGATTTCTAGTTTTTGATACCAATTCCGCAATGTATTTTATGATCTTTTCCTCTACCAAAATGGCTTGAGTTTTTTCTTTAAAGGCGGCCAATTGTTCCGCATCCAAGATTGGAGAAATCAACGTTTGTGGTTGTTTGCCCTGACGTTGGTGATGGGTGTCCAAAATTTTAATTTCTTCCTCCAAAGATGGGTAATCCACTTTTATTTTGAACAGAAAACGGTCCAATTGTGCCTCGGGAAGGGCATAGGTACCTTCCTGCTCAATTGGGTTCTGCGTGGCCAAAACCATAAAAGGGGCTTCAAATTTATAAGTGGTACCGTCTATGGATGCCTGTCTTTCCTCCATGGTTTCAAATAGGGCTGCCTGTGTTTTCGCTGGGGCTCTGTTGATTTCGTCTATCAGGACAATGTTTGAAAAAATAGGCCCTTTTTTAAATTCAAAATCGGAGGTTTTCATGTTGAGTACAGAGGTTCCCAACACGTCACTCGGCATTAAATCTGGGGTGAACTGAATTCTGCTGAAATCTGTTTTCAACACCTTGGCAAATAGTTTTGCCGTAACCGTTTTTGCAATTCCCGGAACTCCTTCAATAAGGGCATGACCATCAGCCAAAAGAGCTACGATAAGTAATTCTACAAATTGGTCCTGACCAACAATGACTTTTTGTAGTTCCGCTTTAATCTGATCCACTGCATTTTTAAGGTCTTCTAGAGGAATGCGGTTATTGAATTCCAAATTGTCCTGTTGTGGTGTTATCTGTTCATCCATATTACAATATTTTAAGCATGCACCTTAGGCATGTTTGGATTTAAAAGTTTCAATTAAGTTATTTAGTGTTTCCAATTCCGTGGCGGTTATGTTAGGAGTGTTGGATATGCTTTCGATGGTGTTGAACAAGGTTTTGGTAGCTTCAACACTGTTGTTGCTTCTTGCCGCCAGGTTATTGATGAATTCAGTATTGACGGTTTCGGTAGACAAGTAAAGTTGGGTGCGAATGTAATCCATAAAATGCTGAATTTTATGCAACGCAATATCATGATGGTTGCCTTTTTCAAAATACATGTTGGCAATAGTCCTAGTAAAATCAAGTGTTTGGTTGCGTAATGGTGTTACTATAGGAATAGCTCTTTGCTTGCGTTTACCTTCAAAAATGATATAGAATAGAACACCGATAAGCATGATATAATAGGCCCATTTTAAATGCTTGTTGTTAAGTATGAGGTACAAGGGGGAGCTATAAAATATTTTACCAGATTTATAATATTCATCCAAGTAAATGGGCTGCTCCTCATTTAGATACGACATCAAACCGGCGGTATATTGTTGGTTGGGAGGGGTGAGTATAAAATAATTGGTAAAGGCCTGAGGAAATAAGCTCACGATAACTGTTCCCTCTCCAAAAGGGGTTTTGATGATATTTGGGTGGGCAAGGTTTAGCGAATCTGAACTATTCAATTTCTCGATTACCCCAACAATCTTCGAGTTTATAGTATCAATACTGCTGAAGTAAGCTAAAAGCCCTTTGGCGTCTTTATTATTGAAGCTTACTTTGCCCGTGTCAAGTACTTTATTTTTTAGCTGTAATTCATAGTCAAATCCAAAACCATCAAATTGGCTTAAATGGGAAGTTTCTAATTTTAGGGTGTCTAATAATTGTTGTTCCAAAATAGAAGCTGCCACAAAAAGCGTGTTGCCCTTGGAAGTCCAATCCAATAGTCTATCCAACTCACTTTGGCCAAAATTAATCTCATTGTTTATAAAAACGTAGGAGCCAATGGAGTCAGGAGTGTTTTCTAAATATTCAAAAGGAGGTCTATCGACATTGATAAGTTGGGATTCTGAAAATAACCTCTCCAATTGTTCTTGGAACACGTAGGTGCCCAACGGAATTTTATGGTGTTTGGCAAAGGATGGGAACCAATTGAGTTCTTTGGGTTTGGTAGCTTCTAATGCCACGATACTCAACAAAGTAAAGACCGCTAAGGCGATATATATTTTTCCTTTTTTATTCAATTGGTTTTGAGGCTTAGGTTAAGTTTTTCAAAAACGGTACTCAGGGTTCCAAACTTTATGTCATCTATAGGGAATTCTCCATACCAGACATAGTCATAGATTCGGGTAATGGTCGTGAATTCTATTTTTAACTGATCTTGAGAGATTTCCTTGATATAATCTTCATTGGTTTTTTGTTGTTTCCAATCAATGATTTGTTGTTCCGAAAGGTGTTTTAAGGATTGTAAATAGTGGTACCTAATCGCCAATCTATAATTGTTTTGGGAAATGGCTTTTTGTATCAAGACTTGGATATCTTCATTTTTAATGATATGTTCATCATCCGAAAACTTAACGGTAGGCGGGTTGGACTGCCCAGAAATAATGTTTTTAGACTTGACTTTTAAAAAGAATTTCGACAATAAAAAAACTAGCGTGGTAAAAATTAGATAAGGAAATGCCTGCAGAATAAAATTTAGTATTCCTGTAGCTTGACCTACTCCAAAAATGGCTTCCAAGATCGTTCTTAGCATGTCGATAAAAAATGATTGAATACCCTGTAAAAAGTCACCAACTGCATTCTCTCCTTCGGGAGTTTCAACATAACTAAAATCGCTATCTTCACTATATTTCGCTAAGTCTTCAAGGCTGATCTTCTTAATAGCGACAGGGCTATCGTCGTTACGAACCATCAAGGAATACTGTTGGGCATTGGCCAAAGGAGCTATCAAAAATAGGAATGTTGCTATGAAATATGGAAGCCGCATTTATTCCTCTGTGTTTCCAATAGCTTTAATTCGTTCCATGGTTCCTGTAAAGTTTTTGCGTTCATTTAAATTGAAATACAAAAAGGCAGTCCCTATTGTAACCAAGACGTTAAGGGCGTATTGGAAGAGAGAACTAAGTACGTTTAGGAAAATGTATACAGGGTCTACAAACGACCTCATATTGCTAGGGTCTACGGCGCCACTGAAAATCCCCATTTTAATCCAAGTATAGATTACCGTTGGTACAGAAAATATACTGGCAGCAACTGCTATAATGATGTAGAAAACAATGATTGTGGCAAGCGTGATCCAGAATTCATCTTTAGTCAAGGTAAAGCCATAACCAAAGGAGTCGCCAGCATTCATTTCTCTAAATACCAAAATAGGCAACACTATGGCCATTGGCACAATAAAATAGAACACAGGCAAACAACAAAGCATCATAGAAACGAATAAGGTGAGCCATTTCAAAAGTGAAAGTCCTAGGAACCCCCAAAATGTTTGTTTCACATTTTGTTTGACCTCTAAAACATCTGTGGCTCCATTATGCTTTATGTATGATTTGATATAGTGTAATACTGTTGATGTTGTTGCCGTATAGGCCACAATAGCGGCTATAAAATAAATTACAATCGCAAGTAGATACATCATTGGGCTGGTACTTGGAAACCCTTTGCTTATATCAAAATTAAAGCTATCACCAACTATATAAACGTAAAATACCAACGCTACCAAAAAGAACACAATATAAGGACCTGCAATTTTAAAAATAGCCTTAAAAAGAGGCTTGAATTCCATTCTAAAAAAGGCAAAAGTATCGGTTAAGATGGCTCCAAGTTCGCGCTGTTGTTTAAATTCTATGTATGATTTCATTAGTTTGGGGTTAGTGTTTTGGTTGATTTTCTATGTAATTGGATAGGATATAAAATGTAATAAAATACGATGCAAAATAGAGAGCTGCCAATAATGAAAATGGCCAGCCAATCCGGCATTTCGGTGTGACGGGTTACAAAACCTTCAAGGAACCCTGCTACCACAAAAAATGGAATGGTACTCAGTAAAATTTTAAGTCCGTTAACAATACCTCGTTTAAAGGATTCCAAACGGGTATAGGTGCCGGGGAACAGAATGCCGTTTCCAACCACCAAGCCTGCGCAACCGGCAATGATGATGACCGAAATTTCAAAGGTTCCATGAATCCAAATGGTTCTAGCCGATTCCCATAGTAATCCTTTTTCGTAAAAGAAATATTGAAAGCTTCCCAACATAATGCCATTTTGCATCATGACGAATAGGGAGCCTACACCAAATAGAATTCCGTAGACGAACGCCATCAATGCTACCTTGATATTGTTGATGGTAATGCCTAAAAACATATTCACTTCCCCTGTCTTTTTGTAAACGGCCATAGGATCGTTGTTTTCTATGTTTTCTAGCGTCATATTTACATAGCCGTCTCCCATAATTGCCCTTACAAAGTCCCCTTCATGGGCTGCCGAATAGGCGCCTACGCTACCAAAAAGTGCAAATACCAAAAAGGCAATCAGCAATTCCCGTTGATGGTGATAGAACTGTGTAGGAAATTCAGTTTTGAAAAAAGAAATAAGTCTGTTTTTGGATTCCTTTTTAGTGGTGTAAATTGTTAAATGCGCCTTGGATGCCAGTTGATTTAAATAGCGTTCGGTATTGCTGTTGGGATAAAAAGTTTTTGCGTAGCTTAAATGGTCGGTAATTTCAATATAAAGATCGGAAAGCTCGTTTGGGTTTACCGTTGTTTTATTTGAAAGAATGTTTTCAAATTGTAACCATTTATTTTTATTTTGCTTGGCGAAAGCAGCTTCACGCATAAGTAGCTATTTGCTTTCAAAGAAAAGAAAATATGGAAAAATTTCAAATAGAAACTGCGCAAAATGTAGGCATCCATCAAAATGTTGCCGGTATTGGAGATAGGATATTGGCATATTTGTTGGACTCTTTGGTTGTAGGGTGTTATTTAATATTGTCGTTCATGCTTTTGGGGGCTCTAGATTTGGGTATGGGAGATCAATGGGCGTTGTATTTGTTGATTACGCTACCTGCTTTTTTGTATTATTTATTGTTGGAAGCTTTTTGGAATGGGCAAACCATTGGGAAGTCTGCATTAAAAATTAGAGTGGTAAAATTGGATGGGTCTAAGCCAACTTTTGTCAATTATTTTGTGAGGTGGATTTTAAGGATTATTGATGTAAGTCTTTCAAGTGGAGGAGTAGCCATATTAACCATTTTATTCAAAGGAAATGGGCAGCGTTTAGGTGATATGGCGGCGGGAACTATAGTAATTAGTGAAAAGGATCTGGTTTCTGTAAATGATATGGTTCTAAAGGATTTGCCTACTGATTATGTGCCTACATATACCCAGGTAACCTTGTTTAAGGATAGCGATATGCAAACCATAAAAGGCTTATATCAAGACGCTAAGAGAAATGGACAGCACAATATTATTGTGATGTTGCATGACCAAATTGTTAAAGTGATTGGCATTGAGCCCAAAGAAAAGCCAATAGATTTTGTAGATACTGTGATTAAGGACTACAATTACTACACACAACAGATGTAATGTTTTTTCAAATTATTGATATACTAGGAACCATTGCTTTTGCCATTTCGGGAGTTTTGGTGGCACTGAGCAAAAAGATGGATCCTTTTGGGGTTTTCATAATTGCCTTTGTAACGGCGGTAGGTGGAGGGACCCTTCGGGATGTGTTGATTGGACAAACACCAGTTGCTTGGATGACTAATATGACTTATGTCTATGTTATTTTTGGAGCCACTTTATTTGCCGTCTTGTTTAAAAGTAAACTCAACTACCTAAGAACTTCTTTGCTGTTGTTCGATACCATTGGGATTGGTCTTTACACGGTTGTTGGCATTGAGAAGGGATTGGTAGCTTCTCTACATCCTTTAATATGTATTGCTTTAGGAACAATGACCGCCTGTTTTGGTGGGGTAATTCGTGATATATTATGTAATGAGATTCCTGTGATTTTTAGAAAGGAAATTTATGCCACAGCATGTATTTTGGGAGGAAGTACCTATTTTGTGTTAAGGGAACTGCCTATTGCAGAGAATATTGTTTTTGTTATCGCCGCTTTGGTAGTCATTGTCATTAGACTTTTGGCTGTTAAATTTAAGATTAGTTTGCCGAGTTTATATAGAGAATAAACATCAATTATTAACATAAAAAAACCACGCTTCTAGCGTGGTTTTCTTTTTCTATAATGAAGTTTTTACTTATTGAACTGGAAACCCGCGGTCTCTCATCAATGCTTCAATTTTAGCATCACGACCTCTAAATAAGCGGTACGCTTCAGCTGGGTCCATGGCGTTTCTTGGAGCGAATAAGTATTTTACCAATTTAGCGGCAACTTCTTTATCGTAGAATCCTCCTGGAGCTTCAGCAAAGGCTTCAGAAGCATCACTTGTCAATACATCGGCCCACATATATCCGTAGTATGCGGTGGCATATCCTTCACCAGAGAATACGTGTCCAAATTGAGGTGTTCTGTGACGCATTGGCAATTCCTTAGGCATGTTCAATTCTGCTAAAGTTTCACGCTCAAATTTGTCGATATTGATGTTTGTTGGATCTGCCAAGTGCAATTTCATGTCGATTAACGCAGATGCCAAATATTCTGTAGTTGCAAATCCTTGGTTGAAGGTAGCAGCTTTTTTGATTTTAGCTACCAATTCAGCAGGAATAGGCTCTCCTGTTTTGTAGTGCACCAAAAACTGGTTGATTACTTTGTCCGTTGATAACCAACGCTCCAATAATTGTGATTGGAATTCAGTATAATCTCTAACACCACTGTTTAAAGTAGGGTATTTTACATTGGCAGAGTAGAAGTGTAGTGCGTGACCAAATTCGTGGAAGAACGTGTTAGCGTCATCCCAAGATACCAATACGGCCTCACCTGGAGCAGGTTTTACAAAGTTAGAGTTGTTAGAAGCCAATACGGTTTTCTCTCCTTCAAAAGACGTGTAGCTTCTATAGGTAGTAGCCCAAGCACCAGAACGTTTTCCTTCACGGGCATAAGGATCCAAATACCAAAGTCCTACCAATTTTCCTGAATCTTTATCGGTTACTTCCCAAACTTTTACATCTTCGTGGAATACAGGTACGCTTCCTTCTTTAACAGGTGTAAATTCATAGTTGAACAATTCTCCCGCAACATAGAATAATGCTTGGGTTAATTTATCCAATTGCAAGTATTGTTTTACTTCGTCACTATCTAAATCATATTTCTTCTGACGCACTTTTTCTGCGTAGTATCTGTAATCCCAAGGCTCGATTGTAATGTTATCTCCATTAGCATCGGCAATAGCCTGCATGTCTGCAACTTCCTCTGCAACTCTACCAATAGCCGCTGGCCAAACAGCCATCATTAAATCCATTGCATTTTCTGGATTTTTAGCCATACGGTCTTGTAAACGCCATTGCGCATAGTTGTCGTAACCCATCAATCCAACACGCTCTTTGCGTAGTTTCAAGATTTGGGCAATCAAAGCGTTGTTGTCATACTCATCGCCGTTGTCTCCTCTAGCGTAGTAGTTGGTCCAAACCTGCTTGCGTAATTCGCGCTCGGTAGAATAGGTAAGGAACGGATCCATTGAAGAACGGGTGTTGGTGATAGCATATTCACCTTCGTGACCTTTATCGGCAGCAATTTTAGCTGCAGATTTAATAAATCCTTCCGAAAGTCCTCCTAATTGCTCTTTGGTAAGGTAGGTTACATAGTTTTCTTCGTCGTGTAACAAGTTGTCTGAGAATTTGTTGTAAAGACTTGATAATTCTTTATCGATTTCAGCATAACGGGCCTTTTTCTCAGCATCAAGATTCGCTCCGTTCATTTCAAAACTCTTATAAGTCAAGTCAACTACACGTTGTTGATCTGCTTCCAAAGGCGTGGTTTGAGACGCATCGTAAACTGTTTTGATGCGTTGGAACAACTTCTCGTTTTGTGAAATCTTAGAGCTGTACTCAGATAATTTAGGCGCCAATTCAGCTTGAATGGTTCTAAATTCTGGAGTTGATACGTTGCTGCTCATAATGCCGTAATAAGCAAACACACGATCCAAGGTTTTTCCAGAGCTTTCCATTGCTACAATGGTATTTTCAAAGGTAGCTGGTTCTGGATTGTTGGCAATTTTTTCAATTTCTAGAAGGTGCGATTCCATAGCCGTTTCCATGGCTTGTTTGATATCGGTTACCTTCATTTTATCAAAGGCAGGAACCCCTCCGTAAGGCCCTGTCCATTCTTGTAGCAAAATGTTTTCGGTATTGTCTGCCATAGCAATGTCTTCTGTTTGGTTAGGGACATCTTTGCATGAAGTAAATGCAACTAAAGCACATAATCCAAAGGCTTGGATGTGTTTAGCGATATTTTTTTGTTTCATTTAGAATTAGTTTTTATTAACGGCCTCCAAGGTATTAAATCTCTGTTGAATTTTGCGTGAATTTTTCGTTAAAACCTTAGTTTGTAGTAAGGTTTTAGTCGATAATTTCTACTTTTCTTATGTAAATGTTATGAAGGGGCCATTCTGCCTTGTCCGTTTTTTGGGCCGCAATTTTATCCACCACATCCATCCCCTTGATCACTTTCCCAAAGGCTGTGTAGGCGCCATCTAAATGGTGAGCACCACCTTGTTTTTGGACAATGAAAAATTCATAAGGGGAAGCCAATTTATAGGCGTTTTCAATTTCGCTGCTAGGCATGCTTACAATGCCACGGTCATGTTTAAAACCTTTTTTAGTGTCTGGTGGTAATAGGTATTTGCCAATTTTGCTTCTTTTTTTTGTGATTTCGTAATCATCGGAACTACCACCTTGAATGATGAAATTGTTAACCACTCTATAAAATTGGGTATTATCGAAATAATGCTGCTTGGTGAGGTATATAAAATTGGCACGGTGGAATTTTGTTTCGTCAAACAGTAAAATATCAATTTCACCAAAGTCGGTTGTGATACGCACTTTGTTTTCCTTGTTGTGTTTTTCGTATTCCAAAAAGAATTCCATCACGGTGTCATCTGTAAGTCGTGGGAATTTTCGTTTTGGCGTAGTAATAGTGTCCTTTTCTTTAGGTTGTATCTGGGGTACGGTAGTGGAATCTACCTTGGAAGTTGTGTTTTTTTTCTTGGATTGCGTACCTTCACAGTTTGTTAGAACACAAAAGGTGAGAAATAAAAGAAAGGGTGTTTTTAGAGTCTTAATAATGTTGGACATCTGTATCTATTTAGGGATTTGTTAATTTCCTGAGTGATTGGGCAATTAAAAATGGGGTTATGGAATTTGATGCATTCACTAAATTGGTTTCAAAAATAAAAAATCTGCCACTTCCAGGAGAAGCCTCGCAGATTAAAATGTCTCCGCCTTTTCGTTTGGAATTTATGAAACAGCAGGAGCAGGCCATAAGACATTCCAAAAACGCAGGGGTTATGGCCTTGTTTTACCCCGATGAAAAATTATACACCAAATTGGTGCTCATTCTTAGAAAAACCTACAAAGGAGTGCACTCTGCCCAAGTTGGATTTCCTGGTGGCCGCTATGAACAAAAGGATCAAAATCTAGAGGAAACGGCCTTAAGGGAAACCCATGAAGAAATAGGGGTGCCCATGACAGACATTGATATTGTAAAACCCTTGACCCGCTTATATATTCCGCCCAGCAACTTTACCGTATACCCATTTTTGGGGGTTACCAACAAAACCCCAAGTTTTATCAAGCAGGAAGATGAAGTAGAAGACCTAATTGAAGTTCCTTTTGGACACTTTGTTGATGAAGGCAGTTTGACCAGTGCTTTTGTGAATACTTCTTACAAAAAGAATGTTGAAGTTCCGGCGTTTAAATTGAATAATCACATTGTTTGGGGGGCTACCGCCATGATGCTTAGTGAATTAAAAGACTTGTTAAAACAGGCGACTTAAAATTATAGAATTGTTACTTTTGTAGCTTCGTAAAAATTAAAGGGTATGGGATTGTTTAAAAAAAATCCTTTTGGACATATATTGTTTATAAAGAAATGGTTAATCCGTGTGTTGGGTGTTATTACCCACAGACGTTTTAGAGGTTTTAACGAACTTCAGATTGAAGGCTCTGAGGTTATTAAGAATCTTCCGGACAAAAATGTCCTTTTCATTTCCAATCACCAAACCTACTTTGCGGATGTGGTGGCTATGTTCCATGTATTCAACGCCAGTTTAAGTGGACGAATAGATTCCATCAAAAATGTGGGGTACCTGTGGCATCCAAAATTAAACTTGTACTACGTTGCGGCGAAAGAGACCATGAAAGATGGTTTATTGCCCAAGATTTTGGCCTACGTAGGATCTGTGAGTATTGAGCGTACTTGGAGAGCCGAAGGGAAGGATGTAAACCGTCAAGTGAAAATGAGCGATATTTCCAATATTGGAAAAGCTTTGGATGATGGTTGGGTAATTACCTTCCCACAAGGAACCACCACGCCTTTTAAACCTATTAGAAAAGGAACTGCTCACATCATTAAAAAGTACAGACCAGTGGTTGTGCCTATTGTTATTGATGGTTTTAGACGTTCTTTCGACAAAAAAGGACTTCGTGTAAAGAAGAAAAACGTACTGCAATCTTTCGAAATTAAACAGCCTTTAGAAATTGATTACGACAATGATTCTGTTGCAGACATTGTTGAGAAAATTGAATATGCCATAGAGCAACATCCTTCATTTTTAAAGGTAATTTCACAAAAGGAACTTATGGAATTGGAGGAGCTCAACAAACAGCGTGAGTGGTAAGCTAGCTGTTTTTAGATTTCCAATTTTTTAAGTTCGTGGTAATTTCTGTTGAGTTTTTTGAGTAAAATTCCATAGACTAGCCAATAGAAGCCTAAAAGAATCAAGATTACCAAACCGAACACTACAGTAAAGGTTAGGATAACTTTGGCATAGAACATTAAAAGATGACCATTGGCAGAGGCTTCCTGTACCTTAGCAATCAAATCTTGGTTTTGGTCAAATTCAATAAACAGCACTGCCAAGCTTGAAAATACCATGTAAAACAAGTTGAAGGCTACGTATTGCTTCACGGTTCTTCTGGTCTTTAGAATGTTTTCCATGAGTTGTTTGGCACTGTCCGTTACCGATATTTTTCGGTAGTTTCTGTAGAACAGAAAGAAGAAGTAAGCCAACACCAAATACCCAATGACAGTTAAAGGAATTAGGAGGTAGCTACCGTCCAATCGGTCGAAGGATTTGAGGTTTTTGGAGTCTTTCAGCAAAAATGAAATACTTAGCCAAAACACAAATTCCAGCATACTTAGAATAAAGATCCATTTAACGATGGAAGAGGATTTTTTAAGGATCATCTTGTAAATATCGTTGTAGGACAACTTGGGGTAACTGTCCCCACGTTTATTCCAATCTTTCTTTAATAGTTCTAATTCATCCATTTGCTACGGATTTAAGATGGTTTTTAATTTCGTTTTCACGCGGTTCATTTTCACTCGAGCATTCACTTCTGATATCCCTAAGGTCTCACTGATTTCTTTATAGTTTTTGTCCTCAAGGAATAAAAATACCAAGGCCTTCTCAATGTCATTCAACTGGTAAACGGCATTGTACAAGAGTTTAAGTTGTTGTTCTTCGGTGTCGTCATACTCTTCCGATTTTATTTTGAACTGTACAGTGTCAAACTCCTGAGTGTCAATTCTGCGTTTAGACTTCCGGTATAGGGTAATGGCTGTATTTAAGCCTACTCGGTACATCCAAGTACTAAACT
The DNA here is from genome assembly GCF_001975575.1 of Mangrovimonas sp. DI 80. NCBI lineage: Bacteria > Pseudomonadati > Bacteroidota > Flavobacteriia > Flavobacteriales > Flavobacteriaceae > Mangrovimonas > Mangrovimonas sp. DI 80. The sequence continues at coordinate 48,109 of NZ_MSDT01000001.1, read as the reverse complement.
TAGCATCGCCCCTAAATTTTGGATACGCTTTCCATAGCTGTATGGTAATTTCCTGAAACAAATCATTGTGGGCATCTTGGTTGTTGGTATATAGCCTACAGACCTTGTGCACGATGTTTTGGTGCTCTTCAAGTAATTTTACAAAACTATGTTCTAGTTCTTTATCCAAATTTTTAGTTGTTAGCTGACTATTTGTAGAGGTTGCAGAGAAGATGTTACACTTTAGGAGCGTTTTATGGTGTTAATTTTCAAATTTTTAACATAGGTGTTGTTTTTGCTTCTGAAAACTAACGAATTAAAAGTTAGGTTGTTTTTTGAAGAATTTCAACTTTGTCCCTTGATTTTAAAAGTCCCAACACGATGCAATACTGAGCCAGAGCATAGGTGAACATAATGCTAATGTGGGAAAAGGGTAGGGGCTCGTGAAACTTGTCGATGGCCAAAATACTATCCGAAAGCATGAATAGCAGTGCGCCAGAAAATATTAAATAATAGCTATTGCGCGTCCCTGTTTCCTTTCTTAGGTAAGCTGTTGTAACCATGGTTAGAATGACCAACATATAAGTGATGACAGCCACCGTTAAATTTCCTAATCCTTCATAAATAGTAAATAACAATCCAACTGCAAAGAGGAGTAGAATTGCAATGAAGGGAAATGGTTTTTTTTCGGGATCTCTGTTTTTTAAAAACACGAATGTGTACATCACGTGGGACGCTAAGAAGGCCACTAAACCAAAGATGAAATAAAGTTCGTCGCGTTGGGCATACATAAGTTCTATATCTCCCAAAAGTGAAAACAAAAGGGCGAACAAAGTCATTAATCGCAACGTTTTGTTGAGATGATTGCTTCGCGTCACAAAAAAGATGATCAAAGTGGTTAAGATAGCGGGTTTGCTTACATAGTGCAATGCATGTAGGCGTTCAGAATTTCCAAATACCAATTCGGCTAGGACAATAATGAAGTAGATGAGGCTAAAGGACTTTTCTGTTTTGGTAAGCATTAATGTGTTGTATTCGTTTAGGCGTAACCTAGTAAAAGGTTTCCTTAAAGGTATTGTTTTTAATTGTAACAAAAAACGCTATCAAGTAATTTAAGAGCCGGAAAATTGTTAAAATGCTTCACCAATTCTGAAATAGATTCCCCAATCGTCTTTCCCTACAGCGGCATCCAGCCCCACATTAAATTTCATGGATTTAAAGGCTTGGTAGCGATACCCCACGCCAGCCCCAGGATACATTTTCCAATCAAAACTAGAGGTGTCAGACCCGTAAATGGTGGCTAGGCCAGCAAAGCCAACAAGGCCCATTTTTCTATGGAAATTCCATCTGTATTCACTCTGTACAGCAATCAAGCCATCGCCGCGATATTTCCCCTCAGAATATCCTCGGATATCCTTTCCTCCAACAGTAACCTGTTGTTCAAAAGGAATGCTGCCAAGACCAAATTGTCCCGAATAACGGGCAGCCAACACATCTTTATCTTTTCTAAATGGGAAGTAGTGGTTGTGAGAAGTTAAAATACGGTTGGCTCTTTCATCATTGCCCATCCATAAAGGGTACATTTTCAAGCGGAGTTTGGTTTGGTAACCGTTCATAGGATAGTAAATGTTACTTCTCTTGTCTATCATAAAGTTAATTTCAAGGCCTTGAGAAGTGGTCGTTGTTGCGGGCTGTAAATCGTAAAAATCGGTTTCGTAATGAGAGTAAGTATAGGCAAACCCCCCGTATAGATGTTCAACTATTTTCCTTTTGATTCCTACATTTATAATAGTTGTATTTGTGGCATAATCATAAAACCCGGGTTCATCAATATCGCCGGCATAGAATTGTGAAAGGTGGTCTCCTGTAACACCAAAAACTTGTAGTCTCCAGGAATCCTCTTTAAAGTACATTTGAGAGAAAACCGCGATGAAATAGGATTTATTGGTGGTGTACACGCCTGCCAATCCTACCATGGATCTTGGGGATTTTAAATCATTTCTGTTCATCCTGAACATGTACATGGGAGTGACCCCAAACATAAATTCAAGGTTCCTATTATAGCTTATATAGGGCATAACCGTGAATTCGTGTGGTTTTTGAACTATGGAATCCTTGGTTTCAGAATTGGTGTCCTGTTGTGCCCAATTAAGGGTGAAACTCAGAAGGAATACTAATAGGAGGAAGCGGTTTTTCATAATTGGAATAGTTGTATTTAAATATACAAATATTTCCGATAGTTCTTACAATGAGTGGGTTATGTTTGTGATGTGTGGTTTGTAAGTGAGTTTTAGACCAGACTGTTTAGAGAATTGCTAGGGAGAACTTTTCCATTTTTATTATTTTAGCGGCCTAGAATTAAAAATGTTAAGAATGAACATTAAAAAGCCCCTCTTCTATGTTATGCTAATGGCAACTTCAACCATTGCATTTTCTCAATCCTACCAATTTAAATCCCTTATAGATCTTGAAACTACCGAGGTCATTAGTCAAGGGAACACTGGAACTTGTTGGAGTTTTTCTACCTCTTCTTTTTTGGAAAGTGAAATTATGCGTCTTTCAGGAAAACATATCGATTTATCTGAAATGTATAATGTGAGGCAGACCTACCCTAAAAAGGCGTGGAATTATGTAATGCGCCAAGGGATGGCACAATTTAGTGAAGGTGGTTTGGCACATGATGTTATCAATAGTATTTCGCAATTTGGAGTGGTTCCCAATGAGGTGTATACTGGATTGCAAGAAACTGAAAAACCGCATGATCATTCTGAAATTGTAGGTGATTTAAAACCTGTTTTGGATGCTTATATTAAAAATCCAACGACCTATAAAGGGGATTGGAAAATGGATGTTGAAGCCATATTGGATGCAGCTTTAGGAAAACAAATTGAAACTTTTGTTTATGAAGGTGAGACTTACACACCTCAATCATTTTTGGAAATGACAGGGGTGCAATTTCAGGATTATGTGAGCATTACTTCGTTTACACATCATCCTTATAACAGCAATTTTATATTGGAGATTCCTGATAATTTCTCAAATGGAAGCTATTATAATGTAGCTTTGGATGAATTGGTGCAGATTACAAATGAAGCCCTAAAAGCTGGGTTTTCCATCGAATTGGATTGCGATGTTACCGAAACTACATTTTCTTCTAAATATGGTCTTGCGGTAATCCCTGAAGATAAAAACATAGGGGAGGCTGCATTGAAAGCGATTACAAATGAAAAGGAGATAACTCCAGAATTTCGTCAACAGGAGTTTGAAAATTTTAATACTACCGATGATCATTTAATGCATATTGTGGGCATGGTTGAAGATCAAAACGGCACTATTTATTACAAAGTGAAAAATTCTTGGGGGAAGCACACAAAAAAGGTGCCTAATGATGGATTCATATACATGAGTGAAGCTTACTTTAAATTGAAAACCATTTCCATTATGGTGCATAAGGATGCCCTGCAGCCCTCTGTAAAAAACAACTTGAATTTATAATCTGAAAGAAAAGGCGTCCATGAAATGGTCGCCTTTTTTATGTGTTATTGTTTTACAATGGTAAGAATACCTGAATCTCCCATATTGGTTGTAATGTGAAGAAAATACAATCCAGGAATTTGGTCTATATCCATATCAATTTTATCAATATCCTTAAAATTGTCTTCCGAAAGGACGTGTCCTTCTATATTGATAAGTTTTGTTTGGACTTCTGTAAATGAAGAGCCCAAATCGATTGATACACTTTTTTTAAGCTCATTTTTTGAAAGTGCAATAGTGTTGGTAAAAGAACTGTCAAACGCATCCAAAGACGAAATAGTGATGCAATTTGAAAACTCCATACAGCCTTCGGCGTTGGTGATTTTTACAGCATATGAACCAATAACTTTTGGGCTAAAGGATTGGGATGTAGCTCCGTTTATTTCTTTATTGTGGTCGGAACAATCAAACCATTGGTAATTGGCACTTTGTAAATTTGCTGTAAGTGTAGAGCCTTCAGCACTAATAGAAGTGTCTAAATCTGTTTGAGAAATTGGGCTTCCTTCTGTCCAGTTGGAGTTGGTCCCTGATAATTTAAAATTTTTAAGGTTGGCATTGTAAGCATTTCCGGCATAGTCCATGACAATATTTTGGTCTTTATTCTTGCCATTTTGAATGCCTTGGTTGAATTTATAGTATAGTTCCAAATTGGGAGATTGGCATATTTCGGTATTCATATTATTTTTGATCTCTTCCTCAGTTCGGGCAACAGACCAAACCCTCACTTCGTCAAGGAGACCTTCAAAAGGGCCTAAATCATAATTACTGAAACCTATTCGTATGGGGTTGTCGATACCTGTGTCTACTTCTAAATCAAGATCTCCTTCTCTGTCCAATTTTCCGTCTACGTAAAGTTTAAATTGATTTTCGGATAAGTCCGGGTCATATGTTGTGGCCACATGATGCCACTTGTTGTCTGTGACGGTTGTTTTGCCGTAAATACCGCCGCCCCCAACTTCAATTCTAATAAAGCGGGCATTATTATTTATTTTAAAAGAAAATCGTTGTCCAATTCCTGAGATACCCATATCTACAATAAATCGCCAAGTATCACTAGGCTTCACTTTTATCCAAGCTTCAACGGTTCTGGCACCATCCCCTTCAATGCCTTTGTAGTCTGTTTGTATATAATCGTCCACGCCGTCAAAGTGAAGTGCGTTTTGAGCATGAGTACTGCAACTTAAACCTATTAAAATAAAGAGTAATTGAATTTTTGAGCTTAAAAATTTTGTCATAATCATTAATCAGCTAGAAAGTTAAAATTAGGAAGCTTTTCAGTTTTAAAGCTGTGAAACCGTGTCGATTAACCTTAATTTAACCTCTATGTAAACTATCTTTAAGTGCTGTGTATTAGGTGTTTGTGAATTAAAAGCGTCAATTTTAATAAACTTGAATTAAAGTAATGAAAGTAAATTTTGCTTGAAAATTTCCATTCCTTGGGTAGCGCTTTCGGCAATTACGGTAATGTTTTTAAAGTTAGAAACCGCAGGTCTTGGGTCAATATAAAATGTGGGCGTGTTTTCAGGAGCATAGTGCATTAAACTAGCCGCAGGGTAGACCTGCAATGAAGTGCCAATTATAAGTAGTATGTCTGCTGTATCGCAAATGGAAATGGCAGGTTCTATCATGGGGACTGCTTCTCCAAACCATACAATATGTGGACGCATTTGGTATCCTCTTTGGCATTTATCTCCCATTACAATGTCGGTAGTGCAATCAACAATATCAGCATCGTCGTAGGTGCTTCGGGCTTTCAATAATTCACCATGTAAATGAAGCACGTTGGTGCTGCCGGCGCGTTCATGAAGGTCGTCAACATTTTGGGTGATGATGCTTACTTGGTATTCTTTTTCCAATTCAGCCAAGGCAAAATGTGCATCATTTGGAGATACTTCAAATAACTGGCGGCGTCTTTGGTTGTAAAAGTCCAAAACCAATTCGGGGTTGGCTCTAAAGCCTTCCGGAGAAGCCACTTCCATAACATCGTGCCCTTCCCAAAGGCCATCGGCGTCCCTAAAGGTTTTAATGCCGCTTTCGGCGCTCATTCCTGCTCCTGTGAGTACTACGAGGTGTTTCATGAGTCAAAATTACTATTTATAAATTATATTTGGCCCATGACAGATCTCAAACTTTTAGAATACCTAGAGACCTATCTTACCGATAGCAGAAAACAACGATTTGAAGAAGTATTGGCCCAACGTACCAAACATTTTACGGTTGCTACAGAGGACGTTTTTCAGTTACATAATACTAGTGCAGTTATTAGAAGCTGTGACGTTTTTGGCATACAGGAAGTGCATATTGTAGAGGAACGAAATAGCAGACGTATTGATAGGGAAATTGCCATGGGAGCCCAAAAATGGGTAGATATAAATCGATATCATAGTGTAAAATCATGTGTAGCTGATTTAAAAAAGAAAGGCTATCAAATTGTGGCCACAACGCCGCATACCAACGACTGCGAATTGCATGAATTCGATTTCACTAAAAAGTCTTGTTTCTTCTTTGGAAGAGAGACCGAGGGCCTTTCTGAAGATGTCTTGAAGGAAGCTGATTGCTATTTAAAGATTCCTATGGTGGGCTTTACAGAAAGCTTGAATATCTCAGTTTCTGCAGCAATTATATTGCAGCATGTGACTTCAAAAATGAGACTGAGTGATTTGGACTGGAGACTTACCGAAGCAGAGATTTTTGAAAAGCGCATGGATTGGGTCAAAAAGTCCATTAAAAATTACGATAAAATTGTAGCCCATTATCATGAAAACAAGGAGAATTTGTAACTTTAAATGAAATTGTAAATTCTCTGGCTATGGCACATAATATGGTTGGTTGGTTTGAAATTCCCGTGTCTGATATGGCTCGGGCCAAAAAATTCTATGAAACTGTTTTTCAAGTAGAAATTGCCCTTCATGATTTTGGAGGTTTACAAATGGGGTGGTTTCCAGACAGAGGGGAAGTATCAGGAGCACAGGGCACCTTAATCAAACAGGATTCCTATATTCCAAGCCAGGAAGGAACCTTGATATATTTCATTAGTGAAAATGTGCAAAACGAATTGGATAGGATAGAGGAAGCTGGTGGACAGATTTACCAACCCAAGACCCAAATTTCACCCGAACACGGGTATATGGCAGCATTCATAGATTCGGAAGGGAATAGGATTGCCCTTCATTCTAGAGCATAAAAAAAGTCGAAACTAAGTTTCGACTTTTTCTTTAATATTTAAAACCTACTAGGTCTATTTCTGTTGAGTACTTTGTATTCTTCGTAACACTCACTAATAGCATCTAAAATTTGAAGATCGTTGGCCGTTTCAATGAAGTCCTTGGAGTAGTTGCAGTGGCTAACGATTTCATCCAAATCATAGCGGTCAACCTGTAATAGAACTGTAAGCATTTCTCTGTCAAACTTGGTAGCTAAAAGATTTCGGATTTCATCATCCTCTTTCATTTGGCGCAGTTTTTTCATTTCGTTTGGTTTTCTTCCAAAGGCATTATACAGGAAATCTGCAGGGTTAAAAATGGCTCCCAACACTTTGTTTACGGCATTAGGGGAGTTGTTCCCTGCTTCATATCCCTTGTTGGACAATCCTGAAATACTGTAACGGTAATTGGTTTTGATAGGTACCTGCTTTACGTCAACTTCCAGATATCCGGTAAGCCTTAATTGGTTTACTACAACTTCTTCCAATGCCAATGCAGACTCTGTCAATTCAATTTGAGTTTCCCCAAATTTAATCCAGTCGTTGGTAACCCTTACTTTGATACTTTTGTATCCAAGATATGAGAAATGCAGTGTGTCGTTAGCTTTGGCTTTGATTTCAAAAGCCCCTTTGTCATCCGTAGAGGTTCCTATAACCTGGTTAAGATTGACAATGTTTACCTTTTCCAAAGTTTCTCCTGTACTTGAACTTACTACAATACCTTTTACTCTGGTGTCATCTTCTTGAGAGACCACAGAGGTGGTTATAAAAAAAGTACATATTAGTAGAAGTAGGTATTTCATATCAATCTTTGTAAGGTATAAAAGTAATAAACTAAAGATATATTACAGATACATCCAAAAAATTTTGACTAAAAATTAACAAGCGCTTTTCCTTGTTGGAGCCAATTTGAAAGCAAAGAGGCTATCCTGTTTTCTTAGGATAGACTCTTAATATATTATTGTTTAGCGTCTAGAACGTCTTGGTCTGGATCCGCCAACAGAACTAGATTTTGGAGCTCCGCTGCGTCTTGGTGGTTTAGAACCTCCTTCAAAACGTTTGCCTTCTCCTTTGCTTCTAGAGCTTCCGCCTTTAAAGTCGTCGTTACCTCTTCTTCTTCCTCCGCCATCGCGTCTACCGCCTTTACGTTTTTTGCCGCCATACTTTCCTTTGTCCGAGCTAAGCTCAACATTTACATAACGACCTTCATGTTTAAAGTCGGTGAAGAAGCTTAGAATTTTCTCTTGTAATTCAGGTTCTGTATTAAAGAAAGAGAAGCTGTCCATAACGTCTACTTTAAAGACATCGTCCTTACCTAATTCTAAAAGATCTCTTAAGAAATCCTTCAGGTTCATCCAGTCATACCCGTCTTTTTTACCAATGTTGATAAAGTATCTCACATCGTCTGAAGAAGATGATCTACCGCTGTCTTTACTTCCTCTAGGTTCTTCAACATTTAAGGATTGCGATTTTTTGTAGTAGTTATAGAAACGGTTGAATTCTACAGAAAAGAATTTTTTAATCAGTTCGTCTTTATCGGTATCCTTGAACAGCTCGTTGATGTTGCTTAGGTATTTATCAATTTCGTGGTTAACTTCCGTATTGTGGACTTTGTTTGCCAAGGATAACAATTGCACTTCGCAAATTTCCATACCACTTGGAATGTCTTTTTTCTGGAAGTTTTTCTTAATGATGCGCTCGATACTTTTTATTTTTCGAAGCTCACTTTTGGAAACAATCACCATAGAAACCCCCGTTTTTCCTGCACGACCTGTACGTCCAGAACGGTGAGTATAGGTTTCAACTTCATCCGGAAGTTGGTAGTTGATTACGTGGGTCACATCGTCCACATCAATACCACGGGCTGCTACGTCTGTAGCTACAAGCATTTGGATTTGCTTGTTTCTGAAAGATTTCATCACCAAATCTCTTTGGTTCTGGCTTAAATCTCCGTGAAGTGCGCCAGCGTTGTAACCGTCTTCAATAAGGTTTTCTGCCACTTTTTGGGTATCACGCTTAGTACGACAGAATACCACTGAAAAGATATCAGGATTGGCATCAGCCAAACGTTTCAAGGCTAGGTAACGGTCTCTTGAATTTACCAAATAGTATTCATGCGAAACTTGGTCACTACCCACGTTTTTAGATCCAACAGTGATTTCCTTAGGATCGTACATAAACTCTTTGGCAATGGCAGCTACTTCTCTAGGCATGGTTGCAGAGAACAACCAAGTACTTTTTTCTGCTGGTGTGTGGGATAGAATGTCTGTAATGTCTTCATAGAATCCCATGTTCAACATTTCATCTGCTTCATCCAGAACAGAATATTCAATTTTTGAAATATCCACCATGTTTCGGCTAATCATGTCCTTCATTCTACCAGGAGTTGCAACAATAATTTGTGCCCCTTTTTTGATAGCTCTAGCTTGATCGCTGATGCTGGATCCACCGTAGATGGCTACAACGTTTAATCCTTTACAGTATTTTCCGTAAAGTTTAAGCTCGTTGGTAATTTGCAAACAAAGTTCGCGGGTTGGCGATAAAATAAGTCCTTGTGTGGTTCTGCTGCTAACGTCTATTTTATGTAGCATAGGAAATCCGAAAGCTGCGGTTTTTCCTGTTCCGGTTTGTGCCAAAGCTACCAAATCGGTGTCTTCTTCTAATAAAATTGGGATGGCTTGTGCTTGTACGTCACTAGGAGTTTCAAATCCTAAATCATTAATAGCATGCAATAGGTCGTCATTAAGACCTAAATCTTGGAATGTGTTCATTCGATTGTAAGTATTCGATTATGTTTTTGTAGTGTTACATAAGAAGCGAATCGACATACTTAACCTAAATCTTCCTGTAACACATCCTCACTCTGAGGAATTTAACTCAACCTTTTGAGTTTCAGCCGGCAAATATACGGTTTTTATTTCAGAGAACAGGAATTCCCTGATAATTATGATTTTGTTAAGAGTGTTTTAAGAGTGTTTACAGTTGGTTAAGAAAGTTGACCAGCTGTGAGACGGCTCTTCCTCGATGGCCAATACTATTTTTTTCTTCCATGGAAATTTCAGCAAACGTAAGGTTGTATCCCTCAGCTTTAAAAATAGGGTCGTAACCAAATCCTGCAGCGCCAGCTTTTTCTTGGGTGATGTCTCCTTTGCAAATTCCGGTAAAGGTGTGTTGTCCACCATTAATTGAAAGTGCAATGACGGTTTTAAATTGCGCCTTACGGTTGGAATGGTTTTCCAATGCTTCCAGCAGCTTGTCCATATTGTCATTGGCATTTCTTTGAGGTCCTGCATACCGTGCCGAATAGACGCCAGGGGCACCATCTAAAGCTTCAACCTCTAAACCGGTATCGTCTGCAAAACAATCGTAGCCATAATTCTCTTTGATGTAATTGGCTTTTTGAATGGCATTGCCTTCAATGGTGTTTTGTGTTTCTGGAATGTCCTCCAAACAATCAATATCCTTTAGACTCAGCAATTGGATGTTTGAGGGAATTAACTTTTGAACTTCTTTAAGTTTGTTCAGATTGTTGGTGGCAAAAACCAGTTTCATAGCTCTAAATTTAGAGTTCAAAAGTACAACTTAGTATTTCAAATTAAAACCCAAGTAGAATTTCTCAATGAATCTAGGTCTACTAATAATTGATTATATTTGAGTATAAACCTTATAAATTGTGCTTTAAAGCGTTTTTGTAAATAGACTTATTATGAGATCTTTTTGTTTTCTTTTGTTAGCCCTTATCGTTTTTAATTGTAAAGAAACTGTCACCGAAAAAACAGCCTTGGGAAGTGTAGAGTTTACTGTTCAAGGGGATGAACAGGCACAGCCCTATTTTGAAAAGGGATTGTTGTTATTGCACAGTTTTGAATATGTTGATGCTAGGGAAGCTTTTAAAAAGGCACAGGAATTAGATCCAAACTTGGCAATGGCCTATTGGGGAGAGGCTATGACTTACAATCATAGTTTATGGTCTGAACAAGACTTTGAAGAGGCTAATGCAGTTATTGCAGAATTGAAACAATTAGAGCGTTTGGATGAATTATCCGAAGTAGAGCAGGACTTTATAAAAGCTGTAGAAATATTGTACACCCCAAAAACGTCCAAGAATGAGCGCGATGTAAAGTATCGAGATTTTATGGGGAGTTTGTATGAAAAGTATCCGGGTAATAATGAAGTGGCCTCTTTTTATGCGCTTTCCCAATTGGGCTCAGTTGTAGGGGCTAGGAATGATTCTATTTTTGGACAAGGAGCTCTCATAGCAAAACAGGTGTTGGAAGATAATCCTAAGCATCCCGGGGCTTTGCACTATTTGATACATTCTTATGACGATCCTTATCATGCGCATTTGGCATTGGATGCGGCCAATAGTTATTCCAAAGTAGCTCCAGATGCCAGCCATGCCTTGCATATGCCATCCCATATTTATGTGGCTTTGGGCATGTGGGATGAGGTGGTCAGTTCCAACGTGGCGTCTTATGGGGCCAGTATTACCAGAAAGAATGCTAAAGAATTGGATAATGATGCAAGGGGGTATCATTCTTATCATTGGTTGGAATATGGCTATTTGCAAATGGATAGTATCAACAAGGCTAGGGACATGGTTTGGGACATGCGGAAATACACCAATGAATTGCCTTCCAAACGTGCCAGAACACATATGGTATTTTTAAAAGGAACTTATTTGTGTGAAACGGATGATTGGGACAATGCCATTGCCGAGATTCCTATTGATGTGTCTGGGTTGCGAATTTCAATTAAAGCCATGAATCAGTTTTTAGATGGTTACAAGGCGTTCTATCATAAGCAGCCTCAACAATTGGACAGCCTCATTGTAGATTTAGAAGAAAAAATCCATAAGGAAAGTTTACTGGTTGATAATCTATCTCAAGGCGCTGCGTTTTGTGCCTCGGTGACAAGGGAAACACCAACACAACGGAGTATAGATGGTTCAACTGTGATATTGACCCAACTCAAAGCTCTACAGACGTGGTTGGATGAGGATGTCGAAAAAACAGAAACATTTTTAAAGGCTTCGGTAACCGCCCAAGAGGCCATGACCTATAGCTATGGCCCTCCATCAATCCAAAAACCAACACATGAGTTGTACGCGGAATGGTTGGTAGAGCAAAAACGTTATGGGGAAGCCCTACAACAATATGAGCTTGCTTTGGAGCGAGGACCTAAAAGAAAGTTGGTAGAACAAGGAATTCAAAAAGTTAAGGTATTATTAGCAGACAAAGTAGTTATGGAATAGTATATTTGTTCGGATTTTTAAAAATACTTTAATGAAAACTACTTTTTATTCACTTTTTACACTCTTATTGCTAATGGGATGTGCCGACAAAACTGAATCTGAACAGGTACAACTAAAAACGCTGTCAGAAAATAATCCTTTCAATGTTAAACTAAATGTTCCAATAGATTACGCATCTGTGGATGGTGCTGCTATAAAAGAATATGTAGCCACTACTATCGATAACGTGGTGACGGAGGTAGAAGCTATCAAAGGGCAGGAAACACCTACGTTTGAAAATACCTTTGTGGCGTACGACAGAATTAATAACCAATTGAGCAAGGCTAGTAACAATGCTTTCATGTTGTATTGGGTGTCTACAGATTCTATTGTGCGTGCTGAAGGTTTGAAAGGAAATCAGAAAGTGGATTCTTTGGGAACTGTGATTGGGTCTGATAAATTATTGTTTGAAAAGTTTGAAACCTTTGCAGCTTCAGAAGCTTACAATACCCTTCAGGGACACAAAAAGAAAATGGTAGATGACGTGATTGCAGGATTCAAGCAGTCTGGGGTTAATTTAAGCCCTGAAAACCTTGAGAAGTTTAAAACGCTTACAGCAGAAATTAGCGATTTGTCTTCACAGTATTCAACAAATATGAATACGGCTAATGAAGTGTTGACCTTAACAGAAGCCGAAACTGATGGTTTGCCAGAATCTTTCAAAGTGCAGTACAAACAAGAAGATGGTTCCTATGGTATTCCTGTAATCAATGCTACTAGAGTGACCATGTTGAACAACCCAAATAGTTCTGAGGTTAGAAAAGCCTACACTATTAAGTATGACAATCGTGGAGCCGATAAGAATTTAGAGATTTTAGACTCTTTGGTGAGCAAGCGTTACCAATTGGCTCAGTTGTTTGGAGCCAAATCTTATGCAGAGTATAATTTGAAATTGAAAATGGCCAAGACTCCAGAAACCGTATGGAACTTTATTGATGGTTTGGTAGCAGAATCTAAAGGTAAGGCTGTTGAAGATTTAAAAGTGTTGGAAGCTGTCGCGGCCAAGAAAGGACAAACAGTTAACGCTTGGGATTTGGGATATTATAAAGATCAAATCTTAAAGAATGACTACAACGTAGACCACGAAAAAATTAGGGAATATCTTCCAATGGATGCTTGTTTGGAAGGATTGTTTACTATTTATCAGCAGTTGTTGGGACTTGAATTCCGTAAGGCTGAAAATGCTTCAGTTTGGTCTGAAGAAGTGGAAGCTTACGAAGTGTTCGAGAACAACAAGTTGAAAGGACGTTTCTATTTGGATTTATATCCAAGACCTTTTAAAGAAACTTGGTTCTATGGGGTGCCATTAACTTATGGTAGACAAACTCCGGAAGGATATGAGGTACCTGTGGCTATGTTGTTGGGGAACTTTACCAAGCCAACTGAAGATATGCCTTCATTATTGACCTATAAAGAATTGAGCACGCTTTTCCATGAGTTTGGTCATATTGTAAACAGTATGTCTTACGATGGAGAATTCAATGTTCAGGCTCAGGCTAATTCCGATTTTGTGGAAGCTATGTCTCAAATTTTCGAAAACTGGATTGGAAACTATGAGATGTTGAGTTCTTTTGCGAAACATTACAAAACAGGAGAAGTATTCCCTAAGGAGTTGTTCGATAACATGAAAGCCTCTCAAAATGTATCTTCTGGTTTGAATGCACAGTCTATGTTGAGAAAGTGTATCTACGATATGAACCTTTATGACAAATACGATCCTGCCAACCCTGTAAATACAGATGAGATTTGGAAGAATATCGACAAACAAATGGGTGTTATGGATTGGTATGTTGAAGGAACACATCCGCAAGGAAGTTGGATCCACGTAAATACCCACCCAACTTACTATTACGGATATTTATGGTCTGAAGTATACGCTCAAGATATGTTTACCCTTTTCGAGAAAAATGGTTTGACAGATCAAGAAACGGGCGTTCGCTACAGAAAGTTGATCTTATCCAATGGTAGTCAACGCGATGTGGTAAGTGCTGTGGAAGAGTTTTTGGGAAGACCTTCAAACAACGAAGCGTATATAAAAAGTTTAGGATTGGAGTAATTTGGTAACTATGATGGTGGTCATATTTTGTTTGGGTTAAGGGCTGTAAATTGCAGTATGTTTAACCCTTAAAAGCCACAATCATGAAAATCAAAATTCAATACGTAAATCTAGATAACAGTAATTCTTTATCTACTTACACAATTCAAAAACTTGAAGGATTAGCAAAAAAATATGATTGGGTAATCAATTGCAGCGTTTCTTTTAAAGAAGATAACAATTATCAAAAAAATTGGAAAATTTGTAATATGGAATTGAGTTTGCCTGGTCCAAGAATTTTTGCTTCTTCCACAGAACGTAATTTTGAAATGGCGGTTAAGGAAACCATTGGCGATTTGGAAAAACAGTTGAAAAAGAGAAAACAATTGTTTGCAACGTATTGATTTCGTGGAGTAAGTGATTTTTTCTATATTAGAACATCGTTTTAATTTGTTAAAATCCCTCTCCAAATATGAAACAAAACTTACTCTACGCTTTAGTGGTGGTTTTGGTCACAGTATTGCAAGGCAATGCGCAAAATGACACCATTGTTTTAAAGAACAACAATACCATTGTTGGGACGATGAAAGAAATGAACAATGGGGTGTTGACCATAGAGACCGATTATAGTAAAGACGATTTTAGAATAAAATGGCTGCATGTGAAAAAAGTAAAAAGCATGCAGCTTTTTTTAATCAATCTATCCAACGGAAGACGTTTTAATGGCTCCATTAAAATGTCGGAAGAACAGCCCAATGAGGTGCTTTTGGTGAATGAGGATGAAACCCTCACCGTAAAGGTGGATGAGATTGTCTATTTCAAGGAAGTGGAATCCGATTTTATTTCTAGGGTAGATGCTGAGGTCTCGGTGGGTTTCAATTTCACCAAGTTGAATAACTTGGCCCAGTTGACCATTAACAGCAAGATTTCCTATACGGGAAGCAAATGGTTTTTTAACGGGGGATATAATCGGGTGAGTAGTAGTCAGGATAATGTGGAATCGACTATCCGTACCGATGCTACTTTAGGATCCCGTTATTTTCTTAAAAAAGACTGGTTTGCCTTGGCTTCGGCAAATTTCCTTTCCAATGACGAACAGAAATTAAAACTACGTACCGCTATTCAAGGTGGTATTGGAAAGTATATCATTCATTCCAACAAAATGTATTTGGCTTCTGGAGGGGGATTGGCATGGAACAACGAGCGCTATACAGATGCCGATATCAATAACCGAAACAGTTTGGAAGCCTTTGTGTCGGTAGAGGCCAATTTGTTCGATTTTGATGATTTCGATTTGTATACTCACGTAACGGGCTATCCCAGTTTAACGGAGAGCGGACGTTTTCGTACCGACCTTAATGTGACCGCCAAATACGATTTGCCTTTCAATTTGTTTATCAAGCTAGGGCTTACCTATAACTACGATAACAAACCAGTTGAAGGAGCTTCTACCAATGACTATGTGTTTCAGGCCACTTTTGGTTGGGACACCGATTAAGCTTAACGGTGATGGTAGGGTTCATTTTTCAAGATGGTGAAGGCTCTATAGAGTTGTTCAATCATAAATAAACGTACCATTTGGTGTGAAAAGGTCATTTTGGACAAGGAAACTTTCCCTTGAGCTTTTTGATATACTTCAGGTGAAAAACCATAAGGCCCGCCAATGACAAACACCAATTGCTTAATGCCAGAATTCATATGTTTTTGTAGGTATTCCGAAAAGTTGACGGAGTCCATTTGCTTACCATTTTCATCCAATAAAATCAGAACATCTGTGGGTTGGAGTTTGTTTAAAATCAGTTCACCTTCTTTTTGCTTTTGTTGTGCTTCGCTGAGGTGCTTTACCTTTTTAAGGTCAGGGATGATGTCCAAGTCGAACTTAATGTAAAATCCAAGGCGCTTTTCGTAATCGTTGATTAGGGATTGTAAGTCCTTAGAATCGGTTTTCCCTATGGCTAAAAGTTTTATGGTCATGCGGCAAAATTACAACTAAAGATTGTGAATTGAAATCTGGATATGGAATTCCATTATCGGAAATCTATTCTTATTTTAGCATAAAATATAGTTATCATGATTTCCGAAGCTCAATTTAATAACGAATTAGAATTAATCATTGCCAATGCCATCCGGGAGGATGTGGGTGATGGAGATCATAGCTCATTGGCGTGCATTCCTGTAACAGCAGTGGGGAAGGCGAAACTTTTGGTAAAGGATAATGGAATTATAGCAGGGGTAGATTTCGCCAGAATGGTCTTTAAAACTGTCGATAAAAATCTATCGATGAAAACCTTTATTAAAGATGGTCGTACGGTTCAAAAAGGAGATGTGGTATTTTATGTGGAAGGGCCTTCTCAATCCATACTCAAGGCTGAACGTTTGGTGTTGAATGCCATGCAGCGCATGAGCGCCATTGCCACTAAAACCAAAAAATATGTAGATTTATTGGAGGGCACCAAAACCAAGTTGTTGGATACAAGAAAAACTACGCCGGGAATTCGCGCTTTGGAAAAATGGGCAGTAAAAATTGGTGGGGGAGAAAATCACCGTTTTGCCCTTTATGATATGATCATGCTCAAGGACAATCATATTGATTTTGCGGGAGGCGTTACTAAGGCCATTACTAAGACGAAGCAGTATTTGCAAGATACTAATAAGGACCTGAAAATAATTGTGGAGGCTAGGGACTTTAATGAAATAAAAGAGATTCTTGAAAATGAAGGTGTGTATAGAATCTTGATTGATAATTTTAATTACGAGGATACCAAAAAGGCCGTTGCAATGATTGGAGATAAATGTTTGACAGAGTCCTCTGGAGGTATCACCGAAGCTAGTATTCGAGAGTATGCCCTATGTGGTGTGGATTATATTTCCTCAGGAGCCTTGACGCATTCTGTCAACAATATGGATTTAAGTTTAAAAGCTGTAGAATAATCATTGTTTTAAAAAGTTAAGCAAATAACATAATCTATGACCAAATCCTTAGAAGAAAAGCTAGAGTCAATTCCCGTTATAAGCACCTTTATGCGGTTGTTGAAAAAAATCCAGCTTCCAGCCTTAGAGGGTTTGACATTATATGATTTACTGAAGCTTTACATCACTGGAATCGTAAAGGGGGCGGTAACCTCCAGGGCCAGTGCCATTGCCTTTAGCTTTTTTACAGCTATTTTTCCTTTTCTTCTGTTCATTTTAATCTTGATTCCACATATTCCCATTGATGGGTTTAGAGAGGAGTTTTTGATGTTTTTGGAATCCTTTCTACCTCCAAAAACCTCCGATTTTTTCTTTGCGAATATTTTCGGAAATATTGAGAATAATGAACGAGGCGGCTTGCTGTCTTCCGTGTTTTTACTGTCTATCATGCTTATGGCCAATGGGGTGAGTGCTGTATTTTCTGGTTTTGAAAGTTCCTATCATGAGCAGCTTACCAGAAGTGTGTTTAGGCAATATTTGTTGGCAGTGGGAGTGGCTTTGATTTTGGCGCTTTTGCTCATTATTACCGTGGCCATTTTTGGATATTTCGAGATTTACATCATTCAACCGCTTTTGGATAGTTTGCATCAGCAAGGGCTAGCTCCAAAAGAAAGCAATGTAACTTGGCTTATCGTTGCCAAATATGTCTTTTTTGTGTTGATGGTTTATATTGCTACAGCCGTATTGTACTATTTTGGAACCAAAGAAGGGAAATCTTCAAAGTTCTTTTCGGTTGGGGCCTTGCTTACAACCTTACTCATCATTTTAAACTCCTATTTTTTTGGTATTTATATAGAAAACTTTTCACAGTATAATGAGCTCTATGGTTCCATTGGGGCTTTATTGATCCTTCTTTTTTATCTGTGGTTGAATTCCAATATTCTGTTGTTGGGCTATGAACTCAATGCGACTATCAATCGTTTAAAGAAAGGAGTTTAGTATGCCGAATTTTATAGATGTTATATTACCGATTCCTTTGGAAAAGCAGTTCACCTACCATATCACGGAGGCTGAAGCTGAATTTTTAAAACCAGGAATGCGTGTATCCGTGCCTTTTGGAAAGAGCAAAATTTATTCGGCCATTGTGTTGAGTGTGCATACCGAAAAACCTTTGGCCTATGAGGCTAAGGACATCCATCAGATTTTGGATGAGGTACCAATTGTGACGGAAACCCAAATTTTACACTGGAAATGGATTGCCAAATATTACTTGTCCACTTTGGGTGAAGTGATGCGTTCGGCACTTCCTGGTGCATTTATTTTGGAGAGTGAAACGGTAATTACAAAAGGGGAGGCGGTTATTGAAGATGAAGGAGATTTACGGGATGATGAATTCCTGGTGTATGAGGCGCTTCAATATCAATCGTCCTTGAAAATTCAGGATTTGGAAAGTATTCTGGATCGGAAAAATGTATTGCCCATCCTTAAACGCTTGCTGGAAAAGAATATCATTTCTGTTGAAGAGGAAGTTTACGAAAAATATAAGCCTAAACTGGTGCGCTATGTAAAACTAGGAGCGTCATATACTTCCGAAGATAAACTTAAGGAGCTTTTGGAACAATTGTCTAGAGCACCTAAACAAAGGGAGGTGGTGATGAGCTTGTTTATGCTTTCTGCCAAAACCCAAAAACCTGTAAAAGTATCTGACTTGTCTGAAGAGAGTGGCGCTTCGTCTGCAATTGTAAAGGCATTGATAGACAAAGGCATCTTTGAGGAATACCATATACAAACAGATCGAGTGCAGTATGACGGTGACGAAAATATGGCCTCCAAAAATCTTAATCCTTATCAGGAAACGGCTTTACAGGAAATAAAGGATGCTTTTGAAACCCAAAATATCACCTTGCTTCATGGGGTAACTTCTTCTGGAAAAACGGAGATTTATGTGAAGCTCATTGAGGAAATGGTGGACCAAGGGAAACAGGTGCTGTATCTCTTACCTGAAATTGCTTTAACTACGCAGCTGGTCAACAGGCTTCAGGATTATTTTGGAGAGAAGGTGTCGGTGTTTCATTCCAAATATTCTTCTCATGAACGGGTTGAGGTTTGGAACAATGTGTTGAACAATGCTCCAAAAGCCCAAATTATATTGGGAGCGCGTTCCTCGGTGATGTTGCCCTTTCAAAATTTAGGATTGATTATTGTGGACGAAGAACATGAATCGTCCTTTAAGCAATTTGATCCTTCGCCGCGTTACCATGCCAGGGATACTGCTGTGGTACTAGCAAGTCTGTTTAAGGCGAAAACTTTGTTAGGTTCGGCAACCCCAAGTTTGGAAAGCTATTTTAATGCACAGCAGGGAAAATACGGTTTTGTGGAGTTAACGCATCGTTTTAATAATGTGCTGATGCCAGATATTGAGTTGGTCGATATCAAAGACAAGCACAAAAGAAAACGGATGAACGGTCACTTCAGTGATCGTTTGATTGAAGAAATTTCAGAAACCTTGTCCGAAGGGCATCAGGTGATCTTGTTTCAAAATCGTCGAGGGTTTTCTCCAATTGTGGAATGTAATACCTGTGGGCATTCTCCACAATGTCCCAATTGCGATGTGAGTTTAACCTATCATCAATATAAAAGAGAGTTACGTTGCCACTATTGCAGCTATCACATGGCCATGCAACAAAGTTGTCAAGCTTGTGGAAGTGCTGAGTTGGATAGTAAAGGATTTGGGACCGAACAAGTGGAAGAGGAGGCGAAGGCCTTATTTCCAAATCAAAAGGTGGGACGGATGGATTTGGATACCACAAGAGGAAAGTTTGGTTACGAAAAAATCATCACGGCCTTTGAGCAGCAGGAAATCGATATTTTGGTGGGAACCCAAATGCTTACCAAAGGGCTTGATTTTAGAAATGTAAAGTTGGTAGGTGTCATGAATGCCGATAACCTATTGAACTTCCCTGACTTTAGGGCCCATGAACGTAGTTATCAGCTTATGGTGCAAGTGTCAGGTAGGGCAGGGCGTACCGATATTAGAGGGAAAGTATTGATTCAAACTTACGATCCACACCATCGTATTCTACAGCAGGTTTCTACCAATAGTTATCTGGATATGTACAAGGAGCAATTGGACGAGCGCTACAACTTTAAATATCCGCCTATTTATAGATTGATTAAAATTACCCTTAAGCATAAGGATTATAATCGGGTAAATGTTGCTGCCGATTGGTATGCGAAGTCCTTAAGGCAGTTTTTTGGAGAATATGTGTTGGGGCCGGAGTTTCCTCCTGTGGCTAGAATTAGAAACAACTACCATAAAAACATTTTGGTGAAAATTCCGCAGAAGCAGTCATTGGCAAAAACAAAAGAAGCTATCGTTAGAATAAACAATAGCTTCAATAGTGTTAAAGATTTTAGGGCTGTAAGAGTAGTTCTTAATGTTGACAATTATTAATAATGACTTTATCCTTACCTAAACTTTAGGGGAGTGTCCTATTAAATATTATTTAAAGCGTCTACCAGTTGGGTCTTTTTGTTTCTACTTAACGGAATCTCGTAAGCGCCAACTTCTACATTTTTACTGTTGAATCTGTCTACCTTGTCAAGGTTAACGATATATGATTTGTGGATTCTTAAAAACTTGCCTTCTGGAAGTTCTTTTTCAAAAGCTTTCATTGTAGAAAGTACTACAAGGCTATTTTCCTCGGTTACCAATTTTACGTAGTCACCAAGAGCTTCAATCCATTTTATGTCCTTAATATATACTTTACGTTTTTTAAGGTTGCTCTTTACAAAGATGTGCTCGCCATCAGTTTCGTTAAAGTCCATTTTAAGCTTGTGCTGTTCAATGGCCTTATCTACTGAAATATTAAAGCGTTCTCTTGTGATTGGTTTTTGAAGGTAGTCGGTAGCGTCGTAATTAAATGCTTTAAAGGCATACTCTGTTTTACCGGTCACAAAAATAATTTGGGGCTTATTATTTAATACGTCCAATAACTCAAACCCATTCAAAACGGGCATTTCGATGTCTAAAAAGATTAAATCGACTTTGTGCGTGTTTAAACCATTTTTGGTTTCCAAAGCACTGCTGTATTCAGCAATTAAATTAAGAGAAGGGTGGTTCTCTATTAACTTTACGATGGATAAGCGTTGTATCGCGGAATCATCAACTACTACACAGTTTAAAGTCATAACATTGTTGTGTTTTAGGTTAAGATATCGACAATAGTACAAAAAATTCGGATAAAAACCAAAAAACATCGGTAAAACGTTATTTTTAACAAAAATTTATTGAGGAGCAAAGTCCTGTTTTTTAATTGGAAAAATGTTGTTAGTGTTGGAAATAATAGTTATTTTTGCACCCATTTTTAATTATAAATACATTTTTATATGAATCATTATGAAACTGTTTTCATCTTAAATCCCGTTTTATCTGAGACTCAGGTAAAGGAAACAGTAGAGAAATACGAAGATTTTCTTGTTTCTAGAGGGGCAAAGATGATAGCCAAAGAAGATTGGGGGCTTAAAAAATTGGCGTATCCAATCCAAAACAAAAAAAGTGGTTTCTATCACTTATTTGAGTACACTGTAGATGGTGAGGTTATTTCTCCGCTAGAATTGGAGTTCAGACGTGACGAGCGTTTTATGCGTTACTTGACCGTGAAATTAGACAAGCATGCAATTGCTTGGGCTGAAAAGAGAAGAACTAGAAACAAACAAAAAGCGTAAATTATGTCTTCAATCGAACAACAAGCAAAAGGAAAGAAAGATGGAGAGATCAGATATCTTACTCCATTAAACATCGATACTAGCAAAACGAAGAAATATTGTCGTTTTAAAAAGTCTGGAATCAAGTATGTTGATTACAAAGATCCAGATTTCTTATTGAAGTTTGTAAACGAGCAAGGTAAATTGTTACCAAGACGTTTAACAGGAACTTCTTTGAAATACCAAAGAAAAGTATCTGTAGCTGTAAAGAGAGCGCGTCACCTTGCGTTGATGCCATATGTAGCAGATTTATTAAAATAAAATACCAATAACTATGGAACTTATATTAAGACAAGACGTTGAAAATTTAGGATTTAAAGACGATATTGTAACAGTTAAGAACGGTTATGGTAGAAACTTTTTGATTCCTCAAGGATTTGCTGTAATGGCTACAGCTTCTGCTAAAAAAGTATTGGCAGAGACTTTAAAGCAAAGAGCTTTTAAAGAAAAGAAAATTGTTGACGAAGCTACTAAAATTGCTGAGGCTTTGAAAGCTTTGGAAATCAAGATCGCTTCTAAGGCTGGTGCTGGAGATAAATTGTTTGGTTCTGTAACCAGCATTGATTTGGCTGATGCTTTACAAAAAGAAGGTCACACTATCGAGAAGAAATTCATCAATGTAATTGGTGGTTCTGTTAAGAGATTAGGAAAATACGAGGCAGTTGTAAGATTGCACCGTGAAGTGACTGTTGCTTTACCATTCGAAGTTATTGCTGAAGCATAGTTCGCAACATCATATTACAAAAAAGCCTCAACCCTTTGGATTGAGGCTTTTTAATTATATAAAATTTACATATGAAATATTCAAGGCTTACCAAAGAGCAATTTGAAGAATTGCACAAAGAGTTTATCAATTTTTTGGCAACGCAATCCATTACTGCAGATGAATGGGCAGATATTAAAGCCAACAAACCCGAAGTAGCGGAACAGGAGCTTGATGTGTTCAGTGATTTGGTTTGGGAAGGTGTTTTGGGAAAGGTGGATTATTTAGAACATATTTCACCCCAACAGATACACTTGTTCTATTTCACCGAAGAGCACATGCAGCTTATTGCCATTCATCTTAAAAATGCCATTGATTTAACTTCAAGGGATGGTTTTAATTGGTTGCGTGAAAACCTGATGGATGAGGACGTAGAGTTCTTAAATGCAAAAAAAGAGTATACCGAAGATAAGGCTTTAGATAAGTTTAAGCTCATCCAGCAAGGTGGGGTAATCACCAAAGGTGAACTTTATACCTATTTTGATAAGCTTATCAATTAATAGGCTACTCGTATCTTAAGGATTCAATAGGATCTAATTTGGCGGCTTTGATGGCGGGAAGCAGTCCTGCCACAATAGCCACAACAAAGGCAATGGTAAAAGCCGAGAACATGGCCAGCCATGGAATGACAAAATCGAAGTCGGCTATCTTTGCAAAGGCAAACCCGATAATACTACCTAGTATAATGCCTACAATTCCACCCATTTGCCCAATAAGAATAGCTTCCATAAAAAACTGAAAAGCAATGGTTTTTCGTTTGGCACCCAAAGCTTTTCTAACCCCTATTTCACGGGTGCGTTCCGTAACCGAAACAAACAAGATGTTCATTAAAGCTATGGATGAGCCAATGATGGTAATGATGCTAATCACCCAAGCAGCGATGTAGAGGTACGTGGTCATGGAACCAATTCGGTTCAAAAGATCGTCGCTACGTTCAATGGCAAAGTTGTCTTCTTCAACAGGGTTAAGTTTTCTAATATTTCTAAAGGTGCTTACGGCATGGTCCTGCGCGCCTTCAAGCATGTCATTTTTGTCGGTTTTTACGCTAATGCTGTAATTGATGTCAGCATTGGTAAACATGCTTCTGGCTTTTTGCAGCGGAATGATCATTCTAAGATCCTGGTTGTTTCCAAAAGTGGACCCTTTAGATTTTAGGACTCCAATTACTTTAAACTTTGCCCCGCGAACACTTAACACTTGATTGATGGGATTAATGTTGTCCAACAGTGCTTTTTTAAGGTCGCTTCCTATAACGCAGACACCATTATTGTTTTCAATGTCAAAAAAGTTGAAGTCTCTACCGTCTTCAATTTCAAGCCCCGAATTTTGGATAAATTGCTCATTGGCCCCAATTACAGCAACTTCTGGATCGGTTTTTTTGTTTTCATATTTTACTTCTGCGGAAGAAGTCCCGTAAAACGAAATAGAAGTTTGGGTATAGGGATAATTGTATTGGTCTTCAAAATCCTTTGCATTTCGATAGGTAATGATTGGGTTGTTTTTGGGACGTTCCCTTCTCCCGTGGCGTTCCACTGTAAACTTATAGCGTTGGATGTTGAAAGTATTGGCTCCCATAGAGGAAAAGTCGCTTGAAATGGTGTGTTCCAAATTGGAAACAGCGCTCAAAATACCCACCAAGGCCGTAATGCCAATGGCAATGATCAAAACAGTTAAAACAGTACGTAATACTTGACTTTTTACAGAGTCTAGGGCGATTTTAAAATTTTCTTTGGCCAGTGAAAACATTCAAAAGGAATTCTATAATTGGTGTCTTTATCTATAAGACTTTAAATACCCAATAAAGTTACTATAAAATCGAAATAACTTATGACTGCCAGTAAAAATTATAATATTTTTGTGGTTCAATAACGTTAGATATGGCAAAAAAACCGGGAATACCAAAAGGTACGAGAGATTTTGGCCCCATGGAGGTGGCAAAGCGAAATTATATTTTCAATACGATTAAGGCAAACTTTGAAGCCTTTGGGTTTCAACCTATAGAAACGCCAAGTTTTGAGAATTCGGAAACCTTAATGGGGAAATATGGTGATGAAGGTGACCGCCTTATTTTCAAGATTTTGAATTCCGGGGATTTTTTAGGAAAGGTAGACGATGCATTATATGCTGAAAAAGATGCCCAAAAAATGACCTCCAAAATTTCCGAAAAGGCCCTGCGTTATGACTTAACGGTGCCATTTGCTAGATACGTGGTACAGCACCAAAACGAAATTGAATTTCCGTTTAAGCGTTACCAGATCCAACCGGTTTGGAGAGCCGATAGACCGCAGAAGGGACGTTTTAGAGAATTTTATCAATGTGATGCGGATGTAGTGGGATCTAAATCCCTATGGCAGGAAGTGGAGTTTGTACAGTTGTACGATGCGGTATTTACAGCGTTGAAGTTAAAAGGTGTGACCATAAAAATCAACAATCGAAAAATATTGTCTGGTATTGCCGAAGTGATTGGTGCACATGATAAATTGATCGATTTCACAGTGGCCTTGGACAAGCTTGATAAAATAGGTGAGGAGAAAGTTAAGGAAGAAATGTTGGGCAAAGGGATTCCGCAGGAGGGCATTGATAAATTGCAGCCATTGTTTTCACTTTCTGGAACTTTTGAAGAGCAGGTGGCTGTGCTAGGTGAAATCTTAAATACTTCGGAAGAAGGTAAAAAAGGAATCGAAGAATTACAGTTCATTGACAATGCCATTACCGAATTAGGATTGCAAACTGCCAAGTTGCAATTGGATGTGACTTTGGCTAGAGGTTTAAATTACTATACCGGGGCTATTTTTGAAGTGTCTGCGCCAAAAGGCGTTGCTATGGGTTCTATTGGTGGCGGAGGTCGTTATGATGACCTAACCGGAATTTTTGGGTTGAAAGATGTAAGTGGTGTGGGAATTAGTTTTGGATTGGACAGAATATATTTAGTTTTGGAGGAATTGGATTTGTTCCCTCCAACCATTACCGAAAACATAAAAGTTTTGTTTATCAATTTTGGAGAAGGCGAAGCCTTAGGTTGTTTAAAGGCTATTAAGGAACTTCGTAGGCAAGGAGTGGCCGCAGAAATGTATCCAGATGCCGCTAAAATGAAAAAGCAAATGAACTTTGCCAATAAACGCGAAGTGCCGTTTGTGGTGATGGTAGGGGAGTCTGAATTGAATTCAAATACCTTTACCTTAAAAAACATGGCTACTGGAGAACAGCAAACCATATTCCTAGAAGAATTGGTGGGAAGACTTAAATAACAAAACTATTATAAATTAAAAAAGCCCTGAGATTACTCGGGGCTTTTTTATGTTGTTGTTTACGGCGTATTAGAGAAACAATGCCAAACTTAAGATGAATTGGTCAGGACGTGTATCGATTCGGTCTTGTAAAATGCTAAGGTCATTGTTCAGAAATTTGGCTTCGTTGGAATTGAAACCTCTTTCGTACCTCAAATCAATACTCAACTTATCAATAGTGACACCCACACCAAAATTAAGCCCGGTGGTAAAGTCGTTTTCAATTTGGTCAATTGTGTTATCACCAAATTCAGTCTTTAAAATATATTGAAAAGACGGTCCTGCAAAAACATGCAATGGACCAACAACTCTAAACCCTAAAAGCATTGGGGCATCCAGTTTTTGAACTTTAAGGTCGTCATTGTCGTATTCACTTTTGGTATTGGTATACACCAATTCCGGTCTAAAATACAAACGACCACCTATTTTTCCGAAGAGCCCAAAATGGAACCCGATATTTCTATCGGGAGATTTGTAACTCACCGAAGCAGCTTCAAAATATTCACCATTGGTACTGTAATTCAATCCTCCTTTTAGTCCATAACCAATTAACTCCTGTGCTTGGGCTTTATGGTTAAGGGCCGTTGTGAGCATGATGACACACAGTAGGCCAAAGGCTTTGCCGTAATTCTTATTTCTTGGTTTGAAAAGATCCTGTAACGTTTTCATAAATACTCTGTTTTAGATTTGGGTTATACCGTCTAAAACGTCAGGAAACAGTTATTATTTTCTTTTCATTACAGTTTGGGCAGCCTTCACGATAGCTTCAGCGTTCAATCCGTACTTGTCCATCAATTGAGCTGGAGTTCCAGATTCACCAAAAGTATCTTGAGTCGCTACAAATTCTTGAGGCGTTGGATTGTTTGTTGCCAATACTCTAGCAACACTTTCTCCAAGACCACCAAGGTAGTTGTGCTCTTCAGCAGTTACAATACAACCTGTTTTAGCAACAGAATCTAAAATAGCTTTCTCATCCAATGGTTTGATGGTGTGGATGTTGATAACCTCTGCAGAAATACCTTGCTCGTACAATGCTTTCGATGCTTCCAAAGCTTCCCATACCAAGTGACCAGTTGCTACGATGGTAACATCTGTTCCTTCAGTTAACTGAATCGCTTTTCCGATTTCAAATTTTTGATCGGCAGGCGTAAAGATTGGCACAGATGGACGTCCGAAACGTAAGTAAACTGGTCCTTCATGTTCTGCGATAGCGATAGTAGCAGCTTTGGTTTGGTTGTAATCACAAGGATTGATTACTGTCATTCCAGGAAGCATTTTCATTAACCCGATATCTTCAAGGATTTGGTGGGTTGCACCATCTTCACCTAAAGTTAAACCGGCGTGAGAAGCACAGATTTTTACGTTTTTACCTGAATAGGCAATAGATTGACGGATTTGGTCATAAACACGACCTGTTGAAAAATTGGCGAAAGTTCCTGTGAAAGGAATTTTTCCTCCAATTGTCAAACCAGCGGCAATACCCATCATGTTGGCTTCGGCGATTCCAATTTGGAAAAAACGCTCTGGGTTTTCCTTGATGAAATCACCCATTTTCAAAGATGGGGTCAAATCGGCACAAAGCGCTACAACATCAGGATTGGTACGTCCAAGTTCGGTTAAACCATCCCCAAATCCACTTCTAGTATCTTTCTTTTCTGTATATGTATATGTTTTCATTTTGTGTTGCGTTGTTATTAGTAATCTCCTAAGGTTTCAGGGTTTTGGCTTAATCCACTCTCCAATTGTGCGTCATTAGGAGCTTTACCATGCCATTCGTGAGTGTACATCATAAAGTCAACACCGTTACCCATAATGGTTTTTAACAAAACACAAACTGGTTTTCCTTGACCTGTTTTTGATTTGGCTTCAGCCATTCCTTTGATGATGGCTTCTACGTTATTTCCTTCTTCAATTTCAACAACAGTCCAACCAAATGCTTCAAACTTTTCACGGATGTTACCCATTGGCAATACCTCGTCTGTTGCACCGTCAATTTGTTGACCGTTCAAGTCTACTGTAGCGATAATGTTGTCTACTTTTTTAGCAGAGGCATACATGATAGCTTCCCAGTTTTGACCTTCTTGAAGCTCTCCGTCTCCGTGCAAACTGTACACTAAGTGAGCGTCGTTATTCATTTTTTTGGCTTGTGCAGCACCAAGTGCTACAGACATACCTTGACCCAACGATCCAGAAGCAATTCTTACACCTGGTAACCCTTCGTGTGTAGTTGGGTGTCCCTGTAAGCGGGAATCAATTAATCGGAATGTGCTTAACTCCTCTACAGGGAAGTATCCTGCTCTGGCAAGTACACTGTAAAATACAGGTGAAATGTGTCCGTTTGACAAGAAGAAAAGGTCTTCACCTATTCCGTCCATATCAAAACCTTCCTTTCTATCCATGATCTCATTGTATAATGCTACCATAAATTCGGTACATCCCAAAGACCCCCCAGGGTGACCTGAGTTTACCTTGTGTACCATACGTAGAATATCTCTACGCACTTGAATTACTAAGTCTTCTAATTGCTGTGTGTTTGGCATCTTTAAAACGTATTTTTTAAAGGCGCTAAAATAAGGCTTTATAGGGCGTAAACAAAACGATTTCAGAGGTATTTTAGCCTCATTTTCAACATAGTTTTTAAAGTTTATTTTTAAATATCAGGAGAGATCGTGTTTAGTTAATTATCTTTGCGAATTGATACATTTTTTTAGTCCTGAAAACTTGATAGTTACGGATTCTATTTGGGATTTGGATACGGTTTTGGGATGGTTAAAATTATACGCAGAAAGATGAAATTTGACTTAAAAGCGAAAGACCCACAAAGTAGTGCTAGAGCAGGGGTAATTACCACCGATCACGGTACTATTGAAACTCCCATTTTTATGCCCGTTGGAACAGTGGCCTCGGTAAAAGGAGTG
This sequence comes from Mangrovimonas sp. DI 80, assembly GCF_001975575.1. Taxonomy (NCBI): domain Bacteria; kingdom Pseudomonadati; phylum Bacteroidota; class Flavobacteriia; order Flavobacteriales; family Flavobacteriaceae; genus Mangrovimonas; species Mangrovimonas sp. DI 80. The sequence goes on along the minus strand of NZ_MSDT01000001.1, from coordinate 19,421 downwards.
CACCAACGCGAATTGAAAGATGAAATCAATCCAGATATCATATTAGGAAATACTTATCACCTGTATTTGCGACCACAAACTTCCATTTTGGAAAAGGCAGGAGGATTGCACAAGTTCATGAATTGGGACAGGAATATTTTGACCGATTCTGGAGGGTATCAAGTGTATTCGCTTTCTGGGAATAGAAAAATCAAGGAAGAAGGGGTGAAGTTCAAGTCGCATATCGATGGTAGTTACCATACGTTTACTCCTGAAAATGTGATGGAAATCCAAAGAAGTATTGGGGCAGATATCATCATGGCTTTTGATGAATGCACGCCTTACCCATGCGATTATAACTACGCCAAGCGTTCCATGCACATGACCCACCGTTGGTTGGATAGATGTATCAATCATTTGGAAAAAGTACCGTTTAAATACGACTATAGTCAGGCGTTTTTCCCAATTGTTCAGGGGAGTACCTATAAAGATCTAAGAAAGCAATCTGCTGAATATATTGCCAATGCAGGCGCTGTTGGAAATGCCATTGGAGGATTGTCTGTAGGTGAGCCGGCAGAGGAAATGTATGCCATGACCGATGTGGTAACAGCCATTTTACCTGAGGATAAACCTCGTTATTTAATGGGAGTTGGGACCCCTATCAATATTTTGGAAAATATTGCGTTAGGTATTGACATGTTTGACTGTGTAATGCCTACAAGAAATGCCCGTAACGGAATGTTGTTTACTGCCCACGGAACCATCAACATTAAAAACAAAAAATGGGAAGATGACTTTTCGCCAATTGATGAAATGGGCATCACTTTTGTAGATACTGAATATAGTAAGGCTTATTTGCGTCACTTGTTCACTGTAAATGAGCTCTTAGGAAAACAAATTGCCACAATCCATAATCTAGGGTTCTATTTATGGTTGGTTAGAGAAGCAAGAAAACATATATTAGCGGGAGATTTTAGAACCTGGAAAGATATGATGGTTAAACAAATGGACAAGCGTTTATAAGCCTATGAAAATACTGGATTGGTACATACTTAAACGGTATTTGTTTACATTTTTAATGATGTTATTACTGTTTATCCCTATTGGAATTACAGTAAACTTAGCAGAGAAAATCGGAAAGATTTTAGAGAACGAAGTACCGTTTCCTGCCGTGGCACAGTACTATCTGGATTTTACTGTTTATTTCGCCAACCTGCTTTTTCCCTTGTTTTTGTTCTTGTCTGTGATTTGGTTTACCTCCAAATTGGCAAACAATACGGAGATTGTCGCTTTTTTGAGTTCCGGAGTGTCTTTTTCTAGATTCCTCAGACCTTATATGATTGGAGCAAGTATTGTTGCTGCTTTTGCATTGTTGCTAGGGCTTTATTTAGCGCCTTTGGCCAGTAAGGGATACAATGAGTTCCGCTATAAATACTTAAAGAAGAACAGTAATGTTATTGAAACTCAGGATATTTATCGTCAGATCAATGACCATGATATTATTTATGTAAGCCGTTTTGACCCTAAAATGAAACGAGGGAACAAATTCACTTTGGAACATTACGATGGCAATAAGTTGGAATACAAAATATTTGCTGACAACATCACTTATGTAGAGCAAGACACTACTTATAAGCTGACCAATTTCGTGAAACGGACTTATGATGAAAATGACGAGGTCTTGGAAAGCATCAGAAGATATGATACCCTTTTTAAGTTCGATTTGGATGATCTTACCCCGGCCAATTATATGGCCGAGACCTTATTATATGGAGAGTTGACCCGATTTATCGAAAAGGAGAAAAAAAGAGGGTCTTCCAATATAGGACGTTACGAAGTGGTGCAGTACAAAAAGTGGAGTTTGCCGGTTTCTGTATTCATTCTTACCATTATCGCCGTTTCGGTGTCTTCTATCAAGCGTAGGGGAGGAATGGGCGTCAATTTGGCCTTTGGAATTTCCATTGCCATGGTTTATGTATTTTTCGATAAGGTATTTGGGGTCATGGCAGAGCAATCGGACTTTCCGCCATTGGTGGCCGTATGGTTTCCAAATGTAATCTTTGGTATGTTAGCGCTATACCTTCTGTACAATGCCAAACGCTAAGCTAAAACACTATCTGCAGTTACACTTTTTGGTTTTTATTGCAGGATTTACCGCTATTCTTGGAGAATTAATTTCGGTAGGTGCCATGGACTTGGTATGGTACCGAATGGTCATTGCCAGTATTTTGATATTTGGATATATGAAGTACAAAAAGCTGGGGATGCGACTTAGGCCAAAAGTTCTACTCCAATTTGTACTGGCCGGAATTATTATCGCCCTGCATTGGATCACCTTTTTTGAAGCCATCAACCAATCCAATGTGTCCATTACCTTGGCCATGTTTTCTACCGGCGCTTTTTTCGCCTCTTTTATAGAGCCAATGATTTATAAAAGACGCATTGTTTGGTATGAAATTATCTTTGGATTAATAGTTGTTCTAGGCGTGTTTTTAATTTCGAGAGGCGAGCTACATTATATCAATGGAATGATATTGGGAGTTATTTCGGCTTTATTGTCATCCCTTTTTTCGGTGTTAAATGGGGTTTATATCAAGCAGTACGATGCAACCATCATTTCATTTTATGAGTTTATAAGCGGTGTATTGTTCTTAAGTGTTTTTATGTTGTTTAAGGGAGGCTTTAATTCCCAATTCTTTCAAATTTCATGGATGGACTTTCTATACCTATTTATTCTCGGATCGATTTGTTCTGCTTATGCCTTTATTGAAGCGGTAAAAGTGATGAAGTATATTAGTCCTTATACCGTAATTCTGTCCTATAATCTAGAGCCTGTTTACGGTATTGTTTTGGCGATTCTTTTATTTCCTGAAACAGAAATCATGGGAGCCAATTTTTATTACGGCGTATTTTTAGTGTTGGGAACCTTAATCTTCGAAGCCATTTTAAAACAGCGCAAAGCAAACAAAATAAAACGCTAATTAATTGGTAAAACCCGTTAAAGTTTTTCTATTCTTCTACAATATATTTAATTTTGCGCCGTCATAAGACACGAAGCTACATTTCGCATTTTTTCATGAGTTAAAAACGAAAAATTATGTAGGTTTGTACGCTAACTAAAATTAAACTTAAGTTTCAATGGAATATTTAGAATTTGAACTTCCAATTAAAGAACTTCAAGACCAACTGCAAAAATGTCAACTTATAGGCGAGGAGAGCGAAGTAGATGTTAGTGAGACCTGTAAGAAGATTGAAAAGAAATTAGAAGAGACTAAAAAAGATATCTATAAACACTTGACGCCATGGCAACGTGTACAGTTGTCCCGTCACCCAGACAGACCTTATACTCTAGATTATATCAAAGCCCTTTGTGGGGACACGTTTTTAGAGCTTCACGGCGATAGAAATGTAAAGGACGATAAGGCCATGATTGGTGGATTGGGTAAAATTGGCGATCAAACTTATATGTTCGTAGGACAGCAAAAAGGGTACAATACCAAAACAAGACAGTACCGTAATTTTGGAATGTCCAATCCAGAAGGATACCGTAAGGCTTTGCGTTTAATGAAGTCTGCTGAGAAATTTGGTATTCCTGTAGTCACCTTTGTAGATACGCCAGGTGCTTATCCAGGATTGGAAGCCGAAGAGCGTGGACAAGGTGAAGCTATTGCAAGAAATATTTTTGAAATGACCAGACTTCAAGTGCCAATCATCACCGTTATTATTGGTGAAGGTGCTTCGGGAGGAGCTTTGGGTATTGGTGTAGGAGACCGTGTATTGATGTTGGAAAACACATGGTATTCGGTAATCTCTCCAGAATCTTGTTCTTCTATCTTATGGAGAAGCTGGGAATACAAGGAGCAGGCAGCTGAAGCATTAAAGCTTACCGCTCCAGATATGAAGAAACAAAAATTGGTAGACGATATTATAAAAGAACCTCTTGGAGGTGCCCATACCGATCGTGAAGGAGCCTTTTTGGCGGTTAAAAATGCCATTGAGAAAAATTACGACGAGCTCAAAAACTTATCACCAAAAGATTTGGTAAATGAGCGTATGGACAAATACATCAATATGGGTGTGTTTAAAGGGTAACTAGTTCATTTTTAAAGCTTTAATTAAAAACTGAAGTGGATAACTTCAGTTTTTTTTGGCACTATTAACAATTTTTTTAACTTATTAACAGTTAGATTGTTAATGGATTGTTAAGATTGATATCGCCATTTTTTTTAATCTTTCATATCATTTTATTTACATTCGTGATATATGAAACAACCAAGCCCAATACAAGGATACAGAGTCGATAAGAGTACATTAATTAGTCTAGAAAAGGGGAAAATCCCACCTCAAGCCACAGATTTGGAAGAGGTCGTACTCGGAGCCATGATGATAGATAAGAAAGGTGTCGACGAAGTTATCGACATCCTTAGCCCCGATGCTTTTTACAAGGAAGCTCACAAGCATATTTTTGAATCTATTTTCAAACTATTTGAAAACAGTGAGCCAATTGACCTTTTAACGGTGTCAACACAGTTAAAGAAAGACGGGAAGCTTGAGTTGATAGGTGGTGACTTTTATTTAATTTCCTTGACCCAAAGGGTGTCGTCTTCGGCGCATATCGAATTCCATGCGCGTATCATCCTTCAGAAATTCATTCAACGTAGTCTGATTAAAATTTCAAACGAAATTATTGAAGAAGCCTATGATGAAACGAAGGATGTATTCGACCTCTTGGACCATGCCGAGGCAAAACTTTATGAGGTAACTCAAGGGAACGTTAAAAAGTCTACTGAGTCTGCCCAAAGTTTGGTAATCCAAGCGAAGAAAAAAATTGAAGAGATTTCCAACAGGGAAGGGTTGAGTGGAATTCCAACAGGATTTACAAAGTTGGATAAACTGACCTCTGGATGGCAGCCTTCGGATTTGATTATTGTGGCAGCACGTCCTGGTATGGGTAAAACGGCCTTAACCTTGACAATGGCGAGAAACATAGCGGTAGATGGAAATATGCCCGTAGCCTTCTTCTCTCTGGAGATGTCCTCCGTACAGTTGATTACGCGTTTGATTTCGAGTGAAACTGGATTGTCTTCGGAGAAATTGAGAACGGGTAAATTGGAGAAGCACGAATGGGAACAATTGAACGTAAAAGTGAAGTCTTTGGAACAGGCGCCACTTTATATTGATGATACACCGTCGCTTTCCATTTTCGATTTACGTGCAAAAGCCAGACGTTTGGCATCCCAGTACGGCATTAAAATGATCATGATCGATTATCTTCAGTTGATGACCGCTGGGGGAAGCCAAAAGGGAGGTGGAAACCGTGAGCAGGAAATCTCGATGATTTCGCGTAACCTTAAGGCCTTGGCAAAGGAATTGAACGTTCCTGTAATCGCACTTTCGCAGCTGTCGCGTGCGGTTGAGACTCGTGGAGGAAGTAAGCGTCCTTTGCTATCGGATCTTCGTGAATCTGGAGCGATCGAGCAGGATGCGGATATCGTAGCATTTATCTATAGACCGGAATACTATAAAATTGAAGAGTGGGATGATGAAGAGCGTTCTCCAACCGAAGGACAAGGGGAGTTTATCATAGCAAAACACAGGAATGGTGGTTTGGAAAATATCCGTCTGAAGTTCCTTGGACACTTAGGTAAATTCGACAACCTGGATGAATTTGATACACCGTTTGGGGAATTCCATAGTAAAATGAATGAAGGGGGAGATGACAATTTTAGCCCAAGTAACTTTACACCATCGGCACATGATGCCTTTGGAGCGCCGGAACTACCGGACGACAACGATGTGCCTTTTTAATTAATTGATAGAGTTTTTACTCATTTTGAAGATGTGAAGAAACAGGAGCTAAGGTTCCTGTTTTTTTATGGGAAAAATTTAGGGAGATTAATTTCATCAAAGTCTTGTGAGTAGTACAATTTTAACCTTTGTTGGAGCTACTATTTTAAAGGCAATCCAAACAATTTGATGTAACTTTGCGCTCATTAAAAAGAAAAATTGCCAGCATGATCAATCAAACCCGTACCACCAACATGTTATTGCTAATTATAGTAATTCCATTAGTGTTTTATTTATTGAAAACCTTGTCGTTTATCTTTATTCCATTGGTGTTTTCAATGTTTATAGCCCTTTTGTTTTTGCCATTAATGCGTTGGTTGGGAAAACGAAACATTCCTAAAATGGCAAGTATTGTCATTGTGATTTTGTTGATTGTTTTAGGGTTGTGGGTAGGTGTAGAGTTGGTAAAATTGTCTAGCCAACAAATTATGGCCACCAAAAGTGAGTTTTTTGATAAAGCGGAAGTAAAACTTTTCAACCTAAAAAGCTATCTCACCACAACTTTTGGTGTAGAATTCAAAGAAAATGAAAACGTCCTAGCCCAATTTCTGCAAAAAGAGAATTTGGGAACTACCTTCGATTTTATTAGAAAATTAGCTACTTCTATATTGATGACCGCTTTTTTTGTGGTATTGTGGTTGGCAGAATCCATCAATATGCACCAATTGTTGAATACCACCATTCTAAAACAGCGCCACACATCGGTAAAGACGTTTATCAAAATTGAAAAGGACTTGATAAAATTTATCAAGGTGAAGTTTTTAGTGAGTTTGCTTACAGGAATTGGAACTGGATTGGCTTGTGTGGTTTTTGATGTAAGTTTCCCTATATTCTGGGGTTTATTTGCCTTTGCCATTAACTTCGTGCAAATGGTTGGGTCGTTTATTGCCGTGATTTCATTGGCAATTTTCGCCTTTGTTGAATTGGAGCCAAGCAGCACTTTGTTCTTTTTTGTATTGTCCATAACCGGGGTTCAAGTATTGTTTGGTGCCATTATGGAGCCAATTTTTATGGGGAAATCCTTTTCCATCAATATCATTACGGTACTGGTAATGTTGATGCTTTGGGGCTACATCTGGGGAATTCCAGGCTTGATTATGGCCATTCCTATTACTGTTTTCATGAAAATTATCTTAGAGCAATTCCCAAATACCAAGCGTATTGCCAATCTACTTTCGGGAACAACCTAGGCGACAGGACACAGTATGTTGGCTTAATATTTCCTTAAAGCTTTTTATGAAAGGCTAATTTTTAAGTATCTTTCCACTATGAAGAAGATAATCGCCTTAGTGGTATTTTTGGTTTTTTGTGCAAATGCTAGTTTTGCCTCTTATATCTTGGTTCCTATGGATGCCGAAGGGCAGCAAAACCATCTGAAGGCTTATGGCATTACCTATTGGACATTGGAAAAGCAACTTAAGGTGAAGTGGTTGTTGAACTACCGTGGAGGCTCTTTTTTGTTGCCTGATGCAGAGGAAATCCAACGAGAGTGCCAGATAAGAGGGGTGAGTTTTGAAGTCTTATCCAATTCCAAAGCCGAAGAAATCTTGGAATTCATTAGCAGTCCTTCCCAAAATATGGAGGCGGTGGTCTTGGAAAAGGCACCTAAAATTGCCGTATATACACCTTACGGAAAGCAACCTTGGGACGATGCCGTAACTATGGTGTTGACTTATGCAGAAATTCCGTATGATACTATTTATGATGAAGAAGTGCTCAATGATGCCTTGTTGTTATACGATTGGTTGCATTTGCACCATGAAGATTTTACAGGGCAATTTGGTAAATTTTATCGATCATTCAAATCGGCGGCATGGTATATTGAAGAGAAAAAAGCAGCGGAAGAATTAGCTGCAAAATTGGGATATGATAAAGTATCTGAAGCCAAATTGGCTGTGGCGCTAAAGATTCGGGATTATGTAGTTGGAGGTGGTTTTATGTTTGCCATGTGCAGTGCTACCGATAGTTTTGATATTGCATTAAGTGCCGAAGGTGTGGATATTTGTGAGCCAATGTTTGATGGTGATGGCAGCGATCCCGCTTATCAGAATAAAATTGATTTCAGCAAAACATTTGCTTTTAAGGACTTTTTATTGGAGCGTAATCCTAATGTTTATGAATTCTCATCGATAGATATGACCCAAAAGCGTCGCATTCCAAAAACAACCGATTATTTTACCCTAATGGATTTTTCAGCTAAATGGGATCCTGTGCCAACCATGCTTTGCCAAAATCATACGGCTTTGGTGAAAGGATTTATGGGGCAAACCACAGCCTTTACACGTGATGAAATCAAGTCGAATGTACTCATCATGGGAGAAAACAAAACCAATGGTGAGGCCAAGTATATTCACGGAATAAAAGGAAAAGGGTTCTTTACTTTTTATGGCGGACACGATCCAGAAGATTACACACATAGGGTAGGAGATCCCAAAACGGAATTGGATTTGCATCCTACGTCTCCTGGTTACCGATTAATATTGAACAACGTGTTGTTCCCTGCTGCCAAGAAGAAAAAGCAGAAGACCTAAATAAGTATGAAAAGTTTTCAGAAGGAAATTCGGCTTTCGGCCAAGTCAAGAGGTTTTCATTTGGTGACCCAAGAAATACTCAGTCAGTTTTCAGAAATTCAAAATATAAATGTGGGGTTGTTTTATGTGTTTATCAAACACACTTCCGCGAGTTTGACCATTAATGAAAATGCCGATCCAACCGTTCGTGACGATTTTGAAAATCATATCAATAAAATGGTGCCCGAAAATCAACCATATTACCGCCACACTTATGAAGGCCCTGATGATATGCCTGCACACATCAAGGCCTCTTTAATGGGAACCTCTGTTCAAATTCCGATTACTCAAGGACAATTGAATTTAGGAATTTGGCAAGGTATTTATTTATGCGAACATCGCAATCATGCCTCGGGAAGACGTTTGGTATTAACAGCCTTTGGCAATTGATTGTTTGTCTTTGATAAGCTGTTCCAAAATAACTTCTACGCCTTCTTCGTCATTGCTTTTGGTTTGGTAGCGTGCTACTTCCTTCACATTTGGGTGGGCATTGCTCATGGCATAGCTATAGGCCGCTTGGGCCATCATTTCCAAATCGTTGTTGTAGTCGCCAAAAACCATAGTTTCTTCCTTTGAAACCCCTAATAGATCCTGAACCTGTTGTAATGCATAGCCTTTATTGGTATTCATATGCGAAAGATCCAACCAATTAGATCCAGAGACTTTCACTTGTATATGGTCTTCGTAATGCTTTACGTGAGGGTAGATATTTTGTTCAGAACCACCAAAGCTGTAAACTGCAATTTTTAGGAAATTGTCATCGTTAACTTGGGTTAAGTCTTCAACCTGTTTAAATTCGGTGTAATATTCCTTGAACATATTGATGAAACTCTCATCGTTGCTTTCAATGTAGGCCGAACGTTCTCCACATAAAACTATATAGGAATCTTCAATGTCTCTTAAAATAGGAATCAGACGATTGATATCTTCCATTGGGAAATAGTTAGCGTGCAATTGCTTGTCGCCTTGTTTAGTAAGACCGCCATTTTCAGCAATAATGGTAATCTCGTCTTTTATAGAACCCAGTTTGTCAAGGATACTGAAATATTGACGTCCACTAGCCGCTATAAAATGAACATTATTGGTTTTAAGTTCGTTGAATAATTTATAAAAATTACTGCTCACTTCCCCTTTGGAATTGAGCAGTGTACCATCCATATCGGTGACCACCAATTTGATTTGAGATAAATTCATAGGCAAATTTTTTCCAAAGCTAAGACTCTCAAGGCAAAAGGCTCTGAAATTAATGTTAATATATCGTTTAGTGGGCAACCCCAATATGGCAACTACATGAAGGCGTAGTAAAACTTTGAGTTTCTTCATGCCATGGGAACGCTTGGTTGTACTTGTTGTTTTCCCAATAGAACTTTGTGCGTTCTTTAGGATTGTTACCAATTTCGTTCATGGTTTCGGTGTCATAAAGTCTTCCATTCACCATAGTGTAAATGATGCTTTCTGAGTTTTGAATGTTTTCCAACGGGTTTTTGTCCATGACAATAAGGTCGGCCAGTTTACCTTCCTTTAATGAACCAATGTCCTTGGCCATCCCAATATAATCCGCACCGTTGATGGTTGCAGCTTTAAGGGCTTCGTGGTTAGTCATACCTCCTTGTTGCAACATCCACAATTCCCAATGAGCTCCTAGACCTTGTAATTGACCGTGGGCACCCAAATTTACTTTCACACCAGCATCAGATAGCTTTTTACAAGTTTCAGAAACCAAAATGTGTCCATTTTCATATTCGTCATCCGGTACCATCGTTCTGTGTCTTGACCGGGCATCGATAATACCTCTAGGAGTGTATTTCAACAGTTTTTCATTTTCCCAAACATTGGTTTTTTGGTACCAATAGTATTCGCCATTCAAACCGCCATAATTCACAATAAGAGTAGGAGTGTAGCCAACATTACTATTGCTCCATAATTCAACAATGTCCTTATAAACAGGAGCTACCGGAATGTTATGCTCAATTCCTGTATGACCATCCATAATCATAGACATGTTGTGGAAGAAATTGGAACCTCCCTCAGGCACTACAAAAATACCTTCCTCGCGAGCGGCTTGTAATACCTGTTGGCGTTGGTCACGTCTAGGTTGGTTGTAACTTTTTACAGAAAGTGCTCCAAATGCTTTGGTACGTCTGATGGAAGAACGGGCATCTTCAAGTCCGTTGATGACAGCTTTAAAGTCGCCATCGGCACCATAAAGAATGAACCCTGTAGAAAACAATCGAGGGCCAACCATATCACCACTTTTTTGTAATTCGGATAAGGTGAAAATCGTTTCAGAATTAGCTGATGGGTCATGAGCAGTAGTGACACCAAAAGCTAGGTTAGCGTAGAATTGCCAGTGTTTTTGAGTAGGCAAACCATCTCTAAACCCACCAACGTGAGCATGTACATCTACAATCCCGGGCATAATGGTTTTTCCAGTGACATCATATACTTTCGCATTGGATGGGATTTTAACATCGGAAGCGCTACCCAAAGATTCAATTCTGTTTTCATTGATAATGATGGTTCCATTTTCAATCACTTCATCACCTTCCATGGTAATAATTCTTGCCCCTGTTAAAGCAATACGTCCATCAGGCTTATCAGTTTTCACTTTTAAATTGATGGTAATGCCATCTTTAACCAATTTGCTGTCTTCTGAAATGTTTGCGGTGTAATAGGTGTTCCCTAAAGTCCAGTGTAATTTTTTACTATCCGAAGACCAGTGAAGATTGAGTCCGGCATCTTTGGAAAGTTGGGTTACAGGGACAAATTTAGTTGCATCTGTGATATCCAAAGTTTGGCCGGCATGTGGCATTGGAGCCATGTATACTTTATGCAAATGAATAAAAGCAATCCAATTCCCATCAGGGCTAGGGACTAATCTGTTGCCGTGTTTGGATTTTACCAGTACTTGATCGTCATTACCATTAAGATTGGCAATTTTGAGTTCTTTGGTAAGCTCTCCAAAGAATTTACCGCCCGTTTGGTAAATGATTTTTGTGTCCTCATTATTGAAGATTGGAAAATCACCTTCTTTGGTTACAAATTTGGAATTACTACCATCGGCATTCATTACATAAATTCCATGGTTGTTGTCATAAGCATAACCTTGATCACTGTTACCGACTTCTTTTAAATAAACAATTTGGTTGCTGTTATGAGAAAAAGAAGGATTCCTGTAGATGCCTTTTTCAGAAGTTAGTTTCACAGGAGTGCCTCCAGAAGCAGGAATTTTATAGATAGCACCCAAGTCTTCATCGTTCCAAGTGACATAAACAATATTTTTTCCATCCGAAGAGAAGCTAGGTTCAAATTCAAAATCGGTGTTAGAGGTAAGACGTTTTGGAGTACCATTTGGAAGTTTTCGGGACCACAAATGACCAACGGCACTGAACACTAATGTTTTTCCATCAGGAGACGTTACGGCATGTCTAATAACTTTGGCATCGAAGGTATCGGGAGCCACAGGATTGTCAAATTTAACAGCTTTGGCAATTTTAATGTTAGCATCTACTTGAAATGGAATGTTGGAGACTTCTAAAGAATTGATGTTAATTTTATTGATTTTACCACCAGCCCAAAACACAATCTCTTCATTGTTTGGCATCCAGTTGAAGTTTGGGTATACTCCAAAAATGGCCCAAGCTTCCTGTTGATCCTTGTTCAACTTGTCATAAAGTGGCCACTCTTGACCAGTTTCCAAATCATGGATATACAGCACCGATTTTTCACGTACACGCTTAACAAAAGCTAGTTTTTTTCCATCTCTAGAAATTTGAGGGCGGGCAGCACCTCCAGGACCGCCACTAATTCTGTCAATTTCCCCCGTAGCCATATCGTATTTGTTGATCACATAAATTTGGCTGTTCGGATCTTTGTTGTATTGAAAATACCCTCCAGGGTACATATCCTCACTGTAATAAAGGTATTTTCCGTCAGGAGACATACTTGGTTCGTTGACATCCTGTTGGTCGTTTTTACGTTTTGTAAGTTGGATACCACTACCTCCTGTTTTGTGGTACATCCACATTTCACCGGCACCTGCCGAACGCTCTGAAGTAAAATGTTTTCTAGCAATGATGTATTGCCCATCTGGAGTCCAAATGGCATTGTTCAAAAGCCTAAAGTCCTCCTTGGTGATGGCTTTGGCATTGCTACCATCTGCATCCATCATCCAAATGTTGTCACCACCGCCGGCGTCACTGGTGAAAGAAATATGTTTTCCATCAGGACTAAAACGAGGTTGCACCTCAAAGGCAATCCCTTCTCTCAAACAAGTGGCTTTTCCTCCAGTACTTTTTATTTTGTAGATATCGCCCAACATATCAAAAACAATAAATTGACCGTTGGGGCTTATATCTAGATTCATCCAAGTCCCTTCATCAGTAGAAAAATGATGGGTTTGATAGTCAAAATCTCCTTGTGGATTGTTGACATCCCAAGTTGGGGTTTTGTCTTTATCCTGACTAAAGAGCGAAAAATGACATGATAGAAGTAATAGAATTAAAGAGCTTGTTCGTAGCATTTGCATAATGAATTGTTTTGGCTCGAAATATACTTATAAATAGTGATTTTTGACAACAAATTTAGCGAGGGAGTACCGGTAATATAAAAAAAAGCCAGTTCAAATTGAACAGGCTTTTTTTAATGTGTTTTAAAAACTATTATTATTCAGGAGCCCCATATTGGAAATATGTAGCCCAACTGTTACCTGAGAAACCACAGCCATCTCCCCAAGCGGTTTCGCTGCATTCTCCTTCATAGCAATCAATTGGTATGGTAATGATTGTTGGTTGAATTGATGGTATCTGAGGCATCAAAATGACTCCTAATAAATCACCACATCCCGGTTCAAAATCCAAATGTGAAAGGGCTGCATTGTAAATTTCTAAGGCTTTTGCTAGTGTGTACTCTCCTAAGTACGGACCGTCAATTTCTTCATCTTCAATGAACTTCCAGATTGCAAATTGAATCTCTCCCATGGTATATCCCTGACTGATGAAATCTTGATTGAGAATCCAATTAATCGCACCTAATGTTTCTTCGTAATCAAGTGGCAACCCAGATAAGTCATCAAAAATAGTATAGACATCTGCATCAAAACAGTCATCACCATAATTTAAATGGGTGTCATAATCAAGACACCAAGCACCGCTTATTCCAGATATGGAAGTTCCTTCAGAGATACTAAGATCAAAATAACTGCCTGTGCCTGGTTTTGCTTCAACACATACTTGAACAGTGCTAGGGAGATTCGCAATGACATCTTGGGGTGATTGTGAGATGCAGTTTACTTTTGCATGGGCAGCTATATAGGTGCCGTACGAGGTTGGAACCGTGTATGAAACCATCCCAATACAATCATGAGATCCACTCCATTCAAAATTGCCTATTTTAGGGTTGCCCCCTCCATTTACTGGAAAGTTAGATGGACTATCAACAACAGATAAATGGGTTTCTGTTAAGCAGTACATATCATTGGTAATGGTGTAAGTGATTATATAATTTGAACCAACTATTTCAACGTAGACGGTTCCAACGACATAACCATTCCCATTTCCATTTCCTGCAATTAAGTCAACTTGGGAGCTAGTGGTATTGCACACGACAAAGGATAGAGCATTTTCGCTTTTCTTTTCAGAATTTAAGGGTTCCACTTGGCAACTAAACATGGCAAATAGCATGAATAGACCAAAAATCAAATTGGAATAATTTGTAAGTCTAATTTTCATCATTTAATATTTATGAATTAATATTTGTTTTTTGCTATTAACCATTTTTTACTTAGTTGAAAATAGGTAATATTCTAAAAAAAGTAATCATAAATTAGATGATGAATAAATTTATCCGATAAATTACAGTCTAAACCGTAATGTGTTAGAATTAAAGGGGTAATGATGATTTATAAATTAAGGTCGCTGTATGAAGTGTAATATGATTGTGTGAACTTTGTTATATTTTTTTTATATAATGAAGGAAAATTGCTATTTTAAGTAATAAAAATGCCATGTTTTAAAAATGTATTTTAATATTATTAATTTAAATATAGTATGGGTAAAATTGGGACGATGTTGTCAATTTTAATTCCTGATGGAGAGAGTAGTTTGCTTTTATATGTAGTTAATGGCTTATCTCAAGTAAAGGGGATTAATATTTATGTTATGTCTAATAAGAAGTACATACCAATGAGGCTTTCAAGGCATATTAAAAACTTCTCTTTTTATCCCAAAACAGAAAATGAATTAGATTGGATAGAAAATATTAATCAAGAAATAAAAAAGTATAAGATTGATGTGTTGCTTCCTATTTACGAATCAGGTATAGAAACAATTATAAAATTTAGAGGGAAATTAATATCAGAAAAACTATGTTTGTTACCATCAATTGTTGATTTTACAAAAGCAAAAAACAAATGGATGTTAGCACGGCATTTGTTGATTAATGACTTACCTTATCCTGAGACGGCTCTATTTTTAATGGAAGAAAAGTTTCGGATTAATAAACTTAAGTTTCCTCTCATAGTAAAACCTGTTGAAGGTAGAGGAGGAGGAGAAGGGGTTTTTCTTTTTAACACTAAAGATGAGTTAGAATATTATTTTTTAAATAATAAATTTACTAATAGCCAAATTGTTCAGGAATATGTAAAAGGTTATGATATTGGATGCAGCGTATTATGTAAATCGGGGGATATCTTGGCATTTACCATTCAAAAGTGTACCATGCCAAACACCAATCCATTTAGACCTTTGCTTGGAGTTAAATTTGTATACGATGAAAATTTATATATAATAGTAAAAAAGATGATGGAATCTTTGAATTGGTCAGGTGTCGCACATGTAGATTTAAGGTATGACATAGAGGCTAAAGTATATAAGGTAATAGAAGTCAATACTCGTTTTTGGGGTTCCTTGGATGCTTCATTAACAGCAGGAATTAATTTCCCTTATTTATACTGTTTAGCTATTTCTAACGTGAATTTTGTAGTCCCTAAATACAATTATATATCTTTTTTAAACCTCAAGGGATTATTGTTGAGTATTGTTAAAGATAGGAAATTGTTATTTGATTTCAGTTATATGTTTAATAATACTCCTTTAAAATTTGCTTTAAAGGACCCGTTGCCCTTTATATTTAAATATATAAACTTTACGAAGGTAAGCTTAGCAAATTTGGTTAAAATTAAAGTAGGAAGGGAATGAATATAATGTAAAATCGAAGGGCTAAGTTTGACTTTTAAACAAAAAAAATCCGATTCAAATTGAATCGGATTTTTATAAGCGAATTGTTGTTATTATTTAGGCGAACGCCTTACTTTACTTTGTTTACGATTGCTTCAAAAGCTTCTGGGTTGTTCATCGCTAAATCGGCAAGAACCTTACGGTTCAATTCGATATTGTTAGCTTTAAGGGCTCCCATAAACTTAGAATATGACATTCCGTGTAATCTAGCTCCTGCATTGATACGTTGAATCCATAAAGCACGGAAAGTTCTCTTTTTGTTTCTACGGTCTCTGTACGAGTATTGCATCGCTTTTTCAACCGCGTTTTTGGCTACTGTCCAAACGTTTTTACGTCTTCCAAAGTAACCTTTGGCCTGCTTAAGAACCTTTTTTCTTCTAGCTCTCTTAGCAACTGAATTTACTGATCTTGGCATTTCTTAATTTGTTTTTTTGTAGTAGGCGGTCAATAAAATTGACACTTGTTACTTTTGGCCTAACTCCAGGGTTTATAAATTTGTTAACCGGTTAAAGACCGATATTACTTTAAACGTAACATGGTTTTAACATTGTTCTCGTCTGACTTATGTACTAAAGTATCATGAGTCAAGGCAAGTTTACGCTTTTTAGATTTTTTAGTCAAAATGTGACTTTTAAAAGCGTGCTTTCTCTTAATCTTACCAGTGCCAGTAAGTTTAAAACGTTTCTTGGCACTTGATTTAGTTTTCATTTTAGGCATCTTTCTCCTAGTTTTTAATTTACGTTTCGCTTATTATTGTTTACCTTAATAGGTATTATTTTGTTTTTTTAGGAGCAATGAACATGGTCATACGTTTTCCTTCCAATTTTGGCATTTGTTCTACTTTACCAAATTCTTCAAGATCCTGAGCCAATTTCAATAATAGAATTTGTCCCTGCTCTTTAAACACAATCGAACGCCCTTTAAAGAATACAAATGCTTTTAATTTAGCACCTTCCTTAAGGAATTTCTCAGCGTGTTTCTTTTTGAATTCGTAATCGTGGTCATCAGTCTGAGGACCAAAACGAATTTCTTTTACAACAACTTTAGACGCTTTTGCTTTTAATGCTTTATCACGTTTCTTTTGTTCGTAAAGAAACTTTTTATAATCCATAACCTTACAAACAGGCGGATCAGCTTTTGGTGATATTTCTACAAGATCTAAACCTTGTTCTTCGGCAAGGGCCAATGCTGGCCTAATGTCGTAAATGCCTACCTCTACATTATCACCAACAAGGCGTACCTTTTCGGCTCTAATTTTAGAGTTAATTCTGTGCTGGTCTTCCTTTTGTTCTCTCTTAAAGTTATTTCTTTGTCTACGTATTGCTATGACTTATAAATTTTAGTTAAACTTAATTTTTTATTTAAAGGTTTTTAAGGTCTTTTTGATCTCTTGGTCAACAATGTTTGAAAACTCTTCAATGGTTATGGAACCTAAATCTTCTCCACCATGTTGACGAACTGAAATTTTACCTTCAGCTTCTTCATTTTCACCGATAATCACCATATATGGAATCTTTTTCATTTCCGCTTCACGGATTTTCTTTCCTATGGTTTCGTTACGATTATCTATGAGGGCGCGAATTTCGTGATTTTCCAACAAATTTAAAACTTTTTCGGCGTATTTTTCATATTTCTCACTTATACATAGTACAATAGCCTGCTCAGGAACCAGCCAAAGCGGGAAGTTTCCTCCAGTGTGTTCCAACAAAATTGCTACGAAACGTTCCATACTTCCAAACGGGGCACGGTGAATCATAACAGGTCTGTGAAGCTCGTTGTCACTACCTTTATATGTAAGGTCAAAACGCTCAGGTAAGTTGTAGTCCACCTGAATGGTTCCTAATTGCCATTGTCTTCCCAAAGCATCCTTAACCATAAAGTCTAATTTTGGACCGTAAAAGGCGGCTTCACCTTCTTCAATCACATAATTTAAACCTTTGTCTTTGGCTGCATTGATAATAGCTTGCTCGGCTTTCTCCCAATTTTCAACTTTACCTATATATTTCTCTGGATTCTCTGGATCACGAACAGACACTTGAGCAGTGAAGTTTTCGAAACCTAAAGATCCGAATACATAAAGTACCAAATCGATTACTTCCTTAAATTCAGTATCCAATTGATCTGGTGTACAGAAAATGTGGGCGTCATCTTGAGTAAAACCTCTTACACGAGTCAAGCCGTGTAACTCTCCACTTTGCTCATACCTATATACGGTACCAAATTCTGCATAACGCTTTGGTAACTCTTTATAGGAGAAAGGACGGGTATTGTAAATTTCACAGTGGTGAGGACAGTTCATTGGTTTCAACAAAAATTCTTCTCCTTCGTTAGGTGTGTGGATTGGTTGAAAACTGTCTTCTCCATATTTTGCATAGTGGCCAGAAGTTACATATAATTCCTTTTGACCAATATGAGGAGTCACTACCATTTCGTAACCTGCTTTCTTCTGAGCTTTTTTGAGGAAGTTTTCCAAACGCTCTCTTAAAGCAGCTCCTTTTGGAAGCCATAATGGTAAGCCTTGACCAACTTTTTGGGAGAAGGTGAAAAGTTCCAATTCTTTCCCTAGTTTTCTATGGTCACGTTTTTTGGCCTCTTCCAATAAATGAAGGTACTCAGTCAGGTCCTTTTGTTTAGGGAAGGATATACCGTAAACTCTAGTCAGCTGTTTGTTGTTTTCGTTTCCTCTCCAGTAAGCACCAGCTACCGAAAGCAATTTTACAGCTTTAATGATACCTGTGTTAGGAATGTGCCCACCACGACATAAATCAGTGAAGGTGGAGTGGTCGCAAAACGTAATGGTACCATCTTCCAGATTTTCGATCAATTCTACTTTATATTCATTACCTTGAGATTGGTACATAGCCAAAGCATCTGCCTTAGAAACAGAACGCATCTTAAAATCGTACTTTCCTCTGGCAATCTCTAGCATTTTGGATTCAATAGCCTTGAAGTCCTTATCAGAAATGGATTGGTCACCAAAATCAACATCATAATAAAATCCATTTTCAATGGCAGGACCTATAGACAGTTTTACACCAGGATACAATTCTTCCAAAGCTTGGGCCAATACGTGAGAACTAGAATGCCAAAAGGCCTTTTTCCCATCTTTATCATTCCATGTATATAATATTAAGGAACCGTTGGTAGTTATTGGGGTAGAAACTTCAATGGTTTCGTTATTAAAATTTGCCGAAATCACGTTTCTAGCAAACCCCTCACTGATGCTTTTAGCAACATCCATCGGTGTAACGCCTTGTTCAAAGCTTTTTACCGTTCCATCTGGTAATGTAATATCAATCATTTATTGTCTTCTATTTAAGAGGACAAAGATAAGAGGATAAATAATTTCATACAATACATATATATGTATTATTTGGAATGACCTAATTGAGGAGTGTAGCGTTTGGTTGAATACCGTATTATATATAGTAATGGAAAACGATACATATTATATATTAAGAATAGATAGAAAAGGGTAGGGGGAGAAACACATCACGGGGAATAAAATATTCACACATCCAAACGCTTCAATTCCAGTGTTGTAAAATCCTTTTCTCAAAAAAATCACCAAAAACCGCAAAAAAGGCTTGCGCATATCCAAAAAGGCGGTATATTTGCAGCCGCAAAAACAGCGAGTGCTGCGAATGCGAAGGGAGTTTATTGAGAGAGTCGGTTATAAGTGTTTTGAGGGCGATTGCGCCACGAAAAAAAAACTTTCAAAAAAATGACCGAACCGCTTGCGAGCTTCAAAAAAGGGTTCTATATTTGCACCCGCTTAAGCGATAAGCTT